>NZ_JAERSD010000009.1 GCF_017912555.1 Bacillus sp. REN3 | reverse complement strand
GAAATCAACGGACTATTTTCCAAGCAGTCTCAAAAATAAAGAGGGTGCCCAAAAGTTTATACTTTTGGGACACCCTCCTTTTAATGATTGGTTCGACAGGCCATCTACAGCATTTCATTCTTGATTCTCTACTTCTCCTGTCCAGCCATCCATTCCATTGCTCAGATTATAAATATTTTCATAGCCTTTTTCAGCCAGAAGCTTGCTCGCGATTTCAGATGTCTTTCCTACCTTGCAAACTATAAGGTAGGATTCGTTTTTATCCAGAATCGTTTTATTTGTTTCCAAATCCTTAAGGGGGATATTTCTTGCATTCGGGATATGGGATTCTTCATATCCGTCGGGGCTGCGCACGTCGATGATCTGTACGCTTCCCGATTCGATCAATTCGATTGCCTCTGCGCTTGAAACCGTTTGGAAAATTGCCCTGCTTTTTTCCTGTCCCTCCAGTGTATCCGAAGTATAATCGCCGCTTTTGGCCTTTGCGTCTTTCGTATTTTCTTTAACCGCTTCTTCCGAGCATCCGGTCAAAAATAAAATCAGGATCAATACACCCAGCCTTTTCATCCATTTCTCTCCTTTTTCTTAAGTGTAGCAAACTGCAAGCCTGCCATTTGTAGCGATTCAGTGAAAAGGGGGCCTGTTTGTGGACAAAAGATGAAAAAACCGCCATAAGGAATGATCGCAACCTGGACGCTGGCACCGATCAGTCATTCATAGAAGTTTTCATTCGGCAGTTACAGATGTACACCATTGAATCAGGTCAACTGAGAAATAATTTTAAAAAAGAGATTGTATTTCACAGTTTGTGTTATATAATATAAATAAATAATTAGAAACTGTTATATAATAACTTTGTGAAGGTGGTAATGGTATGAGTAAAACAGATTCGGTTGCCCGCAGGATCCTTGGATGGAAACTGAACAGATGGGACAGATGGTATGATTATGAGAAAGGTGTTTTCATCCATGACTCAGAGTTCCAGCCGGAGCAAAACCTTGGCCATGCGATGCTGATTGTGGAGAAACTGGAGAAATTCGGCTACACGTTTACGAAGAGAGGGGAAGTTGAGGCAGGATTCAATGATATCAGGGCAACTGGTGAAAACCTCGCCCAGGCAATCGTGAATGCGGCATACTCCCTGATTGAACAGAATTCGGAAGTGGAAACCACAAAACTATGGAGCAAACTATGCTAAAACAAAAGGACCCATCGAGGGTCCTTTTTCTATCTATATAGATCATAAATGGGCAATTAAAGAGCGGCATGCTTTGGCAGGACCACCAGAATCGTTGTTCCCATTCGTTCTTTGCTGTCTATATGCATGGTGCCATTATGTTCATGGAGCGTTGTGAACACCTGGGTAAGTCCTAGGCCCGTTCCGTCCGCTTTTGTTGAATAGAATGGGGTGCCAACTTTGCTCAGTTCGTCCTCGGGAATTCCTACTCCGGAATCGCTGATTTTCACAAAAATATTTGAATCCATCGCATAATGCTCCACTCGTACCAAGCCGCGTTCTTCACCCAATGCTTCAAGCGCGTTCTTGATCAAATTGAAAAAGGCTTTCTGAAGTAAGTTCCTTTTTCCAAGTACACACTGATCGTGATCCCTGATATCCGTTTCTATCGTAACAGAATATTGTTTATTCTGGAATAAGCCCAAAAGCGATTCAAGCTCCCTCGCCAAATACACCGGCACCTTCAGTTCCTCACTGGAATCAGGTTTTGAAACCCGCAAAAGCTCATGGATCGTATGCAAGGCCTTCTCCAGTTCCATCTGCATCGTATCTAAATAATCATGTTCGTGTTCCTCTTTGTATAATTGCAGAAAACCTTTTACTGTTGTAAGCGGATTTTTAATTTCGTGCGCGACCCCAGCAGACATCTGTCCCAATGAGGCAAGACGTTCTTTGTGGCCTAGCATTTTTTCTGCCGTGACCCTGCGCGAATTGTCGCGGAGGATGACCTGCGCAAACGTTGTATCCCCATACGCAAACGGTGTTGCCAATACTTCCACATCAATGACGGTCCCATCGTTTCTGACGAGTTTTTGATCCACAAGATCGGTCTTTTCTTTGTTTTCCATAATATTGCATAGGAGTCTCCTATGGCTCTCCTGATAATCAGGATGGATATATTGGAAAACTTCATTATATCCTATTTTCCCAGAAGACAATCCAAGCAGCTGAATACATGCTTTATTCAGATACACGACGCGAAAATCACTGTTGATGACAAGAATCGAATCCATTAAATTGTCCACGAGCTGTTCAAAGTCAAATGTCTTCAATCCACTATCAAGGACCATTTTTGCAGCCTCCCTTCTCGATGTACTATCTATATTCATAAAGGACAAGTTTTAGTCTAACTTTATTATATCTCCTAAAATCTTGAAAAACACTATTCTATTTTGAAAACGAGTACTTGTTTTAGGCGGGGACTTACTGATAACAAGGCAGATGGAGCCTCGCTCTATTCTTTAGGAATAGTGGATGGTGGAAGGATAAAAGATTTTTGTTGTACAAGAGACTCTACCAGGCAGCTCAATGAACATGTAACTGACAGGGAATAAGGGATCGCTCAGCAGGGAGGAAAGCTGAGAAATTCCAGCGAGAGACTTGACCATAAAAAAATACCCAGGGCATGCTTGCCCTGAGCGTTGATTCCGGGTCATTAATGATCGCTAAAGCTTAATATTTCTTCAATAGGGCTTTGGTACAAGCCTTGATTGGCCCAACTCCTGGCCAATAATCAGCCATGCAAAAAGCCGACCAATCCGTAAGCTGGCCCCACCAGGAACATCATTCCTGTTCCTTTGCCGCTTTATCGTTCCCCGCTAGCCAAAATGAGGCAGCAATCGAGACAAGGATCACGATGAACGGGGCGTATGAAATTAAAAAACTAGTCATATCCTATCCCTCCTAGGCATGGTCATTCCTTTTTCCGGTTACATAGTCCTTGCTGAACAAGAACAAACGGAGCAGAAGGTATAGCGAAGGCAGCAGCAATCCCAGCCCGGCGATGAAAGCGACAATGAGGGCAGTCGCCATTGCCTCATTCGTGAAACCATCATAAATCGTTAAATATGGATAGAGCAAATATGGGTAGTGGGAGCCGCCATAGGCAAAGAAGGCGATCATGAACTGCCCAGCGAGCAGTCCGAATGCCACACCATATGCCCGTCGCTTCGTGAGCAAGTAAACCGTCCCCGCGAAGAGGAGGAAAGAAATCCCGAAGAGCCACCATATATCGACCAGCCTGCTGTAATGCTCCGGATTATGTCCCTTAAGTTCGATGATGATTCCCGTGGCGCTGATAATGGCAGGGACTGACCAGAACAGAGCATACTTCCTGAGCAAATCGGTTGCTGGCTGATCCTGTGCCTTATGAGCATACCAGGTTAGAAAGACGGCTGAAATGTACAGGACAGATGCGAGGCTGAGGACAACAATGCTCCAGGTCAGCGGGCTGGTGAACAGCGCCCAATAATCCAATTCGAGTCCTGATGACCCTTCAGTCACAAAACCGCCTTCCGAGATTGTCAGCACAATGGATAAAGAAGCTGGAATGAATAATCCGGAAAGTCCGTATAGGTATGTGTATCGTTTATGCTCAAGCCCTCCATAAGTAGTAAACGCGTAATACGACCCGCGGATGGCAAGCAAAACGAGCGCAATGCTAACCGGGACAAGGAGGACTGTACCGTAATAATATGCTGTTTTAGGAAAAAAGCCGACGATGCCGACGAAGAAAAACACAAGGAAGACATTCGTCACCTCCCAAACAGGTGATAAATAGCGCTGGATGATCCGCGTAAGAATATGCTGGTTCCCTCGGAACAAGCTGTACGCATTAAAGAAACCTGCCCCAAAATCAATCGAAGCCACGATGACATAGCCAAAGAGAAATAGCCATAAGACTGTAATTCCAACGAGTTCAAGTGTCATCGCATTTCACCTTCCTTTTCAAGCTGGCGGTCGGACAATTCTTGTTCTACGGTGTTCTTGCGGAACATCCTTGTGAGGACGTAAATACTTCCAATGGCAAGAACAAGGTATAAAGCCGAGAACATAACGAGCATGGTATCGACATTCCCGCTTGTGGTCGCAGCTTCTTTCGTCCGCATGATTCCACGGAGGACCCATGGCTGGCGTCCAACCTCAGCAAACCACCAGCCGATTTCGATGGCCAGCACTGCCAGCGGCCCGCCAAGGACAATCAGCCAGCGGTACCATCCAGTCGAAACAAATGACCATTTCCTCCACACTCCTAAAATATAAATAAGTGACAATACCGTCAGCCACATACCGATCATAACCATCGTATCAAACAAGTAATGGATATAGAGTGGCGGAATTTCATCTTCAGCAAACTCGTTCAAGCCTATCACTTCGGCATTAGGTGTACCGTGGGCAAGGATGCTGAGTGCATAAGGGATTTTCAGTGCGTATTTCACTTCGCCGTTGTCGAGCACACCATATAGCATCAAAGGGGCTTCGCCTTCTGTTTCAAAATGCCATTCGGCTGCGGCAAGCTTTTCTGGCTGGTATTCCGCAAGGTATTTTCCAGAAAAATCACCAATCACTGCTGAAGCGACAGAAAAAATCAAGCCGATTTTCATCATTAAAAAAAGCGCCTTTTTATGGTAGACATGGTTCGATCCCTTCAAGAGCCGATAAGCGCCGATCGATGCCAATATGAAGGCGGATGTCATATAGGCTGTGGAAAGGACATGCGCTACTTTTGTCGGTGTCGCCGGGTTGAACATCGCAAGCAAAGGACTGATGTTCACGAGCTGCCCATCAACGATGTCAAACCCCTGCGGGGCATTCATAAAGGCATTCACCATCGAAATGAATACAGCTGAAAACGAGGCGCCAATGGCAACCGGAATGAGCAGCAGTAAATGTTTCTTCTGGTTTTCGAATCGGTCCCATGTATATAAATAAATGCCGAGGAATATGGCTTCAAAGAAAAAAGCGAACGTTTCCATGAATAGCGGCAGGGCGATGACATTCCCTGCTAACTCCATGAAATTCGGCCAGAGCAGCGAAAGCTGAAGGCCGATTGCCGTCCCGGTAACGACGCCGACGGCTACCGTGATCACAAATCCGCGTGTCCATCTCCTCGCCAGCAAAATATAATGTTCATCCTGCTTCTTGATGCCAAGCCATTGAGCAATCATGATCATCAGCGGGATCCCTACACCAATCGTTGCATAAATAATATGGAAGGATAAAGTCAACTCCGTCAAAACACGGCTGAAAAAAACTGATTCTGCATTTCCCATTTTGCATTCCCCTTTTCCTATCCTGCAAAAATACGTCCAATAAAAGACAACCCTAAGATCAAAGCGACGATAAAGGCGAGCCAGACTAGCATCCGTTCATGCTTTTTATACATATCATCACCTCTGATTTTTTGCTCACTAAATCACATTTATCCATGTCTTTTGCTTGTAAGGCTGCTTCCGTAAAAATTGCTGCGCGATCGTCAGCAGTTGATCCCTCCCTCCCCAGGCTCTACCCTTTCCATGCGGCGTGAAGCGGGCTTCCTTAGTACCGCTGCTACCCGGAGTATTGCCTAACGTTCGATTCAAATTAGTTAGCTCTCAATCCTTAGCTAGAAACCATCCTTAAGAAAAGGCTAAGTTAATTTTGATTGTTGATTTACACTCCAGGCAATTCGAACGACAGGAAGTCCTAGTGCCGACTTTGCCGTAGGACGCGGCGGTTTTAGTCGGCCGTTTTCCGCGAGCGTGCCGGGGAGTCTGCGTGCCTTCCAATCCAACCAACTGGCATTCAAAAATAACACTGGTCTTTAACACAGCCAAGAAAAAAGATCCTATAACCATTAAACACTATGAAGGTGTTGAAAATATGAAATACTATGTATCTTTTCTACTGTTCCCGATTGAAGCTTAATTAAAACGAAGTTGGAATAAGATCAACAAAGTTTTGAAGGAAAAACACTTCATCTATAGAATTAAATGAAAAGGCATGCTATAAAAGGGGGGAAGTCGTGTTAAGATTCTTAAAGAAGAAAAAAGGGCTGGGCTGGCAACTCCTGAAAGCGCTCTTCATGCTGATCCTTCAAGGAGCCGGAATCGCCTTGCTCCTATGGTTTGGGACCAGCTTCTTTGGCTGGAAGGGGGAAGGAGCCGGCTGGCTTCTCGTGTTCTTCATCTTCCTTAGCCCATTGATTTATATTGGAAACGTAGTCTTTCTTTGGTCGACAAGATAAGAACAAACTTTTTTCTTTTTGCCAGCCTGTAAAATTGGATTTGAAAGGAAGTAGGAATATGGCTGATTCAACACAATATCTCCCTCCCAAGGGGGAATATGAACGATTTGAAAATGAGGCGCACTATCTTGATAAAGTGAAGGAATGGGGACTTAGCGCAAAAAGGGAATTCTGGTTCAAAGACAGGAACCAGCAGTCCCGCGTGACGATAAGAGGGTATGAAGCGTTCGGAATGACCGGAGAGTACAACACGCTTGTTATTGAGTTCCCGGATGGGAACCTTACATGCATTCACCCTGCCTATCTTAAAGAGATGCAGTCTTCAAGCTTCAGCAAGGAACTCGCTCCCAAGAATGAAAAGGAAACTCAACGGAACGATGGAACAGTGAAGGAAACAGCCCCTAAGCCAGTTCCTGTACCTGCCCCTGCTACAAATCCTAAAGCTGGAAAGCAGGCCAGAGATAAAAAGGAAAAGCCGAAAAAACTTGTACTTCCAGAGGAAAAGGTTCATTTTTCGGCGACCGTCAAACAATTCGCCCTAAGCTGGAATCATTTCAATGAGATGAATGATGAAGTGGTTGTGTTTGAAGATGTCCGGATTGCATTGGAGGAACCGGTGGAAGT
The DNA here is from genome assembly GCF_017912555.1 of Bacillus sp. REN3. Classification (GTDB taxonomy): domain Bacteria; phylum Bacillota; class Bacilli; order Bacillales; family Cytobacillaceae; genus Mesobacillus. The sequence continues at coordinate 140,060 of NZ_JAERSD010000009.1, read as the reverse complement.
CGGCCTTGCATGGGGATCGCATAGCAAGACACTGAAAAAGCACGAACTGGAACCTGGGGATCAGCTCGAATTCGACGGCAAAATCATCAAAAAGAGCCTGCCTAAGGGCAAGGACGTCGAGGATGAATCCATGCTTATGAACGATCCTGTTGCTTATAAAATCAACAATCCATCGAAAATCACAAAAAAATAAGCTAGGGAAACATTGATATATTTTACAAATCATTTTTTTGCTTAATAAATATTTTAAACCGCTGCCGTCTTTGGCAGCGGTTTGCTTTTATGCGCCAATATAGTCCAGTACTTTTTTCACTGCGGCTTCCGCCTGGTCTATACAACCCGGGATGCCGACTCCCTCAAATGACCCGCCAGCGAGGTAGACACCCGGAAGCTCTTTTTTGAGCGCTTCCTTCACCGTCGCGATTCGTTCCAAATGGCCGACAGTATATTGGGGCATTGCTTTTTTCCATCTTGTGACTAGATGGAATGCAGGCTTTTCCGTAATGTTCATCGTCTTGTTCAAATCCCTTAGAACGATTTCCACTATCTCTTCATCGGATAAGTCCACTACGTCCTGGTCGTCCGGCTTGCCGACATAGCAGCGAAGCAAGGCCATATTATCCGGGGTCGTCCCTGGCCATTTTTTGTGTGTCCATGTACAGGCGGTGATCCTGAAATCACTGTTCCTCGAAACAAGGAAGCCTGTGCCATCAATGTCCTTTTCAATCGCTGATTTCGGGAATGCCATCGCCACATTCGCAACTGAATTGGATGGCATATCCTTAAAGACATCCATGAACGGATATTCCGAGAGCATTTGCTGGGCATGGAAATGGTCTGCCGCAATCACGACACTGTCGGCCCTTTCATATCCTCCTCCTGAAAGGAATACACGATATCCGCTATCGGCCTTTTCCACCTTCTCTACCGCGGTATTTTTATAGACTGTGTCAGGTTCAAGGCGCTTTTCAACTTGCTGGACCAATTCCTCCAATCCTGTCGACAATGAAATGAACATCCCTTTTTTTGATGGTGTCTTTTTAGCTGGCTTTGTCGGCTTTGGCATCGTACGGTTCAGCCCTGCTACAAGACTCCGGTGCTTCTGTTCCATTTCATAGAAGTTCGGGAACAGGGCCATCAGGCTGAGTTCATCGATATCGCCGGCGTAGATGCCTGATAATAAAGGTTCAATCAGGTTATCAACAACTTCATTGCCCAGCCTTCTGCGGAAAAATCCGCCAAGGGACTGGTCTGACTGCGCTTTGCCTTTTGGCAATATGAAATCTCCCGCTGCCCGAAGTTTCCCAATAGGCGAAAACAGGCCTGACACCGCAAACGGCGTCACCTTCGTAGGGATGCCCATGAAGGAACCTTCCGGCATCGTTTGCAGCCTGCCTCTTGCGAAGATATATGATTTTCCTGCTGTATTGGAAATGACTTTATCCTTAAGGCCCACTTCTTCTATTAATCTTGTGGCGCTTTTCTTCCTGGCGATAATCGAGTCGGGGCCGCGTTCAATCACAAATCCATCCCGCTTCTCCGTACTGATCACCCCGCCGAGACGGTCACTAGCTTCCATCAATTTCACCTGAATGGGCAAAGCATTTTCACGGGCTTCCTTTTGCAGATAGTACGCTGCGGCGAGGCCCGTGATCCCTCCGCCGATAATGATAACTTGTTTCTTCTCCATTCCGCTCACCTGTTCCACTTTTTTAAAATTATCGCATTTGTGCACACTGATATATGTGAAGTTTTTAACATATTTTAACTATATCATGCATGGAGGATTTTATACGGCAGGAATCGATCGATTTTGTGAAAAAATCCCGGGGCACCCGGGATTTTAAACATTCATATCTCTTTTCTGGTAAAAAATATACGTCGCAAGGAGAAGCGCGATGATAATGGCAGCGGACAGACTCAAATACAAGGAATCGAGTGCCCCTTCCCTCAGGGTTTCTTTTGCATCGTAATATTTGAAAGGAGTGAAAAACTTCAGTCCCTCCAGTTTCCCATTCATGTCAATGGCAATCGAAAGGACGAATGAGAGTAACAGCAGGCCTGTTGATAATCCCGCTGCTTTCCTGGGATTTTTATAAATCGAAGCAACCGATGACCCAACCAAAAGAAAAATGAGCTGGAGGACGAACATCCCAAGCATCAATAGGGATATATCTTCCGAAACCGAAGCACCCTTGGCATATTTCCGGACCATCATGATGGATGACATATAGGTCACAAGATTAAAAAAGATGATATTTACCAAGGAAGCTGCAAGCTTTGACGTGATCATGCTTTTTCGTGAAACTGGCTTCACAAGCAGGAACTCAACCGTTTTATCCCGCTCTTCCTTTGCAATGATATTGGCGCCTAGCATAGCCGCATGGATGGCTGCCATCACCGCAAGATACAAGTACAGCACTCCATAATAACCGATTGGATCGGACAGGTCAAAAGAACCCGTTCCCATGATCGCCTGCATCGATTTCGGCATGTCAGCCATCAGCGCATTCATTGATTGTCCGGTGCTCTCAAGGCTTGCGTATTTTCCCATGCCTGAAGCGACCATGAAAATGATGCCAATGGTCCAGATGATCAGCGCCTTTCTGTTAGCCTTCATTTCTCTGCGGAAAATATTCATGTACCCGCCTCCCTCCTATACGGAATGAACATCTTTATTAATATAAAGATAGTAACTTGCCCCGACAGCGGCGATGGTAAAAAAGATAGCCGTAATCAAGAACGAGCCCTCATAGCTATTGCTTTTCACAATGGAGGCTGAATCAAAATAGTTGAATGGGGTCACGTACCTTAGGGCTGTATCTCCTGTCGTCGAACTGATCATCCCGAGCATGAAAAAACCGAACACCGTGCCAAGTGAGATCGAAACGACTGACTTGATTCTTGGAACCGCGACAGAGATGAGCAACCCGATGGCGAGGAACATCAGTTGGATGAAAAACAAGGTGATTGCCACCATGAATATAGCTTTCCGGCTAAAATCTTCATCCGCTAAAGCAGCAGCCATCCCCATCGTCGCGGCAATGAATACAATGTTTGTAACGATTAGCGAAACGATGGCCGCACTCAGCTTTGCCGTGATGACCTGTGTTCTTGTAACAGGTTTTGTCAGCAGGAAATCAGCTGTCTTTTCCCTTGCCTCCCTGGAGAGAATCGAAATTCCAAGATTCATCGCCTGGATTGCACCCGTCAATTTTACATATAAAAAAACGTATGAGTAAAATCCAAGCAGCGTTGCGATGCTGTCGATCGATAGGCCGATGGCCTTCCTCAGCTCAGCCGGGAAGCCTTCCAGGAGCTTCTGGAATTCCTCTGCGTCCTTTGAAAAAGAAGGGAACATCGACATGAACAGGATCATCAAACCGACCATCGAGACTGTCCAGATCAAAGTGGGCTTGCGATAGGTCTTCAATTCATGAAGGAAGATATTCACCGCTACTCCTCCCTTTCATAGTAGTGCAAGAAAATCTCCTCAAGGTCCGGCTCCTCGACCCACAAATTCCCGATTTCGATTTCCGCGATTTTTTTCATGATGGAGTTGATGTTGCCCCTGAATAGAAAGCTGATCGCCCTGCCGTCTTTCTTGAATTGGGTCACCCCATTGATGGCGAAGTGGTCTGGCAAAACATCCGAAACGGTTTCAAGTTTGAATTTTTTATGGGTGTTTTCCTTGAGCGTGCTGATTTTTTCGACTGTGACAATCCTGCCATTCTTGATGATTGCCACTCTGTCGCAGAGCCTTTGGACTTCGCTGAGGATATGCGAGGAGAACAGGATGGTTGCCCCCTTTTTGTTCTCCTTTTCAAGCAGGTCAAAGAATTTTTGCTGCATCAGCGGGTCAAGGCCGCTCGTCGGTTCATCAAGGATGATCAGCTTCGGTTCATGCAGCAGCCCCTGGACAATCCCCACCTTCTTTTTATTTCCAAGTGACAGGTCCTCGATTTTTTTGTTCAGATCTAGCTCCATGATCTCAGACAGTTCCTTGATCCGCCTCATGCAGTCTTTTTTGTAAAAGCTCGCGGAATACTTTAGTAGATCGATGACTTTCATATTGTCATAGTAGAAAACTTCTGAAGGAAGATAACCAATATCCTTTTTGATTTCAGGAGCCGCCGTAATGATGTCCTTTCCGAAAATCCTTGCGCTTCCGCTCGTCGGATAGATGAGCGACAGCAAGGTCCGGATCGTCGTCGATTTCCCAGCCCCGTTCGGCCCTATGAAACCAAAAATCTCTCCCTCTTCGACATCGAAACTGACATCCTCAATCCCCCTTTCCTTGCCGTACATTTTTGTTAGTTTGCTAATCTCAATCACGTTCATGCCAGACCCTCCCACGTATTCACTTTTTTAATTGTTGAATCCTTTTATTGAAGCTGTAACTCGCTCTTTCACATTATCCAGGCAGCTGCCGTCTGTTCTCCATTTCGAAAATGGATTATGTTACCTTATAGAGCCTGCCGCAGGACATTCGGACATTTGAAAGCAGCTCTGCTAATGCAAGAGATGCTATTCCTTATAAAAAGAGTCCTTCAGCATTTCGACATAGATTTCTGCTTCTTTAAAAGCTTCATCAAAGTCCCATCTTCCATTTTTGAGCTGTTTTGCCTTTTCAATGGCTTGATTGCTGAAGCCTTCCAGGGTCCACATGATGATATTGAAGGTTCTTGGGAGGTCGATTCCTTCGCGGAACCTTGAAACATCGATATTTTCGAAGATCCTGCTGTAGCTGGACTGCAGCATTTCAGCGGTGCTATTATCCAATTCGTCTTTGATATCGGCTGCTTGCTCAAGGTGCGCGGACATCATGAAATTGAAAACTTCAGGATATTTGGTTGTGACCCTGGTTTTTAAAATCATGATGTTCTTCAGTCTTTCGAATATATCACGCTCACTGAAGTCCATTTCTTCGAAAAATTCCTCCATCAGCACTTCGACAAAATGGTTAAATAGGAACAAATATAATTGCTTTTTATTTTTAAAGTAGTGGAACAGTAGGCCTTTTGAGATGCCCGCTTGCTTGACAATTTCATTTGTAGAGGCATTTGCGTACCCTTTCTGCGCAAACTCCTGCATTGCTGCGTTCAGGATTCTTTCTTGTTTTTCGGGATTCAAGTTAAGAAATTTCGAAGACATCATACCCTCCTTGAATAAGGCTTAATTCATTGACTGCTTTGGTCAATTTCATTCTACTCTCCGTTGACCAGTATGGTCAATGACATCCATAACAAACTTTCCGACAAATTCGCCCCAGCGAATAACATGCCTTGGGAAGAAAAGGTTTGCAAGCCCACTTGCTCCAATGGATGTACGATGATTCCGTCGATTCCGTCGATCCCATCATTGGCGATTTCACTGAATCTTCTTGCTCCTAATCTTTTTATATAGAGGCTATGTAAAATGATTTTCGGTTGGTGGTGCAGGAGAGCTTAAGAAGGAAAATGAATGACAATAGTAGAAATTTCATACATAACAGTTAATTGGGAGGGGCTTGCATGACAAAGAAGATGTATGTGGTTAGACATTGTGAAGCAAGGGGACAAGCTGCTGAAGCGCAACTAACAGAACAAGGAGAAAAACAAGCTGAATTTTTAGCTGAATTTTTCTCCGATAAAAAAATTGACAGAATCGTTTCAAGTCCATTTTTACGTGCGATTCAATCAGTGGAACCTTTAAGCCGGAAAACAAACATAAAAATCGAAATAGATGACCGTTTGTCTGAACGCATCCTTTCTACAACAGATTTACCCGACTGGTATGAAAAGCTTAAGGAAACATTTAATGATGAAGAGTTAAAATTTGAAGGGGGAGAATCAAGTCTAGAAGCAATGAACCGGATCGTAAGTGTGGTGGATGAAGTTTTTAAAAGTGAAACGGAAAGCACATTGATTGTTACTCACGGAAATATCATGTCGCTACTGTTAAAGAATTTCAAAAGCGAATTTGGCTTTGGGTGTTGGAAAAGCCTTAGTAATCCTGATGTTTTTCAATTATCTTTAATAGGAAATGAAGTGATTATAGAGCGAATTTGGAAGGAGCAAATGAACATAAAATAGTAGATTCGATTCCGCTAAAAGGATCTATAATTGTAAATAGGGGAATGAAGGGAGACTTCCATTTAATTCCTTTTACTGATCCTTTCCCTTTTAATTTTCAAGTGTAGTCAAAATGGAATGGTGAATACCACTATAAAGGAATTTCCGCTGAGATTAGCAGCATCAAAAAAAAACAGACGCTGTCCCAAAAAACTATACGTTTGGGACAGCCCCTTCCTATTCCATTTTCCTGAGGACTGCCCTGACCGGACTACCGTCCGCTTCTCGAAATGGCAGCGGAAGTGCGGACAGTTCGTACTCTCCCCCGTCAATCCGGTCGAGTACCAACCCCTCAAGGATATGGATGCCGTTCCGGTTCAATTCATGGTGCGCGCTTAACTCTTTGCTGTCGATTGGGTCGACTGACGGCAAATCCAGCCCCAACAGCCGGACTCCCCGCTCGGCAAGGAAAGCAGCCAACCCGGGTTCAATATAGGGGATGGATGCCGGGAAAGCTGCACGATCCTTCCATGCACCGGTTTTGAGCAAAAGCCGTTTTACACCCCTCAAATCAAAACTTTCCAAGTGCCTTGCTCCAATGCTTTCAAGCTCAGGCAATTGCACGACCCTTGCCGGGCCAATATACAGGTTGATATCTAGGTCGATCACCTTTTTCCCTTCATGATCAAAGTGGAAAGGGGCATCAATATGTGTGCCTGTATGCGTGCTCATTGTCACCTGTCCGACATTGACAGATCCGCTTTCCTCCATGCCCCAGCTGATTTTATAGCGAAAAGGTGTATCTCCGGGCCACACTGGAATTTTATCCTCAAGGACTTGTGACACATCAATCCAATTGCTCATCATGTTCCTCCCTCTATCAATATTTTTACAATTTCGTCCTCAGGCTCCAAAGCTCCGGGAAAAATCGATGGTCAACGACTTTTTTCAAGTAGGTGACACCGGAAGAACCTCCCGTCCCTGTTTTATGCCCAATGATCCTTTCGACTGTACTCATATGGTTGAAACGCCAATACTGCTGCTGGCTGCCGATATCGACCAACTTCTCCGCAAGCTCATATAAATCCCAATAATGGTCGACATTCCGATAAACCTTCAGCCAAGCTTCTTCGACGCTTTCATTTAGTTCGTACGGTTTCGACCAGTCGCGTTCGAGCATCTCTTTGTCAACCGGCAAGCCGCGCATCGACAGCGCACCAATGGCGGCATCATAAATGCTTTGTTCACGCAAAGCTTCATGCAGCCTTTTATGGAGCGGTTCATCATGCTTATACACCGATAGAACATGCTCGCTCTTTTGTCCAAAAGCAAATTCAATCAGGCGGTTCTGGTATGATTGGAAGCCTGATGAATGGCCAAGCTTGTCGCGGAATTCCATATACTCTGCCGGTGTAAGGGTCGACAGGATATTCCATGACTGGATCAATTGCTGCTGGATTCTTGAAACCCTCGATAACATTTTGAAGGATGGCTCAAGCATGTTTTGCTTGATGCAATCAATCGCCGCGCCAACCTCATGTAAAATCAGTTTCATCCATAGCTCGCTTGCCTGGTGAATGATGATGAACAGCATCTCATCGTGGTGGTTGGAAATGCGCTGCTGACTCGCCAGGATTTGGTCGAGCCGAAGATAACTGCCATATGACATTTCCTTTTCGAAATCGGTATGGATATTTGATTCTGTTCCTCCGTCTGTATGCAGTTCCTTCGCTGAAATAGGCCGGTCTTCATGCTCCTTTTTCATCCAGGATCCCCCCTTACGCAATCACTTCTCGCTCATTGCTGTATTTTTCGTATAATTTCTCTTCCATGATTTCCTTCAGGATCCTCACCGCATTCCAGGCATCCACATAAGAAGTGTAGAGCGCTACTGGCGCAAGGCGGATGATGTTTGGGGCGCGAAAATCAGGAACGATGCCCCTTTCTTTAAGGGCCTTGCAAATCCGGACCGCTTCCGGATGCTCCAGGCTCACATGTCCTCCCCTTCTGTAATCCTCCGTGGGACTGCCTAGCCCAAATCCAGCGTCACCAAGCTCATGCTGGATCAAATCGATCAAATAGCGGGTAATTCGCAGGGATTTTTCACGGATGTTTTCAATCCCGGCTTCGGCGAACATTTCCAGCGACCCGAGCAGAGGAGCCAGACTCAGAATGTGCGGAGTCCCGATTTGATAGGCACCAGCTGTTTCGGCCTGGGTCATCGTGTGCTCCATATCAAACTGCTTATCCTTGCGTGACCCAAACCAGCCAGCAAGCCCCGGGGCCGTACCGAAATGTCTGGAATTCACATACAATCCTGCAGCCGCTCCCGGTCCGCCGTTCAGGTACTTATAATTGCACCAAAAGGCAAAGTCAACATTCCATTTCGAGAATGCATGCGGAATGGCGCCAATCGAATGGCATGCATCGAATCCAATCAATATGCCGCGGTCGTGGGCCGCCTTTGTCAGCTTTTCGATATCCAGGATTTGACCGCTCCTGTATAGTACTGTCGGAAGTATTGCCAAGGCTATCTCATCTGTCATAGCAGCAATCAAATCATCTTCATCCAGGAATCGGCCGTCCCTGCTTTCCACCCGGATCAAGTGGGTTTCCGGATCATACCCATGGTTGCGCAGCTGGCTTTGGAGCGCGTAAATATCGGATGGAAAATTCAATTCATCAGCAAGGATTTTCTTCCGTCTCCCTTCAGGCTTGTAAAAAGTCGCGACTAGCTGATGGAGATTGACCGTTGTGGATCCGCTTACAATGACCTCCTCAGGAAGAGCCCCAACCAGAGGAGCGGTCATCCCGCCCAATTTTTCAGAAAACCCATACCAGGGGTTGTTCCCCTCCATCCAGCCGTCGATGCCATGCTCCTTCCAATCTTCAAGCGATTCGCGAACGGTTGCCTCGGCCCTTTTGGACAGCAAACCGAGGGAGTTGCCGTCAAGGTAGATTGATCCTTGTTTTAAGTAAAATTCGTCCCGGAAACTGGCAAGGACATCCTGCCGGTCAAGCATAGAAGCAAACTCCGCTCCCGGTTCAAACGAATAAGATTTCATCAATATCTCCTCCATCCCGTATACACTAGAGAAATCGTAACAAACAACTTTGCTGAGCGTCAATAAAGGTCTGATAATTGAAAAAATAATCGATCAAAGCTTCAATGCTTTTTCATTTCTAAAATAGTGGGTATATTGATAGAAAGAGTCTATTTTCCTATCAAGAAGGTGAAAAATACCATTGAAAAATATACTTTCATTGATCTTCATTGCCAGCCTGCTATACTTTTCCTGGCCAATTTTATCTGAGCAGCAATCGGCCGATGGGTTCAGGACCGAAATTGATTCATTCAAAGAGCATCCGGAACTTTCCGAAGCGATCAAAACAGTCAACAGTGGAATAGCCTATTTTATTGGACAGCTTGATTCTGTAAAAGAGAAGCTGGCAAACGAGGGGAAGGCGGAAATCCCGATTGTTGAGAAGCCTGAGCTTACAGCCCCTGAAGAACAAACTTTTTCCATCCATAATATTGAAATAGGGGAGGGGAAAGCAGCTGTTGAAAAACAGCTCGGTCAGCCGCAGCGCATCTCTATTAACGACTATGGGACAAAATGGAACGCCTACCATGAAAACTATCAAAACTTCGTGATGGTGTCCTATGACGAAGAGCAAAAGGTAGATGGGCTATATACGAACCAGGATTTAATAGCTGCGAAGAACGAAGTCGAGTTTGGAAGCAAAAAGGAAAGAATACGCGAGCAATTAGGCGAGCCTCTGACAGAAATCGTGAAAGGGATGGTTCGTTATCAGCTTCCAGAAGAACGGGATTATGATGTTTATCAGCTCGATGGAAGCTATGTGACAATCTTCTACGATAAACACAATGACTATCAGGTGACGGCCATCCAGCTGGTCAGCAAACAATTGGAGGAAAACAAACCTGGTTTTTACGCAGAAGGTACAAAAGTTTTGAAAGAAGGGTTTGAACACCAGCTATTCGATATAACGAATGCGTCCCGGGTCAATCATGGACTCGCGGTCTTGAAATGGGACGACGCAGTCAAAGTGACTGCACGGAAGCACAGCAAGGATATGGCCGACCATCAATACTTCAGCCATACGAACCGTGAGGGAGAATCACCTTTTGAGAGGATGGCAGAGGATGGGATCGCTTTCAAGATTGCTGGAGAAAACCTGGCATACGGGCAATTCAGCAGCATTTTCGCGCATGAAGGCCTCATGAATTCACTAGGCCACCGGGAAAACATCCTTAAGACCGAATATGAACTGCTGGGAGTCGGAGTCGCTTTCGGTGAAAATGGCCAGCCATTTTTCACTGAGAATTTTTATTCGAAAAGCCTATAAGAATAGCCGCTTGATTTCTGGAAATCAAGCGGCTATTTTTTACTTCACCCGTGGGAATCCGAATCCTGATGCATAGTCATCACCAGCGGATGAACCCGTTCCTCCAAGGATGTCATTTGCTTTCGCGCGGTTTTGCAGCTCAGCGCGCAGCTGGGCATTTGACAGATTCGGGCTTGCTGCCCAAATCTTTGCGGCAAGTCCAGAAACGTGAGGCGTTGCCATTGATGTGCCACTGATCGTATTGTAGGATCCGTCATGCCATGTTGATTCGATTGCCCTTCCAGGCGCGGATACCTCGACATCGCGTTCCTGGATGACAAAGTCCCCATCAGTCGCCGGGTTTCCTCGTGAGGAGAAATCAGCGACACGGTAAGTACCGTTTTCCTGGACATTTTCCAGAGCCGCTACCGCAACTGCGTTGACAAGCGCTCCTGGGTAACCGATCGTATTGTCTCCAGGTCCGCTATTCCCGGCAGCCGCAACAACAAGTGTACCTTTTCCATAAGCATAATCGACTGCGTCAGCAATCAACGTATTCTTGCCGCTTGAACCGAGCGACATGGAAATAACCACTTTCGAACCAGTGCGTGCGGCTTCGTCAGCAGCATGCTCGATTGCGCCGGCAATGTCATCCGAATAACCTGATCCCTGGTCATTCAATACTTTATATGCCCATAAATCGGCTTCTGGAGCTACTCCGTAAATCCCCTGTCCGGATGCCCCGCCATGTGCCAGGACAGTACCGGCAACATGTGTGCCATGGCCGTTTTTATCAGTGCATGAGCCTTCTACTAGTGGGGTCCGTCGATTAGTGAAGTCCTTGCATTGTTCAGCACTCCCTGTTAAATCAGAGTGGTTGATATTCACCCCTGTATCAAGAACAGCAACTTTGATCCCATTTCCGCCTGATGTGGATTGGATGCTGCTATCATTATAGATTGCCTCCATTCCCCATGGAGTCCTGTCGGTTGGAGCAGCCTGGGCACCAGATCCCGGCTTCGCCTTGACTTTTACTTCAGGTACCAACTCGATTTTAAGATTCTTGTTTTTCAGCAGCGCCTGGTATTGTTTGACATTGACTGTAGTGGAAAAGCCTTTCTCACCGAAGTTCCATCTTTCTCCATATTGTTCCTTTGCCTTTGACTTTTCCGCTGCCGGGCCCTGGATCAAGACCCGATAGGAATCCTGCCCGTCTGGCTCCTGCCCGAAAACACCCGCAGTGAACATCGATAAACCCAATGCCAGACTCAGTAATGCGGCACCTGCTGCTTTTCTTTTCTTCATCCAACCACTCCTTTGTTCGATTACTTTCTACATGTTTTGACAAGTTGCATTTCCATTATATTTAAAATTTTCAGATAAGAACAATATGCTAAACTATTCATTTTTAAGTCTTATGAATCAGTAAAAAAGGCATAAGTAAAAACATGTCATATGCGTAATAGCCTGTTTTTGAAATTTCCCAATTCCAAAAGAACGAAAAAGGGTACCCATTCTTTCTGGGCACCCTTGGTCTTTAAGAAATGAACAACAGCAAACTGACTGCCATGACTGCCATCCCGGCAACAAGCCCATATATGGAAAGATGGGCTTCATCGAATTTCTTGGCGGCAGGCAGCAATTCATCAAGCGAGATGAAAACCATGATGCCCGCTACTGCAGCGAATATCACACCGAACATGATGTCATTGAGGAATGGCATCAGGAACAAGTATGCCACAAGCGCGCCAATTGGTTCGGATAACCCAGACAGAAAAGAAAGTTTGAACGCTCTTTTCTTATCTCCTGTTGCGAAATAAACCGGTACCGAGACAGCGATTCCCTCAGGTATATTATGAATCGCAATGGCGACTGCAATGGCAATTCCCAATGCTGGATCCTGGATTGCGGATGTAAAAGTCGCAATCCCTTCAGGAAAGTTGTGGATTCCAATCGCAAGAGCTGTAAAGGTACCCATCTTCAACAGTGAAGGGTCCTTGGCTGCAGGCGTCGGCTTGTTCATGTCCTCCACCTTTTTCAGTTCGTGAGGATTCCCTTGCTTTGGAATGAACTTGTCAATCAGGGCAATCAATATGATCCCACCAAAGAAACCGCCAACTGTCGCCCAGTTCCCCCCTTGCACGCCCAATGCCGAAACAAGTGAATCCTTCGCTTTCACGAAAATCTCGATCATCGATACATAAATCATGACTCCAGCCGAAAAACCAAGCGAAACAGACAGGAATTTCGTATTCGTAGTGGATGTGAAGAAAGCCAATACGCTGCCAATCCCTGTCGCCAAGCCAGCGAACAAGGTTAACCCAAATGCTAGTAAAATTTCCTCCATGATGTCTTTACTCCCTCTCTCGAGTTTTGTCCATACTCTATAATGTTTGCCTAAGGCAACTTTTTGGGTGAAGAACCCCTTTAATTTTTTAATACTATATGCGCCAGCTTCAAAAAGTTTCTTATGGTCAACATTTTAACCTATAGGAAAATCCGTACGCAAGCTAAAAATCTCAAATTAAAAAACTCCCGCATTCTGCAGGAGTTTGGGGAAATCTTTCTTTTGAATCAGGAAAATCAGCAGGATTCCGGTGCGGATCGCCCCGGGGGATTCCTTTAAAACACACAGGTGGGCAGTTGATTGAGTATCCTGATGACATACATGAATCTAATGGAAAATTACCAACCTGTATTCGCTCTAAGTGTCACTTGTACTTTCTTTTTTTCGCCATTTTTGTATATTTCCAGTTCTGCTTGATCACCGGTCTTCAATTCTTTATACATATATCTTCTTAAATCACTTGAATCCTCAACCTTTTCTCCATCAATGGCCACTATGACGTCTTTTTCCTGCAATCCTGCTTTCGAGGCTGCAGAACCTGGTGCCACTGAAGTAATCATAGTACCAGACTCGACTTCTTCAGGTAGGTTCTCAAGGTACATATCCGGTATTTGTCCGAGATCCGCAAGACTCACGCCTAAATATGGGCGCTCAACTTTTCCTTTTTCTATCAGCAAGGTGACAATCGGGAGGACATCCTCGCTAGGAATCGCAAACCCGAGCCCTTCGACACCATTTTGGGCAATCTTCAGGCTGTTGATGCCGATTACCTGTCCCGCTGTGTTGATCAGCGCCCCGCCGCTATTACCAGGATTGATAGCAGCGTCCGTCTGGATGACATTCATTTCCCACTCGCCTGCTGATGTAGAAACCGGAATCGATCGGTCAACCGCGCTCACGATTCCCTGGGTCACAGTCCGGGACAAATCAAGTCCTAGCGGATTTCCAATTGCCAGAACCTGGTCGCCAGGACGCAAACTGCTGGAATCACCGAATTCAATTACATTTTCAACATGTTTTGCATCAATTTTGAGGACGGCAAGATCAGTCAAAGCATCTGTACCAATAACCTCTGCTTCCATTTTTTCTCCACTGGATAACGATACTTCAACTTTTGAAGCCCCTTCAATTACATGGTTGTTCGTAACAATATATGCATCATTTCCCGTTTTTTTAAAAATGACTCCAGATCCTGAACCGCTTTCCTCATTGTCCTGTTCCCTGGGAAAAGGATTGCGCTCTTGCTGGTAATTGGTGATGCCGACAATTGATTTTGATGATTTCTCGATGATATCTGCAATCGATCCCTGGCTGTTTTTTGCCGAAGCTGGCGAAACAGCAAGCTTGGAGGATCCGGCAGACATTTCGGCTGCTGTTTGTGATTGTAGCTGCTTGCTCCCGCCAAAGTCAGCGTAGCTTACAGCCGCTAGAGTAATGGCAGAACCAATCATTCCGGCCGTGATTGTTGAAACGAAGCTTTTGAGTTTATTTGGCTTCCTCGCACGCTCGGCTCCCTGGTGCCGGGAACGCTCATCGTATTCATTCATGTTCATACCTCCTGAATATAAACAATCTGCTTACATGCTTTCATTTTATCCAGAATTTATGAACAAATTATTAACAAACTGCGGCGAGGATTTTAAAAAATGAATGATGCAGGCGAAATCGCCTGCATCATGGTTACATCCCGATATTTCTGACAAGGTTTGCCATTTCGATCGCAGCAGCTGCTGCTTCCCAGCCTTTGTTGCCTGCTTTGGTTCCAGCACGTTCGATTGCCTGTTCAATCGTGTCTGTCGTCAGCACGCCAAAAATGACCGGTACCCCGCTGTTTAAGGCTGCACCCGAAACACCCTTTGCCGCTTCGTTGCAAACATAATCGAAATGGGGGGTCGAGCCGCGAATCACGGTGCCAAGGGTGATGACGGCATCGTATTTTCCGCTATTAGCCATTTTCTGTGCGATCAGCGGGATTTCAAATGCCCCTGGTACCCAGGCAACCTCTACATTTTCTTCTTCGACTCCATGCCTTTTCAGTGCGTCCTCCGCTCCGCCCAATAGCTTGCTCGTGATGAATTCATTGAATCGGCCTACAACAATGCCGACTTTCAGTCCTGTCCCTACCAAATTCCCTTCATATACCTTGTTCATCCTGAATTCCTCCTTTAAATTTAGCTACGTTACATTTGACTGTAGATTTCCGTTCCAGGTACTTCGCTTTCTGCGGGCTTGCCGCCGGGGCGCCTCAGGGGGCACCCCTGCCCCTACTTCCGCCTTAATCTTCATGCCTTCTGCTCCAACCAACAGATTTAAAGATTAACCCTGGTCATTAATCTCAGCCTAGAATTTCAATAAGTGCCCTAATTTACTGCGCTTCGTCTTTAAATAGTGCTCATTTTCAGCCTTTGTTTCCATTTGGATCGGTACGCGGTCCACGACTTCAAGCTCGTATCCCTTCAGCCCTTTGATCTTCCGCGGGTTATTCGTAAGCAGTCTCATCTTCCTGATTCCGAGATCCCTCAGGATCTGCGCCCCGATGCCATATTCCCTCAAATCTGCCCCGAACCCGAGCTTTTCATTCGCCTCAACGGTATCATAGCCCTCCTCCTGAAGCTTGTAGGCCCGAAGCTTGTTCATCAGACCGATGCCCCGGCCCTCCTGGCGCATGTATAGAAGGACTCCCCGCCCCTCTTTGTTGATTTGGGTCAAGGCTGCGTGTAGCTGCGGACCGCAGTCGCATCGGAACGAGCCAAACACATCTCCTGTGAGGCATTCTGAGTGCACACGGACAAGCACCGGTTCCTCCGAGTCTAGTTCCCCTTTAACAAGAGCGATATGTTCCTTATCGTCAACGACATTTGAATAGCCGATTGCTTTGAACACCCCGAATTCAGTCGGCAGATTGATCTCGACCTCCCGCTTCACCAATTTGTCCTTACGGTTTCGATACTGGATCAAATCCTTGATCGTGATCATTTTCAGTTCGAATTGGTCGGCGATTTTCCTGAGCTCAGGGACTCTTGCCATTGTTCCATCCTCATTCATGATTTCACATATGACACCTGCAGGCTTGGCACCGCACATTTTCGCGAGGTCGACCGCTGCTTCGGTGTGCCCGGCGCGCCTGAGCACTCCTCCGCCTTTGGCGACTAGCGGGAAAACATGGCCTGGCCTTTTGAAATCGGCCGCTTTTGATTCTGGATCAAGCATACTCAGCACGGTTGCGGAACGTTCATAAGCAGAAATCCCTGTCGTTGAAAACTTGTGGTCGACACTTACAGTAAAAGCTGTACCATGCGGATCGGTATTGCGGGAAACCATTGGCATCAAATCAAGTTTCTCGGCCAGGTCTTTTTCGATGGGCACACAGATCAGTCCCCTGCCATGTGTGGCCATGAAGTTGATGACCTCTGGTGTAGCCCGTTCAGCGAGCGCAACGAAATCCCCTTCATTCTCGCGGTCCTCATCGTCACAAACAATCACAACGTTTCCCTGCATGAGTTCATAGATCGCTTCTTCGATTGGATCAAACATTCTTCATCATCCTCACATAAACCCGTTTTCCTCTAAAAATTGGGCTGTAATAGTGCTGCCTTTTCTTGCGGCAGCCTGGTTATCCAGAAAATGGCCGACGTATTTTCCGATCATGTCGCATTCAATGTTCACGATATCCCCTGGCTCCTTGAATCCGAGTACCGTTTCAGCCAGGGTGTGCGGGATCAGGGATAGGGTAAAGCTACCTTCTGATACTCCAAAAACCGTCAAGCTTGTCCCGTCCACCGCGACCGAACCTTTTAAAATGATATATTTAAGCAATTCCTGTTCCGCTTCGATTTCGTAATAAACAGCGTTTTCTAATTTCTTTTTGCTTTTAATCACTCCGACCCCATCGACATGTCCGGCAACAAAATGGCCGCCGAACCTCCCGCCTGCCGCCATTGCTCTTTCCAGGTTGACTTTTGAGCCCCGCTTTACGTCCTTTAGGCTCGTTGCCTTCACCGTTTCCGGCATCACATCCACTGTGAAGCGATTTTTCGTAAAAGAGGTGACTGTAAGGCATACACCATTAACAGCGATGCTATCTCCCAGCCTGACATCAGCCAATACTTTCGTTGCCTCAATCGAGAGGACAAAAGACTCCCCTGTGTGCTGGATATTGGAGATCGAACCGATTTCTTCAATGATTCCCGTGAACATATTGACCCTCCTTCTTAGATTGGCTCAGCGGTGATCCTGATATCCTGGCCAACCTGCTTCACTTCTTTTAACTTAAGCGCTAGTGCATCCCCTATCCTTTCGATCCCTTCGCCTCCAAATGAAGATGGCGCTGTTTTGCCCCCGATCAGTTTGGGAGCGATGTAAGTAATCACTTGCTGAAAGGCTCTTTCTTTTAAAAAGCTTCCATGCACCTCGGCGCCTCCCTCCACGTATACCGAAGAAATCCCTCGATCGCCCAGCTTTTTCAGCATCTCAGATATCTGGACTTTCGGAGTTTCAAGAGAGATGATTTCAATCCCTGTTTGCCTGAATTGCTGGATCGCAGCAGGATCTGCTTCCGAACCTGTTACAATGATGGTTTCAGCTAGCCTGTCATTGATGGCCTTCGACTCGATCGGCGTCCGCAGGCTAGAATCAAGAATGACCCGTATCGGGTTTTTCCCGCCCCCTTCAAGCCTTGTTGTCAAGCTTGGATCATCTTTGATCACGGTATTGACACCTACCAGTATCGCATCATGGGTATGGCGGAAACGATGGACATCCCTTCTGGCATCCTCGCCTGTGATCCATTTGCTTTCGCCAATGACAGTAGCGGTCTTTCCGTCCAGAGTGACGGCGGTTTTCAAGGTAACGTATGGCAACCCTGTGTTTATATAATGAAAAAACACCTTATTGAGCTCCGTTGCCTCGTTTTCAAGCAGGCCGGTTTCAACCTCGATTCCTGCTTCCCTCATCCTTTTGATGCCTGCCCCGCCAACAAGGGGATTTGGATCAACAGAAGCAACAAACACTTTTTTGATTCCGGACTCGATCACCAGATTCGAGCAAGGAGGTGTCCTTCCATAGTGGCTGCACGGTTCAAGCGTCACATAAAGGGTTGCGCCAAGTGCATTTTCCCCGGCCATCGTGATGGCATGTACTTCCGCATGGGGCTCGCCAGCCTTCAGATGCGCTCCCATGCCGACGATCTGGTTATCCTTCACTAGTACCGCGCCAACCTTCGGATTTGGCGATGTTTGTCCTGAAGCAGCGTCAGCAAGCGTAATCGCGAGCCTCATATATTCTAAATCGCTCATCTGTTTCCCGCCTTTCTTGAATCATGGTTGGAAAAAAGATCTGTGCCATACCTGGGAATAGACAGCAGCAGAATCAACCCTTTCGGAAATGATATTCCATCAACGTTTCTCCAGCTTAGAGAAAAGCCATTGGATTTAGCCTGTTGCCCGCATTTTCCCTGGTTTCCTATCTCAGAACAAAGGACTGGGGCATTTTTAAAAAGTCCCGTTCAACACAGTTGGAAAAACAAAAGTGAGCTTATGCATAAAAAAGCCCCCGAAACCTACATACGTTTCGGGGGCCTGAAAAAGGCAAACTCAAATACAGGGTTAAAAAAGGGTAGACTAGTCCCTTTCCTTAATCCTTGTTTTTTCCTTCTCCCATCCAGACTTTCACTGTCGGCCCTGGAGTTTCACCAGATCCACCGTTTAACATTCGTTAAACGGGTCACGGACTAAGAAGCATCGCTTCATCACCGCCGGTAGGGACTTTCACCCTGCCCCGAAGGAATATTCAATTAATCATCAATGTTATTATACAGAAAATTATATCAAAATACGAACAATTAATTTTATTTTTTCATTAGCTTTTCAATTGTCGTCAGCAGTTCATCGATTACCTCATTGTCGCCCTCCTGGATGCGCTCCACGATGCAAGACTTCATATGACCCTCGAGGAGCAGCTTGGCAACGCTGTTCAACGCAGCCTGTGTCGCTGAAATTTGTGTGATGACATCATCGCAGTAGGTATCCTTTTCAATCAAGCCCTTGATTCCACGGATCTGCCCTTCGATCCGATTGAGCCTGGTGACAAGGTTCTTCTTTGTCTTTTCGGAATGATGGCTTTTCCGTTCGGAAGAACCGCAGTGGTCCACGCAATCAGTCGGGTTCGCTCCTGTCTCAAGGATATCCATTCAAACCCCCTCCTTTTCTCTACCTTCATTTTATCATACCCCCTTCACCTACTTTACTGCAAATGCTGCTCTGCATTTCTTCTAGTGGCCCATATTTTAGGAAGCCAATCGACTATAGATTTTTAAAGTAGCTAAAAAGAGCGGTGCAAGGTATTTTTTACAACTGGAAGAATGAGAATCGCAAGGCAGGTGGCAAACAACAATCGCCACTAGCCTTTTACTTTCATGAAGCAACGCCCCTAATGTAATTCCATTAGGGGCGCAGTTCAACAAACCTGGCGCAAATTTCATTCAAGGAAAGTAATCATGTAAATGGAGGGGCTGGAAAGCAACGCAAGGGGCGACTTCCGAATAATGAAAAAGTATTGAGATTGATTCCTTCAGAGATGACCACTGCAGTTATGACCTTACTGGCAGCGATAGTCCCATAAACAACAGAAAACCGATTGACATCCATCTAGGTATGGGATGAGGCTGGAAAAAGCTTTTCTAAAATAAAAAACCACCTCTGGAACAGAGGTGCAGATTGTCACACATAGAATCATCGGCTGGAAGACGTTTGAGGACACTTCCAATCATCGGATTGTTCCCTTTGGCTGTCTTGGCTTTCTTCCGGAGCCATGATCAAAAGCTCCCTTGAAAACCCTGCTGCGAACAGACAGCCGATCAGAAGAGCCATCGAGGCGTAAAGCGGGTCGGCAACGCTGGCAAAGATTAGTTGTACATAGAAGTAAAATCCTGCTCCGATACCTAGAATAAGAATGAAATTCCACATAAATCGGTACATATTTTCCCTCCTAAGACGGTCTTGTTAGATAAAAGATACCATATCGTTGAACAGTTGTTTATTGGGAAAATTATGTCGAACACTTAGGAGAAAGAGCAGTCTACTCCTCTTGAAGATAGTCAAAAATCAGGGCTCTGGGAAGACGGCTGATTGGTTTTAGGGACGACCGCCAGTTTTTCTTTTCTGCTGGGTCCAAGTCCTAGTGTTTATATCCTTTTCCATCCCTTCACCAGATTCATTTGCCCTATTATTCCATTGCGAAGATTGATAGACTCCAAGAACTTGTTGGACAAATATTTCTGGTCCTGGCTTGCAGTAAACAAAAGCGCTTGTGAATATGAGAAAAGGCTGTACTTTTGGGCGCCTCTTTTCTTTTACAAAACAACCCAGGGATTTCCACTCAAGGCACTTCGACGGACAGGAAGTCCTAGTGCCGACTTTGCCGCAGGACGCGGCGGCCTTAGTCGGCCGCTTTCCGCGAGCGTGCCGGGGACCTCTCTAGCTTCAGCGCTTAGCCCCTCGAGTCGCTTGTCTTGCTACGGCTCACCACAACAACAAACCAAAAGGAGCGAATCTCTTATGAAACCTGATCATATAACAGGGATCAATCGATCCTGCCACTTGACCTGGGTGCGAAAAACCATGCCATGAAAAAGAAAAAAGAGGCTGCCAAAAGGTCAAAGATCATGACCTTTTGGGGCAGCCTCTTTTATTTCGCAAAACGGTGGTTTCCAATAGTGATGGTTTCTTGTCTTGAGAAAATCCAGCTGCTTACTGCCGTTTTTGGATTATAGAAGAATAAGGATCCTTTTCCTTTTCCTTTAAAGGCAACGGCTTCCCTGACAGCTTTTTTTGCCTCAGCGTCCGCAGGCTGATTGATTTGTCCGTTTTGGACTGGCGTGAAAGCATAATGGCCATTGGATCTTTCGTAAATCACTTCCCTAATTGTGTCAGGAAACTCCGGGCTTGCCACCCGGTTCAAAACAACGGTTGCCACGGCTACTTTCCCCGCATATGGTTCTCCTTTAGCCTCGGCATGCACAAGACGTGCCAGCAGGTCCTGGTCAGAAGCCGAAAGGCCCGAATTAGGGATTCTCAGCACTTGGCCCGGATAAAGCAGATTCCTAGACTGATTGTTGGCTTTCTGTAATTCAAGGACGGGAATGCCAAAGCTTTTTGCGATCCCCCAATACGTATCCCCTTTTTTCACTTGATAGGTTGCTGCACCGGCGGCACTGCTAAAGATAAACAACGATAATATTACTATAGAAACTGCCGCCACCTTCTTCTTGATTCGATCCATCCTCCAAACCTCCCAGTAGTCAATGTTTCTCTACTTCAAGGCTAGCAGCTGTAATATAGTAATTCATCGTCCAATTAGTGCCAACCTGGCCGTAACTCAATTAAACACTGACACTACTTTGGTCCTGACAAAATTAGAACTTAATGCCAACCGGATTGGATTCCCAATCAATATCCAGTACTAACATTTACCGGTTTTATTTTTACAAAGGTTACAGGAATGTTACGTAGCAACACTCCCTAATAAACTCCCAATCTTCAGAAAGGGACCTGCAATTATCGTGATTTTTAATTTAGAGTAAGGATAATGAGTGATTTCCTGAGACGAAGAAGCGATTTGATGTGGGGGGACTACCGCATTGGGGATGCAGATTTTCACAACTAAATTTCAAGGCCGCGGGTGTCGATTCAGGACGTTCCCCCCCACAGAATCGGCCAATTCTGCCATGGCTCTTCCCAAACAAGAAAAGGTACGTTGCCGGATTGAGATCATCCATACAGCAGGAGGAATAAAATATCAAAACGGATGCCAGATTCATTGGCACCCGTTTTTTCGCAATTATTTCCCAAGAAACGAATTCAGCATCCAAACATGTTTCTCAAGGCTAGAGTGGATTGACAGCAGCATATCGGCGGTCGTTTCATCATTCGCTTCCTCCGCTAGCTCCATTCCATGCTTTAACTCCTTGATCATTGTCGTATAATCATCGACAATCGTTCCTACCATTTCCTGGGCATTTTCTGCACCAGCTGCTTCCTTGACAGTTGCAAGCTCCAGACATCCTGCCATCGTGGCTACCGGCTTGTCCCCTAATGCCAACAATCTCTCTGCGAGCTCATCAATGTGTAGACCTGCTTCATTGTAAAACTCTTCAAATTTTGCATGCAGGGTGAAAAATTCAGGACCTGTCACATACCAGTGGTAGTTATGCAGTTTGATATACAGTACACTCCAATTCGCGATTTGCTTATTCACTGCTTGTGTCAATTCATTCTTCAAGATAATCCCTCCAATTCTTCTATCTAGCCTTCATTATAGTCCAAGCCTATCCAACCTTTCCTCTTAATGAACGAATGTTCACAATACTGTAAAGTTTCAAGGCGTCCCCTAGGCTCGTACCCGGGCAATATCCAGGCATCGCCATAAACTATACATAAAAAAAGAGTGATTTCTCCAAAATAAATACTGGAGGTGATCGCGGATGGGCTTGTTCGATGTTCTCAGTCAATGGAGAAACACCTGGCATGAGAACCACGTTAACCATATGAAGGAACAGAACAAATGCCCTGATTGCTTTGGAAGGGGATTCTTCCCGCTTTCAGCTAATGAGTTCATGTTCTATTCATCCCTTCATGAATGCCCTGGCTGCAATGGCAGCGGGCTGTATACAGACTGGAATCACCGCGCCAACTGACAGAATAGGACAGCTTTCACAGAAAAACAGCCGCTGGAGAGATCAGCGGCTGTTTCTGCTTGTTTAATAAATCAGGTATTTTTCCCTTACCTGCTTGAACTCATTTAACCCATCTTCCCATTGGGCCTTCATTTCTTCTACCGATTGTCCGTTTTCGATTCCCTCCCTGATCCAGCCATTCCCGGTCAATAGATCGAAGAAGGAAATTCCTTTGCTGTCTTCTGCCCTGAACTGGAAATGGTCAGGGTACATATCGTGGATTGTTTTTACGATATGCAGGCCAGTGTCAACTGGTTTAAAAGAATTCCGATCGGTGATATGGATCTGGATCCCATGCGACAGCGTGCCTGCATGCTTCGAAAAACTAGGAATGAACGAGGCTGCCCTGAACTTGACTCCTGGAAGATTCAAAGAATTCAGTTCAGCCGCCAGGTCATCAGAATTGATGAATGGTGCGCCGATTAATTCAAAAGGCTTTGTCGTCCCTCTTCCTTCCGAAACATTCGTTCCTTCGATCAATGCTGCACCAGGATAGACAAGTGCCGTTTCAAGTGTTGGCATATTAGGTGATGGCGGAACAAACTCAAGCGGAGTCCCGTCATAATACATATTGCGTTTCCAGCCATTCATTTCTACAACAGTCAAGTCCGCATCGATTGAAAACTCTTCGTTAAAAAGCTTCGCCAATTCACCCACTGTCATGCCATGGCGCAGCGGAATCGGGTAATTTCCCACGAAAGATTTATACTTCGGATCAAGAACTGGACCTTCGACTTTCGTCCCTCCAAGAGGATTCGGCCGGTCAAGGACGATAAATGGAATATTGTTCTCTTTTGCTGCCTCCATCGCATAGGCCATCGTATAAATATAAGTATAGAACCTTGTCCCGACATCCTGGATATCAAACAACAGGACATCAATATTTTCAAGCATTTCCGGTGTTGGCTTTTTTGTCTTGCCATACAGGCTGTAAACCGGCAAGCCGGTCTTTTCATCAATATAATACTCGACATACTGCCCCGCCTGGGCGCTGCCCCTTACCCCGTGCTCTGGACCGTACAACGCCGTCAATTCAACATCCGGATCATTGAATAATAGATCCACAACACTGTTCAGGTTTTGATCGATTCCAGTTGGATTCGTGATCAAACCAACACGCTTCCCTTTGATCAAATCCTTATGCTTCTGTAAAAGAGCTTCTGCGCCAACCTGGAATTTTTTATGCTCTTGGCTTTTCCCATTGCCATTGTCATGGTTTGCCATGGCCACGGTCAAAGAGGAGAGAATCAAGAGTGTAGCAAGGATAGAGACCAGCCACTTTTTCAATCTAACCACTCCTATTTTTTTGGACTAGAAGGCATATTTTATAAAAACATGCCTTCTGAATCATCCTTACATTCCGGTTTCATCCGGTATTCAATAGATTCAATTTCTTAAAGGCCGATTAATCTTCAGCAACTTTCCTCTTCGGATACCGGAAAGTTTCATTTTGAGCCAATAGCGCCGTTGTTTTCCACATTAGGTGCCAAAGTATATCTATTGCCGTTTTCTGTGCGGGTTCCCAAACGCTCTCTTGGCATCGTCAGTAATGCATCATTCAATAGTTCAATCCGTGTCCAAAGCTGTAAAGCACTCCGCCTGCCAATCCTGGAATGGTGACAGGAAGTTTCCCGGTTGGTGAAAATTCGCCAAACAATACACCTGCAGTCGCTTCAAAGCTCGCCCTCCTGAATCCATACTGGGTAATATAGGCGTCTACTTCCGGATAGGCCATTATGTCGTATGGATTACGGATGGCTACTCCTATCACTGGAGCGTCGACTGCTTCAATCAACTGGTTCACCATCTTCATTTGCGCACTCGAAGGGGAACGGCCGATGACATTGAAGGTATACGTCCCTATTATGACAGCTTTGGCGTTCTTTGCTTTTTCCAATTGCGCTTCTGTCAGCTGGTAGGAGGTTGTGGCAATCACCGCAGTCCGCGCATGGCGCTTTTGGATTGCACTTCCAAGATCATTGATGTAGGTATTGCCAATCACGACAATCTCATCACTGCTACTTAAGTTCAGCGGCAATCCTGTTTCGTTTTTCACCAATGTGATCGATTTTTCCGCAGCTTCCTTTTCGATTTGTTTATGTTCTGGCGATCCAACAACCTGGAGGGCATTGGCTACCTTTTTATCAACCGGCAGCGGATTTTCTTGTTTGAAAACTCCGCGTTTCACTTTCAGGGTCAAGATCCTTTTGGCGGATGCTTCAATCCGCTCCTCAGGAATTTCACCGGCTTTCACAGATTCCAAAAGCCCTGTAGCCACCTCTTCAAGTCCAATAGGCATGAGAACGATATCGGTTCCAGCCTTGACTGCGCGGATAGCCGCATCCACTGGTCCAAAATGGTCAGCGATCGCTTTCATGTTCATTGCGTCTGTCGTGATGACTCCCTGATAACCCATTTCTTCCCGCATCAACTCTGTCAGCACCTTGTAAGAAAGCGTTGCCGGAATCGCGATTTCTTCTCCAGTTTTCCTGGAAATTGCCTTTGTACCATCTATTTTCGGAAACGTAACGTGGCCCGTCATGATTGCATCGATTCCTTCTTCCATTCCTTTTTGGAACGGGTAAAGCTCGACATTTTTCAAACGTTCTTTTTCATGCGGTACTTCTGGCAAGCCTAGATGTGAATCTTCGGCTGTATCGCCATGACCAGGGAAATGCTTAGCCGTCGCAGCTACTCCTGCTTCCTGAAGCCCTTTCGTGTAGGCTACCCCCAGGTCGGCGACAAGCTGTGGATCCTCGCTGAAAGAGCGGACACCGATGACAGGGTTGTCAGGGTTGTTGTTGACATCCATGACTGGGGCGAAGTTCATGTTGATGCCGAGTGACGCGAGCTCTTTGCCAATCGCATTGCCAACATTCCTGGCAACTTCAGGTGAACGGGTTGCCCCAAGCGCCATATTGCCTGGCATATCGGTTCCTGATTGAAGCCGTGTCACGATCCCGCCTTCCTGGTCAATAGTCATCAGCAGCCCGAACTTTTCGGCAGCATCCTGATATTGTGAAACTAGGCGCGCAGTCTGTTCCGTAGTGACGACATTTTCGCGGAAAAGAATCACGCCGCCTAAATGGTATTTTTTAACGAGGCTTTCGATTTCCGGCAGCATTTCTGTCACATCTTTGCCGTTCCATTTGCGGAAATCAGGCATCAGCATTTGTCCGATTTTTTCTTCCAGAGTCATCCTATCGACTGCAAATCCGATGACATCGTATTTCTTGCCTACTTGTTTGACCACTTTCGCTTCTGCTGAAGGCTTTCCTTTCTGCCCGGCCAGAGCAGGATTCACCTTATAATCAAGAGCAATCCGGTCTTCATGTACACCATCGGAAACGGAAATGAAGGTTGTGCCAGTTTGGCCGGTAAAATGGACGATCCCATCCTGATCAACCACAGCTACGTTTTTATTGGCCGATTTCCATGTAAGACCTTCAGAAATTTCCACAAAATTCCCTTCATCGTATACGCGAAGAGCCTTCAAAAGGATTTTCCCGTCCTTGATTTCGGGCTCAGCTTCCGGGATATTCTGATAGATAACAAGGTCCTTCACTTTACTTTCTTCTGCTTTCGCCTTTTCCGCAGGAGTGGCAATCAACAACTGTGAAAAAGCTAGCAGGAAGACAAGTGAGCAAATGAATAATTTACTCCATTGTTTCATCTGGATCTCCTCCATCTTCGTATTTTGTCCTATCCTCAGGAATCAATGATTCCGCTGTTCCCATCCATCTCCGGAAAAAACGGCGTCCATCAATGTTCCATCAGAGGTTTCGAGTTTGATTCGATCAGCATACCAGCCGCGGCCATTTGTGTTGCTGTCTGTTTCGTAGCGGAATCGGATGAATTTCGTCGTCACAGGAATTTCAGCTTCAACCGTTTTCCAATCTATGCTGCTCCCTGTAAAAGCAGCCCTCTGCTCCCATTCCACGCCATCTTTGGAGATTTCGACATGGCCATAGTCAGCATTCTCCTCAATACGGTACCATGTATCAAATGAAAGTTTAGCTGGTTTGTCAAGCTCCACTTCCGCTGTCAATGTCCGCTGCAACTTATCCCCATAGCCCGAAAACCATGCAGAACCATCGGGAATCTGGACAGAAATCGCGTCTGCAACCTGTCTGGCAAGCTGCCTGCGTGCAACATTCGTAGAAACAGTGTTTCTCGTTGGATGGACCCTGTTTGTAAGCAAGATTGCAATCGTGCCATTGTTCCTGTTCACAACGATCGAAGTACCTGTGTAACCTGTGTGGCCGAGTGTCGATCCCTCAGACAAGGCATCCATGAACCAGCCCTGGGCAAGTTCCCATCCCAAGCCATGGTCATTCCCAGGAAACTCAGGAATTTGATTTTTAACGAGCATTCGCACTGTCTCTGGCCTGAGCAACTGTACGTTCCCATAACGGCCATCATTTAAATACATATGGGCCAGCTTGGCGAGATCTTCCGCAGTTGAAAAAACACCTGCATGTCCTGCGACACCACCGAGCGACCATGCATTTTCGTCATGTACTTCTCCCCAGACGATGTCCCTGCTGGTCCATGGCTGATATTCAGTAGCGGCGATCCTATTTTTAAGGGTCTCTGGCGGATTGTACATTGTATCTTTCATATTGAGCGGATCTGTTATGAATTCTTTTACAAATTCATCCTGCCTTTTGCCGGAAAGACGTTCAATCAGGACACCGAGCGTAATCATGTTAAGATCGCTGTATGTATACTTGCTGCCTGGCTGATTGCTTAACGGCTGATTCAGGACTAAGCCGATCCTGTCTTCACGGCTGGTCCCTTTCGTGTAGAGGGGGATCCATGCGGCTAATCCTGAGGTATGGGTCATCAGCTGCCTAATGGTTACCTCTTCCTTGCCGTTCGCAGCGAATTCAGGAATGTGCTCTGCCACTCTGTCGTCTAATCCGAATTTTCCTTGTTCATAAAGGATCATCGCAGCAGTTGTTGTGAAAATTTTGCTGATTGAAGCAAGGTCGAATATCGTATCCCCTTGCATCCTGACGGGATCGGTTGCTTCAGTTGGTTTATCATCGGAATATCTGTATGCATATCCATAAGCCTCATGCTTGACGATATGGCCTCGTCTGGCGACAAAAGCCACCGCGCCCGGCATCACCCGGTCAGCAATCATCTTTTCCATGTGCCCGTCAATTTCATCAAGCGGAGCCTGGACCATGCCAGCACCGGTGACAGATCCTTTGTGGAGGACAGGAGAGATTGGCCCAGGACTGTCCCATGAAAAGACCAGATGTGCTTTTGGCGAGCCAGCTTTCACCTCCCTTGTTTCCATTGAGGGCCCGGGTCCCTGGCCGTTTGCTGCATATGCCGCAGGAATGATGGCTCCAGTGCATAGCACAGCGGCTAAGGCGATTGATAAATGTCTCTTCTTCATACTTCCTCCTTTTCTGAGCATACGCTCTCATCAATTTCGAATCTTTGAAAAGGCTTTCATGATGTTACCTTTAGACTATCGGAATTTTAGTATAGATGTCTATACCACATAAGGCCCAACAAGCAGGCTAGCGTCTGGAAATCCATGACAACCATCCTGTGTAAAAAGATGCATTTTTTTAATAAGTAGATGCAAAGAAAGAGACATCCTTTGGATGCCTCTATCAATCGTGGCTTGAATGCCGCTTATTCGCTTCCTGTTTGATCCAGTACCTGATTCCCTTTCCAGCATATGGTTCATCTTTGAATCTGGGAATGACGTGGAGATGGGCGTGGAAAATATGCTGGCCGCCAGTCTCGCCTGTATTCCATCCGACACTGTAGCCATTCGGCGAGTATGTCTGGTCGAGCAGCTGCTTTGCTTGTAAAAGAAGTTCTCTTGTATCGCTCCACTCCTGGTCCGTCAATTCGAATACATTTTCCCTATGCTCTTTAGGAATGATCAGGCCGCTTCCCTGCAGGATCTGCTGCTCTGATTCTTTCTGGATGAAGCAGCATGTTCCATTCACAAGAACGATTTGCTGCTGGTCGTCCGCCAATAGATTACAGTATGGACAATCCATAGGATCGTGCATCTTTTCTCCTCCTTTTTGAAAATGCGCGCCTGCTCCTTTCTTCTCATAAAGTCCCGGGACAATCGATGGGACGCTGCATGGGGAATCTCAGTACTGCGGAGCAGGACTGACCTTATTGAACAACGAGGTGCATTATCAAAAAAAAAAGCGGACAATGATACATCGTTTTCCTCTCTATCAATCAACCAATCTCTTCATGGCATGGATCTGGCCAAGATGATGGGATTCATGGTACAAAGACAGGTTTGCAAGCTCGCCAAATGTTTCAAGGCCAAGAAAAGGTTTTTTCAGTTTCTTGTTAAAGCGCTCAGCGGGAATTTTTCTGATTCTTTCCAACTGGCCGTTCAACTGCTCCGTCAGCTCCTCGAGTGGAGGAACATTCCCTTCCCATGATGCAGGGCTTGTGCCATTGCCAAAAAGGTCCAGGTAATGGACTGGCAGTTCTTCGGATTTTTGCGGAAACCCCGTCATGAATTGCTCCGTCACGGTCAAAACATGTCCGATATGCCAGTGGATATTATTCTTGTAGCCCTCCGGCTGAATGTTTGCCTGCTCCGTGGTGATGGCCTCCACCCCTTTGATGAAAAACCCTCTGGTCATTTCAAACTGTTTGAATAATAACTCGCTCATTTTCAATCCCCTTCCTTGGTTTCTTGATTTATCCCTATTCTAATTTCCTTCCCTGTATGCTGCAAGAAATAAGGGGAACAGTCAGCGAGATCAATAGAATACGGCATGTGAGAATTCACTTGTCAAAAGTTGTTCAAATCATTTTTACGATACTGTGAATTCATCCGGGAAATCCCCTATTTTGAAAATGAATTTGCTATCTTATAAGTGTACTCATATTAAATCATTTAGGAGTGAAAAACATGGTTGCAAAATGGTTAAGAGAAAGTAATATTGCTGCTGGTATCCTGACTGTCTTACGTTTATATCTTGGTTACTCATGGCTGACTGCGGGTTGGGGAAAATTGACTGGAGGAGGATTCGATGCTTCTGGTTTCTTGAAAAATGCGGTCGCGAATCCTGTCAAGGGGCCGGACGGAAGCGTCATTTACGGCTGGTATGTATCATTCCTTGAAAGCTTCGCACTTCCGAATATTGAACTTTTCAACTTCATCGTCCCGCTTGGCGAATTCCTGATCGGCCTTGGACTCATTCTTGGATGCCTGACTACTGCTGCCATGTTCTTCGGCCTAGTGATGAACTTCTCTTTCTTCCTTGCCGGAACTGTATCACATAACCCAACTGACATCTTCCTTGGATTCATCATCCTGTTCGCGGGCTACAACGCTGGCAAATACGGCCTTGACCGCTGGGTAGTGCCATTCATCCGCAAGACTGTCTTCAAGCAAGCGCCTGATGTGGCACATAAAACAGCATAATACCGAAAGCAAAGCGAAATCCCCTCTACTTTTTAAAAAGAGGGGATTTTTTTGATCAATCCGAAATTGACTTAAGCATGAGCCTTTTCCTGAAACCGCCATTGCGATTCTTTTTAAGCTGCCTCATGAATTCCACTTCGGATTCAGTGATGCCGCGGCTGTCAGCAATCGCATAGACGACCTCGAGCAAGTCGACGATTTCGCTAAGCAGCCTGTCTGTACCCGCACTTTTGAATTTGGCAACCTCCTCATCAAATTTCTCCATTAATTTTTCACTGTATTTTTGATTGTCAAGAACCTCGGTTTCAACTTTCCTTCCCTTTTGATTCATCAGTTCAGGAAAATAGTCCCTTACTAGTTTGTTGTATTCTTTATTTGCCATGTGAATTTCTCCTTTTCCTAGCCTCTAGTTAAACATATCCAATCTCCCCGCGGTTCAAACTTAACAAATGGTCCTCGTTGACTTACATTCTTTGAATCAGAAAGCCTCAAGCGTCTTCTGCAAAGGAACCTTGACCGGCATCGTGGCGGCGAAGCCATTTAAAATAGGATAGAGTAATAGAAAAGCCTGCGGATTTGTTTCCGCAGGCTTTTCTATTACTGGCGACCTTAGACCGCCAAGTCCTGTTTCAATTTATTGAAGGCGTCCGCCAAATTTCGCAGGCACTCTTTCCTTAATTTTTCATCACAAATGAAATCATGCAGGAGTTCATCCTCCAATTTGGATTGGATTTTATAAATCTCTTCCCTGATCCGTTGCTTCTCAGCAACATCTGCCAGATAGTGTTCAATTTCCTGCTCAAAATACTCTACCGTACCGAACAACACAGTCAAATTCCCTCCACCTTTCCACAACTTTTTCATTCATTGATTAACGTTTGCGGTGCTATTCCTGAAACCCCTCCGAAAAGACTGGTCTGTCAAGTTACTTTAGTATTATTTATCCTCTTTCGCGCCCGGCAAACGTGAAATTAAAATCTTCCAAAAAGAATGGGATGATCACAGCAAGCGGTTTGACCATTGTCCATTTCCCTGATCCGTTCCTTTTGGCAGCCCGGCTATCCTAGCAATTATGCCTTAGACCCGCTGCTTTGCGTCCTTACCTTTCGATAAGTTTGCCTTTTTCTCTTATACTTAAAATATAATTCTTTAGAACTTAATTTTCAACAAAATCCACCATTTTTCCACAAACTAGTTCTTAAATCCCGGTCATTTAGTTCTGTTTTTTCATTATTCCGTCTCATTTGTCCTTTTAAAAGATTGTTTCCGCAATGTAATACCTTCGCAACCTACATGTAAAACACGCTTGATAGAATAGATGGAAGAAGCTTTTACTAAAGGCGAATGGCAGGAGGATTCCGAATGGAACAGCATGTTAAAGAATCGCTAGATGAATGGAAGTCAGAAATTGAAAAAATTCTTCTGGAGATTGACGAGGAGTATGAGCAAATTAAACAAGAACTCAAAGTCTATACATACAAGTACAATATAACTAAACAAGTAGTCCAATCGACGGTGAATCCCGATCTCAACAGAAAGATCCGTGAATTGTATCATGAACCTTTCGAGCAAAGATACAATGACCTTAAGGAGTATATCAAGGAACTGGAAGAGAAGAAGCGGGTTTTTCAAATGTTTACGGATAAAATCGACAAAGTGACTGAAAGGGCAGAACCGAATCAGCTAGAAGTTGCGCAAACTGAATAGAAACGGCAAAAAGCCTGGCATAAGCCAGGCTTTCTGGTTACCGGCAAACAGGGGTTGGAATGCACTCGTTCCGAACCCCGTTTTTGAACTTCCTGATGTTCACCTAAGAATCCTTCATTTTTCCCACCAGGAATCGAACATGGTTGCAGGAATCTGGCGCTTGTGTTCGGAAACCTTGTAGCGCGCTTCGATTTTCTCTGCATCTTCCTTTGGAATCTCCTTACCCTCAAGGTAATCATCAATTGCCGCATAACTGATCCCAATCTCAGTTTCATCGGCCTGGAGCGGGTTATTATCAAGAAGATCTGCTGTCGGCACCTTCATATACAGCCTTTCTTCAGCATTCAGTGCCTTTAGCATCTCCCTTCCCTGGCGCTTATTCAAACCCGCAAGCGGCATCAGGTCGGCGCCGCCGTCCCCGTACTTCGTATAGAAGCCAGTTACGGCTTCGGCAGCATGGTCTGTACCGATGACAAGCAAACCATCCTCGCCGGCAATCGCATATTGGGTGATCATCCGGATTCGAGCCTTGACATTTCCTTTATTAAAATCAAGCAGCGGCCGTCCGGACATTTCTTCAAATTGCTTATTAAACGTATCGACAACCGGCTGGATGTTGAAGACGACCGACTCGTCCGGCCTGATAAAATCGAGGGCGAGCCGGGCATCATCCTCATCCTTCTGGACAGCATATGGAAGGCGGACAGCAACGAATTTTGCTTCCTTCCCTTCTGAACGCAACTCCTCAGCTGCCAGCTGAGCAAGTTTCCCCGCAAGAGTCGAATCCTGGCCGCCGCTGATGCCAAGGACAAACCCTCTTGCTCTTGCTTTTATTAGATATTCCTTCAAAAAGTCAACCCGCTTCCTGATTTCCTGTTGTGGGTCGACTTCCGGACGGACATGTAAAGCTTCGATGATTTGTTTTTGCAGACTCATGTTACTCCTCCTTCATGCTTTGCATCCATATCTATTTTTAGTTTACTGTTTCAAATATGAACTTGCAAAATTCCTTTTATTTAACTATACCGTAATTAATGAAGTTTAAACTTCCTTGCCGAGGCGGACATTTTATACTATGATCCATTTTTGCTAGACTGTATATGTAGGACAACCCTAGAAACTTTTCCACGAATTGGAGGCTTTACGAATGGCTAACAGTAAAAAATACACAGGCTATATTGGCACCTACACAAAAGGAGCGAGCAAAGGAATTTATTCTTTCGTTCTTGATGCAGCCGAAGGAAGGATCACTGATGTCAAACCTGCTGCCTATCTCGGCAATCCGACTTATCTGGCGATCAGCAAAGATAATCGTTTTCTTTACTCAGTCGCAAAGGAAGATCATCTAGGCGGCGTTTCAGGATACACAATTGGTGAGGATGGCAGCCTGGCATTCATCAATTCCCAGCTGTCCCCTGGCGCACCTCCCTGCCATGTCTGTGTCAATGCTGAAAACACCTTGCTGCTTTCAGCAAACTATCACAAAGGTTCAGCTGATTCCTATTTGCTCAACCTTGAAACTGGCGGAATCGACTCGGTATTGTCTACCATCGTCCATGAAGGATCCGGTCCAGACAAGCGGCAAGAAAAGGCACACTCACATTATGCCGGATTCACACCTGACGAAAATTATGTGGCGGTCGTCGACCTCGGGATCGACCAGCTGATCACATACTCGCTCGACAATGGTCAATTGGTCGAGCAGGGCAGCATGCAGGTCACCCCTGGAAGCGGTCCAAGGCATCTTGCCTTCCATCCAAACGGAAGCCATGCCTATTTGATGACAGAGTTCAGCTCAGAGGTGCTTGTGCTGAAATACAATAGCGAAGATGGCAGCTTTGAACAGCTTCAGGCTATAACCACGATCCCAGCTGGCTTTTCGGAAAACAACCAGGGAAGCGCCATCCATATTTCTTCGGATGGCAGATTCATCTACGCTGCCAACCGCGGACATGACAGCATTGCCACTTTCAAAATTGATCAGGAAACCTTCACTCTTTCCTTCCTGGCCCATACTTCAACAGAAGGAAACTGGCCAAGGGATTTCGTCCTTGATCCAAGTGAAAAATTCCTGATCGCGTCAAACCAGAATTCAAGCAATCTCATCCTCTTTGCCCGCAATCAGGATACGGGGGAATTGACCCTGCTGCAGTCGGACATTCAAGTGCCAGATCCAGTTTGCGTGAAATTCTTGCATTATTGAAGGCATTAAATATGGGAGCCCTATTTTTCCTCTTATCGCTCAAGAGGAAGGTAATAATTGAATCCCTTTTCTCTTTGATATAGCTGCTTC
Source organism: Bacillus sp. REN3 (assembly GCF_017912555.1). GTDB lineage: Bacteria > Bacillota > Bacilli > Bacillales > Cytobacillaceae > Mesobacillus. The sequence goes on along the minus strand of NZ_JAERSD010000009.1, from coordinate 106,148 downwards.
CGGCATGGATCAGCGCCTTCCTTAGCAAGGTTGTTCCCTTTCAGGTAAACTCTATCCTGCTTCGATACAACCGGACGGTTAAAGCAATTGGATTGCACACCATTGAAAATTGCATGTATATCCATATCGGCATCGGAAAAGGCAGGCGTGCTCCGCTCCTGCCTTTTTTCGTTTACTCTTGATCATTCAGGAAAGTAACTCCCATCTGTCTCCTTGCTTCGTCAAGGATTTTCATCGTGATCCGGGAGTTTTCCAGTGAATTGTTGCTTGATTCGGTTTTGCCTTCCTTGATCAGGCGGATGAATTCTTCTGCCTCGTAATACATATTGTCTGCCATCTGCTCCCTTGTCAGTTCTTCCGTCCGTCCTCCACGGTGAATCAATTCGACCTTTTGCGGATTGCTGATTCGATCAATCCGGATGTTGCCCTTCTCGCCATGGATTTCGGATGGCAAAGAAGAGTCGGTGATTTTCGAGAACATGATGACAGCATCCATTCCACCATATTTCAGCAGCAAGCTTCCTTCTCCGTCAACCCCTGATTCAAGCAGATACCCGTTTGCCTGGACAGTATCCGGTTCGCCAAACAGGATGACTAGTGGATAAACGCAGTAAATACCGATATCCATAAGAGAGCCCCCAGCAAATTCAGGATTGAATGCGTTCAGGATCACCCCGTTCTTGTAGGCATCATACCTTGAAGAATACTGGCAGAAACTTGCAAAATACCTCCGTATCGTACCGATTTTATCAAGATTGTCCTGAATCGCCTTGAAGTTTGGCAACAAGGTTGATTTCATTGCTTCCATCAATAACACGCCGTGTTTTTCCGCTGTCCTTGCCATCTCCTCAAGCTCCCGCCCGTTTGCGGCAATCGCTTTTTCGCAAAGCACATGCTTACCATTTTTCATGAAGATGATCGCCTGGCGCGCATGCAGTGAATTTGGGCTTGCAATATACACAGCATCAATTACAGCGCTTTTTGCCATCTCTTCCAAATCTGCAAAAGCAGCATCCACACCGTATTTCCCAGCAAATTCAGCAGCTCTTTCTACTGTTCGGGAATACACTGCTGCCAGCCGGAAATCGCTGTGATGGCTGGCACCCTTAATAAATTCTTCCGTAATCCAATTCGTTCCTACCACGCCGAACCGTACCAACAACATTCACACCTTTCAAAAAGAAAAGCTGAAGGCATACCCTCAGCTTCTTTCTATCATTTTATCGAAACGGAAGTTCAATCACAAACCTGGTCCCTGCTCCTTGTTCACTATGGACCTCGATTTTTCCTTCGTGCAGCTGGACGAGCTGCTTAACGATTGAAAGGCCGAGTCCGAATTCCCCAAATGGATTACTTGTCCTTGAAAGGTCGGCCTTATAAAAACGGCGCCAGATTTTTTCTACCTCTTCCGCCTCTATTCCGATGCCAGTATCCTCGATCTCTATGACTGTCTTCCCATCATCCATCCCGCCCCGCAGCCAGATGGTCCCATTCTCGGTGAATTGGATGCTGTTTTTCGTGATATTAATGAGGATTTGCAAAATCCTGTCATAATCGGCATGCACCATTGCCCCCTGTTCTGCCGCGATGATAATCTTGTTTCCGCGTTCCTCTGCCTGCATATCAAGCTGGTCCTTGATTATTTCAAAGACCTCGATCAGCTCAATGTTTTCTTTCTGAAGCTGAACTTGGTTCGAACGGATTTTATCGTAATCAAGATTTTCATTCACGAGCCTGATCAGCCGCTTCGTTTCCTGGCTTACAAGCTGGATGCCTTTTTCTTTTTCGCTTTCTGGAATCATATCATTCTTCAAGCCCTCAATAATGCCGCTGATCGTAGTCAATGGTGTCCTCATCTCATGCGAGACATCGGCCATGAACTTGCGACGGCGGTTTTCCAGGTTCTCGATTTCCGATTTCGATTCATCGAGCCTGGCCACCATATTGTTGAAATCCTTTGCCAGCTCCCCTATTTCATCAAAATCAGAAGAAGGAACCTTGGCAGTATAGTCACCCGCTGATACCCTTGACGTTGCTTCCTGGATCCGCTTGATCCTGTTTACATGGATACGCGACAGCAACCAGCTGAGCAGGAAAGAAACTCCCAGGGCGACGACCATTGTATAAAATAAGTACTGGTTGATTTCCCCCACCATTTCCCTTGCGCCGCCAATGGGAGAGGTAAGCAGGATCCCGCCGACATAACGGCCGCGGTCAATGATTGGCAGGGCGACAAGTGTCACGGCTTGGTCATAGCGCTCCAGATCGTACTTCATAACAATCGGTTCGCCACTGGCGAGCTTTGTCCATTCCTTTTCCGTGAACTCGATTGCTGGCCCCTTCCATCTGATCGGATTCAGCAGCTGGCCGGCCTGGTCGAAGACGCTGAACTGGATATCGCGTCCGAACAGTACGCGGGCGTATTCGTTAATGATCTGTTCAGGCTGTTCCATTCCATGTTTCAGGTCAGCGCGGATGTTTTCGCCATAGGAAATCAATTCCTCGGTTTTGTTTTTATAGACAAGTGTCTCGACATAATGGGTAAACAGCAGGCTCAGGATGATGAACGCCACGACCAGGATGCTGATATGGCTCAGGAACTGCTGGTAAATATATTTAACTCTCATCTGCGTCAGTACTTTCATCGAACTTATAGCCTACACCCCAAACTGTATGGAAAAATGGCTGTTCTGCCGTCCCGATTTTCTTTCTAAGCCGCTTGATATGTACATCGACGGTCCGTTCATCACCATAAAATTGATATCCCCAGACTTGATCGAGCAGCTGCTCTCTCGTAAAGACCTGGCGGGGGTGCTGGACGAAAAAATACAATAGCTCGAATTCCTTCGGTGTCAGATTGGCAACGGGCACGCCATCCAGGAATACTTCACGTGTTTCTTTGCTGATTTCCAGATGCTTTGTCCGCAGGGTGGAATTATTCCCAGGCTGTTGTTTTTGATAACGGCGGGCGACAGCCTTGATTCTCGCCATCAACGCAAGCGGACTGAACGGTTTTGTCACATAATCATCAGCCCCCATTTCAAGTCCGAGGACCTGGTCCGACTCACTGTCCTTTGCCGTCAGCATGATGATTGGCACGTCGCTGTTTTCTTCCCTGATTTTCCGGCACAACGTAACGCCATCCATGCCAGGAAGCATCCAATCAACAATCAGTAAATCCCAGCTGCCGCTTTTAAATGCAGCATACCCCTTAAGGCCATCATGGACGAATTCACCTTCGATCCCCTCTTTTAAAAAGAACATTTCAATCATGGTACAGACGCTTTCATTATCCTCTATTACGAGTATTTTCATTTTCAATCTCCCTACTTCCACCCTGGTTGGTACCGGCCGGCTATCATCAAATCTAGCCATTGTTACTGACTAATTTACCATTTTCACCTCATTTTTTCATCCATGCACGAAAAAAGCCAGCCCTGGTTTAGAGCCGGCTCATGTTCATCAATCTTTCTTGACAGGCAGTCCTTCTTTCTCCCAGGCATCAAAACCGCCTTCAAGGTTCAGGACGTTTTTGAAACCCTTGGACTGCAGCAGGCTCGCCCCAATTGCAGAACGTGCGCCTGACTGACAGTGAACGATGATATTCTTGTCTTTCGGAATGCTTTCGAGCCTGTCGGGCAGGATTCCAAGCATGATATGGTGGGCACCAGGAATATGGCCGCTGTCCCACTCGCTTTGGTTGCGGACATCAATGGCATAATATTGATCATCCTCCATAAGCCGCTTGGCTTTGTCCGCATGAATCTCCTCGTATCGCTCCATGCTGCCTCCAAGCTCTTTCGGATCGACATAGCCAGTTACCTGATCAAGTCCAATTGACTGGAGCGATTTTTCAATATCAGCCAGCTGTTCAGGATTCGCGATCAAAACAATATCCCTCTCATAGCTTAACAGCCATCCTGCCCAGTTCGTGAAGGATCCATTATAAGGGATGTTGATTGTCCCTGCTTCATGGCCCGCAGCAAACTCATCAGCCGGCCGCGTATCCACGACCACCGCATTCCCCGCTTCGGAAAGGGAGATTTTAGCCGTCTTTTCCTTTCTTAGCAGCGCTGGGCCTTCTTTGTTGAGTTTTTTCATCATCGCAAAGTATTTCGGCGGCTCCGGCTGCCCTGCCAGCAGCTCCTCGACGAATTGCTCTTCTTCTTTAATCTGGAAAGCCCAGTTGAATTTCTTTTCGTATCCTAATGTAGACATTGGAACGGCGCCAAGCGATTTCCCGCAGGCACTGCCAGCTCCATGGGCAGGCCAAACCTGCAGGAACTCAGAAAGCTTTTCCAACTTTCTCAATGAGGCAAACATTTGCTTTGCGCCTGATTCAGAAGTTCCAGTCACACCTGCAGCTTTTTCAAGCAAATCCGGACGTCCGACATCGCCAACGAACAAGAAGTCGCCAGTGAAGATGCCCATCGGTTCATTCGCCCCCCCGCCTTTATCAGTGAGCAGGAAAGAAATGCTCTCAGGGGTATGACCGGGAGTATGGAGAACTTCAAAATGAATATTACCGATACTGAAAGTTGAGCCCTCGGTCAGCAATTCATGATCGTAATGTTCTACATACGCATATTTCCAGTCTTTATCTCCTTCATCCGATACATAAAGCTTCGCCCCAAAATGGTGGGCCAGCTCCCTTGCCCCAGAAAGATAGTCGGCATGGATATGTGTTTCCGTAGCCGCTGTGATCTGGAAGCCCTCCTTCTTTGCTGTTTCCAGATACGGTTCGATATTCCTTGCCGGGTCGATGACCAGCGCCTGTCCCGTTCTCTGGCAACCTATCAGGTATGACATATGGGCCAGCTGATCATCGAAAAAAGATCTGAAATACATGGCAGTTCCTCCTTCAATTTTACTGAATCACTATTATAGTAGTTTTCATTATGTCTCCACTTTCATTAATACCCTATACCATATTTTTTAAAAGTAAATATAGATACGGCAGTTATTTATCCACTAAGGAGATTTATCCCCGCCCTGCCTCTCTTACTCTACCTTTTTATACCGCTGTCTACAGGATAGCTCACATTTTCGTTTTTTTCCTCCATTTGGACACTACTTCGCCATGATCGTTCCCTTTTCCTCTTTTCTCGAACCCGTTTGGGACGATCTCCATTGGATTGTTCCCATTTTGTCTTTCTGGGAACCCGTTTGGGTACGACCTCTGTTCTAATTTTTCTTTTTGCGCCTTCATGGCCTAGCTGCGAAACTTATGCACCTTCATAAAAAAGCCCATTCCAGATAATAATCCGGAACGGGCTTTTTTAGAACTAATGTTTATTGAACCAAAGCAAGTAGACATACAAGAGAATCGAAAAGAAGACAGAAATGGCCGATGCTATGTAGATGCTCCCGTATCCGAGCCAGTGGCCGATCTGCCCGAATGCCATTGCACCGATACCAACGCCAAGATCAAAGAAGGAAAAAAAGGTGGCATTCGCCATTCCTTTTCGGTTCATTGGTGCATTCTGGACGGACCATGCCTGGAGGGCAGGCTGGACAGAACCGAAGCCTATCCCATACAGACCCGCAGCAATGAACATCACGAGTGAACTTGGCAGCCACGAAAGGAGCACCATCGCAATCAGGATCAGAAGCGTACCAGGGATGAATACAGCTCGATGGCCTTTCTTATCGTATAGCCTTCCAGCGAAGGATCGCGCCAGCATCAAGGCTAAGGCAAAAATCAAAAAGTACCATTGAATGCCTCCGATTCCTTTTTGTGTGGTGTAAAGTGGCAGGAACGAAGTGATTCCGCCGAAGGTCACGGTAATGAAGAAAAGCAGCAGGGATGGCTGTACAGCCGTTTTTTCATAAAAATCCCATTTTTCCGCTGTGACCTCCCTTTCCGTTTTCTCCACTTTCTTGTAATGGATCCTGGATGCTAGCAGAAGTGCGGTGAATCCCAGCAGGGCACAGAATAAAAACAATTGCTTGAACGAAATGGCTTCAGTAAGCGCCAGTCCCAGTGATGGCCCGAATGCAAGCGCCAGGTTCCCTGATAGCCCAAAGTAACCCATGCCTTCTCCCCTGCGCTTTGGCGGGATCAAATCGGTGGCAATCGTTCCTGAAGCTGTTGTGGAATAACCCCAGCCGATTCCCTGGACAATCCTCATCGCAAAGAGGAAGGTGATTCCAAGCGCAAACCCATAGGATCCTACTGACAGGACAAAAATCACAAGTCCTGTCATATAAATAGATCCTCTCCCTTTTGTTTCGAGCGCTCTCCCAGCATATGGGCGGATAAGCAGTGCGGAAAAAGTGAAGATGCCGACGACAAAGCCAATTAGCTGATCATTGCCTCCGAGGTGCTCAACAAATAAAGGAATGGTGGGCAGTGTCATTTGGAACCCTAGAAAGATAAAAAAGTTGGCCAGGAAAATCAGTAAAAAATCCCTGCTCCATATTTTTTCAGTGTCCTGGTTCGCTCCGGATATCGCAGCATTTGATTGCTTCGCCATATTTTTCCTCCATCCATTCTTCTTTGTCCTGTGAATAAGGGATTTGCCTCCTTTTTTTCTGTATGTTCAAAATGCTGTCAATTTGTTGTTGCTATTTTGTGAACATATTCACATAAACATCATTCTTACCGTGAATTTTGATATATTGTAAGTGTAATAAATAATTACTCTTTTTTGAAGGGAAGCGATTTATATGTTCGCGAAATGGTTAAGGGAAAGTAACGTTGCTGCCGGTATTCTGACAGTGTTGCGCTTATATCTTGGTTACTCATGGCTGACTGCGGGTTGGGGAAAATTGACTGGAGGAGGATTCGATGCTTCCGGGTATTTGAAAAATGCGGTCGCGAATCCTGTCAAGGGGCCGGACGGAAACGTCATTTACGGCTGGTATGTATCATTCCTTGAAAGCTTCGCACTTCCGAATATTGAACTTTTCAACTTCATCGTCCCGCTTGGCGAATTCCTGATCGGCCTTGGACTCATTCTTGGATGCCTGACTACTGCTGCCATGTTCTTCGGCCTAGTGATGAACTTCTCTTTCTTCCTTGCCGGAACTGTATCACATAACCCAACTGACATCTTCCTTGGATTCATCATCCTGTTCGCGGGCTACAACGCTGGCAAATACGGCCTTGACCGCTGGGTAGTTCCATTCATCCGCAAGACTGTCTTCAAGCAAGCGCCTGATGCAGCACATAAAACAGCCTAACTAAAAACAAACAAGGCACTTGAAATACCCCCGTCATCGCTTGTCCCCCTAAGCGTGACGGGGGTTTCTATTTGCTTCCAGTTCATTTAATCGCTATAATTTCAGTATTGCTAAGAGAATTGGAGCGAACTTCATGTTTAATTTCGATACTGTGAATACTGTTCACCTTCTGGATAAAATCCAGGAGAATATCTTTATCGCGGATAACAAAGCAAATATTGTATTCATCAACGAATGCGCCAAGGAGTTATTAACCAAAATCGGACCGTATGTGGGGATCGATTCCCCCGAAGGTTTCATCGGAAGGAACCTTGATTTATTCGCAGAGAAGCAGCAACAAAGACGCATCGCTGAAGGGCCGTTCCCTAAAACTGTGAACGCTACGTTATTCAATACTTTTTCCGCGGAGGTCACCGTGGACAGGCTTACCGATATGGATAACGCTCCAAACGGCTATATCCTTACCTGGAAGGATGTGACCGAATTCGAAGAGATCCTCCTAGAGAGCAAAAAGCAAATCCAGGTTCTCGATATGCCAGCCATCCCGCTGTCAGTTGATACTGCTTTCCTTGTTCCTGTTATGGGAAAACTGACAGCCGAGAGACTTTCACTGATGGAGGAAAAGGTACTGGCACATTGCGCCGCAAAACAAAATGAATATGTGATCTTTGATTTCACAGGAGTATCCGAGGAATTGGATGCGGCATGTACGTCAAAGCTGCAGGAAACAATCAATGCCCTGAAGCTTATGGGTACAAACTCCATATTTGTTGGCATACGGCCTGAAATGGCCAAATCAATGGTGCTTGACGGACTGAGAATAAATGTCCCGACCTTCAATACCTTCGTCCATGGAATCCGTCATATCTGGAAAGAAACAGGATACCAGCTGATCAAGTTATAAAAAAGAAAAAGCCAGGCTCTTTAACGGATTCTGGTGCCTGTCACAAAAATGATTCTCAGGGCAAATAGACAATTGGAATGCCATTAAATTTGATGGTCTATTTTCATTGATCTATCGTCATTGATTGTTGTCGTAAAATTTGTAGACTAACAGAAACTTCTGCAAATCTCGGTACATATTAACCTATTTAGTTAACAAAATAGATTAATCAAAAACCGCTTAGCGTCATCGTTAAGCGGTTTTGCTTTTATTAATAGGCTGTGTTAAAGCTGAATGTTATTTTTTAAAGAGGTGATTGGAACGGAAGGGACTGACTCCTCGAAAATGCTAATGCATTTCCTTCGTGCGTGGGCGAATTCGCCGGAGCCTTTCAGTGTCCTGCGGGATGCAGAGGCAAGGTGGAGGCCCCGCAGGCGCAAAGGGCCGAGGAGATAGGGAAGCTGAAGCGATTTGGCCAGCCCCGACAAGCGCTGGCCGACTAAGACCGCCGCGTCCTGCGGCAACGTCGGCACTAGGACGTCCTGTCCGTCGAAGGGCCTGACAGTGAAGTCGCTCTTTGACTTCACTGTCAGGCGCTAAGCGACTCGGAGGGGCTAAGCGCTGAAGCTGGACCAGCTCCACTGACCCCCCGCGGAAAGCATGTCCCTGGAGTGGAAGTAAAAATCAACACCCAAGTTTAACAGAGCCTATTAATAAGGTCTTTTAGCGAATCCAGCACCCGTTCACTTGAATATAGTCCTTCACAAACTCGAAATGTAATATAGTATGTTGTTTCCTGTATAGTAAATCAGTGGCTTAATAAAGCACTTCGAAGTCTATGCCTTCAACTTATGTTTTTATAAAATGAGTAATTTAATGCCTGAAAATAAAAGGACCAAATCGCTAACTTAGCCCAATTTGGTCCGCAAAACCAATGACATTTTTAATTACCATAAACGTTGCTTTCTATATTGGAAATCCACTTATCCGGACCCGGTACAGTTTACAGCACGATGAATTTAAAGAGCGTCAGGCCAATGCCGATCAGGAAACCGCAAACAGCTCCATTAACTCGGATCCATTGCAAATCTTTGCCGACATTGTTCTCCATCATATCGATCAATGTTTCAGTATCCAGTTTATCAAGGTTTTCTTTTACAAGTTTCCCGATTTTCGAGTGATTCCTTTCAATCAGGCCTGCCAGCTTATCGTGCAGCCACTTTTCGATTCCGGCCACTTTTTCGGGGTTTCCCTTTATTTCATCCATGAATTTATTCACCAGCGGAATCACATGTTCTGCAACAAAGCTTTCCTTTTCAATAAAAGCAACGGCGCGTGCCTTAAAATTCAATAACACATTCCTGATTTGATCGGATAGGTCCATGTCTTCAACCATCTTATTTTTCCAGCTTTGGATTTCCATCAAGAGTGCTTCACGCCCGCCAACGCCGCCAAGCTCCTTGCGCACTTTTTCGAGAATCATATGCCTATATGGATTCTCTTCCTCCTTCAGGTTTTTCATCCTTTTTAAAATAAATGACTGCAGCATATTGCCGATTTTTTCTTCAGTGATCAAGTTGCTGAATGACTGGATCGCAAACTTCAACAGTCCATCAGCCTGGGTTGTTTCAACAGCCTGCTTCCCCATTTTCCCAAGGACCAACTTCGCTTCTTCCCTCGATGCCCACTTCTCCGTTTCATCAAGTACATAATTGAATGCAGCTTCTTCGTATTTTTTCTCCAGTACATGGTCAGCAGTTCTTTGCAGGAATATAGAAGCATCCACCGAAAGAAGGAACTCTTTGATTTCCGTTTCGATTGATGGCCCGAATTTCTCAATATCAACTTTGGCAGCCGCCTCGAGTGCGAAAGATTGGATACTCCTCTTGACAGAATCTGTCTGCAATTCTTTTTCAACAACTTCAAATATTTTATCCAAAATATGAATCTGGTTGAATTTCTCCATGATACTTTCTTTCGTCAACCAGTCATTTTCAAGCATATTGATCAGCGCGCGAGTCATCTTGTCACGATTTTTCGGCAGCAATGCCGTATGCGGAATCGGAATGCCAAGCGGGTGCCTGAACAGCGCTGTGACAGCAAACCAGTCAGCAAGGCCGCCGACAAGCCCTGCTTCAAAGCCGCCCATCAGCAGCCTGCCGGCAAACGTCTCCTGAAAAGGGATAGTTGCAATGAAACCAATCCCCATAATTGCCAGGGAAATAGCAGCTAAATGTCTCGATTTCTTGTCTTTCTTATTCATAAATCTCCCTCTATTGAATGGATTGAATTGAATTAAGTGGTGGGTAAACACTATGAATCCTATTGATAAAAAAGCAGGGTTACGGATGTTCCCGCTGAAAAAAAACGCACTACTGGAACATCGGCTGTTGTCCCTTTAAATATATTAACCAATTTATAGGCTGTAGGCTATAAAAATGGAAAGTCCTCTTGGAAGTGCAAATGAGAAGGACTGGATCACATGATTTCTTTTGGCTGTAATCTTTGTTGCTTTTTAGAAAATAGTTGGTTTCCACTAAAGGTTTCTCGCTTTCCGCGGGGCGTGAGTTAAGCCTCGCGGCTGTGGGGCTCAATTTTTAGGCAAAGAATCATTGGAAAGCCCTTATGGGAAAAAAGAAAGGCTGTTTTCTAACTGAATCCATTTTAAGAGAAACAAATCGCTCGAAAAGATGGATTGGAACGGAAGATTCGGGGCCCATCGAAAATGGAAATGTACCTTCTTTGTGCGTGGGTGAATTCACAGAAACTCATCCAGTGTCCAGCGGAATCAGCGGGCCTGAAGTCCGAAAGCTTTTTTTAAATTCTCCCCTCTGTTCAAGAAAGAACAAGGGCACCATAAAAGAGCGCTCCACCAATGACATATGCTGGATGCACCTTCAATTTTTCCATCAAGACGAAGCTGATGCCCCCAATCAGGATTGTCTGGGACAACCCAATACCTTCATAGGAAGAGAAAAAGAAATCATAGGTCATCACTCCTAACAAAACGGCAATGACTGGGCGAACAACGATGGTCAGCCGCTTTACCTTAGGGGAATCTTTATACTTCATTAGAATGCTCAGCAGGCCGATCATCAATATTAGCGAGGGAGCCACTGTCGCAAAAATCCCCACAATCGCACCCAGTATTCCCCCTTGTGTATAGCCAATATAGCCAGCCATCTTCGTGGCGATTGGGCCGGGCAGGGCATTTCCCATGGCGAGCACCTCACTGAAATCATTGACGGTCATCCAACCATAGCGGTCGACGACCTCGTTCTCGATTAGCGGTATAGAGGCTGGCCCCCCTCCATAACCGAGAATGCCGGGGATAAAAAATGCCAAAAAGATTTTGATATAAATCATGGCTATCCCTCCTGCTCCGCTTTTTCCGTAGGGGTATGATCCTTTTTCAGCAGGGCGCCAACGAGCAAGACAAAGATCAAGATGGCCGGATGGACATGAAGGAGCTGCAGAACCGCTGCAGTTCCTGTAAGCGCGAAAACCGTCCATCCCCAGCCAAGCTTCGACTTCCCGGCCTTCTTGACAAAATCCCATGTTAAAACCGCAAGCATTACGGCAACTACCGGAACGACCGCTTCTGCCATACCCCTTACCCACGCTTCATCTTTATAAGTATTCAGGACGGTCAAGAGGAGAATCATAAGAATGATTGTCGGCACGATTGTCGCTGCCAGAGCAGTGAGCATGCCAACTACACCCCCAACACGATAACCAATATAGCCAGCCATCTTCGTTGCAATCGGACCCGGTAAAGCATTGCCAAGCGCAAGTATATCGCTGAATTCATCCGAATCCAGCCATTTGTATCGCTCAACTGCCTCTTTATGCACAAGCGGGATGGACGAAGGGCCGCCGCCGTAGCCCAATAGCCCAACCCTGAGAAAAGCCAGGAAAATATCGGTCTGTTTCATCGTTCCCTTCACCTACTCTCTCTGATTATTCCATTATAGTCCCAAAGTCAACATGCTGCATAAAAATTGGCGTCATATCCTTAAAAAATCATGAAATTACACAGAACCATTCGTTCTAATTCTTTCATTATTTGGAGGTTATCCTGTTCATTAGCTGCCTGAATTGCCTGTCTTCAGCGATATGCTTTCCGTTGCTTGGAATATCTCCCGATCAGTGGATGAATTTTTGATTCGGCTCCATAATCGGTCCATCCCCACTCGAATCTCCCAATCCATCCGCATATTCTCCCGATAATGGGCTGGATTCTCCCATTGGGGCCCAGGATTCTCTCGATTATGAACCGAATTCTGTCCATCCCCGCCGGATTCTCCCACTCCATCCGCATATTCTCCTGATAATGGGCCGGATTCTCCCAATGGGGCCCAGGATTCTCTCGATTATGAACCAAATTCGGTCCATCCCCGCCGGATTCTCCCAATCCATCCGCATATTCTCCCGGTAATGGGCTGGATTCTCCCATTGGGGCCACATATTCTCCCGATTCACCCGCATATTCTCCCGAAAATAGGCCATATTCTCCCGTTCTGCCTTATTTTGTAAAAAAATTCCCGTTTTCTCTCTTGCTAATCAAAAAAACCGGGCAGCCATCTGCCCGGTCACAAATTATCTTTCAAACTTGAACACTGATACAGTTTCATTCATCTCATTCGTGAGCTTCCGCAGGTCGGTCACTTTTCTTGAGAGGTTTTCAAACGCGGATAGCTGTTCTGTCGTGGAGGCGGAAATTTCCTCGCTGCCCGCTGCGGTTTCCTCGACAACAGCGCTGATGGATTCGACATTGTTCAGGACTTTGGCGCCCAACTCCTTTGTTGACTCCATGCCCTGGACAAGCTGGATGATGCGACCAGAAATGCCACCGACAGTAGTTTCGATATGTTCAAAAGCAGCCATCGTTTTATCCATCGAGTCCATTTGCTCGTCGGCGATCGTCCCGCCTTTCTGGACGGCATTTTCAATGTCGCCGAGACCGCCCTTCAGCAAGTTGACCATCTCAAAAATCTGGCTGGTTGCAGCTGTCGATTCTTCTGCCAGCTTTCTCACTTCCTGGGCGACGACAGCAAACCCTTTTCCCGCTTCCCCTGCCCGCGCCGCTTCGATGGCCGCATTGAGCGCAAGGAGATTTGTCTGTGCGGCAATCGCTGAAACAGACGATGCCATATTTTCGATTTCAGCTGCATACGAAACAAATTTATCGGTCGCTGACTGAATCGAGAAGGAAGCGTTCTTGTTTTCAGTAATCAATGCCTTTTGCCCCTCGATGACTTTCCTTCCCTCACTGATCGCTGCCACTGCTTCTTTGCTGTAGCTGGATGATTGCTGTGAATGCTCTAAATTCATCATAATTTCCTTATCCATGTCGTCAATCAGCTGGACCGATTGCTGGAGATCCTCAGACACAGTTTGGGCACCGGCAGACAATTCATCGGTCGATACCGCAACTTGATTCGAAATTTCGGTGAGAGCGATATTTTCACCTTCGATTTGCTCCGCGAATCCTTCAACCTGAGCGCTCGCCATGTTCACTTTTTGCAGCAATCCAGTTAGCTGCGCTGCCATCATATCGAAGGAATCATTCAAATCGCCAAGTTCATCCTTATGTTTGTATGGCACTTTCTCGATGATCAAATTGCCGCGTGCGATTTCCTGGGCATTCTCGGCAATCCGCTTCAACGGTCCCGTGATTGAGCTTGTCAGTCTGTAGCCGATTCCACCCGCAACAGCCACGAGGATGATACTTCCGATTGCGGCAAACAGGATGATGAATTGGATTTTATCCCGCAAATCCTGCTGAAGAAAATCATAATGCTCATCAGCCTGGATGTTGAGGAGGTGGAGATCGTTCAGGATCCCGTCGCTCCGGATGGACTGCCGCTTCACTTCAGGGCTGTCCTTCTCTTCAAGTCCACTTTTTGACTCTGATTGGAGCGCTGAGAATTTTTCTGCTGCCTTTTTCAGCACTTCCCTGCTCTCGCCTTCTTTGATCAGACTGTCTGCCTTCTTGAAAAGTTCAGCTGTCTTATCAAGCCTGTTGATGGCTTCTTGCTTGTTCCCATCTGTGGGATTGAAGGAAAAATTACTCAGGCTCTGCTTTGCTGACGATGTTTCGGCCTGAAGATTCTGGACAGTCAGCAACACTTGTACATAATCCTGGTTGGAAGCCTGTACCATTAGCATCCTGTAGATAATAAAAGAAATCATTGCAATCGAAAGGCCGATTGCCAGCAACAAGTTAAGCAATATTTTATTCTTGATTGACATAATTCGCTCCCCCAAGCTAAGGCTGTTATTCTACTCGAATGGAAATTTCATTGTTGGACAGCTTTGCTTCCAGGTCTTGCAATTTCCCGTTCTGTTCTTCAGAAAGCTTGATGACCCTTATTGGCGCCAGCCCGACTCCATTTTCAGTCATGCCGAGCTCGATCGGTCCTGAGGCAAGCTTCTCTTCATTTGCAAACTCTTTGATTGTTTCATATAAGGCCACATCAATATTTTTCAGCATGGAAGTCACAACGGCTTTCTCTGCGAAAAAGTACTGGTCGCTATCGACACCGATGGCGTATTTTTTCTCTTGCTGGGCTTCCTGGAGGACACCGACTCCGGTCAGGCCGGCAGCTGCATATAGAACATCAGCCCCGTCTGCGATCATGTCCGCTGCAATACCTGCACCCAGGTCAGCATTGCCGAAATCATTGGCATATACAACTTTTATCTCCGCATTCGGATTGACTGCTTTCGCACCCTGCTCGAAGCCTGACTTGAACTTGCGGATCAGCGGCACGTCCGCCCCTCCGATAAATCCTACTTTATTTGTCTTGGAAACCATTCCTGCGATTGCTCCGGCTAGGAAGCTCCCTTGTTCCTCCTTGAATGTGATCGAAGTGATATTTTCCATTTCCGAAACAGAATCAATGAGGATGAATTTCTGTTTTGGATACTTCTTCGCCACTTTCTCGAGGTCCTCCACGACCATGAAACCCAATCCTACAACAATGTCATTCCCGGCTTCAACCAGCTCGGTAAGTCCTTTTTCATAAGTACCCGAGGTCTGGAGTTCACGGTAATCGAAAAAGATGCCAAGCTCATCCCGGGCTTTGACCAGCCCAGCAAACGCTGCATCACTGAATGACTGATCCCCAAGACCGACATCCGACAGCATAACGCCGACTTTCATTCGGTCCTTTTTAACTTCCTCTTCACCTGAACAGCCAGCAAGGCTGCCAATCAATAATAAAAAGATTAAGAAAACACTCGATGTTTTTGTCTTCAAAGTTGACCTTCCCCTTCAATTTGCAATCTTAACCTTTTCATCGACACGATCCGCTCTATTTTTACAATGACGGAAAAAATCAATTTGTTGTTAATTTTCCAAAAACCAATTTAATACGTGTTGTGTAAGCCAGATGTTTTTTGGTTTTGTTTGATTTATCCAGCATGAATGAGAAAGTTACAGGAGTTTACTAGAATCGCCGCCCGCTTATTACGGCATGAATGAGAAAGCTTTAGATGTTTTTCGCGATCACTTAACGAACCCGTTATGAAACGGGTCCAGCAGAGAATGATCTGCAAGATGGAGTGGGCTGGAATGGAGAAAATTACGGATGGTTCCTAGGATAGGGCGTTTGGAGCCAGCATGAATGGAAAAGCAGGCTGCACTTCAACGCAGCCTGCTTTCCTTTAAGGTCATTTTATTTTAGAGAATTTATCGAGGTCGGTGTTTTCGCCGAGTACAATCAGGATGTCGTCTGCCCGCAAAGTCTTTTCCGGATCCGGGGAGATGTCGACCTTTGTCCCCGTCTTGATTCCAATGACGGTGATGTTGTACTTCGCACGCAAATTGATTTCAATCAGATTTTTCCCCGCCATGCTCATTGGAAGTTTTATTTCCTCAATACTGTAGTCATCGGACAGCTCAATGAAATTCAGGACATTCGGTGACGCCATCAGCTGATGGGCGACACGTTCGCCCATGTCCCGCTCTGGGAAGATGACTTTATCCGCCCCTACTTTGAAGAGCACCTGTGCATGGTGCTTATTGAGTGCCTTGGCAACAACGTTGGCTACGCCCATTTCTTTCAGCAGCAGCACGGTCAGGATGCTCGCCTGGATATCATCTCCAATCGCGACGATGACTGTATCGAAATTCCTGATCCCGACCTGTTTCAACGTTTGCTCATCGGTTGAATCGCCGATGACCGCATGGGTGACCTGATCCTTGTATTCTTCAATGTATTGCTCTTTCTTATCGATCGCCAGCACTTCATTTCCTTCATTGTAAAGGGAAGTCGCGACACTGGAGCCAAATCTCCCCATCCCGATTACTGCATATTGCTTTGCCATGACTACATCCTCCTACCCTATCATAACTTTTCCTTCCGGATACCGGTAATGGTTGGCCTTCCGTTTCTTCGCTATCGCAAAAGCGAGTGTCAGCGGGCCAACCCTTCCAGCAAACATTGTAAAAATAATGATCATTTTTCCTATTTCCGATAATTCAGGGGTGAGCCCCATTGACAGGCCAACTGTTGCAAACGCTGAGGTGGCCTCGAATAAAACCATCAGAAAGTCTTTTCCCCCTTCCGTGATCGTCAACACCATTGTCACAAAGGTGACAAGAAAAAGCGAACCAAACATGACGGTCAGGGACTTATAGATGAGGCCATATTCAATTCTCCTGCCGAAAAATGAAACATTATCGTCTCCCCTGATCTGGGACTTGAATGCCCCAGCCAGGATGGCGAACGTCGTCGTTTTGATCCCTCCGCCTGTAGATCCAGGGGATGCCCCGATAAACATCAGGAGAACGATTAAAAACAGCGTCGTTTGCTTCAAATCTGGAATGCTTAACGTATTCGATCCAGCCGTCCTTGGAGTCACTGACTGGTAAAGAGCCCCGATAATCTTTCCTGGCAGCGACAATGGCCTCAATGTTGCTGGATTGTGATACTCAAAAATGAAAATCAGGATGGCCCCTCCAATGGCAAGTGCTGAAGAGACAATCAACACCATCTTGCTGTGGAGCGAGATTTTCTTCGTCATCCTGTATTCGAAAATTTCATTCATCACAATGAACCCGATTCCGCCAAGGCTGATCAGCGAAACGACTGTCAGGTTGACAACCGGGTCTTCCGCATAGGCTGTCAGGCTCCGGTAATCTCCCATCAAATCAAAACCAGCATTGTTAAAGTTCGAGATGGCGTGGAAGAATCCAAAATAAATCGCTTTTCCCACTGCCATGTCACGGGCAAACCGGAGGGATAATAATATCCCGCCTGCGATTTCAATTACTGCCGTAAAGATCAGGATTCTCCTGACAAGGCGAACGATCCCTTCAACCGTCCCATTATTCAATGCCTCCTGGATAATCAGCCTTTCCTTGAAGGAAATCCTTTTACCAAGAATGAAGGCCAGCAGTGTGGCAAAGCTCATGAAGCCAAGTCCGCCTACCTGGATCATCGAGAGGATGACCACTTCCCCGAAAAGGGTGAACGTATCACCTGTATCCACCACGACAAGCCCAGTCACACAGGTGGCAGATGTTGCCGTGAATAAGGCATCAATCCATGTCAGCCCTTTGCCATCCACTGTGGCAGCAGGAAGTGAGAGCAGAATCGAGCCCATCAGGATGATCAAACCAAACCCGATGACCAGGATTTTGGGAGCTTCCAACTTAAGACCTATTCTTCTGCGCATTTAATCCGCCTTCTTCCATAGTATGGGGAACTTTTTCAATCCTACTTCAAGGCAGCCATATTACGGATCCTGGTAAATTCCATCTTCCCGGAAAAAAATAAAAAGCCCCCAGAGGCTAAAAGCTAATAGCCTTGTGGACTTTACGAGCGATCGTCTCACAAGCTTCACCTTCCTCTTCTGCAACGCTTGCGGAGTTAGCTGTCGGATTAGGGCCCAGAATGGCCCCGCCCTTTTGAAAGGCTTCACCCCAAGTGATTTCACACCACAGGAAAATGGTTCCCCCGCTCCTATCGGATTCAGCGATTTAGAAATATGAAACAGATTTATTTTTCAATATCTTAAAACTGTTGTAATCATACTCCCTACCCATGATGGTTGTAAAGTATGAAAAGGAAGCCAAAATTGGTCCTTTTTCATCAATTCAGTTCAAAAAATGGAGTTAATCCCCTCATTCCTTACTGAATCTTTCTTTTTCATGGCTATCAACATCCAGCCTAAAAAACAAACAGTCCCGCATTCGATTTGCAGGACTGTTTGCATCATGCTATTTCAGTACCGTCGTCTGGATGAATTCCCTTGTACGCTCTTCCTTCGGATTGCTGAAGAACTCTTCTGGCTTCGCTACTTCCACGATATTTCCATTGTCCATGTAAACAATCCAGTCGGCGACCTCACGGGCAAAACCCATTTCGTGGGTAACGACGACCATGGTCATCCCCTCTTCTGCCAATTCCTTCATCGTGGACAATACCTCCCCGACCAGTTCCGGGTCGAGAGCCGATGTCGGTTCGTCAAACAGCATGATGTCCGGCTTCATCGCAAGCGCCCGAGCAATCGCAACCCTTTGCTTTTGGCCACCTGACAGCTTGCTCGGATAAACATCCGCTTTATCTTCAAGGCCGACCTTGCGAAGAAGCTCGCGTGCCTGTTTGATTGCATCACTCTTTTCAACCTTCTTGACATGGATCGGGGCTTCAATGACATTTTTCAGGACAGTCATATGCGGAAACAGGTTGAAGTGCTGGAACACCATCCCTACCTTCTGGCGCACGTCATTGATGTCATGGGTGTCCTGGGTGACTTCCTTTCCTCCAATAATGATTTTGCCATTGTCCTTCTTCTCAAGGAAGTTGATGCATCGGAGCAGCGTACTCTTTCCCGAGCCGCTGGCTCCAACGAGGCAGACAACCTCACTTTCTTTTACCGTCAAATTGATATCCTTTAGGACATGAAGGTCCCCGTATGATTTATTCAAATTCTCGATATGGATTATTTCAGTTTTATACACTAATTTGCCCTCCTTTACCTGTCACTTACAGCCAGTTTCTTTTCAATCATGCTTACCATCCATGTCAGCAGCGCAACAAGTACGAGATAGTAGAACGCAACAATCAGCAGGTATGTCATCTCGTCAAAGTTGTTTGATCCAAGTGTGGTCGCTACGTTGAACAGCTCGTTCATTGAAATGAAGGCTGCAAGGGACGAATCCTTGAGCCCGATGATGAACTGGTTGCCAAGTGGCGGAAGCGAGCGGCGGAAAGCCTGCGGGAGAATAATCCTCCTCATCGTCAATGATTTGGACATCCCAAGCGAGCGCCCCGCCTCCATCTGGCCCCTGTCGACTGACTGGATCGTGCCCCGGAAAATTTCCGCGATATAGGCGCCATTATGGAAGGCCAGGGCCAGAGCCGCCGCCCAAAAGTCAGGAATGAGGAATATCCCGCTGATCCCGAAATACAAAATGAAAATCTGGACGATCAGCGGCGTACCTCTGACAAGATAAACATAGGCGTCCGAAATCCAGCCCAATACTTTTATGTTCGATATTTTTAAAAGTGCAAAGAAAAGACCGATGACTATTCCCACTAAAATAGACACAACGGTAAGCTGCAAGGTAAGCAGCATGGCGTCAATAAATAAATCCTTGCTGTCAATCAGCGTATTTAAAATATGTCCTATGCTTGGCAAATCTCCAACATCCCTTCTATTCTATTTATCGATTGTTTTACTCGGGCTTCTTGGTGATGTCTTCCCCGAAGTATTTTTGGCTGATTTTTGAGAGGGTACCGTCCTTCCGAAGCTTTTCCAGCGCTTCGTTGACTCTTTTAAGAAGCTCAGGATTGTCCTTCGGAATAACCACGGCCTGCTCACTTCTTTCAATCAACTGTTTGCCGGTTATTTTAAAGCCTTCCTTGGCCGCGCTTTTCCCGGTGACAAAATCCGTGATCACAGCATCATGCCTTCCGCTGCTCAAGGCTTTCAAGGCAGTGATGTCACTGTCATACATTTTAATGTTAGAAGTGTACTTCGAGGCTGTATCCGCATAGGTTGATCCCTTTGCTACAGCAACTTCCTTCCCTTTCAGATCATCTACGGTTTTGATATTGCTATCTGGGCGGGTGAAAATCTGGGGCCCGGAGTAATAATACGGGGTAGAGAATAAAACGTGCTTGCTTCGCTGGGGGTTGATCGTGTGGCTCGCTACAGCTACATCCGCACGGCCAGTCTTGACTCCTTCAACAATTCCCTTGAACTTCATCCTTTTTTGGACAGGCTCCAAGCCCATTTCCCTGGCAAGTGCTTCCCCTACTTCGATGTCGAAGCCTGTCATCGTCAGATCATCGTTAAGATAACTGAACGGTTTGAACTCACCTGAAGCGGTAAAAGTAAGTTCATCCTTGTCGATCAGCTTTGCGCCGTCCTCAAGCTGTTCCTTCTCAGCACAGGCAGACAGCACAAAAGCCATCAGGAATAATAGCATGTATAATAACCATTTTTTGCGCATTGACCCAATTTCTCCTCTCTCTGTTTGCTCTGCTTTTTCACCAAGGACTTCTGCAACCATGCCGCAAGGGCAACTGAACTCTTTTTTATCCATGAAGTTTGGCAGAGACTCCCTTATAAAATTTCGGGTGATAACTAAATACCCTAATTTCTTTGTGAATAATCATCAGACTTCCACCGGTTTATACGGCAAAGGGAAAAGGTAAAATAATAGCATTGATTTAAAGGAAATTAGGATGGGAGGCTTTTGCTATGAAGGCAATGATCATCTTGAATCCATCTTCCGGCAAAGAAAAAGCAAACGACTTTGTTCAACAGATAAAGGCAGCTTTACGTGATGAATATAGGGAGATAGAGGTCAGGAAAACTAGGAAAGAAGGGGATGCGACTGCTTTCGCCCGGGAAGCGTGCGAGTCGCTGACAGACACGGTCATCTCCGCCGGCGGAGACGGAACGATCAATGAAACAATCAATGGGCTTGCCGAGCAGGCACATCGCCCCAGGCTGGGAATCACCCCGCTTGGAACAGTCAACGATTTTGCAAGGGCCCTGAATATCCCGCTTGATCCTTATGAGGCCATTCAAGTTTTGCTTCAAAATTCGCATAGAGGGGTGGATGTCGGCAAGATCAACGATGATTATTTTGCAAATGTGCTTGCTGTCGGCTCAATCGCAGAGGCGTCCTATCATGTTTCACCCGAACGGAAAACACGGCTTGGTACATTCGCTTATTTCATTGAGGGAGCCAAATCGTTCCTATCAAATGACTTAATTGATCTTTGCATTAGGCATGACAATGGAAAGTGGGAAGGAAAGGCTTTTTTGCTGCTGGCGGCGCTGACGAATTCAGTCGGGGGCTTTGAGTCTCTTGCTCCGGAAGCGGAAGTTAATGATGGGAAATTCCATGCCTTCATCATAAAAAAAGGCTCGATTCCCGGAATCGCAAAAATCATTCCATCCCTGATAAAAGGTGAATTGAAGGAAAGTGAAGAGGTTGAATATTTCAGGACAGCATATCTCGATGTTTCGTCTCCTGTAAGACATTACATTAATATCGACGGAGATGAGGGCGGGCCATTGCCGTTTAAAGCGAGAGTCCTGCCTCGCCATCTTGAAGTTTTCGTTCCGGCTGGAACGAAATGAGGTTTAAAGCTGTCTATATGGAGCCATCACAAGCTGTAAGTGCTTATTTTTTTCATCCATTGAGGATGCCAATCGCCATGATTGGGTACCGGGGGGAATCGCTCTCTCCCACCCTGTGGTTGCAAAACTTTTTCAATATACCAAAAAACCTGAGCCATTAAGCTCAGTTTTTTTGATGATTATAAAATATCCAGCCAAATTTTGATGGCGGTGGCCAAAATCAATATTGCCAGGATATATTGCAGCACTTTTGTATTGATCTTCTTGCCTGCGTTCGCGCCAAGCGGCGATGCGATGAGGCTGGCAACGACCATGATAAGCGCCGGAATATAATCAACCTGGCCAGTCGCAAGCTTGCCTACTGTCGAACCGATAGAGGAGATGAAGGTGATTGCCAGCGATGTGGCGATGGTCATCCTTGTCGGAATTTTCAGGACAACAAGCATGATTGGAACAAGCAGGAATGCACCTGCCGCGCCGACAATACCTGCTCCGATTCCTACGATGAAAGCGAAAAAGGCAGCGAGCCATTTATTGAATGTGACCTGATCAAGCGGAATGTCGTCGATGTTCTTTTTCGGTACAAACATCATGATTGCCGCTATAAGCGCAAGGACTCCATAAACAACGTTGATGCCGCCTTCAGACATCAATCTTGAACCATAGCTCCCGATGAAGCTTCCGGCAAGGATGCTGGTCCCCATATAGATGATCAAGGTCTTATTCAAGTAGCCCCCCTTCCGGTAAGCCCAAACGCCTCCGATCGTTGCGAAGAATACTTGGACAGCGCTGATTCCAGATACTTCATGGGCGCTGAAAGCAGCCAGGCCAAATAACGGCGGGATGTATAAGAGCATGGGATATTTGATGATGGAACCGCCGATTCCAACCATTCCGGATATAAATGACCCAATAAAACCAATTAAGAAAATGACGATTATGAAAGTTAAATCCATTTTCGGCTTCCTCCTTATCTAAAATGATTATAAGCCTTTAAAACAACTCAAGAAAGCAAAAGAAAAGGGAGTGGATCCTCCCCTTTCTTCACTTACGCCTTCTTGATCCAGAACTTGAATACACCGTTGTCTTCTTCGTGCTTCAGAAGTTCGTTCCCGGTGGATTCAGCCCATGCTGAAAGATCTTTTACAGCTCCTTTATCAGTTGTGTGGATTTCTAATACTTCCCCGGATTGCAGGTCTGTGATTGCTTTCTTTGTCTTAACGATTGGCATTGGACAAGATAATCCTTTTGCGTCTAATACTTTTGCTACGTTCATGTTATTATTCCTCCTAAGTTGTGATTTAATGCTTTTTATCTTACCGCACAGCGGTTTGGACCTATTTCCATTTCTCTCTGTTCTTCTTCATCAGGGGTGATTTTACCCATGTTGGTTTTACGTATTTCCTGGTACGCATTCGGCTGCGGCGGCAAGTTTTCTGTTACCAGCTTCCTGAATTCCGATTCATCCTCGATATTCAGTCCATGGTTCTTCGCGAACAATGTACCCAGCTTTTCAGATACGCTTCCATCTTCATTCAATTCATCAATGATCATGAAGTGGGCTGGCAGCACCAGCAATTCATCAGAAAGCTGCTTATACCGTACATACAAGGATTCCCTCAGGTCCGCAACCCAGTCTTCCGCTTTTCCGGCAAGGTCCGGACGGCCGATGGAATCGATGAACAGGATATCTCCGGAAAGCAGGTACTTTCCATCCACAACAAATGAAGTGGATCCAATTGTGTGTCCCGGTGAGTACAGGGCATTGATTTCGATGTTTGTATCGCCAATTTTCACGACATTGCCATCTTCGAGCGGCTGGTAATCGAAAACAACCTCTCCTGCATCCTTTGGAGGCAGCCAGTATGTTGCTTCCGTTGCTTCGGCAATTTTCCTTCCGCCTGAAATGTGGTCAGCGTGCAGGTGAGTATCGAAGGCATGCTTGATTTCAACATTAAGTTCCTTCGCAAAGTCAAGATATACATCTGTCATCCTTGTAGCGTCGATCAATGCTGCTTCGCCATTTGAAACAACCATATATGACAGGCATCCTTTGCCAATGCGGACGAACTGGTACATGGAGCCGCCATCCTTCAAATCGCCAACCTTGACGGGCTCAAGATGTTCGCTCCATGCTTTCATGCCACCCTGAAGGTATGATACTTCACGGCCTGCTTCTTCAAGCATTTCCGCTACCATCACGGAAGAACCTTCCTTGGCGCAGACGACAAGCACTTCTTTGTCAGTCGGAATCCTGTCAAGGATTTCTTCTACTCCATCAAGCAAATCAAAATATGGGATATTTAAGTGTTCAAAATTTTCCCCTTCGATTTTCCAATCCTGGAAGTCGCCTTCGTTACGGACATCAAGGATAAAAAGCGGGTCCTTATTGAAAACTTTTTTGGTAACCTCTTTAGAAGTCATAGCTTTCATGATTACGATTACCTCCTCGGGTATGAATGTATTCAAAAAAATTTATTTTACTTTGGATTCAGTCGGCCCATTCCACTCGGACATGCCTGGAACAACATTCCATACGTTTTCAAAACCGTTGTCTGAAAGGGTCTGGGATGCCATGTCACTTCTATTTCCAGTGCGGCAAACGACCATGATCGGCTTTGATTTATTTAGTTCTGCCAGCCGTGCTTCAAGCTCGCCAAACGGGATGGAAATGGCGTTTGGAATATGGCCAAAAGCATATTCAGCTTGCTCGCGGACATCCAGGATAACAAGATCTTCACCGGATTCAAGCTTTTTGCTTAGTTCGTCGTTCGACAATACATTTGGATATTGGATTTCTTCTTTTTCCTCGCCTGCTTTTCGGATGTAGTGTTTCAGCACATCCCCTTCTTCGATTGTGCCAAGATATTGGTGTCCTGAGCTTTTGGACCAAGCCTGGATATCTGCCCTTGATCCTTTATCCGTTGCAAGTACTTCCAAAACCTCTCCTGGGTTCAAAGTATTGATTGCTTTTTTTGTCCTGACAATCGGCATTGGGCATGCCAGCCCTTTTGCATCGACTGTGGAATTCGCTTTTACAATTTCCATTGTTTGACCTCCCAAGTAAGTTGTTTTCTATTTAAAACTAAATGAACAGGTTGACATTGCCATTTTCGGCATCAGCCAAATAAGCTCCGACGCCTGCAAATTCTACACCTTCCATGATTTCTTCCTGTTTAAGGCCTAGCAGATCGACTGTCATTTGGCAGGCGACCAGCTTGATTTCTTGTTCCTTCGCCATTTCAATCAAATCCGGCAGCGGCATGGTATTATGCTTTTTCATGATGTCCTTGATCATTTTTGGCCCGAAGCCCGCGAAGTGCATTTTTGAAAGGCCCATCTTGTCAGCACCCCTTGGCATCATCTTACCAAACAATTTTTCCATGAAGGTTTTTTCCACTTTGATTGGCTCATCTTTCCTCAGGGCGTTCAATCCCCAGAATGTGTGGAAAATGGTCACTTCATGGTCATAGGCTGCGGCGCCGTTGGCAATGATATAGGCAGCCATTACTTTGTCATAATCCCCACTGAACAAAACAATGGTTGTTCTTTTTCTTTCTTGCATTTACTGAACCTCTCCTTTTCCTTTTACGGTAATGGGTATTTTTCTTTATAAAAAAATAATCCTTATTTCCAATATGAATATATTAAATATACCTTACAGGGTATATACTATAAAAAATCAATACCTTTGTCAACAGTAATTATGAATTTTTTTTGAACAAATTTATTTATCGTGTTATAACAGTTGGAAATATTCATTTTGAGGTAAAAAAAAACACGATCGCGGTGCGGCAAATTCATGAATCGAACGGGGGAATGGAAGCTGCTTCTGGATGTCAGCTAATAATATATAAATAGAAGATATTTTTATTTTAAAGTAATGAATGGATAGCCTGAAGGCGACATCTTAACATTTGCAGATTGTAAAGAAAAAACGCCAGGCTGCTTAGTCTTCATCAAGCATTCTGTATTTCACACTTTCATCGTACAAGCCATTTTTCCTGCTCCAATACCAAACGAGGCCTGCGGAACCGGTAAAGGCAAACATGATCATCAGTAAAATCCACGCTCCTGCTGCCATTGGTGTACCTCCTTCCGAAATGAATGATCTGTTTCTACCGACATACTCTAACAGAAAATCAAAAAACCGTCCAGGGAATTTTTGAGGGGGTTGCCATAAATCCTTTTTCGAATTACAATGTGGTCAAATTTATTTGGAGGCTAGATTATGGATCATCAATCACTCGGATTCTACTTCGATTTTCTTTATTACATAGGGGTGCCAATCCTTATTATCTTCATCCTTGATACAATGCGAAAAAAACATAACAAAAAAGAAGAACAAAATTAATGGTTCGTTGACAGAGCGGTTTCACCCGCTCTGTTTTTTTTTTTGCCTTGACCGTAAAAAATGGGGCAAATTCGTTTTAAAAAAGCATCCATAAAACAATCGAATGGAGTGATAAAGAAATCGAATAACTTAATTCGTTTAAGAGATGTATCATTTTAGTAGCAGATTGTGAAGAAAATGTGAAATATTTGTGTTTATTTTATGAACAAGGGAGTGTCAAAATGTTTACAGACGAAAAATGGAGTTCTTCAAAGAATTGGTTCATTGCTGCGGTCATATGGATCATCATTGGCATGAGCTTGGGACTTCTAACGGCAACAAAGCAGATTTGGCCAGATCTGTTGAACAATCGTTGGACAACATATGGCCATGTCCGCTCAGCGCACGTCATGCTCGTCATTTATGCATGGCTTTCCATGGCGTATGTTGGTTCGATGTTTTACATGATCCCGAAGCTTGCTAAAACGAAGGTTTACAGCGAGAAGCTGGGGAATTTTTCTTTGGTCTTATATAACATCATCATCCTGGAGGGTTTCTTCGCCTTGTTATTTGGCCAGACAGAAGTCATTGAATATGGTGAATTCCCTCTTTGGGTAGACGTACAGGTACTGGCTGCAATCGGGCTGGTCGCTTATAACCTGTTCAAGACGGTAGGACAGAGGCAGGAAAAAATGCTGTATGTCAGCCTCTGGTATTTCCTCGGCTCCCTGCTATGGCTGCCATTGACATGGATTGTCGGCAATTTCCCTGCATCACTGGTGCCAAGCGGTGTCCAGCAGGGCCTGATGGGCTGGTTCCTGGGACATAATGCAATCGGCCTCTGGATGACGACGGTCGGGGTCGGACAAATTTATTACCTGTTGCCAATATTGACCGGACGTCCCCTATACAGCCATCAGCTCTCGATGATCGGCTTCTGGGCAATCGCTACTTTTTATGTTTGGAATGGTCCCCACCACTTGATGAATGGGCCAATTCCCGGATGGATTTCAAAAGCGGGAGTCATCCCATCCATCGTGCTCCTGATCCCCGTTTGGGCAGTTCTTGCCAACTTCTGGGGAACAATGAAAGGTTCATGGGCAAAAACAAGAACAAGCGTGCCGCTTCGATTCACAATGGCTGGTACGATTTTTTATTTATTCGCATGCCTTCAGGGCCCGCTTCAGTCACTGCCTTCTGTAAGTTCGGTCATCAAGTTCACCCACTGGACGGTCGGCCATGCACATATGGGTCCTTTTGGCGCGTTTTCTTTCACATCGTTCGCAGCCATTTACTACATCCTTCCTAAAATCGTTGGTCGTGAAATGTTCAGTAAACGGGCAATGGAAGCGCATTTCTGGTTATCGACTGTCGGCTTCCTGACCTTCGCGTTCTCTTTATGGATTGGCGGTGTCATCCAGGGATTCGCATGGATCGATGGCGTTCCATTCCTTCAGACAGTTCTGATGATGGAGCCTTACGTGCAGGGGCGGGCAATCGGCGGAACGATGATGTACGCAGCCCAGTTCTTCCTGGCGTATAACATGTACAAAACAATCAAAATGGCACGCATCGAAAAAGCAAAGCAATCACAGCACCAGGCTGCAACTGCCTGATAAGGAGGGAATACGTTGGAACGCAAACCATCATCCGTATTGATCGTTGCTTTAATTTTATGGACTTTTGGCGTCGCGGGTACGGTCATCCTTCCCCTTTTCGATCGGGAAATCAACTCTGCGACCGCCAGCGGCGAGCTGCGCAACTATCCGGAAAATTCTCCGGAGGCAAGAGGCCGTGAAGTTTATATCCAAAATGGCTGCCAGACCTGCCACACTCAATTCGTAAGGTCGCTGCCAGCTGACCAGAACCAAAACCTTGGCCCTGTCTCACAGGGTGGAGATTATAAATACGACTTGCCACATTTACTGGGGTCCAATCGCACTGGTCCCGATCTAATGTGGGTCGGTCTGAAATACAATGAAGACTGGCAGCGCCAGCACTTGATCGATCCACAATCGACAAGCCCGGGATCGATCATGCCTTCTTTTGATTACCTTTCCGACCAGGAGTTAGACGATCTCGTCGCTTACTTGATGAGCCTGAAGCCAACAGAGGAAAGACTCAAAGAAAGCAAAAAAGAACAGCACTAAGAAATATCTTTCTGTAAAAAAATGAGACAGCAAAGGCAGGTGGATTAAGATGAAAGACCGTAAAGAGGCGGATATCATCTCCGATATCAAGGTTGAACATAATAAAGTGCCAAAGCTCTTGGTGATCGTATTTTATGTCGTGGCCATCTGGGCGGTCGGATACGCCCTCTTCATGCCCGGAAAATTGGCTGTGGAGCCTGCTGCCGCTCCACAGGACAACAAAGGAGAGCTCATTTTTGAAGGTACATGCCTGAACTGCCATGCAACTGGAGCCGCTCCTGATCTAAAGGGAGTCACGGACAGGCTCAAGGAGGATGACATCAAGAATGTCATCAAGCATGGCCGGAATACAATGCCGGCAATCGGCCAGCTTTATTCTGAAAAAGAAATCGACATGGTCTATGAATATTTGGAGGATTACAGATAAAAAGGAGGGATAGCAGTGGCAAAGCATGTAATCAGGTGGGCATTTTTCATCTTTATTTTTACTCTTCCATTCTGGAATGGGTTCAGGATGGACATCGATAATGAAAAGTTATTCTTGTTCGGCTTCCAATTAAGCTATGAGGCTGGTTATTTATTTTTCGTCTTCCTGTTCCTGTTCCTGATGGCATTCTTATCCATTGCCATGATAATCTACCGGGCATTTTGCCAATACGCATGCCCGCATAATACCTTCAGCATGCTGCTGAACAAGATTGAAGCAAAATCCGGAGGCAAAGGAAAGGCGCTTACCTTCATCCTGAGTGCTGTGGTCAGCCTCTTCATGGCCTACTCTACAGTCAGTTTCTTTTACGATCCCTTGACCATCGGGGCATCATTGATGAACTTCGTTATGAATAAATATTTCTTCCTGGTAACTTCAGTTGCTGTGATTTATACAGCCCTTTCTTACAAGGCAAGAAATTCGTTCTGCAAGGTATGTCCATACGGATTGGCCCAAGGCATTTCCACTGTCGATGACAAAGCCAGGTGGCTGACCCATCCAGGCATTTGGATTACATGGGGCACAACTGCTGGCCTTGTCCTCGTCTTGCTTGTCGGATGGTTCTAAAAAGAAAAAACATAAGTGAGGTGAGTACATAATGAAAAAATTCTTGAAACTTGCAGCTTTTGCCGCCCTCTCGATGTCGCTCTCAGCCTGCTCGGAGGCAGCGGTTAAGGAAGCGTCCGTAGAGGATGTCAATAAAAAAGAGGTCCCGGAGCTGGATAGGGATTATTCATCCAACTGGTGGAAGGACCAGCCTAACGGGAATGCCGATACAAACACCGATTGGGATGGAGAAGGCTGGATCCTGTCTGCGAACGAAGTCAGCAACGGTATTACCATCGCGGACATTAAGACAGGGAACCCCGTAAAATACTTCCAAAGCGCTGGTACACCCCACCATATCCATGTGAACAAGGAACAGACATGGGCCTTTGCGACACAACGGTATGGAACGAGTGTCCTGGCGATCAATCTGGAAACGCTCGAATCCCATTCAATTGACTTCCCAGGT
Organism: Bacillus sp. REN3; assembly: GCF_017912555.1. Lineage (GTDB taxonomy): Bacteria > Bacillota > Bacilli > Bacillales > Cytobacillaceae > Mesobacillus. The sequence goes on along the minus strand of NZ_JAERSD010000009.1, from coordinate 76,481 downwards.
TTCGATAAGGCGCCCGCCCCTCAGCATCTTACTTTTTCAAGGGACGGCAAGCACGCTTTCGTTTCATTGAATGGAGTGGGAGCAGTAGGAGTGATCGATGCCAATACAGCAAAGCTCACCAAGGTCTTCAAGAATGTCGGAAAGAAGCCGCGGGATTTGAATGTAACGCCGGATGGGAAAAAGCTTTTCGTCAGCTTGCAGGCGGAACCGTATATTACTGTGATCGATATTGATTCAGGAGAAATGAGGCACCTCGAAAGGACAAAGACAGACTACGGCAAAGGAACGGGCTCGGGCCTCGATATGTCCAATGACGGGAAATATGTCGCTGTCGCCAACACAGCAGATAATGAAGTGGCCATCTATGATGCCAGGACCGAAAAGCTCCTGAAGAAAATCGGTGACATCCCAAAACCAGTCAACCTCAGCTTCATGGGTGAAACACATGATCTTGCAACAGGGAACCGATCCGATGGTTCGATTTCCATCATCGATACGGAGAGGCTGCAGTTGATCAAGACTGTGAAAACTGGGGCTGGGACGAATATTGCCTATCTTGGCCCAGACGGATACTGGTATACTTCGCAAAACGGCGCTGGTTACCTGACAGTCCTCGACCCAAAAGACAATTATAAAATCGTCCGCAAGATCTGGGGAGTCCAAAATATCCACTGGCTTTCCTGGAGCCCGGATGGAAGCATGATGTTCGGCTCAAACTGGGGAGAAAAGTCACTTACAAAAATTGATCTGACGAAAAAGCGCGATTTCAGGCAAACGATTCCTGTCGGACTCAATCCGAACGGCATTGCCCTGAAAACCAATGTACCAAAGGAGCAGCTGCTAACTTACCAGAAAAAGAATGAAGAAGAAGAGAAAAAGATTGAGAAAGCATCGACTCTGGTGTTCCCGAAGCCCCGCAATGAAAACGAAGAAGCTTTCCTCAATACTTGCCTTCAATGCCACGATATTGGCCGGATCATGAGAAACACGAGCAAGGGAGCGGAGCAATGGACTCCGGTTGTCGACAGGATGGCTGGGAACGGTGCGAAAATGACCGATGAAGACAAGAAAAAAATCATTGATTATCTGGCATCTGAACAGCATACCTCTCTCGAGATCCAGACGGAGCTGGAGGCAGAACTGGCTGGAAAGACAGAAAAGGAATAAATGGAGTCCAATTGCTAACAGGAAGCCTCGGGGTTTCCATCCAGCTCTATCAGGTACTCCCAGAACCGCTCCTGAAGTCGCGATTTGTACTGCTTTTCCTTTCTTGACAAATAAAAAGGACGGAAACGATCCCTGTCTTTAAATTTACTGATCCGGATCTGGCCAGACTTCACTTCCGGGCAGATGGCGAGCTTGGAAAAAAGAGCAACACCGAGGCCGTTCTTCACACCTTCTTTTATTAACGTATTGCTGTTATAGACAAGGATGGATTTGGGCTCGAAACCGAGCCCTTTCCATAAATCAAGTGTTGCCTGCCTCATCGCACAGCCTGGTTCCCGGATCAGCCATGTCAATTCCTGCAGTTTCTCCGGTTCCTGGTCCTGAGGATTGAACCGCAGCTGAGGCGACACGCCAAGGACGAGCGTGTCATTATAAAACTCGTTTGTTACAAAGCTATAACGGCCTGCCTGCCCTTCCACAAGGGCAAGGTCGATTTCCGATGCATAGAGCAAGTCGGTGATGTCCATGGATGTACCGATGGTGATGCGCATCTGGCTGCTTGAAATATCGGGGTTCAATTTTATGAAATCCTGGACCAATTTTGAAATCAGGCATTCCCCGATCGTATTGCTGCATCCGATTTTGATTGTCTGTGTCTTATCTCCTTCTGCAAGGACGTTCTCCATCTTATCGTTCAAGGCAAGCAGCTGCTGGCCATATTCACAGAGGGTTTTCCCCGCATCCGACAAGGTGATTCCGCGCTTTTCCCTGATGAAAAGCTGCTTGTTATAATATGCCTCCAGCTGGCTGATTTGATGGCTGACAGCTGGCTGGGACAAATTGAGCATCTTGCCCGCCTGGGAGAAGCTTTCATATTTTGCAGCTGCGATGAAGGTTTTTAAATGTTCAAGGTTCAAAAGAATCACACCCCTTACTTTGATAGATTGGAGTGAATAAAATGAAAAAATTAGATGTCGCGGTCACTGTAATTGTACTGTCTGTCTTTCTGTTTGGCTTGATGTACTTTACGAAAGATGAATCGATCACTATACGCGATATTCCATTCGAAATCGCGTCATTGGCCATTTTGGCCACTGTTTCTTTATTCACTTATTTCGGTATAAGGAAAAACCTCAATTAATTTGCATTATACCATACTGGGTTAAAAGATAAGTGCGTAATCTGGCTGAAGCCTGGGATTCCATCCCAGGTTTTATTTTTTTCCGGATAACAGTATACTGGCAATTAGGAGTCTAAAAGCAGGATACTTGATTTCACTTTGCAATACTCTATATCTTAAACCTATAAGGGTATGGACGAGACTCTTTCTTCTTAATCATTCCTTAACATTTGCATTGGATGATAAGAAACAGAAAAGGAGTGTTATATAGATATGACTGAAATAGGATTATTTTTTGCTTTCGCAGCCGGCATATTGTCTTTTTTTTCACCCTGTGTCTTTCCATTGCTCCCAGCCTATGTCACGCACCTGACTGGCGGGAAAATCGAGAACTCCCAAGTCATGGTTGATAGGCGGACGCTCTTCACCCGATCTTCGGGATTCATCATCGGATTTAGCCTGATTTTCATCATCATGGGAGCATCCGCTTCCTTCCTGGGGCAAGTATTCGCCAACTATCGGACAATTCTCATGCAGATCGCTGGTTTACTGATCATTGTTTTCGGCCTGCAAATGGCAGGGTTGCTTAACATCAAATTCCTGATGATGGAAAAGAAAATCCATTCAGAAAGGAAGACAAAAGGAATGTTCAGTTCAGTCTTCCTCGGGATGGCATTCGCAAGCGGCTGGTCACCGTGTGTGGGACTTGCCCTTTCGTCCATCCTCCTGCTCGCAAGCTCATCTGACACCCTGTACCAGGGAATGTACCTTCTGACATCGTATTCTTTGGGAATGGCTGTTCCTTTCATGATCATTTCCTTCTTGATTTCATACTCATTGAAATCGATTAAAAAAGTGAATAAGTACTTATCGAAACTGGCATTCGTGAATGGGATGATCATGGTTGGCATGGGCTTCCTCGTCCTATCCGGGCAAATGCAGAAAATCAGTGCCTGGCTTTCCGCCTATAGTCTGTTCGGTTTCTAAGCACTGACGTTCCAAAGGAGTGATTTTGCCTCGTGAAAAAAGAGCTGATCGGCAAAAGCGTGTTAGTAGTCGAGGATGATCCGAAAATCAGGACACTCGTCAAGATTTATTTAACAAATGAAGGCTATGAAGTCATCGAAGCAGACAACGGGATTGATGCACAGGAATTGATCGAGAAATACGATCCCTGCATCCTGGTGCTGGATCTGATGCTGCCAGGCAAAAGCGGCGAGGAAGTCTGCAGCTGGCTCAGGAATGATCTCGAAAGCATGATGCCAGTCATCATGCTGACAGCAAAGGCATCGGAAAAAAGCAGGATTGAAGGCTTCAAGCTTGGAGCTGATGATTATGTTGTCAAGCCCTTCAGCCCGGCTGAACTGATGGTCCGGATCGAGGCAGTACTGAGGAGGACAGCGAGCAGATGCGGCAAGCTGTCTTTCACCGGGCTGACAATCAAGCCGGCCAAGGGTGAGGCAAGGATGAATGGGGAACTTTTGGAATTGACCACCTTTGAATTCAAACTTCTTTACCTTTTCATGCAGCACCCAGGGCAAATCCTTTCAAGGACCCAGATTCTTGATGCGATTTACGAACATAATGAAAAGGCTGTGACCGAACGGACAATCGACGTCCACATCAAGAACCTCCGCGAAAAACTCAAGGAAAAGACACCAAAAGACTATATTCAAACCGTAAGAGGAATGGGGTATAAATTTGCGGCGAATTAAGGCCCTGGCCAATTTATTGCTGTCAAAGCTGATTGCTGTGAACAGCGTAATCATCCTGCTAGTCATCCTGCTAGCCGGCATCTCAGTGAAGGACTATGCTTGTTATCTTGTGAACAATGAACAGGTAACCGGTCCGCAGCTTGTTGATACGCTCAATTCATTCCTTGTCAAAGTGAGCTTCATCGCCTTCATCACTGCTGGCCTCGTCCACTTCTTCTCCGTGAAGCGGATAGTCAAACCGGTGAAAACAGTTACGAATGCAGCCAACCAGATCAGGGAAGGAAAAATACCGTCGCGGATTGATACCGCGGCAAAGGGCGAGCTTGGTGAACTGGTCGCCAATTTCAACGCCATGGCCGAAACGCTGTCGGTCGTACAGGCAAGACGGGAGGAAATGCTGCGGGATATCGCCCACGAACTTAGGACACCCCTTACGAATATCAACGGCTATTTGGAGGCACTCCAAAACGGGGTCTTAAAGGGTGACAGGGAACTGTTTGCCTCCCTGCTTGAAGAATCTCGAAGGATCACCCGGATCGTCGACTTGATATCTGAACTGGATGCGTGGAACAAGGATGTTTATTTTTTGGAGAAGCAGTTTGTTGAAGTGGAGATTGCAGACGTCCTTCAGGAAGCGATTGCCGCCTTCCAGCTGAAATTGTCGAATCGTTTTGATTCTTTTAAGCTGGAAATCAAGCCTGGGATCATCCATGGCCATAAGGACGGAGTCAAGCAAGTCCTTTCCAACCTGCTGCAGAACATCATCGATTATGATATTGGCGGCCATCTTGGAATCGCAGCTGGGCCAGAAGGCAAATCCTTTATGATTACCTTTACGCACGAAGGGATGTATATCGATCCAGATAAAAGCGATTTGATTTTTGGGAGATTCTACCGGCTTGAGGAATCTCGAAGCACAAAAGTTGATGGTGCCGGTCTCGGACTGGCGATTGCCAAAAGCATCGTAGAGGCGCACGAAGGAGAAATCGAGCTGGCTACAAACGGACATGACCATACTTTCACAATCAAATTCCCATTATATTCAGCATCTTAATCAATTCTTAACAAACCCGCTCTATACTGTTTTGTAAAAAAAGCTGTGTTTCGTTCGATGTTGATGGTTCCCGAGCTGTCTGGCAAAGACCTTCGGCCTTACAAACACACGCCGAAACATGGCCAAAAGGAACGTTTGACAATAAAGTTTTTGGCTGTGTTAAAGCTGAATGTTTTTTTAAAAGAGTTGATTGGAACGGAAGGGACTGACTCCTCGAAAATGCTAATGCATTTCCTTCGTGCGTGGGCGAGTTCGCCGGAGCCTTTCAGTGTCCTGCGCGATGCAGCGGCAAGGTGGAGACCCAGCAGGCGCAAAGGGCCGAGGAGATAGGGAAGCTGAAGCGCTTTGGTCAGCCCCGACAAGCGCTGGCCGACTAAGACCGCCGCGTCCTGCGGCAACGTCGGCACTAGGACGTCCTGTCCGTCGAAGGGCCTGACAGTGAAGTCACTCTTTGACTTCATTGGCAGGAGCGAAGCGACTCGGACGGGCTAAGCACTGAAGCTGGACCAGCTCCACTGACGTCCCGCGGAAACCATGTCCCTGGAGTGGAAATCAACACCCAGGTTTAATAGAGCCAAGTTTTTAAAAAGGGAGCGGGATTTAAATGAAATTTACTTATTATAATGATAAAATAATTGGCGAGCTTGAATATGGGTTCCTGCCCGTTTCGCCAAACAGCGAAATGGGCTACAGGCCATTTGAACTTTTCGTATCTTCACTTGTTGGCTGCAGTTCTTCTCTGCTCGCTAATATTTTGAAAAAGAAAAGAATAGAATATAATCGAATTGATATAAAAGTTTCAGCCGTAAGAAATCCGGACAAAGCCAATAAGATTGAACAGCTTGCTTTTTCAGCAAGGGTACAGTCTGAAGAACCGTTCGGGGAACATCAGGCCGACAAGCTTGCTGGCCTTGTCATTAAAAATTGCGGGATGATCCAATCCGTCCTTGGGAGCATCGATGTCCGCTTCCAAATAACATTCACACCGGATCAGCCTAACAAAGGTGATGTCGCTTGAACTATATAACGATTGGCAGATTCACTCTGCCAACAGACTTGCTGGCGGCATTTGCCGCTATCTTCCTCGGGGCCCTGGTTTACAGGATTAGGAACAAAAAGAGCATTGAAGATTGGTACTGGAACAGTTTCTTCCTTTATATTATCATTTCAAAGCTCAGCTATGTTCTTTTCAATTTCAGCCTGTTCCTGGATACCCCTTTTTCACTGCTTTATTTCAACGGCGGAACGAAGGGACAAATCCTGGCATTCGCTGGCCTTGCTGTCTATCTGTTCTTAACGGGGAAGAAACAAGGCAATGGCGTTTCCTATAAAGACTTTCTTCCGGTTTATTTTACATTCTTCATGATCTATCAGGCGGCGTTGTTCGCTTTGTCGCAGGATTTTACTGCGGCTCTTTTCCAGGCTGTTGTGCTGGCAGGCTTCCTGCTGTTTTATTTCAAGGATGCACGGTTCACACCGCAGTTCGCGCTTTTGTTTTTGCTGCTCCAGGCCCTGGTTTCCAGCCTGTTTTCGAACTTGCTTGCAACGGAAAACCTGCTGATCCTGGCTCTTGGGATTATATTGCTTGCTTATCAAAGAATGAATAAGGAGGAAACTCAGCATTGAATAAAAATCTTTTATCTATTGCGATTTTAACACTGGCGGTCGTCATCCTGATCGTGAACATCTGGAAACCAGGGTCGTCAGAAAATGAAAAGAAGCCATCCAGCCAGGCCAGTGAAACGGTCAAAACGGACGATAAGGAAACCGAAGATATCCCTGGCGCAAAGCTTTCTTCTTTGCGTGAGGGAGCCGAAGCACCCGATTTTGAATTAGCCACAATGGAAGGTGAGCCGTTGAAGCTGTCAGACTACCGCGGCAAAAAGGTCATCCTCAACTTCTGGGCGACTTGGTGCCCTCCTTGCAAGGCTGAAATGCCTCATATGCAAAACTTTTATGAAGAGAATAAGGATAAAGGCGTCGAAATTGTCGCTGTCAACCTGACCAACATGGATAAAGGAAAAGATACAATCGAAACATTCATTAAGGATTACGGCCTTACTTTCCCGATCCCTCTTGACGAAGAAGGAGTGGCAGGGACCACATACCAGGCGTTCACCATCCCGACAAGCTACATCCTCGATGAAAACGGCGTGATTACGAAAAAAGTCGTCGGGCCAATGGATGAAAACATGATGAAGAAGTTAACTGGAATCAAATAATGAAGAATGAAGGAAAGTCGTGATCGCATGTTGGGGACCACGACTTTTCTTATCTATTCAATATCCATGCCCTGCTTGGCCGTGGGCATTGATTCATTTCTGTTAATGAATCTGGTCAAGAAGCGGCTGGTTCCATCAAAGTTCTTTTCCTCTGTTCCTCCAGCTGTTGGAACAGACCCGTTCTATCCACTTGGTCGAAGGTTCCCTTCTCCGCTCTGTCTAATTCCTTCCTTTCCATTCCATGCAGTCAGGATGATGAACCGTCTAAATCCCTAGATACTGAGGATTCGCTGCTTCCTATCAATGTTGATGGTTTGCTTTTCGGCAAGATATTGTTTTAACACATCGATAGCTTTTATGCCATGATACCTTTTACTTGCTTCAGCTCCTTTGAACAGCTGCTTTCCCCCACCAGCGATCTTGTATTTCTTGCTGAGAACGACTTCCTTGCCGCCAATCAGGAGCTTTTCAATCCTGTTTCCGACAGGATTGTATGGCTTGAATGCCATGAACAGTCCCGAAGACCTTAGGACATAGCCTCCTTTTTGCTTGAAGGGGTCAGCGGAAAACACCATCTCAAGGTTTTCTTCAAGTGCTTTGACAAGCTGATCGCCGCTCATCTCCAGTGTGAAGATTTCAGGATTGGCCGGAATGATGGAATGCAAATCGTATTCGGAAATTTCGCCTGGCGGGATGGGCGGTCCATATCTCCAGCCATGCGAAAATGCGAGGTCACATTCTGTCGCATGTAAATACGCATCCGTTATCAATTTATCCATTGGGGCTTCATTCAGCGTCATCCGGTGCAAGATTGAATCCGTCGTCCCGACAATCGTTTCCCTTTCCCGGCTGTATGGCTGTAAAATGCCAGCAACAAGGCTGGCTGCTTCCTCATCCTCAGGGAAACTTTCATCAATCGAGATCAATCGATATTGATAATCTGCAATTTTTCCGCTCTCGATTAAAACATCGATCCTTCCGAGGAAAGATGAGCTGGATCCTGCCTGTACAACCAACGTGCCATTGACTGTAATCGGCCATTCGATCCTGTCATGGCTATGGCCCGATAGCACAATGTCTATACCGTCCACAATGGAGGCAAGCCTTACGTCAAGCGGAAGCCCCAAATGGCTCACCAATACGATTAGATCCACCTCCCCTTTTAACTGTTCGACACTTGCACGTGCCTCCTCTATCCCACGGGAAAAAGTGAGTCCATCCGAAAAGCTGGCCGGCATTGTTTCATCAACATATGGATAGGTCAATCCGATGACACCAACAGTAATCCCGTCCATTTCCTTGATCATGTAAGGCTTCAAGAACGACCGGCCCGTTTCTTCATCCTTTACATTGCAGGCAAGTGTCGGAAAATGAAGACGGCTGGCCAGGAATCTCAATTGCTCCTTGCCGTAGGCAAAGTCCCAGTTCCCGGGAACCCAGCCATCAAGGGGAAGAGCTTCAAGCACTGGCAAAATCGCTTCCCCTTTGGAAGCGACAAGGGGCAGGGTCCCATGGAACAAGTCGCCGCCGTCGAAAAAAAGCACGTTTTGGTTTTCTGATTTTACCTTTTCCACATACTTGGATATTCTTGAAAAGCCGCCAGCCTGTTTGATTTCCGGCTGATCCCCTGACCAGAATAATTCCGGATGGATCTCAAGGCACCCATGGGTATCATTTTGCTGGAGGATTGTCAGCCTGTTCATACTATCATCTCCTATAGAAATAATGGAAGGGAGTACCTGGCCTGGTACTCCCCCAAAAAGCATTGCATGTTCAGCGGACCGCACAGCGATTCGGGCCAATTTCCATTTCCCGTTGTTCTTCGATATCGGGGCTGATTTTCCCCATATTCATCTGCCTGATTTCCTGATAGGAATTTGGCTGCGGAGGCAGGTTTTCAGTAACGGTCCTCCGGAATTGCTCTTCGCTGGTGATTTGCAGACCATGGTTTTGCGCATATAAGGTACCGAGTTTTTCCCAAACACTCCCGTCATCATTCATTTCGTCGATGCCCATGTAGTGTGCGGGAAGAACAATGAGGTCATCCGCGAGCTCTTTATAGCGCTCGTATAAAGTCTGCCTTAAATCCCCTACCCAGTCCTGCGCTAGTCCTGCAAGATCCGGGCGCCCAATCGAATCAATGAACAGGATATCGCCAGTAAGCAAATACTGGTCATCAACGATGAAGGAAGTGCTTCCAATCGTGTGGCCAGGGGAGTACAGAGCCTTGATGACGGTGCTGCCCACGACAACCTCATCGCCGTCCTTCAAAGGATTGTACTCGAAGGTCACCTCCCCAGCATCCAGCGGAGGCAGGTAATATTCTGCTCCAGCTTTTTCCGCAAGCTCCCTGCCGCCGGAGATATGGTCAGCATGAAGATGCGTATCAAGCAGTGCCTTAATCTTGATGTTCTTTCCGGATACGAATTCCTCGTACTGTCCGATCATCCTGTTCGTATCAATGATGGCACCCTCGCCCTTTGATTCAACAAGATAGGACAGACAGCCTTTGCCGATGCGGACGAATTGATAGATGCTGCCCCCATCTTTCAGGCTCCCTATTTTTACAGGTTCGAGATGTTCGCTCCACGCTTTCATTCCGCCTTCAATTGAAAAAACATCCTTGAATCCTGCTTCCTCAATTTGTTCAGCTACAAACTCAGAAGAACCGCCTTTTGCGCACACAACATAAATATCCTTTTCTTTCGGCAATTCTTCCAATATTGGATCAATGCCTTCAATCAGATCAAAGTATGGTGTGTTATGGACCTTCACATTCCGTCCTTCTATTTTCCAGTCATCAAAATCATCGGTATTCCTTACATCAAGGATAAACAAATCCTCGTGATTCAAGACTTTCCTTGCCAGTTCTTTCGCCGAGATCGTCTGTACCATCGTGTGCCCCCTTTTGTCTGTTAGAATGTCAAGGTTACATCCGCATCTTTTGCAAAATGAAGGAAGGAAGCCGCGCCGCCAACTTCAATGCCCTCGACAAAATGTTCTTTTTCAAGCGTCATGACATCCATTGTCATCTGGCAGGCGATCATCTTGACATCCATTTCCTGAGCCATAGCAACAAGTTCCTCTACTGGCGGGACATTGGCCTTCTTGAAGCCCTCCTGGAAATGCTCCTTGCCAGCAGGCAAAGGAAGCTGCTTATGCGCTTCCTTATGAATCAGATTCAAACCTTCAAACGTAAAGAAAATACCAACTTCGGCATCTGTCGCCGCTGCTGCGGTTGCAATATTGAAAACTTTGTATGCATCGAACCTTCCGCCGTTCGCGGCGATAATCGCTACTTTCATTTCTTCGTTCCTCCTTATTTCTCAACTGAAGATTCTGTCGGGCCTGTCCAATCCTTCATTCCTGTCAGTACATTGATCGGTTTCCTGAAACCTTTTTCAGCAAGCTTTTTTGCCGCAAGGTTGCTTCTTGAGCCGGAGCGGCAAATGACATACACTTCCTTTTCTGGATCCAATTCTCCTAACCTTTCTTCCAACTCTCCGAGAGGGATGGATTTCGCCTTTGGAATATGGCCAAACGCATATTCAGCGGACTCCCTTACATCAAGAATCGTAATCGCTTCGTTTCCATCGAGTTTTTTCAATACTTCTTCAAGTGAAGCGGTATGAGGATGGGGTTTTCCATCTGTGAGTTCCTCATCACTAGCCTTGCGAAGATAATGCTTAAGCACTTCTCCTTCGGTCATCGTTCCAAGGTATTGGTTCCCTGTACTTTCAGCCCACGCCTTCAAGTCTGCCGTCGATCCTTTATCTGTAGCCTGCACTTCAATAACCTGTCCAGGTTCCAATTCTTTCATCACTTTTTTTGTTTTCACAATCGGCATCGGACATGCCAGGCCTTTGGCATCAAGCGTTTTATCCGCAGAAATCGACATGGTTCATCCCCCTTCCTGATTATTAGTATTTTTAATACTCCGCCAATCCATACAAAGACTGCGTTATTAAATATTCCCTGTACTTATACCTCATAAGGTAAATATTATTCGTGAGAGGACAAAAAATATAAAAATGGATTTAGATTCCTATGGTTGCTGCGAAAAATAGCACATGGCCTTAACAAGAGGGCATAGCTTTTCCAGCGCATATAAAAATGCCACAGCATGATTGCCATGGCATTTGATACTATTTAATATTACCTTTCACCAGGATTTGCTTCCATGTCTTTCCTCCGTCAGTCGATTCATACAGATCATTCTGGTATGTGATGAAGGCCATTCTTCCATCCTGCTTAATATCCGCAGCAATATAGGTGATGGGATTATCAGCCGCAAGGGCCGGAATCGGCAGGTCGATTGGTCCTGTCCCATCCTGATTGAGCTTGACCAGTTTTAATTCCTGTTGTTCAATCGGCGAAATGAAGAGTGCATTTTTTGAAAAAGCTGCAGCTGTCACCATTTCATACTCCCCTGCCTCAGTAATTGTCTTGCCCGAGTCTTCTGAAATGTACAATCCGTCCTTCGTGGACATCGCAAATGTCCCGCCTTTTTCTGGATGGACTGAAATCATTCCGAAGGTTTGGGCATCGAAACCTTTAAGAGCAGCTTGCTCCCAGCTTTTTCCCTCATCCTTTGAAACATAGATCCCTGTTCCAAGCTCTGAATTGGGCTTTTCATTTATAACGTACAAGATACGGTCCTGGAAGCTTGCCGACATGAAATGAAAGTCACTTTCTCCGTAAAAAGCAATTTTTTCAAGCGTTTTCCCAAAATCGACACTTTTCACAAGCCCAAGGGGATTTTTCAGTTTCGAACCCTTTTCAGGATGTCCACTCGAATAAAATCCATCCTCCACGACTTGAAAGCCCATATAATCATGTTTCTCCGAAGAAGTTTCTAGCCATTTTCCCTCTTTGTACATTTTGATTCCTTCGTGAGAAGCAACATAAAGGCTGTTGTCATTTCCTGGATAACCAACCCCATGAACGTGCTCCAGTGTTTGAGGCTGGGCGGGTATGATGAAATCATCATTCGTTTCTTTCTCTTGCTGCTTTTGTCCGTCGGTCCGCTTTTCTTCCTTAGGTGTGTCCTCTTTTTCTGTCCCCCGGCTTTCATCATTCGAACAGCCAGTGAAAATAAGGACCAGCACCAAAAATAAACTTATGAATCCCTTTCCGCGGCTTTTCATTTCCTACCCTCCGTTTTTCTCTACCTTATCCAATAATAGTACCAGACAATCACCATCAGTGCCAAAATCCTGCGCCAAGCTGATATGCCACTCACATCCGAAAGCCCTTTCCGCTGATTGCACTTCCATTGTGAAGGCAGGAACCTTGAAGCGGAACCCTGGCAGCTGGCCATTGTCAAAAAAACTTTGTTGATCAGAAATATCACATGTAAAAAGCCTGGCCACATTGTGGCCAGGCTTTTCTGTAAGGATATTCTTCAAGTTCTCGCATGCTGTGACGGAAGGTCAGCCAGGTATATGCTGCTTTGGGTATGCTGCGATGGCAGGTCGGCAACATCGACATGGTTAAAACCAAAGCTGCCAAAGTTGAGAAGGAAAGCTGCCAGCACTGCCATATAAATAGTTGTTTTCATGATATTTCAAACCTCCTTGGAGATACGTCCGTTTACACGGAAAATTAACAATGCTTCAATAACTTTTCCATTTCGATTGCCACTAAACGAGCAAACTTCTCATTTTGTTGGAGATTGAAAATATTTACCGCTCTTTCCAGAAATTCTTTTCCTGCCATCAATTTACCCAATTTTATATAATTCATGCCTGTTTGGTAATGAAGTTCACCAAATAGATACATATTTTCTTCATAAATACAGTTATCGATCCCCTTGCTGCAATAAATCAATGACTCCTCATATTCTTCCAGGTTCGACAATGCTTGAGCTAAACCGTAAAGAATCCGGAGCCAGATTTTTGAATCCTGGACTTGAGCCAAGACCGTCAAATCATTAAGTGCCCTTTTAAATATCCCTACAGAAGCCTCAAGGTTTCCGGAGTCTTTTTCGATTATGGCCAAACTGGTCAATATTTCGATTTCCCGTTCATCCAGCTCTTTCCTCTCCGAGTTTGTCATATCCAGCGCTTCATTGAGCAAACGCACTGAACGGTCTCTGTCTCCGTCAAGATAATATGTACAAATTCCTTCATGCCAGGTAAGGAATTGCTTTAAGGATGTATGTTTGAAAAGCGGGTTTCCCTTTTCCTTCTGGATGATTTCATGGATTGCCTGGTAGTCACGTTCCCTTTTGTATTTTTTGATCAATTCCATTACCGCAATTGCGTGATTGAAAGTACCTGTTGAGTCAAAATCAAAGAAATGATCCAGCCCGGCCTCAAGCTTCATTGCGATTTTATAAAGTTGATCGATAGTTGGATATTTTTCTTCTTTTTCAAATTGAATCATATCTTGCCGGGAACAAATGCCTTCTGCCAATTCAGCCAAGCTTAATCCTTTATAAATCCTCAACGATTCCAGGATTTCTCCGAAACTATATCCAACCCCGCTCATCTCAACACCTCTTTTTAAGCATTTTCCTTAATATTATCACATTGTTAGAAACTTTTAAAAATTCTAGTATCATCCAATCCTAATTGAGTTTCCCAATCAATAAAGAGTCCCGGAATGCAATCCAGGACTCAGCGCTGATGGTATTTCCCGTATAAGAAATAAATGGTCCCTGCACCAAGTGCAAGGATACTGACAGGAATGATGAATGGCCTTGCAGCGTCCTTGATTCCTGTCCAATTATCGCCTAGTATGAAGCCTAGATACAAAAAGAACATTGTCCATGGAAGGACAGCTGCCATCGTATAGGCCGTGAATTTAAGGAAGGGCATCCTTGCCATTCCTGCAGGTATGGAAATAGCATGCCTCACCACCGGGATGAATCTTGCTGAAAAAATCACTCCCGATCCGTATTTGGCGAACCACTCCTCTGAAAGATCAATATGATGGCTGCTGATCAGCAAATATTTCCCATACTTTTCAAGTACCGGCCTTCCCCCATAATAGCCAAGCCAGTATAAAAAGAGCTGGGCGATTGTGCCGCCGATTGTACCAGCAATAACCGCTCCAAAGAAGCTGATGTTTCCGATGGATGTCAGGTATCCACCGTAGCCAAGGACAACTTCGCTTGGGATCACCTCGAGCATCAAGCCGAGCGCAATACCAATATAACCAAGGTTGGATAGCCAGTCCAAAATAGCAATGATGAATCCCTCCACGTCCCTTCAACTCCTGCCATGATTTTTCTCCCATGCGGGCCATGTTTTGTCTCTTGTTCATTGTATGGCCGCATACCGGTGATTAGTCCTTTGATGCATATGTAAAAAAGAGAAGGAGCGTACCGATGATCGCTCGGAACAGATTGAATGGAAGCATTGTATTTAACCTTCTGGGGCGGACAGGCTAGTTCCTATAGCCGGCTCAGCTCAAATTTTATTTTCCGCGGACAAATGATCTGTTATTGACAAAGAAACCTGCCTGCCGGCAGGTTTCTTTTCGTGGAATTAACTCCAGCTCCCCTTGAACAGGACTCTTGCTCCCATATAGATAAGAGTGAAAGAAAAGATAAGGATAACGAGAATACCGATGATTTTGAGAAGAGGCATTGCCAGAAGCCCGGTCAACGACGGCAGATGAAGCAAGGCAAATCCTGCAAGAATGCATGCCAGGAAAAGCCCTGCAGCAGAATTGAACATCATGATCCCTCCTTTTATAAAAGGATATTGCAGTGTGAGGATTGTCCGGGACGGCGTATATACTGGATGAGGAAAAAATACTTGAATTTCGGGCTAAAACTTCCTGTATCCGCCAAAAATAAGGACAAGCAAAATTTTTATTGCTCCGTTTCCCATCCGATGATTCCGGGAAAAGGAAATATATTTGTTACATAGAAAAAGAGCCATTGGGAGGGACTTACTTTGACCAAAGACCTATACATCCGTTTTATCAGGCTTCCGATGCTTGCAAGAATCCTGATGATCGCTATATTGATCATCTTTTTTTTCGGATCGATCATCCACTTTATTGAGCCTGAAAACTTCAAGACTGTATTCGATGGAGTCTGGTGGGCGATCATCACTGCCTCCACTACTGGCTATGGAGATTCAGTCCCGATGACGGTTCCCGGAAAAATCACCGGCATGATCCTTTTGTTTGTTGGCACAGGATTTTTAACATCTTATTTTATCTCCCTTTCTGCTGCGACCGTCACAAAGCAGAACCAGCTCCTTGAAGGGAAAGTACGCTATAACGGAAAAGGGCATATTATCATCATTGGCTGGAATGAAAGATCACGTGAAATCATCCGGACAATCTGTGAAACGAAACAGCCAATCATTTTGATTGATGCTTCATTGGAATCAAACCCGCTTTCAGATAACCATGTCTATTTTATCCGCGGCAGGGCTGACAAGGATGAGACACTAGTCAAAGCCAAAATCCACGATGCAAGAAGAGTGATCATCACTTCCGATCAAAAACTTGATGAAATGCACGCAGACATGCATACAGTCCTTACCTTGCTGGCCATCAAAGGCTTGAACCCGGACATTTATTGCATAGCTGAAATCCAGACTAACGAACAGGCGAACAATGCACGAAGGGCTGGAGCGGATGAGCTGATTCAGACAAACACGCTGACAAGCGCTGTCATTTTAAACAGCCTCTTCACAGAAGGCCATGTCAATTCGCTTCTGGACTTCCTTGGCGAATTGAATGGAAAGCACTTGTCCTATATTCCGGCAGGGAATGAAACAATCGGGAAAAGCTTTCATGAGGCGAGTACACTGCTGCTAAAGCAGAATATCATTTTACTAGGCATAAAAAAAGGGGACGACATCGCCGTCAACCCTGCAGATCATATAACGATCGAAGAAGATGATTTTTTGCTCTCGATTACGAATTAAGGGTTCAAAATCGCAGCTTCAGCTTCCTGGACCAAGGCCTTCCCAACTTCGATGTATTTCTCTGGAAAGCTCGCATCCTTATCGACCGGCTCGGAAAATTGATTGAAAGAAGCCCCCGCATTGCCGATGAAGGCATGGTCATCCAGTCCGCGCTGGTATTTATGCGATAGCAGGAAAGGGCGCTGCAATTTTACCGTGCAGCCGTTGGAGTCAAGCTGTCCGTCAATCGCTTCAAATGGGAGCCGCAGAAATTGATAGCCTGTCTCATCATCGATTTTGTAATCAAAGGCTCCGTGGTCATAGTCCCAATTTCCTCCAATCGCATAGCCCAGCGGCTTAAGAAGCTGTTCAAGTTTATAAAGCTCAAAGTGTTTGCCTTCCAGTTCAGATGGGATCTCAATCATTGTTCTATCCCCTTTCCTTTGCATTTTAAAATTAGTTTGAGCAAAAAACGGGATTTCATGACTATGAATTGAATTACCTCCTGGAAAGGCAAAACAGGAGTGCCCAGCATCGGGTACTCCTGTCCGTTTATTACAAACGTTTTTCAAGTTCTGCTTTTTTCTCCTCGAAGCCTGGTTTGCCTAGGAGTGCAAACATGTTGACTTTGTATGCCTCCACACCAGGCTGGTCAAATGGGTTGACCCCAAGGAGGTAGCCGCTCATCGCGCAAGCTTTCTCAAAGAAATACACAAGGTAGCCAAATGTATATTCATCAAGTTCAGGAATCTCTACGACGAGGTTAGGAACCCCTCCGTCCGTATGGGCAAGCATCGTTCCTTCAAATGCTTTGTTGTTGACGAAATCGACTGTTTTGCCAGCTAAGTAGTTCAGACCATCGAGGTCATTTTCTGCTTCCTCTATTATCAATTGATGGCGCGGCTTATCCACCCTGATAATCGTTTCGAATAAGTCGCGGCGGCCTTCCTGGACATATTGGCCAAGAGAGTGCAGGTCTGTCGAGAAGTTTGCGGACGAAGGATAGATTCCTTTCTGATCCTTGCCTTCACTTTCGCCAAACAATTGCTTCCACCATTCAGAAAAGTACTGCAGGGAAGGCTCATAATTTATCAGCATCTCGATTGTCTTTCCTTTGTTATAAAGGACATTGCGGACAGCCGCATACTGATAAGCCGCATTCTCTTCCAGCTCGGAATTGCTGAAATCCTCACGCGCCTGTGCAGCGCCTTTCATCATCGCTTCGATGTCGGAACCGCTGACAGCAATCGGCAGCAGTCCGACAGCTGTCAATACCGAGTAACGTCCGCCTACGTCATCAGGAATGATGAATGACTCGTAGCCTTCTTCGTCAGCAAGTGTCTTCAGGGCTCCGCGCGCTTTATCCGTTGTTGCATAAATGCGCTTGCGGGCTTCTTCAACACCATACTTTTCTTCAAGCAACTTTCGGAAAATACGGAAGGCAATGGCAGGCTCCGTTGTGGTGCCTGACTTGGAAATGACATTGATGGAAAAATCCTTGCCTTCAATCAGATCGATTACATCTTTCATGTAAGTTGAACTGATATTATTGCCGATGAAAATGATTTGCGGAGTCTTCCTTTTTCCTGTTGGCAGGACGTTGTAAAAGCTGTGCTGCAAAAATTCGAGCGCGGCCCTTGCTCCCAGGTATGAACCGCCGATCCCTACGACAAGCAAAACTTCTGAATCGCTCTTGATTTTTTCAGCAGACTTCTGGATGCGCGCAAATTCTTCTTTATCATATTCGACTGGCAGGTCGATCCAGCCTAAAAAGTCTCCGCCTGCACCAGTCTTTTCATGCAATGAATGATGGGCCACTTTAACAAAATCCCTTAAGTATGTAACTTCGTGTTCACCAAAAAAGCTTAGCGCCTTCGAGTAATCAAAACGAACATGTGTCATGTCTGATCCTCCAATTAATTGTATTCTCTATCACTTTAACGAAAGCCATCCCAAGAATCAAGGAACACACCCGGATGTAAGCGCGCCCAATTGTGAATTTTTTTCAAAGCCCAAGACATGATATTTTTTCCGTTACTTCCTAAATTAATTCCCAGATAGCTTCATCCGTAAAAACAGGAAAGGACCCAGGGTAACCTGGGTCCTTTCATTCCGATGCTATAGAGACATACGATAGATTTTAAGTACATCTTCACGTTTTAACTTATTGAAATTGCCGAATTCGCCATTCGCCATCGCCTTGTCAGCCATCAATTCGATTTTGCTGTCATCGATTCCATAATCAGCCAGGCGTGAAGGGGCACCGATGCTGTTCCAGAATTCACGTAGCTTTCCGATGCCCTCGAGACCCGTTTCTTCGGCCGTTTTTCCTACCGGGTTGACGCCGAATACCCTGACAGCCATCTTTTTGAAGCGTTCGGGGTTCACCTTCAAGTTGTGTTTCATCCAGTTAGGGAAAAGAATGGCCAGCCCCCCTCCATGAGGGATATCATAAACAGCGGAGACTGCATGCTCGATGTTATGTGTTGCCCAGTCGCCGCGGTAGCCCATTGACAGCATCCCGTTTAGAGCCATTGTGCCGGTATAAAGGATTGTAGCCCGATGTTCGTAATTCTCAAGGTCTTCAAGAAGCTTTGGAGCTGTTTCCATTACCGTAAGCAGCAAGGATTCACACATGCGGTCCTGGAATTCCGTGTTTTCAGTTTGATGGAAATAATGTTCGAATACGTGAGACATCATATCAACGATGCCGTAAATCGTTTGATCCTTTGGAACCGTGAAGGTATTGACCGGATCAAGGATTGAGAACCGCGGGAAGGTCACAGGGCTTCCCCAGCCGTATTTTTCATTTGTTTCCCAGTTTGTGATAACAGAACCAGCGTTCATTTCGGAACCTGTCGCTGCCAATGTCAATACAGTCCCGAATGGAAGTGCGTCTGTTGCCATCGCTTTCTTTGTCACAAGATCCCAGGCATCTCCATCATACTTTGCCCCCGCCGCGATCGCTTTAGTGCAGTCGATGACACTGCCGCCTCCTACTGCAAGCAGGAAATCAACGCCTTCTTGTTTGCAGATATCCACTCCCTTGCGGACTGTTGAAATCCGCGGGTTTGGTTCCACACCAGAAAGTTCGAAAACCTCAACGCCGGCTGCTTTTAAATTGTCCATGACCGAGTCATATAGACCGTTCCGTTTGATGCTTCCGCCGCCATAAACAAGAAGCACTTTTTTTCCGTATTGAGGGACTTCCTTCTTCAGTTCCTCTATTTGACCTTTCCCAAAAATGAGCTTGGTTGGATTCCAAAAAGTAAAATTGTCCATTAATATCACCTTCCCTAACGCTAATTATGTTCTTTTTGAATAGCTTTTGCAAAAGTTTAACCCTTCAAATTCCTGTTAATGTGCTGTAAATTGTTACAAAAATTTCAAGAAAGGTATGTAAAAAGTACAGCGAAAACGTATAATTTTTCGTTGCGGAGCCACTATATAGTATGAATCCATTTTTTAAGGAGGAAATATCCATGAGCACAATTCAACGTATTGCATTGGTTCTTACGATTATTGGTGCCATCAACTGGGGCTTAGTCGGATTCTTCCAATTTGACCTTGTAGCTGCAATTTTTGGCGGCCAGGATTCTGCGCTTGCAAGAATTGTATACGGCCTGGTAGGAATTGCTGGATTGATCAACCTCGGACTTCTTTTTGCTCCAAGCGAAGAAGCCGAAAGTGCAGCAGAACCGCGCACAACTCGCTGATTAACCAAAAGAAACCCGCCGGAACATGGATTCCCGGCGGGTTTTTTGCGACTTTAAGATAATACTTTTTCGATTCGTTCGATTGCCCAGTCGAGCTCTTCACGTGTAATGACGAGCGGTGGAGCGAATCGGATGACTGTTTCATGCGTTTCCTTGCACAGCAGCCCTTCCTCTTTTAATTCTTCACAATATTTCCGTGCCGGTTCGCTGAGCTCCACACCAATGAACAGTCCCCTGCCGCGGATCTCCTTTATTTTCGGGTTTTGGATTTCCTTAAGCTTTGCAATGAAATACTCTCCCAATTCAAGCGAACGGTCTGCCAGCTTTTCATCGATCAGCACATCAATGGAAGCGATTGAAACAGCGCAGGCCATTGGGTTGCCTCCAAAAGTCGATCCATGAGAACCAGGATTGAACACGCCAAGAACATCGCGATCAGCGACAACGCAGGAGATCGGGAATACTCCTCCTCCAAGCGCTTTTCCAAGTATGTACATATCCGGTTCGATGCCTTCCCAATCACAAGCGAACATCTTCCCTGACCGTGCAAGGCCCGCCTGGATTTCATCAGCGATAAACAGGACATTATTCTCTTTACATACATCGTAAGCAGCTTTCATGAACCCTTCAGGCGGAATCAGGATGCCTGCTTCCCCCTGGATTGGCTCGATCAGGAAGGCGGCAGTGTTTGGAGTGATAGCTTCTTTCAACGCATCCAGGTCTCCATATGGAATCAGTTTGATACCAGGGAGCAACGGTCCGAACCCGCGTTTGTATTCAGCTTCAGACGAAAGTGAAACCGCTGCCATTGTACGGCCATGGAAATTTCCAATGCATGCAATGATTTCTGCCTGATTATCTGCTACACCCTTTACATCATAAGCCCAGCGGCGTGCAGCCTTGATTGCGGTTTCAACCGCTTCAGCTCCTGTGTTCATCGGCAAAGCCATTTCCTTGTTTGTCAGCCTGCAGATTTTTTCGTACCATGGGCCAAGCTGATCATTATGGAAGGCTCTTGATGTAAGGGTCACCCGATCGGCTTGATCCTTCAGCGCCTGGATGATTTTAGGATGGCGATGACCCTGGTTGACAGCAGAGTAGGCACTCAGCATGTCCATATATTTGGTTCCTTCTGGGTCCTCTACCCAAACGCCTTCTGCTTTCGAGATCACAATTGGCAGGGGGTGATAATTGTTGGCACCGTACTTTTCTGTCTGTTCAATCAGAGAGGTTGTTTGCATTGTCATCGTTTTTTCCTCCGTTCCAATGAAAAGTGGTTAGTCAATCATATTGTAACCTGTTTGCTCAACTCATTTAAACCCCATAAAAAAAGAAAAACCGGATTTCTCCGGCTTTTCTTACTTTTTCGCCATATCGGACTGGTCGATCCACTCTTGAAGCTTATCCTTCAGAGTATTGAAGCCTTGCGTGGACTCCTGGTTTTGAATGACAGCAGCCGGACGCTTGCTCCGAGGCCTTTTTGGACGCTGAGTCTGTTCAGGCGCTTCTTCTGTCGCACGGATGGACAAGCCGATTTTTCCAGCTGCCTCATCGACTGATAAAACCTTCACCTTCACTTCGTCTCCGACAGCAAGGTGCTCATTGATATCCTTTACGAACCCATGGGTAATTTCCGAGATGTGGACGAGGCCCTGTGTATTTTCATCCAAAGCTACGAAAGCGCCATATGGCTGGATGCCCGTAACCTTTCCTGTAAAAACACTGCCTACTTCAAATTTCTCTGACATCAAAACACTCCTAAATATAATTTATTTAATCCTATTAATACGCAATAAAAAATTATATCATATTTGGTGTGCTTAATCAAAAGGAATTCGCATTTTCCTAAAGATGGCATCATTCCACTTTCCATCCTTCGGATAAATAAGTCAGGTGACATGCCTCCAGTCAAAACTTTCGTTTTCAAAGCTGTTTGTCAGGCTGGAATGCAAAACGCCTGAAAACTTGCGCATATAAGTCAACAAGCTCAGGAAACGCCTGGAATACTCCCGTTTCTTGCCGTGAAAAAAATTCCTCTTCCGTCATTTCCTTCTCCCCAGCCAGATTGCTCCATTTTACTTGTAAAACGGTCTGTTTTTGTATTTGTATCAAAAATTTAGTGAAAACATGAAATACTTGCCAACAACTAAAAATACTATGCTTTTTGTGAAAAACATAGTAACATGAAGAAATGAATTTTCAGTTTAATCAGTAAAATGTAAATTTCAGTAAACACGTTTAAAAGGAGATTGTCTAATGAGGAAGCATGAACAATGGACATCGAAGCTTGGCTTCATCCTTGCTGCTGCGGGATCGGCCATCGGCTTAGGGGCAATCTGGAAATTCCCGTATATGGCGGGCACGAATGGCGGAGGTGTATTCTTTATCTTTTTCCTGCTGATGACCGTTTTTATCGGCGCGCCAATTTTATTGGCTGAATTCATCATCGGACGGAATTCACAAAAGAATGCGGTCATGTCCTATAAGCACCTTGCCCCAGGCACCGCATGGCCACTTCTCGGCTATCTCGGTGTCATAATGTCTTTTCTTATCCTGAGCTTTTACAGTGTCGTGGGGGGTTGGATCCTTTCCTATCTGGCCAGAAGCCTTACCGGTTCGCTCTCGGGACTGACACAGGCCGGATATGGTGCTGTTTTTGAAAAGATCATCGCCAATCCCTTTGAGGCGGTGGCCGCGCAATTCATCTTTATCCTGATGACGATTTGGGTCGTCCAGGGAGGCGTCCAGAAGGGGATCGAAAAAGCGAGCAGATACATGATGCCTGCCCTGTTCATTTTATTTATCATTCTTGTTATTCGTTCCCTTACACTGGAAGGATCGATGGATGGTGTCAGATTCCTGCTCATGCCTGATTGGTCAGCAGTCAGCAGCGAAACAGTCCTCCTCGCACTGGGCCAATCGTTCTTCGCCCTTAGTGTCGGTCTGTCTGTCATGGTGACATACGCATCCTATTTGCCAAAAGGCGAAAGCCTGACAAAATCCGCGTTTTCCGTCGTAGGGTTGAACATCCTTATCTCCCTGCTCGCCGGATTGGTCATATTCCCGGCTGTCTTTGCGCTTGGCTTTGAACCAGAAGCAGGGCCTGGCCTTGTATTCGTTGTCCTGCCTGCCGTCTTTGAGCAGCTTGCATTCGGCGGATTATTTTTAACCATTTTCCTGATATTGCTGCTATTCGCTACACTGACATCAGCGTTTTCCATCCTCGAAATCATTGTGGCAGTCCTTGCGAAGGATGACAGCGCCAAGAGGAAGAAATTCTCCTGGGCGGCAGGCCTGCTGGTCTTTGCAGCTGGCATTCCCAATGCATTATCCTTTGGCGTCCTATCAGACATCAAACTCTTCGGGAAAACGTTTTTCGATTTTGCCGATTACCTGACCAGCAATATCGGCCTCCCGCTTGGGGCATTCCTCATTTCGATCTTTGCCGGTTACATCATGCCGCGCAAGACGGTCAAGTTAGAGCTGGAAACAGGTTCACAAGGAAGCCCGTTGCTGTTCAGCATCTGGTATATATCGATCAAGTATATTGTCCCGGTCGGTATTGCCCTTGTTTTCCTGCAGTCAATAGGTATCCTTAAACTTTAACGGAATGTTCACAAACCTGCCATTGTCCGGAAAATCACTGTGCTAAAATTTAAATGAGAGATATTTTCCGGAGGTGAAGCTCAATGACTGCGCTTGGCGAGAATATAAGGAACTGCCGGGAACGGGCGGGAATATCACAGGAGGAGCTAGCTCTGAAGATCCGGGTCGGTACCCACAAAATCGAACGGTATGAGAGCGGTGAACAGACACCTGAAATGGAAACGGTTCTAAAGATTTCCACTGTCCTTGATGTCCCGGCATCTGAGCTGATGGAACGGATCTACCAAACCAACCATTCAGGGATCGACCATGAAATCGAACAGCTGGTAAAGGAAATGGGGACAAAAAAAGCTAAACTGATTTTAAGGAAGGCCAAAGGCATCAGTGATGAAGATTTTTTGCGCGTCATGGATGTTCTTTATGAAATCAAATATAAAAAGGCCTGATATCGGCCAGATGATTTATCAGGAATAGCTCTTTTTTTTTTTAGAATAATGTCGTTTTGCCATTTGTTTTGGAAGCTTGGAGTTCGAATTACCACCCAAGGTTTTCATTTTCAACGAAAAAATAATTATTTTCCTGATAAAAATACGTATACTTTGATCGGAAACCGGTTAAGCTGGTGCTATGAAGCTTTCTAGTATTCCCCCCCTTTTTTGTTGGACACCTTGAAGGAGGTGTCCTTTTTTTTCTGCACTTTTTCTCCCATCTCCCTCATGATTTGTGTGTTATCTTTTCTTTGTTGGGGAAAATAGACCACAAACCCTGTTTAATCCATAACCATGTCGGGAGTGAACAACAGTAATGGAAGATGTAACGTTTGCCAGGAATAAAACCATCAATGGAATCGATCTGTACTATGAACATTATATCCATCCTTCATCGGCCAGGACGGTCGTCCTGCTTCACGGATTCCTATCCTCCACTTTCAGCTTCCGGCATTTGATTCCGCTGCTGAAAGAGGATTACAATGTCATTTCTGTTGACTTGCCCCCTTTCGGAAAGAGCGGAAAGCTTCCAAGCTTTACCTACTCGTACCGCAATCTGGCCGCGACAGTCGTTGAATTGATGACATCGCTCGGAATTCCCCGATTTGATGTTGTCGGCCACTCGATGGGCGGTCAAATTGCCTTGAATATCCTGCTGCACCATCCAAGGAATGCCGGGAATGGCATCCTGCTCTGCAGCTCTGGCTACCTGAAGAAAGCAAAGCTGCCCCTCATCCTCTCGAGCTACATTCCGTATTTCCATATATACGTGAAGTTCCACCTGGCAAAGTCCGGGGTGAAACAAAACCTGCAGAATGTTGTGTATGACCATTCGAAAATTAATGATGAAATGCTTCTTGGTTATCTATCGCCTTTTTTGGAGGATGGGATCTTCAAGGCCCTGACGATGATGATCAGGCACCGGGAAGGGGATCTATCTGCAGAGGAGCTTCACAGGATCATGGCGCCTTGCCTGTTGATCTGGGGAGAACATGATAAGGTCGTTCCTTTGAGCGTAGGGAAGAAGCTGAAAAAGGATCTCGAGAATTCAGAACTCGTGATTCTGAAGGAAACTGGTCACCTCGTTCCCGAGGAAAAGCCAGAGGATGTCCACAGGCTGATCAAAAGATTCATTGGATCCGGTGAACTGTTGAACACAACAGCGAACGTCAGCCGCTGACTGGCTGACGTTTCGACATTTCAAGTTCCTTTCATAGGGAACAAGTATCCTCATTTTTGATTGCCAACAGGATTTCTGCGATTACCAGGCATTCCCCAAAAGGCAGCAGCTGCTCAAATGAAAATTCAAATACTGTTTGGATCCGGCGGGCGACCTGCTTGGCATCATTTTCATCATGGACTGCCTGGAGGATATCCGCTATTTCCGGATCGAATCCCCCTTCACCTGCTTTGAACGGATCCCATTCATTGAGGACAGCGATCAGTTTATAGGTAAATTCTTTCGATTCCAAATCAATCACCTGATATTTTTTTAGAAATATTTTATCATATAGGGAGCAATAGTGAAATTTCTAAAGAAGGCGGTGCGTACATATGGAAAGGAACGATTTTGACAAAGTGATAGAACGTGGGGGAACAGCTTCGGTGAAATGGGACGCGACGGAAAAGGTATTCGGGACGAAGGACATCCTGCCGATGTGGGTAGCGGACATGGATTTCCATCCTCCTGAAGCAGTCGCTGAGGCGCTAAAGAGCAAAATAGATCATGGGATCTTCGGGTATACGTTTGTCCCCCGTTCCGTTACAGAGGCGCTTCAAGACTGGCTGGGAAGGCGGCACGGCTGGGATGTCGACGAATCTTCGATTGTATTCAGCGAAGGAGTTGTCCCATCGCTCAGTACCGCGATTCGGGCCTTCACGGAAAAGGGCGACAAGGTCCTTGTCCACTCTCCTGTGTACACACCTTTTTTTGATATGGTGAAAAACAATGGCCGGACACTGGTCACCTCTAGCCTCGTCTATAAGAATAACCGTTTTGAGCTTGACTTCGATGATTTCGAAGCGAAGCTTCTCGATGGCGTGAAACTGTTCATTCTCTGCAGTCCGCACAATCCCGGCGGAAGGGTATGGACAAAGGATGAGCTTGAAAAGATGGGCGATTTGTGCGTCAAACATGGCTGCCTCATCGTCTCGGATGAAATCCATTCTGACCTCGTGTTCCAGCCTAACGTCCATACACCGATTTCGATGATCAAAGAAGCGTTCAAGGATATCACTGCCACGTTCGTAGCACCTAGCAAGACATTCAACCTTGCAGGACTGCAGGCATCAGCGGCTGTGATCCCGAATAAGGAAATGAAGGCGAAATTCAAAAGAATCCAGCAGCAGCAGGGCTTCTTCACCTTGAATACCTTCGCGATCGCCGGAATGGAAGCGGCCTATCGCAATGGCGAAGAATGGCTTGGACAACTCCTTGCCTATCTTGAAGAAAATATGAGGATCGCCATTGATTATATCGGTGAACATCTCCCTATGCTGAAACCGATGAGGCCGGATGCAACATATCTGCTTTGGATCGACTGCAGGGAGCTGGGCCTATCAGATGAGGAAATAAGGGAAAAGCTGCTATACAAAGGGAAAATCGGCCTTGAACCAGGCAAGAAATATGGAAAGGGCGGAGAAGGCTTCGTCAGGATGAACCTCGCATGCCCGCGCGGGACCCTTGATGATGGCCTGGAAAGACTGAAAAAGGCATTCAGCTAAAAGAAAAGGTGCCTGGCTTCCATCGAATGAACCGATGGCGGCCGGGCACCTTCAATGCATGTTATGCGCCAACGTTAAGCGCTTCATGATATGGTTTAAGGGAATGAGAAATAATTGTCTCCATCAGCGGCTGAAAATCTTTCGGCAGCAGTTTTCTCGCATAATCCCATGCGTTTTCCTCTATTTTCAGGGCGATCTGTTTCCTCACATGATCACTTGCACTGGCATCCATCTCATCAATCAGACCTGCAAGGCCACGGTCTTCAGCGTGTCCAAGCTCGTGGGCAAAGACGATTGCCAGGTACTTCTCAAAATGATCCATCGATGAAAAAATCTGCAGGCACTGGGCCTTGATTTCTTCGATATATAATGTAATGGTATGCGTACCGAAATGGTATTTCCCTCCTGCGAAACGGTCTCCAGGAAAATGGGCTTCAAGCTCAATCCTTGCACTGCTTCCGGATTTCATAAGAATTTGACTGACAATGCTCTTAATCTTTGAGTCTTCCAATTTATACCCCTGCTCCTATGTAAACTAAGATACAATTTGTATTATAAACCCATTTTGCAAGAAAGAAAACCCTTCTTTTACCCCTTTTTTCGCTGTTATAAACTTAAATACATAAACTTTGTTGTT
Source organism: Bacillus sp. REN3 (assembly GCF_017912555.1). Lineage (GTDB taxonomy): Bacteria > Bacillota > Bacilli > Bacillales > Cytobacillaceae > Mesobacillus. The sequence continues at coordinate 49,159 of NZ_JAERSD010000009.1, read as the reverse complement.
TTTAATAAATGGTAGGTTTCCGCTCCAGTCCATGCTGCTCGCCTTCCGCAGGCGTGAGTCGAGCGTCCTCGGCCAAAAGCGCCTGTGGAGCCTCAACTTTCCCGCTGATCCCACCGGAGTCTCACATTCTCCGCTCCAATCCATCTTTTCGGACTATTTGTTTCTCTTAAAATAGATTCAAAGCCTTACACAAAAACATTCATGGTTTTTGTTTCACAACCAAGGCATGAAAATAAGTCCCTCCTTCCCATAATGTTGATGACACAAACTGTAAAGGACATTGACTTTTATGGTACTTTGACCCTGCCACATAAAAAAAGAACAGCAGATCTTAGCTGTTCTCCTTGTGTTCGTCATTATGTTTCATGATGGCCTGTTCATACTCTTTTGCCTTTTCAGCTTCTTTTTTAGAAACCTTTAAGATCAATCTCATTGTCAGGATGGCCCCGACAAGGAATATGAAAGACGAAATCGCGGCTGGTATATATTCAGACTTATCCTCTGGAAAATACAAAAATAATGAAATGACAAACCACTGTCCCATTGCCAACTTCCTTTCTCTAGGAAATATCCTCCCACACATTATAGCAATGAATCGAGGTTGGTCCAACTGAAAGCCACCTTATTTCAGGACAGTGATTTTTTCGATGACGACAGCTTTTTCAGGCTTGTCATCTCCGTCAACAGGAGTTGCGGCAATTCGATCGACGACATCCATCCCTTCGATCAGCTGTCCAAATACTGTATGCTTGGAATCAAGGTGAGGCGTGCCGCCCTTTTCGTAAGCTTTGATGATTTTTTCCGGATACCCGGCCTTTTCCATCGCCTTTGGCAGTTTCGGATCAAGTTTCTTATTCTGGACGATGAAGAACTGGCTGCCATTCGTATTCGGGCCGGCATTCGCCATTGACAGCGCGCCGCGGATATTGAAAAGCTCTCTCGAGATCTCATCCTCAAATGGAGCTCCGAAGGCACTTTTACCCCCTCGCCCTGTTCCCTCTGGGTCGCCCCCCTGAATCATGAAGCCATCAATGACACGGTGAAAGGTTACTCCTTCATAATAACCCGACTCACTGTGCTTGATGAAATTTTCAACTGCTTTTGGAGCCTGAGCCGGGAAGAGCTTTATTTTGACCTTGCCCATTGTTGTCACCATTTCTATAAGACGTTCGTTCTCCTGTACCTCTTTTACCAGCTGCGGGTAGGAAACCGATTCTTCCTGTCCCGCCTGATCTGCTTGTCCGCCGCTATCCTTTCTCTCCTCTTTTGGTTTCTCTGTTTCCTGTTTATCATTGGCATTTCCACACCCAGCAAGGATGAGCATGGCTCCAAATAAAACGGCTAAAAATTTCTTTAACATCCTTTTGTTTCCCCTCCTAGAACCAATTTAAAAAGTATTTTTGGTATAATCAAGTAAATGCTGCAGCGAAAGGAGATTGACGATGTCCGAATTGAACATTGGCGATAAGGTGACCGCCATCTATAAAACCGGAAAATATATCGGGGAAATAACCGAGCGCAGACCCCAGCATTACCTGGTACGCGTTCTAGCGGTGCTCAAGCATCCAATGCAGGGGGACCTCCATCATCCCAAAGATGCCGAGGTTGGCTTTTTCCACGAAAGGAAAGCCCTTTCCTATAGGGAACAGGCCAATGTTCCCGAAAAAATGGTCAAGCTGTATGAAGGGGAGATCCCTGGCTATCTTGAGTCCCTCAAGGAGGCGGCAGACAAATTCCGGTCCGAGTTAGAAAACGATGGTTCCCCTTGGGCGCGGCAAAGCCGGCGCAATCTTGATTCATTGGAAAAGGACTATTTCAAAAATTGACATCCGAAAACGTCAAAGGCCAGAATGGATTCTTTCCAATCTGGCTTTTTCACGCGAACTTATTCAACAGCTTTGAAAAATCCACCCTGTCCCCGATGGTTGTCGGCTCCGGCCTTTTCAAATACTGTTTATCCTTTTCTACGAGCCTGAAAATATGATAGGTGGTCATTGCGTCGTCAAGTGCCCGATGATGCTTGCCTGTCCCATCCCTGCCATATTCCTGTACAGCCTTCCAAAGCCCGGTCTGGTTCTGGTCCCCAAAAAAGCGTTTATACTCCATCGAAAGGTCGATTTGCCTGCACGGAAAAGGAAACGGGACATTGGCGGCCTTGCAGTTTTGCTGCAGGACTTTCATGTCCATATTGCCCCACGTGACAATCTGGCAGCTCCCGTCGCCCATGGACTCAAGCTTGTTAACCAGCGCTTGGAACGGTATTCCAGAATTCACCTGCTCCTGGGTAATGTTCAGAAATGACCGGCATCGCTCAGTCAGTATCGGAAACCTCAACGGCCTGACATATGATGAAAATTGCTCAATCACTCGGCTGGATTCAACGAGCACTGCTCCCGCTTCGATGATTTCCTGATAGAATCCCCGCCTCCTGCTGCCGGGGCCAGGCATCGTGAATTCAAAGTCAATGAATAGTATCCTTTCCTTTTCGTCCATGCTTCCCCAACTTTCTGAAAACTCAATTGTTCTATGTAACCATTATATGCTTTTCTGGCAATTATTTTTTCCATTATAGCATGTTTCCTGATTATTTTTTCTAATTTTCTGTATTTTATATCGGGCATTTTATGAATGGACTTCCAGATTCCATCTTTTTAAAAATTACCAATTGATTTAAGATGGTATCAGATTATTTTTTTACACATGGTGTTTGATTTCGCTTCCAATGTCTGCATCCCTCCTGGAAAAGCGGACATGTGAGAACGTTCAGGCTAGCTGGGCGCCTGCTTCTTTCGGATTGCTCAAATTGAAATCAATCGAACAGCCTTTATAGAAAGGGATTATCATGAGACAGATAACAGGCTACTTATTGACATTGCTGCTTATCCCTGTTTTCATCTTTACTGTCACGCATGCTTATGACGAGGCAGGCAGGGCTGAGAGCTTCCACCATATCCTTGACAGGAAAATTGACCTTCATCAGACTAATCTTTCCGAAACAAGCCTCATCACTGACAGCGATGGCAAAATTGTCGAGGAGATCCATCTGCCAATGAACCGATCTGAAGTATCTCCGGACGAAATTCCTGAGTTTCTCAAACGAATATTCGTAGTTTCTGAAGACCGGAACTTTTACCAGCATCCAGGGTTCGATTTGACAGCGATCGCAAGGGCCATGGCAATCAATATCCATTCAGACGACATTGAACAGGGAGCAAGCACGATCACCCAGCAGCTCGCCCGGAACCAGTATTTGAACCATGACCGATCCTATAACCGAAAGTTGAGCGAGATTCTGTACGCCTACCAACTCGAGAGGTCGTACACAAAAGAAGAACTGCTGGCAAAATACTTGAATGCCATCTACTTCCAAAATAATGCATATGGCATCGCAGCAGCCGCCGATTTCTATTTCCAGAAGAAGCCGCTCCAATTGACGGAAGCGGAGCAGGCTTTCCTTGCTGCAATCCCGAACAATCCGAATCTATACAATCCGCTGAAGCATTACGATCGGACAAAAGAGCGGCAGGAACGTCTGGTCGACGAGCTAGCACTGGAAGGTAAGCTTCCAGCTAAGAAGGCGGAAGGGATAAAGGATGAAGCGATCATCCTAAGAGTAAAGGAACGGACGGAAGGATATCCTGATTATTCCGACTATGTAATGAAGGAATTCAGGGAATTGGTCCAAACCCGCGAAAAATTGACCGATGCGGAGGCCGGAAAAAGAGTGGAGGAATTACTGAAATCAGGGATCACCATCCATACCGGCCTGGATATCCAGGTCCAGGAGCGGACGAAGAAAGCAATCTCGTCCTACCTCCCTTATAGCGGCATAGAAGGTGCTGCTGTCGTTGCCGACCATGAAACAGGCCGCATTGTTGCCCTTGCAGGGGGGAAAAATTATCGCAAGGGTGACTTCAATCGCGCATTCCAGGCGTTTCGCCAACCCGGCTCCTCAATCAAGCCGCTGCTTGTGTATGCCCCCTACTTCGAAAGGTCAAAGGCCGGAATCCTATCAAAAATCAATGCTGGCCCCATTTGCATCAAAGGCTATTGCCCAGGGAATTATGGTGGATCCGCCTATGGGTCGGTGACGGTCGAGAACGCATTCATACATTCTTATAACACAGCGGCTGTAAGGCTGCTCCACCAAGTGGGAGTCGAAACAGCATTCAAGGACCTGTCCCCTTTCGGCTTTCAGGAAGTCACAGCAAACGACCATGTCCTTGCATCTGCAGTCGGCGGCCTCACAACCGGAATGAGCCCGCTTGAGATGACTTCTGCCTATACTGTTTTCAGCAACCACGGCACCCTTATCAAACCGAGGGCAATCGTAAAGGTAACCGACAATGATGGAAATCTTCTTTACAAATGGAATGAAAAGCCAGTAACGGTTTGGAACCCTGTCACAGCTTCAAAGGTACGGGAACTGATGGAAAAGACCGTTTCATCCGGGACAGCGAAGGCAGCGATGCCTGGAAATCGTGCTGGAGGAAAAACAGGTACAACCAATGACTACAAGGATTTCTGGTTCATCGGTTTCAACAGGAGCCTGACTGCAGGAGTATGGGTCGGAAAGGACACTCCGCAGAGCATGGAAGTAATCAATTCCACGTCTCCCCACCTGTTGATCTGGAGGGAAATCGTAAAGTGAATTGACAGCCAGGATATGTTTTCCGGCTCATTTTATTGAAGCTATGTTTTTTCGATTTGGTGCGAACGTAAAAACAGGCAAGTTCCCACGGCTTTCGATCAAACCTAAATCGGGAGGCTTGCCATAAGGCTGTTATAGACTTTTACTGCCAGATAAAAAATCCCCAGTACAAGGGTGCACCAGACAATCACCTGGAAGAAGACTGCACCGGCCAAGCCAGCAATTGAAAGGGCAGGACTGATTTTATAAATAAAATAAATGAAATAAACCAAGGTGGCCACTGCAAAAATGGCGCTAATTCCGACGAAGCTGTATATGCTGAAAAGCGAGGCGACCCCGCCAGTAAAGTAAATCATTGCACCCTGGCGGATCTGCTTCAGGCTGTCCCCTTCCGTATCCTTCGAAAAAAATAATAAAGTTACTTCATTGATGGTATCAGCGATCAATTTCAGGGCCGCGAATACCATAAAAAAAACGGCCAGGAGCAGGGCAAGGAATGAAAGCTTGATTCCTGTTTCCGAAAAAAACTCCAGCATCCCCTCATAAATCCCCGTCGTTTTAAGGACCCTGTCAATTTCCATCTCAGCCTTCACAGCTAGGGACAGGCTGAACAAGATGATGGATAAAAGAGGAAAATAGCTTGTTAAATAAGGGTTCTTCATGTGCGCGATCACTCGATTCTATCATTGATGATAATAGATATTATGAAAGAAAAGCACCCTTCAAGCAACAAAAAGAAAAAGTCCCCGAAGGAACTTTTCAATATTTCACGAAACCTTTTATACACTTACCCGTATGATAAGGTTGAAGTTTTATCTTGGCACGATCTTGACGTATTCCCTTGGGCCAAAAGAGGGGGACGCAATCCTCGTGCCGGCCCTTTCCAATTCGGTCACCTGAATTTGCAGCACACCTGATTCTTCAGTTGTTGTTATTCCTTGTTTTGCAATCCCTTCTCTTTCCCCATAATCCAGGATAAAAAAAACCGTCCAAAGAGTAAGGAATATGGAAATGCATACAATGAGCTTCCGGGCCATACTGATTCCCCTTTCACTGTTAGTATGCAAAAGATATCGAAATTTTATCCATTTCCAGACAGTTGTGGATTCGACAAGATTCGAAACATGCATCCGCTTCTTTTTTACGATATAATTTGAACATTGGAAGCCGGAGAGGATGAACTGAACTTAATCTGCACAAAATAAAATGTCAATAGCTGGCAAATCTATAATGGAAGGCCACATCAATTGGAATTATAAGGAGGTATAATCTTTTGTCTTTACTTCATCTAGCCATATTATCACCCATTTTACTCGCGATATTAATTCCATTCTTACATAAGAATTTTCGTAAAATACATACTGGGTGGTTCCTGCTACCGCTGCCCGCAATCCTTTTTGCCTATTTCCTGCAATTCATCAAAACCACCAGGGACGGCAATGCAGTCATGGAAACGGTGTCGTGGATTCCTTCCCTTGGCATCGATTTTACTGTTAAGGTAGATGGCCTTGGCCTGCTTTTCGCGTTGCTGATCACCGGAATCGGTGCATTGGTTGTGTTGTATTCCATTTATTATCTATCTCCGGAAAAAGAAAAACTGAACACTTTCTACGTCTATTTGCTTCTGTTCATGGGAGCGATGCTGGGTGTCGTCTTATCGGACAACCTGATTGTCCTCTATTCTTTCTGGGAGTTGACAAGCTTTTCATCCTTCCTGCTGATCGGATACTGGAACCATAAAGAACGATCCCGGTATGGAGCTCAAAAATCGATGCTGATCACTGTATTCGGCGGTCTGTCTTTATTGGGAGGCATCCTGCTTCTTTATCTCATCACAGGCACATTCAGCATCTCTGAAACGATTGCGATGTCAAATGAAGTGATCAACCATCCCCTTTTCACCGGTGCTTTCATTTTATTCCTTCTTGGGGCATTCACGAAATCAGCACAGTTTCCTTTCCACATCTGGCTGCCTGATGCCATGGAAGCGCCGACTCCTGTCAGCGCGTACCTTCACTCGGCTACGATGGTCAAGGCGGGGATCTACCTGGTTGCCAGGATGACACCGGTCTTCGCCCATTCCGGAATATGGGTATGGCTTGTTGCTGGCATCGGTGTGATTACCTTGTTCTGGGGTTCTTTTTCTGCGGTGAAACAAACCGATTTAAAAGCGATCCTGGCGTTTTCTACAGTCAGCCAGCTTGGGATGATCATGTCGCTGTTAGGCGCAGGAGCTGCCGCGCTCCATTACGGAACAATCAAAGATGGATATTACATCGTTGCGGTCACTGCAGCGGTCTTCCATTTGATCAACCATGCAACGTTCAAGGGCAGCCTGTTCATGGTCACCGGGATCATCGACCATGAAACGGGGACAAGGGATATCCGCAAGCTGGGCGGCCTGATGAATTTCATGCCGATTTCTTTCACGCTCGCGATCATTGGCACATTCTCGATGGCCGGTATTCCGCCATTCAACGGCTTCCTGAGCAAGGAAATGTTCTTTACAGGAATGCTGAGAGTTGCGGAGATGGATATTTTCAACCTTGGGACATGGGGAGTCCTTTTCCCTGTCATCGCCTGGACGGCAAGTGTATTCACATTCCTTTACAGCATGATTTATGTGTTCAAGACATTCACTGGCAAAGATCAGCCTGAAAAGCTCGAAAAGAAGCCGCACGAGGCACCGATCGGGATGCTGATTTCCCCTGCGATCCTTGCATCGCTCGTGATCATTTTCGGAATTTTCCCAAATGTCCTGTCCGACACATTGATTTCACCAGCCATGCAGTCCATTTTGCCTTCTTTGCTTGGCGAAATTGAAGCTTTTGATGTCCACATTTCCCATTGGCATGGCTTCCAACCTGAACTGTTCATGACGCTTGGCGTCATCGCAGCGGGGATCCTGCTGTTCAAGACGCTGCCTAAATGGAGCGGAATCTATCGGTTATTCCCGGAGCGGCTGGCTCTGAACCATTTTTACGATAGGGGGCTGGAACTGCTCCAGCTTACTTCGGCAAAGTTCACTAAGTCTTATATGACTGGATTCATCCGGACATACCTGGTGTACATCTTTTCGTTCTTCATTTTTATCCTTGGAACGACCATGGTGTATAAAAATGCCTTTAAATTTGACTTAAGCAATGTCGCGAATGTCCGGTTCGTGGAAATAGTCCTAGTAGTGATCATTGCGGTGGGTTCGATCACCATCTTGTTCGCAAAGTCGCGCCTGACATCGATAATCCTGCTTGGCTCAGTCGGCTACACCGTATCCTTGTTCTTCGTCATCTTCAGGGCTCCGGATTTGGCACTGACACAGCTTGTCATCGAAACCGTATCCGTTTCCCTCTTCCTGCTGGCCTTCTACCATCTGCCGCAGATTAGGAGAAACGAAGAGCGGATCCGGTTCAGGCTGACGAATGCCTTGATTTCGATCGGCGTAGGTGCGATTGTGACCGTGATCGCCATTTCCGCCCACAGCAACAAGCTTTTCGATTCAATCGCGCAGTATTATATTGAAAACACCTATAAAAAAGCGGCAGGCGAGAATATGGTGAATGTCATCCTCGTTGACTTCCGGGGATTTGATACGATGTTTGAAATCACCGTTCTCGGCATTGCAGCGCTCGGTATATTCGCGATGATAAAACTTCGGCTGACAAGGAGGAAGGAACAAGGATGAAGACGAACGATATCATTCTCCAAACTGTAACGAAGCTAACCTTATTCATCATCATCCTCTTTTCCATCCATCTGTTCTTCGCCGGCCACTACTATCCGGGCGGTGGATTCATCGGAGGGTTGATGACTTCAGGAGCAATTGTCCTATTGCTCCTTGCATTCGATATAAAAACAGTAAAAGAAATATTGCCTGTCAATTACCTCAGGATGGTGGCAGTCGGCCTGATGTTTTCAGTTGGAACCGGATTAAGTTCCCTGATCGTTAAAAAGCCGTTCCTTACCCATGCTTTTACGGATGTCGACCTGCCGCTCCTTGGCAAGACTTCCTTGCACACAGCCGTGTTGTTTGACACAGGCGTTTTTCTAGTCGTCATTGGTGTGACAATGACCATTATTCAAACGATTGGAGAGAGCGAATAATGGAAATCGTAATGGCGTTTCTTATTGGTATATTGTTTATGACAGCAACCTATCTCATGCTTTCAAAAAGCTTACTCAGGATCATTGTCGGGACAGGTCTTCTGAGCCACGGAGCCCATCTGCTCATTTTGACAATGGGAGGACTCAAGAGAGGAGCCGCGCCGCTTCTCGGGGAGCATGCTAAAGCATATGTCGATCCGCTGCCTCAGGCACTTATCCTCACTGCCATCGTCATCAGCTTTGGGGTTACATCTTTTTTCCTGGTCCTTGCTTACCGCGCATACCAGGAGCTCGGCACAGACAATATGGATCACTTGAGAGGAAAGGAAGGACATGAATAATTTAATCATTCTACCGATTTTGATTCCGATGCTAACTGGGATCCTCTTAATCTTTTTCGCGAAAAACATCATCGCCCAGCGGTGGATATCGGGCATAAGCTCCATAATGACAGTGATAGCCTCCTTCATGCTGGCCGTCCAGGTGTACCGTGATGGCATCCAGACGATGGACATCGGCAATTGGGACGCGCCATACGGAATCACACTTGTTTCCGATATGCTATCGGCCTTGCTCGTCCTAACAACGAGCATCATCGCATGGGCGAGCATTTTTTATTCATTCCGTTCGATTGGCGTCGAGCGCGAGAAGTTCTTCTATTATCCAGTTGTCAACTTCCTGCTGGTCGGCGTCATCGGCGCATTCACAACCGGGGATATTTTCAACCTCTTTGTATTTTTTGAAGTGATGCTGATGTCTTCTTATGTTTTGCTTGTACTGGGAGGAACGAAGATCCAGCTTCGCGAATCCATAAAATACATACTGGTGAATGTCATCTCGTCTGCGTTGTTTGTCATCGCAGTCGCCTATCTCTATTCAATCGTCGGAACCTTGAACATGGCCCATATTTCTGAAAGGATCGGAGAAATCGGGAGCGCTGGCATCATTACCGTCATCGCCGTGCTGTTTTTGATTGTTTTCGGCTTAAAGGGCGCCATTTTCCCGCTTTATTTCTGGCTTCCGGGATCTTACTATGCACCCCCGGCACCAGTCATGGCTCTGTTCGGCGCTTTGCTGACCAAAGTTGGCGTATACTCGATCGCCCGCACCTACACCCTGTTCTTTTATCACGACGCCAGCTATATCCAGCCGTTGATGCAAGGGCTCGCTATCCTGACAATCATCGCGGGCGTCATCGGCGCTATTGCTTATTCAGACGTGAAAAAAATCGTCATCTACAATATCATTGTTGCGGTTGGAGTCATCTTATTCGGAATCTCCATCTTGACACAGGAATCGATTACCGGAGCGATTTTTTACCTGCTCCATGATATGAACATCAAGGCAGCATTATTCCTTCTGGTAGGAATCATCATCAGGATCACGGGCACAAGCGATCTAGATAAAATCAGCGGCTTGATGAACCGGTATCCCGGCCTTGCCTGGACATTTTTCATTGCTGCTTTGGCGCTCGCTGGGATTCCACCGCTCAGCGGCTTTGTCGGGAAACTGATGATTGTCCGTTCAGGCTTTAGCAATGAAGATTATCTGGGAGCAGGAGTTGTGCTCCTATCCAGTCTTTTCGTTCTGTTCTCGATCATGAAAATCTTCATCCGGGGATTTTGGGGAACAGCAAGGGCCTACAATGGGGAAGATGGAGCCCCTGTGAGGTGGCTGCTGATTGCTCCAGCCATCCTGACAGCCATCGCTGTCATTTACGGGCTCGGAACAGAAGCCATTTACCCGGTTATCTCGGCAGCTGCTGAAACACTCGTAAATCCGGAAATCTACATCAATGCAGTTTTAAAGGAGTGATGAGCCATGGCTTTTCAAATTTTGCTGAATTTCATTCTGGCATTTGTATGGATGTTCCTGAAAACATCCTACACCCCCGCCACTTTCTTTGTCGGGTATTTCTTTGGCCTGCTCATCATCTATATTTTCCGCCGCTTCTTCACCTCCCGCTTTTATTTGCTAAGGGTGGTGGCTGTCCTGAAGCTGATTTTGATTTTCATGCGGGAGCTGGTTCTGTCGAATATTGAAGTCTTAAAGGTCATCCTTAGTCCTAAACTGGATATCAAGCCTGGCATTTTTGCCTTCCCGACTGAACTGAAGAAGGATTGGGAAATCACGACGCTGGCCAACCTGATCACGCTGACCCCTGGCACATTGGTCGTCGAAGTCTCTCCTGACAACAAAATCCTCTACGTGCATGCGATGGATATCAGCGATGCTGACGAGGCAATCAGAGGGATAAAGGATTCGTTCGAAAAAGCAATCATGGAGGTGAGCAGATAATGTTCGATTTAGCTATCAGTACTGCAGCAATCTTCATTTCACTTGCCATGATCGGCTTCATTTTCAGGGTAATAAAGGGCCCGACGATCGCAGACAGGGTCGTCGCTCTTGATGCAATCGGGATCAGCCTTGTTTCCATCATTGCGCTTGTTTCAGTCCTGCTTGAAACGAATGCCTTTCTCGACATCATCCTGCTGATCGGGATCCTGGCTTTCATCGGGACAGTTGCCTTTTCAAAATATCTTGAGAAGGGAGTCATAATGGAATATGACAGAAATCGAAATAGCTAAGTTTTTTGCAGGGCTGTTCATCCTGGTAGGAGCCTTCCTTAGCCTGGTTACTGCATTCGGATTGATCAGGCTTCCTGATGTCTATACAAGAAACCACGCTGCCTCAAAGAGTGCGACAATGGGCGTGCTGCTTGTTCTATTAGGGACTTTCCTTTACTTTTACCTTGTTGAGGATCACTTCAACTCAAGGCTACTGCTTGGAATAGGCTTCATCTTCCTGACATCGCCTGTAGCCGGCCACTTGATCAGCCGGGCTGCCTATAATTCAGGAGCTAAATTATCTAATCGAACCGTTCAGGATGACCTGGCGAAAGCGAGGAAATCACAAGGACAATCAAAATAATATCTACCCATCAACCACCAGGCCTTTTCCCTGGTGGTTTTTGTCTTAGCACCCAAAGTTCGGATTTTATCCATACCTTTCACAGGAATCGTCACGTATAGTAGAGGTAAGCATACGTCCGTACGAGGAAGGAGGAGGGCCAGATGAAAGGGGCGAAGATCTCAATCATCGGAGGTGGCATAAGCGGTCTGAGTACCGCGATTGCATTGCAGAAAAATGGATTCAAGGCAATTGTGTATGAAAAGGATGCTGCTTATACAGGCCCTGATTCCGGCATTGTCCTAAGCGGCAATGCCATAAGATCCTTCATGGCGATGGGGATTGGCGAAGCTTTGCTTTCACTAGGGGTGGCAACGGACACATGCACCCTGAAAACTGAAACAGGAAAAGTGATAGCCTCCTTTGACTACCACTCTCCTTCCAACATTCCCAACTACCTATTTATCCAGCGCTCTGTACTCCACCGCGTCTTAACGGATGCCCTTCACCCTGATTCACTCCATTACGGCAAGCAACTGTCCGATTTTTCACAGGAAGGCAGTAAAAAAGTAAAGTTGATGTTCGAGGATGGCACCTCGGAGGAAACAGACTGCCTTATAGGATGCGATGGCGGCCATTCGCTGATCAGGAAGAAGCTTATTCCCGGAAGCAAGCTTACCTATTCCGGTTTTTCATGCTGGAGGGGGATGGTTGAGAATACAGAATTAAAAAACATTCCTTTTACAGAAACCTGGGGGCCGAAGGGACGGTTCGGGATTGCCCCATTGCCAGGCAACAGTCTGTACTGGTATGTTTTTAAAAAAGCCCCTCAACAGCAAAAGGATATGAAAGACTGGACTTCACTTGATTTGCTGTTCAATTTCTTTTCTTATCATGATCCAATCCAGCAAATCCTTGAGGAAACACTGGATGAAAATGTGGTTCATGATGAACTTTATGTCCTTGAACCACTTGGACATTTTCATTTTGGGAACGTTCTGCTTATGGGCGATTCCGCCCATGCTTCGATGCCGAATATCGGCCAGGGAGCATCCCAGGCAATTGAAGATGCGATCAGCCTTGCAAAGTGGGTCAGCAAGTGCAAAACGATTGAACAGGCATTCTCTCAATACAACAGCCACAGACAAGCACGAATGGACATGGTTGCGAATGAAATGAAAATATACGGCAGGGCTGCATTGGTCGACTTTCCGATACTTTGCTCACTCCGTAACATATTTCTGCAGTTCGCCCCGGCTACCTTCCATAATGAAAAGCTGAAGAAGGTCGTTGAATTTGATGACCTCTAAAAATGCAGATAAGGCCATACAGAACTCGCATCACGAAAAAACCGGTCTTCTTTCCAAAGTGGAATAAGATCGGTTTTTTCAGGTCTCGCAAAAATGGTTCTTTAGCGATTTTCAGAGAATGGTTTCATTTTCTTCGTTTTACGACGGCAATGGTACATCTTGAGATGCAAACCAGTTCTCCCTGTTCATCGGTAATCTTAATGTCCCAAACCATTGTCGATTTTCCATGATGAAGGACGGTCGCGATGGCAGTAACATAGCCATCCCTCTTGGCACGGATATGGTTCGCGTTAATCTCCAGGCCAACGACAACTTCATTCTCCTTATCGACCAGCTCAAAGGATCCCACGCTTGCGACTGTTTCCGCCAGCGCTACGGACGCCCCCCCATGCAGAAGTCCAAAAGGCTGCCTCGTCCGGTCATCGACAGGCATCGTTGCCGTGACCTTCCCTTTCTGAAGTTCGGTAATTTCGATTCCAAGTGCAGATATCAGTGTTTTTTCAAGATTCATGTTTTGCTTCCTCCTTACATTGGACCAATAATTTGACAGGTAAAAGGATTCTTCTGGTCATTCCAGTTTCTGAGGCAATTAGATATGCAGCGGATAAATGCAGGTATGCGTCCTTCTGATGCTTTGCTCCCCTTTCGTGAAGCTCGGGCTATGCAAGGAACCGTAGGAGCGATCAAATGGTGATCGGGACTTCTTTTTGCTTTGGATGGGTTCCTAATCGGTTTTCATGTCCACCGAACTTGTTAGCCTGGCCGCCAGGACGGATACTAGTTCAATGGCCGCTCCTCAGGCTGACTTTCAGGGATAACGCCACCTTCAGCCCCCTAGTGCCTGCTTTCTTTTCAGTTTTCTCCTTCGAATAAAGAAAAAGACGACAATTACAACAGCGGCAATGGTTGCAGCAAACCACATTTCATTGCTGTATTTCACAATAAGGTCCATCTGGTCTCCGAATAAATAGCCCAGCATAAAAACAATCAGGACCCATACAAAAGCCCCTGTATAAGTAAAAACGGCAAAGGTCCTCCAGGAGAGCCTGCTGAGCCCATACAACATCGGAACCAGGTACCTTGCCCCCGGAATGAAACAGCTTAATGACAGGGAGAAGGCATGGTACTTTTCGATCAGCCTCAACGAGGATTCAATGGTATTCCCAAAACGTTTCCTGCGCTTCAAATGTTCCAGCAGCCGTCTTCCTACCAGCCTTCCTAAAGAATAGCTGGTTGTCAGGGCAGCGGCCAGGCCGGCATACGTAACAATAAAAGCAGGAACCGGGTGGAGGGCGCCCGAAGAGGAGGCAAAACCTACCGTCGTGAGTATGAGCTCATTCGGAAGCGGGATGACAAACACACCGAACCACAGCCAAAAGAACAATCCAACATAGCCGTTTTCTTCGATGATGCTCATCACCAGCTCCAAATCCATTGGAAGCCCCCCTTTCACTGCCATGGTCCGATTTTATTTTCAAATGATTGTATATATGTATAACATTTCTATCTTCTTTCTTATTTCCCTCTTTTTTTGGATTTGAAGCCATGCAGCCATTGGAAATCGATCGCCTGATTCCCCTGAAATGAAAAACCGCCGGATTGTCCTGTCCAGCGGTGTTCTTGATTTAGTGAGTTGAAGGAAGGGCAACTAATCCCACGACATCCTTTGTTCCTTCCACGGGTCGCCGTACATATGATAGCCGTTTTCTTCCCAAAAACCAGGCTTGTTTTCAGCCGAAAATTCGATCCCTCTCAGCCACTTCGCACTTTTCCAAAAATAAAGATGTGGAATCACAGCCCGTAGCGGATAGCCATGCTCGGGAGTAAGCGGCTTTCCATCATGCGAATGGGCGAGGAGACTCGTCTCCCTAGCAAAGTCCACAAGCGGCACATTCGTCGACCAGCCTTCCTCAGCATGCAGGATCACATACTTTGCTTCCGTATGAGGCTTCGCCATCCTGACAAGCTCTCCAGCAGCAACCCCCTCCCATCCATTGTCCAGCCTTGACCAGCCAGTCACACAGTGGATATCATTGCTCGATGTCATTTGAGGCAGTTCCATCAATTCCTTAAATGAGAGGACCAACTCATTTTCAACCAAACCGTAAATCCTCAGCGTCCAGTCATCCAGGCTCCGGTAAACCGGTACATTTCCGTAATGGAGCACCGGGAACGTCGTTGTAACATTCTGATTCGGCGGCACTCTTCCTTCCGCCCCTTTATTCCGCACTTTTCCAAAATACACTGTTATCACCTCAAGTTTCGGCTTTTTTCCATCCTACCGAAAAGGCAGTCCATTTGTAAAATGAACTAGCTTATAAAAAATGAAGGCCCCCCTCCCCTTAAGAGATGCCGTAGCCCTGGGCGAGGCGAGCGGGGGCAGGAGAGAAGCGGGTCTAGAGCATTATCGATGCGTGTACCTGAGAAGGATTTCTCCCTCGATATGCGGCCAGTGGCCAGGTACCTGAGAAGGATTTCTCCCTCGATATGCGGCCAGTGGCCAGTCAATGGCTTTGTCGTCGATGGCTGGCAAGGATTCTCCCACGCTATTTCGCTGGTAGTCCGTAAATACCTTAGTCCTGCGCTATGCTGGCGGTGGGACTGTAAGCGGCAGGCCGCCCGTCCAGCGATACGGCGAAAAAATAGTACATGTGGAAGCTAGTCCTGGCCATCAGGCATCCTGCTGGAAAGGTATCTTTAAACTCTCGACAGGATCGTTTTGCCACCGCCGCCTTCAGGAACTTGACCATTTTTATAGCGCGATTCATTTCTATCAAAAAGTGGTAAATGCCCCCAGGCAGGCGGCAGAAAGAGTGAAAAAAGGCCGGATTTGTGGTCATAGAAATCCATGCGGCTCATGGCTGCTGATCAACCAGTTCCTTTCTCAGCTGACAACAAGCGTAAGGATCCATACGGTGATACAGCAGAGACGCGCCGATCGGGTCTTCATTGCCCGCGGACTGCCGCCAAAGAACTCGGGACAAGCATCGAACCGCCGAAGCAATCCAGCCGCGGCTGGGTATTATAATAAATGTGTTGGGCCGACATTCTCTATGCCGGTTCTTTTTTTGTAAAATATTGGGGAAACGGGAGATTATTCATGCTGATCAGGAGATTATGGGTGCCATTCGGGAGATTAAGGGCTGCCATCGGGAGATTATGAGCCTTGATCGGGAGAATACGGCAATAAATCGGGAGATTATCGGTTGGGACGGAAAATTGCAGTCATTTTCTTTAAATTTCAACCATAAAAGAATCCGGCTGATTCACTTTCAGCCGATTTTTTGTAAAAAATCGGGGAAACGGGAGATTATTCATGCTGATCAGGAGATTATGGGTGCCATTCGGGAGATTAAGGGCTGCCATTGGGAGATTATGAGCCCTGATTGGGAGATTACGGCTACAGATTGGGAGATTATCGGTTGGGATGGAAAATTGCAGTCATTTTCTTTAAATTTCAATCATAAAAGAATCCGGCTGATTCACTTTCAGCCGGTTTTTTGTAAAAAATTGGGGAAACGAGAGATTATTCATGCTGATCAGGAGATTATGGGTACCATTCGGGAGATTAAGGGCTGCCATTGGGAGATTATGAGCCCTGATCGGGAGAATACGGCTACAGATTGGGAGATTATCGGTTGGGATGGAAAATTGCAGTCATTTTCTTTAAATTTCAATCATAAAAGAATCCGGCTGATTCACTTTCAGCCGATTTTTTGTAAAATATTGGGGAAAAGGGAGATTATTCATGTTGATCAGGAGATTATGGGTGCCATTCGGGAGATTAAGGGCTGCCATTGGGAGATTATGAGCCCTGATCGGGAGATTACGGCTACAGATTGGGAGATTATCGGTTGGGATGGAAAATTGCAGTCATTTTCTTTAAATTTCAATCATAAAAGAATCCGGCTGATTCACTTTCAGCCGATTTTTTGTAAAATATTGGGGAAACGGGAGATTATTCATGCTGATCAGGAGATTATGGGTACCATTCGGGAGATTAAGGGCTGCCATTGGGAGATTATGAGCCCTGATCGGGAGATTACGGCTACAGATTGGGAGATTATCGGTTGGGATGGAAAATTGCAGTCATTTTCTTTAAATTTCAATCATAAAAGAATCCGGCTGATTCACTTTCAGCCGATTTTTTGTAAAATATCGGGGAAACGGGAGATTATTCATGTTAATCAGGAGATTATGGGTGCCATTCGGGAGATTAAGGGCTGCCATCGGGAGAAGAACCTCGTTGGTCAGTAAAATGTGATCATGAACAAATATTCAAAGAAACATTAGAACAAGCAAAAAAGGGGGAATTCAAGCAATTTAATAAAAGGACAACAAAAGTATGATGTGTAAAAATATGGATAGAAGGAGCACCTTCAAAGATGCCAATTTATCCTTTTTCTTTTTACTGACAAAATCAAGATCAGAATACTCAGCGTTTCAAAACTCCGGTGATATTGACCGACTTATCAATGAATGTTTTATGCTAAGCTAGTGACAATTTCCTAAACAACAAGAAAGCCGCCTTGTGAACAAGCAAGGCGGCTTTGCATTAAAATTAAAGAATCATGGCGGCAATCCAGCCAAAAATTATCAATGGGATATTATAGTGTAGAAATGTGGGGACAACCGTATCCCAAATGTGATTGTGCTGCGTATCGGCATTCAATCCCGCAGTCGGTCCGAGCGTGCTATCCGATGCTGGTGAACCAGCGTCTCCCAGAGCAGCAGCCGTCCCGACGATCGCAATCGTCGCCATCGGGCTGAAGCCAAGTTGCAGGCTTAGCGGCACAAAGATGGTCGCGATAATTGGAATGGTAGAGAACGAAGAGCCGATTCCCATCGTAACGAGCAAACCGACAATCAGCATCATCAATGCTCCTAGAGCCTGATTGTTGCCAATTGCATCTGCAGCTTGTTTGACTAGCCTATCCACATCGCCAGTTCCCTTCAGCACTTCAGCGAAACCGAATGCGGCCAGCATGACAAAGCCGATGAACGCCATCATCTTCATGCCTTCAGTCAATAAGTCATCCGCTTCGCGCCATTTGATTGCTCCGCTGGCATATACGACAAGAATGCCGGCCAAAGCACCGATAATCATTGAATCAAGAGCAATTTGCACAGCCAGTGCGGCCACGATGGCAAGGAATGAGAAGATGATGCCCACTTTTGAGTATTCTTTCTTCTCTACCTTGGTGATTTCATAATCTTGATAAGTCCTTGGCTTGCGGTAAGAGATGAAAATCGCAAACAGCAAACCAACTACAAGCCCCGCTGTAGGCAGGAGCATCGCAGTAGGGATATCCCCCATCGTCACCTTCAGGCCGCTGTCAGCCATATTCGTTGCCAGGATTTCATGAAAAATCTTACCAAAGCCAACAGGCAGCAAAATATAAGGGGCAGTAAGACCGAACGTGAGCAACGAAGCAACCAGGCGCCGATCGATTTTCAGTCTGTTGAAAATAATCAGCAATGGCGGAATCAAAATCGGGATGAACGCAATGTGGATTGGAATTAGGTTCTGTGAAAAAATAGACATCATCAAGATCAAAAATATGATGATTGCCTTGGAATAAGTCTTTGCTTTTGATTCACCCTTCTTGCCTATCAAACCAATCATCCAGTCGACAATCAGATTCGGCAAACCCGTTTGTGAAATCGCGACCGCAAATCCTCCGAGAAGGGCATAGCTCAACGCCACCTCGGCGCTACCTCCTAGGCCCCCAGAAAATACTTCAATTGTTTTATTTAAACTCAAACCTCCTGTCAAACCGCCAATCAGTGCTCCCACAATCAAAGCCAAAACAACATTGACCCTAAGCAGGCTCAGCACAAGCATGACAAGGACCGCTGCAATAACTGCATTCATTATGTTTTCTCCTCTCGATGCTCAATTACTTTAGTTTGGTAAATTGCTAATGAATTAAAATAACAATAATTAAAATATCATAGATTTACTTTTCGTGTCAAACAGTTTGGTTTGGTTTTTAATAAGGTTATATTAAATTTGATTGTTGATTTCCACTCCATTCACTTCGACGGACAGGAAGTCCTAGTGCCGACTTTGCCGCAGGACGCGGCGGTTTTAGTCGGCCGCTTTCCCGCGGGCGTGAGGGGAACCTCCCGGCGTTTTGCGTCTCCGTGGCCTCCCCTGCCCCATACTTCCGCTGGACACTGAATGGGCTTCCCAGAGTTTGCCCACGCACGAAGGAAATGCGTTTCCATTTTCGAGGAGTCTACGTGCCTTCTGCTCCAACCAACAGGTATTCAACACTGATCTTGATGAAAACAAGCTATACAGCCGAAAAAAATCCGTTTAGATTCAAATTTACACAGCAATCAGCAATAGGAGGAAGAAATGCTATTAATTTAATTTAATTGGTCATGTCATGGGAAGGTGAAATCCCAGTGGGGAAGCGTTTAACCCCAGTTGGAGCCCACTTAATCCAAGTTGAGATGAATATAATTCCTGATGAACAAATGTCTTTCCAATATGGTCAATCTTCGTATCGTTCCGCGGTTGAATGTCAGTAGCCGCTCATTTTTTTGCTGAGGGCGTTAATGTCCCAGCGAGGAGGCTCTCCTATATCACCGGTCCATCCTGCCGCCATGCCTGACACAATTGCGACTGCCGGCCAACAGACAAAAACCCCGGAAAAAGATCCGGGGTTGCAGCATTTATTTTATTGGTTCAAAACGCTCGACGAGCAAGGCGAGCGTGCGGACCATCGCACCGGTCCCGCCGGCAGGGCCTAAATCATACTCATTGCTGGTGGTGGCTGTTCCGGCAATGTCCAGATGCACCCATGGGGTGCCTTCTGCAAATTCGCCGACAAATGCGCCACCCATGATGGCATGACCTTCGCGTCCAGGGGAGTTGTTCAAGTCAGCTATTTTGCTGCTGCGGACGCGTTCGATATCGCGCTCGAACAGCGGCAGGCGCCAGATTGGCTCTCCTGCTTCATATGAGGCTTCAAGGACTTGTTCGAATAACTCCTCATTGTTTGTCAGGGCACCGGTCGTATGGTTGCCAAGCGCAACGATGACACCTCCAGTAAGTGTAGCGACATCAACGAGATAATCCGCGCCATGCTGCTTTGCGTATGTCATCGCATCTGCAAGTACGAGGCGTCCCTCGGCATCCGTATTAAGGACTTCGATTGTCTTGCCGCTCATGGATGTGACTACATCATCCGGTTTGAAAGCTGTGCCGCTGATCATGTTGTCTGTTGAAGGAATGACGGCGACGACATTTTGTTCAGGCTTCAGTTCGCCGATGATTTCCATTGCTCCCAGAACGGCTGCGGCACCGCCCATATCCGTTTTCATGCCAACGATCCCGTCCTTTGGCTTGATGGAATATCCGCCTGTATCAAAGGTAATCCCTTTGCCGACAAGGCCGATGACGTCTGTCCACTCTTCCCTGCCTTGATATTTCAAAACAATCATTCTTGGCGGCTCGGCAGAACCCTGGTTGACAGCGAGCAGCGCACCCATTCCGAGCTTTTCTATTTCTTCCTTTTCCAGGATCTCCACTTCAAACTCATATTTTTCAGCTAGCTTCCTGGCGTATTCGGCCATGTCGGCTGCCGTAAGCAAGTTCCCCGGCGTGTTGACAAGCGTACGCGCTGAATTCGTGCCGCAACCGAAGGCATAGCCCACTTCAAGCGCCGCCTCAAGCTCGCCTTCTTCGTCGGCACTATACACGGTTACAGCCTCCAGACGCTTTTCCGGTCTATTCGGTTTTTGCTTATATCCCTCAAATTCATATGTTGCCAATGCCAGCGCTTCACTTAATGCGTGGGCGGCATCATTGAGTTCTACTTCATCAGATAAAAAAGTATCGAGCAGCACAGCAGTTTCGGTCCATTCTTCCTTTTTCGCTGTTTTGAACAGGCATCCGAAAGCATCGCGCAAAATCTCGAAATTATATTCTTTTTCATGTCCAAGACCGACAAAATATAATTTTTTCGCTCCTGTTTTTCCGAATGTATGTATTTTGGAAACTGCTTTTTTCTTAGGAGAAATCTCCCCGCCTTTGATCAGCTCAGTCAGCTGGCCATCAAACAGACCATCTGCTTCCGCAAGAATTCCTTCCAGGCCAGATGGCTTATTGAAAAGACCGATTACAAGGCAATCATGGCTGTTGCTGAATTGAAACTCCTCATTCACTTTGAACACATTTATCCACCTCCAAAAATATAGTTTTATTATAGCGGAAAAATTATAGTATTTCGACTTCCTAATCATTTTTTACGGATTGGTCACGTCCAAATCTTCCCCTAATCATTTTTTATGGATTGGTCCTGTCCAAATCTTCCATATATAGATACAAGGCTGGCAGTGCCGGAAGCTCGGTTATTTTATCATATGGAACCCTGTCAAGATCAGCGGGGAACCGTGATAAACACTCTTCTATGAACGGATAAACCTTTTCAAGGTCCAATCCCCAGTAATGGGGGCGGTATGACTGAAGGTAATCATGGGCAGCCCGCATCATCAATCGCGCCCCTTTCACATTTCCATAACTGTAATGGTAAATGGCGACACTCATTTGCAGAAGCCCTTTTAAAAAAAGATTCCCCTTATCCGTCATCCACATATCTTCGAGCAAATCATGGCAGGTATAGTAATCGCCTTCGTTGAATTTTATAAAGAACTCGTAATATTCAGCCGGGTATTCCACCTAACATCCCACCTATCACAGACATAAGACTATCTTAACAAAACGTGCACAATCATGTAATGTTCCCGCATATGTTGGGTATTACTTAATAGTGGCAATTTTTTTAAAAGAGGCAGGGCTGCCTTCTGTTGGTGAACCAGGAACCAGCACGCCTCCGATGGACATGGTTGGTCTCCGATGGGCTGCTTTTTTCTGCATGGCAATGCAGCATAGCCCAAAGAAAGCGCGAAGGACGTTCCAATCCAATCAGGGACAAGTGCAGTCCACAGCCAAAAATGGCTTTGTTTTAAAATAGAAAAGAACAGGGGGAATCGGATATGGAGTTGCTTATGAACTTTCCATTATGGGCATCAATTACAGCGATTTTTTTCGCACAATTCATCAAAGTCCCAATCCAATATCTTGCTACGAGAAAGCTTGATTGGTCGCTCCTTACCAGTACAGGAGGAATGCCAAGCTCTCATTCTGCTGCTGTTACCGCTTTATCGACGGGCGTTGCTCTTGAAACAGGCCTCGGCTCCGCTGTTTTTGCTGTTTCAGCCGTGTTCGCGATCATCACGATGTTTGATGCGACCGGGGTCCGGCGTCAAGCTGGTGAGCAGGCAATTGTCCTGAACCAGCTTGTTGCAGATTTCGGGAAACTTGTCCAGGAAGCAAAAGGGTGGCAGCAGAAACCCGAACAGGAAAAGCGGAAAGAATTGAAGGAACTGCTTGGCCATAAACCGATTGAAGTGTTTTTCGGGGGATTGAGCGGAATTCTCCTCACGCTGTTGCTTCATTATCTTTTATCATGACGGTATAATCGGATTAAGGATTTCATTTTGAAAAGTAGGTGATCATATGAGAGTCGTTTCATTGTGCCCGAGCAACACTGAAATCATGGAGTTCCTGGGACTTGCCCATTTACTTGTTGGGGTCGATGATTTTTCTGATTGGCCGGAGTCAATCAAGCGGCTGCCAAAGCTTGGGCCTGACCTGTCTATTGACCTTGACCTTGTACAGCAGCTGAAGCCAGATCTTGTTCTTGCGTCACTGAGCGTCCCGGGAATGGAAAAGAATGTGGAAGGCTTGAAGGAGCTCGGGCTTCCGTATATCGTCCTGAATCCTCAATCCTTTGCTGATATTGAAAAAGATCTGCTGATAACTGCGGAAGCCTTGCAGATGCCAGAGCGGGGCAAGGAAGCAGCCAGGGAATTCCGTTCCCGTTTCGAGGAAACGAAGGCCAAGGGCAGCCAGGCAGTTTATTGGCCAAGGCTCTATTGGGAATGGTGGCCAAAGCCTGTGTTTACGCCGGGTAACATTAATTGGCTTACTGAACTGTCAGAAGCAGCCGGCGCTGAAAATGCTTTTAAGGATGTGGAATTGGCAAGCGTCCAGACGGACTGGGATGATGTCCGTTCACGGAACCCCGATTACATATGCATCGCCTGGGTTGGTGTCAGCAGACAAAAGGTGAAAAAAGAACAAATTACAAAAAGGCCAGGATGGGAAGAACTGGACGCAGTCAAAAAAGACCGGATTCTCATCCTCGAAGAAGAGCTATTTTGCCGCCCGTCACCTAGACTTCTCGACGGCCTTGAAAAGCTCTATGGCCTGATTCATAGTTAATCACGGAAAAGGGCAAACTCCATCAGGAATTTGCCCTTTTTTTCAGGATTTTTTGCCGCCGGTATATTGCTGGCGGAATACCTGCATCGATTCATTTTCATTCAAGGCTTTCAGGTCTGCCTCGGTAAGCTTGCCGTCACCCATTTCGACCACGTATACATCCAGTGTCTTTTTGCCCCACTGCTCGTACACATCTTTTACTGTTTCATAATAGAGGTCGAGTTTATTTCCTTTGATCGCGGCGCCTTTATCAGCGACAACTCCGAAACCGTATCCAGGGATGAATAGGACAGTGCCGATCGGGAATACGGTCAGATCGGCCGCTACCGTTGAATAAAGGTCACGCTTTACTTTTACCCCTGAGTATGTAATCCCATATTGTGGGTGCCCAGGATTTTTGCCGGTTGACTCGATTCCCGCAGTATAGCCCGTTGCAACAATCGTCTTCTTCGGATATTGTGACCAATTCTGCGACTCTTCTAACGTAGGCGGTGTCCCTGTCACCTTCTCACTAGATGAAATCTCGGTTTTGTAGTCAGATACTTTTTTCAAAAACTTAAAAGCCAATCCAACTGTTTTCAGTTTATGATCAAATTTGGATACTTCTTGTTGTTCGGTTCCTTCGCGATCAAAGACGTATGAGGCAAATGTGGAAGCCTCTACCCCTGATATCGACTGGAAAGTGGATGTTATGGCAGCAAAAAACAAAACCGCCATCGCCGAGCGCCTGACCCAGCTCTTTAAAATATTCATATAATTTTTTCACTCCTCCCAAGTCTATTAATTTCCCAAAGAATCGAGAAATATTCCTGAAAGGAGCAAAATCGTGCTATTCGACCTATTTAAATACCAGTAAAAAGGAATCACCCAGACAGCTTAACACACCCAAAAATAAGGGCTCCCTGGTCATGAGGCGCTGAAAAGCTCCCTGATTGTTTGCGGATTTCCCGTTTTATCCGAAAATAAAAAACCTTCAAATGAAGGCTTTTAAAACATCTGGTATCCTTTTTTCCTTAAAATCCTGATGACGATGCCAGCAAGTACAGCCCCGGCCATCCCGCTGCTCAAAATGAGGACATCGGCAGCCGCCAGTTTTGAAATCCTCTGGCCCAGGTCCGTCAACGCTTCGCCGCTATTAGTAAAATACTCGACGAACCGTACCTGGTCGATGATGAAGATTGCAATCAAAGGATAGAGAATCGCCATGACCCATGACATTCTCAATAGCATATTCAACAAGAAACCAATCCCGAAAAACAGGACAAAGAATAGCAGCATCGAAATGATGAGCGTAACAATCGTTAACATCTAATTCCCCCCAGTACACATCATTTCTAGTGTACTGAATGTCCTATTAACCGTCAATGAAATGCTTGCCAGGCTGCTATCAAGGCAAAAAGAAAAACCCCGCATCAAGCGAAGGCTCCAAAAGATAATCGTTTATTTTTTTGATTTTCCTGAGCCACTGCAGCAAGTGCATGTTTCCGAACCGCCAAGAAGCAATTGGAAATAACCTTTCCCTGAGCAATATGGACATTTGTTTGAATCATTTCGGTGTGGGGCCATTAAGCTTCTCTCCTTTTATTATGGAATTTTCTGATAATATATCAAAAATCTCTTGAAATTGAAAAGGAGGAAATTCGGCCAAAAAAACCACTTGTAAGCGTCTACATCGTGGTTTTTCTCTGAATTTCTATCACATTCTTAAAATTTCAGAAAATTATAAAAATAATATAAATACCCAGCATGGAGCAATTCTTTGGCTGCCATAGGAAAAATGCTTCCAAGGTAACCGCTTCGGTCGGCGGGTCTCAATTGGCCATCTTCCGGCAAGGGGAGACCCAGCAGGCGCAAGCGCTTATGAGACTTCTCGGCACGCCCTCGGAAAGCGAAGGGCCTGGAGCGTAAGACAGCGGGTTGTTTAATAACAAAAAGAAAAGAGGCTGTCCCAAAAGTTATACTTTTGGGACAGCCTCTTAAAGCCAATCCATTATAGAAGATTGAATTTTCCTTTCTTAAGGACCAGTGACGGCCCGCCGATCATATATAACGCGCGGTTGTCGATCATCTTCTTCATGAAAGATGCTTTCGTGCCCACCATTTTCTTGCCGAATGCCACGCCAATCGCGTCATCTTCGCCAAGCGAGCATACCGTACCTTTTATATCAGGCTGGAATGCTTCCAGTTCTGTTTTTCCACGGACTAAAGCTGCGATATTGTGCGCACAGACTTCCCCTTGCTGCATCGCGATTTGAGCAGTTGGCGGGAAAGGACGGTTGATTTCTTCATTGATGATCAGCGCGCAGTCGCCGACGATGAATACATCTTCCGATCCAGGAACCCTAAGGTCAGGCTGGACCTTTACACGGCCTCGCATGGCTTCGATTCCTGATTTTTCAATTACTGAGTTGCCACGTACACCAGCCGCCCAGACGACAGTCTCAGCTCTGATTTCCTCAACTTCATCTTCACCTTTTGCGACGATGATCCCCTCTGGAGTCGCTTCTTTGATAGCTGTTCCGATGCGGAATTCGACACCTTTTTTCTCAAGCTGGGCAACTGCATAATCCACCAGCTCAGGGTCGAATCCTGGAAGGACCATGGGTGCAGCTTCCACGCAGATGATCTTGACCTTATGGTAGTCGACGTCATACTCACGGCACAGCTCAGGCACTCGGTTTGTCAATTCGCCAAGGAACTCGATTCCTGTAAAACCGGCACCACCGACGACAATGGCCAGGCGCTCATCCTTCTTCTCTGCTTCTGTGTTGTATGTCGCGAACTGGTACTCAATATGCTCGCGGATTTGCCTTGCAGAGTTAACATTCACGATGGAGAAAGCGTACTCCTTCAATCCTTTAATGCCAAAAGTTTCAGGTTCAGCACCGAGGGCAATGACAAGATAGTCATACGCGATATCCCCATTTTCAAGAATGACACGTTTTTCTTCCATTTTGACTTCTTCAACCGTGCCCTGGACGAACTCTATTTTGTGACGGTCAATTACATCGCGGATTTCATATCTGACTTTGTCATGGTGCAGCGTTCCGGCTGAGGCTTCATGAAGCCATGTTGTCTCATAGTGATAATCATTCTTATTGACAAGGACGATGTCCGCCTCATTCACTCCTACCGTTTTCTGTAGACGGGTTGCTGTCATCAGTCCCCCGTATCCTGCTCCTAAAATAACGATTTTTGGCTTTCTCAAAGTGATCACTTCCACCTTTATAAAAAATTTTTTCTATTGGCCTGCTTTCTATTCAGCAGCCAACATATTGCTTTCGGGTAAGTTTGTGATAAAATTCACTAAAATGTTCAAAAAAATGTCCTAAAAATGTCACAAAATCTTAACATTCTTGCCTATCTAACATGATATGCTTTTTCCTATGCTTTTTCAAGCGATATAATTAGGAATTCTCAACTTACAAATATTCAGAAAATAATCCGTGTTCTCTTTTTTTCGCTATGAAACGATCTTTTTTTTTCAAAGTTAGTGTGCCAAGAGGTTGGTTGCATTATGTTTATCAGTTTTATTTAGTGCATTTATGGTATTATAAAAAGTGGAGCATTTTTACTACATAGTGAGGGGGATATGGAGTGAAAGAAGATCAAAAAGTATATGACATTACGATTATCGGCGGGGGTCCGGCTGGTCTGTTCACAGCATTTTACGGCGGGATGAGACAAGCAACAGTCAAGATTATCGAAAGCCTGCCTCAGCTGGGTGGTCAGTTATCAGCGCTTTATCCTGAGAAATATATATATGATGTTGCAGGGTTCCCTAAGATTCGGGCCCAGGAACTGATCAATAACCTTAAGGAACAGATGGCAAAGTTCGAGCCAGCGGCCGCTCTTGAACAATCTGTCGAAAAACTTGAGAAGTTGGAAGATGGCACCTTCAAACTGACGACGGATAAAGAAATCCACTACTCAAAGACCGTCATCATCACTGCTGGAAATGGTGCGTTCCAGCCACGCAGGCTTGAGCTTGAAAACGCAAGTCAATACGAAGGCAAAAACCTCCACTATTTCATCGATGACCTTCATCAATTCAAAGGCCAGAAGGTTGCCGTGCTTGGAGGCGGAGATTCAGCGGTCGACTGGGCATTGATGCTTGAACCGATTGCTGAAAAAGTAACGATTGTCCACCGCAGGGACAAATTCCGTGCGCATGAACACAGTGTCGAAAACCTTCAGAAATCCAAAGTGGATATCAAAACTCCATTCGTTCCAGTTGACCTGGTTGGGGATGGAGAAAAAATCAGCCAACTCGTCCTGAAGGATGCAAATGGCGATGCAACAGAAACAGTAGATGTCGATGCCGTCATCTGTAACTTCGGTTTTGTTTCATCACTTGGTCCAATCAAAGAATGGGGCCTTGAAATCGAGAAGAACTCCATAGTTGTCAACTCAAAGATGGAAACGAACATTCCAGGAATCTACGCAGCAGGTGATATCTGCACATACGAAGGCAAAGTCAAGCTGATCGCTACTGGTTTTGGCGAAGCGCCGACAGCTGTCAACAACGCGAAATCCTATATGGATCCAAAGGCTAAAACCCAGCCGTTGCATAGTTCTTCCATGTTTAATTGATGCAATGAAAAAAGAGCAAGGTCAGGGACCTTGCTCTTTTGTTTAGCATTCTTCAGGAGTTCCAGCTTGGGTTGCCGTCCTGAATGATGATCCGCATCCGCAAGAAGCGATGGCATTCGGATTTTCAATGGTAAAGCCGCCGCCCATCATGGATTGTTTATAGCCTATTTTGGTACCCATCAGTACAGGAGCGCTGTCCTTGTCGACAAGGATGCGAATGCCATGCTGCTCCATCTCCTTATCTCCTTCCTCTACTTCATGGGCAAAGCCCATTCCGTAGGAAAGGCCGCTGCAGCCGCCGCCTTTTACGGATACACGCAAAAATGCGGACTCCTCTTCATTTTGCTTCATCATATCTTTAATCTGCATTGCAGCTTCTTCTGTAAGGATGACGATCTGTTCCAATAGTAACCCCTCCTTGTTTCCTGCTTATCTATAGTATATACAGTCATTTTCCATTGCTCAACCAATCGGGCTGAAAAATCTTTTGGGCAAAAGGTTCGTCCAACTTCACGCCTCTGCTGGTATACTATTCTTATAGCATTAATGAATACTAATAGAGCAGGTGATAATGATGGCACAATTAGAGCCATTATACGATAAGGATTATACATGCCATTTGTG
The DNA here is from genome assembly GCF_017912555.1 of Bacillus sp. REN3. Taxonomy (GTDB): domain Bacteria; phylum Bacillota; class Bacilli; order Bacillales; family Cytobacillaceae; genus Mesobacillus. The sequence goes on along the minus strand of NZ_JAERSD010000009.1, from coordinate 20,670 downwards.
CGGCCATACGTTTTCCTCGAAAAAAGTCCGTTCACGCTTCGTGAAGATTATCAGTTTTGATACCGATTTCGCTCCATCATATGCATCGACCTCTGAAAACCCGAATGTGTATTTCGTCCATGTATGCCCTAAATGCGGATTTTCTTTTACAGATGAGTTCAGCAGCTATTTTCCGCCAGGGACAAAAGAAGATCTAGACAAGAAAGTGTCTAGCCAATGGATCCCCCATGAATTCAGCGGCGAACGCTCTATAGAAGATGCCGTCAAAACGTATAAGCTGGGATCTTACTGCTCAGTCCTGAAAAAAGAAAAGCACATTGTCACAGCGGGCCTCTATATCAGGACTGCATGGCTGTACCGTTCCCAAAAAAACATGGAGCAGGAATCGAGATTCCTGAAACTTGCACTCCATGAGTATATCGAATCCTATAGTACGGGAGATTATAAAGGGACACAGGTTTCAGAAGACAGGCTCATGTATTTGATAGGCGAACTTTCCAGAAGGACCGGGAATAGCCAGGATGCTGTCCGTTTTTTCTCAAAGGTGATTGAACGGCAAAAGCAGTCGTTTGAACCGAACATCACCCAAATGGCAAAAGATCGCTGGCAGGAAATGAGAGCATATCAGCAGCAGGACAATTAAAAACAGGCTGGCAAAGGGATTCCCTTGCCAGCCTTATATATGATTAAAACATTGGATTTTCATCCAAATATTGATAGATGTTTTCAACCAGCTCTTCTGGCGTATCCCCAGTCACTGGATCCCCGTTCACGAGGGCAAACAAGGATTGGGCGCATTTGCCGCAATAACCCAGGCATCCATATTCAATGACATCCAGGTCCGGATCGCGCTCAAGCTCTTCCCTAGCTTTCTGGGAGCCGCTTGCCAGATTGCTGATGCAAAATTCTATGATCGGCTTTATCATTCGCTTCACCTCTCTACTAATTTTTTATCGTAACGTTTTTCCGGGGGTACGTCAATTTCAAAGACTCGAGAAAAGATTAAAATTGTTGTTATTTTGTCACAATTTCGTTATACTTTGTATGGGTTTGAATGAAACCGAGAAAAATATTTTGAAATAACTTTATGCGAACCTTGAAGGGTATAGTGAACAACAGAAGGCACGCCATAAATAATGGGAAAGCAGCTGAGGCTGCATCCAACTCAAGTGGAGACAGTGGATGTTGCCCCAAAGCGATCCGGAGGAGAAAGCTATTTTTTTGCTTTTTCCTGAAAAAGGCGCTGCCTGAAGCTCGACAATTTAGATATACCCAAGGATCAATATTGATATCGCAAAATACCATCACTTTTTATCAGCTCAAAAGGAGTAATTCACATGAGAAAACTCGTACTATTAGGCGGCGGCTACGGCGGGATGCGCATTCTGAACAAATTGCTTCCGAATGATCTTCCTGAAGATGTCTCCATCACCTTGATCGATCGGGTCCCCTACCATTGCCTGAAGACTGAATACTATGCTTTGGCAGCCGGCACCATCTCCGATCAGCATATCAGGGTGTCTTTTCCGGAACATCCTCGCCTTCAAATCAAATATGCCGAAGTAACGGCCATCAATATCGATAAAAAGCGTGTTGAAATCGATGAAGGGGAGGCTGTTGAATTCGATGATTTGATCATTGGCCTTGGCTGCGAGGATAAATACCATAACGTACCTGGCGCAGACAAATATACCTACAGCATCCAGTCGATTGAAAAATCACGAGCGACCTATGAGGCACTCAACAATTTGCCTGCTGGGTCGTCTGTCGCGATTGTCGGTGCCGGACTAAGTGGAGTTGAGCTCGCCAGTGAACTGAGCGAAAGCCGCAAAGACTTGAATATCAAATTATTCGACCGTGGCAATCATATCCTTTCCGCTTTTTCCGAAAGGCTGAGCACCTATGTAGAGAATTGGTTTGACAATCATAATGTCGAAATTATCAACAATGCGAATATTACAGAAGTTGAACAGAATGTTCTTTACAATCATGATGAACCTATTGTCTGTGATGCGATTGTGTGGACGGCAGGAATCCAGGCGAACAGGCTTGTCCGCGCAATGGATGTAGAGAAGGATGGCATGGGAAGGGTCGTACTGACCCCCCAGCACAATATTCCCGGCAATGAAAATGTGTATGTGGTCGGCGACTGTGCCAGTCTTCCCCATGCACCAAGCGCACAGCTTGCGGAAGGCCAGGCTGAACAGATCGTAGAGGTTCTGCAAAAGCGCTGGAAAGGTGAAGAGCCGCCAGAGTCCTTCCCGCCGATCAAGCTGAAAGGCATACTTGGATCACTTGGGAAGAAACATGGATTCGGCCTTGTGGCAGATCGCCCAATCACCGGACGCGTCGCTCGATTGCTGAAATCCGGAATTCTATGGATGTACAAATACCACAATGGATGAGCCTTTATTGGACCGGACGCTTAGAAAAAGCGTCCGGTTTTTTTAATTGGAAAAAAACACAATATTTTCCAATTCGCTAAATTATCGTGCCTATCCGCTAAATAAATGTGCCTGTTGGCTAAATGATCATACTTTTCGCACTAAATAAATTCTCTTTTCCGCTAAATCACCCTTTCTATCGTCAAGTTTTTAAGCTTCCTCGCTAATTTCCTCCTTGCGGACCATCCATCCTGGATCATCAACCATAAAATACTGGCGATTCCTGGCCTTTTCTTCATCTCTGCTTCACTTTTTAAGAAAACAGCCAAAGTATAAAAGGCCTCCCGAAAAGGGATGCTCGCACCATCATTCATTTTCAGTTCCAGGTACGTATCCGTACTTTTCCATTTCTGCGTAGATCGTCTTCAGTTTTGGATTGCCTTCGCCGACGATTTTGCCTTCGAGCAGGACAACGGGGTAAAACAGATCTTCTTCGATGACGCGTTCTGCAAATTCCTTCTTGGAATCATCTTCAGGAGGGTTGTTTATGTCGACGTAGGTGATCTTAAAAGGCTGGCCTGTGTATTTCCTGCCGATGGCTGCTTCAAGCCATTCATAAGTTTCTTTTGATGAAGGAAGGTTCACACAGCTTGGGCAAAGGACGTCTGCCCCGTAGACAACAATTTCGACTTCTTTCCTGTCCATTATCAATTACCTCCTGATTTTTCTCTTTTAACATTATAATACCAGAGAAAGCTGGAAGAAAGAAAATCCTGTAGTTTATTGGTTTTTAGGTTTATTGGATAGATTTTTCCGGCAGATGTGATTATAATAAGTATTATGAAAGGAGTCGATTTGCATGACTGAACAACAAATGTTTGAGCAAGTTCAGGAAGTACTAGATAAATTGCGCCCATTCCTTCTTCGTGATGGAGGAGACTGCGAATTAGTAGATGTTGAAGACGGTGTTGTTAAACTCCGCCTGCTTGGCGCTTGCGGAAGCTGTCCAAGTTCGACGATCACCCTCAAGGCCGGAATCGAGCGTGCCCTTTTGGAAGAAGTACCTGGTGTAGTTGAGGTTGAGCAAGTATTCTGATTCACTATAAATGACAAAGCGGTTTTGCCTCCTAATGGCAAAACCGCTTTTTTTATGACTGGCATCCATTCCGTTCAATTTCCAGCCTGCGTACTTCCATTCCTTCAAGGCTGGCCTTCAGCGTTTCAGCCAGTTGCTTGCCTTTCCCCGGTTCCGCGAGGCAAAGGACAGATGGACCGGCTCCGCTAATGGCTGCTCCGAATGCGCCGCCCTCCAAGGCTTTTTCCCTGATTGACTCAAAGCCGGGTACGAGTCCCTTCCTGAATGGCTGATGGAACATGTCCGCATCCATCATTTTCCCTGCCAGCTTCCAATCCTTCACCATGAAAGCAGCAAGCAGCTGGTTGGCAATCGCACTGGCCTGGACTGCATAAGAAAAGGCAACAGTCTTTGGAAGCACTTCACGTGAAGACTCGGTCAACAGCTCTTCACCCGGGATGACCAGGACCGGATCGAATTCGATATTCTGAAGAACTGTGAGATTCACATCTTCCCCAATTTGGCTTCCTACAACGACACCTCCATACAGAGATGCCCCGACATTATCCGGATGGCCCTCAAGCTTTGCCGCGATCCGCAACTTCTCCACCTGGCTGAGCCCAAGGCTGCAAAAACGGTCAGCCAGTTCAATTCCGGCGACAATTGCTGCCGCGCTGGATCCAAGACCTCTTGCAAGCGGGATATCACTATGGACCAATACTTTCAACGGCGGCATCTCCTGCTTGTACATCTTTGCTGTATGGATGGCAGTCTGGCAAATGAAATTGCTTTCGTCCCGCGGAAACTTCATCAGATCTTCAGACTGATGAATGACTTCCCAGTTCGCGTTCCTTTCTGCTGTAACGGTCAAATACAGACTTAGCGCGACCCCGTAGGAATCGAATCCGGGGCCAAGGTTCGCAGAACTCGCTGGTACTTTGACCATCACTGATTCAGTATTTTGCGATACAGACGGCCAGTCCATGTGATCTTCCACCTGGTTCATTGGCGGACCACTCCCTTGATATGCTCACTCACGACACGCTCATCATTCGGCAGGAGTACGGGCGCTATTTCGCTGGCGTCAATAGCGGTTGCCGGATCCTTCAGGCCGTTGCCGGTAAGGACTGCCACAACCTTCGCTCCACGCGGGATTTTGCCTTGCTTCAAAAGTTTGTGGATGCCTGCAAGCGAAGCGCAAGAGGCAGGTTCGGCGAAAATTCCCTCTGACGATGCCAGCATCCTGTATGCCTCTAAAATTTCATCGTCAGAAACCTCGTCGATTTTCCCGTTTGATTCATCCTGTGCGTTCACCGCCAGATCCCAGCTTGCCGGGTTGCCAATCCTGATGGCCGTTGCAATGGTTTCCGGCTGGGCAATCGGCTTGCCCTGGACGATGGCCGCAGCTCCCTCGGCCTCAAATCCGTACATCCTTGGCAAACCAGTAGCTTTTGCAGCGTCATACTCTTTGAAACCCTTCCAATAGGCGCTGATGTTGCCGGCGTTTCCAACAGGAATGGCAAGGATATCCGGTGCGCCGCCCAATTCATCGCATATTTCAAAGGCTGCTGTCTTTTGTCCTTCGAGCCGGTATGGATTCACCGAGTTCACGAGCGTGACCGGTTCTGTTTCGCTGATCGCCCGGACAATTCTAAGCGCTTCATCGAAATTGCCTTCAATTGATACAATACTTGCGCCATACATCACCGCTTGCGCCAGCTTCCCCATGGCAATCTTCCCTTCAGGGATGACGATGATGCAGCGAAGTCCCGCCCTGGCTGCGTAAGCGGCCGCCGAGGCAGATGTATTCCCTGTGGATGCGCAAATGACCGTATCGCTGCCTTCTTCCTTCGCTTTCGCAACAGCCATGACCATCCCCCGGTCCTTGAAGGAACCCGTTGGATTGGCTCCCTCCACTTTCACAAAAAGGTCAAGCCCCCATTCCTCTGAAAGCCGGCTAAGCTTGATCAAAGGGGTATTCCCTTCATGGAGTGTCAATAATGGGGTTTTATCCGATACGGGCAAAAATTCCCGGTATTCACTCAATAATCCGCGCCAGCTCATACCCCAGCACCCCCTTCGACCCTGTAGGAGCTTTTGATTTCCTTCACACCAGCAAGATCGCGGAGATTCACCAGGATATTCTCATAATTTTCAAGCGAAGCATGATGGGTGATGATGACAATTTCCGAAGCTTTATCCTTCAGGGGCACCTGCAGGATCTTTTCAAAGCTGACATTATTATTTGAAAATAACGCAGTGATTTTGGCAAATACGCCTATTTCATCCTCAACATGGAATCTTAAAAAATACTTTGAATGGACTTCACTTGGCTTTTTTAATTGTTTTTCATATTGAGGCGAGACAAACGAACTTCCATTTACACCCAGTCTCATATTCTTGACTACCCCGACTAAATCCGAAACAACTGCTGTCGCTGTAGGGAGGCTGCCTGCTCCAGGCCCATAAAACATTGTCTCCCCCACCGCTTCACCATAGACATAGACGGCATTGTATTCATTATGGACAGACGCCAGCGGATGAGAAGCTGGAAGAAGGGTCGGCTGGACGCTGATCTCGACTTTTTCACCTTCACGCTGGGCGATTCCCAAGAGTTTCATCGTGTAGCCAAGCTGCTTTGCATATTGAAGATCCTCTTCTGTCACCTCTGTGATACCCTTCACTTTCACATCATCAAGATCGATCTTCATCGAGAAACCAAGCGTTCCTAGAATCACCATCTTTCTGGCTGCATCAAGCCCTTCGACATCTGATGCAGGATTGGACTCAGCATAGCCAAGCCTTTGTGCTTCCTTAAGGACCGTTTCATAGGTGAGGCCCTCCTGGCTCATTTTAGTCAAGATGTAATTGGTCGTCCCGTTTACAATCCCCATCATTTTTGTAATGCGGTCTGAAGCAAGGCCGTCAACAAGGCTTCGTAAAATCGGGATTCCGCCGGCAACGCTTGCTTCGTAAAATAGATCACAGCCATTTTCAGTAGCAACAGTCAAAAGTTCTGATCCATGTACCGCCATTAAATCCTTATTGGCTGTCACAACATGTTTCTTCCTTTTGAGCGTCTCCAGCAAAAGTTTCCGTGTATCCTCCACACCGCCCATCACTTCAATGACTACATCGATATCTGGATCATCAAGAATGTCTTCCGGGTTTACCGTAAGAAGAGAAGAGTCAATCTTAACTGTCCTTTCTTTCACCGGATCCTGTACCAGTACTTTTTTAACCTTGATCGGGCAGCCGACCTGATGCATCAATTTATCCTGGTGGTTTTCAATGATTTTCACTACCCCCGAGCCGACTGTACCTAATCCTAAAAGTCCAATTGAGATTGCTTCCATTCGTCCTTCCCCTCTCCTTCTGTCCTCTATAAAAGAACAATTGTTTATATATAGTAGACATTATAATTTCAGAAGGTTTGTTTTACAAGGGGTTTTTACCTGGTTTCTTTTATGTAAACGCTTCCTCCTATGCTGCTGTAAGCGTAAAAAAATTATAAGAAAAAGGGCTTCCCCGCCTGGAAAGCCCTTTCCTCATTATTTATGGAGCAATTCTTTGTTCACAATCGTCTTCGGATGGTCTCCGGTCAGCACTGCTTTGACATTCGCACAACAGAGCCTGATCATCGCTGTCCTTGTGTCTGTGCTTGCGCTTCCGATATGCGGCAATGCGGTCACATTCGGCAGCTGGAGCAGCTGGTGGCCAGATGAAATCGGTTCTTTTTCAAAGACGTCGAGTCCCGCTCCGGAAATCTCGTGATTTTTGAGTGCCTCATAGAGTGCCCTCTCGTCAACTACCGGGCCGCGGCCTGCATTGATGAAAATCGCGCTTTTTTTCATCCTTGAGAATATCTCTGCAGTGAATGTATGTCTCGTTTCCGAAGTAAGCGGAGCCAGGCTGACAACAAAATCGGCTTTTTCCACAAGTTCCTCAAAGGAACAGTATACTGCGCCTATTTCTTGTTCCGCGGCGATTTTCCGTGAACGATTATGATAAAGGATCTCCATTCCAAAGCCTGCCGCACGGCGGGCAACAGCTTCACCGATTTTCCCCATTCCAAATATGCCAATCGTCTTTCCATAGATATCATGGCCGGCAAGCAAATAAGGACTCCAGCCTTCCCACTTCCCCGATTTTACATATTCAGCCGCTTCCACAATCCTTCTGGCAGTGGTCATCAACAGCGCAAACGTTAGATCGGCAGTAGTCTCCGTCAGCACATCAGGAGTATTGGTAACGATGATGCCATTCCTTGTCGCTGCCTCAAGATCAACATTATCAAAACCTACCGCCAGATTGGCAACTACCTTCAGTGCCTTCCCTGCAGCCAGTACCTCTTCATCTATCTTATCCGAAAGCATTGTGATCAAGGCATCCGCCTTTTTTGCTTCATTCAGTAAAATATCCCTCGGGACCGGGATATCGGAATGCTCCCACAGGTTGACTTCAAATTGCTGCGATATCTCGGCAATCGTGTCTTCGGGCAGCTTCCGTGTAATGTAAATATACGGTTTCATGTCATAATCCTCCATGTCAGCAATATGTATGAACAATAATATTATTCTAACATATCATGCGTCCATACCAGCAAAGAATTGCGACTACCGTAATAACCAATCCACTGCCGGGAGTTTCGCAGCTTTCACCGGTGCATCGCAAAGCTGATAAAAGCTGCCGAGGAACCTTTCATGATCGCTGCTCTGGCTCAAATACTTCCGCAATTGGTCCTCCAGCTGATGCTTCATTTGTTCGGAATGCGTGATGTAATAATTCTCAATGCACTCAAAATAGTGAAGAGGGATCAGCAGCCTGGCATACAACAGCCTCCAGGAAAAAGGGGACAGAACTGATACACTCTGGTACTCCGATAAAAACTTCCTGATATCCGGATGACTCGTTTGGATATTGGAGAAGTAGCGTTCCCTCACCCACTCGGCGAGATCCCTGCTCCCATGGTCAAATACCCAATCAAATGGATTTTTGATAAAATACTTTCCTCGCCAGACTGCATTTGTGAATCGCTCATGGCAGACTGTGCCACTGTCCATCTGCAGCGGCTTTTCATCAATCTCGGCATCGGCAAGGTATTGAATCGCATTCTCGGCAATTCCCATATAATAGGGGAAAGACTCAATGAACATGCGCTCAAACTCATTCTCCGGCGGGATATACAGCTTCCCGCTCCACACTTGCTCCATCTGGTCCAGCCTTTTTTCCCAAAGCCGCTTCCACTCTCCAACCCGGTTCAGGCTTTCCACCTTGAACGGAATCCGCCTTCCGCGCATATGGAACTTGGCCAGCTTCCTGCCGGTTTTCATTTCTTTTGGTACTGGAGCTGCCCGGTTCAAGAGCACACAATATTGGCTGTCCTGCCAGTCGCAGATTTGCCTTCCTTGTTTGTCAGGCAGCAGCCGGGATACATGCCGGTCTCCATGCTGGTGCATATGGTCGATCATCCTTGATAATTCACTTATTTCTTGCTCTTTCCTTCCGTTTGCCGCCATAATGATATATAGTCCTTCGTTTTGCTTATAACCATGGTATCTACCTAGACTAACTTCTGAATCCGCAGAAATCCCATATGCTTCCTTCAACATTTTCTGGTACAATTTTGTCACCTCATTTCAGGTCCGCCTGTTAACAAATATATGTTTGCTGTTAAAAAACTTGTGTGAACAATAGGATGAATAAGCGAATACGTTCTGGAGATGATTTTTAAGGAGCCAATAACTTGCACCAAACGGATTAGAAAGAATAATGTAGGATAAATAGGATATGTAAGCAGAGCTGCAATCAAAACTAGAAAGGTGATGCAGATGTTAGAGAACAAACGTGCAATCCAAATGACAGAGGAGACAGCCCGGAAATGGCTCCGCGAACGCGGTGTTGAAGTGAAGGACATTGCTGAGCTTGTCTTTTTCCTTCAAGAGAAATACCACCCGGACCTGCAAATGGAGGATTGTATCGAAAACGTGGAACGGGTCCTATCAAAACGTGAGGTCCAGAACGCGATCCTGACAGGAATCCAGCTGGATATCCTTGCTGAAGAAAATAAACTGGGAGAACCGCTGCAGTCGATCATCGAAACAGATGAAAGCCTGTATGGTGTGGATGAAATCCTCGCTTTTTCCATTGTGAATATATACGGTTCCATCGGTTTTACAAATTACGGATACATCGACAAGCTTAAACCAGGCATTCTGGAAAAATTGAATGATAAGTCTTCCGGAAAGGTGCACACTTTCCTTGACGATCTTGTCGGCGCGATCGCTGCCGCTGCATCCAGCCGACTTGCCCACAGAGCGGCAAACACAGAATGATATAAAAGGGGAGACTTATTGAAGTTATCCTCTGGAATCATCCTGTTGCTCGGGAGCCCAGGAGGACCGAAGCAGACTCACCCAGCTGCCATTGCTGGCTATATTCGTTGCGGCATCAAAATCTTCATAGAATTAGCCTGAGGAAATAGAAAGGGGACCGAAGCCGTGCTGGCCTTGGTCCCTTTCCCATTCTATACTTCCCATTCATCAAGCGAATCGACTGTGTACGTTGGCATTTCCTTATATCCCTTAAGCAGTTCCTTCGTGGTCACGCCAGTGTGCACAAGCAATGTATCGATTCCAGCCCTCATTCCTGCAAGAATATCCGTATCGTAATAATCGCCGACCATCAAGGTGTCAGCTTTGTCCGTCCCTAGAACCTTGAGAGCCTGTTCCATGATGATGGACTCCGGCTTGCCGATGAAAATCGGCTCGGTCTGCGTGGAAACAGCAATGACGGAAGTCAAGGAACCATTCCCCGGCAGCAAGCCCCGCTCGGTGGGGATGGCAATATCGCCATTCGTGGAAATGAAAGTGGCTCCGTTCCTTACCGCGAGGCAGCCTACTGCCAGCTTTTCGTACGTAATCTCCCGGTCAATGCCGGAGACAACGAAATCCGCATCTTCACCGGCAAATTCCAGGCCTTTCTCCTCAATGGCTGTTCGGATCCCTTCTTCTCCAATGACATATACACCGGCATCCGGTTTTCGCTCATATATATAGTTAGCAGTAGCCTGGCTAGTAGTGAATACCTGTTCTTCCGATGCAGGAATACCAAACCTTCTCAGCTTGTCCGCCACCTGGGCCGGTGTCCGCGCGGAATTATTTGTCACAAACAGATAAGGGATTCCGGCATCGATCAGCCTTTTGACGAAATCCGCCGCTGCATCAATGCGTTCGGACCCTTTGTACATCGTCCCATCCAGATCGATCAAATATCCTTTATATTTCTTCATGGTGCTCACTCCTCGGAATATGTTCTTCGAAACTCATTTTACAAATGCTCTGCTCCTGTCGCAAAAAAATGGTTCTTCACGATAAAAGAGACCGTTCCAACGGTCTCTTCTGCTGCGTTATTTCTTGAATGCTGAAACGGGACCCAGTTCATTGTCCAGATACTCGCAGACCTTTGGCGGAAATTGTTTCAGCAGCGGAAGTTCTGCTTCGAAGGTTTCCTTCAGCTTCCCGTGCTCCACTGCGGTATATTGCTGAACAACCATCTTCCTTGATTCGATGAGTTTTTTCAGGCTTACGCCCATTTCTGCGGTGACGACTTTTTCATCTGTCAAGATATCGATGATATCCTCATAGCTACCGGGATCACGCATGATGAATCCATCAATCATCGAATTGCCGACATCCAGGACTGCTTCGATCATCGTATGGGCCACGCGCTCAAGTGCTGCCAGCTCCATCGTCGTTTCCCACCGTTCCTGTTTTTCGAAAAAATCGATTTGCCTTTCAAGGAACCCCAGCGTCGCTTCAATTTGTTCACGGTCTACAAAATACATTCCACACACCTCACACAGATACTATACGGCTTGCAAGAAACCCGGGCGGGCATAAAAATAGCCATGGGCCAGGTCGACATTAATCCTTGAAAGCACGGAAGCCCCCTCCTCGCTTTCGATTCCCTCGGTAACGACGAACAGATCCCGCTTCCCTCGCGACAAGCAGCAAGCCCTTCACCATCGATTCCTTCACTGAATTCTTGTCGATATTCTGGACGACAGAACGGTGCATTTTGATGACATCAGGTATGATCTCACTGACCGTATTCAGTCTTGCGTAGCCAGAACCTGTATCATCAACAGCAATCTTAAAGCCCATGCCTCTTCATACCTTTATATTATAAATAAAATTCACAATTCCCTCAATCGAATCCCTTTCGGTCATCTCAATCGTGTTCTGCCCCTGCTGGATGATTTGCGGGATTTCATCATCTTTTTCAAGTCACGGACACGAACCTGGTATGTCCATCCTCTCAGAAGATGCCTGGAACTTTTCTATATTGTATCATATCCAGACGGACTAGATAATTTCCCCAAGCTATTGACCTGAAATTTTTTCCTTTTTTCAGAAATGTTCAGAAGCAATCGTTTTTCTGGTAAGATGGTGGATGAGAATGCAGTCGAAAATGGAGGAGAGTCACTTGGAACGCGAACTTGCGCTAGAAATTGTCAGAGTCACCGAAGCTGCGGCATTGGCTTCAGCCCAGTGGATGGGACGAGGGAAAAAGAACGAAGCGGATGATGCTGCCACTACTGCGATGAGAAAAATGTTCGATTCCGTCAATATGGATGGAATCGTCGTCATCGGCGAGGGCGAGCTAGACGAAGCCCCAATGCTGTACATAGGCGAAAAACTCGGTACGGGAATGGGACCTAAGGTAGATATTGCCGTTGACCCGCTCGAAGGCACAAATATCGTCGCCAAAGGCCATAACAACGCAATGGCCGTCATTGCAGTAGCGGATAAAGGGACTCTCCTCCACGCACCTGATATGTATATGCAAAAAATCGCAGTCGGCAAGAATGCTGCCGGAAAAGTCAGCCTTGATGACCCGATTGAAAAAACGATCGAAATCGTGGCTGAAGCAAACAACAAAAGGATACAGGATCTGACTGTCATCATCCAGGAACGGGAACGCCATGAAGAAATGATTGAACGCGTAAGGCAAAAAGGCGCACGGGTAAAATTGTTTGGCGATGGAGATGTCGGTGCATCAATTGCGACCGCACTTTCCCACACCGGGGTTGATCTTTTCGTTGGGATTGGCGGTGCCCCAGAGGGTGTCATTTCCGCTGCCGCGATCAAGGCTCTTGGCGGCGATATGCAGGCTCGCCTCGTTCCCTTCACAGAGGAGGAAGAAAACCGCTGCATTTCAATGGGATTGAAGGACCCTCGCCAGTTGTTGACACTGGATGAACTCGTTTCCGGTGATGACGCGATTTTTGCTGCCACCGGGGTTTCAAGCGGTGAATTGCTTGATGGAGTCAGGTTCCTTGGAGGCGACCTGGTGGAAACACATTCGATTGTCATGCGTTCCAAGACAAGAACGGTCCGCTACATAACAGCGCACCATCACCTTGAACATAAACCGCATCTTGTGATGCTGTAGACTGTTTCCTGGCAGAGGCTGCAGGAAACAATTTGGAAAAGGGATGGACCTTTTAACAAACAGCAGGCACTTTTTTTTCGTATTAGAGACTGAATCATTATAGATTCATGGATACAGAACTATTATTTGCCAGTAACCAATTGGGAGGATACACGATGACAGACCGCTTTTTTCTTTATGATGAGACAGAAGATACAAAAACCCGTTTCGTAAGCTTTATGGGCGAAAACCAGCGTTTTGACCTGGCAATCATGAAAACTGATCGCTATTATGGGAAAAGCATCGTCCTGGATATCCAGGGCAGCCGTTTCGCTATACTCGGCCAGGACGACCTTGATGAAGAAGGATACCTTGAGTATGCATATAACCTTTCCGAGGAAGATGCTGAGGAATTGCGCTCTTTCCTTCGCCAGATTGTCTAGGCGCCTCCTCCTGGATGGTTTCCCCGCCAAAAAGGCATACTAGGGGAAACAAGCAAAGGAGTGGTAGCCATTGAGCGACGAAGAACGTGAATACTTTGATTTTTCCAATGTAGAAAAACAAAGGAATTATGTAACCGCTGAAGATTTGCCAGATGGCCCTTATGGATCGCCCTTCCGCCATGATGAACCGGTTGAAGGAAAGAGTACTCCCTGGCGTGAAGGGCAACGTTCATACAGCAATTTCAACTATGAGTTCAAGTCGATGCATCAAGGGGCACCGCGCCAGGAGGCCGGAGCCCATCCTACTCACGACGACCCGGACGAAAGCGAACAGCAGCCATATAGTGAATAAGCAAGAGGACCCAGCCGGGTCCTCTTTTTGTTTATTTTGCAACCTTCTTCGCAACAAAATAAGCACAGCCAAAGTTGCAATATTCATATAGATATTCGCTCAATGTACTGATTTTCGTATCAAATGTCGATTTCTGGTTCTGGTCATCGAAGAAGCCTCTCAGTCTGAGCTGTCCGTACCCCCAGTCGCCTACGATATAATCATACTTCGTCAGAATTTCACTGTAACGGGCCCGAAAGGCTTCTTCATTGAATCCGTTCCGCTGCTCATCGACAATTTCATAGCAAAGATTATTGATGCAAATCATCGGTCCACCTCTTTTTCACTGCTGATTTCATCTGTTTGCAATGTTGATTTATTTAAATTATAACTTATTCCCCATCAATTACTAAGCAAAAAAATTAATTTGAATGCCACCCTAACAATTAGGGGGTGTTAAAAATGAAAAAATCAATCATTGCTTTAGGTATTTGCGGTGCCGCTGCGCTGACAGGCTGCGCCAGCAACGATGCTTTTCGTGATGAAGACGGCAGCAAGGCAGGCATCTATCGCCAGAGCGGCAATACACTGAATGTCAATGACCAGCGGCTTGATTTATACAACGAGGAAGGCCGTAAGGATATGGAAGACAAAAGTGAGGACTTTGGATATGTCCGCCACCAAAAAACAGGCATCATGGGTGAGGACAATACAGATGCCTATCAGGCAATCGACCGGGAGCAGATGGCAGACATGATTGGCAGGTTCTGCACGATGACCCCGAATGTCGATGATGTTTCCACGCTTGTTACGGATGAAGAGGTCTTGATTGTTTATAAAACGGATTCAAAAAATCGTTTTGAAACAGCAGACCAGATCAAGAAAACGGGCATGTCCGTTGTTCCGCGCTGGTACCACGTCTATGTATCGGATAACACGAACCTCCGCAAGGATGTCGAGAACTTTGCTTCCCTTGACACGGACAGCCGTGACATCGATACAATGATTGACGGAGTCGTCAAACAAATGCTGAAATCCCCTCAAGGCAGGGACATGAGCACCGGCGAAAACGCGAACGGCGAAGCAAAGGGCGAAATGAACCATGAAGTGGACAAAGACGACATTTCACGCCAAATGAAGAAGAAATAAAATAAAAAGAGTTCAGCACGTCAACGCTGAACTCTTTGCCTTTCTTCTATGCCTGCTGTGCTTCCTGTCCGGCAATCTGCTGCTTGTGCTTTGCGGCTGCATTGACCTGCTCGTCGGCATGGTAGGACGAACGGACAAGCGGTCCTGCTTCACAATGGCTGAAGCCCTTTTGCAAAGCGATTTCCTTCAGCTCGGAGAACTCATCGGGATGGTAATATTTTATGACTTCCAGATGCTTCTTGGAAGGCTGCAAATACTGGCCAAGCGTCAGGATATCCACGTTGTTCGCACGCAGGTCATCCATTGCTTCGATGATTTCTTCCTTTGTTTCCCCGAGGCCAATCATGATGCTTGATTTTGTCGGGATATCCGGCTGCATTTCTTTTGCCCTGCGCAGGAATTCAAGTGACCGTTCATATGTAGCACGCGCCCTGATTCGTGGTGTCAAGCGTTTGACTGTTTCGATGTTATGGTTCAGGATATCCGGGCGGGAATCCATCAACGTCTTCAGGTTTTCAAGGGCTCCACCCATGTCAGAAGGAAGCACCTCAATCGAAGTGAATGGATTCTTCCTGCGAATCGCCCTGACTGTTTCGGCAAAAACAGCTGCGCCGCCATCCTTCAAGTCATCGCGGGCTACAGCTGTGACGACGACATGCTTCAGGTTCATCATTGTCACAGAGTCTGCTACGCGTTCCGGCTCCTGCCAGTCAAGCTCGGTTGGAAGTCCTGTCTTGACTGCGCAGAAACGGCAGGCACGAGTACAAACATCACCCAGGATCATGAAGGTCGCAGTTCTTCTGACAGCCCAACACTCATGGATGTTGGGACATTTTGCTTCTTCACAGACCGTATGGAGGCTTTTCTCCCTCATCATTTTTTTCAGGCCTGTATAGTTTTCGTTCGTATTCAGCTTTATTTTCAGCCACTCAGGCTTGCGTTGGAACTCTTTTTTGCTGCTCATGATTTCACTCCATTCCTGTTGCAATACATCAAGAACACCATGAAAAGATCAGGGTCGATATAGAGCTTCTGTTGTCACTTTAACACAACGAAAATCGCTCGACAAGTGACACACTTTTCCGATTACCAATAATTGATATTTATGAAAACAAACCTTTCTCACAAACTAAAGGAAGAAAAAAAACACCACAAAAAGAGGAACACCCCAGATTGAGATACTTTTTGTACGGCTAGCTCCCTTCCTATGCATGCCTGGGAGACATAAGGAAAAAACGGTGTACTTGCAGAAAAAACATGAAGGGGGGATTATGGTGAGAATCCTAATAGCATTCGTCATTCTTTTTTCATCCATTAGTCCATGGTTTGAAACGGCATCAGCAGCGGAACATGGCGAAGATGTCTACCGGAAAAGAATGGAGCTGTATCAGCGGGTGGAAGCGATTACCCATATACCATGGTATTATATAGCCGCGGTTGATCAATACGAGCGGAATGTCCGCCAGGCAAGAAAGGATTTGCCTAAAGCAGAGGGAATATCAGGGATCTATTTCAAGCCCGAGGAATGGGCAGGTTTGCTGAATCCGAATCCTGATGATGACCATCCTGTTTCAATTGAATTTTTCAATGGCATCGGGTTTGACGGAAATGGAGATGGCAAGGCAAAACTAAGTGACGACGAGGATGTCCTTCACGCTTTCGCGCAATATCTCCTCGGCTACGGTACAGACCATGAAAACTTGAAGATCGGACTCTGGAATTATTATAAAAGGGATAAAACAGTCGGGATCATCATTGACAAAGCGATGATCTATAAGCATTTTGGAAGGCTCGACCTGGAAACCCATTCGTTCCCTCTCCCTCTAAGGAGCAATCACAGCTACCGTAATACTTGGGGTGATGCCCGCGGCTGGGGTGGCAGGCGCATTCACGAAGGGACGGACATTTTCGCTGGCTACGGCGTCCCCGTCCGTGCTACCGGGTACGGAATCGTGGAGATGAAAGGCTGGAACAAGTACGGAGGCTGGCGTGTCGGCATCCGCGATATCAATAATACGTATCATTATTATGCCCATCTGAGCGGCTTTGCGAAGGATTTAAAGGTCGGACAGATTGTTGAACCAGGAACAGTCATTGGCGGTGTTGGAAGCTCTGGCTACGGACCTCCGGGAACTTCTGGGAAATTCCCTCCTCATTTGCATTACGGCATGTACAAGGACAACGGCTATACCGAGTGGTCCTTCGACCCTTACCCTCATTTGAAAATGTGGGCAAGGCAGGAACGGACAAGGCTTAAGAAAGGAAGTTAGCAGAATGAAGAAAGGGCCAGCCCTCAACAGGCCGGCCCTTTCGCTTTATGAGGAACGGGATTTCTTGACAGCATGGAGGATGCTTGCTCCAAGTCCCCCCCAAATAATTGCGATCCCTAATATCATCATCACTACTGCGCTTGTATCCATTATTTAGAAACCCCCTTCTCGTGAGGAACTTTATACAGAGAATGATCCCATTTCTTGATGTTGGCAAAAATGAACCCGACTGCAATCGCGCCGATGGCAACCAGCCAGCCATAATAAACGTTGAACATGACCGGATAACCGCCATAGCTTGTTTTCAAGTCGGTCATGATGTTCATGACCATCATGATTCCAAGAACAACTGGAGTGATGAATTTCAGTGAAATGTTCCACCAGCTGCCAAGGCGGATGTCGGAGATGCCATCTGCATGATCACGCAGGCTGTTCAATTCTTTTGCCACCCAGACAACGAAAATGACTTCAACCAAGCCTGCTAGCGCCACCCCATAATTGTTGATGAACGCATCAGTGGTGTCAAGGAAGTTCAGCCCTCCCTGAGTAGCGAACAGGATGGAAATCAACGCGGACAAGCCGCCTCCAATTGCTACTGCCTTTGTTCGGGAAATCTTGAACTTCTCCTGGACACCGGCCACATAGGTTTCAACTATCGAAATCAGCGATGAAAGACCCGCCAGCGTCAAACTCGTGAAGAATAAGACCCCGAACAATCCGCTTAGGAATGGAAGCTCATTAATAATTTGCGGGAAAATCGCGAACGCAAGGATGACTCCCTTGCTGACAACCTCGCTCACTGGCACACCCTGCTGGGAAGCCATGAAGCCAAGTGCGGCGAAGACACCGATACCGGCAAGCAATTCGAAAGAAGAGTTTGCAAAGCCAGTAATGAAAGCATTATTCGTGATATCTGATTTCTTAGGCAGATAGCTTGAATAAGTGATCATGATTGCAAAGGCAATCGACAAACTGAAGAAGATTTGCCCATATGCAGCAACCCAAACTTTTCCGTTCAAGATCTGGCTCCAGTCTGGCTTGAAAAAGGCGTTGACGCCATCAATTGCACCTTCAAGGGTTAAAGCGCGAACAACGATGATCAGGAATAAAATAACAAGTGCAGGAATAAAGATTTTGTTCGCTACTTCGATTCCCTTCTTGACTCCTTTGAACAAAATGCCCAAGGTAATGAACCATACAAGAACCAGCGGAAGGAATACCCCTGGAACGATGCTGCCGACAGTACCTGGATCAACGACTTTCAGATAATCGCCGACAAGGAAATTCAACGGGTCCTTGCCCCATTGCTTTCCAAAAGAAAAATAAGCATAAGATATTGCCCAGGCAATGATGACAGCGTAGTAAGTGGATATGACAAAGGAAACTGCCAGCTGCCACCAGCCGATCCACTCAGCTCCTTTTCTCATCCTTGCTAAACTCAAAGGTGCTGAGCCACGGTATTTATGGCCGATTGTGAATTCCAGGATCAAAATCGGGATACCCGCTGTCAATAACGCGAATAAGTACGGCAGGAAGAATGCTCCACCTCCATTCTCATAGGCAACCCCAGGGAAGCGCCAAATATTTCCCAATCCGACCGCAGACCCAATTGCTGCAAGGATGAAGCCAGCCCTTGTACCCCATTGTGGACGGTTTTCCATTATGAATCCCCCTCTCTTTCTAACTCTCTAGGAAAAAATGAGCAATTAGAAAGTTTTATATTTTCAGACTTTTTATAGCCTTAGTATAGCTAGTTTTTATTTTGTTGTCAAAATATTATTTTGAAAATAACAAATTTTTTCACAAAATCGATTTCTGTCGAAAAATATCGCTTAATTTTTACCAAAAAACCGGCATAAAGATAAAAAGCTGCCTGGGTTCCAGGCAGCCTGATTACTATTCTGCAAGATTTTCTTTGAAAACTTCTTGTTCCTGAGGCTTGCTTCCAAAGATGAAAGCAAAGGCAATGAGCAGGATGACGACTGCAGCCAATGCAATAAGAGTGCTGCCAGTGAATCCGATCATCAGGAAGCCTACAGCTGCAATCGCAGCAGAAATCAACGCATATGGCAATTGGGTCATGACGTGGTCCATATGGTGGGCACCCGCTCCAGTCGAAGAAAGGATGGTTGTATCAGAAATCGGTGAACAATGGTCGCCGAAAACCGCGCCGGCCAATACTGCAGCCAGGGCTGGAAGCAGGATGCTGATGTCGGCAGCTGCAGCTATATCTCCCGCGATCGGCAGCAGGATTCCGAACGAACCCCATGAAGTACCGGTAGAGAAAGCCATGATTCCTGCTACAATAAACAACAGGAATGGAAGGAAGGAAATACTCATATTCGAGCTTTCCACAAGGCCGGCAAGATATTTGCCGGTTTCGAGCCTGCCGATCAAATCAACGATCACCCAGGCAAATAGCAGGATGTAAATCGCCGGCAGCATCGCCTTGATTCCTTCCAGGATCCCTTTGCCAAAAGCATTGCGGCTGACACCCTTGAGGACAAGAGATTGCCTTGCGAACATGATCAAAGAAACAGCAAGTCCCAATCCCCCGCCTATCACAAGAGATTTTGTCACATCTGTATTTTCAAACACTTTAAAGATGGTCGCTTTTCCTTCAACCGCGGTGTACCCGGTCCAAAGCATCGCACCGACAGTCGCTATGACAAGGACAGCAATCGGCCATAACAAGTCGCCGACAGTCCCTCTGTTGCTAGTCGGCAGGTCATCTTTCAATTCTCCAGGCACTGGTTTGTCGCTTGCCACGACAATCCCTTCGTTGATTGCACGTTCTTCATGCATCTTCATCGGACCGATTTCGATATTGCGAAGAGCGATGATGAACACCATAGCCAATGCGGCAATCGCATAAAAATTCATTGGCGCCATTTGCAGGAAGGCTGAAAAAGCCGTGTATTCCTTCACACCATGCGCGGCAAGGATCGTGCCAATCAGCGCAATGATATAAGCGCCCCAGCTGGAAATAGGGGAAATGACACACACAGGCGCTGAAGTCGAATCGATTACATAAGCAAGCTTCGCGCGTGATACACGCTGGCGATCCGTGATCGGACGTGTGATTTGCCCTACTGCAAGGGCATTGAAATAATCATCGATGAAAATGATCATGCCCAGGATCGCCCCAACAAGCTGGGCTCCTGTCCGCGTCTTCACTCTTTTCATTGCCCAGTCGCCGAACGCCCTGCTTCCTCCTGAAATCGATATGAATGCTGTAATCATGCCTAAAAGCAACAAGAACAGGATAATATACAGGCTAGAAGTGTTGAGCTCTCCGTCTGCTATGAAAATTGCTTTCACTGCATCTCCCAGGATCGCTACCGTTTTTCCGATATTGAACTCAGCCAGCAGCAGTGCGGCTGCGAATATGCCGGTCCCAAGGGACAAGAGTACCCTCCTTGTCAGGACTACCATCAGGATCGCGAGCAATGGCGGCAGCATTGAATAAATTGTATTCTCCATTTTTTCTCCTCCTTGTTTTAACACGTATTGTCAAAACTTTTATAAGAAATAGGTTATAAAATCCTATGATAGAGGGCTTTTTAAGCAAAAAAATTGTCAC
>NZ_JAERSD010000099.1 GCF_017912555.1 Bacillus sp. REN3 | reverse complement strand
AAAAAGTTGGAAAAGAGACTGGAACAGAATCCAAAAAACAAACCTTTAAAGAAGGCTAAGCGTCAACTGGAAAAAGACCTTCTGCCTCGAAAACAGAAGTATGAACTTCAGAAACAGACTTTTGGAGAGAGAAACAGCTTTTCTAAGACAGATACCGATGCCACTTTTATGCGAATGAAAGAGGATCACATGATGAACGGGCA
>NZ_JAERSD010000098.1 GCF_017912555.1 Bacillus sp. REN3 | reverse complement strand
CCCTAGTTACCCTAATTTTTGTTCGCTTTCCTTGTTGGCTGCCCACTTCAAAAGATTGTGTGCAGTACAAATAAGACCCCAATCCGTGGTATTTTTGGATAGGCCTCTTAACCCGAATCTCTTAAACGCTCGATTGTGCTTAATCTGCCCAAACACTGGCTCTACATCTATTTTTCGCTGCCTGTATCTTTGGCTTCCTTCTTC
>NZ_JAERSD010000097.1 GCF_017912555.1 Bacillus sp. REN3 | reverse complement strand
GTAGCTCAATTGGTAGAGCACGTCCGGATGAACTTCCTGAAAAAGCTTCAGCGTACTGATCGAGCTGCTACTTGATTCGGCTTTCCGAGATCAGGACGACCTTTCAACGTTCAGGCTGAGAACTGAATATTTTCACTCACAATGCCGGTGTAGCTCAATTGGTAGAGCAACTGACTTGTAATCAGTAGGTTGGGGGTTCAATTCCTCTCGCCGGCAC
>NZ_JAERSD010000096.1 GCF_017912555.1 Bacillus sp. REN3 | reverse complement strand
GAACACGGAAGTTAAGCTTCTCAGCGCCGATGGTAGTTGGGGGTTTCCCCCTGTGAGAGTAGGACGCCGCCGGGCAATATGTGTTTTTTCATCTTCCGGGATGAGGATCGAATCAACTGCATAGAGTTTAGGAAATATCCAATTATTCCGCAGTAGCTCAGTGGTAGAGCACTCGGCTGTTAACCGAGCGGTCGTAGGTTCGAATCCTACCTGCGGAG
>NZ_JAERSD010000095.1 GCF_017912555.1 Bacillus sp. REN3 | reverse complement strand
GGTGTAGCTCAATTGGTAGAGCACGTCCGGATGAACTTCCTGAAAAAGCTTCAGCGTACTGATCGAGCTGCTACTTGCTTCGACTTTCCGAGATCAGGACGACCTTTCAACGTTCAGGCTGAGAACTGAATATTTTCACTCATAATGCCGGTGTAGCTCAATTGGTAGAGCAACTGACTTGTAATCAGTAGGTTGGGGGTTCAATTCCTCTCGCCGGCAC
>NZ_JAERSD010000094.1 GCF_017912555.1 Bacillus sp. REN3 | reverse complement strand
TGCCCATGGGGCAATCGGAATGCGGACCGATGGTCCGTAAGTTGACCGCTTTGTTTGTTTAGTTTTGAGGGAGCAATCTCTCAAGAATATGCAATATGAAGGCAAATCAGAAGCAAGCTATTCGCGGAAGCGGATGAGCGCTGCTTATTATTTGCCGATTTGTTCCTTGAAAACTAGATAATCGTAAGTAAGAAGAACCAAGAAAGAACCGAGTGATCGCCATTTTAG
>NZ_JAERSD010000093.1 GCF_017912555.1 Bacillus sp. REN3 | reverse complement strand
CGTTTGCGCAAATCCATTCATCTAGCTCTTCGTCATACTCCATATTTTCAACACGGCCAATTTGTTCCTTCCACACTTTTGTCTGTTCTTTATCAAAAGTATTGTATTTAATGTAAGCTTCTATTTCCTTTTCTTCACAATGTGCATAGTTTTCTTCGCTTCCATAACCAGAGTCTGCAATAATGGCCTTTGGCTTTGGTCGGTTATGTTTTTCCAAAAGTTCAAGGTGGG
>NZ_JAERSD010000092.1 GCF_017912555.1 Bacillus sp. REN3 | reverse complement strand
AATGGAGCATCAAGTTGAACTGAAATGGGACGCAAGAGAGGGATTCGTCCCATTTGGGGCATCAGGTTGAGCTAAAAGGGGATGCAAGAGAGGGATTCGCCCCATTTGGAGGATCAAGTTGAGTTGAAATGGGATGCAAGAGAGAGATGCGACCCAAATGGAGCATCAAGTTGAACTGAAATGGGACGCAAGAGAGGGATTCGTCCCATTTGGGGCATCAGGTTGAGCTAAAA
>NZ_JAERSD010000091.1 GCF_017912555.1 Bacillus sp. REN3 | reverse complement strand
GAGGATTAGCTCAGCTGGGAGAGCATCTGCCTTACAAGCAGAGGGTCGGCGGTTCGATCCCGTCATCCTCCACCATATTCAATAAACTTATATTATCGTCGCGGGGTGGAGCAACGAGCGTTACTTCACTGATGAAACGGCGAGTTGTACCGATCGAGCAGCAGCTTGATTCAACTTCCTGAGATCGGGACAGTCTTTGCTCTCTTGGAGCATAAACAAAATAGTTTCATTTATTATCGTC
>NZ_JAERSD010000090.1 GCF_017912555.1 Bacillus sp. REN3 | reverse complement strand
GAGCAATGATATCAGACCCAATGGGGTTTGATAAAATTGAATCTTCTCAAAACTTTCTTTTTGCTCCTGCGCCACAGCAGCTCGAAGAAGCATTCTTCAGCTCGTCGCAAGGCAGCAGGAAGGGAAGCTCTGACGCTCATCACGATGTGATCGAAGTCAGCAGCCTTGTTCCTTGAAAACTAGATAATCGTAAGTAAGAAGAACCAAGAAAGAACCGAGTGATCGCCATTTTAGTTTTTCTC
>NZ_JAERSD010000008.1 GCF_017912555.1 Bacillus sp. REN3 | reverse complement strand
AATCAACAGCCCTATTCCAGCACAAACCAAAAAAACTGTAGACAAGCTCGATTTCCATCGAGTTTGTCTACAGTCTGCAGGTCCCTTTAGGGGACCTTTATTTTTGCAGTTGACCTGTCTCTTGTTATCGATTCCAAACCTTCGCTTTCCGCTGAGGGAGCCGGGTGCTGCGGCAATCATCTGGTTAACAATAAATTGGATATTACTATTTTGGAACCCTTCTGTATGGGTATCCGCAGGATTTTTTGTTAAACTAAAGGAGAACGTATATTTGGGAAGTGTACAAGATGAATACAATGTATCCAAAAAAAGGCAGGGTCATCCTCCACGTTGATATGAATAGTTTTTATGCATCGGTTGAAATGGCGTATGATTCCGAATTAAAGGGCAAGCCGCTGGCAATTGCCGGGAATCCTGAAGAACGGAGGGGCATTATCGTCACTTGCAGCTATGAAGCGAGGAAATATGGCGTCAGGACAACGATGCCATTGTGGGAAGCGAAGAAGCTTTGCCCGGAGTTAATTGTCAAACGGCCAAACTTTGACCGCTACCGGACCGCTTCCGCCGCGATGTTCGATATCCTTCGTACGTTTACATCGCTTGTTGAGCCTGTCTCAATCGATGAAGGCTATATGGATATTACGGAATGCTATGCTATCGGTTCACCGCTTGAGATTGCCGAAAGCATCCAAAAACGGATTCTTGCGCAGCTTGATTTGCCTTGCAGCATTGGGGTCGCGCCTAACAAGTTTTTGGCAAAAACAGCATCCGATATGAAAAAGCCATTAGGGATTACAGTTTTGCGTAAAAGGGATATCCCCAATGTACTCTGGCCGCTTGAAGTTGGGGAAATGCATGGGATTGGAAACAAAACAGCTGGGAAATTAAAGAGTATTGGCATTGATACGATCGGCAGCCTCGCAAAAGCTAACGATATCCAGCTCAAGGGCCTCCTTGGAATCAATGGCCAAAGGCTTAAGCAAAGGTCCAACGGGATCGACAACCGCCCAGTGGATCCCGATTCGGTCTATGATTTTAAAAGCATCGGCAATTCCACCACTTTGCCGCGTGATATTTCGAACCAGCATGAACTTCTTAAGGTTCTCGATAAGCTTTCGGAACAGGTAGCCGCCAGGATGAAACGGAAAGAAGCTGTTGCGGCGAATATCGGTGTGACGATTCGCTTCAAGGACAGGAAGACAATCAGCCGAAGCCAGAAGCTGCCCAACCCGGTGTCAAGGAAGGAGGACATCGCTGCAGCAGCCAAAGCTCTTTTCCTGAAACATTGGAATGGGAATCCAGTCAGGCTCCTCGGCATCACAGGCACAGACTTGCTTGATGCCGGCGAGGCGGTGAAACAGCTTGACCTTTTTACTTTTGAGCAGGATGCGAGGAAGGAGCCGCTCTTGAATACGATGTCCTTCTTAAGGGAGAAGTATGGGAAGGCAATCATAGACCTGGCCGGATCCCAGGTTAAGAAACAACAGCCGGATGGAAGGCAAGGTCAAGATACTAGCTTTAATAAGGACTTCCTTCAGGAACGCAAGGAGGAAAAGGATAACGGGAATAATAATTAAAATGTGTTTAGAGTGATGGGGTTGAGCCAAAATAAATAGTGGCTGGACCCGATTATTTGCAAACAGCGATGCAACATTGCTAAATTAGTATGTATGGTTTTGTTTTATATCATAGCTTCACAAAGAAGGGAAGTTTGAAAATATGTCAAAACAGCAGATTGGCGTCATCGGCCTTGCAGTCATGGGGAAGAACCTTGCCCTGAATATTGAAAGCAGGGGATATTCTGTTTCGGTTTATAATCGTTCACGTGAAAAGACCGATGAAATGCTGGCTGAAACGAAAGGCAAGAAGATCGTAGGCACCTTTTCAATCGAAGAGTTCGTGCAATCCCTGGAAAAGCCCCGGAAAATCTTGCTGATGGTGAAAGCTGGAGCGGCAACGGATGCAATGATAGAACAGCTGAAGCCTTTCCTTGAAGAAGGGGACATCCTGATTGACGGCGGAAATACATATTTCGCTGATACGCAGCGCAGGAATAAAGAACTGAGTGAGCTCGGCCTCCATTTTATCGGCACCGGTGTCTCGGGCGGGGAGGAAGGGGCACTGAACGGTCCTTCCATCATGCCTGGCGGGCAAAAGGAAGCTTACGAGCTTGTAGCACCGATTTTCAAAGACATCGCCGCCAAAGTTAATGAAGAGGCTTGCACTACTTATATTGGTCCAGATGGAGCAGGCCACTATGTGAAAATGGTCCATAATGGAATCGAATATGGGGATATGCAGCTGATTTCCGAGTCGTATTTTATGCTAAAGCATTTACTCGGCCTTAACGCGGATGAACTTCATGAAGTATTTGCGGACTGGAACAGAGGTGAGCTTGACAGCTACTTGATTGAGATCACAGCAGATATTTTCACGAAGAGAGATGAAGAAACCGGTAAGCCGCTGGTCGATGTCATTTTAGATACGGCTGGCCAAAAAGGAACAGGAAAATGGACGAGCCAGAGTGCGCTCGATCTCGGGGTGCCGCTTCCAATCATTACCGAGTCCGTATTTGCACGGTTCATTTCCGCCATGAAACAGGAGAGGGTCGAAGCAAGCAAAATCCTAAGCGGCCCTGAAGTGAAACCATTCGAGGGGGATCGTGAAGGATTCATCGAATCGATCCGCAAAGCATTGTATTTAAGCAAAATCTGTTCTTATGCACAAGGGTTCGCGCAAATGAGGGCAGCATCGGACGAATATGATTGGGAGCTAAACTACGGGGAAATTGCGATGATTTTCCGCGGTGGCTGTATCATCAGAGCTCAATTCCTTCAGAAAATCAAGGAAGCATATGACCGTGACCCAGGCTTGAAAAACCTGCTTCTCGATCCATATTTCAAGCAAGTGGCCCAGGATTACCAGCAATCGCTGCGTGAAATCATTTCGGCAGCTGTCATGAACGGTGTCCCTATCCCAGGGTTTTCAGCTGCTCTTGCCTATTTTGACAGCTACAGGACCGAGACGCTTCCGGCAAACCTACTACAGGCACAGCGCGATTACTTTGGCGCACATACTTATCAGCGCATCGATAAAGAAGGCGCCTTCCACACAGAGTGGATGGATTAGAATCAAAAAACAGCGGACCAGGGGTTCGCTGTTTTTATTTCAGACACCCGTCTCTTTATTCCTATTAGCTGGCGAAAAAGTCGTACTTTGGATTCATTCTTGTCAGAAAAGTGAAAAAATTCAATAAAAAAGAAGGTTTTAACAAAATTTTGCAGTAATTCTTCGTTATGAAATGAATCAGGAGGTGCAAGGGAAATGAAATGGAAGACGAAGAAAACTGCGAGAAAGATTTCAGCTTTCATGCTGGCTTTGCTGCTTGTTTTTTCTTCCTTTATCACTCAACAGGCAGTTGCTGCAGGAGAAAAGCCAAAAAGCTTTTCTGAAGAAGAATTGAAACTGGAGAAACAGCGTGAGCAAGCATATGATTCAGGAAAAACAGAAGAAGCAGAAAAGACCTCAGCTGAAAGCGGAACGCTGACAAATTTGCTCGAGGGACTCGGCATTCAGCCCCCGCCTTTGAAGGGTGATTCAGAATCAGCAGCTGAAAAGGCGAAAAATGAAGAAGGGATCCTCCTTAAGGCATTTGAAAAGAAACAGGAAATTGATGTTATCATCAGGATGAAAGATACACCTGACCTCAACAATATTTATCCTCAAGTAAAAGCAACGAAAAACCGCACAGAAAAAATCATAACCATCCAGGACCACCTCAAAGAAAAAGCAAAAAACTCTCAAAAAGGAATCCATCAAGCATTGGATGCTCTTGAAAACAAAGGAAAAGCCAAAAAGAAAGATTCACTGTGGATCATTAACGGAATCACAGCTTCTGTCACCAGGGAAGCATTTGAAGAATTGAAAAAACGGGAAGATATTGCCGGGATCTCACTCGATGAGACACTAAGCCTGCCGGATGTAACAGTGGAAGAAAGTCCTCCGCGGCTCCCTCAGTGGGGTCTTGAAAAAATATATGCTCCAAAGGTATGGGGGCAATATGGTTTAAAGGGTGAAGGAATCATTGTCGGAATCATGGATTCCGGAGTTGATGGAAACCACGAAGCCCTTAAGCAAACCTATCGCGGCCGTAATGGCAGCCATCAATATTCATGGATTGATTTATCAGGTCAAAACTATGAAACCCCAAATGACGGGAATGGACACGGAACTCACGTGGCGGGAACAGCTGTTGGAGGGGGTCCGGGTGAACCAATCGGGGTGGCGCCGGAAGCAGAATGGATTGCTGCTAAAATTTTCAATGATGGGGGATCTACTACATTATCTGCGATCCACAAGGCGTTCCAATGGTTCATGGCGCCAGGAGATGATCCATCTAAAGCTCCGCATGTAGTCAACAACTCATGGGGAAATTCCAATACTTATAACCTCGAATTCTATGAAGATGTGAAAGCATGGGTCGCGGCGGGGATTTTCCCGTCTTTTGCGGCCGGGAACGATGGCCCCGGCTCACAGACAATCGGGTCCCCGGGGAGTTTTCCAGAGACATTTGCCGTGGGCGCAACCGATGCTTATGATCAAACAGCTTATTTCTCAAGCCGCGGACCTGTATTCTGGAAGGATGGAAATGGCCAGGAACAGAGAATCATCAAGCCGGATCTTTCGGCACCAGGCCATAAAATTTATTCAGCATGGCCAGCGAAACGGAAAGAAGGGAAATACAACACCATCAGCGGGACTTCCATGGCGACCCCGCATGTCACAGGTGCAGTGGCACTTTTGCTGCAGGCCAAACCGAACCTAACGATAGATCAAATAAAGGAAACACTTAAAAAGACTGCCAGAGTGGAATCGCATATGGGGACATTGCCAAATGACTCCTATGGAAGCGGAATCATCAATATTTACCAGGCAGTTACCGAAACCGCATTTGCCGGGGAACTCACCGGAAAACTTATAAATAAAGATGGCAAGGCTCTTTCAGGAAAGCTTGAAATAAAGGAAGAAGGGATTTCCTTCGACATTGGAAAAGGGGGAGAGTTCAGCTTTAAAATCAGGGAAGGAACCCATAAGGTCACTGTTTCCTCTTTTGGCTACAAGGATTTGGAAGCAGCCATAGAGCTGAAAAAAGGTGAAGCACTGACAGTGAATTGGGTATTGGACGATGCCCAGACCTTTTCTGTAAAAGGCAAAGTAGCAGACGGCTCAGGGAAGCCTGCAGCTTATGCATATGTAAGGGTAAAAGGAACTCCACTGCCGGTATACCGCACAGATGCAGCGGGTGCATTTGAAATCAAGAAACTGCCTGCGGGTAAATATATCTTCCAATTTTCAGGTGAAGGGATTAACGGGCTGGCAAAGGAAGTGGAAGTGGGAGAAGAAGTTTCGCTCGAGGTGAAAGTGAACAATAAGACTTCGCCATCGAATCGTCAATGGGAAATGGCAAACGGGAACATACACCGGAATGCTGTTTCAGCGAATGGGATTGACCTTGATGCGCTGGAAAAAGGGTGGAAATATGATGTTTCAGGCAAGGGGAAAATCTTATTTTCCACTCCAGCTGCCACTAAGGAAAAAGTAGTACTGGTCACTGACAGAGGATACGTCATCGCGCTTGATTCCCAAACTGGAAAAGAGCAATGGGCCGTGAAGGTCGGAAGCACAAACAGATCGTCACCTGCGATTGAAGGGAATACTGTCTATCTTTCAGGCGGAGAAGACGGAAAGATCTATGCCCTTGACTTAAAATCCGGCAGCATCATTTGGACAACGAATATCGGGGCAAAAGCGATTTACGAATCACCATTATTCATTGATGGTACTCTCTTTGTCTCATCAGACCTGACAAATGACGCAAAACTTATAGCATTGGACTCAGGAACTGGCGAAAAGAAATGGAGTGTCTCTCTCGGTGCGCCTACCTATTTTGGCCCAAGTGCCGGAGACGGGATGCTATTTATCGGCAGCTATGACAATCAAAAAATCAGAGCGCTGAGAATCGAAGATGGTTCCGAGGTATGGAGCAAAACACTTGTGAATGAAGGTGCTGCGTCCAGGCCGGTATACGATAATGGAACACTTTATCTTTCAGGAGTCAACTTTAATACTGAAGGAGGTACGCTTTACGCCCTGGATGCCAGGACAGGTAAAGAGAAGTGGAAGGCACCCGGTATTGGCGATACACAGGCTGCTTCTCCTATCGTCCATGAAAATATTGTTATCATCGGTTCTGCAGTACAGCCAGTCCTCCGGGCTTTCGACGCTGCCAATGGACAGGAGCTCTGGAATAACCGCTCTGTCGGGACCACTCTGAACAATGGTTCTGTTTCCGCTAACGGACTGTTATTCTTCGCAGGCACAAGCGGAAGCCTCTCTGTCATTGATGTGTATTCTGGTGAAAGGCTGAAGGATTTCAGCCTCCCTGTCTACAGTACGTCCGGGATCCCAATCCTGAATGGCCAGGTGATCGTCCCCTTCCAATCTGGAGTGCAAAGCTATGAATCACCGGGAAGCGTAAAAGGATCTTTAAAGGATGCTGGCGGAAATTCCGTTAAGGGTTCTGTCACCGTTATCGAAACGGGTGAAGATGCCAAAACAGATGAAAATGGGAGCTTTCTGCTTAAGCACACACCTGGTGATTATACAATCAGGATTTACTCCTATGGAAAAAAGCAAATCACTGAGAAACTAAAGCTTTCTTCAGGTTACCAATTTACAAAAAAATACAATCTTGAAGATGCTGACAAGGGTTCATTCTCCATCCTGGTAAAAGATAAACGGACAGGAAAGCCGGTGGAAGGAGCGGGAATCAAATTAAGGGATTCAACAGTGGATGGAAAGACAGACAGCAATGGATTGTTCGCTGCAGAAGAGGTGTATGAGGGGACGTATGTGGCAACGGTTTCCTTGAAGGGGTATAAGGAAGGCAGCGTTGAAATCATTGTCCATGGTGGCGGGGAATCAAAAATGACCTACGAATTGCAGCCAATCGATATTGCTGTCCTTGACGATTACAAGAGTGAAATAACCAGCCTATTGAACGCGAATGGCTATATCGCCGAAGAACGGGGTTGGGATGTGATAGAGGATGTTGGGCGTTATAAAGTAATCTACCTGAATGGCGGATATGGCTCGGATGGAATCAAACCGACTGAGGCGCAGTTTAAAGAATTGATTGAAAAGGCAAGGGAAAATGGCGTCAGCGTCATTTTTACCGACCAGTGGGGATCTAATTATGGATCCATCCACCATCTGAAAGATTTCTTCCAAAATCCCAATGAGCTAGGACACGATTATGATGGAGGGGAAGTAAGAATTCAGGTAGAGGCGGAGCATCCGATCTTCAAAGGGTATAAACCTGGGGACCGGATCAGCATTTTAGGAAATAACGCTGATTTTGCATGGTTTAACCAATATTCCGGGAGGACAATAGGGAAAATCGGGAACACGGAGCTGGGATTTGTAGGATCAGGTGTCGCTTATCAGGCAGTTTCAGAAGACAGTGCCCATCTATTATTGTCCAGCCATTCGACAGTACCTTGGGAATCATCGAAGGCCTGGCTGCGGGGGCAGCAGCAGATTCTCTTTAACAGCATGGATTACCTTTACAAAGCGGAATTTGGGAAAGTATCAGGCACAGTGACAAATGCAGCAGGGGAACCAGTAAAAGCAAGCATTGAAGTGGTGGATACAGGCGTGAAAGCGCAAACAGATGCCAATGGCAGCTTTACATTTTACCATGATGAGGGCACCTTTAAACTCGAAGTCCGTTCCAAGGGAGCAGGATCGATAACGGAAACCGTTACATTCGATAAAGATGCTCCTTCTACTGTGAAAATTAAGCTTGGGGAATCCGAAAAAGGTTTGCTGACAGGCATTGTCACCGATTCCATTTCAGGTATGGAACTTCAGGATGTCGATCTTGAAGTGAAAAATGAAGCTGGGGAAACAGTTGCCGGATCGCGGACGGCAGCGAATGGACGCTATGAAGTTCCTGGGTTAGGAGAAGAAGTATACACGCTTACATTCAGCAAGGAAGGATACATCGCCCATTCGCAAAACGTCGATGTCGCGCATCACCCGGGAGAGCTTGATATCAAGCTTCACCCTATGCCATCGGTAGGGGTTGTGGGAGACTATTATTCCTCTGATAAAAACTTCAAAGCTCTTTTTAAGGAGATTGGGGTGGATGTTTCAGATGTGCAGCCTGCCGATTTGGTTGGAAAAATGGCTGATTTTGACGTCGTTTTCTTTAATGATCCAAGCTCTCAAGTAATATCCGATAAAGTCATGGAAGCAGCAGACAAAGCCCAGACAAGCTTGATATTCGGTGACGCTGTCTGGGGTGGAGGCATCACGCAGCTCATGAAGTACAGGAACGATCCAAAGGAATGGGATACGGTAAGGAAAACAACTGAATCTGCGCAGTACAAGGTACTCGAGGAGCACCCCATCTTCAACGGAGCGAAAGCAGGAGATCTCATTGAAATCCTCACGCCGGCTGCCAGCTATGTCGGGTACTTTAAGGATTACAGCGGCTACTCGCTTGCTGAAATCAAACATGAAGGCTCAGAAAACACGCATGGTCTTGGTATCGCATATAAACCAAGATCAGCCGGCAGTGTTGAAATGCTTATGAGCGGGCATGGGTTTGCTTATTACCACGGAGCTAAAGATTATACAGAGGAAGGAAAACAACTGCTGATCAACTCCGTTCTCTGGGCAGCAAATGTCCGGTTCCCGGTTATCAGCGGCACAATCCTCGATGAACTTGGCAACCCATTGAAGGCGGATATCAAGGTCAAGGGTCAGCCAATCGAAACTCGCTCGAGCGATCAAGATGGAAGCTTTTCAATCCCGTTGCTTCCAGGGGAATACGAAATTGAAATCACTGCCTTTGGGTATGCCGACAAAACTGTGAAAGTAACGGCCGGAAAGGATGTTGAGCCACAGACAATTTCAATGGAAGTGGCTGAAAATGCAGGTTCCATATCTGGTACGGTCGAGAATCTAAAGGATGGTAATGCAATTGAGGGGGCAAAACTCACCATTTTAGGCCAGGCAAGAGAAGCTGTTACCAACCTCCAAGGACAATATAACCTTTCAAAAATAGACCCTGGAGACTACACGGTCAGGATTGAAAAGGAAGGCTATGTCCGCCAGGATGTTGCTGTGAGAATTGTTGACAATCAAAAAGCGTCACTGAACATAAAATTACGGCCATCGCCAACTGTGGGGATCATCGTGGACTTGACTGCTTCAGGCACTTCTTATAAGCAATACCTCGAGGAAAGAGGCTACAAGGTCATTCACATGGATTATAAGGATATAGATAAATTGGATGAAGTGGATGTTGTGTTTGCAAACTCTGATTATAAACCCGATGCGGTCCCATCGAAGGAAGTATTTTTGGCATTTGAGAAAGCACTGGATGAGAAAAGGAAATCTGTCATCTGGACTGGACAGGCTGGAGGGCGTGGTTCGATCCGCTACATGCAAGAATACTCGGACAATCCGAAGACGATTTTTGAACACCACAACAGGCCTGGGGCACAAGGAACAGTTTTGGGCAAACACCCTCTGACATCGGGTTTCAGTACTGGGGAAACCATTGAGATTCCAGTGAAATCGGGGTATTACTACGGGTTTGATGGCTACTCCGGAAAAACAATCATCGATTTTTCCCATTCTGAAACTGGCGAGAAGGGAAGCATGGTGGCATACAAAGGCCGGACAACTGACTCGATTGAAATCCTCTTGGCCAATATGACGATCAGCCATGTTTTCAAGCCCAATGATTCGTTTGATCCTGCCAGGGAACGGATTTTATCCAACGCGCTGAACTGGGCTATCGATGAGAAGGAGGCGCTTGTTGGCGAACTCCACGGTACGGTCCAAAATGAGAGCGGCCCGTTAAAGGCTGAAATCAAAGTAAAGGAAACAGGAAAAAGCTATCAAACGGATGACAAAGGCAAGTTCTTTGCCGCCTTCGAGGAAGGGACTTATTCCCTGACTGTGGAAGCATTCGGACACACAGCAAAAGAATTTACTGTCACAATAAAAAATGGTGAGGCAGTCTCCGAAAACTTCACAATCAAGTCCGTCGATTCCGGTGTCGCAGCTGGAAAAATTTTCGATGCAGCCACGAAGGATCCTGTTCCGGGGGCAAAAGTAGAGGTAATCGGCACTCCTGTCAAAGTCAAGACCAATGAAGAAGGAAAATATAAGGTGACCCTTCCGCAGGGCAGCTATGAATTGAAGATCATTGCATCAGGCTATAAGCCGGTTTACGAAAACGTGGAGATAGTTGCAGGACAACAGACAGAGCTAAACGTCTCTCTTGCTGTTTCGGAAAAAATAGCGGTCCTTGCAAATCCATATCATAAAGAAAAAATCATGCCGTTCCTGGAAAGCAACGGATATGACATTGACTTCCATCCTTATGCGGAATTTGAATCATTGATTGAGAATATATCAAACTACAAATTGATTATAGTGAATGACACTTCCTATTACATGAAGGAAGACCGCTTCAAGGAGATGGTCGAAAACGCAAATGAAAATGGTGTAAGCATGATATTTACTGCTTCGTATGGCGGAACAGTAGGGGATATGAAGGATGCCTACGGGGATCCGCAGAAATTTTCCTACAGTTTTGTCGACAAGGAAATCAATCTAAGGGTTGATGAGCATCATCCAATCTTAAAGGGATTCAATAAAGGCGATGAACTTCCATTGCTCATGAACCCGAAAGGCAGTGTACAGTATTCTGTTTATGATCACTATAGCGGCACAACCCTTGCGAGTCTATCAAATCCAGCGAAAGGAGAACTTGGCAGCTCAATCGGCTATAAGTTCAGTTCATCGAACAGCGTCCATGTCCTTTTATCCGCGCTGCAAATTAGTTCTTATGGAAGCCCGAATGATAGATGGACGGAAAACGCGAAGCAGATTTATCTCAATGCCATCGACTTCGCCTTGTCAGCAAGCCAGGGAGAGATAAAGGGAAAAGTGTTGGATAGCCAGGGAAAACCGATTGGAGGGGCCCTTGTCTCCATAAAAGGAACCGGCCACAAGACAACAACAAACGAAGCTGGCCAATATAAATTTGGCATCGGCGTTGGCGATTATGAATTGACTGTACAGGCAAGAGGCTACAGGGAGCAAACAAAACAGGCAAAGGTCGCTGAACTTGGAAGCAGTGTAGAGCTGGACTTTTCGCTCGAAGCCATTGATGGTTCTGGTTTAACCGGAGTGGTCACTGGCAAAAAAAGCAAAGAACCTGTGGCAGGAGCTTCCCTGACCCTGATTCCTAAGGATGAACCATCCTTTAAGCTGGAAGGGACCAGCAAGGAAGATGGTACTTTCCAATTCGAGAATTTGCTGTCTGGCGACTATACATTGAACGTTCTTGCAGAAGGTTATCTTCAGGAAACATTCGATGTTTCAATCGGGACAGAAGATAAAAAATTCAATCTTGAGTTACATGCATTCGAAGCAGCTGTGCTTGGGGATGTCAACGGCTCATTGACAGCCTTGCTTAATGAGCAGAAGCTTTATGCTGAACAAAAAGGCTGGGAGATCCTTGAAAAAGTCGGGAAATACGACGTCATTCTGATCAATTCGGGCAAAGGAACGAAAGAACAGTTCGAGCAGTTGATCAAAGAGAGTGATAAACACAGAACAAGCCTGGTCTTCACCGGAACATGGGGTGTCGGTGAAGGTTCCATCCAAAGGTTGAAAGAGGTCCAGGGCAGCCTGGAAATCGACCAGCAAGGATACAATGAAGGAGCAGTATATGTGGATGCTGCGGATGGACATCCGCTGTTCGCCGGCATCAATCCTGATGAAAACGGTAAAGTTAAAGTCCATGCCGCGAAGAGTCCATATTCGACCTTCAGGAATTACTCCGGAATCCCGATCTCCAGCCTATCTGTAGACGAGGATAGCAAAGGTGATTCCATTGCATACGAATTCAGGAGCAAGGAGCATATGCACCTGTTGATGTCTTCCTTTGCGGTAACGAATATCATTGGACCTGATTACGGGTGGACCAAAGATGGCCGACAATTGTTCGTCAATGCGCTTCGCTGGTCTAAGGATGCCCAGCAGGAAATTCCGGCAGCACCAACATGGAACAAAGAAGAATTAATGGTAAAAGGTGAACCGGCATTGATTGAAGGCAAAGCGGACCTTGGAACGACCGTCAATATTTATGAACAGCACGGCAATGAAGTATCTCTGGTCAAGTCAATTAAAACTAGTTTGGATGGAACATTTTCAATCGAATTAGACTTTGACAATGGGCACCATACATTTGTCGCCGAAGCGGAAAACTTCGCAGGCAAGACAAAAGCCTTGAAAGAAATGAAGTTGATTGTCACGGGCAAACCGGAGAAAAAGGATAAAGCAAGCTGAAAAATCTTTTACGATCATGGATGTTGGCTTTCCATTTTGGGAAGAAGAAGCATTTTCACCCCGGCAAATCGAAAAAAGAGAACCCGCATGGCATCCAGCCGGGCGGGTTCTCTTTTTTCTTAACAATTTTCAACATCGATTTCAGTGACCGGCCACCAGAAGAAGCCGTCTTTTTCAAGTAATCTGTCAGCTGCATCAGGTCCCATCGTTCCAGAAGGATAGTTCGGGAACAAATCCTCTTTTGTATGTTCCCAGGCATCGGAAATATTATCGACGAAGCTCCAGGACAGCGCCACTTCATCCCAGTGGGTGAAGTTAGTCGCATCGCCGCGCAATGAATCATAAAGAAGCTTCTCATAAGCTTCAGGGGTATTGAGTCCATCGATTCCTTTATTTGCGTAGTTGAGCTTCACAGGGGTTGCTTTCGTTCCCTGTCCGGATTTCTTGGCATTCAGGTGGAGCGTGATGCCTTCTTCCGGCTGGATATGGATGACGAGGAGGTTTGGATTCACAGTCTTTTCTGGCTGATAATACAAGTCCATTGGTATATCCTTGAACTGGATGACAATTTTTGTCGATTTTGCCTTCATCCTTTTTCCAGTACGGATGAAAAACGGAACGCCTGCCCAGCGGAAGTTGTCGATCATCAGCTTCCCTGCCACGAATGTTTCCGTCATGGATTCCGGATCGACCATGTCTTCCTGGCGGTATGCCGGGACTTTTTCGGCATTGATCAATCCCGTATCATACTGACCGCGGACAAAGTATTCATTGACCTTCTCGCCTTTTATCGGCCGGAGAGCACGGAATACCCTGACTTTTTCGGAACGGATTTCGTCTGTTGTCAGCTTGATAGGCGGTTCCATCGCCAGCAAGGAAACCATTTGGAGCATATGGTTTTGAACCATGTCACGCAATGCCCCGCTCTTTTCATAATAGCGTCCGCGTTCTTCCACTCCAAGCGTCTCGCTCGAGGTCACCTGGATATTGGAAATGTAGCGATTGTTCCACAAGGGTTCGAACATCGCGTTGGCAAAACGGATGACTTCGATGTTCTGGACCATTTCCTTGCCAAGATAATGGTCGATCCGGTAGATTTCATCTTCCGCGAATGCCTTCCGTATTTGTTTGTTGAGGATTTTCGCAGATTCCAGATCGTGTCCGAATGGCTTCTCAATGACAAGGCGTTTGAAGCCAGCGACATCTGTCAGCTTGTCCTTTTTCAAATGCTCAGCGATTGTTCCAAAGAATTCAGGCGCCATGGCTAAGTAGAAGATCCTATTTCCATTGAGGCCATAGTGGCTATCCATTTCCTCTGCAAGCTTTCCAAGTGCGATGTAGGAGCTTGAATCAGTCACATCATGGGAATGGTAGTAGAATTTCGAAACGAATTCATCGATTTCCACTGCTGAATCGTGGTGTTCCAGTACAGACTCCTTCACTCGCTGCTGGAATTCTTCATTTGCAAGTGAACGTCTGGCCACGCCTATCACAGCGAACTTGTCCAGTTTTCCTTTTATGAACAAATTGTAAAGGGAAGGGAACAGTTTGCGGTTCGCCAAGTCTCCAGTCGCTCCGAAAATCATGATCAATGCCGTTGGTTTTTCGGTTTGTGCCACAATGCAGAACCTCTCTTTATGTGAATTTGATCCTTATGTACTAAGAATGCTTTACAAGTATAAAATTTTATCGGTTTCGCAGAGAATAAGCAAACTTTTAGTCCAGGCTTCTTTGTCACCCTGCAGTTGGTCTTTGCAACAGTTGAAACTGGAGGGTGCCCGTGTGGTATATTGGAAAGAACAAAGAATTGTCTGCCCGTATAGTGCAGGGCTTTTTGCACGAAAGGATGTATGGATATGGATGTGTTTTTTCTTGGGACGGGTGCTGGCGTTCCGGCTAAACTGAGAAATGTGACTTCAATCGCCCTCAAGCTGCTCGAGGAGCGGGGCGCGGTATGGCTTTTTGATTGTGGTGAAGCCACACAGCACCAGATTTTGCATACAAGCATAAAACCGCGAAGGATTGAAAAGATTTTTATCACGCATTTGCATGGAGACCATATATACGGCCTTCCAGGGCTGTTGTCGAGCAGGTCATTCCAGGGGGGGGAATCCCTCGTTACGCTGTATGGCCCTCCAGGAATCAAAGATTTCATCGAAGTATCATTCAAAATTAGCAAAACCTACTTGAAGTATCCGCTTGAAGTCATCGAAATCGAAGAAGGAACGATTTTCGAGGATGGCCAGTTCCTAGTCGAAGCCAGGCTCCTTGAACATGGAATCCCTTCATTCGGCTATCGGGTCAGCGAAAAAGACAGACCTGGGATCCTTCTGGCCGACAAGCTGGCAGCAGCAGGAGTGAAACCAGGCCCTGCCTATAAAAAAATCAAGAACGGAGAACCGGTCACTCTTGAGGATGGCAGGATCATTGAGCCGGATGATTTCGTCGGGCCAGCCCAAAAAGGGCGGACCGTGACGATCCTGGGAGATACTAGAGCTTGCGAGAATGCGATTTTGCTTGGCAAGGATGCAGATTTGCTTATCCATGAAGCGACCTTTTCCGCAGGAGAAGAAGCGCTTGCCCGTGAATATTATCATTCAACAACCGTACAGGCGGCCCAAGCGGCTATTAGATCAGGGGCGAAGAAACTTTGCCTGACCCATATAAGCTCACGCTATGACCGGAATGATTGGAGACAGCTTCAAGAGGAGGCGGCCTCCCTGTTTCCAGAAGCGATAGTCGCCGAAGATTTCATGGAAATCCCTATTCCGCTAAAATAAGGGATCTGGCCAGGATACATCCTGGCCTTTTTGTGCGGGAAGGAAACGACATATGAATAACATTCAAATAGTCATTTGAATGAAAATATTGACATTCAAGCAGACTTTTGAATAAACTATATTCAAAAGCTCGTTTGAATGATGAGGTGTTTTTCTTGAAGGAACAGGATGTTTGCCAGGTGAACTGTATCGATAGTGAAAAAGTCGGCAGGGTAGCCGGAAAGCTAAAAGAGAATGACCCACTTTCGGTAGCAAAAATTTTTAAGGCACTATCAGATGAAACAAGAGTCAAAATCGCCTTCGCGCTCTATCTTGAAAAGGAGCTATGCGTCTGTGATGTCGCTTCGATCGTCAACTCTTCGACTGCGACAGCTTCCCATCATCTGCGGCTGTTAAGGAATCTCGGGCTTGCAAAGTACCGCAAAGAAGGCAAGCTTGTTTTTTATTCTTTGGTCGATGACCATGTGAAGCAATTGATCCATATTGCGTTTGAACATCAGAAGGAGGCGGGCAGCCATGAATGAAGCAGCAGGAGCATCAGCAGAGAAAAATGTCTACAGAGTACAGGGTTTTACCTGAGCAAGCTGTGCCGGAAAGTTCGAACAGAACGTAAAACACCTGGATGGTGTTTTTGATGCAAAAGTTAATTTCGGTGCGTCGAAACTGACAGTTTATGGCCATGCCTCCATTGAAGAACTGGAGCAGGCCGGCGCTTTCGAGAACCTGAAAATCTATCCTGACAAGGCAGAGGTCGTCCCAGAACCGAAAAAGCCTTTCTGGAAGGAGAACTTCAGGTTATTGATCAGCCTTATGTTTGTCATCATCGGTTACTTTTTTCAGTGGAACAATGGAGAAGAGAGCCTTCCGGCTATTGTGTCTTTTTTAGGTGCCATCGCAATCGGCGGTTACTCCCTGTTCAAGAATGGCATCCAGAACCTTCTGCGCCTGGACTTCGACATGAGGGCATTGATGACAATCGCTATTATCGGCGCTGCGATCATCGGGGAATGGAGTGAGGGGGCGGTCGTTGTCATCCTCTTTGCCATCAGTGAAGTATTGGAAAGATATTCGATGGATAAGGCGAGAGCATCGATCCGCTCCTTGATGGACATCGCCCCGAAGGAAGCGCTCATCCGCCGCGGCGGCAGAGAGTATACACTCAATGTCAATGAAATTCAGGTCGGAGATATCATGATTGTGAAACCCGGGCAAAAAATTGCTATGGACGGGAAAGTGATCGCGGGAGCTTCAGCTGTTAATCAGGCAGCCATCACTGGCGAATCCGTACCTGCAGAAAAGAATGCCGGCGATGAGGTTTTTGCCGGTACTTTGAATGGTGAGGGCCATCTTGAGGTGAAAATCACCAAGCTCGTGGATGACACTACGATAGCGAAAATCATCCATCTTGTCGAAGAAGCACAGGAAGAAAAAGCGCCGTCCCAGGCATTTGTCGATCGTTTTGCCAAGTATTATACCCCGATCATTATCCTGGTTGCTGCTCTCGTTGCCATCCTTCCGCCAGTCATCTTTGGGGCGGATTGGGGCGAATGGATCTATCAGGGGCTAGCCGTGCTTGTTGTCGGCTGCCCTTGTGCGCTTGTCATTTCGACTCCTGTTTCGATTGTCACTGCCATCGGAAATGCTGCCCGAAATGGCGTCCTCGTCAAGGGCGGTGTCCATCTTGAGGAAATGGGCGCGCTTAAGGCGGTTGCTTTTGATAAAACTGGTACACTGACAAAAGGGATACCGGTCGTTACCGACTATGAAGCATTGCAAGAAAACTACGATCCGACAGAATTATTTGCGGTGATTGCAGCTCTTGAGGACAAATCGCAGCACCCACTGGCTGCCGCGATCGTGCGTAAGGCCGAGCAGGATGGGGTTCCGTTTGCCGAATTGGCAGTCGAGGACTTTGCGTCGGTTACCGGAAAAGGAATCAGAGGGCTGGCAGGAGGCACAACTTATTATATCGGCAGTCCCAAGTATGTGGGCGGGATTGTTGCAGGCGGCATTTCGCCTTCAGCCAGGGACCGCGTGTCCTCGCTTCAGGCTGAAGGCAAAACAGTCATGGCGGTTGGGACCGAAGCAGCCATTCTTGCGCTTATCGCTGTTGCGGATGAGGTTAGGGAAACAAGCAAGGATGTCATTTCACACCTCCATGAACTTGGCATCGAAAAGACAATTATGCTTACGGGCGATAATAATGGCACTGCAAAGGCAATTGGTCGCCTTGCCGGTGTCTCCGAAATTGAATCTGACCTTTTGCCTGAGGATAAGCTTGCCTTCATCAGGAACCTGCAGAATGTCCATGGGAATGTCGCGATGGTTGGTGACGGCATCAATGATGCACCAGCGCTTGCTGCTGCTACGGTAGGAGTCGCCATGGGAGGTGCGGGAACGGATACCGCGCTCGAAACGGCAGACATTGCCCTCATGGCCGACGATTTGAATAAGCTGCCGTTCATCATCAGGCTCAGCCGCAAAACCCTGGCGATCATCAAGCAGAATATCGCTTTTTCCATTGGCGTCAAATTGCTGGCGCTGCTGCTTGTCATCCCTGGCTGGCTGACGCTTTGGATCGCGATTTTCGCTGATATGGGAGCGACCCTGATCGTGACACTTAACGGGTTGAGGCTGTTGAAGGTGAAGGATGATTAAGTCTGTAATGGCTGGGTGGCCTGCATGAATAATACATGGAACAGGTTAATTTATAAATGCGCTTCTCCGATTTATGACCATTTTTTATACAGGTCTCTTCGCGAAGGCACGGATTGCATTATTCGAGGGCAAGAGTTTGCCGCAAAGGTGGCAAACCCTTGATCTTTGACAAGTTTGCCGATCGAAAAAGGGCTTGCTTTTTCAAAGAAGCTGTGCGGCCTGTCATCCAGGTAATGGGATTGCGTTCGAGGCAATTTATATGCCAAACTCATCAGGTCTGTCTGTTGTCAAAGATGAGGGAGTCATGTTTGGAAAGATGCACCGGAAAATAGAGATTGACAAGGTAAATGAATAAAGAACCCGGCTGAAAGTGAATCAGCCGGGTTTTTTATGATTGGATTTAAAGGAAGATGGCTGCAATTTTCCATCCAAACCGATAATCTCCCGATCTATTGCCGTATTCTCCCGATCAGGGCTCATAATCTCCCAATGGCAGCCCTTAATCTCCCATTTGGGCACCATAATCTCCTAATCAGCATGCATAATCTCCCGTTTCCCCAATATTTTACAATAATCCCCGTTCGAAAGTGAATCAGCCGGGGTTTTTAATGATTGAATCTAAAGGAGATGGCTGCAATTTTCCATCCAAACCGATAATCTCCTGATCTATTGCCGTATTCTCCCGATCAGGGCTCATAATCTCCCAATGGCAGCCCTTAATCTCCCGTTTGGGGACGATAATCTCCTAATCAGCATGCATAATCTCCGTTTCCCCAATATTTTACAATACTCCCCGTTCGAAAGTGAATCAGCCGGGGTTTTTAATGATTGAATCTAAAGGAGATGGCTGCAATTTTCCATCCAAACCGATAATCTCCTGATCTATTGCCGTATTCTCCCGATCAGGGCTCATAATCTCCCAATGGCAGCCCTTAATCTCCCGATTGGGGACGATAATCTCCTAATCAGCATGCATAATCTCCCGTTTCCCCAATATTTTACAATAACCCCCCGTTTGAAAGTGAATCAGCCGGGTTCTTTTATGATTGGATCCAAACTACAAAAAAGGAGCCGGCATAAAGAATGCCGACCCCACACATTTATTAAAATACCCAGCCGCGGCTGTATTGCTTCGGGGGTTCGATGCTTGTGCCGAGTTCTTTGGCGGCAGTCCGCGGCCAATATGGGTCACGGAGCAGTTCGCGGGCAATGAAGATCAGATCGGCGCGGCCGTTCTGGAGAATCTCTTCAGCCTGGATGCCGGATGTGATCAAACCGACGGCTCCAGTTGCTATTTCCGCACCATGCTTGATCTTTTCGGCGAATTTCACCTGATAGCCAGGATACACTGGAATCCTCGCAGGGACGACAGCCCCGGAACTGACATCGATCAAGTCAACGCCAAGCTCCTTAAGCCAGGCTGCCATAGTTGCATAATCATCCACAGTCAGGCCTTCTTCATTGTAATCACAGGCTGATACCCTGACGAACAGCGGTCCGTCCCAGACAGATTTAACTGCTTCTGTGACTTCGCGGAGAAAGCGGAACCTATTCTCTGCTGTACCGCCGTATTCATCCTTACGCTTGTTCGTCAGCGGAGAAAGGAACTGGTTGATCAGGTAGCCATGGGCCGCATGGATTTCGATGACATCAAATCCGGCCTTTTTTGCTCTTTCTGCCGCCTGCCTGAAGGCTTCGACCGTTTCTTTGATTTCCTCTCCAGTCATTGCTTTAGGCTCTTTGTAACGCTCATTGAATGCCAGGGCGGAAGGGGCGACGATTTCTTCTCTTATCTCCGCTTTCCTTCCGGCATGGGCGATCTGGATGCCGGCCGCAGCGCCATTCAACTTGATTTGTTCAACCAATCTTGCAAGTCCCGGGATATGGTCATCACTCCAAATACCCAGGTCCTGTGGAGAGATCCGCCCCTGCGGCGTCACGGCAGTCGCTTCCAGGATGATCAAGCCTACCTGTCCGACTGCCCTGCTCGTATAGTGGGCAATATGCCAATCGGTTGCGATCCCATCTTCTTTTTCACAGGAATACATGCACATCGGCGCCATGACAACGCGGTTCTTAAGTGTCAGCCCTTTGATTTCAAATGGTGAAAATAACTTTGTTTCCAATGCAGAAGCCTCCTTCTTTCGTAGACCAAAATATATTTTTAGTATAACAGGGCTTCCGGCTTAAAGAAAAAATTTGGTCTTTACCTCAAATTGAAACCTTGAGTATACATAACATTTCTCCAGTAAACGACCTAAAAGCGCCGGCTAGCACCAGCCAGCTCGCTGCCAAGCAAACGTCCGAGCTTCCTTGATTGCGCAGTCGCTTCCTTGATACAGGAAATGAAGGCATCCTGGACGCCATGCTGTTCAAGGATACTGATTCCGGCTTCTGTTGTCCCGCCAGGACTTGTGACCTCGAAACGAAGCTGGCCAGGCTCTTTTTCCGATTTTGCCAGCATTTCGGCGGCGCCGAGTATGGTCTGGATGATCAGCTGTTTGGCTGTGTGTTTTTCGAGCCCGATTTCCGTGGCGCTTTTTTCCATAGCCTCGACAAGATAATAGATATAGGCTGGACCGCTCCCGGACAGTCCGGTGACCGCATCCAGCTGGTATTCTTCGACAATCGCTGTCGAGCCGATTGTGTTGAAAAGCTCCTTGACAAGCATTTTTTGCAACAAGCTGACATGTCCATTCACAGCAAATGCAGTGGCCGATTTTCCGATTGCAGCTGAAGTGTTCGGCATCGCCCGAACCACTGCGAGCGATTTTCCGGCAGCAGCCTCGATGGCGGCGATCGATACACCAGCGAGGACTGATATGACAAGCATGCCTTCCTCAAGATAAGGCTGGATTTCTCCAAGTGCCGCGGCAGCATCCTTCGGTTTCATCGCCAGTACAACGGCATCGGCGTCGAAGAACAATTGAGCATGGTCATATGTCGCTTTTATGCCATACTTTTGTTCAAGTTTCCTAAGCCTCCCGTTATCCTGCTTATTTGTGATCCATATTCGCTCTCCCGGAAGAAGCCCGCTTGCCTCTATACCGGAAATCATCGCTTCTGCCATCGAACCTGCGCCAACAAAAACAAGCTTCTTCATCCAGATCGCCTCCATGTGTTTTTAAAAATAAGTATGTGTTACGGGAACTTTCTTTGGAACAAGAACCTTCGCCTAAAAAAACTGAATCCCTTTCATTCAGGCATTAGCAAAAATTAAAATAAAAAGGCCTTTCATCCTTAAAAGGACGAAAGGCCATGCTTCCGTGGTACCACCTTCATTCACCTCCGGCCGAAGCCAGGAAAGTGCAGCTCAAGATCCGTTAACGCCGGTGTACGCCCAGGTTTGCCTGGAAGCTTGCAAGGTAGGGTTCAACATGAAGAGGGTGGCGGTGCCTTCCAGCCGCTGGGCTCCGCTCTCTTGCACCATTCCTGTCTACTCGTCTTGCTCAAGTGCTTTTTTATTTCATTAAGTTTTAATAGTGATTATGCAAGATGGACAAGCGGTTTGTCAAGGGAAATTATTAGTTTTTTCTGAAAATATTTCGGCAAATGAATGACATTTATCGCCTTTAAAGGTAAACTTATTTTTATATATTGGAAAAATGGTTGCAGGCATGCCTGATGCAGGAAAAATTGGGGAGCAGGAAAATAAGCGCTGTTTTTATCTATGTAAATATAATGTTTGAGGTGCAGAAAAAATGACAGAATGGAAAGATGGAATTGCTAAGCTTACCTTGCCGACGCCTTTTCCGGTCGGCGATGTGAATGCTTATTTGATAAAAGGGGACCGGCTCACGCTTGTGGATGCGGGTACGAAGACAGACGAGGCGTGGGAGTCCTTTAAGGATCAGCTGGCTGAGTTGAAGCTGAAACCTGAAGATATCGAGCAGGTCATCCTGACTCATCACCATCCAGATCACGTGGGGCTCTT
Organism: Bacillus sp. REN3; assembly: GCF_017912555.1. GTDB lineage: Bacteria > Bacillota > Bacilli > Bacillales > Cytobacillaceae > Mesobacillus. Next base: position 130,035 of record NZ_JAERSD010000008.1, on the reverse strand, counting down.
GGATTATCTGCGGCCGGACCTTGAAGTGTATGGCCATCCGCTTAATGAAAGGTACATCAAAAAGAATGCCGGGTTTGAAAGCGAGCATCAAGCATTCTTTGAAAAGATTTTTCCGCAATTCGGCATTCCCGAGCATTATTTCAGCCCGTCAGTTAAAATAATGAAGAAAACAATGGTATTTTCGTGTGACCGTTCATTGTCCGGGACGATTTTGGAAACGGATGAGCCGCCTGCCCTTCCTGGATGGAGGGTCATTGAGACGCCGGGCCATGCCCAAAGCCACATTGTCCTTTCCAGGGAAAAAGATGGAGCGATGATTGCGGGGGATACGATCTTGGCTGGGATCTCACCGAATCCATTGCTCGAACCGCCACTTCCAGGAAAAGTGGAGCGTCCGCGTCCGCTCGTCCAGTACAATGCCTCGCTGGAGAAATTACTAGGTATTCCGGCCGGCCAGGTATACACGGGGCACGGCACGGAAATCTCCGGGCTTCACAGTTTGATCGAAAAGCGCTTGTCACGCCAGCATGACAGGGCAATGCAGGTCAGGAAAATGCTTGAAGGCAAATCGCTTACGGTTTTTGAAATCTGCCGTCTATTATTCCCGGCTGTCTTTGAACGGGAACTGAACCTGACGATTTCCGAAACCGTCGGGCAGCTGGATTATTTGCAGGCGATGGACGCGGTTGAAGTCCGGGAAGAAGGGCCAACCTTCATGTATACAGCAAAATGAGGTGAAATCGAATTGCAGTCATTAACAGGGAAAAACATCATCATTACCGGGGCATCAGGAGGGATCGGAGCCGAGATCGCCAGGCTGTGCGCCGAAAGGGGTGCGAACCTTGTCCTCCTGGCCAGGGGGATTGATAAGTTGCAGGCGCTCAAGGGAGAACTTGAGTCCATGCATAGTGTAAAAGTGGATGTCCATCAGCTGGACGTTTCCGATACGGACGCAATCAAAGCCATGTTTGGCATGGTCCTTTCAGAAATCGGCCATGCGGACATTCTCGTTAATAACGCGGGCTTCGGAATCTTCGATCTGGCCCACGAGGCAAAAATCGAAGAAATCAAGTCGATGTTTGCTGTGAATGTCATTGGCCTGATGGCGTGCACCTCGATGGTGCTGCCGGGCATGAAACAGCGGAGAAGCGGGCATATCATCAATATTGCTTCACAGGCTGGAAAGATCGCCACACCGAAGTCGAGCGTGTACTCGGCAACGAAACATGCGGTGCTTGGCTATACGAACAGCCTGCGGATGGAGCTCGCAGAAGACAATGTATTTGTCACCTCCGTCAATCCCGGCCCAATCGCCACGAATTTCTTCAATATAGCCGATAAGCAGGGTACATACGTCAAGAATGTCGAACGGTTCATGCTCCAGCCTGAATATGTTGCAAGGCAGGTTGTCGACAGGATGATGACAAAGACGAGAGAAATCAACCTCCCGCGCTGGATGAACGCCGGCAGCATTTTTTACAGCCTATTCCCCCGGGCATTCGAACGGCTTGGCAAGAAAGCATTCAATCAAAAATAACCAGGATTTGAACCGCCAAACTTTTTTGGCGGTTTTTTTAAAACAGAAAACTTTTTTGCGTCTTCGATGTCTAGTATATAGATACAGAGTCAAGGGGAAGGAACGTTGGAGCTTGAAGAGCTGGCCTTCAAGGCCAAAAGGGTGACGATGCTGCGTTCTATGAACTTATGCAGCTTCACAAAACCCGTCTGTACCGGATTGCTTTGAGTTATTTAAGGAATGCAGACGATGACTCGCTGCGTGCGCTTGACAAAGACCAGCTTGAAGTAGCGGTAGACCCTGAAAAGCTCAAAATCCTGAAGGCTCCGCATGACGGGCGTCTTGATAGAGTCAGCCGCGAAGGGAACGATCTAAATTCACCTTCAAGCAGGACGCCGAAATGGAAGGGATCACCCCTTTTTATGATGCGGTGGATGCCAAGGGGAAGATCGTCAATAGCGGGCATTCCACAACGTGGAGAAGCGACATCGGCATAAAGGAAATATTCATTCCATATTTTAATGAAGGAGCCGCTCCCGGCCCAATCACCCTGAAAATCACCGATTATCCAACGAGGATTAAAGGTGAAGCAAATATCAGGCTGAAGTGATTTTTGGATAAAAAGCGTGAATCCCGGTTCACGCTTTTATTTTTATGTAACCAAGAACTCATAAACGACATCATTGATGATCTCATGCAGTTCTGCTTCAGGCTCCCGCTCTTTCAAATCGATAATCTTCCCGTGAATTTCCTCGAAGTCCCGCTCGCTGAATGGAAGCGCATCATCATCATGCCTGTATTGCACGAGGCATTTCTGGACCATTTTCCGAATCAGTTTCTTATCCATTTTATCAGCACCTCATCCCCGATTATACTTGTTTTTTCGGCTTTTAACAGCCTTCTGCAAAATCGTCCATTTCTGGAACGGCCCCCCATCTAAACCGTAATTAAGGAATCCCGCCGTAAAATTTCCATTGAAACCGAACGCATATTCGCTTAATATTATGGGTATAATGGAATAGAACAAATGTTCCTGTTGAGGCTATTTTGAAAAAACAGCACTTTTCCGGAACAAATTGATAGTCTCCGGAAAATCAGGCAATTACCAGAAAGACACCGGTTCCGCTAAAAAATTTCAGATGATGCAATACAGTTTGATAAAAGCAGTTTTTGAAAGGAGAAAGGTGCATGGTCGATTACAGTGAAATGCCGCACAATAAAATCCTATGTGTGGATATGAAAAGCTTCTATGCCAGCTGTTCTGCGGTCATGCGAGGCCTTGACCCCCTTGATTGCCATCTGGCTGTCGTAGGCAACCTCGACCGCCCGGGAAGCGTCGTCCTCGCAGCTTCACCCCGACTTAAAAAAGATTTCGGGATTAAAACCGGTTCAAGGATGTTTGAGATTCCGAAGGACCCGCGGATTATCATCGTTGATCCGCAAATGTCAACGTATCTGCGAATTTCCACTGAAATTTCCCGTGTGTTCAATCGTTATGTCCCGAAGGAAGCGATTCACACCTACAGTGTCGATGAAAGCTTCATCAAGGTTGATGGCGCATCGAAGCTGTGGGGTGATGCTATCTCGATCGCCAGGAAAATCAAGGATGATATCGAGCGTGAATTCCAGCTGCCGTGCGCGATCGGAATCGGTCCGAATATGTTGATGTCGAAGCTGTGCCTTGACCTCGAGGCGAAGAAAGAAGGAATAGCCGAATGGACGTATGATGATGTACAGACAAAGCTATGGAACGTCTCGCCGCTCAGGGAAATGTGGGGGATTGGCCGGCGCGTCGAGAAAACGCTGAACAGCATGGGGATTTTCACTGTAGGCCAGCTTGCCCGCTATGATCTTGAAAAACTCGAGAAAAAGTTTGGCATCATGGGCAACCAGCTTTACTGGCATGCGTGGGGAATCGATTTATCGGAAATCGGCGCTCCAATCATGGAAGGACAGATCAGCTTCGGGAAGAGCCAGATTTTGCTTCGTGATTATAAGGAGGAAGAGGAAATCAAGCATGTCATTCTCGAAATGTGCGAGGAGGTGGCAAGAAGGGCGAGGAGCCATGGGAAGGCGGGCCGGACAATCAGCTTTGGAGTCGGCTATAGCCAGGACGAATTTGGCGGAGGTTTCCATCGTTCCAGGACGGTTGAAGAACCGACGAACATCACGATGGATTTGTATCGGGTCTGTCTTGAGCTTTTTGCTGAAAACTACACCGGAAAAACGGTCCGCAGTATTTCGATTTCCCTTGGCAACCTTGTCGGGGACAGCCAATTCCAGTTGGATCTGTTCAATGTGAATGGCTGGAAAAAGAAGGAGCTTGGCTATGTCATGGACCGCATTCGCGGCCGCTATGGCCCCGGAGCGCTGCTGCGGGCCGTATCGTATACAGCAGCAGGGACAGCAAGGCAGCGCGCGCGCCTTGTCGGCGGGCATAAAGGCTGAGGCCTGGCAGAAGGAGGAGATTGAATGATTCGTGACCGCGGAAGAATCAAATGGACTTCCATGATGCTTCCTGAACATGTGAAGCTGCTGCGTGACTGGGCGCAGGAAGACCAATACGAAAAAGAGAAGCAGCTTGATGAACAGCAACTTGAGCAGCTGAATGACACCATCCTTGAAGCGATGGAGTTCAATCGCCCTGTCAGCATCGCTTACTATCGGCGGCGGAAATATGAGCTTGTGATCGGGAAAATTCATTATTGGGACGAACTCGGGCAGAAATTGCATGTCGTCGACCGGTTTGAAGAAGTCCATCGCATCGAAATAGCAGCGATTGCCGATGTCAGGCATGCAGAAGAATGGTGAACAGACAAAAAAGCGATGGGAAAACCCAGCGCCAGGAAATGATTTTATTCTGTTTCTTCCGATTGTGGAGCGCGTACAGCCGATTCGAATTTCCCTTTGTGGGAAGCATCGCAGAATGGCATGTTCTTGCTCATTCCACAGCGGCAAAGCGAGAAGACAGGCTTTGTTACGAATTTGTTCCCGGCACCGTCCAATAATTCCACATCTCCTGAAACCTTGAATGAACCGTTATCGTTTACTTTGATTTGCACTTTTGACATAAAAAACACTCCTTCACAACTTTGTCACAATTTATCTTTGATAGTAAAAGCTGAAGCGGAAAATTGCAAGTCAATTTTGAGACTGTTTTGCATCCAATCTTACCAGAAAGGTATGGTAAAATAAGAAAATCAGGGAAGGAGTGCAGGAAAATGAAAATAAAAGTAACAGCAGCCGCGGAGAAAAAGCTGAAGGAGAAAATGGCAGGGAAGCCAGGATTCCTGAAGCTGAAATACGATATAGACGGCTGCGGCTGCGCGGTCAATGGTGTGGCTGCCCTCTGGCTTGAGGACGAACGGGAGAGGAATGAAACGGAAATCAGGACTGACAGCTTCCCGATCTATATCGAGGCATCAAGGGAAGTTTTTTTCGACGATGAAATGACCATTGATTATAGTGCGGCAACAGGCTGTTATCAGTTGAAAAGCCCTAACGAATACTTGAATCCGCGTATGAGCTACTTAGATAAAACAAAAGGAAAATAGTTTACAATAATTTAAAAAATGGATTAAATAAAAATAGGAATCGATATCCATAGAATTGGTTTGCAAATGGGCAGGAGGAGAGTTATGGGGAAGATGCGGAGGGCAGCCATGTTCATCATGTGCATGCTTCTGCTCGCTGGCTGCAAGTATGAGACAGTAGAGGAAGCAATCCGGAAAGACATACCGTTCAATATCAAACAGATCATACACAAGGAAAAAACGAAGGACGGCTGGGTCGTCTTTTACACAACTGAGCAAAAGGATGGCAGAAAGCAATTCGAAGCGCTGGCCGTTGCCTATATCAAAGGCGGGAAAAAGGATGGCTGGGAAAACGCGGGGCACAACCACTGGACTTATTATGAAAATGATTTCATGATTTTATATGCCGATGCTTTCCATATTTATCGCAAGAACGGCAAACTGGAAGAGAGGATTCCCGTGATTTTTGGGAAAATTGCCAACCCTGGCGTCAAAACAATTGAAGCAGCAGGCACTGACGGGAAATTCAAGAAAATTGAAATCATCCAGAAAGGAAAAGACCGCTATTATTATGCAATAGGGGATTATAAACAAGTCAGGGCTCTTGGCGCGGATGGAAAGGAACTTAACCGCCAGGGTAAAAAGCAATGACAGGGACAGGGGCGGCCCGACTGGGCTTGCCCCTGTTTGCGTCATGAAACAGGCTCAGCCACGCCATTCCTCGTGAAAACATATTCCTTAAGGAACTCATCCAGCACCTTTTCATATTCCTCGCGATTTTCACTGTAAGATTGGGCGTGAAGGCCGTTTTCGGCCATGAACAGTTTCTTTGGTCCTTTCTTTTGCTCGAACAATGCTTCTGTCATCGAGGGCAAAATGAAATCGTCCTTGCGGCTGTGAATGAACAGGACAGGATTCTTGATGTTTTCTATAACAGTGATTGGCGACACATCGCGGAGCGAATATTTATCCCGGATGCGCAGGAACAAGCTGGCGACCGGCAGCAGGAGCCGGGGAGGCACTTTGACCTCTTCCTTGATCCGGTAGGCTAGCTGCTCGCTGAAGTCGGAAAACGGGCAATCGGCAACATAGAAATCCGCTCCGTCCTCAAGCATCCCTGCATACAGGAGCAAGGTCGCCGCCCCCATTGACTCCCCATGGATCCCAAGGAAAATATCACGTCCTTTTTCTGCTTTCAGCCAGTCGACGACCGATTTCAGGTCGAATTTTTCATAAAAACCATAGCTGGTCGTCTTCCCGCCTGATTCTCCGTGGCGGCGGTGATCATAAATGACTGCATTGAAACCCCTATTAAGGAACAGGTTCATATATTTGACTGAATTTGTTTTGTTTTGGGTCACTCCATGGGCAATGATAATGTACCTGTTGGAATCATGCGGTTCAACGAGCACTGCCTTCAGCGGATAACCAAAGGAAGACTGGATTGTGACTTCCCGCTTTGGCAGAGCATCGTAATCATCGGGATGGAGATGGCCAGCCTCTTTTTCACGGATGAAGATTTCCTCATCATCCTTCTTTTTCAAAAACATCACCCTGTTCGAAAGATAAACCCCGAGAGAGGCCAATACGAACAAAAACGAAAGCAGGAAGCGGAACACCTTTCTCAATCTAAACCCTCCGAATGCATTTTTCTTTATTTTACCATAAAACATAGAAAGGCCGCGAAATTGCGGCCTTTTGGGTTGCTATTGCGGTGTATTCTGCCGTTTTGTCGGCCGGACCGCTTTTTCCAGGTCTTCAGCGGCGATTGTTTGTTTGATATTGTCAGCATCCGGCTTGCCCTGCTGGCTGTTTCCTTTGTCACGCTTTTGGCTCATAGTGTCTGTTCCGCTCCCTTCCTGAAGATGTCTTCACCTATAAGATGTATGGAAGAGCGGTCGTTTATGCATCGAACTAGGCTAGCGAATTCAACCGGAAATAAGTGCTATCGATGGGCCCTGATACATGCGGCTTGATGATTTCTATTGCCTGGACAAGCTTATCCAGGTCGATTCCTGTTTCGATGCCCATCCTGTGCAGCATATAGACAACCTCTTCAGTAGCGGCATTCCCGGAAGCGCCTGGCGCGAACGGGCAGCCGCCCAGCCCGCCGGCAGATGTATCAAAACGAGAGATGCCCGCCTGGAGAGCGGCAAGGATATTGGCAAGCGCCAGCTTTCTCGTATCATGGAAATGGGCGGTCAGCAGAAGATTCGGGAATGCTGTTTTAAATTTGGAGAACAGCGAATAAGACTCATTCGGAGCAGCCATCCCAATCGTATCGGCGACACTCAGTTCATCGACACCGGCATCGGCAAATTGCTTGCAGAGGGAAAGCACGGCATCCTCTTCGATTTTACCTTCATACGGACAATAGAAAGCAGTCGAGATGCAGGCGCGGACAAAGTAGTCTTTTTCCTTGAGCTCAGTGACCAGTGGCAGCACTTCGGCAAGGCTTTCGGCTGTCGTTTTATTGATGTTTTTTTTGTTGAATGTGTCACTGACGCCCACAAACACGGCCACTGCTTTGCAATCGGTCGAATAAACCCGTTCTATTCCTTTTCTGTTCGGAACAAGAACGATATTCCTTGTCACGCTGTCAAGGCATTCAGCGACGATTTCCGGCGCGTCGCCCATTTGCGGCACCCATTTCGGAGATACGAATGAAGTGAGTTCCATCTCCTTCAGGCCAGCCTTTTTCAAAGCATTGATGAATGCTATTTTTACATCAGTAGGGACAAAGCTTTTATCATTTTGCAGCCCGTCGCGCGGGCCAACCTCGATAATTTCAACCTTTCCAGGAAGCTGCAGCATGAAAGATCCTCCTCTCGTCACATATTTCCATTGTAAATAGAATATTTTTAAAAATGCAAGAATAATAAAAATTTTGATAAAATAAAAGGGATTTGATTGAAAGCAATCGAAGTAAATATCAGTGCAAGACCAAGAGAAAGGGTGAGTGATTTGGGGAAAAGCGAAGCGGTAATCGTTGCGGCTGTAAGGACAGCCATTGGAAGCTTCAATGGAAGCCTGAAAGATATTCCCGCGCAAGAGCTGGGAGCAACGGTCATCAAGGAAGCTATTAAACAGGCTGGAGTGAAGCCTGAACAAGTGGATGAAGTGATCATGGGAAATGTCCTGCAGGCGGGGCTTGGACAAAATCCCGCACGTCAGGCAGCGATCAAGGCGGGGCTCCCTGAAAGCGCTTCCTCGATGACGATCAACAAAGTATGCGGATCAGGACTGAAGGCGGTCCACTTGGCTGCCCAGGCCATCATTGCAGGGGATGCAGAAATTGTCGTCGCAGGCGGCATGGAAAACATGAGCCAGGCGCCTTATTTATTGAAAAATGCGCGCAATGGCTTCAAGATGGGGGACCAGAAGCTGCTGGACAGCATGATTTCGGATGGTCTTTGGTGCGCATTCAATGATTACCATATGGGAGTAACAGCGGAGAATCTCTGCTCAAAGTATGAAATTAGCCGGACGGAACAGGACGAATTTGCGGCTGCAAGCCAGGAAAAGGCAGCGAAAGCAATCAAGGAAGGCAGATTCAAGGATGAAATTGTTCCAATTGAGATTCCGCAGCGCAAAGGGGATCCAATCATCTTTGATTCAGATGAATATCCGAAGAAAGGGACAACAGCGGAAAAACTTGGAGGCCTGCGTCCCGCATTCAAGAGGGACGGAAGCGTCACAGCCGGGAATGCTTCCGGAATCAATGATGGAGCAGCCGCTCTTGTCGTCATGAGCAAGGATAAGGCCGAGGAGCTGGGATTGAATCCGCTTGTCGTCATCAAGGCAAACGCAAGCGCGGGTGTCGATCCGAGCATCATGGGAATCGGTCCGGTCCCAGCAGTCAAAAAAGCACTAGAAAAGTCTGGGATGACCCTCGAAGACATGGAGCTGATCGAGGCGAACGAGGCATTTGCCGCCCAGTCACTGGCAGTCGACCGGGAGCTTCATTTCAATAAAGAGATATTGAACGTCAATGGCGGGGCGATTGCTCTCGGCCATCCAATTGGAGCCAGCGGGGCAAGGATCCTTGTGACCCTCATCCATGAAATGAAACGGAGAAACGCCAAAAAAGGGCTTGCCACTCTTTGTATCGGCGGCGGCCAGGGCGTAGCGACTGTGGTAGAACTTGCTTAAGAAGCTGACAATTTAAAAACTGGAGGAGCAGCGATGAAAAAAGTATGTACTTCTTTTCAAGAAGCAGTAGCGGATATCCATGATGGCGCGACCTTGATGGTTGGCGGATTCGGTCTGTGCGGGATTCCCGAAAATACAATCCTAGCGCTCGTGGAAAAAGGGGTGAAGGATCTTACCGTCATTTCGAATAACTGCGGTGTCGATGACTGGGGCCTTGGACTGTTGCTAAAGAACAAACAGATAAAAAAAATGGTTGGCTCCTATGTTGGAGAAAACAAGGAGTTTGAAAGACAAGTATTGTCAGGGGAAATTGAAGTCGAGCTCTTGCCCCAGGGTACACTTGCAGAAAAAATCAGGGCAGGCGGAGCGGGGATTCCTGCCTTTTATACACCGGCAGGAGTAGGGACTCCGATTGCCGAAGGAAAGGAAACAAGGATGTTCAACGGCAAGGAATACCTCCTGGAAGAAGCGCTGACCGCAGACTTCAGCCTTGTAAGAGCATGGAAAGGTGACAGGATGGGAAATCTTGTCTACCGCAAAACCGCGAGGAATTTCAACCCGATGATTGCGGCAGCTGGAAGGGTGACGATTGCGGAGATTGAAACTATCTATGAGATTGGTGAACTGGACCCAAACACAATCCATACTCCGAGCATTTATGTCCAGTCAATTATCCAGGGCACCCAGGAAAAGAGGATTGAAAGGCTGACTGTGAGCAGTTAACTTTAGCTGACTATGAAAGGAGAAGGCAGATGATAAAGAACAAAGCAAATGTCAGGGAGAAAATCGCGCGCCGGGCTGAGAAAGAAATCGAGGACGGCTTTTATGTGAATTTGGGGATCGGGATGCCGACACTTGTTGCCAACTTCATTTCCAATGACAAGCAGGTCGTCCTCCAATCAGAGAATGGCCTTTTAGGAATTGGCCCATACCCGGCCGAAGACCGTGTCGATCCCGATTTGATCAATGCAGGAAAAGAAACTGTCACGGCGATTCCTGGCGCTGCCTATTTCGATTCAGCGGAGTCATTCGCGATGATCCGCGGCGGACATGTTAACATCGCTATCCTCGGCGGCATGGAAGTATCGGAAACAGGAGACCTGGCAAACTGGATGATCCCTGGAAAAATGATCAAAGGGATGGGCGGGGCGATGGACCTGGTGCATGGTGCCAGGAAAATCATTGTCATCATGGAGCATGTCAACAAGAATGGGGAGCCGAAGATTTTGAAAAATTGCAGCCTGCCGCTGACAGGAAAAGAAGTAGTCAACAGGATCATCACTGATATGGCAGTAATCGATGTGACCCCTGCAGGACTGAAGCTTGTCGAAGTGGCATCCGGCTATACCGCTGAGGATGTCATCAAGTCAACAGAGCCGGAGCTCCTGGTTGATGATTCGGTCAAAATGGACGCCTATTGATTGAAACAGGAATCCCTCTTCCACTAGGGGGTTCCTGTTTTCATTTTTGGCGATGCTGCAACTGTTGAGGAAGGGATGCCGCATAGGATGAGACAGCCTTTAGGAATCCCGCTGACCCTGGTTCACTCTTGCTTTTGAGCATAAATGATTTCTTTAATTCAATAAGCAGTACAGATTTGCTGATTGCAGCGGAACTCTTTGAAATGCTGCCCCATTTCCTTCGTGCAGGCCGGACGCAAAGAAGCTAATCCCCAATGTACAGCGGGAGAGGGGATGCCTAGCAGGCGCGAGCCCGACACCCGCCAAGCGGAATGCGTATCCTGCGAGGCAATCTGAGAATTTTTCGAGTCAATGAATGATAACTGCATTTTTGGAAAAGACAGAGTATAATCTTTTATACAAACAAGGCTATGTTAAAGAGCAGTACGGTTTTTGATTAGCTATTGGTTTGAGCGGAAATGAACAGTCAAATTTAATATGGCCAATAACAAAAAGCAGAGGGATCGATAATGAAGAAAAAGCATCACCGCAAGGAGCCTGCAAAAAAGCAGGAAAAGCCAGCGACACTTGGAGACCTCCTGAATCAGGATGTCATGGAGAAGCTTAAGGCGCAAAAGCAGCAGCTAGAGGAGGAGGAAGAGAAGAAACAGCAGGAGGAAGCGCTGCGGAAAAAGGAAGCGGCCCGTCTGAGGGAGAAGAACAAATCATTCGAAGAATTGCTTTCAGAAAGCGACATGGATTGGAAAAATTTCAAATGAATCGGCGACGGGTCGATGTAGTGAAATACAGGGCAGAATGGGCAGACCTGTTCATCAAGGAAAAGTTGCTGCTAGAGTCAATCTTCAAACCGGTTGAAGTGGAGATCCACCATATTGGCAGCACAGCCGTTCCAGGTCTCAGCGCGAAGCCGATCATCGATATCCTTCTTGCCGCTGACAGGCTTGAACAAGTAGAAAAGGCGTCTCCGGAATTAGAGGCTGCCGGTTATAAGGCGAAGGGAGAGAATGGTCTTCAAGGACGCCGCTATTTTCAAAAAAATGATGGTGCCGGGGTCAGGAAGGTACATTTGCATTCGTATGAAAAGGGGAATAAGGAAGTGTACCGGCATCTCGTTTTCCGCGATTACCTGAGAAATCACCCCAATGATGCGGAGCGGTATACGAAGTTGAAAGAAATGGCAGCGGTAAAGTTTGTATACGATATCGAGTCCTATATGGATGAAAAGTCTCCGCTTGTAAAGGAAATCGAACAAAAAGCGTTACAATGGCGGCCAGAGTAAGCTTTATGTTTTACTCCGTTTCTTAATGGGCATATGTTAAGAAACAAAAAAGGAGTTAAGGCAATGTTCCAGTTGTTTACATTTATATTGGCCATAGGCTTTGTCGCCATCCATTTATACTCGAGGCACCTTCCATTTTTGGACAGGACCCCGAGGAGCTGGCTGCTTTCTGCAGCAGGAGGGATTTCCGTTGCTTATGTATTCATCCATCTGCTTCCCGAATTGAATCGGCATAATAAGGTGCTGGATAAGAGTATTCATTCAGAAGCACTGGTGTTTTTCGAGAATCATACTTATATAGTGGCCATGCTTGGCTTGGCCATTTTTTATGGTTTGGATCGAATGGTCAAGGCTTCAAAGAAGAAGCAGGAAGAAACGCAAAACAATCGGCCATCAATAGGTGTATTCTGGATTCATCTATCTGTGTTCTTCCTTTATAATAGTCTGATTGGTTATCTGCTCCTTCACGGTGGAAAGAAGGATATGACCGAACTGCTATTTTATTTTTTCGGGCTGGCTTTTCATTTCCTCACAAGCGACCACAGTTTGCGTAGTGCCCATAAGGAGGTCTATGACAGATTGGGCAGATGGGCCCTGGCAGCAGCCATTTTGATTGGATGGGGTGTGGGCATGTCAGTCGATGTTGACGAAAGAGTGATCGCTGTTTTATTCGCCGTGCTGGCAGGCGGCGTCATTTTGAATGTGATGAAAGAAGAACTTCCGGAAGAAAAGGAGAGCAACTTTTGGGCATTTGCCTCGGGGATGGCATCCTATACGGTATTGCTCTTGCTCCTTTGAGCAATTGAGGAGGGAACGAATTCGCCCTGCAATTGGCTAAAACATCGCGCATTTTGGCAAGGCCGGCTGCAGCCCTAATAGGTAGGCCCTTGATGAAAAGCTGTCCTGATGCCTTTTAAAGAAAAGGGTAGGGTTTGTGATGGTGATTTCTAAATACCTGATATAAATTAAAACAAGAAGACCGCCTGGACAAGTTCACCAGGCGGCTTTTTTATCTATGCTGATCATACTGGCTTGATTTTGTCAGCGATCGGATCAAGGCAATTTCTTCTGCAGACAACGGATGGCCGCTAGCAGCCAATGCATTTTCCCGGATTTGGGCAGGGGAGCTTGCGCCCGCTACCACGGAAGCTACAGCAGGGCTCGCCAGGTTGTACTGGATTGCGACTTCTGCCAAAGACCGATCAGACGCCAGTTTCTCCTTCAATGCTGGCAAAATTTCCTGGAGTTCCTTGAAGGTGTAGTCAAGATAGCCGTTTTTCCTTACAGTTTCAGAGGCTTTATCCAGCATGTGGTCACTGAGCAATCCTTTGGCGACTGTCCCTCTTGTTACAACACTGATACGATTATCGCGTAACAAAGGCAAGGCTTCTTCTTCTGGTCGGCGGTCGAGGATGCTGTATTGCATCATCACGGAAACAATATCCGATTTTTGGGCATATTCTCTGATGACATTCGGGCGGATTGAGGAAATTCCATAGTGCTTGATCAATCCTTCTGCTTTCAGCTCTTCGAAAGCTTCAATCGTTTCATCAATCGGGTCATCGATGGTGCCGCCGTGGAGCTGATAAAGGTCGATATAGTCTGTGCCAAGTCTTTTGAGGCTCTTTTTTACAGCTTCCTTGATATGGGACTTGGAAGGATCCCAGGTCCAGCTGTCTTTCGCATCCGTCCAGCGATTCCCAGCCTTTGTCGCAAGCACGACTTGATCACGGACATTTTTGAGCGCGCGCCCGACAATTTCTTCATTCGTGCCGAAATCATACAAGTCTGCGGTATCGAAATAGTTGATGCCTTCTTCCAGCGCAGCGGCAATAATGGCTTCGGCCTTTGCTCCATTCGTGCCAAGTGACATGCAGCCAAGCCCAATTTCGCTTACGAACAAATCGGAACTGCCAAGTTGCCTTTTTTGCATTCCATCACTCCGTTCTTTCGTGATGATTACATTCTAACGAAGAACACGGAGTGCATTCAACTAATCCGAACGGCTTCCGGCCTTTGCAGGATGCTTGATCCAATCCTTCACATAGCAATGCTGTTTCCCATACTCTTTTAATTTTTGCTTTATTTCCCATGCTTTCCCGGCCAGTACCACGCCTTTTTCATGAATGTATATCTTCATCCACCTGCTCCCTTCAAGTAAGTATGGTAAAATGTATGAGCATTGGATATCGGATTAGAACAGGAGTGAGAAGCAATGGGACCGCTGGAAGAAAGAACATTAAAAACGGAGCAAGTTTTTTCCGGGAAAGTGATCAGTCTGCAAATTGATGAAGTGGAACTCCCGAATGGGAATACGTCGAAAAGGGAGATAGTGAAACATCCAGGGGCTGTCGCTGTTATCCCTGTCACGGAAGATAATAAGATTGTAATGGTTGAACAATACAGGAAAGCGCTGGAAAAGACCATCATTGAAATTCCGGCAGGCAAGCTGGAGCCAGGCGAGCAGCCGGAAATTTGCGCTGCGCGGGAACTGGAAGAGGAAACCGGATATGGCTGTACAGAGATGGAATATCTTATCTCATTTTACACATCCCCAGGTTTTGCTGATGAAATCATCCATATTTATAAGGCGGCTGGATTGGAGAAAAAAGAAAATGCCGCTGCTGCGGATGAAGACGAATTTGTCAATCTTATGGAAGTATCACTTGAAGAAGCGGTACAGCTCACAAAGGATCAAAAAATCCATGATGCGAAAACAATCTATGCAGTTCAATATCTACAGCTGCAAAAGGCGCTGGGAAAGTAAAATGGGTGCATATTTCGCAGATCTCCATATCCATATCGGCAGGACCAAATCCGGAAGGGCCGTCAAGATTACCGGAGCCAAGACACTGACATTCAGCCGAATCATCGATCATGCCAGGGACCATAAAGGACTTGACATGATTGGCATCATTGACAGCCATTCACCGGAAGTGCTCGAAGAAATGGAAATGCTGATGGAGGCTGGAGAGCTTCAAGAGCATCGGGAAGGCGGGTTGATGTATGGCGGAATGAATATCATCCTTGGTTCAGAATTGGAAATCAATGATGAAAATACCAATGGCCCTATACATGTTCTCTGTTTTTTTTCATATTTTCAAACGATGAAGGAATTTTCGCGATGGCTTTCCCGCCATTTGAAGAATATTCATTTAAGTTCACAAAGAATTTATGTATCTGGAAAGGAATTGCAGCAGAAGGTCAAGTCACTTGGTGGGTTGTTCATACCAGCCCATGTATTCACTCCTTTCAAAAGTTTATACGGAAAAGGAGTCAGGCAAAGTTTGACGGAGGTTTTTGATCCAAACCTGATTGATGGCATCGAACTTGGATTGAGTGCGGATACGGTGATGGCTGACCAGTTGTCAGAACTGCACGGTTATTCCTTCCTTTCAAACTCGGATGCGCACTCCTTGGGTAAAATCGCTAGAGAATACCAGAAAATAGAGATGGAAGAGGCGTCTTTTCGCGAGCTTGAGCTGGCGCTAAAGCAAGAAGGGGGCAGGCGGATCCTGGCGAATTATGGTCTCGATCCCAAGCTTGGAAAGTATCACCAGACTGTGTGCGCTGAATGTTTCATCTACAGCGGCCCGGAGTCAGGAATTTGCCTGCATTGCGGGTCTTCTAAAAAGATAAAGGGAGTTGCAGACCGGATTTCGGAACTTAAAACTGCAGCGGCAGGAACAGGCAGCAGGCCACCTTATGTCCATCAGGTACCTTTGGAATTCATACCTGGCTTAGGGCCGAAAATGCTGGAGAAGCTGCTCGACAATTTTGGGACGGAAATGGCTGTTCTCCACTCTGTTCCGTTTGAATCAATCAAAAAAGTTATCCCTGAGAGGATTGCCATAATCATTGATAAAGCACGGCAGGGCAGTCTTGACTTCCATGCCGGAGGAGGAGGGAAATACGGAAAAGTCGCTGATAGCTAAATCCGGCCGTAAATGGCTGGATTTTTTTCCTGGTCAAATAATGCACCAAGTCATAGAATTCTTGTCCTGGCATATAAATGTAGTAACCAATATGCAGGAGGAAGAATAAATGAAGAAAAGAAAGTACCAGGACATCGCAGCAATCCATTTTCGAGAGTATTCCTCAATCTACTTATTTGTCATTGTCTTATTTTTGATGGGTGTCATTTTTGGCGCTGTGATTGTTAATAGCCTCAGCTTCACCCAGAAGGAAGATTTGTTCTATTACCTGTCACAATTTTTTGGACAGGCAGCTACGGGAAAAGTGGCAGCGGGCCGTGACCTTTTCCTGCAAAGTTTTATGCATAATGGGAAATTCATCGGATTGATCTGGATATTGGGCGTGTCAATCATCGGCCTTCCGGTCATCCTGGTTCTATTGTTCCTGAAAGGGATGGTTGTCGGCTTTACAGTCGGCTTCCTGGTAAACCAGATGGGATGGGATGGATTTTTGCTTTCTTTCGTATCCATCTTGCCGCAGAACTTCCTTATTATTCCTGTCTTTATTATTACAGCTGCAATGGCGGTCACTTTCTCGCTGAAGATGATCCGCAATCAATTCGTGAAAAAGATCAGCCA
The DNA here is from genome assembly GCF_017912555.1 of Bacillus sp. REN3. Lineage (GTDB taxonomy): Bacteria > Bacillota > Bacilli > Bacillales > Cytobacillaceae > Mesobacillus. Next base: position 113,581 of record NZ_JAERSD010000008.1, on the reverse strand, counting down.
GCCAATCATGCCGCAATTTCTCAGATACATGGCCACTTTTGCCTCTGCGATTATGATTCTTGCAGTCGCTGCAGCAGTTGAAGCCTACCTTTCCCCTGTATTGCTGAAGGCAGTTATCAATTCGGTTAAGTGAAAAATGATTATTATTTAAGAACAAGTATCGTTTCTAGTTTGTAATAATTTTATTTTGATTCTCAATCCCTACCCTGTTATAATATAAGAACAGTGGCAGGGGAGTGAGATATCGAAATGGAAACAAGGATCGAGAGAATCAAGAAACAGCTGCATTCGTCCAGCTATAAGTTGACACCGCAGCGCGAGGCTACTGTTCGTGTGTTGCTTGAACATGAAGAAGATCACTTAAGTGCAGAGGACGTATATTTGCTTGTAAAAGAAAAATCTCCTGAAATAGGATTGGCGACCGTTTATCGGACACTGGAATTGCTGACGGAATTGAAAATCGTCGATAAAATTAATTTTGGGGACGGTGTGTCCCGCTATGATCTCCGCCAGGAAGGGGCAGCCCATTTCCATCACCATCTTGTTTGCATTGAATGCGGGGCTGTTGATGAAATTCAGGATGACCTGCTTGAAGATGTCGAGGAGATCGTTGAAAGAGACTGGAAGTTTAAAATAAAAGACCATCGCCTCACTTTCCATGGTATCTGCCATCGATGCCAGGAAAAAGAAGCGGTTGTATCCGAATGATAACAAAACCTTTTCCCGCCGGGAAAAGGTTTTTCTTTTGGCTGCGATTCTTTGATTCAAACAAAAGTCAAGATAGTCTTGCCATCGGAAAAAGCCCGGTGAAGCAGGTATATTTATTGTCCAAGCTGGCATACCCTGTTAGTAACAGATTAGGGACGGAGGCAGGGAATATGAGGACATGGCTTGGACTTGTTTTACATACTTTGAAGGTTTTTATCTTATTCACCGGATGCACAATCTTATTTTATTATGGTATCATGTGGATTAATGAAGAATATGAGAGTTATCATAAATATGACCCACCAGAAGGGGCGGCCATCAAGGTTTCAGGCGATGCTGCCGGTGAAGAAGGGAGTATGCTTGACAGGCTGCTGCTGTTTTATTTGAATGGAGAGTAATGAATATGGAATACAGGCTTGAAGACTTTATTCACTTTTTAATTGTTGAAAAAGGACTTTCCAAAAATACGATTGTTTCATACAGACGAGATTTGAATAGCTATATTTCCTATTTGAAAACGGTTGAAAAGCTCGATAGCCTGAATATGGTTCAGCGCCCTCACATTATCCATTTTTTGGGTCAATTGAAGGATGGAGGGAAATCATCCAAAACAATCGCAAGGCATATTGCTTCGATTCGTGCCTTCCACCATTTCCTGCTCAGGGAAAAGGCGGTTGACCATGACCCGACTGTCCATATTGAAAGTCCGCAGCATGAACGGTCCCTGCCAAAAGTGCTGAGCATGGAAGAGGTGGAGACGCTGCTCGAGACCCCAAAGCTGACTGACCATTTCGGATATCGGGATAAAGCGATGCTCGAGATGCTTTACGCAACAGGAATCAGGGTAAGCGAATTAATCAGCCTGAAGCTATCAGATGTCCATTTGACGATGGGATTTATCCGCTGCATGGGAAAAGGAAGCAAGGAACGAATCATCCCGATAGGGAAAACAGCCTCCGATGCGATTGAGAAGTATCTTGAGAAGGGCAGGCCGAAGCTCGTTTCGAAAAAGCATCGCGATGAGTCCTTGTTTTTGAACCACCATGGAAAAGGTTTGACAAGGCAGGGATTCTGGAAGATTTTAAAGAGGCTGGCAATGGAGGCGGGGATCCATAAGGAATTGACACCTCACACACTCAGGCACTCCTTTGCGACCCATTTGCTGGAAAACGGGGCCGATTTACGGGCAGTCCAGGAAATGCTGGGTCATGCCGACATCTCCACCACGCAAATATATACACATGTAACAAAGACTCGTTTAAAGGATGTCTATACAAAATTTCATCCACGAGCGTGATTGTTTCATAGAATTGTCAAAAAGCTGGTCCAAATGTCCAGCTTTTTTTCTTGTGTTTTTATTTTAATTTAGTAAAATAAAGATGTCAGACTTCTGACATATAAGAAGTTTAGAGATTAGCGTAGAACAAAAAGGGTAACATACAATTGATATTGCAGTTGCAAACGCATTCATTTAATTGGTGAGGAGGAAAATCGTATGTCAACTACATACAACAGGGTATTTTTGGTCGTAATGGATTCGGTAGGGATTGGGGAAGCACCGGATGCAGAACGATTTGGCGATAAAGGTGCAAATACACTTGGGCATATTGCCGAGAAAATGAATGGCCTGAAGATGCCGAACATGGGCAAGCTTGGGCTGAGCAACATCGAAGGAATCAAAGGAATCGATCCTGTCAAGAAACCGCTGGCGTACTATACGAAAATGGAAGAAGCCTCAAACGGGAAGGATACGATGACAGGACATTGGGAAATCATGGGTTTGAATATCCAGACGCCATTTCAGGTCTTTCCAGAAGGATTCCCTGCGGAATTGATTTCCGAACTTGAACAGCGCACAGGAAGGAAAGTAATCGGGAACAAGCCGGCAAGCGGAACAGAAATTCTTGTGGAACTTGGCGAAGAACATATGAAAACGGGTGCTTTGATTGTTTATACTTCTGCAGATTCCGTTTTGCAGATTGCTGCACATGAAGAAATCATCCCTATCGATGAATTATATAATATCTGCAAGATTGCCCGTGAACTGACTCTTGATGAAAAGTATATGGTTGGAAGAGTCATCGCGAGACCATTCATCGGTCAGCCAGGGAACTTCAAACGTACATCCAACCGTCATGATTACGCACTTAAGCCTTTTGGCAGGACAGTCATGAACGAAATGAAGGATGCAGGGCTGGATGTATTGGCGATTGGGAAAATTTCCGATATATATGATGGAGAAGGTGTGACAGACTCACTGCGAACCATTTCCAATATGGACGGCATGGATAAATTGATCCAGACGCTCGACCAGGATTTCAAAGGATTGAGCTTTTTGAATCTTGTTGATTTCGATGCATTGTTCGGACACCGCCGGGATCCCGAAGGCTATGGAAAAGCGCTTGAAGAATATGATGCGCGCCTGCCTGAAGTCTTCTCGAAGATGCGTGAGGATGACCTTTTAATCATCACCGCTGACCATGGGAACGATCCAGTCCATCACGGAACTGACCATACCCGTGAATATGTGCCGCTTCTTGTATATTCCAAGCGGATGGCAGAAGGCAAAGAACTGCCGGTTAGAAAGACATTTGCTGATATTGGCGCTACCATTGCAGAGAACTTCAGCGTGAAAATGCCTGATTATGGCACCAGCTTCCTGAAGGAATTGAAATAAGGGGTGAAATTCATGGATTACAATCAAATTGAAACAGCGGCATCTTTCATAAAAAATAAAATCAAGGGGCAGCCGGCAATAGGCTTGATCCTTGGCTCCGGCCTCGGCGTGCTTGCCGATGACATCGAAAATCCAGTCAAGATTCCTTACAACGAAATCCCTGGTTTTCCTGTTTCGACGGTGGAAGGCCACGCAGGACAGCTTGTCAGTGGCCGCCTGAGCGGAGTCGAAGTTATCGCGATGCAAGGCAGGTTCCACTTTTATGAAGGCTACAGCATGGAAAAGGTTACATTCCCAGTCCGGGTAATGAAGGAGCTTGGCATCGGAAAGCTGATAGTGACAAATGCTGCAGGCGGAGTGAACGAAAGCTTTGAGCCGGGAGATTTAATGATCATTACTGACCATATCAATAATATGGGAACAAACCCTCTGATTGGTCCGAATGATTCACGTTTTGGCGTACGCTTCCCTGATATGAGCGAAGCATATTCAAAGAAGCTGAGGGAAATGGCTAAAACCGTTGCCGTGAAACAGAACATCACCGTACGTGAAGGAGTTTACTTCGGAAATCCCGGACCGGTTTATGAAACTCCGGCAGAAGTGAGGATGATCCGGACAATGGGCGGCGATGCAGTCGGAATGTCGACGGTGCCGGAAGTCATTGTTGCAAAACACTCTGGCATCGAGGTTCTTGGCATCTCCTGCATTTCGAACATGGCAGCCGGGATTCTTGATCAGCCGTTGAGCCATGACGAAGTGATTGAAACGACTGAAAAAGTGAAATCCAGCTTCTTGCTGCTGGTGAATGAAATTGTGAAGTCCATTGGGGAAGAGTAAAAGATAGCTGCCCCGCCAAATATGAAAAAGTGGTGATAATGATGCGAATGGTTGACATTATTGAAAAAAAACGTGATGGACATGAATTGACAACAGAAGAGATCAAATTTTTCATCGATGGCTATACTGCAGGGACAATTCCGGATTATCAGGTCAGCGCCTTGACAATGGCGATCTTTTTCCAGGGGATGTCCGAAAACGAACGGGCAGACTTGACGATGGCGATGGTCGAATCCGGTGATCAAATCGACCTTTCAAAAATCGAAGGCGTCAAAGTCGATAAGCACTCAACTGGCGGCGTAGGCGATACAACGACATTAGTACTTGGGCCGCTTGTCGCTGCTGTAGGTGTCCCGGTCGCAAAGATGTCTGGCCGCGGCCTTGGACACACAGGCGGAACAATCGACAAGCTGGAATCGGTAGAAGGCTTCCATGTTGAAATAGACAATGAAGAGTTCATAAACCTTGTCAATAAAAATAAAATCGCTGTCATTGGACAAAGCGGAAACCTTACCCCGGCAGATAAAAAACTTTATTCACTTCGGGATGTCACTGCGACAGTTGATAGCATTCCTTTGATCGCGAGTTCAATCATGAGCAAGAAAATCGCTGCAGGTGCTGATGCAATCGTTCTCGATGTGAAGACTGGCGCTGGCGCTTTCATGAAGACGCTTGAAGATTCCCGTGAACTTGCAAAGGCGATGGTACGCATCGGAAATAACGTCGGACGAAGGACAATGGCAGTCATTTCAGACATGAGCCAGCCGCTGGGATACGCAATTGGCAACGCGCTTGAAGTCAAGGAAGCAATCGATACCTTGAAAGGGGAAGGTCCAGAGGATTTGACAGAACTGTGCCTGACACTAGGCAGCCATATGGTTTTCCTTGCCGGAAAAGCTGGCTCCCTAGATGAAGCACGCAAAATGCTTGAAGAAGTCATCAAGAATGGCACTGCCCTTGAGACTTTCAAAGTGTTTCTAAGTTCACAAGGCGGCGATGCTTCCGTGGTAGATGACCCAACAAGACTGCCACAGGCAAAATACACTTTCGAGCTTGAAGCGAAGGAAGCTGGATACGTATCGGAAATCATTGCTGATGAAGTCGGTACTGCGGCCATGCTGCTTGGTGCCGGAAGAGCGACAAAGGAATCGGAAATCGACCTTGCTGTCGGTCTAATGCTTCGGAAGAAGATTGGTGACAAAGTTGAAAAGGGAGAATCCCTGCTGACGATTTACAGTAATTTTGAAGATGTGAACGAAGTGAAAGAGAAGCTTTACGAGAATATCAAAGTTACTGGTGAGCACGTCGAAGCACCAATCCTCGTACACGGAGAAATAACAGAATAACTTTTCGGATTGAAGGAGCGAGCACAGTCTCGCTCCTTTTTTGATATTTGTAATAAGGAAAGCTTGAAAGTTCCTAAATAACTCCAAAAAAGGAACCGGAGAAAGGAGAATAGGAACTTACATGATGAGTAGAGTCCGAAGGATTCCTGGACACGAACGAGGTCGGATAGAGCCCAAAAGGTATCCCGGAAAGACAAATAAGGGTCGTCTCGCTCCCAAAGGGCTTCTAGGAAGAGAGAAAAGGTACCGCAAAGGGTCGTCTCGCTCCCAAAAGGGGTCCCAGGAGGAGCAAAAGGGTACGAAAAAAAGTCTGTTTGCTGGCATCTATCCCTTAGAGTGAATGCAATAAATTTATTGAAGCAATGGGAAGGGAGTGACTGCATTTTCTGCCCCCTGGAGGAATCCAGTGGGCTTTTTGTTATTAGCCTGTATAAAAATGGATTTGTTGGAAAAAATGATCCCTATAAAGATAGGAGGGTTATGTCCATGAATCTCAAAAAAATCGGATCACTCATGCTTGTTTTTTTCATATGCTTCACATTCGGGATTCCTGCAGGCTATGCAAAAGAAGGCAAACCAAACCTTGCGGACGAATCCAGGTCTGCCATCCTGATTGAACGCGATACAGGCAAGGTTTTATTCGAAAAAAACAGCAATGAAAAATTGCCGCCAGCAAGCATGACAAAAATCATGACCATGCTACTTATTATGGAAGCACTCGATGAAGGCAGGCTGAAAATGGACGAAAAGGTCCGGACGAGTGAATATGCCGCCTCAATGGGAGGATCACAGATTTTCCTTGCGGCAGGAGAAGAAATGACTGTCGAACAAATGCTGAAGGGCATTGCAATTGGATCGGGCAATGATGCGTCCGTAGCGATGGCTGAGCAGATTGGCGGATCGGAAGAAGCATTTGTCAAGATGATGAATGACAAAGCGAAAGAATTGGGCTTGAGAAACACTGTTTTTAAAAATACAACAGGACTTCCAGTCAAAGGTCATTACAGTACTGCCTACGATATGGCAATAATGGCGAAAGAACTGCTGAAATATGAAAAAATAACGAAGTTCACTGGGACATATGAGGATTATCTCCGGGAAGATTCAGACAAGAAGTTCTGGCTAGTGAATACAAATAAGCTGGTCCGTTTCTATCCAGGGGTCGATGGATTAAAAACAGGATTCACGACTGAGGCAAAATATTGTTTGACAGCCACCGCCCAGAAAGATGGAATGCGGGCAATCGCGGTTGTTTTCGGTGCGCCTACTTCGAAAGCAAGAAACGCGCAAGTAACAAAAATGCTTGATTTCGCATTCAGCCAATACCAATCCCACCCTATGTTCAAGAAAGGGCATCCTCTTGGAAAGGCCGTGATCAGCAAGGGTGAAAAGCGTACCATCAATGCTGTGACATCTGAAAGCGTATCTCTTCTGACAAGGAAAGGAGAGAATGTCCAGGATGTGAAGCAGAAGATCATTTTGAGCAAAAGCTTAAAGGCACCAGTTGAGAAAGGGGACAAAGTTGGGACCCTGAAGCTCGTGAAGGACGGAAAAACACTTGCTGAAACACAGCTAGTCGCTGACCAATCCATCAAGAAAGCGGGCTGGTGGACCCTTTACAAACGCTCATTTGGAATGTTTACCCGCGCGGGAAGCAAAAATTAAAGGCTCTATTTAAGCTTGGAGTACTTGTCTATACCGGCGCCGACAGGCTGGTTTAAAGACTCTGCATGTCCTTTTTCGCGTGTCACGATTAAGGCAGCTTGGTCCGCGAACAGTGTTAAGATGTAGATCAATTGAAGGGACCGCTCCCTGCTCATGTAGTCGTCGTTGAAAGCATCATGATGTATATTCTCTCAACTGTCTGCCAATAAACAGAGCCATTTCCAGAATGTCGAATGTTCGAATTTCACTGCTAGTTTTAGCGAATATTCACTAGTTTTGCTTGCGAGAAGGATTTGCATCCAATAATGGAGAATTGACTCACTATACCAGATAAGGAGGCTTTGGATAGTGAGTCTTAACATTGATATGGAAGTGAAGCATGATGTCCTTTGCATTCGGCTTGACGGTGAATTGGACCATCATACAGCAGACCAGCTTCGCGAGCAGGCAGCAAAAGCCCTGGAGGATGGAAGTGTCCGCCACATTGTCTTGAATCTTGAGCACCTTACTTTTATGGATAGTTCGGGTCTCGGAGTAGTTTTAGGAAGATACAAGCAGATAAAGCAGCTGCATGGTGAAATGGTTGTATGTGCAATCTCGCCGCCAATCAAAAGGCTATTTGATATGTCCGGATTATTCAAGATCATCCGTCTTGAACTGACAGAGGAATATGCCTTAGAGAGATTGGGGGTCGCATGATACATGAAAAATGAAATGAATCTTCAATTCAGTGCATTAAGCCAAAATGAATCTTTTGCCCGAGTGACAGTGGCAGCATTCATTGCACAGCTGGATCCGACTCTGGATGAATTGACGGAAATCAAAACTGTTGTTTCGGAAGCGGTGACCAATGCGATTATCCATGGTTATGAAAGCAATCCGAATGGAGTTGTGTTCATTTCGGTCCTCCTCGAGGAAGGAACCGTCGAGATGCTGATCAGGGATGAAGGAGTCGGCATTTCTGACCTTGAAGAGGCAATGATGCCTCTGTATACATCTAAGCCAGAGCTTGAGCGGTCGGGAATGGGTTTTACGATCATGGAAAATTTCATGGATGAAGTAAAAGTGAGATCAGAGCCCGGCTTTGGGACAGAGATTCGTTTGAAAAAGCATCTGTCGAAGAGCAAAGCGCTTTGCAATTAAGGGAGTACTGCCTATGGATGTGGAGGTAAGAAACGGTAAAAGTCAAACGTACCTTAAGGATCATGAAGTAAAGGAATTGATACTGAGGAGCCAGCAGGGAGACCAGGAAGCCAGAGATCTGATCGTCCAGAAAAATATGCGTCTTGTATGGTCTGTCGTCCAGCGTTTCCTTAATAGAGGCTACGAGCCGGATGACCTTTTCCAGATTGGCAGTATCGGCTTGCTGAAATCGGTTGATAAATTCGATCTCAGTTACGATGTCAAGTTTTCGACGTATGCTGTACCGATGATTATTGGTGAAATCCAGCGTTTTATCAGGGATGATGGAACCGTGAAAGTCAGCAGGTCACTGAAGGAAACAGGGAATAAGATCAGGAAGGCGAAAGACGAGCTATCCAAGAATCTCGGCAGGGTGCCGACTGTCAATGAACTAGCGGAATTCTTGCAGCTTTCTCCCGAGGAAGTCGTGATGGCACAGGAAGCAAGCCGCACACCTGCTTCAATCCATGAAACCGTCTATGAGAATGATGGCGATCCGATCACCCTGCTCGATCAGATCGATAATGGGGAGGAAGGACGCTGGTTCGATAAAATCGCTTTGAAGGAAGCGATCAATGGACTTGATGAACGGGAAAAATTGATTGTATACCTGCGATATTATAAGGACCAAACGCAATCAGAGGTCGCCCAGCGTCTTGGAATATCGCAAGTACAGGTTTCGCGGCTCGAAAAGAAAATATTGATGCAAATGAAAGGCCATATGGATATATAATCCATATGGCTTTTATTTTGGATTTGAATATACCGAATGGCCAAAAGCCAGTCCGCACGAACTGGAGAGTGGGCTTAACTTAGACACCTGTTTTGCATAGATGGCCTGTCCATTGGCGGATGCTGTTTTATGGCACATCCTCTATTAGGAATTCATGCAATTTCTTCCTAACCAATTATTGGACTTCATGAAAAAACAGGACGAATACATACTAATTATACAAGGAAAACAATGTGTTGGAAGTGAATCTGATGGAAAAAACGATTTATATCCGAATGCGTAATCGAGTCCAGGTCAACCCGGAGGAAGCACTTGTGCTGGCAGACATTGCCCAAATCATTGCTGGCGAAGAAATTGATAAGAAGCTGGCAATGCTGCCAGTTCAGAAAGTTAAGCCAAAGGACCATATCCTTATCATCGATGTCATGAAAGTAATCAAACTGATCACAGCTGTTTTTCCTGATTATGAAGTCCAGACATTGGGACCGCCGCAGACAATCATTGAAGTCATTTTCCGTAAAAAAACGTTGCCTATCCCTTTTTTCATCCTTGTATGGTTGTTGCTATTCTTCGGAGCAGCACTTACAATCATGAATTTCCATGAAGATGTCAGCATGCAAAGTGTCCAGGAACGGATTTATACGATGATTACAGGACGCAAAGAGGAAAAGCCGCTTTTGTTCCAGATTCCGTATTCAATAGGGATTGGGCTTGGGATGATTTTGTTTTTCAATCATGTCTTTAAAAAGCGGATCAATGAGGAGCCCAGCCCGCTTGAAGTGGAAATGTTCAATTACCAGCAGTCACTTGACCAATATGTCGTCTTGCACGAGAACAAGGAAAGTGTGAAACACCTTGATGGCCATTAATGTCGTATTTATCATCCTCGTCGGATGTGCAAGCGGGCTGGCGGTTGGTGCCGGATTTGTGGCATTCCTGACGGTTCTCGGAGTGATTCCGAGGCTGACGCAATTGACAAAAACAATGAATTTGATTTCCTGGTATGAATGGGCAGTTGTACTTGGTGCTGTGATAGGGACAATCGGCAGCCTCAGGAATCCAGTATTGGGTTTTTCTCCTTATGTCACTGTCCCGCTCGGACTTGCTGGGGGGATATTTGTCGGGATGCTTGCTGCCGCCCTGACCGAAGTCCTTAATGTCATTCCAATTTTGGCGAAGAGAGTGCGGGCCGACGATAAGCTGGAGATTTTATTGATGGCCATCGTTCTTGGGAAAATATTTGGCTCGTTGTTTCATTGGATTTATTTTGCCGAGAAATAGCGGTCCTCGCCCGTTGAAAAAACGCATGGCGATCATCCTTGAAAGGAGTGGGTTCTATGGCAAACGGAGGAACTATGAAGCCAATTCCTGAATCATTGAACGAAATAGAACGATACATGAAGAATAAGGTTGGGCTTGGTGATAGTTTTGACCTCGGCGTCAGGAAACTCAAGATCTTAAAAAAAGAAGTGCAATTTTATTATGTCAATGGCCTATGCGATACCCAGGTGATCGTCCAGATCATTGAGGAATTAGTCGGGATCAATGACCATGAAAAGCTGACATCGCATTTGCGGATGATAGTGGAGAATAGGATTACCCATCAGTCTATTGAAACCATCAAGACGATGGATGAGTTAGTGGACCGTGTTTTAGCCGGGTTGATTGTTATTCTTGTAGAAGGCGAGAAAACCGGGATCGCTGTCGATGTCAGGGACTATCCGGGCCGCCAGCCGCAGGAACCTGATACCGAAAAGGTAGTCCGGGGCTCGAGGGATGGGTTTGTCGAAAATATCATCGTCAATACTGCCCTTACCAGAAGGCGGATCAGGGACGAGTCACTGCGGTTTGATATGATGAAGGTTGGGGAAAGGTCAAAAACCGATGTTGCGATCGCGTATATTAAAGACATTGCCGATCCCTCCTTGATTGAAGTCATAAGGAAGGAATTGAACGCGATCGAAGTAGATGGGATTACAATGGCTGACAAAACGATTGAGGAGTTCATTGTCAAGCAAGGATATAATCCCTATCCGCTTGTAAGATATACGGAACGCGCCGATGTTGCCGCTACCCATTTGCTTGAGGGACATGTATTGATCTTTGTTGATACGTCCCCCAGTGTCATTATCACTCCGACCACCTATTTCCATCATCTGCAGCATGCTGAGGAATACAGACAGTCGCCTGCGGTGGGAACGATGGTCAGGTGGGTGCGGTTCCTCGGAGTGATTGCCAGCCTGCTTTTATTGCCTCTATGGTATTTGTTCGTCAAGGATCCTCATCTCCTGCCAGAAAAGGTGAGCTTCATCGGTCCGAATAAGGACTCGAATGTGCCTGTATTCCTGCAGATCATGCTTGCTGATGGGGGAATCGAATTCCTGAGGATGGCAGCGATCCATACACCAACACCTTTATCCACCGCGATGGGTTTGATTGCGGCCGTGATGATCGGCCAAATCGCGATCGATGTCGGCCTTTTCGTTCCGGAGGTCATTTTGTATGTTTCTGTAGCAGCGATCGGAACATATGCAACACCAAGCTATGAGCTGAGCATCGCCAACAAGTTCGGCAGGATCCTTCTGCTGATTGTGACTGCAGTTTTCCACATTCCTGGTTTTATTCTTGGAACGACCATTTGGCTCTTGCTCCTTGCGAGCATAAAATCTTTGAATACGCCATATCTCTGGCCGTTCATGCCATTCCATCCAGCGGCATTCATGCAGATTTTGATCAGGAGGGCGGTGCCTGGTTCCAAGATTCGGCCGAGCATCGTGCATGCCAGGAATCGCATCAAGCAGCCTGCCAAATCGTGACATTTACCGATTGCGTGTTTCCCCGAATTATGGTAAAGTGTTTTTAATTTACTAAAGACCTAAAGCGAAGGCTCTGCTGCGTTTCATTTTAGGACTCTGTTAAAGACCATTATTGACTTTTGAAATATTGTTGATCTCGAGCGGAAGAGGTCGGGCTTTTGAAGATGAATCGCAATCCCGCTTATGTTTTTGATTGCAAGAAATGCTTCTCAAGTCAGGAGGGAACAGTGGTCAAAAGGACCTTCCATTGTTCCTGGAGGTGAGTTGTCCTAAGTGGCAAATCAATCAACAGTCAGTTTGAACTAAGCTGGTATTTAAAATGGAACAGGGGCACATCTGGAGAGCGGAGGAAGGGTAATCGTTCCGCAGCAATGCAGAAATTAAGACTTTTCATGGCCGAAAGAAATCAGCAGAGCCAAAACGAAAAATAAATAGACAGTCATCTATGGGCTGTCTATTTGTTTATATCATGCAAGGGATGAGGGGACAGCATGGAATTTCATGGAACTGCAAAGGTCAATCGACTTGGACATTTGGAAATCGGTGGTGTCGATACAATCCAGTTGGCTGAAAAATACGGCACTCCCTTATATGTCTATGATGTAGCATTAATACGCGAACGGGCAAGAAACTTCAAGAAAACATTCGAGAAAGCAGGGATTACAGCCCAGGTTGCCTATGCCAGCAAGGCATTTTCGGCTGTTGCAATGGTCCAGTTGGCGCATGAGGAAAATCTTTCTCTCGATGTAGTCTCGGCTGGCGAATTGTATACCGCCATTACTGCTGGATTCCCTGCGGAAAAAATCCATTTCCACGGAAACAACAAGAGCTATAAAGAATTGGGAATGGCAATTGATTGTAATATTGGCTGTATCGTGGTTGATAATTTTCATGAATTGGAGATGCTAGGCAGGCTATGCAAGAAAAAAAACAGAAGGATGAAAGTGCTGCTCCGTGTTACTCCAGGGATTGAAGCCCACACGCATGACTATATTTTGACTGGCCAGGAAGATTCGAAGTTTGGTTTTGATTTGCAGAATGGACAGGCCGATGTAGCTATGAAGCATGCTTTGGCGGACACAAATTTGAGTGTACTTGGTCTCCACTGCCATATCGGCTCGCAAATCTTTGAGACAACGGGCTTTATATTGGCTGCAAAGAAGATTTTTCAAAAACTGGATCAATGGAAAAGAGAGCTTTCGTTTGAATCCAAAGTCCTGAATCTTGGTGGCGGATTCGGCATCCGCTACACAGATGAAGATGACCCAATTCCAGCTTCGCAATATGTTGAGGAAATCATTGCGGAGGTCAAGAACCAGGCTTCCTTTTATTCAATGGAAATGCCGGAAATCTGGATTGAACCAGGCCGTTCTCTTGTAGGTGATGCTGGTACCACACTGTATACCATCGGATCACGCAAGGATGTCCCGAATATCCGCCAATATGTAGCTGTTGACGGCGGAATGAACGACAATATCCGCCCTGCGCTTTATCAGGCGAAGTATGAAGCTGTACTCGCAAACAGGGTTTTGGATAAGCCGGAAGAGGTTGTTTCCATTGCGGGAAAATGCTGTGAATCCGGAGATATGCTGATTTGGGATTTGCCTCTGCCAAAAGCAAGCAACCTGGATCTTCTTGCAGTCTTCTGCACAGGAGCATACGGCTACTCAATGGCGAACAATTATAACCGTCTGCCAAGGCCAGCTGTCGTTTTCCTTGAGAACGGGAAAGATACGCTTGTCGTAAGGCGTGAAACATTAGAGGACATGGTGAAACTGGATCTGCCATTCAAGGAGAAAATCAGGAATTAAAGCTGCGGCCGCAGCTTTTTTCTGTACTCCCCGCCTTCGTCCAGGGCGGATGTTTGGATATATTTGATCTTCCTGCTCCCTTGGCTGCATGGAAATCCGTTTGATTGTTGTAAGAACAAACTCTTTTTCGCAAGCAGCGGCTTTTGCGAGAACAGGATTGCGCGGCCACTATTCCTGGCTGCCTTCAGGAATGTATCTCCTTATCAGGCTGATACATGAAAGCGGATACGGCACAGCCGCTAATTACTGGAATGAGGGAAAGGACGAAAGCCTTTCCTTGGAACCATATGGAGATAAATGCTTCAGAATTTGCTGCGCCCCCATCCATCTACCCCCGGGCTCGCTGCTTGGCAAGCTCCTTATTATGATTGGCTTATCCTTTAAAGTTGTTGTAGAATAACAGATTGGGGGGATGGAAGGTATGAAAAATAATAAGTGGATGTTATTTCTGTTATTGTTATTGATGGGAATTGCCTGGGGAATCTATTACTGGATGTTTATCGTGCCAAGCCAATAGGCAATTTATTTCATTGAAGAATCCGGGACAATTATGTATGATAATATCAATTGCAACTTGATACGAACGTATGCCGACTAGAAGCATAGTATATTCTAGGGTTTAATGTTGAATGAAAATGGAAAGACTGGTTTTATTATCATTCTTAATTACCGTCACATCATAATGAGGGGTATTTATGTTAATTCGTTATAAGAAGGCATTTGAAAAGATCGCAATGGGATTACTGTCTTTCATGCCGAATGAAAAAGATTTAAAAAAACTTCAACAAACAATGAAGAATTACGAAGCGGATGAGAATTGGCAGCTATTCTTGTGGAAAGATGGAGAGGATATCATCGGCCTCATCGGGGTTAGCTTTCATGGGGATCAACAAATGCTGATTCAGCACGTTTCAGTGAATCCATCTCATCGGCATCAAGGGATTGGAAAAAGGATGGTTCATGCCTTGAAAGAGATGTTCCCAGATTGGAATGCAACGGCAACAGAAGAAACAGAAGCATTCTTTGAGAAATGTAACGATGGACAAAATAAACCAGAAGGCAGTGGATGTTAATCTTCACTGCCTTCTTTCTTTTTGCGCCTTTCCTCAAGAGCGATCTTCCTGCCAAGGATGATATCAGTGCGGTCTCTCAAGGAATGCTTGTGGATCAAGTCCAGGTTATTCGGATTACTGATGGCACCCCATTCGAAGCTTTTTTCTTTGCATTCAGCCAGGCTCAGCTGGATCAGCCTGCAATCAGCAAGCGGCAGGTTGAAGCTTGTATAAGGCAGGTTTCCCTGAAGCTGGCTTTCCCTGACTGCCAAACTCTTGATCAGGGCCTCATCGTCTATTCCTAGCCTTTTTACATGGTTTTTGTTATCGGCAAAAATTTCGTATGCCTTCCTCAAAGTCCTTTTGGCTCCTGAAAAGTTATTGCGGCGGTAATGATAATTCGAAACGGCTAGCTGGATGAAGGCAACCCAAATCGATTTCTTATTGCCGGTGTCTGTAGCTTTCCAGTATTCCTCCAGGATTTCGTGGCACTCAAAATAATCCCTGTCACCATGGAAGTGGGCTAAATATTGTATATAGGATAATGGATATTCACGCATTTCATTCCCTCCGTAAGTATCCATAGCTTAGCATAATTATCAGGTCCATTAAAGTGGAAAAGCAATGCCCGGCAACAAGCGGGCATTGCTTTTCATTCATGCGCGTTTCAGAACCAGGATGCACCAATGATGATGAGCAGGATGAAAAGCACAACGATTAAAGCGAAACCGGTTCCGTAGCCATGTCCTTTGTGATCTGACATTCACTTCCCCTCCTGATTAGTGAAATAGCCTACTTTACAATTTCAGCATATGTCGCAAGTCAAATAATGTTCTGGGCGATGGCACTATATCGGGGAAGAAAGGGAATTTTATTCAAATAATTATTGGATAACAGGATATGAATCCACTATACTTAAATAATGATGAAGTTCAATATAGGAATTTTGGTGGAAAACAATGCAGTATAATGTGAAAATCGAGGCTTTCGAAGGCCCGTTGGATTTACTTTTGCACTTGATCAACCGATTGGAAATTGATATATATGATATTCCGGTAGCAGAGATTACTGAACAATACCTGGTGTATATCCATGCTATGAAGGAATTGCAGCTTGATGTTGCAAGCGAGTACCTAGTCATGGCAGCGACACTGCTGGCAATCAAGAGCAAGATGCTGCTCCCGAAACATGAGGAAGAGCTTGATGAGGGATTCGAATATGAACTGGAAGAAGATCCCAGGAATGAGCTGGTAGAGCGGCTGATTGAGTACAAAAAATTCAAAGAGGCAGCTAATGACCTCAAATTGCTTGAACAGGAACGCGGCTTGATGTACACAAAACCGCCAAGCGACCTTTCTGAGTACACAAAAGAAGTTCATACGGAAAATACAGATTTGGATATATCGATATATGATATGCTGGGAGCGTTCCAAAAGCTGATGAGGAGGAAAAGGCTTCAAAAGCCAATGTCAACAAAGATCACACGCCAGGAGATATCCATTGAAAAGAGGATGGAAGAGATTGTCGGCTTCCTGAAGACAAGCGGCAAGAGAAGACGTTTCAACGAACTATTTCCAGAATCAGATAAAACTCACATCGTCGTCACTTTCTTGGCCATCCTGGAACTGATCAAGAGAAAAGAAATCAATGTGGAACAGGAGCAGAACTTTGCTGAAATCTACATGACTGCAAGGAAGGGGTAGACTAACGTGGGGATCGTAAAATGGAAAGGGATTTTGGAAAGCCTTTTATTTGCAGCTGGAGATGAAGGATTGAGCCTGAAGCAAATCGCTTCCGTCCTTGAAGTCGAGGAAGCAAAAGCAGATGAGATTGTCGACGAACTGCGCCAGGAATATGAAAAAGATGAAAACAGGGGCATTGCCATTATCCAACTGGCAGATGTCTATCAGCTCGCTACGAAGAAGGATCATGCCGTTTACTTGAAAAGACTTGTCGAGTCGCCCGGCACCGCCCATCTGTCCCAGGCTGCCCTTGAGACGCTGGCCATCATTGCGTATAAACAGCCGATCACGAGAGCGGAGATTGAAGAGATCCGCGGGGTCAAAACGGAAAGGCCGCTGCATACTTTGGCTTCGCGAGCCTTGATCAAAGAGGTTGGAAGGGCAGAAGGGACTGGCAGGGCATACCTGTACGGCACGACGAAGGAATTCCTTGACTATTTTGGTTTAAAAAACATCAAGGAGCTTCCGCCATTGCCGGAAAAAATAGATGAAGATGACCTTGAGGATGATGCGGACTTATTCTTTGAAAAATTCCAGGAAACAATGGATATTTAGGTTATACCCACAAATTCTCTGATATGTGATAATATTTATTTATTGATAGACGGAATGCTTTTGCCTGGCAAAGGCATTTTCAATATACAAATTTAAAGTATGAAGAATCGGCAGGTGGAATAACATGATTATTAAGCAATGCGATGGTTATGAGCTTGAAAAAGAAAAATCGAATACCTCTGAAGATTTTTTCAACCGGAGTGAGGTGACCTTTGTAGAGGATGGGAAAGAAAAGAAGCTGCATGTCTTGTATGTCAGGTACTTCGATGAATTGATTTCCACATTCACACCTTATGAAGCTGACCCGGTGTTCAAGGCTGGTGAAAGGGAAGTTTATTTCAGGGATCTTGTCGCACTTGCATGTTTGTTGACCAATCCGGGATACCGCCACCGCAAAAGGGTATACATCAATATTGAAGAAGAATTTGCGGAGATTTTCAAAATGCTTGAGTTTAGCAAACTACCAGCAGTTTTCGAAGGGCTTGAGCAAAAGAACCAATTTGAAATCCGTTCACCGTTAGATTATATTGTTCAGCCTGTCTAGCAAAAAAACAAAGAATCCTTCGGGGGTGTCATTTTGGGAAATATGATCGTCAAAACGCAGCTTGAGGATGTAAGGGAGTTCCTGAAAGGCAGTGGATCAGAGATTGAAGCGTTCTTGAATGCAGTCACACTTGACTCGCTCAAAGAAGGCCAGCAGGCAGATGATTATTATTATAAGGCCATCCTCTCCAGTATCCGCAAATTGGCTGTTTACTGCGAAGAAGGACTTGAAGCATGTACTGTCATCCTCAAGGCACAGACGTTTTCCAAGCCAGCTGCGGAAAAAACGCTTTTCAGGATTTATTGCCATTGCATAGAGGAATTCTTCTCTCCCAAAAGTGATGTGTGGTACGAGGACAGCCGTTCAGCATACACCGGAAAAAACGCAATTAAATTCAGACAACCTGTAACTCCTTCACTAAGCGATCTGTTTGTCAGACTTGAAGGAGGCTTCCAGAGAATCAGGGAAGAACTTGAATATTACGAGACGGATTATCGGACAAAAATAATCCAATCAAAATAATCACTGCTAGAAGCGCTGTCGTGAAAACGATTTAAATGCGCGTGTCATGCGTTTGGCCAACGGGGGCAAGTTCCGTATTCGCAGGACCGTTGTGGCCAACGCAAGGATTTCACCAGTAACATCTAACCAAATGTTTTCTTTTTTCAAATAGTATAGGTTGAGCGCGATTAAGGTGTTTAATGATGCCGCAAAGCAAGCAAAATGATTTGCAGGAGAAAATGGGAGCCATGGACTTAGAGAAATCCTTTGATAAGATGAAGGACGATCGTTTAATGCAGGTTCCCTGTAAAAAAGCTGCAGCAGCTTATTTTACAGAATATGGATTAATCCTGGAAAGGAATAACCATGGAATAGCATGTAGTCCAAGCTAGCGTAAAGCTCTTGAAACCCTTGATGGCAGCCTGAGGGTTTATAGCCAATCCTTCCGTTATGAAACCTTTCGTCTTTTTAATGAAAAACTTCCTATCCAGAACGGTGCATAAAGCGGTGAGTTACTCACCCTCCTGTCCAATGAATCATCCCTATCACGGCTTGAAGATAACCTTGCATCCCTCCAGTCCTTTTTTATGTCATATCAACCCTTGTCCTGCATAAACTTGTACAAACTGGCAAAAGGAGACGAGGGTCTGTCAATGAATACAAATTGGATAAAAATCTTGCTGATCGCCATAATGATATGTTCCACCTTTCCCTTCAAGGCTGCGGCCACCATTTCTGTGAGTGCCCGCAGCGCGATTTTGATCGAGCAGGAATCTGGCAGGGTGCTTTTTGAAAAAGACGCCCACAGAGTCAGCCGGATTGCGAGCATCACGAAAATCATGACAGCAATCCTGGCGATAGAGTCCGGAAAGCTTGATCAAATGGTGAAAGTAAGCGACAGGGCAGTCCGGACGGAAGGATCGTCCATCTTCTTGAAACCAGGAGAAAAAATTAAGCTCGAGGACCTTGTCTATGGCTTAATGCTCCGTTCAGGCAATGATGCGGCTGTCGCGATTGCGGAAGCTGTTGGAGGGAGCATTGAAGGATTCGTCTTCATGATGAATGAAAAAGCCGAACAAATAGGCATGAAGAATACCCACTTTTCTAATCCCCATGGCCTTGATGACCACGAGAACCATTTATCGACCGCGTATGACATGGCTATGCTGACAAGGTATGCGATGGGAAATGACACATACCGGAAAATTGCCGGGACAAAGGTACACAGGTCACCGGACCCCGGTGAGTCATGGGATCGGGTCTGGAGAAATAAAAATAGGCTCCTGACAGAATTATATAAATATTGCACAGGAGGAAAAACCGGGTATACGAAACGTGCAAAAAGAACGCTCGTGTCAACAGCCGGAAAAGATGACTTTGAATTGATTGCGGTCACACTCAATGCCCCTGATGACTGGAATGATCATATCCAAATGTTCGAGACGGCCTTTAGCGAGTATGATATAGCTGAAATATTGCCAAAAGGCCCGGTCAAAAGCATAAAAGAACCGAAGAAATATAAAGGCAAGCTTTACCTGGAACGTTCTTTCGATTATCCCCTCACAACCGAGGAGGAAGGGCTGGTCAGAGTAAAATACATGCTGTCGAAAAACCAGCCGGAAGAAAATGGAGGAAGGGACCACTTGATTGCCGGCAGGGCAGAAATTTACCTGGATCGCGTTAAAATTGGCAGTCTTCCTGTTTACTATAAAAGCAGTGAAAAAGAAAAAGAATCTTTCTTTCATCAGTTTAAGAGATTGTTCACCTCCATAATAGGAATTGACTATTATGGTTAATATTATTTGGGTAGTCATGACGCTGATAGGCATTGGCTTTGCCATGGTGAATGGTACGATCCCGGAAGTGAATGAAGCAGTCTTCAAAGGAGCAAAGGAAGCAGTCACCCTCTGCATTGGTTTGATCAGCATCCTTGTTTTTTGGCTGGGAATGATGCGGATAGCAGAGGATGCAGGCTTACTGGCAAAGCTTTCAAACCTGTTCAAGCCGCTCGTGTCAAAACTCTTCCCCGAGGTTCCTTCCAGCCATCCGGCGATGGGGTATATATTGTCAAATATGATCGCCAATATGTTCGGGCTTGGGAATGCAGCGACCCCGCTTGGGATCAAGGCAATGGAGGAACTGAAGGAACTGAATGGCGGAAAGAAGGAAGCAAGCCGATCAATGATCACTTTCCTTGCCATCAATACCTCAAGTATTACCCTTATCCCGACTACCGTGATCGCGATCAGGATGAACTATGATTCTGCCAATCCAACCGATATTGTCGGGCCCACCCTTATTGCAACAGCTGTCTCTGCGGTTGGGGCGATTTTGATAGATCGGTATTTTTATTATAGAAGAAGCAAAAAGGGGTAAAAGGCTATGGAGATCATTTCACTCGTATCACTTTGGTTCATCCCGGTCCTAATTGCGTTCATATTGATTTACGGGACCTATAAGAAAGTACCGACTTACGAAAGCTTTGTAGAAGGCGGGAAAGAAGGAATCAACATGGCGTTCTCAATCATTCCTTTTCTGGTTGGCATGATGGTGGCAATCTCTGTATTCAGGGCTTCAGGCGCTCTTGATGTGATGATTGACTGGATGAGACCGGGACTTGAGAGAATCGGGATACCCGCCGAAATTGTGCCGCTTGCGATCATCAGGCCGATTTCGGGTACAGCGGCACTGGGAATCACCAGCGACTTGATCGCGGTCCATGGAGCTGACTCCTTCATCGGGAGGCTTGCGGCTACCTTGCAGGGGAGCACAGACACGACCTTCTATGTCCTGACCGTATATTTCGGTGCAGTCGGAATAAAAAAAATGGGCGATGCCGTGAAAGTTGGACTGCTTGCAGATGCAGTCGCCATTGGAACGGCGATTGTTGTTGTTACCCTCATGTTTGGATAGAAAGATGCCTCAGATGGGGGCATCTTTATTTAATTTCCTTTTTTCGGGCATTGCTTACTTTGAAAAAATCAAGAGTTATGTCATAATTCAAAAGGATGGCTAGATATTAAGATAGTTTTTCGCGAATTGATATAACTGGGAGTGACCTTCATGGAAAGACTGCAAAAAGTGATCGCCCGCGCAGGGATCGCATCAAGGAGAAAAGCAGAGGAATTGATCCTGCAAGGAAGAGTCAAGGTAAATGGACAAGTTGTCAATGAACTGGGCAGGAAGGTGACTGCATCAGACCAAGTTGAAGTGGATGATATCAAGATTGAAGGAGAAGAACCGGTATATTTCTTGTTTTACAAGCCGCGCGGAGTCATCTCCAGCGTGCAGGATGATAAAGGGCGAAAAGTCGTCACGGATTTCTTCGAGGAAATAGAGCAAAGGATTTACCCGGTTGGAAGGCTTGATTATGATACTTCTGGATTGCTCCTTCTCACAAATGATGGTGAATTCGCAAATTTGCTGATGCATCCGAGTAATGAAATCGATAAGGTGTATGTGGCCAAAGTAAAAGGGATTCCGCCAAAAGAAAAGCTGACGAAGCTTGCCAGGGGCGTCACCCTAGAGGATGTGAAGACTGCTCCCGCAAAGACGAAATTATTATCACTGGATAAAAAGAAGGATACTGCGATTGTTGAATTAACGATTCATGAAGGGCGAAACAGACAGGTCAGGAGAATGTTCGATGCGATTGGCTACCCGGTCGTGAAACTGAAAAGGGAAAGGTATGGCTTCCTGACACTAGATGGACTGAGGCCGGGGGAAATCCGGGAGCTTACCCATCATGAAGTAAAACATCTGCGGGTCCTTGCAATGCAACATCAAAAGAAATAGTTTTCAACACTGAGACTGTTGAAATGCTATAATAGTTGTTATACGGTAGGAGGTTTAGTAATGAAGAAAAAGCGTCTGCTTACTCGAACGATCATCCTTGTTATCCTGCTGGCGGCAGTAGGCTACACACTATACGCCAATATGACCAAGGATGAAAACAAGAAAATCGAGATTGGCAAACCAGCTCCTGACTTTGTCCTTGTTGATTTGGAGGGCAAGAAACACAGGCTTTCAGACTATAAGGGACAGGGAGTTTTCCTGAACTTTTGGGGAACCTACTGCGAGCCATG
The DNA here is from genome assembly GCF_017912555.1 of Bacillus sp. REN3. Classification (GTDB taxonomy): domain Bacteria; phylum Bacillota; class Bacilli; order Bacillales; family Cytobacillaceae; genus Mesobacillus. The sequence continues at coordinate 91,327 of NZ_JAERSD010000008.1, read as the reverse complement.
TGAACGGGAAATGCCTTATATCGATAACCAATACAAGCAATTCAAGGATCAAGGAGTCCAAGTGCTCGCTGTCGATGTAAGCGAACCTAAGCTTGTCGTCAAGAAGTTCGTCCAGCGACACGGCCTTTCGTTTCCTGTCGTAATCGATGAAGATGGTCAGGTGCAGGCTGCATATGGAATCAATCCACTGCCAATCACGTTCCTGATCGATAAGGAAGGGAAGGTTGTCAAAAGTCACACTGGCGAATTGACAGAAGAAACAGTCCGTGAGTTCATGGAACAGATCAAACCTTAAATGTAAGGGGAACAGGGAGTTTTTGCTATGAACGATGTGAAATGTGAATGCGGCCATGTCAATCCTCATGGTACGATTCTTTGTGAATCCTGCGGGAGAGTGCTTGAAGAAAAGGAAAAAGAAAAGCAGCTCCTCGATATGCGCTATGAAGGAAGCGCGCGCCGTTCACAAACATATAACAAGACAATCATCGATAAAATCTGGAATTTCTTTTCATCCGTGAAAGTGGGAGTATGGCTGATCGTCATCACCTTGATCGCATCGGCGCTCGGAACGATTTTCCCTCAGGAGATGTACATACCCCCAACCATGCCTGCCTCCCAGTACTATGAGGAACAATACGGCTGGCTTGGCAAGCTGTACTATGACCTCGGATTCCACAATCTATATAGTTCATGGTGGTATTTGATTCTGATCGCTTCCATTGGGATCTCGCTTGTAATCTGCAGCCTTGACCGCGTCATCCCGCTTTACAGGGCTTTGGCCAAGCAAAGGGTTTCAAGGCACGAGGGTTATTTGAAGCGCCAGCGGATGTTCAGTGTGACAGACACAGAAGTCGGCGAAACAGAAGTCGCCAAAATCAAGGAGAAGCTGTCAGGAAAACGATACACGATCCGCGAAGAAAACGGCGATATCCTGGCTGAAAAAAACCGTTTTTCAAGATGGGGACCGTATGTAAACCATGTCGGCCTGATCATCTTCCTGATTGGAGGCATGCTTCGTTTCGTTCCTGGCATGTACGTCGATGAAATCCTTTGGTTAAGGGAAGGGGAAACGAGAGCGATTCCAGGAACTAATGGAGAATATTATCTGAAGAACAATGCTTTCATCTTTGAAGTCTATGATGAGGAAAAAGATGATAAGATCTTTAAGGAAGCCATCAACAAAGCTGGTACAGTCGTGAAAAACTATCAGACAAACGCGACTCTTTATAAGAAACAGGGAGCGACAGTGCCAGGGGAAAAGCCTGAGCTTGAAAAGGTCCGTGACCAGTCTATCCAAGTCAACAAACCTTTGAAAGTAGATGGATTCGCTCTGTATCAGGTAGATTACAAGCTTGATGAAATGAATAATATGGCTTTCAAGCTAGAAAACAAAAAAACGGGTAAACAGTTCGGAGACCTCAAGATAGATTTATATAATCCAAAGGATGAATATGATCTTGGGGATGGATACAAAGTGGAAGTCATGAGTTATTTCCCTGACTTCGAGTTCAATGATAAAGGAGAGCCAGCTACGAAGTCACGTATCCCTAACAATCCGGCATTCATTTTCAAGATGATTACACCAGATAAGCCAAAAGGGGAAATCAGCTTCGTTGCAATCCGCCAGACTATCGAGCCAATGGGGGATAATGAATACAAAATGGCTTTCAACGGAATTGAAACGAAGAATGTCACTGCCCTTACGGTAAGAAAAGACATGACCTTGTGGATCATTGCGCTTGGAGGACTCATCTTCATGATCGGGGTTGTCCAGGGAGCCTATTGGAACCATCGACGTTTGTGGATCAGGCGTGTCGATGGCCAGATTTGGACAGCTGCACATACTAACAAGAATTGGCATGGTTTGAAAAGAGAGCTTGAAGCTGTATTTGCCGATACAGGACTCGATGCTCCAAAAGACCAGCTGGAAGCGGAAAAAGAGAATAAGGAGGGGAAATAGATGGTTGAATTAAGTTCGAATTTCCTGTTCGCAGCATTTATCCTGTATTTAGTCGGAACCCTGTTCTTTGGAGGATCCATCAGGGATAAAAGACATACGGATAGAGATGTCCCGAATAAATGGGCAAAAGTCGGGATGGCTGTAACAATTGCGGGCTTCATATCCCAGTTTACATTTTTTGTTTTAAGGTGGGTTGCATCTGGACACGCCCCAGTCAGCAACTTGTTTGAGTTCACGACATTCTTTGGAATGGCACTGGTCGGCGCGTTCATCGTCCTGTATTACATGTATAAGACTCCTCTGCTTGGGCTGTTCACATTGCCTGTAGCCGCGTTGATCATCGCTTATGGAAGCATGTTCCCACGGGAGGTCACCCCATTGATCCCGGCGCTGCAAAGCTACTGGCTGCACATCCATGTGACGACAACTGCGATTGGACAAGCAATCCTGGCCATCAGCTTCGTTGCTGGACTGATTTATTTGGTCAAAACGGTTGACCAGACCAAGAGAACAAAAGGCAACAGATGGCTCGAAGCAGTCTTGTTTGGATTGGTTTGTACGCTTGGATTTGTATTTGTTTCGACCTACTTTTCTTTAACAGATTATGAGGCGAAATTCAACTATATCAATAAGGATGGTCAGCCGGCTACGGAAGAATATACCGTACCAGCCCTTGTTGGCCCGCACGAATTCGAAGCTGCTGATAAAGACAGGATGCAGCCGATATTCGAAACACCGGCAATTATCAATGCGAAAAAGCTAAATACGGTTATATGGTCATTGATGGCAGGCGTCTTATTATATGGGCTTTTCAGGCTGATTCTCCGTAAACCGATCGGAGCCGCACTCCAGCCTTGGACCAAGAACATCAACCTTGATCTGGTCGATGAAATCGGATATCGTTCCGTGCTGATTGGATTTCCGGTATTCACCCTTGGAGGATTGATTTTCGCTATGATCTGGGCGCAGATCGCCTGGACACGATTCTGGGGATGGGATCCAAAAGAAGTGTGGGCGCTCATCACATGGCTATTCTACGCCGCATTCCTGCACTTGCGTTTATCGAAAGGCTGGCATGGGCAAAAATCCGCATGGCTGGCTGTCATAGGATTCATCATCATCCTGTTCAATCTTGTGGCTGTCAACCTCGTCATTGCTGGGTTACACTCATATGCAGGTTCTTAATTGTGACAAAAATATTAAGCCTTCACCGTATGTTGTGAAGGCCTTTCTTAAAAAAACATAGCAAGAAACCGTATGTTTATGTAAAATATTCGCAGGGAGGGATCTATCCAATGGAAAAAGACGTGAAGATTTTAGTGGTGGATGATGAAGAAAGAATAAGGCGTTTATTGAAGATGTACCTTGAAAGAGAGAACTATATAATCGAAGAAGCCGAGGACGGGAATGAAGCATTGGCGAAATCGCTTGCCAATGATTATGATGTCATCCTTCTTGATTTAATGATGCCTGGAAAAGACGGTATTGAAGTTTGCCGCGAATTGCGCGAAAAGAAATCGACTCCTGTCATCATGCTTACCGCAAAAGGGGAAGAAGTGAACAGGGTCCAGGGCTTTGAGGTCGGAACAGATGACTATATCGTTAAGCCCTTCAGCCCAAGGGAAGTCGTCTTGCGGGTAAAAGCCATGCTGCGCCGCTCTTCAAGCACAAGCTATCTGCAAACTGAAACAACAGCGAAAGATGTAATCGTTTTCCCTCATCTAACGATCGACAACGATGCTCACAGGGTATCTGCTGATGGAAAAGAAGTGAGCTTGACACCAAAAGAATACGAACTTTTATACTTCCTGGCAAAATCTCCGGACAAAGTGTTCGATCGCGAACAGCTGTTGAAAGAGGTTTGGCATTACGAGTTTTTTGGGGATTTGCGGACAGTGGATACCCATGTCAAGAGGCTTCGTGAAAAACTGAACAAAGTTTCTGAACAGGCTGCGAAAATGATTGTGACTGTCTGGGGGGTTGGCTACAAGTTCGAGGTAGTCAATGAATGATGTTTTGGCGCAGTGTAGTAGGTAAACTCTGGGTTACCATTCTTCTGCTCGTTTCTTTTGTTTTATTCATCCTTACAGTTATGCTCCTTGAGTTTTTTGAAAACTATCACATCAATGAAAGAAGAAACGGGCTGACGAATACTGCTGAGAAAATCGCCCGTGTCCTTGAGGATCATCCAGGCAAGGAGAGGGAACTTGGCCTAGAGATAGCATGGGAGATGGTGGATGACGATTCCAGGGTGACTGTCATCCTCGACAATGATACGTATTTTTATTCGCCTGGGACTGAAGAAGCCATCAACATTCCCATTTCCTACTTCCGATCTAGCAAGGAATTGGAGGATGTTTTCACAAAAAGGAAAGAGGTAAGTGCCATTTCATCCCTCCCAGAGTTTGCTGGTGCAGGCGATGATGCCCGCTACCTGATGATTGGTGTGCCGCTTCAGCAATATAATAAAGAGAACGGCGCCGTCTTCATCTATCAATCATTGGAAGTAATGGAGAAAACAACAAGGCTGACAACGAAATTCATCTTGCTTGCGGCAGGAGTAGCCATCGTATTGACAACGATTTTCGCTTTCTTCCTGTCGACAAGGATTACGGCACCGTTACGGAAAATGCGGGAAGCTGCCTTTGAAGTGGCGAGAGGAAAGTTCGACACGAAAGTGCCAATCCTTACCAATGATGAGATCGGTGAATTGGCAACTGCCTTCAATCAAATGGGCCGCCAGTTAAAGTTCAATATGAATGCCCTCAGCCAGGAAAAGGAGCAGCTGACAAGCATCTTGAGCAGCATGGCTGACGGCGTTATTACCTTCAGCAGGGATGGGACGATCCTGATCACGAATCCGCCTGCGGAGCTTTTCCTTCGGTACTGGTTTTATGAACAGGGCCTTGGCAATGACAATACGGATGCCGTACCTTCGGAAGTGATGGAATTGTTCCAGCTTGCCGTCAATACAGAAAAAGAGCAAATCGGTGAGATTTCTGCCCAGGGCAGGACCTGGGTCATCATTGTGAGTCCGCTTTACAACAAACGATTCATCCGGGGAGCTGTCGCCGTAGTCAGGGATATGACGGAAGAACGCAAAATGGATAAATTGAGGGAAGACTTCATTGCGAATGTCTCCCATGAATTAAGGACCCCGATTTCCATGATGCAGGGATATAGTGAAGCCATAGTGGATGACATTGCCCAGACGGATGATGAGAAGAAAGAAATGGCAAAGGTCATCTATGATGAATCTCTTAGGATGGGCAGGCTTGTAAATGAACTGCTCGATTTAGCCCGGATGGAAGCAGGGCATATTTTATTGTCTGTAGAGTCAGTTGAATTGGAGCCATATTTGAACAGGGTCATCCGAAAGTTCCAAGGTCTGGCAAAAGAGAAGGAAATTGAGCTATCGGTGAACCTTGACACAGAGGAACAGTTTTTCCGCTTTGATCCTGACAGGATTGAACAGGTACTGACGAACCTTGTTGATAACGCCATGAGGCATGTTCCGGAATCTGCATCCATTTTGATAACAGCAAGGACGGATGAGCGCGGGTTGCACATTGAGGTGAGTGACCAGGGACCAGGCATCCCAGAAGAGGATTTACCATTCTTGTTCGAGAGATTTTATAAAGCTGATAAATCAAGGACAAGGGGCCGCTCGGGGACAGGCCTTGGCCTTGCCATCGCCAAGAATATCATTGATGCCCATCGGGGGAACATATCCGTTAAGAGCAAGCTTGGACAAGGTACGACATTTTCCTTCTTCATCCCTCGAAATAATGAGTAAATTAGAATAGTGTGCCGACTATTCTTGATTCACAAGAAACATTTTGAGGATATTGAAAATTTTTGGCCCGCCTTCCAGAAGGATGGGCTTTTTTTCTGGGCAAGAAAGGTTTTTCGCAAGAACATATGTCAACCTCAAATGCCTTTTCAGTTTCTCTCTACCTGAAGTTTTAAAACAGCAATTCATGGAAAATAACCCTTCCCTTTCCACGAGGGAAATACTATAGTTAGTATGAAACTTTCTATACATACTTTACGACTAATCTTATGATTGCGGAGGGGATGCAACTGATGGACTCCGTTTTTGATGACTTATATACTAAATATCATCATGACGTTTTTCAGTTTTTGTTTTATATGGTAAAAAACAAAGAACAGGCTGAAGACCTTGTACAGGAAGTATATATCCGTGTACTTAAGGCATACGGGCGTTTTGAAGGGAAAAGCAGTGAAAAGACATGGTTGTTCTCCATTGCGAAGAATGTGGCCATTGATCACTTCCGCAAGCAAAAAGGCTGGAAACAGCGTCTTTTGGAATCGTTTGACCTTTCCGCAAGGCAGGTAATGGATGAAAGTCCGATTCCCGAAGAAATAGCAATGCAGAGAGAAGAAATACAGATGATGTATAAATGCCTTGACAAGTGTACGGTCGACCAGCGACTGGTTATTATCATGCGTTACATCCACGAACTCTCTATCGCGGAAACAGCGGAGGCTTTATCATGGACAGAAAGCAAGGTAAAGACCACGCAGCATCGCGCATTAAAGACGTTAAAGAAACATATGGAGGAAATGATCGAAAAGGAAGGGATGGCCAGTGAAAAAGTCACAGTTAAGCGATAAGCAGCTTGAAGAACTCCTTCGTGATATGCCAAAGGTAAAAGACCATCGCGATCCTCGTGACATTTACCTAAATATCGCCCATCGATCCGAAAAGAGAAGATTACCGGCATGGCTGTATCCGGCCATAACAGCGGTTGCAGTGATTCTGCTTGCTTTCATCCTTACACCAGGCATGCTGGATTTAAATCAGCCCGAAAACCAAAGCATGGACAGTGAATCCATCGAACACCAAGAAGCGAAGGTAGGGCAGACGGGGGATGAAAAAGCGGCTTTCGATAAAGTCTCGATAAAGAGTGACAATGATGAGAGTGAAAATGACAGCCTTGAGTTAATGGATGAGAAAGAAAAAGAGACCGAAAGGTTCATGGCGGAGGAAGACATAGCTGATCCCTATGCGGATCTGACAGCACTGTACCCAGGGGAGACAGAGGGAAAAAGAGTAATTACTTATGCGATTCCTGATGCGAATGTCCAGACGCTTGTTCCCGTGACAGTGGCGATGCCTTCTGTAGAATCAAAAACGTGGATTGATACTTTCATGGATACGATGGGGCTGTTGAAGGAGAAAGAATGGGGCCTGAGCGAATTTTACCCAATTGATGCAGAAATCACATATGATCAGGCTTCGCTTGTAATGAAGGTGGACTTCAAGCAAAGCCACCCGTATAAAAACGGTTCTGTTTCAAGCGACATGTTACTTAGGGGGATGGAACAAAGCCTTGCCGGGCAGGGGGTTGCTAAACTGACCTTCACAACAGAAGGCAAACCAGGCGTGGATTTAGGGAACTTTGGCAATATAGAGGAACATAAGATTCCTCAGCAAAAGCGAGGGCGGGCCTTTTTATTCCTTTATCCGAAAGGTGCCGATCAGCCATATCTGGTGCCGACCAAAGAAGCTTTCAATTCAATTGAACCTGCGTTCGAACAAATGACAAAAAGTGTCGCTTCCCTGAATTTACGCCCTTCACTTCCTCAAAACTTCGAACCGGCGAAAATCGAGGCTGACCAGGAAAACAAGGTCATTAAAATCAATTTGAACGACGGGATGGAAGTGAACGATGGGTTCAAGCCGGCCTTGGAAGCCATCCTGCTGACAGCGAAAGAGTTTGGATTTCAAGAAGTTAAAATCGATGGTGCAAATACAAAGCAAGTCGGGCCTTTCAACCTGGATGAAACAATCCCGGTTCCTGTCGCGCCTAATAAAAAGAATATAGAATAAGGGAGAGTCATAAGGCTTTCCCTTATTTTTTGTTCTTCTCTCCTGCATAAAAAAGCCATTTATCAGAAAACATAACGAATGTGCTTTTAACTGCAACCCCATATCCCAGAAAGGTTCTAAGCTAGTACATGCTGTCATAGGGATGGAATGGGAGCAAAAAGTTAGGAGGAAGAAAATGCACGATTTTATAAAGCGTTTACTCATTGCTGGACTGATGGCCTTATGCATCAGCTTGCTTTTTCTTGGCGGAAAGCACTCACAGGCAGAAATGCTTGATATTGAAGAATTAACATCAAAATGGGTTTGGCCTGCAGAAGGTGTGGTTACGGATCTATATGGAACCCGTAACGGCGAACATAAAGGAATCGATATCGCGTCAACTGCCCTCACCCCTATTCATACGGTCGATAAAGGGATTGTCACAAAATCCTATTACTCCAATTCATATGGACATGTCATTTTTATCAAGCATGATAACAATCTCGAAACGGTTTATGCACATTTGAACAAACGGCTTGTGAAGGAAGGGGCAATCGTACAGCGAGGGGAGATCATCGGTGAAATGGGCAATACCGGGGATTCTTCCGGAGTCCACCTTCATTTTGAAATTCACCAAAACGAATGGACATTTGAAAAAGAAAATGCCATCAATCCAGAAAAAGCGCTGGGTCATGCTTTGATTGGACAGCCTGTCTTTGTGCGAGTGAATCAAGATGCTAATGAATCGGTCGAAACAATCGCAAAACTGTCTGTAAATGATGGAACGGAAGATCGATCGCTCAGTATGAAGAATGGTCAAAGCAAGAAAAACCCTACTGAAGAAAAAGAGGAAAGAGTGCAATCCAGCGCACAAAATCAGCAGACCCATTCTCAATCGCACTTAAGAACAAATAAAGACAATCAACTTTTAGACCGCCCGAAACTGGCAAGCGAAGGAAACGCAAACAACAAATATACTGTCTCTACTGGTGATACTCTTTATTCAATTGCAAAAAAAACGAACACATCCGTTGATGCATTGAAACAGCTCAACCGCTTGACATCAGATGTTATCAAGCCGCAGCAAATATTGATCACACAGTAGCAAATCCTTGTCCCGACCGCTTTGCAAAAAGTATAATAGGAGAAACGAAGTCAGGGGGCAATGAATAAAGATGTTGACGGATTACCATAATCATTTGGAAAGAGGAACTTTGACACTTGAGTATTTGAAGCAGTTCACTGATGCTGCCGCTGAAAAGGGAATTGAGCATTTTGGGATTTCGGAGCATGCCTACCATTTCTATCAAACGGCTGACATTCTCCGTAATAGCTGGGTGGATGAACGAAGGTTTTATGATATGGATGATTATGTAAAGCTTTTTGAGGACGCGTGGAAACAAGGTATTGATGTCAAAATGTCGATTGAAATGGATTACACTCCTGGAAAGCATGCAGAAATGGAACGTTTTATCAGCAGCTATGATTTTGATTATGTCATTGGATCCATCCATTGGGTCGGCGATTTTGGTATAGATCTCGCAGAGTACAGAGATGAATGGGATAAAAGGGACGTCCGGGAGGTTTACCGCCAGTATTTCGACCAAGTGGTGACGCTGGCAGAGTCAAACCTTTTCGATATCATCGGCCATCTTGATTTAGTGAAGATTTTTAATTACATACCCGCTGAGGAAGAGTTCTTGCTTGAACAATACGAACGTGCTGCAAATGCTCTGGCTAATTCGAAGACATGTGTGGAAATCAGTACTGCCGGATTAAGGAAGCCGACACAAAGCCTTTATCCGGATAAGAGGCTTTTGAAAATGTGCCATGCTAAAAAAATACCAATAGTCCTTTCATCGGACGCCCACATACCTGATCATGTCGGTGCGGATTATGACCAGGCCCTTCAGCTGGCAAAAGAAGTGGGATATGAAAAGGTTATGACTTTCTCAAAAGGAGAGAGAAAGGAATTTCCACTCGGCTGATTTGGGAGAGGAGCAAGAAAGAAAACCAGGCCATCAGGTGAATGGCCTGGTTTTCCTGTTTCAGCAGCCAGTCATCTTATAAGTATGCCCGCAAATACGCTCTCCTTCAATAAGTCCGGCATGTACATAAGCCTCTTGTAATCAATGGATGCTTTCATCCAACAAACATTTCGTTTTATTTTTTCGGAAATCAAAAATTTGCCACAAGCAAACATCTTCACAAAAATTCTTTTTTTCAGTATAATAATCTTGTAAAATCAAATATGGTCTATCTTCGGGGCAGGGTGAAATTCCCGACCGGCGGTGATGAGGCATGAACTCTAAGCCCGCGAGCCTTTTTAGGCAGGATTTGGTGCGATTCCAAAGCCGACAGTATAGTCTGGATGGGAGAAGGTGGAGGTTCTGCGGACGTTCAAAAAATGCAGGTTTTGAACGTTTATTAAGCATGCCTTAGCGATTTCTCCCTCAAGAGCTTTCTTGAGGGAATTTGTATTTCTGGGCGCATGCCGATGCTGAACCTTTCTTCTTAGGTGAGATGGATCTCTAAAAGGAGAGAGGATTTATGAAGAATACTAGTGTCAAAGCAATGGTATCGATTGCGATGTTGAGCAGCATTTCCTATGTGCTGATGCTGCTGAACTTTCCGCTGCCGCCATTTCCAAAATTCCTGATGGTCGATTTCAGCGATGTTCCTGCATTGATTGCTGCATTGATCTTTGGGCCAGCAGCCGGAATTTTGGTAGAGTTGATCAAGAATATGCTTGATTATTTCATGACCGGAAGTGAGACTGGTGTCCCAGTCGGCCATGCCGCCAACTTTGCAGCAGGTGTGCTATTCATCCTTCCGACCTATTATATATACATGAAGCTTAAAACGACAAAAGGGATGACCTTCGCCTTGGTTGTTGGTTCGATCAGCATGGCGATATTGATGAGTATCCTGAATTATTATGTGTTCCTTCCAGCATATACCATGTTCTTGAATATGCCAGCAATGTCCGGGCCTGAAGCAAGGGCATACATCGTTTCGGGTATTCTGCCATTCAACATTGCAAAAGGAATCCTGATGTCCATCGTCTTTATGCTGATGTTCACGAGACTGAAAACTTGGATTGAAAGACAGCACTCTTTAAAAAATGCATAAGGCATTTTTGGATGACTATTAAAAAGCAACGGCCTGCACCGTTGCTTTTCTTGTTCCGACCGGAGATATAATCTTTGTATGTTTTAGGCTGCTCTTGTTATTGGTGCCCCTGTTTGCCCAATGGCTGTTTTATTTGCTTTCCAAGGCGGATGTTGTGAAGCCTCGCTGCAAGAGTCGCAGTTCCCCGCTCTTATCTTAATAACCACAGCTTTATGTTTCCCACTAACTTTGGAAGCTCATCACTATGATGCCTTAGATAACAAAATTCCCGCCTGATGGCGGGAACTATGTATTTTTATTCGAATTTTGTTGCGTCTCCGTTAAATGGTTCATCTGCAACTTTGATTGAATCTGTTGGACAGCCTTCGAATGCGTCCATCATATCGTCGATCAGGACATCTGGAATTTCAACGATTCCTTCATTTTCGTCAAGCGTTACGAATGCGATGCCTTCATCATCGTAATCGTAGATATCCGGAGCAGCAGCACCACAAGCTCCGCAAGCAATACATGTTTCTTTGTCAACAATTGTGTACTTAGCCATGATATAATTCCTCCCAAGTGTTTAACAGTAGTATGCCGTCTTCAAAAAGTGAAAACGTATTCCTCGTTTCTATTGTAAAACTGTCTCGTCAACATTTCAATATAAAAAGTATTGAGAATGCTTATCAGATAAGGAGTTTCCCGCAATTTGTACCTAAAATAAAACAAAACAGCGCCACTTTCATGGTAAAATGAATATAAATAATTTCCTGTATTGGAATGTTCAGCAATTAGTGCCTGCAAAATGGATAGCTTGGGTGATAATATGGAAGCTACATATTTGGAAACAGTGGTTATGCATAACCTGAATAAAATAGATGGAGAGAGAACGATTTATTCAATCTTTCATTTGTTCCAGGGCAAGAGGTCTTCGCAAACAATCCAGGATGCCCACTTGTACCAGTTAACGCCCTTTTTCCAGGCGTTCACGCCCATCACAAGGACGTGGCTCGAGAAAACGGTCATCGGGTTGATTGATAAGGGACTAACTGAAGAGATATCAGAAGGAAAGGTGATCCTTACAAAAAACGGACTTTCCGTATTGGATAGGCAGATGGAAGTTACCCCCTTCCCTCGTTATCTGAACGGATGGAAGTATCATCAGGCAACAAACCCCTTTTGGGAAAAACTGACGCTGCTGGTACAGGTATGTTCGAACTTGGTTTACAGAAAGAAAGGATATGTGCCGGTAAGGAATAGAAGAGAAGTCCTGGCATGGATCAAGCATTATCTAAGAATGCATGGAGAGGACCGATACAGTCTTTCCCAGCGGCTTTATGAAGAATTGATCTCAGCCTTGGACAACCCCTTCTCGAAACCCGAGTATGTCGTGATGAGACTGACTGGTGCAAAGGAGATTGGACTGACTCCCCTTCAGGCAGCAGAGACAGCGGGGGTCGAATTTTCAAGGTACCATTTCGAATTCCTGAATTCCCTCCACGGAATGTTTGATAAAATCACGGATGACACCGGACGTTATCCGCTATTATATGGCTTGATGGATCAATCTGCCAATGAATCTCCGCTGACATTATCAACTGAAAAGACTTACAGATACTTGGAAAAAGGTTATTCCGCGGAGGAAATCGCAGCAGCAAGGAACTTGAAAGAAAGCACAATCGAAGACCATATTGTCGAGATTGCCCTTTCAATCGGAGAATTCAATATAGACCGGTACTTGCATCCTGAAAAGCAGCAAAGAATATTGTATGCGGCAAAGAAAACGGCGGCAAAAAAACTGAAGGAAATAAAGGAACGGGTCGGCGATGCATCCTATTTTGAGATCCGGCTCGTCCTCGCAAAATATGGTGATGCCAAGTGGAATTAACGAAAACCATGCAAAAGTATTTCCATTTCCAGGATTTCCGGCCTGGCCAGTATGAAACAATCCAATCCATCCTTGACAGAAGGCATACGCTTGCTATGCTTCCGACTGGGACCGGGAAGTCACTTTGCTATCAGCTGCCCGGCTATCTGTCTGACGGGACTGTTTTAATCGTTTCGCCTCTTTTATCGTTGATGCAGGACCAGGTGGAACAAATGATGGCAAGAGGGGAAAAACGAGTGATCGCCTTAAATTCTTTTTTGACTCCGCCGCAAAGGAATGAGGCGCTTACTGCTTTGGAAGCTTATAAATTTATCTTTATTTCTCCTGAAATGCTGGGTTCTGAAACTGTTGTAAATAGACTCAGGACGCTTCGAATTTCATTGTTTGCAGTTGATGAAGCCCATTGTATCTCACAGTGGGGATATGATTTCCGGCCAGATTATCTGAATCTGGGTAAGGTGAGGCAGCTTCTCGGGAATCCTTTGACCCTGGCTCTGACAGCGACAGCAAATTATGACGTGCGGCGTGATATTGGCGAAAAGCTGCTATTGCACGATTGGAATGAAGTTGTTTTTTCTGTGGACCGGCCGTCGATCTCAATTTCCGTCGAACAAGCTTCAGGCTTCCAGGAAAAGCTTGAGAGGCTAAAAGAATTAGCCGCCTACCTTAATGGGCCAGGCATCATTTACTTCTCCAGCAAAAAGATGGCTGAACAAACTGCTGCGTATTTAAGGGAACATGGAATCAGGAAAGTAATGGCTTACCATGGCGGTCTCGACCCAGAAAGCAGGGTTCTCATCCAGCAGCAGTTCATCAATGGCCAGTTGGACATTATTTGTGCAACAAGTGCATTTGGAATGGGAATCAATAAAGAAAACGTCAGGTATGTCATCCACTTCCATATGCCAATGCAAATCGAATCTTATTTGCAGGAAATTGGCAGGGCTGCAAGAGATGGAAGGGAAGCAGTTGCAATCCTGTTGTATACACCGGGGGATGAACAGCTGCAGTTCCAGCTAGCTGAGGCGGAGCTGCCAAATGGATTGCAAATCGACAGGCTGTTCACATACTTGTCTGAAAAAAAACTGCATTACAGGGATGTGAAGCTGGAGGAAGAGCTAATTTCTGTTTTTTGCGGATTTACGGAAATACAATGGCGTATTGTTGAAGACTATCTCTCAAACTTGAAAACAATGAACATGGAGCAAGATCAAGCAATGTTAAAAGGAATGCTCGAAGAAAGACTGAAGATCAAAAACGGCAAAATCCTGAAAATGCTTGAATGGGTCCTATCCAACGAATGCAAGAGGGCAGGGATCCTTGCTGCATTCGATGAAGAGCTTCCATCCGGAAGGAAGAATTGCTGCAGCCATTGCGGGTTGGTGATGAATCATTTTAAGAAGGAAGCAACGACCGAAGCTGAACATTCCCATGACCGTGAATGGAAACAAGTTCTCGCTTCAATTTTATTGAATAAGTGAGCGGATATGATGAAGGACAGATACAAGGAAACAATTGATGGATTGACAGATAAAGAGCTGCTGTTTCATTTGTTTGCCACACAAATTTTATTGTTGGCGATTTCGATTATTTTAAGCTGGTTTCTTTTTGATCGTTTTGCGGAACTAAAAAACATCTTCACCTGGCCAGATTTCCAGATTCTTACAGTTGGGGTTGTGGCTGGAGCAGCTGTGGTCCTAGCGGATGTTGTGATGATGAAATTCTTGCCTTCCTCCTATTATGATGATGGCGGCCTTAATGAAAGAATATTCCAGGGTAGAACAATCCCGCAAATCGCAATCATCGCAGCTGTTGTGGCATTTAGTGAAGAACTCCTTTTCAGGGGGATCATCCAGACAACGTTCGGATTGATCATTTCAAGCATCATTTTTGCAATTGTACATTATCGTTACTTATTTAACTGGTTTTTATTTTTAAATATTGTTCTGTTAAGTTTCTTAATCGGGTTTATTTATATGCAGACAAACAATCTTTTGGTGACAATCACGATGCATTTTGTTATAGACTTCCTGCTTGGACTAATCATAAAGTCCAGAACAGGATCAGCAAATGGAGGTGCTAACGGTGAATAAGGAAAAACCTATCAGAGACCAGGCTGAACGCTTAAGGAAAAGGGTTGAAAGAAAGGCTGAAGCAGCGACTGACAAAAGAGATGCGCTTCCACCCAGAAGTGAGCTTCACAGAAAGAAGCAGAAGAAAACAAATGTGAAGATCAAGTATCCCGTGATCAGGCTGATGGCATTACTCTTTATTTTACTGCCGGTTACCTTTTTCATTATCATCTCCAATCTTGAAGGGGGAGGTTCAGGTGAAGATGCCTTGAATCGGGCAGGCATTGAATTCATCGATGTGAAAGGAAAGAGCGATAAAGCAAGCCAGAGCAAGGAAGAAAAAGATGTTCCCGCTATGAAAGAAATCGAGGATGATGATCAATTGGACGTGGCTGCCCCTGCATCTTCCGGAGAAGGGGCAAGCATCGAAGGAAAAGAAGGATCGTCTGATTCCCCTGACAAGGATGGGGAAAAGGCAACTGATAGCACTGCCGGGAAGGAGAAACCAGCAGAATCCAATCCTGCTGAGAACAGGACTGATGCGGGGCAGGTATCAAAGCCTGCAGAAGACCAGTCTGCTGCAGAGGAGACAATCATTTACCATACAGTCCAGCCTAAGGAAACTTTGTTCAGGGTGGCCATGAAATATTACAATTCTCAGGAAGGTATTGCTATTATCAGGAAAGCCAACAATTTGCAAGGCAATGACATCCAAGCTGGACAAGTATTGAAAATCCCATTGAAGAAATAAAATTGGTATAGATGTAAACAATTATAAGATTTCGTGCAAAACAGTAACCTTCCAGGGACTAACTATATCAGTTAGTCCTCTTTTCATTAACTTGTGAATTTAGACTAAAAAACGGGCACTTTAAATTGGACACTTGAGCCATCCTTTGGGCACTAACTGATGCGGATTGTTCCCATTCTCTTTCGTAGGAAGAGCAAATGGGCACAATCAACCGAAGAATGTTCCCCTCTATCCTTTTCCTAGGCAGCTTTGGCGACTATGTGCTGAAGAACGTTCCCATGCCCATTGCTGGATGGGCTTTCGGGAACAATCTCCCCTGGTCGCTTTTTCGGCCGCAGAAAAGCATGTTCAGCTTTCTTATTGCCCTCCACCTATCATAACTGTCCGGACAGGCTCATAAATATTAGTAAAAAGGAGGGGGAGTGAATGGAACAGGAAATAGTGGCACTTGATAATAGGACGGATGAAGCAACGAAGATACTGCTTCAAAATGTCGTGGACCGCAAACGGAAATTCGATCGCTATAAATCCCAACATCTGTTGTCAGTCTGGATAACGATCGGACTCAGTTCGATTCATCTTTACTTTCTTTATCTTCATGTCCTCAAACCTTATTCCTATTCTTTTGCAGAAGTTTTTTCTATGTATGTCCAAAACCCGGCGAATCTTTATTTCCTGATTTTTACTGTCGGGGCATATGGTCTGATGATCTTGCTGAAGGAGAAGCGGGAGAAGGCAGAAAAGGAGTATCATGCATTGCGATGTGAGATTGTTGATCGTAGCAAGGATCTTTGGAAGAAGGAAGAGGAATGGAAGAACAGGCATATCATTTTTCAAATGATGAAAAAGAAGTATGACATTAATTTATACCATGAAAGCAAGTAGGAAGCATCCAGTCCTGGATGCTTCACATACTCTTAAAATATTCTTTTCTTCCCCTGTTCATCCTTCAGAATTTCGACTGCCTCCCGGAAACGCTGCGAATGGATGATTTCCCGTTCGCGCAGGAATCGGAGCCCATCGTTCAAATCAGGGTCATCACTCATGTTGATGATCCATTGATATGTCGCCCTTGCCTTCTCCTCTGCCGCAATATCCTCATAAAGATCTGCAATCGGATCGCCCTTTGCCTGGATATAGGTGGCAGTCCATGGGTCTCCGGCAGCATTATTGTAAAAAAGCGCGCTATCATGGTTTGCGTAATGCGCATCAAGACCGGCTTGTTTCAATTGTTCAGGTGTCGCATCTTTCGTTAGTTTGTAAATCATTGTGGCAATCATTTCAAGATGGGCAAATTCCTCTGTCCCGATGTCTGTCAGCAAGCCAATGACCTTATCAGGGATTGTATATCTCTGGTTCAAATAGCGCAAGGCGGCAGCCAGTTCCCCATCAGCACCGCCATATTGCTCTACCAGGAATTTTGCAAGCCGCGGATTGCAGGTGCTCACCTTGACCGGGTACTGCAATTTTTTTTCGTAAACCCACATCCCTTTAACCCCTCCTCGTTTGAATTAGAGCTGCCATGGCCAGGGGGCATCATCCCAATTCCACGGATACCCAGAATAGCTGTTGCCGAATTGCATCAAAGGGCCATACGTGCCTTCGATTATCTTTTTCAGGCGTTTTCGTTCCCTGGCAAACTGGTTGAACTGGTTGATTGCTTCATAATCATCCGGATGGGTGTCCAAATATAGTGTCAGGTCAACAAGGACGAAATCAACTGCCTGAAGCTGTTCCATGGTGTCATAAAACTCTTTTGGCAGCTGTTTCATGTTGGATCTCCCTCCCTAGGAGTTTCATAGGGTGAATACCATGGGTCATAAAATACCTTCCAGAGAGTACCTGTCCTCAGTGCTTGCATAGGTGTGAACTGAGGGAGATTCGGAGGCTGATAACCAAGGAACAGGTTAGGGGGAACAGAGTACATCTTTGCCTTGATAGGCGGGCAAGGATCGAAGGGACTATAATATGGATAATAAACTCTTCTATATGCTGACAAATTAAGCCCTCCTCAATATATACTTCAATTCAGTTTATGACGGCGTTTGATTTTCATGTTAAAATTTCTCTTCTAAGAAGGGATTTTAGTGTTTCTGCCGAAATAATATATAAGCAATAGCTGTACAATAATCCAGGGGTGAGCAAAGATGTTTGTAAAAAGTGTCATGATTCCTAAATTCAAATGTATAACCGCACAGGTCAATGAGCCATTGGCCGAAGTAATGAAGAGGCTGGATGAACATCATATAGATGGTCTCCCGGTTCTCGAAGGAGAAAAATATCAAGGAGTTGTGACAAGGCATCGGATCTACGAGGGTTTTTTTAATTCGGGGGCCACAAAGGAAGAGTATTTGGGGAATACAACGGCAAATGACATTGCGACATTCCGTGACCACTATTTGCACAGCGATGAAATCTTCGAATCTACTTTATTAAAGCTTAAAGATTTCCCTATGCTTGCCGTTGTTGATGATCAAGGGAATTTCCTTGGCGGGGTAAGCCGCTATGACGTCATCGAACAATTCCAAAGCGCTTTTGGCTTCCGTCGGCCTGGTGTTCGAATTGCCTTCACCTCTGTGGAAACGGAAGGAAGGATTGCCAGGCTGGCAGAAATCGCCCATCAATTCCATGAGCATATTATTTCCTTGGTGACTTTTGATGAGACGGATAAACTGGTCCGCAGGATTGTCATGAAGGTGGAAAAGAAGGATAATATCGATAAGTTCATCCAAAAATTGGAAGATTCCGGTTTCCGAGTGCTTGACATTCATGAAGATTAAGGTTTTATGGAAGAAAAAGGAGCAAGGACCTTTCATACATTAAGTATGGGGGGTTTTTTTATGGGGTTGAAACTGTTCAGGTTTTTGTTTGGACTGTTTTGCGGGTATCTGGTTATTAACTGGATTCCATTAACAATGCCGTTCCAACCGGAAAGTTTTTTGTGGATATCATCCTTCAGCCGGTTGATTTCCTTGTTGGTACTGTGGCATTGTTTTTGGGCATGTTTTCAATTGGAGGAAGGCTCCGAGATGGGTTGATTGCATTGTCTTCAACCTTCCAGGAAAAAAGGGCAATGTTCCTTATATCATTTTTGCACCATGCAGCTTAAGTTGTTTTTTTCCTGATCATAATGTTGAATATATGGCAGGGATCACTGTTTTTCTGTTTTTGCCTATTTTATGTTATGATTCCTCTTGTTCCTTTCCGCTGGGAAGGTTCGGGATGAATAATGGGTTTTACCAGGAGGTTTTTTATGGAAATCACTTATTTCCTGTTTATTATCCTGCTTTTCGGCGGTTCCCTGCTTTACTATATGTATCGTCTCGCTTTTAGCGACAGATTGGTGGAGAGTGTTCTCCGGTTTAAAGATTTCCCGGCTGGGTTCGGAGCAGTCAGGATTTTTTTTATTTCGGATATCCATAAACGGAGCATTTCCGATTCCATCATTTCGGCAGCGAAAGGAAGAGCAGATATTGTCATTATAGGCGGGGATCTTGCCGAAAAGGGAGTTCCACTTGAACGTATATCCGCTAATATTGAAAAGTTAAAAACGATTGCGCCTGTTTTTTTCGTCTGGGGAAATAATGATTATGAATTCGATTCTCATCAACTCGATTCATTGCTATTTCATTCGGGAGTCAAGATGCTAGACAATACAGCAGTAAAATTTGAAGCTGGTGATGGGAGCACAATGGTTGTTATGGGAGTAGACGATTTCGGCTTGAATAGGAGCCGGCTCGATCTTGCCCTACAGGATGCAGGAGAATCGGACTTTGAGATCCTTGTGAGCCATAATCCCGCCATTGCGGGAGCTTTGATGCCCGGCCATAGGATAAAGCTTGTCTTAAGCGGCCATACACATGGCGGCCAGATAAGAATCTTTGGTTTCGGTCCGTATGAAAAAGGCGGCGTAAAAATAGTCAATGGGGCAACGGTGTTTACAAGTAACGGATATGGCACGACAGGAGTTCCCTTAAGGCTAGGGGTGAAGCCGGAAACACATCTGATTACGGTGTGCGGGGAGGAACGGGCAGACTGAGGTTTTACAGGAAGGGAAGAGCGTGGGTATAATCGGTATTGCAGAGGTACATTGGAGGAATAATGAAAGGGAAATTCGAAAGGGAAAATTTTGTCAAAATGCTATTCAACATGCTTTCAATCCGGCCAGGGATTTAAAGGTACCGGGAACGGAGTTATCATATCCTCGATTCTGTCAGGAATTGCATCCGGACACCGGCGATATACCATACCTTTTAGCTTCTGGAGAACCTAGCCTGGCTGATTTCTAAGGTGGTCAATCAGGGATTCACCATCAGTCAGGCGATTTCCTCTTGATGGAAATTTCCTTCTTAGAACTGCATTAAACCGGAGAATCACCTGATCAAGATTCACTGGGGCAGTATGAATGGATTTTAATGAGGCCGTTTCGGATGCACTATACAAATATGTAATCAGTTTATTTACAGATGACAATATTGTCATCGAGCATTTAGGTCTTGTAGTGGTTAAAGGGGGTTATTTATGGGAAGAGGGAAATATAACAACCGCTATGAGCATTTAGCTCCTTCCCTCCTGTCAAGGATAGAGGGATTGTCCAATTCCTTTGTCCCCCTTTCTCCCCTAAGGAAGTGGCTGTATGATGTTTCGGCGAAAGACATGATCTCGGATTGCTGATCTTCACGTTCTAATTGAGGCTAAAGAGGTATGATGCTATCTATCTTGGTACAAGCAATATTGAGAATGATATCGAGATTTTCCTGAACAAGGTCAGACCCGAAGTTTTTGTTTTTTCTTGCACACTTGATCAAAATCCATCAGCTGTATTGAAAACGGCCGATAAGCTTAACTTCAAATTTCCCGGTTTTGCAAAAAGGCCATGGAGGCACTTTGATTGATTCATTGCCTGCCAGGATGATGGACCGCCGCAAACAGAGCGTTGCGGGAATGACGCCAACCGAATGTGGGAAGTGGCTGAAAAAGCGTATCGAAAGGGTGAAATGACTCACCAACCTGCAGGAAATTCATAAACTAAAACAAGAGCTTTGTCGATGGCAGGGGGCATGATTATGCGCTTGGAACGATTAACAAACAATAAAATTAAAATTTTTCTTACTATTGATGACCTCTCAGACAGAGGGTTGACGAAAGAGGATATTTGGAAAGACTCCTTAAAATGGCATCAGCTTTTCCATGATATGCTTGCTGAGGCAAGCGAGGAATTCGATTTAGAGATTATTGGTTCGGTTGCTGTGGAGATCTTCTCCCTCCATGCCCAGGGGATGGTCATGATTGTTACGATGGCTGAACAGGATGCGGATGAGGAGCAGTTTGACGATGGAGTCATCGAAATGCAGGTCACTGTTGATGGAAGTGAAGATATCCTGTTTGAATTCAGTGACATCGAGGACGTCATCGATCTTGCCAAGCGATTGTTCTATGCCGGCCTGCAGGGAGGGAGCCTCCATTTCATGGAAGGAAGTTACTATATGCTAATGAACGGTATCTCGCCGACGGACGCCGAGAAGGCAGTATCGCTGATGGCTGAATATGGCGTCTCGTCCATCATGAGCATACACAGGCTGCTGGAGTATGGCAATGAGATTCTTGAAGAAGATGCAGTCGGAACGCTTGTCCACTATTTTTAAAGGGTGGGCCTGGTTCCGGCTTTTTGAACTTCCGTTCAGAAAGTCCCACAATTCTGTAAATTGTGCACCAAGTCAGTATTAATCAACACCTTGATGACAGCGTTTACAGTAAATAATCAAAAAATGCGGAAAACTGTTTTTTTCTTCTTGCATAAAAAAAACAAAGGTGTATACTATGTCATGAAAGCAGACAACATCCGCAATAGTGATTTAGGAGGTTTATCAATGGTAGCCGCTAACGGTAATGAAAATCCAAATTCAGAAGACAAACATGACGTCTTACGTTCCACTCAAACTGTCATTCATAAAGCTTTGGAAAAGCTTGGATATCCAGATGAAGTGTATGAGCTTTTAAAGGAACCGCTTAGATTGATGACAGTCAAAATTCCTGTCCGTATGGATGACGGTTCTGTTAAAGTCTTTACTGGCTACCGGGCGCAGCACAATGATGCAGTGGGTCCAACAAAGGGAGGAATACGTTTCCATCCAAACGTAACGGAGAAGGAAGTCAAAGCCTTGTCGATCTGGATGAGTCTTAAATGTGGCATCGTCGACCTGCCTTATGGTGGAGGAAAAGGCGGGATCATTTGTGATCCGCGCGATATGTCATTCAGGGAGTTGGAAAGGCTGAGTCGGGGATATGTAAGGGCAATCAGCCAGATTGTAGGACCGACAAAAGATATTCCTGCTCCAGATGTGTTCACAAACTCACAGATTATGGCTTGGATGATGGATGAATACAGCCGTATTGATGAATTTAACTCTCCTGGATTCATTACAGGCAAGCCGCTTGTTCTCGGTGGTTCACACGGTCGTGAATCAGCAACAGCAAAAGGGGTAACGATTTGTATTCGCGAAGCTTCAAAAAAGAAAGGAATCGAGCTTGAAGGAGCAAGGGTTGTTGTCCAGGGATTCGGGAATGCGGGAAGCTACCTGTCGAAATTCATGCATGATGCTGGTGCGAAAGTCATCGGTATTTCTGATGCATACGGAGCTCTCTACGACCCAGATGGACTGGATATCGATTATTTGCTGGATCGCCGCGATAGCTTTGGTACAGTAACGAAACTTTTCAATAATACGATTACAAATAAAGAGTTGCTGGAACTTGATTGTGACATCCTTGTTCCGGCCGCAATAGAAAATCAGATCACGGAAGAAAATGCCTATAACATCCGTGCCAGTATAGTGGTTGAAGCAGCCAACGGCCCGACGACTCTTGAAGCGACGGAAATCCTTACTGAACGAGGCATCCTCCTCGTTCCTGACGTCCTTGCTTCGGCAGGCGGGGTAACCGTTTCTTACTTTGAATGGGTGCAAAACAACCAGGGATATTATTGGTCGGAAGAAGAAGTGGAAGAAAAACTCGAAAAGGTCATGGTGAAATCTTTCGAAAACATATATGAAACCGCGCAGTCACGCAGGGTGAACATGCGCCTCGCAGCATACATGGTCGGTGTAAGAAAGATGGCAGAAGCAGCCCGCTTCAGAGGATGGATTTAACCGGGGCAATCTGCATTATCTTTGCGAAACGATGCTAATCATTGAATCTTATGATGAAATCTCCTATCATTTAAAGGTAGGAGATTTTTTATTGAAATTTGAGAATGCACTGTTATAGATAGAACGCAAGGAGAGATGATGTTCAAGATGAGCAGGGAAGAAGTGATTATTGTCGGCGGAGGCCCATGCGGCCTTGCGGCAGCCATAGCATTGAAAAAAAAAGGAATAGAGTCTTTAATCATTGAAAAAGGCAATATTGTGAATGCCATATACAAATATCCAACCCATCAGACTTTTTTCAGCAGCAGTGAAAAGCTCGCGATCGGGGATGTGCCATTCATAACTGAAAATCATAAACCGAAACGGAACCAAGCACTTGTCTATTATCGGGAAGTAGTGAAACGGGAGAAATTAAGGATCCATAAATTCGAAAAAGTATCTTCAGTTGAAAGGCTGGGTGATGGCGGTTTTGAAGTCAAGACAGATAAGGCTGTCTATCAAGCTAACCAGGTAGTGATTGCCACGGGCTACTACGACAATCCAAATTACATGGGTATTCCGGGCGAAGGTCTGGAAAAAGTATCCCATTATTTTAAGGAAGCCCATCCGTATTTTGATATGGATGTCGCAGTGATCGGCGGAAAGAATTCAAGCATTGACGCAGCGATCGAACTTGTGAAAGCTGGAGCAAGGGTAACCGTCCTTTACCGCGGCAAAGAATATTCTCCAAGTATCAAGCCCTGGGTGCTTCCGGAATTCGAGTCGCTCGTCAAAAACAGCATGGTCAATATGGTCTTCAACGCCGATATAAAAGAGATAGCAGAAGACTTGGTCATTTATGAACAAGAAGGAAGTTTGACGAAGCTAAAGAACGACTATGTATTCGCAATGACTGGTTATCATCCGGATCATGATTTTTTGAAAAACATGGGAGTAGCGATTGAAGAAGAAACGGGGCGACCGCACTTCGACCCAGATACAATGGAGACGAATGTAAAAGGAATCTTCATCGCCGGGGTCATTGCTGCGGGGAATAATGCGAATGAGATTTTCATCGAAAACGGCCGCTTCCATGGAGGCCAGATTGCCGATGCGATAGCATCGCGAAAATAAGAATGATAAGAGGCTTTCCCAAAAGTATGATCTTTTGGGGAAAACCTCTTTTTTTCTTGTAAAACAACTCGTTGTCTTGCGCTCCAGGTACTACGACGGACAGGAAGTCCTAGTGCCGGCTTTGCAACAGGGCGCGCTCCCGCAGGACACTGAATGGGCATCCACGAGTTTGCACATGCACGAAGGAAATGCGTTAGCATTTTCGAGGTGTATCCGTGACTTCCGCTCCAATCAACGAAGTGTGCTTTTCCTATTCGGTGAATAAGTGAAAAAAAGACTCGCCCTCTTTTGGAATAATCTAGTCACCATAACCCCAATACCAAGGGAGCGATTCTCTTATGAAACATGATCATATTTTCTTCATCGTTTATACAGTGGATCAATTAATCCTGCCACTTGACCTCGAAGTCCTCATCACCGAAAACCACCTTAGACGAATTATTGCTAGAGCTCGAACATATGCCTTATTTCTTCCATGCTCCCGGAATTTGATAAAGCGACTAGCAGTTTGATGCGGGCCTTTTGTCCATTCAATCCATTTGAAAAAATCACCCCTAATTTCTTCAAATGTTGGCCTCCCCCTTCATAACCGTATGTATCCTGGACAATCCCATTGAAACTTCTTGATACAATCACGACAGGTATATTGTTTGCAATCAGGTCGGCTACGCCTGGAATGGAAGCTGGCGGAAGATTCCCCTGCCCAAGGGCCTCAATTACCACTCCGTCCACCGAAAGATGCAGGATAGCCTCCAGCAATGAAGAATCCATCCCTGCATGGGCTTTTACCAGTACAACTTTTTTTGAAATATCCGATACAGGATAATTTTCATGTTTGGTTGGTGTATGGTGGAACAGTACCCCCCTTTTGGTTACGATCCCAATTGGCCCATATTGTGGGCTTTGGAACGTTGAAAGGTTGCTGGTATGGGTTTTCGTGACGTTGACTGCAGTATGGATCTCATCATTTAGGACAACTAGCACACCCTGTCCCCGGGCTTCGTTGCTTGAAGCTACCCTTATGGATGAGATTAGATTATACAGTCCGTCCGAACCGATTTCATTGCTTGAACGCATGGCTCCCGTTACAACAATCGGGATGTCCGCCTGGACAGTCAAATCCAGGAAGTAGGCTGTTTCTTCAAGTGTATCTGTTCCATGCGTGATGACAACTCCGTCAATCTCTCCTCTGTTATTGTATCGCTCAATGATGCGTTTTAATTCCATCATTTCTTTCGGCGTGACATGTGGGGATGGAAGGTTGAATGGTTCTTCCACTGTGAGATTAGCCAGTTTTGCCAACAGGTCTGTTCTTTCCCGCAAAGGATTGTATGTCCCGGGCTTGACTGATCCGCTTGTATCTTCACTCATTGAAATCGTTCCACCAGTATGTATAATTAAAATATTTTTTTTCAAGAATAGCCACCTCCAACTAGACAATATAGAAATAATCCACCATTTTCTTTCTCCTTATATCATGATACGATTAAAAAAACAAATTGAAAAGAGGACAGTGCATGCTGGCAATCGTTGCAGCCGGGGTCGCACCAGGCCTGGCTCTTTTAAGTTATTTCTATTTGAAGGATCAATACGATTCCGAACCCATTTCGCTAGTATTCAAGACATTTGTCTTTGGTGCATTGCTTGTGTTCCCGCTGATGTTCTTCCAATATGTGCTGGCAGCCGAAGGGCTGTTCCAGGGGGATTTCACAAAAGCCTTCGGTACCGTTGGTTTATTGGAGGAATTCTTTAAATGGTTCATCCTTTATTATACAGTCTTCCAGCACGTTTCCTTCGATGAACCTTATGATGGCATCGTCTACGGAGCTTCAGTTTCATTGGGCTTTGCCTCTGCTGAAAATATCCTGTACTTGATTGCGAATGGGCTGCAGGATGCATTCGGCAGAGCGTTGCTGCCGGTATCGAGCCATGCGCTGTTTGGGGTCATCATGGGCTATTATATTGGCAAGGCGAAGTTTTCGGCCGGATCGAGGACTAGGAGGATTGCGTATTCGCTATTCATCCCGGTTGCACTCCACGGAGTGTACGATTTCATTCTCATGTCGATGGAAGACTGGGTGATTTTCATTTTCCCCTTCATGGTTTTCTTATGGTGGCTCGGATTGCGGAAAGTCAAGATGGCAAGGCTGTTGACAGTCAAGCAGCTGGAAAAAGAATATCCAATATAAAAAACTCTTCATTTGAGCAAAAATGGAGAGTTTTTTCTTTTGCAGGAATAAAAGTCAATCCTTTACAAAAAATAGACTTACTATCTTTAAGTTCACTTCTTGGGGGTTGCATGCAATGAAGAATTACCGGTTAATCTTGAAATGGATAGCCATCATTGTAATGAGTATGTCTATTGTTCAATTCAGCGGATCTAACGAAAAGGCTGATGCATTCACGAATCAGGTTTTGCAGCAGGGAGCTGTTGGGGCAGATGTCATCGAGCTTCAATCCCGACTAAAGTATATCGGGTTTTACAACGGCAAAATCGACGGGGTTTTCGGCTGGGGAACCTACTGGGCCCTAAGGAACTTCCAATATGAATTCGGCCTGCCGATTGATGGAATTGCCGGATGGCAGACAAAACTGAAACTCGCGAAAGCATCCAAAGGTGTGAAAATCAATTGGAGTGGCGAACAGGCAGCGAAACCAAAAAGCAAAACGACTGTTAAACCTGCTGCTGCCAATACGCCGAATGGCTTTTCCCAGAACGATATCCAGCTGATGGCCAACGCCGTCTATGGAGAAGCGAGAGGAGAACCTTATACAGGACAGGTTGCAGTGGCAGCGGTCATTCTCAACAGGCTTGAGAGTGCCACATTCCCGAATACTGTTTCGGGTGTCATTTTTGAGCCGCGTGCCTTCACGGCAGTAGCAGATGGCCAGATTTGGCTGACTCCGAACGAAACCGCAAGGAAGGCGGTACTGGATGCAATCAATGGATGGGATCCATCTGGAAATGCATTATATTACTTCAATCCTGCGACTGCCACGAGTAAATGGATTTGGTCAAGACCGCAAATCAAACGTATCGGGAAACATATTTTTTGTGAATAGAGGTGAGCTGAATTGATAAGAGGAATCCTTATAGCTGTACTGGTTATTGGCATCGCTGGAACAGCCTATTGGGGCTACCAGGAGCACAGGGAAAAGACAGCTGTTCTCATCAATGCGGAAAATAATTATCAACGGGCCTTCCATGATTTGACGTACCAGATTGACTTGTTGAATGACAAGATCGGTACTTCGCTTGCGATGAATTCCCGGAAGTCTTTATCGCCACAGCTGGCAGAGGTCTGGAAAATCACTTCCCAGGCACATAATGATGTGGGGCAACTGCCATTGACGCTTCTCCCATTCAATAAAACAGAAGAATTTTTAGCGAACATAGGGAACTTTACCTACAAGACCGCGATTCGGGATCTTGATAAAGAGCCATTGACAGACAAAGAATATGCCACCTTGAAATCGCTTTATAAGCAATCCGGGGAAATCCAGCAGGACTTACGGCAAGTACAGCATATGGTCCTGAAAAATAACCTGAGATGGATGGATGTGGAGCTTGCGCTGGCGACGGAAAAAGGGAAAACGGATAATACAATCATCGATGGATTCAAGACTGTGGAAAAAACGGTGGAAGGTTATAGCGAAACCGAATTCGGCCCAGCCCAGATTAATCTGCAAAAAAGGGATGAAAATTTCAAAAAGTTAACTGGAAGGAAAATCAGCCCGGAAGAGGCAGTAAAGATTGCCAAGAAATATGCCCCCCTGAGAGGGACAGCCGAGGTGAAGGTCACCGAAAATGGCAAAGGCTCCGACTTTGGGTTTTACAGCGTTTCGATCCTAGATAAACAGGCTAAACAAGAAGCAAGCATGGACATTACAAAAAAGGGTGGATATCCAATCTGGTTCATACTTGCCAGGGACGTCAATAAGCAGGCTATCAGCCTGAATGAGGCTTCAAACAAGGCGATTGCGTTCCTGAAGGAAAATGATTTCCGGGACCTCAGCCTGTTTGAAAGCTCACAGTATGACAACATAGGAGTTTTTACTTTTATCGGGAACCAGGATGGAGTAAGGATTTTTCCGGATGCTATTAAAATGAAGGTTGCACTGGATAACGGGAAGGTAATCGGCTTTTCCGCAGAAGATTATTTAAAATCACATAAATCAAGAGTAATTCCTAAGCCTTCTATTACGGCTGAAGAAGCAAGAGCCAAAATAAATCCTAAGCTTAAAATCATGGACGAAAGCAAAGCGGTTATCTTGAATGATCTGAATGCCGAAGTGCTCTGCTACGAGTTTCTGGGTGTTCTCGGAGATGATACATTCAGGGTTTTTATCAATGCCGAGGACGGAACGGAAGAAAAAGTTGAAAAGCTGCATAATGCAGAACCAGTTTACGAAGATGTTGTCTAAGGGAAAAGCAGATGCTTTTCCCTTTTTTATCCCAGAAAGCACTAATTATTATCCAGGGTCCAGCCAAACTCCTGACTCCTTTTGCACGAAGCCATTGGCCAACTCGGCCAAATGGCTAGAGGGGTATCCTGTACATTCATTCTAACGGCATCCCCTTCGGCTCTCCTGTTTTGGTTCTTCCGCTTCTTTCTGGTAAAATTGTTGACAAGAAAGCATATTCTTTTGCATCCTTACCCAGGCACCATGAATCCAGGGCAGTCAGTGTGTCTAGTGAGAAAACTTGCACACAAGTATAAAGTTCCATTGTTTATAAGGACTATTGCACTATTCGTTCCAATCGTGCCATAATAATGTCAGGCAAATTCAGGAATTAATGCGAGGAAGTGGGCGGCGTGATCAAAATTGGGGATAATATCATCCTTGAAGAGAAATATTCTGACCATTCAGATCAATATAAGTGCAAGCTTGTCGAAAGAAGAGGGAATGACCTGTACATAGATTATCCTATCAATACCAGCACAGGGAAAACTGCTTTCCTATTGGAAGGGACGCCGTTAAAAGCGATTTTCAAAACAGTCTCAGGCTCCCATTATGTGTTTGAAACCGTGGTGAAGGGCCGGGTCAAGCTGAAGATTCCGATGGTTGTCCTATCCTTCCCCGGCAATGAAAGCCTGATTAAAATCCAGCGCAGGCAGTATGTCCGGATAGATACGTCTGTTGATGTGGCGGTTCATCCTGTCAACGGAACATTCAAGCCGTTTACAGCAGTTACCGATGATATCAGCGCAGGCGGTGCTGCACTGATCGTGCCCACGGGCAGAGGTCTGAAGCCGGGGATGAAAATCGATTGCTGGTTTGTATTGCCGATGCAGAGTGAGGGTTATGAATACAGGAAGTTCCGGTGTAAAGTTGTCAGAATCATACAAGGGGACAGAGGTATGGAAAAGGTTTCCATTCAATTTGCCGAACCGTCAGGTGCTGATAAACGGCTGCTGATCAGGTTTTGTTTTGAACAACAGCTGGCTATGAAGAAAAAGGGACTGCCGGTTTAACTCCGAATAAATAAAGCAGGATGCTCCCATAATAGTAACTATACTTTTATGACTGGCGGGAGCGATCCATGAAAACATTTGAAAGAATACTATTGAAGGTCATTATTGTCCAATTTGTTTTTTTGCTAGCTGCACAGGTATTTTTTCACGAATTCAATTCTTTTCCTGAACTCAAGCAAATAACAGAATACGAAGGTGTCACTGACAATAATCATTCTGAAGTCCTTGAGACACTTGGGATCAGGGAATAAGCGGGCATTGCCTGCTTTCTTTTTTGTCATTTATAATAAATATCTTTTCTAACAGAGGATCCATCCGATTTTGTGTTAAAATAAGAAGAAAAATAGGGAATAACAAGGAGAGTATCAGAGGAATTATGAGTAAACGCATTTCTATTGCTATAGATGGACCTGCAGCGGCAGGAAAGAGTACAGTGGCAAAGATTGTCGCTGAAAGGCTTTCATACATATATATCGACACAGGTGCAATGTATCGTTCCCTTACATATAAAGCTTTGAAGGAAAGCGCAGATCTCCATGATGAGAATGTGATGGTCGAATTGCTGGGCAGAACCAAGATCGATCTGCTTCCGGGAGAGGCAGGCCAAAAGGTTTTCCTTGATGGCGTGGAAGTGACTGCCGAAATCAGGACAGCGGAAGTTACCAATCAAGTTTCTTTTGCCTCTGTACATGAGCAAGTAAGGAAAGAAATGGTGAGGCGCCAGCAGCTTTTTGCCGCAGACGGTGGAGTGGTAATGGATGGAAGGGACATCGGGACACATGTACTTCCAAACGCCGAAGTGAAAATCTTCCTGCTTGCCAGTGTGGAAGAAAGGGCCCAACGCAGGCATAGGGAGAATATCCAAAAAGGTTACTCATCTGATCTGGAGAGACTGAAGGAAGAGATTGCCGCAAGGGATAAAATTGATTCGGAACGTGAGGTCGCTCCTTTGAAGAAAGCGGAAGACGCGGTTGTCATCGATACAACTTCATTGTCAATTGAAGATGTCGCAGAAAGAATCATGGAATTGGCCTTGGAAAGGATTGGGTTGAAATGACGTTCTATTCGTTTGCAAAATCTCTTGTCAAAATCGCTTTGACACCAATCTATCGAATGGAAGTGATTGGAGTAGAGAATATCCCTTCCGAGGGCGGTGTCCTGCTCTGCGCCAATCATATCGATAACCTTGATCCCCCAATAGTCGGAATCACCTCTCCACGCCCGGTTCACTTCATGGCAAAGGATGAATTGTTTTCTGTGCCAGTGCTTGGCAAAATCGTTAGCCATCTCAATGCTTTCCCTGTCAAAAGGGGGATGAGTGACAGGGAAGCTTTAAGGAAAGGGATTGCCATTTTAAATGAAGGAAAGGTTTTAGGACTGTTTCCTGAGGGAACTAGAAGTAAGACAGGAGAAGTCGGGAAAGGTCTCGCAGGCGCAGGTTTTTTTGCCCTCAGATCCGAAGCGCAGGTGGTCCCTTGTGCCATCATTGGCCCATATAAAGCATTCGGGAGGCTTAAAGTTGTTTACGGAGAGCCAATTGATATGGGGCTGGCAAAGAAAAACAAGCTGAATGCCGAGCAGACAACCGATATGATCATGAAGGAAATCCAGAAGCTAATTTCCCAATATAAGTAATGTTTCCTGCTTGACAAAAAAGCGTGTTTATAAGAAGTTATTAAGAAGAGATATTTTTAGAATTTTCACTTAGTATCTGGGTTATGTTACCAATGTGGTGCAGGCACCGCAAAGATATAATCTTGCAGCAGTCACGGATTAAGGAGGAGTACATATGTCAGAAGATATGAATCAAATCGAAGTAAGGAACTTTGAAGCGGGCGACCGTGTAAAAGGCCAGGTAACAAAAGTTGAAGAAAAGCAAGTTCTGGTCAACGTTGAAGGAAGCAAACTGGATGGAATCATTCCGATCAGCGAACTATCAAGCCTGCATATTGAAAAGGCTGAAGATGCAGTGTCGGTTGATGACGAACTGGAACTTGAAGTTCTGAAGGTAGAAGAAGAAGCTTTGATTCTATCAAAAAGGAAAGTAGATGCAGAAAAAGCCTGGGATGAACTGAAAGCCAAGTTCGAAAGCGGCGAAGTGTTCGAAGCAGAAGTGAAAGATGTTGTAAAGGGCGGCCTTGTCGTTGATTTAGGCGTCCGCGGTTTTGTACCTGCATCCCTTGTCGAATCGCATTTCGTTGAAGATTTCTCCGATTACAAAGGGAAAACACTCACTTTTAAAATCGTTGAGCTAGAACAGGAAAAAAACCGGCTCATCCTATCCCATCGTGCGGTCGTCGAAGAAGAGCAGGGCAAGAAAAAACAAGACATGCTGGATTCACTGCAGGCCGGTCAAGTAATTGAAGGAACAGTACAAAGAATCACTGATTTCGGTGCTTTCGTTGATATTGGCGGTGTTGATGGATTGGTCCATATTTCCCAGCTTTCGCATGAGCATGTGGAAAAACCTTCGGACGTTGTTGAAGAGGGGCAGAAGGTACAGGTCAAGGTTCTGAGCGTGGACCGCGACAATGAACGGATTTCTCTGTCAATCAAGGAGACCTTGCCTGGACCATGGGCTGATATTGAGGAGAAAGCACCTAAAGGTAGTACTCTTGAAGGGACTGTGAGACGCCTTGTATCCTACGGCGCATTCGTTGAAGTGTTCCCGGGCGTTGAAGGGCTTGTCCATATCTCGCAAATTTCACACAAGCATATTGGTACACCGCATGAAGTCCTGAACGAAGGGCAGAATGTTAAAGTGAAGGTGCTCGATGTGAATAAGGCTGATCAGAGACTGTCTCTGAGCATGAAAGATTTTGAAGAGCGGGAAACGAATGAAGCAACCGACTATGAACTTCCCGAAGAATCAAAAGGTTTCAGCCTAGGGGATATGATTGGAGATAAATTGAAGAATCTGAAACAGTAACGGTGATAGTGGTGGAGAGATCAAAACGGAAATGGGATCATATTGAATATGCCCTTGAAACTGGCCAGAAACGGCTTACCGGTTTTGATGATATTAAATTTGTCCACCAAAGCCTGCCTGATACAAATCTTGGTTCAATAGGATTGCGAACAAAAATTGGCGAACTTTCTTTAAGTTCGCCAATTTTTATCAATGCGATGACAGGCGGCGGTGGGGAAAAGACATATCGGATCAATCGGGAACTAGCAGTTGCAGCAAGGGAGACAGATTGTGCCATTGCTGTTGGATCACAAATGTCTGCGCTAAAAGACCCGGCGGAACGGCGGACATATGAAGTGGTAAGGAAAGAGCACCCTAACGGAATCATCCTCGCTAATTTAGGCAGTGAAGCGACGGTGAAGCAGGCTGAGGACGCAGTTGAAATGATTGAGGCGGATGGCATCCAAATCCACCTGAATGTGATCCAGGAATTGACCATGCCTGAAGGTGACCGAAACTTCCATGGAGCTTTGGAACGAATCACCGAAATCAACCAGCTTTTAAACATTCCGGTAATTGTAAAGGAAGTAGGGTTTGGCTTGGGTTCGGAAACAGCTGTCTTGCTTGCCGCTAATGGTATCCGCCATATCGATATCGGCGGATTTGGCGGAACGAATTTTGCAGCCATCGAAAATAAAAGAAGGAGCCGGACAATGGATTTCTTTAATGACTGGGGAATCCCGACTGCTGCATCTCTCGTAGAAGTGAAATCGGCGTCCGACGCCCTCTCTGTCATTGCATCAGGGGGAGTTCAAACGAGTCTTGATATCCTTAAAGCTCTTTCATTGGGTGCTGAAGCAGCAGGATTGGCAGGATTTTTATTGAAGATTCTTCTCGAACAAGGAACGGGAAAACTAATCGACGAAATCTTGTTGATCAAAGAAGAAATGTCCATCATGATGACTGCCCTAGGAGCAGGCAGTATAAGGGACCTTAATCGTGTTCCGCTTGTCATTTCAGGTGAAACTTATCATTGGCTGGAACAAAGAGGAATCAATACGAAAAAGTTCAGCCAGCGCCATTCTGAAAAATGAAAGCCCCTGCAATCCACACCTGCAAGGGCTTTCTTTTTTTATGGAAAAAATATATCAGCTTTGTTTGCCATCATTCATCAATCTCGCTTCTTTGGGGCTTTGAAGCCTTGTGGCACCAGAGAAATGCAATGCCTGGTCACGATCCGATTCTACTCTGCCGCTCATTTTCATTTTTTTTTCTTGTCTGTCCTTCCCCATCTTCCCACCTCCTTTTTATCTATTGTAAAAACCTGTATTTCACATCGGCCCTTCCATTCCTGCATTCTTATCATGGAACATGATAAAAAGTTTATGCACGAAAGATTAAAGTACATAGGCAATTGCCATAATGGAAATGATAGGAGGGGAAGAATGGAAGGACTTTACTTTTACTGGTTTGCTTGGATTGGCTGGACATGGGTCACTTTTTTCATGGCGAAAAAAAACCCCGCTCGGACGACCATCGCTGTCTGGATGCTATTAGCGATGATTGCTGCACCATATAAAATGACGATTTCAACTATTACAATTCATGGATCAGGTGTGGTCAGCAGCCTGTTTTTATTGTTGGAGACAAGGAGAATGAATCGGAAGGGATTTTTGTTTCTTTTCCTTTCCTCGTTCATCATCATGCTGGCGCATGCCAGCTTTTTGCTGTTCGAGATGCTTGATCCTGTATGGGTCATCCTGGACCGTAGAATCTTGCTTGCTGGCTCCATTGTCTATCTGGCGATTCTGCTTCAAAAGAGTGGCTACAATAGAGGACTAGTGCTGATAGCAGGCTCATTGCAGGGGGAAGTTCTTTACGCAGCGGTATTGGAAAGGTATGGTTTCCCATACTTTGTAGCTTCCCTGGAATATCTTGATGTCCTGATCATTTCCTTGGCTGTTCTTTTTGTGTGGTCAAAATTGGAATCTGTGATTGCCGCATTATCCGGCAGCATTATTACCCATACTGAAGGGGAGGAGCACAAACCATCATGAATGAATACACTTTGCCAATTGTTTTTGGGATTGCAGCTGGAACGCTAGCAAGGCTGTTTATGCTGAGAACAGACTACCGTCAATATCCAACATATTTGCATGGCAAGATCATTCATATTGCCTTAGGTTTCATTGCGGCCGGGCTTGGTACTGTGGCCGGTCCTGCTATAATGGAGGAGGAGTTCACCGCTATCACATTCCTGACTTTGGCTGCCTCGCAATTCAGGGAGGTCAGGAATATGGAGAGGAATACATTGACCGAATTGGACAGCTATGAGCTCGTTACAAGAGGTAAGACGTATATCGAAGGGATAGCCATAGCGTTTGAAAGCAGGAATTATCTCGTGATCTTCACATCTCTTGTAAGTACGATAGCCTACTTGATTTTTAATTTTTGGATTGCGATGATTGTCGCCCTCGCTGCATTTTTTATCTGTAAACAGTTGATGTCCGGATCGAAATTGAAAAATATCGTGGAAATAGAATATGTTGAACCCAGGTTCGAGGGAGCAGGGTTATATGTAGATAATATCTATATCATGAATATTGGTCTTCCTGAAAGGCAAAAGGAAGTACTCCGTTATGGGATGGGTTTCATCTTGAAACCGAAGAATATGAATGCCCGTACTACTATTGCGAATCTTGGACAGAGACAGGCTATATTGTATGATCTGTCCACTGCGCTGGGGGTTTACCGGGATTCAGGCACCCCAGCTCTTGTACCCCTGGCGAAACGGGATCTCGAGGATGGAAGGGTAGCAGTATTTGTCCTTCCTCAGGAACGTGATATAGAAAGAGCCATTACTGTCATCGGTGCTGTGCCAACATTGGAAAATGCAATCAGGATGCCCTCTGAGAAAAAAGCTTCTGAAGGGGGTGCCGTGAAGTGATCCTTGATAAATTCATCCTCGCCATCATTACTACCAATCCTCAAAAGACACCGGCAGGCGCAGCTGTTTTCCATTGCGATACCCGGGAAGAGATGGAAACGCTCGCAACAAATCTTGAAGCGATCCTCGATGGGATTGCTCATGCGCTTACAGAAGAGCTTTACATCATTGTAAAACACTGACCTGAATGTTTTCATTGCCTGGGTACTGTGATGTTTGATAAACTTATTAAGCCAGACCCTTCTGTCAAGAGAAGGGTTTATTTTATAAGCCTCTCTTTTGTGCATTGCGGCTCTTATGAAAGTGGGACAGCCGTTATTTAATATGCCATTTAACAGATTTTATTTTAAAATGAAATAGAAGATTTTTCTTAGGGCCGGGGGCTGTGGCCAGCATTATAGAAATGGAAAGGGTGATGTTCATGACGAAACCAGTGGTTGCCATCGTAGGGCGTCCGAATGTCGGCAAATCTACGATATTTAATCGCATCGTTGGTGAACGTATTTCGATCGTAGAAGATGTTCCTGGAGTTACAAGGGATCGGATATACAGCTCAGCTGAATGGCTGACACATGAATTCAATATTATTGATACAGGTGGAATTGATTTAGGGGACGAGCCGTTTCTAGATCAAATCCGGCAGCAGGCTGAAATTGCGATTGATGAGGCCGATGTGATCATTTTCCTCGTGAATGGCCGCGAGGGTGTGACAGCTGCCGATGAGGAGGTTGCGAAAATCCTCTATCGTTCGAACAAGCCTGTAGTCCTGGCTGTCAACAAGATTGACAATCCAGATATGAAAGATTTTATTTATGATTTTTATGCTTTAGGCTTCGGTGAACCAATGCCGATTTCTGGTTCCCATGGATTGGGGCTGGGAGACTTGCTTGACGAGGCGGCAAAGCATTTCCCAAAGGCAGCTGACGGTGAGTATGACAAGGATGCAATAAAATTTTCATTGATTGGCCGCCCGAATGTTGGAAAGTCCTCACTTGTGAATGCCATTCTCGGGGAACAGCGGGTGATTGTCAGTGATATTGCCGGCACGACCAGGGATGCGATCGACTCCGAGGTAACGTATGATGGACAAAAATATATCATCATTGACACGGCAGGGATGAGAAAAAAAGGAAAGGTTTACGAGACGACTGAAAAATACAGTGTACTACGGGCATTGAGAGCAATCGAACGTTCAGATGTCGTACTTGTTGTCATCAACGCCGAAGAAGGTATCATTGAACAGGATAAGCATATTGCCGGCTATGCTGAAGAAGCTGGCAGGGCGGTCATCATTGTCGTAAATAAATGGGACGCAATCGATAAAGATGAAAAGACAATGAAGGAATTCGAAGAAAAGATAAGGAGCCATTTCCAGTTCCTGAGCTATGCGCCGATTGTCTTTTTGTCAGCCAAGACGAAAAAACGCATCCATACGCTGATGCCGATGATCAATATGGCAAGTGAGAACCATTCGATGAGGGTGCAGACAAATATACTGAACGAGGTAATCATGGATGCAGTTGCAATGAATCCTACGCCTACCGATAAAGGGAGGAGGCTGAAGATCTTTTATGCAACCCAAGTATCTGTGAAGCCGCCGACATTCGTCATTTTCGTCAATGAACCTGAGCTATTGCATTTTTCTTATGAACGGTTCCTTGAGAACAGGATCCGGGATGCTTTTGATTTCACAGGAACGCCAATCAAGATATTCGCCAGGGAAAGAAAATAATGTAAAGGTAGTGGTTTGAATGGAACGGAAGAGAGAAAAAGTAGCTGTTCTCGGTGCCGGAAGCTGGGGAACGGCCTTAGCCATGGTCCTGGCAGACAATGGCCATGAAGTTCGCCTATGGGGACACAATCCTGTCCAAATAGACGAAATCAATCAATTCCATACAAATAAAAAATATTTGCCGGAAATCGAATTACCCTCGGGCATTATTGGCTATTCCTCCCTCAAAGAGGCCTTGGAAGGAATCGAGACGGTTATTTTGGCAGTGCCGACCAAAGCCATTCGGGAAGTGCTCGGGAAAATGGCAGAAGTCTATATGCAACCGCTGCTCATCGTCCATGTGAGCAAAGGGATCGAACCTGATACGCTCATGAGGATTTCAGAAATGATTGAAGAGGAGGCTTCCCCAGAGATGCTCCAGGGGATTGTCGTCCTTTCCGGCCCAAGCCATGCCGAAGAGGTCAGCCTCCGCCATCCGACGACGGTTACAGTATCATCGAAGAACATGGAATACGCTGAAAAAATCCAGGATCTTTTTATCAATAATCATTTCAGGGTCTATACTAATGCTGATTTAATTGGCGTGGAGATTGGCGGAGCATTGAAGAATATCATTGCTTTGGCTGCAGGTATATCCGACGGCCTGGGATATGGCGACAATGCCAAATCAGCCCTGATAACGAGAGGGCTAGCGGAAATCGCCCGCCTGGGGGTCAAGATGGGGGCAAGCCCATTGACATTCTCCGGCCTTACAGGAATTGGAGATTTGATTGTCACTTGCACAAGTGTGCATTCAAGGAACTGGAGAGCAGGAAATTTGCTTGGGAGAGGGCATAACCTGGAAGAGGTCCTTGAAAATATGGGAATGGTCGTTGAAGGCGTCAGGACGACAAAGGCAGCCTACCAGCTTGCCCGGGAGTTCGAAGTGAAGATGCCAATTACGGATGCGCTCTATGATATCCTCTTCAATGGGGTCAATCCAAAGGATGCTGTGGACGATTTGATGACCCGGCAGAAAAAGCATGAGATGGAGGATTTGACGAATATCCTTGAAGATCGCGCCGATTAAGAAAAATTCCAAAAAGAATCCTGATTTATATAGGCATTCGAGGATGCGCTTTTCCTTCCGGCTGCATAAAATGCATCGAAGCAAACTAGTGGTTTGAACTGGGTCAAAGGGTATTTAGTCGTTTTTGGGCTGAAGTAAAGTTGCCGCCCCTTCTTTACTTCAGTTTTTTTGTGCCTGAACTTGTACATACCGAAGATTCTTTTTGTTAACTTGGTTGGAGCATGTGTTATAATACATCTCGGAAAAGGGGGAGGGGTTACTTTGTCACCTGCACTGCTTAAAATGTACATTTCTTTTGCTGCAATGGGCTCGATGATGCTGTCGCTTGTTGCTATCTATTTTAGCCGTTTCAAGCTAAAAGGCTTTTTGAAGGTCCTTACTGCCATCATCGCGTATGTATTGATGATCATCGCTGGCCTGATAATCTTTTTTGTCGTTTTCAGCGGCCCTACAAATGAATAAAAATAAATCAAAGGGTTGGGGTTCATGAGAAAAATACGTATTTATCTGCCTTTCATTCTTGCATCATTCATATTGACTGGCTGTATGTATCCAGAAGAAAACCTTGTTCAGAATCAGGTTCCATATAAAGACCAGGTAGAAAGTGTCCAATCTGCGGTGAACCAGTTCCAGGCTGCCAATGGCGGGATTTTGCCCATTAAGACGAAAGACGCCGAAACACCGATCTATCAAAAATATCCAATAGACTTCCCGAAAATCGTTCCTGAGTACCTTGCAGAACCGCCTGGAAATTCATACGAAAATGGGGGAATCTATCAATACGTCTTAGTGGATGTGGAAACAAAGCCCACTGTCAAGCTGCTGGACCTGAGGATGGCAGAAACGATCCGGGAAATCAAGCAGCGGATCAAAGCAAGCGGTTATCCGCCATTCAAAAAAAAGATCGCCGATAATTTGTACACATTGGACTTCAAGAAAATAGGGTATAAAGAGGAACCTGTGGCTGTCAGTCCTTTTACAGGTGATAACCTGCACTTCATTATTTCGACCGATGCTGAAATATACATCGATTATAGAAGTGACTTATTCAAAACAATCAAATCTTCGAAACAGGAGATCAAAGAAGGAGAAGATATCCGCTATCTCCTTCTGGATGATTCAATGTTCGTCCCGGCTTACTCTTTGCCGTATACTATTGACATGAAGACCGGTGAACCAATCTTTTTGGCAAAATAGTCATAACCCTTCCGCTGCAAAATATATTGTAGTAGAAGGGCTTTTTTTGTCTTTGGCGGGGTTTATGCACCAAATTGATTTTCCTGGGAATGCAGGTTGGAACTGAAAAGCCGGGAGTCAGCATGGAAGTATAGCCCCAGCCCTGTCCCAAAACAAAATTCGATTGTTCCCATAAAGGAAAACAATCATGTTTTTAAAAAAATGAAGGGGGTTAAAAACAGACTTATCTAAATGTATTGTTGACAGCTTCTTGAGGAAGAATCAATAGGTGTTTAGCAGCGCAAGATGTCCATAATGGAACGGGAGTGGTTCCAACCGTAATATTTAAAATGATTTCCAACAATAAAAAATGGCTGTGTTAAAGCTGAATGTTGTTTTTAAAAGAGTTGATTGGAACGGAAGGGACTGACTCCTGCAGGATGCAGGGACAAGGTGGAGACCCCACCGGCGCCCCGCGGAAAGCATGTCCCTGGAGTGGAAATCACACCCGAGTTTAACAGAGCCAAAAAAATAAATAAATAAATGTCATATCGTGATAGGACAACATCATAAATATATACTGTCCCAGATTACTAATTTGGATGATATTATTCCCACTAACTCTATGATCGGGAGGGGATCTTTTGGAAAAGGTAGATATTTTCAAGGATATCGCTGAAAGGACTGGCGGCGATATTTACCTGGGGGTTGTAGGTGCAGTGCGCACCGGAAAATCAACGTTCATTAAAAAATTCATGGAGCTGGTCGTTTTACCAAATATCAATAACGAAGCAGAGCGGGCAAGGGCACTTGATGAACTGCCGCAAAGCGCAGCTGGTAAAACCATCATGACGACAGAGCCTAAGTTTGTACCGAACCAGGCAGCATCCGTCCATGTGGATGAAGGACTTGATGTCAATATCAGGCTGGTGGACTGCGTTGGCTACACCGTTCCTGGCGCGAAGGGATATGAGGATGAAAATGGACCAAGGATGATCAATACACCTTGGTACGAAGAGCCCATTCCCTTCCACGAGGCAGCAGAAATTGGAACGAGGAAGGTGATCCAGGAACATTCCACGCTTGGTGTAGTGATCACAACTGATGGCACAATAGGGGAAATTCCCAGGCAGGATTATATCCTGGCCGAGGAAAGAGTGATCGAGGAGCTAAAGGAAGTTGGAAAGCCCTTTATTATCGTGATCAACAGCGCGCAGCCATATCACCCAAATACAGAAACATTGCGTTCGCAGCTGGCCGATAAATATGATATTCCTGTGTTGGCAATGAGCGTTGAAAGCATGAGGGAATCGGATGTCCTCAATGTAATGCGGGAAGCGCTGTATGAATTCCCGGTTCTTGAAGTGAATGTCAATCTGCCTAGCTGGGTGATGGTACTTCGTGAAAATCACTGGTTGCGTGAAAGCTACCAGGAAGCTGTGAAAGAAACAGTGAAAGATATCAAAAGGCTAAGGGATGTTGACCGGGTAGTCAATCAATTCAGCGATTTCGAATTCATAGACCGTGCCGGGCTGGCAGGAATCGAAATGGGCCAGGGTGTGGCAGAAATCGATTTGTATGCTCCGGATCACCTTTACGATGAAATCTTGCAGGAAATAGTAGGCGTCGAAATTAGGGGAAAGGACCATCTGCTGGAATTGATGCAAGAATTCGCGTACGCAAAGGCAGAGTTCGACCAAATCTCTGACGCGTTGAAGATGGTAAAACAAACGGGATACGGGATTGCCTCTCCGTCACTTTCTGACATGAGCCTTGAAGAACCGGAAATCATCCGTCAGGGTTCCCGCTTCGGGGTAAGGCTGAGAGCAGTTGCGCCATCGATCCACATGATCAAAGTGGATGTAGAATCTGAGTTCTCGCCAATCATTGGTACAGAGAAGCAAAGTGAAGAGCTAGTCCGTTATTTGATGCAGGATTTTGAAGATGACCCGCTTTCAATCTGGAATTCTGATATTTTTGGCAGGAGCCTTAGCTCAATAGTACGTGAAGGCATTTCCGCAAAGCTTGGCTTGATGCCTGAAAATGCCCGCTACAAATTGAAAGAAACACTAGAAAGAATCATTAATGAAGGCTCTGGCGGCTTGATTGCCATCATCCTGTGACGGGACTCCTTATCGGAGTCTTTTTTGTTTATAAGAATTGCTCCCTTGAACTAAATACAGGCCAAAAGGATTCTCGATCGAAGCCTTTTGCTGTCCTTTCCAGGCAGCTTTGCTGGCGCGCTGTCCATTAAGCCTGCGGAATGCGGATGATGACTGGAAGAGAAATATCCTGAATGCTTTCAGTTTGCCATGGAACAAAGCTTGGTGTCGGTATCCTGGAAAGGAGGAGAGTCCTGAGAATGGAAATAGGCTAAGCAGCTAATAACCTTTGCTTTTAAACAAGGGAATTTTAAGGCCAGGTGTTTATTTCTTAAACTTCTTGATTGGAGCCGAGCGCACTTTCTCCGAAAGTGAGTGGCTGGAGCTGAAATAATCCGTTAAATTCAGCTCTCCTATAAACAAAGATGTTTTAAAATTTTCATTCAGGGTAAGAAATAACCGTGAACATGAGGACAAGATATTACAATTGTGTTTCAAATAAGAAAAGATTCCCATTATTTCTTGAAATTATCTTGATAAGAGGAATACATTGTGATAATCTTTTAACAGAATTAGCGTTGTAGCCCTTCAGCCCTTATGCAACAAAGGTTTCAGGGGATTTGGGATAATATTCCACCTTTTTTTGGGAAGGTCGGAAAGAAAATCCCGGAACAACGTATAGAATTCATCTATTTTGTTTAGAAATGTAGTAATCAAGCTTTATTTCTGAGCAATGCGATCTCTTTGGGAGGAGGTGAATGGCATGAACAAAACAGAACTTATCAATGCGGTAGCGGAAGCTAGCGAGCTTTCCAAGAAAGATGCAACTAAAGCGGTTGACGCGGTTTTTGAATCTATCTTGAATGCATTAAAAGATGGTGAAAAGGTGCAGTTGATCGGTTTTGGTAACTTCGAAGTTCGTGAGCGTGCAGCCCGTAAAGGTCGCAACCCACAAACTGGCGATGAAATCGAAATCTCTGCAAGCAAAGTGCCTGCTTTCAAACCTGGCAAAGCGCTTAAGGATGCAGTGAAATAATTACATACGACGCAATGAGCGTATGCTTGAGTAAAAAGACCCTAGAGGATTAGGGCTGTTGAAAAAGTCTATCTAATAAAATGCAGAACTCCACCAGACAGTAAGGGGTTCTGCATTTTTCATTTTTAAATAGGAAATTTTCATCAAGGAAAACCTCAACGAAGTCCCAGTATGAAAGTATCGGGAAAGTCGCAGCCTGCTTCAGGGCTCGAGTGCCGGCAGGTTTCCATTCGCTTCACCATTATCTAATAAAAGCGATAGATCCAGTTGACAGCAATGCAATCAATCCAGCATTGGCCCTAAGCATGCAATGGGCATGAAGCAAAACGGGCGTGGGTGCCTGTTTACAGACTTTTTGAGCACATTCTGCAATCAAAACCTTTTGCTTGCATGGAAATGGATATGCTAAGATGAAAATATTATAATCAAATAGTATGATGTTTAAATCTGATTATAAAGATTTAGATGGATTTTTAGGAGGAAAAGAAGATGGCGAATGTCAATCGTGCCCAAATCGAAGAGGCGGTGCGTTTAATATTGGAAGCAGTCGGTGAAGATCCGAATCGGGAAGGGCTGCTGGATACTCCAAAGCGTGTAGCAAGAATGTATGAAGAGGTTTTTTCAGGATTGAATCAGGATCCAAAACAGTATTTTGAAACGATTTTTGGCGAAGATCATGAGGAATTGGTTCTGGTCAAAGATATTCCATTTTATTCAATGTGCGAACATCATCTTGTTCCGTTTTTCGGAAAAGCACATGTAGCCTATATCCCAAGGGGAGGAAAAGTTACCGGATTAAGCAAGCTGGCAAGGGCTGTTGAAGCTGTTGCCAAAAGGCCGCAGCTTCAAGAAAGGATTACCGCTACAATCGCAAATTCAATCATGGAAAAGCTTGACCCGCACGGTGTGATGGTTGTTGTTGAAGCAGAGCATATGTGCATGACGATGAGGGGAGTAAAGAAACCTGGTTCCAAAACTGTGACATCGGCAGTACGCGGTACATTGGCTGAGGATGTCAATGCCCGTTCAGAAATCCTTTCTTTGATAAAAGGATGATTCAGCTAGTCAGCTCGAGCGTTTAATCTTGCCGCAAAGGGGATGCTGGGTATGGATAAAAAATCCAATGCGAATACTGATTATGTTGTGATCAAGGCAATCGATGATGGGGTGAATGTCATTGGTCTTACCAGAGGGACAGATACTAGATTCCATCATTCAGAAAAGCTTGACAAAGGTGAAGTGATGATCGCCCAATTCACGGAGCATACATCCGCAATCAAAATCAGGGGACACGCGAAAATCACTACTCCTTTCGGGGAAGTAGAGAGCGAGAAAAAATAAAAGTCATGAAATTCAACTTTTTTGTTACAGTTGCCTTGATTCTTATCGGCAGAACGACTTTTAATTTTCAATAACACGTTCATGTTAAGGGCATTTATGATATAATTGTCACTGCCT
This sequence comes from Bacillus sp. REN3, assembly GCF_017912555.1. Classification (GTDB taxonomy): domain Bacteria; phylum Bacillota; class Bacilli; order Bacillales; family Cytobacillaceae; genus Mesobacillus. The sequence continues at coordinate 47,540 of NZ_JAERSD010000008.1, read as the reverse complement.
TGGATGTCCGGTAAAAATGCAAATCAGCAGTGAAGGCCCTTTTTTTATGTCTGCTTTATCTGATTCGACATGTTTTGCACACGGTAATCCACTACAAATAAGGGGAACAAGGGTGATTTATTTGCAAGACTTAGAAATGAAATTAATCGGCATCAGAGAACTACTGATTCAAAAACTTTCACATCCCTATCTGCTGGAGCATGTAGAAGCTCCTGTCATAGATGACGATAGGCTATTGCTGCTAATTTCTCTGTTAGACCAGTCTGGCTTGAAGCAAGATGAAATGGAGACATACACCATCACTACCATGCTCCTGCAAATTGCCCTTGATACCCATGAACATGTCGAGAATTCACGTAATGATGAAACGGATGACAGCTTGAAAAAACGCCAGCTCACAGTGCTTGCGGGAATATATTTCAGCGGATTGTATTATAAGCTTCTTGCGGAAACCGATGATGTCAGGATGATCAAGCAGCTGGCTGCCGGTGTAAAAGAAGTCAATGAACATAAAATCGCTGTGTACCAAAAGGAAACGGAAGCGATTGATAAATTGATGGAAAGCATCAAATTGATCGAATCGACTTTGTTTGGAAAAGTAGCTGATCATTTCAATTCCACGGAATGGCATGATTTCGCCGCCAATTGGCTTTTTGTCAAAAGGCTGATCGTGGAACAGAAGAAATTCATCCAATCGGGAGGCTCCCTTTTGTTTGATGTCCTGAAGAAACTTGCGCTGCCAAAACTAGAACCGAGTGCTGGCGACCTATCCCCGGAACAGAAAAAATTCCTGTTGTCGATCACCACGAAGTATATTGAGTTTTCGATGTCTTTGTTAGAGAAAGCTTTGAAGAGGCTCCCGGGAAAGAACAGCCTGCTGATCGATCGTATTAAGTCAATCGCAGGGCAGCACCAGTCGATGTCTAAAAAAATCGCGGAGGAAGGGTAACAGATATGCAGCAATCGAAAGAAGAACGAGTTCATGGAGTCTTCGAGAAAATATACGAAAATTATGATCAGATGAATTCCGTCATCAGCTTTCAGCAGCATATTAAGTGGCGCAACGACACTATGAAAAAAATGGATGTCAAAAAAGGCGCTACGGCCCTTGATGTATGCTGCGGAACTGCAGATTGGACAATCGCTTTGGCGGAAGCAGCTGGCCCCGAAGGAAAGGTTATCGGCCTGGATTTCAGCAAGAATATGCTGAAAATCGGGGAAGAGAAACTGAAGGAACGCGGGCTTAGCAAAGTCGAGCTGATCCATGGCAATGCAATGGAATTGCCTTTTGAAGATAATACCTTTGATTTCGTCACAATCGGTTTTGGCTTGCGGAATGTCCCGGATTACAACCAGGTACTCCGTGAAATGTATCGTGTTGTAAAACCTGGAGGAATGGCTGTTTGTCTAGAGACCTCCCAGCCGACCATGGTTGGTTTCAAACAGGCTTACCGTTTTTATTTCCGATTCATCATGCCTCTCTTTGGCAAACTGTTCGCCAAGAGTTATAAGGAATATTCATGGCTCCAGGAATCTGCCAAGGAATTTCCGGGCATGAAGGAACTTGCCAAAATGTTTTCCGATGCAGGTTTTGCTAATGTAGAATACAAGCCATTCAGCGGCGGGGTCGCTGCTGTCCACATCGGCCGCAAACAAAAATGAACGTTGCTGGCTGCCTTTTCTTGTTCGCTCGGCTGAGAAGGTCAGCCTGCTTTTATTTAGGGTCCTTGATGGCCCAAAAAGCCGCAGCAAATAAAATTCCTCCTGTAAGGCCTCCATTGGTGAATGGTGTATCCATAGTGATCCCGGCTGTGTAAGCCTGTGCAGGATTTAAAAGCTTGGTGGATAAAATGAAAATGAAGCTGATGTATACATATTTAAATTCGGATTTGATGATCATCGAAAAAGAGCTCGAGGAAACCATCAATGCAGAATCGCATCTTTTGCGGCAGGCGAGCCTGCATTTACTTAAGGCAGGCGGCAAACGAATACGACCTGTGTTTGTTTTGCTAGGCGGCAAGTTTGGCAACTATGATATCGATGTGATCAAGAATGTAGCCGTATCCCTTGAACTGATCCACATGGCATCCCTAGTCCATGATGATGTGATTGACGATGCAGAGTTGCGCCGGGGGCAGCCGACAATCAAGGCGAAATGGGATAACCGGATCGCAATGTACACAGGGGATTATATTTTTGCCCGTGCGCTGGAACTGATGACAAAGATCCAGAATCCTCTTGCGCACAAAATCCTCTCAGATACAATTGTGGAATTGAGCGTCGGAGAAATAGAGCAAATAAAGGACAAGTACAATTTTGACCAGAACCTGCGCAGATACCTTCTCAGGATAAAAAGGAAGACAGCCCTGCTGATAGCAGCGAGCTGCCAGCTGGGTGCGGTCGTTTCTGGAGTCCCGGAAGAGGATCATCGAAAACTGTATCGTTTCGGCTATTATGTCGGAATGTCGTTTCAAATTACAGATGATATATTGGATTTTACCGGTACAGAAAAAGAACTGGGAAAACCGGCCGGAGGAGATCTTTTACAAGGGAACGTCACACTTCCTGTCCTGTATGCGATGGAGGATGAAAAGGTCCGGAATAAGATCAAAACGGTCCATGAAGGAATGGGAAGAGAAGAGCTTGACGGGATTCTGGCACTTATAAGGGAATCCGGGGCGATAGAAAGATCGATCGCCTTAAGCGACAGATATCTGGACAAAGCACTGGCCATTCTAGAAGAGCTGCCTGCGAACAAAGCGAAGAAATCCTTGAAGGACATCGCCAAATTCATTGGAAAACGAAAGTATTAGCAAGTTGCGAAGTTTTCGAAAAAATGATACTATTTTCAAGGGTTGCTTATGAAAGCGGTTCAATATACATATGATTATAGGAGTGGAACTCATGGAAAAGACGTATTTGATGGTAAAGCCTGATGGAGTACAACGTAACCTGATTGGTGAAATTGTGTCCCGTTTTGAAAAGAAAGGCTTCCAGCTTGTTGGAGCAAAACTGATGAACATCCCTAGGGAACTTGCTGAAGAACATTACGGCGAACACAAGGAGCGTCCGTTCTTTGGTGAATTGGTTGATTTCATTACATCCGGACCAGTTTTTGCAATGGTGTGGCAAGGAGAAAATGTCATCGCGACCGCGCGCCAGATGATGGGGTCAACAAACCCTAAGGATGCTGCGCCAGGAACAATCCGCGGTGATTACGGCATTACAGTCGGCAAGAATGTTATTCATGGCTCAGATTCACCAGAGAGTGCTGAGCGTGAAATCGGCTTGTTCTTCAAAGAGGGAGAAATGGCCGAGTACAGCAAGCTGATGAATGATTGGGTTTATTAAAATGGGAGGGCGCTTTTTTAGAAAGTGCCCTTTTTCTTTTGGAAATAAACAAAATCTGCTTCAAACCAGTTTTCATCTTCGCCTTTGTGTATCCTTGAGAATCTTGCTAGAAGTTTTAGGATTGAACAGCCAGGGGAGCAAGTTGCCCCCGCGGCTCAAGCGCGTCTCGCAGCAGCAAGGGATTCTGTCTGGGGTCCCCAGGCTGGAGAGCCGACTCTTCAAGGTTCGTCTTATATGTGCCGGTGCGGAACGAGGCTCACGCGCTTTTTATTCCTTTTGTTAAAACTTATTGTCTATCTGGGAAAATTCATTGATGAAAAAGTGTGGGATTAGTCGAAAAGGGATTCAACTTTCTTTATGGGCTTTGCCTGCTAAAGGGGTCCCGGCCAAGAGAGGTTGCAAGCCTATCATTTTCTTCCGTTGGCCCCTCTATTTCTTTTCCTTTGAGCCGATATAATGAAAAAGCGATTAAATTTTGCAGTTTTTAGAGGAGTAAACACCATGCAGCTCGATTATGAAAATTTCACCGTAAAGATCCACCAGAAGACAGGAATAAACCTAGCTTTGTACAAGGAAGCGCAAATGAAGAGAAGGCTGACCTCACTCTATCAAAAAAAAGGCTTTTCGTCCTTTTCCGAATTTTTCTCTGCTTTGAACAAAGATACACAGCTGATGAACGAGTTCCTTGATAGGATGACCATCAATGTCTCGGAATTTTACAGGAACGCAAAAAGATGGGAGGTCCTGGAAACAACGATCCTTCCAGAACTGTTGAGCAACACCCCTTATCCAAGAATTTGGAGCGCGGCTTGTTCGACAGGTGAAGAACCCTATACAATTGCGATGCTCCTTTCGCGGCATATTCCTTTGTCCAAATTCCAGATCCTTGCTACAGATATCGATGAGAACGTGCTGGCGAAAGCAAAACTAGGGGTGTATTCCGAGCGCTCACTGACCGAGGTACCAAAAGAGGTCATCGCAAAGCACTTCGACCGTGATGGCGATTACTATAAAGTTTCAGATGAAATTAAAAGGACGGTAACTTTCCGGAAACAGAATCTTTTATCTGATGCTTTTAGCGGTCCATTCGATTTGATTGTTTGCCGGAATGTATTGATCTATTTCACTGAAGAGGCGAAGGATGTCCTTTACCATAAATTCAGTGGTGCATTAAGAACAGGCGGTGTTCTTTTTGTCGGCAGCACCGAGCAGATTTTCAACCCTGGCGCCTATGGACTGGAAACAGCTGATACATTTTTTTATCGCAAAAAGTAAGAGGAGAGCTGGTTTCCGTCCAGGCTCTCTTTTTTCATGCTCATGATGGCGGGGGGCTGGGAATGGAGTTTTTGCTGATCATCCCCCTGCTTTTGCGGCAGTCTGCTTTTCGTGATAAAATAGCTCCATTCTTTGATTGGAAAAACGATATTTCGAAATTATAAATTTATTCCTGTTTTTCCTTGAGTTGATATGATATATTAGAACAAATCCTTTAGTGAGTTGAAGGGGGAAAGTGTATGAGATATTTAACTGCGGGTGAATCACACGGGCCACAATTGACGGCCATTATTGAAGGGATGCCGGCAGGGATGCCGCTTCTTGCTGATGATATAAACGAGGAGCTGTCACGCAGGCAAAAAGGATACGGCAGAGGGCGGAGGATGCAGATTGAGAAAGATATGGTACGCATAACCTCCGGAGTCCGTCATGGAACAACTTTAGGCTCCCCAATTGCCTTAGTTGTCGAAAATAATGACTGGAAGCATTGGACAGGGATTATGGGCCAAGAGCCCCTTGATGAAAGCTCATCAGAAGAAATAAAGCGGAAGATCACAAGACCGCGCCCCGGTCATGCCGACCTGAATGGAGCACTGAAATATGGTCACCGCGATATGAGGAATGTACTTGAAAGGTCTTCAGCAAGGGAGACAACTGTACGGGTAGCGGCGGGGGCAGCGGCAAAAAAACTGCTTTCACTGCTGGGCATTGAACTCGTTGGGCATGTTGTTGAAATTGGCGGGGTAAAAGCAGCAAAAGCCGATTTTTCATCGCTAACAGAATTGAAGGAAGTGACGGAGGTTTCTCCTGTCCGCTGCTTTGATCAATCTGCAGCCGCGAAAATGATGGAAGCCATCGATGAAGCAAAGAAAAATGGAGATTCCATTGGCGGGATTGTCGAAGTCATTGCAGAAGGGATGCCACCCGGTGTCGGCAGTTATGTGCATTATGACCGTAAGCTTGACGCCAGGCTTGCGGCTGCAATCGTCAGCATAAATGCATTCAAAGGGGTGGAAATCGGCATTGGCTTTGAGGCAGCGAGAAAGCCTGGAAGTCTTGTTCATGATGAAATTGCCTGGAACGAGGGTAGTGGATATTATCGCAAATCGAATCGTCTTGGGGGATTTGAGGGCGGGATGACTACCGGGATGCCGATTGTTATCCGGGGTGTCATGAAGCCAATCCCGACCCTTTATAAACCGTTGATGAGTGTTGATATTGAAACAAAAGAGCCTTTCGCAGCAAGCATCGAAAGGTCTGACAGCTGTGCCGTGCCTGCAGCTGCCGTCGTTGCTGAGAATGTTGTTGCCTGGGAATTGGCATCTGCGCTTGTTGAACAATTTTATTCCGATCGCTTCGATGCGCTCAAGGCTTCTATCGATCGCCAGCGAACCAATGCGAGGGAATTTTAAGGATGGACCAAATCGAAATCCGTACAAATCAGAAAACATATCCTGTACTTGTTGGCGAAGGAGTCATAAAGGCGCTTGCAAACCATATTTCCGATTCGGCAAAGGGATACTCTTCAGTCATGGTGATCACCGATGAGACAGTCGCCGGCCTGTATCTTCCTGTGCTTAAACAAAACGCAGGAAGGCAATCCCTTTACGAAAAAATCGTACCGAGTGGTGAAGCAGCAAAGACGTTTTCTGTCTTTTATGATTGCCTGACAGCTGCGCTTGAAAACAAGCTTGACCGTAAGTCCCTGATTATTGCCTTCGGTGGCGGGGCAGTCGGAGACTTGGCGGGTTTTGTTGCCTCTGCCTATATGCGCGGAATCAGGTTCATACAGGTGCCTACAACTATCCTGGCTCATGATAGTGCGGTAGGGGGCAAGGTAGCGATTAACCATCCACTTGGTAAGAACATGATTGGCGCCTTCCACCAGCCTGAGGCCGTGATCTACGACCTTGATTTTTTAAAGTCCCTCCCAGCGAATGAGTTAAGGTCAGGGTTCGCAGAAATTGTCAAGCACGCCTTGATTTCCGGCGAACCGTTTTATAATCGCCTCAAAGAAGAAGTGAAATCGCTGGAGCTCACGGCATTAACAGCAATGGCCGATTATTTGACAGAGGGCATCAAAGTGAAAGGAAGGATTGTCGCTGAGGACGAGCGCGAAACAGGCGTACGGTCCTTTTTGAATTTCGGTCACACGCTTGGGCATGCAATAGAAGCGGAAATTGGATATGGAAAGATAACACACGGTGAGGCTGTCGCAATCGGGATGGTCTTTGCGCTGAGGCTGAGTTGCAGAGTGAATGGCCTTGTTTTTGACTTGGCGGGCTTTGAAAACTGGCTTCACAGTCTTGGCTATCAGGTTTTCCTGCCTGCTGGACTAGAAGCAGACCGACTCGTGGCAAGGATGAAACAGGATAAAAAAGCAGTAAGGGATACCCTTCGTTTTGTTCTGCTGGAAAAGCTGGGGACACCTCTCCTGGCTGAAGTCGACGAGCAAGAATTGATCGATGCTCTAAATGGATTCAAGAAAGGGGGGGAGACGTTTGATTAGAGGAATAAGAGGAGCCATTACCGTAAAGGAAAATAATGAAAGAGAAATCGTCTCAGCAGCTGAAAAGCTGATCAGGGAAATGATAAGAGCTAACAATATTGAGGCGGGTTATGTAGCCTCGGTTTTCTTTTCGGCAACAGAAGATCTCACAGCGGCTTTTCCTGCAAAAGCATTGAGGAATATAGATGGCTGGACCTATGTTCCGGTAATGTGCATGGCGGAAATCCCTGTCCCTTCCTCCCTGAAAATGTGCGTTCGGGTGATGATCCACCTCAATACAGATACTGCCCAGGAAGAGATTGAGCATATATACATGGAAGGAACGAAAAAGCTGAGGCCTGATTTATAATTTATACTTTATCCAAATGCTAAAAAGGAGTATGATAAATGCAAATTACTTCATCGCTTTAATTTGATGATGAAGCAAAGAGTATTGAAGAGGTGGATAAGATGAAATGGAAAAAGCAGCTTTTGAATTTAAAACCTTACCAGCCTGGTAAGTCAATTGAAGAGGTAAAAAAGCAGTACGGATTATCCGATATCGTGAAATTAGCTTCTAACGAGAATCCATTTGGTTCATCAAATAGGGTTGTTGAAGAACTAAGGAGCCGAACCAGCCGGCACTCCGTCTATCCAGATGGCTATGCGGCGAACCTGCGCGCTAAGCTGGCAGGCCACCTTTCAGTAAAACCAGAGCAGATCATCTTCGGAAACGGTTCGGATGAAATCATTCAAATGATCGCACGTGGCTTGCTGTCACCCTATACTAATTCCGTCATGGCTGCTCCAACTTTCCCTCAGTATAAGCATAATTCTGTCATCGAGGGCAGTGAAGCGAGGGAAGTCCCTTTAAAAGACGGAGCTCATGACCTTGAGGGCATGCTTGCGGCAATCGATGGGAATACTGCCGTTGTTTGGCTTTGTTCTCCGAATAATCCAACAGGGATCTATATCAATAACGAAGACCTGATCAGCTTTCTTTCCCGGGTACCGGATGATGTTCTGGTCGTGCTTGACGAGGCTTACTATGAATATGTGGAAGCCGATGATTTTCATGAATCGACAGATTTGCTCCAGAAATACAAAAATCTGATTATCTTAAGGACTTTTTCCAAGATATACGGACTCGCCAGTTTCCGGGTAGGATACGGAATCGCGCATGAAGAGACGATCGCTGCCCTTGAGCCAGTCAGGGAGCCGTTCAATGTCAACAGTCTCGCCCAGGCTGCCGCAGCTGCGGCTCTCGGGGACCAGGAGTTCATCCAATGGTGCAAGCAGGAAAACCGGGCGGGACTGGAGCAGTTCTATCAATTTTGCGATGAGTACGGGTTGGATTATTACCCTTCTCAGGGAAACTTCATACTGATTGATTTTGCTGCAGATGGCCAGGAGGTTTTCCAATTCCTGCTTGAACGGGGGTATATCGTGCGTTCAGGTAAAGCTTTAGGATTCCCTGCTTGTGTCAGGATCACGATTGGCACTAGGGAACAGAATGCGGGAATTATAGAAAAAATAAAAGAATATTTGCAGGTGAGCGCTGCAATTTCTTGAATAAAGGCGTTGATTTGATTTGAATGGCCAAGTTTTCATCATTGGAATGGGGCTGATTGGCGGTTCCCTAGCTTTATGCATCAAGGAGGAACACCCTGAGGCGAAAGTTGCGGGTTTTGATGTAGAAGAACACCAGCTGAACCTTGCTTTGAGGCTCGGGATCATCGACGAACTGGCGGCAACCCTTGAAGAAGGAGCGCGTGAAGCGGATTTGATCATCATTGCTGCACCTGTGGCAAGTTCTGCAAAGATTCTGAAGCGGCTTGCAGAAATCCCTATGAAAAAGAATGTGATTGTTACTGATACGGGAAGCACCAAGGGATTTATCACGGATGAAGCTTCCTGCCTAACAGAAAAAGGCATCGATTTTGTTGGCGGGCATCCGATGGCAGGATCCCATAAAAGCGGTGTCGCTGCTGCAAAAAAAATCCTGTTTGAAAATGCATTTTATTTGCTCACACCGGCTAAAGGCACAAAACAGCAAGCTATCACCCAATTGAAAAGCTGGCTGGAAGGGACGAAAGCCAGATTCCTGGAAGTATCGGGGGAAGAACATGATTATCTCACAGGAGTCATCAGCCATTTCCCTCACATTATCGCAGCGTCTCTTGTCCATCAGGCGAAAAAGGCCGAGAGGGGAAATGAATTAGTGTCTAGGCTCGCTGCAGGCGGTTTCAGGGATATTACGAGGATCGCTTCAAGTAGTCCGAAAATGTGGAGGGATATCCTGCTCCATAACAGTGGTATCCTACTTTCCCTGCTCGAGGATTGGCAGGCTGAAATGGCAAAGGTATCAAAGCTTCTTAGGGAAGAGGATGGGGAAGAAATCTATGAATATTTCAAGACAGCAAAAGATTTCAGGGATGGCCTGCCTGTGAACGATAAGGGAGCCATCCCCAGCTTTTATGATTTATTCGTCGATGTCCCCGATTACCCTGGCGTCATTTCCGAAATAACCGGCTATCTTGCCGAGGAAAGGATCAGTATCACAAATATACGAATCCTGGAAACGCGCGAAGAAATATACGGAGTACTCGTCATCAGCTTCCAGACACCGGAGGACCGCAAGCGGGCGATTGATTGCATTGAAAAAAAAACCGACTACGGCACATCGATCGGAGAGTAGGATGAAGGAGCTAACAATGTCAGAAAAAAAACTAATGATCAATTCAAAGTCATTGAACGGGGAAATCACGGTGCCAGGAGACAAATCGATCTCCCATCGTGCAGTCATGTTTGGAGCAATATCAAAGGGCGTCACAAAGATTGAAAACTTCCTTCCTGGCGCCGACTGCCTGAGTACGATTGCCTGCTTCCGTAGCCTAGGTATTGATATCGAGCAAGAAGGCAGCCGTGTGGAAATATCGGGCCGGGGAATCGCGGGGCTGCAAAAGCCTGCCGGGATTCTGGATGTTGGCAACTCTGGCACGACGATCAGGCTAATGATAGGCATATTAGCCGGTATGCCTTTTGAGAGCACCATCCAAGGGGATGATTCAATCGCAAAAAGGCCGATGACAAGGGTCACTGCCCCTTTATCAAAAATGGGTGCGCAAATTTCAGGGAGGAACGGCGGGGAATACACGCCGCTCACTATCAAAGGAGCGAAGCTAAGGGGTATTACCTATGAACTGCCTCTAGCGAGCGCTCAGGTGAAATCAGCCATCCTGCTTGCAGGATTGCAGGCGGAAGGCAGGACGACAGTCATTGAACCTGTCAAATCGAGGAACCATACTGAACAGATGATCAGACAGTTCGGAGGCATGATCAAACAGGATGGAAATAGCATTGTAATTGAAGGCGGACAGGAATTGGCAGGGACGAACATCTCTGTGCCGGGAGATATTTCATCTGCCGCTTTTTTCCTTGTTGCCGGGGCAATCATTCCGGGAAGCGAAATTTTACTTAGAAATGTTGGTTTGAATCCTACGCGCACCGGCATACTTGATGTCTTGAAGGCAATGGGGGCAAACATAGCCGTTGAGCCGTATGATTCCGATTCATCTGAGCCTGCTGGGGATATCAGGGTCAGTCATTCAAAGCTGCGCGGAACCGTCATTGAAGGAGAACTGGTACCGAGGCTGATAGACGAGATACCCGTCATTGCCCTTCTTGCTGCACAAGCGGAAGGCAAGACAGTGATCAAGGATGCAGCGGAATTGAAAGTGAAAGAAACAAACAGGATTGACACAGTCGTCAATGAACTGAAAAAGCTAGGGGCAAGGATCGAAGCGACAAGTGACGGCATGGTCATCCACGGCAAAACAACCCTAACCGGCGGCAGGGTTTCTGCGCACGGTGACCATAGAATCGGCATGATGCTGTCCGTAGCCGCACTGCTGTGCAGTGAAGATGTTTACCTGCAGGATAGTGAATCCGTGGCAGTATCCTATCCACGGTTCTTTGAAGATTTATATTCATTAGCGTGAACAGAACCCTTCCAGTTAGATCTGGAAGGGTTTTTTCTTGTGAGATAAAAAGTATAAAGTCCACCTCGGGAAATGTCGAGACCCACCGCCTAGCCGGTTTTCATCCATGTATTGACTTCATTTAATATCCTAAGGGAATCTTTCGCTTTGCATAGCTAGGGTCAAAAGCAGTACCGAAGTATTTTGGGGAGCAAGTTTCTTTTCTGCTTACCGAAGACTACAAGTAAACCTATTCAGGCCAGCAGCCTGGCTATGCAAAAAAACTGGCTTCTCTCGGTCCGTCCCGTCCCAGTCGGGGCTGACCAGGGTGCGTGGGCGTTTCTTATTGTTTTTTCTCCAGGCTGTTATATTCCCCTGGAACAAGCATAGTTTGTCATAAGACCGAAAAAGGAGTGGTTTTATGGCCTACATTATCGAGAACGCGAATCTTGTAAAAGGACAAGCCCGGTCAGTCACTAGCCTGCTTGTGGAGGCCGGTAAGATTGTCGCTGCGAATCCCTCATTCAGCAGGTATAAATTTATGCGGATGGTTGCAAGTGATTATTTTATGTCGCCTGTACATGTACTCCTGGATTCCAACTTGCCCTTGAACCAGCCATTCCATGAGCGGAAGGATTATTATATCAAGAATTTCATCTTGAAGGGCAGTACTGCTGTATTGACAAGTATTAAAATCCTGTCCGTAAGGGAGCTTGAGATGAGGGTCAAGCAGGCAAGGAGCTCTCTATCTGATTGTCCTGTGGACTATATCATTGGCATAAGGTTCAGTTCAAGCCTACTTGATCCTGCATTGATCAGGAAATGCAAGCGGGAAAAGATCCCAGCACTTTTCATCGAGATCGAAAGTGCGGACGAGCTTTACAGGATTCCCTGGGGTTGGATCAAGGAGGCATTGTTCCCTTATAACTGCCCCCTGATTCCGGTGTTTCCAGAATGCGGTAACAGAAAGGAGAGGCAAAGACGGATAGATGCGTGGAAAGAGCTGATTGAGAGGACGAATGTTACTGCGTTATCCGAAGAATTGCCCGAGCGATATCCTTTATCGGGGAAAGCGCTGAAGAAAACGGGTATCTTTCCTTTAAAAGCCAGCTTGCACAATGGCAGCGAATTAAGTTACAATTTTTACCGCAAAAGAGCTGGGTTCGATGAAGTCGTTGACATGGATCTTTACTTTGACCATTCGCATGATCTTTTGGTGACAGTCCATAAAGGAAAAGTGATCCGGGCTGGAAGCGATGTTTATTATCGTCCTGGCAGCGGTGAGGATGTTATAATTAAAACACCAGGATATTTTTCTGATCCGGATTGAAAGAAAATAGATAGGATGGAGATAGATGGCTAGCGTAAATGAAATAGTTGGGTATATTGAAAATGGTGAGCTGGACAAAGCGATGTCAGCATATAAGGATATATTGGCAAAGGGAAGCGATGAGGATAAATTCCTGCTGTCGGAAGAATTGTTCCATTTCGGCTTTCTTGAAGAAACTGACGCATTACTTTCAAGCCTGTTGGAAGACTACCCTCATGAAGGCGAACTACAGGTACTTCTAGCTGAAACAAAGATTGAACTCGGAAAAGAAGAAGAAGCGATCCTATTACTGGAAAAGGTAACAAGAGAGGACCCTGCCTTCCCGCAGGGCCTCCTCTTGCTCGCTGACTTATACCAGATGGATGGACTCTATGAAGTAAGCGAGAAAAAACTCCTTGACGCAAAAGCGCTTTTGCCTGAAGAAGCAGTCATTGATTTTGCCCTTGCTGAATTATATGCTCATCAGGGCAAGCTGATCGAAGCTGTGAAGTTCTATGGGAAAGTGCTTGAATCCAGTGATGAAATCGGCGGAGTGAATATCAGCCAGAGAATGGCTGAGGCATTGAGTGCAGGTGGGTCCTTTGAAGAAGCACTTGAATTCTACAGCAAAGCACTTGATCAAAAATTGGAAATCAACACGCTGTTTGGATTTGCATTCACAGCATTGCAGGCTGGCCATAATAAAACAGCCATCGAGAAATTCGAAGAGCTAAAAGCGCTTGATCCGGAATACCACTCTATGTATTTGTATCTTGCAAAGGCATATGAGCGGGAAGAATTGATTAGAGAGGCTTTTGAAACAGTCATCCAGGGAATCGAACAGGATAACTTCAACAAGGATTTATTTTTCTATGGCGGCAAACTGGCGCTGAAACTCCCGGATGAAACAGAAGCAGAGAGGTTGATGCGTGAAGCGATTGCCCTCGACCCTGGCTTCACAGAAGGTGTCTTGCTCCTTAATAAGCTTTTGTTGAAGCAGGAGCGTTATGAAGCTGTTATCGAACTTATCCGCGCGGCAGAATTTGACGGAGCGGAGGAGCCCCAGCTGCTTTGGGATGAGGCCGTCGCCTTGCAGGAGACAGAAGAGTTTTCGCAGGCATTAAATAAATACCAACAGGCATATACTTTCTTTAAAGACAACAAAGAATTTTTGACGGACTATGGATATTTTTTAATTGAAGAAGGAAAAATGGCCGAGGCTGCCGAAGTTTTTAGTAAGTTAATGAAAAAAGAACCTGGCAATGAAGAGTTCCGGGATCTGCTGGAAAGGTTAACGGACGATCAGTAAATCCCAACAAAAATTTTGTTTTGCAGAGGAGGGATTCAAAAATGACAACCCCTGTATCTGTCAATGAGAAAAAGGATTTTATCCGCTGGTTTTTGAACCATTATCAGCTGAAAAGGCGGGAATGTGTTTGGATCCTTAACTATTTGATGAGTCATGACCAGCTGATGGAGAAAGTGCATTTTGTGGAAAACGCCCAGTATTGTCCACGTGGATTGATCATGTCCACCCACTGTGTCGATGAAGTACCTTTCCGTTTTTTCAAGGAAAATGTGATGACGACAGATGCAGAAAAGTCGTTCCATGACATCCGTTTGAACAGGGAGGAAGAAATCTATATCCAGCTTAACTTCCATGCTTCGAACAAAGCACATCAGTTTGCTGCGGTACTTGAAGAGAATCCGTATATGCCGGGCCAGCTGCAAATAAGTGAAAGCGACAAAATCGTAGCGGAACGGTTTTTGGAGGAGAGTATCCATCGATTCCATAAAGAGAAGCTGATGAACTTGATTGACGAGGCACTGGACAGCCAGGACCAGGAAGCTTTCGCCAAACTTACAGAACAATTGAAAAAATTAGGTACAGTCAATTCATGATGCCTTGCTTTTTAAAAGCAGGCTTTTTATTTTGCGCGGATTATGTTGGGAACAGGCAATCGGTAATGATATGATAGTAAAGATTATTTGATAATGGAGTTGGTATGATGAAATGGATAGCGGCAGACATTGAAATGTATGAGAAAGCAGCGGAGTATGTGGATACAGCGATAATCCCACTTTTTCCAATCTCCTTTGATGATGATATGAAGGGATTTGCAGGCATGGCCGAATTTGCTTCCTTGCTTACAACTCAGCTGGAAAAACAATTCAAAGGGCGGATTTTCCTGTTGCCCGGTTTCTCCTACATAAGGGACAATCCAAACAATCTTCATGCTTTACAGGGTTGGGAAAATTCTTTGCTTGACAAACAATTCAAGTATATCTTCCATATTACCTGTGACAGCAGCTGGAAACAGCATGAGAAAGACCTGGCAGGCTCTTTGATCTGGATTCCGTCTTTGCCCTTAGAGCACATGCAGGAGCAGCAAAAGATTTCGATTGTAGAAGACCAGGTAAAGCAGTTGCTGGGCCTATTCACCCAGAAGTGGCACGAAGTTAAGGAATGATGTTAGTTTTATCATTGCAAAAAATGTTTTCAACATAGTATTATATTGATTTTGTCTGAAGATTGATATATCATGGTTATGTCCTAGTTTTAAAATGTGTTTAATTTATGTCCGTTGGGGACTTAACTTGGGAATAGAGGGGGGAAAAGCGTGAGCAAGCATCGTGTTTCAAGACGTCAATTCTTGAACTATACTCTTACAGGTGTAGGCGGTTTCATGGCAGCAGGGATGCTGATGCCAATGGTTCGTTTTGCCGTCGATCCTGTGCTGAAAGGCGAAGACGCGGGAGACTTTGTCGCGACTAAGCTCAAAGTCGCAGATATTACGAAAGAACCGCAGCGTGTTGACTTTACATTCACACAAAAAGATGCGTGGTATGAATCCGAAGAAACAGGTACAGCATGGGTTTTCAAGGATGAGGAAGGGAAAATTGTGGCTCTTTCTCCTGTGTGTAAGCACCTTGGATGTGTTGTAGGCTGGAACACGGATAAAAAGAATCCTAACATGTTCTTCTGTCCTTGCCACTATGGCCTTTATGAAAAGGATGGAACAAACGTGCCTGGCACACCGCCATTGGCGCCGCTTGATGTTTATCCAACAAAGGAAAAAGATGGGCTGCTGTATTTAGGAAAAGCCGAACCACGGAAGGAGGCGTAATCATTGTTAAACAAAATTTACGATTGGGTAGATGAACGTTTAGATATTACGCCTTTGTGGCGCGATATCGCAGACCATGAAGTACCTGAGCACGTTAACCCTGCGCATCACTTTTCTGCGTTCGTGTACTGCTTCGGGGGTCTGACATTCTTCATCACAGTCATACAGATTCTCTCCGGAATGTTCCTGACGATGTATTATGTTCCGGATATCAAAAATGCGTGGCAATCTGTCTACTATCTTCAAAACCAGGTTGCTTTTGGACAAATCGTCCGTGGCATGCACCACTGGGGAGCAAGTCTTGTAATCGTCATGATGTTCTTACATACACTTCGAGTGTTTTTCCAGGGCGCTTATAAGAAACCGCGTGAACTGAACTGGATTGTCGGAGTACTTATTTTCTTCGTCATGCTTGGATTGGGTTTGACTGGATATTTGCTTCCTTGGGATATGAAAGCGTTATTCGCTACGAAAGTTACCCTGCAAATCGCTGAAGCAGTTCCTTTGATTGGGCCTTATGTCAAAACGCTGCTTTCCGGTCACTCAACAATTGTTGGAGCGCAGACTTTGACGAGATTCTTTGCGATTCACGTCTTCTTCCTGCCAGGAGCGCTTCTTGGCTTGATGGGCGCGCACTTCATCATGATCCGTAAGCAAGGTATTTCAGGTCCATTGTAAAATCATCAATAAGTTGAGCGGTTAAATTTCCGTTCAACGATACGGAAAAAAAGGAGGGGATTGCTCGATGCATCGTGGTAAAGGTATGAAGTTCGTTGGGGACTCTCGGGTTCCGGCTGAACGAAAGCCTAACATTCCGAAAGACTACTCGGAATACCCTGGTAAAACGGAAGCGTTTTGGCCAAACTTCCTGTTGAAAGAATGGTTGGTTGGAGCGGTTTTCCTGATTGGATACTTGAGCCTGACAATTGCTCATCCGTCTCCGCTTGAAAGGATTGCCGATCCTACGGACACAGGTTACATTCCGCTGCCAGACTGGTATTTCTTATTCTTATATCAATTGCTTAAATATTCATATGCTTCAGGTCCTTATACAGTAATTGGAGCAATGGTCATCCCGGGGCTTGCTTTCGGTGCCCTGTTGCTCGCTCCATTCATTGACCGCGGCCCTGAACGGCGTCCGTCAAGACGTCCGCTTGCGACAGGTTTCATGCTTTTGGCAGTTGCTTCCGTTTTTTATTTGACATGGGAATCAGTTGCGACACACGACTGGGAAGCTGCCAAGAAGCAAGGCGAGATTTCTGACGTTCAGATTGACAAGAACTCAGATGGGTACAAGATTGCCCAGGCACAAACCTGCACTTCATGCCATGGCGGCGAACTTGCCGGCGGGGCAGCTGCGCCAAGCCTGGTTGATTCAAAAATGTCAGCAGACGAAATCGCCGACGTTGCCAAGAATGGTAAGGGCAGCATGCCCGCAGTCTTCAAAGGGACTGACGAAGAGCTAAAAACACTTTCCGAGTTCATTGACAACTTGAGCAAGTAACATTGAACCAGAGCCTGCAAGGTCACTTGCAGGCTCTTTTTCCGGATGGCCATGCATAAAGGATTGAAGTGTGTTTGTTTTTGATCCTTTTTATTGCCATACTAGTGATAGAAGATTTTCGATTGGAGAAAAAAGATGATTAAAAGAATCTATCCTATTTTAGGGAATCGCTCAGTTCTTTGGCTGCTCTTTTGGGTGAATGTATTGGGAACAGCCTATGGCTACTATTGGTACCGATACCAGCTTGCTGACACTCCTCCCATATTTCTGCTGTTCGTTCCTGACAGCCCGACAGCAAGCTTGTTTTTCGTATTTGTTCTTGCTGCCTTCTTGTTGGGTAAAAACTGGCCGTTGATGGAAGCGCTGGCGATTGTCAGCCTGTTCAAATACGGGATATGGGCTGTGGTGATGAATCTGCTCGTCTATTTTGTTTCTGGCCATCTTGATTTAATAGGCTTGATGTTGATGGGCTCCCATTTTGCGATGGCGCTTGAAGGCGTGCTATATGCTCCGTTCTACCGCATGAAGGGATGGCATTTGGCTGTAGCGGCAATCGTTGTCCTCCACAACGAAATCATTGACTATGTGTTCAAGATGATGCCAAGGTACCATACGCTCGATTCCTATATGAATGAAATTGGTTATTTTACATTCTGGCTGAGCATTCTTTCGATTGGAATCGCCTATTACTTCGGTATGCGCCGGAACCGATTGACACTGACCATGAAAACGTTTAGGTAGTCAACAAATTATGGTCTATCCTTGTCCACTCTCTCATACATATTAATAGTATTTAGAGGGGGGACAGGAATGAAAGCAAAATATCTCTTTTTATTTTCGGTGCTGCTCTTGTTTGCGCCTTTCACAGCATATGCAGAACAAACGTCACCTGTTGAAAGACTGGACCAAATTTCTGATGAGGCCTTGCAAATGGTGAAGCTGCAACGGTATGATGATGCCAATAGGCTGCTGAGGCATTTTTCAGAGGAGTTTCTTGCCGCTACAGGCAGTGGCAAACCTTTTTCAATGGATGAACTCAGGATTATCACAGTGGCCCATGATGAAGCAGTGACAGCTGCTGCAAGTCCTGATATGGGATATGCTGAACGGATGAATCGGGTTACAAAGTTCAGGCTGGTCATCGATGCGATTGCTTCCACCAACCAGCCCTTATGGACAGAGATGGAAGGACCGATCATGACAGTATTCAGTGATGTGAGAAAAGCTGCATATGATGGGAATAACGACCGCTTCCATACTAGCCTGAACACTTTCTTGTCCCTTTATAATATGATCCATCCCAGCATGAAAATTGATATAACTCCAGAAAGGATCCAGAAAATAGATGCCAAAGTCAACTTCATCGACCACTATCGGCCTCATGTTCTTTCTGAACCCTCGAGCCAGGCTGAACTGGAATTGCTCGAAGCTGATCTTCAAACACTATTTGATGAAATGGCAGAGGATGAAGCGGACCCATCATTGTGGTGGGTGATGATTTCGACTGGAAGCATCATTGTCCTTACATTATCTTATGTTGGCTGGAGAAAATATATCGGAGACAGGGAAAAGGCTAAGAACATCCAAAAAGAGCGGAAAAATTGACACCCATCAACAGGGTCATTAAAATATAACTAACAACTAGAGCTGTTAGGAGGTTCTTAATTGTATCTAATATACTTTGCGATTATAATTTTAATCCCTCTTTGGGCCCAATTCAGGGTTAAAGGGACTTACAAGAAATATTCACAGGTTGCTTCTTCATCCAGGATGGCTGGAGCCGAAGTCGCCCGTAAAATCCTTGATGACAACGGTTTATACAATGTCGGGGTCGAAGAAACACAAGGTTATTTAAGCGACCACTATGATCCACGATCCAAAGTGGTCCGCCTGTCTACTGAAAACTTCCATGGACATTCGGTCGCAGCAGCTGCCATCGCTGCCCATGAAGTAGGACATGCCATCCAGGATGCCCAGGATTATGCATTCCTCCGTTTCCGCCATGCCCTTGTGCCGGTGGCAAACCTTGGTTCCAACTTTTCCTGGATCCTGATTATGATTGGAATCCTGGCGAACCTCACTGGAATGCTGCTGCTCGGTATCATTTTCATGGCGGCTGCAGTTGTCTTCCAGATCATCACACTGCCTGTCGAATTCAATGCATCTAACCGGGCAATGGATTTGGTAGTGTCGAATGGGATCATCCGGAATGACGAGGAAAGGGAAACAAGGAAGGTACTGAGTGCTGCCGCGTTGACATATGTAGCGGCTGCAGCGGTTGCGGTCCTCGAGCTTGTCCGCCTTGTGTTGATCTACACTGGCATGACAAGAGAGGAATAGGGAAAAAAAAGGTGTACAAACTCCTTGCTGAATCATATTTGTTTAAAAAACGCTGTTCTCAACAGCGTTTTTTTGTTTGCGGTTGTAAGTTAAATGGGATGGAAACGGACATGGATTATATGGTTAAATCCCGAAGTGTTGGCAGCACACAATGAAGGGGAGGAGTGATTTAAAAGGAAGCGGGCCGTACGGACTAGCGGCAGCACCCGTAAGGAAAATCACCCTCTGTTTCGTGTCCCCTAATGCAGGGTTACGCTTATGGTTTAGGCGGAGTTTGGCAGTCCGGGAGGGAACAGAGGCTACTTAAGAATATGAAAAAACGCGGATCCAGTCAGCGGACCCACGCATTGGCGTTACACTTCCGATTCTGTTTTACCTTTCTAGCGGAAGTTTGTTTTCATCAAGTGTGAAGCCCTCTCCTAAGACGTCATGGACAACTGTCACAGAAACGAAAGCGTGGGGGTCTACTGCGGTGATAACGTTCTTCAGCTTGACAATTTCATTTTTGGCTACAACGCAATATAAAACATTGCGCTCCATTTTTGTGTAGGAGCCTATTGCTTTCAGGCTAGTGACACCCCTGTCCATTTCCTCCATGATTTTTGCAGCAATTTCTTCATTCTTCTCAGAAATGATCATTGCTCCTCTCGCTGCATAGGCACCTTCCTGCATGAAGTCAATCACCCTGGCACCGATGAAAACGACGACGAGAGTGTACATCGCTTCCCGATAATCCAGATAAGTAAGAAGCGACAAAGTAATGACAGCGAAATCGAACATGAACATCGTCCGTCCCATCGTCCACCCCATGTATTTATGGGCAAGACGGGCAATGATATCGACACCCCCTGTTGTGCCTCCAAAACGGAAGATGATGCCAAGCCCGCTACCAATGAAAACACCAGCGAACAGTGCGGCTAAAAACAAATCCTCATACAATGGCATATCGATTTGATATTTTTGGAAAATCCCTAAAAAGATCGATACCCCTACCGTCCCGATAATCGTATAAATAAAAACATTGCGGCCAAGCAGTTTCCAGCCTATAAAGAATAACGGAAGATTGAGAAGCAGGTTGGTAATGGAAGGAGACCAGCCGAAAACAAAATAGAGAAGAAGCGTTATTCCGGTGAATCCGCCTTCAGCCAGGTTGTTCTGGATATTGAAGTGGACTAGGCCAAATGAAAAAATGGCTGCACCGAGCAGGATGAATAGGATGTTTTTTAGTTTTAACCCATACAGCAAAGCGATTCCTCCCATTAAAAGAAGACGATTTCTTTTTCTTTATCGATTTAAATAGACAGGAAACGTAAACAATGTTGTGAAAGGGAGAAGAACTGACACCTGCTTTGTTTGGATTTCCAGAAAAGCATTCATGTTTTCCCTGTAATCAACAATGTTCGTCAACAGAGTTATTATATAAAATAAAGGCCGCCAGGGCAATGCTAATTGATAACGGCTTGAAGGGAGCAGCCAATGCGATACTGAAGAAATAAAAAATATTTGTCAAAGGCAGTCCATTAAGCTAACATCGAAAGAGAATAGTATACATACCAGGTTGGGGTGAAGTAGTTTGGTCAAGAATAAAACGGTGAAAGATCTCCAGCAAGAAGTTGACTCTTATATAAGCCAATTCAAGGAAGGATACTTCAGCCCTCTGGCAATGCTCGCCAGGATGACTGAAGAGCTGGGTGAACTTGCACGCGAAGTGAACCATTTTTATGGAGAAAAACCAAAAAAACATGATGAGGATGAAAAGACAATCGAAGAGGAGCTTGGGGATATGCTCTTCGTCCTTATTTGCATGGCCAATTCATTGGACATTGATTTAGAGACGGCCCATAACAGGGTGATGGATAAATTCAATACCAGGGATAAAGATCGCTGGACAAGGAAAGACAGCTAAAGGAGAGCGAAATATGGAAAAAGTGAGAATTATTGTTGCGGGGCCACGCGGCAGAATGGGAAGAGAAGCCGTGCATCTAGTGCTGAATACGGATCAGTATGAACTTGCCGCGGTTGTGGACAGGAAACATGGAGGAATGAAAGTAGGAGAGCTGGAGGGTTTTCCCGATTCGGAGGCATTAGTGTATACAGATTTGGAAAAATGCCTGCAAGAAGTAAGGCCGGATGTCCTTATTGATTTAACAACACCTGAAGTTGGAATGTTCCATACAAAGACAGCCCTGGACTATAAGGTTCGCCCGGTAGTTGGAACGACTGGATTTTCCAAGGGAGACCTTGAGGAGCTTGAGAGGCTGTGTTCTGAAAGGGAAACTGGCTGCATCATCGCCCCGAACTTTGCTATTGGTGCGGTATTGATGATGAAATTTTCAAAAATGGCTGCCAGGTACTTCAAAGATGTGGAAATCATTGAGCTTCACCATGACCGGAAGCTCGATGCCCCTTCAGGAACAGCAGTAAAGACCGCACAAATGATTTCAGAAGTCAGAGAGGCAAAAAAACAGGGACACCCGGATGAAAAGGAAACAATGGATGGAGCGCGGGGAGCAAACTACGGAGGAATGCACATCCATTCTGTAAGGCTGCCAGGCTTGATTGCCCACCAGCAAGTGATGTTTGGCGCAGATGGCCAGACACTTACCATCCGCCATGACTCATATAATCGCACTTCGTTCATGTCAGGTGTAAAGCTGGCTGTGGATACGGTCATGAAAATGGATGGATTTGTTTATGGATTGGAAAATATCATTGAATAGTGGTGAAACTATGAATATTGCTTTAATAGCCCATGATAAGAAAAAAGATGATTTGGTGGCCTTCACCGTTGCATACAAACATATTTTCGATCAGCATAAGCTGTTCGCGACTGGGACTACTGGCTTGAGGATCATTGAAGCAACCGGGCTGAAAATTCATCGTTTCCAGTCTGGCCCGCTCGGAGGAGATCAAGAAATCGGCGCCAGGATTGCTAATAATAGGATGGACGCGATCTTTTTCTTTCGGGACCCGCTTACAGCACAGCCTCATGAGCCTGATGTCACCGCACTCGTAAGGCTTTGTGACGTATACTCGGTACCGCTTGCAACAAATATGGGGACTGCGGAAATCCTCATAAAAGGGATCGAGAGAGGCGACCTTGAATGGCGGGAAATCGTAAAAGAAAAGCAGGGTGAAAACAATGAAGCTTGATATCCTTGCTTTCGGCGCCCATGCGGATGACGTTGAAATTGGGATGGGGGGCACGATTGCCAAATATGCTGATGAAGAAAAAAACATTGGTATCTGTGATTTGACGAGAGCTGAAATGTCTTCAAATGGAACAGTGGGAACAAGGATGGAGGAGGCAGCCAGCGCAGCCGGAATCCTCGGTGTAAAGGTCAGGGAAACCTTGGATATACCTGACAGGGGTCTCTTCCTGAAGGAAGAGTATATAAGGAAAGTTGTGAAAGTGATCAGACTGTACCGCCCGTCATTAGTATTTGCGCCATATTTTGACGACCGTCATCCTGACCATGGCAACTGTGCCCGCCTGGTAGAGGAGGCGGTCTTTTCGGCAGCAGTCCGAAAATACGGTACGGATTTGGAACTGCCTCCGCATCGGGCAAGAGGATTTTATTATTATATGATCAATGGATTCCACAAGCCTGATTTTGTTATCGACATTTCGTCCACAATGGACAGGAAGGTTGCAGCGTTAAATGCCTATAGCAGTCAATTCGAAAAAGGGGAAACTACTTTTGAGACCCCGCTTGTAAATGGCTACATCGAAAGTGTCGAAGCACGTGAAAAGCTGTTTGGCAAAGAGGTTGGAACAGAGTTTGCCGAGGGCTTCAAATCAAAAAAACCAATATTAATCCAAAAGGATTTGTTAGGGGAAGGGAAATGAAAAAACTTAAGATTGGCATCACCTGCTATCCTACAGTCGGCGGTTCAGGCGTTGTCGCAACTGAACTTGGGATATTGCTTGCGGAAAAAGGGCACGAAATACACTTCATTTCTTCAAGCCTGCCATTCCGATTGAAAAAAATGTACCATAATATTTCCTCCCATGAGGTGGAAGTCAACCAATATTCCGTCTTCCAATACCCTCCCTATGATATTGCGCTTGCAAGCAAAATCGCAGAAGTCGCAGTCCTCGAGAACCTTGATGTTCTTCATGCCCATTACGCGATTCCCCATGCGGTCTGTGCGATTTTAGCGAGAGAAATGAGTGGGCGCGATTTGAAAATCGTGACGACACTCCATGGGACAGATATCACTGTCCTCGGATATGACCAGTCACTGACTGATGCCATCCGTTTCGGCATTGAAAAGTCAGATTATGTTACAGCAGTATCTAACTCGTTAATTGCCCAGACTCATGAACTGATAAAGCCAAACAAAGAAATTGCCTGTGTTTACAATTTTATTGACATGAAGGGTTCAAGGAAGACAGATTCATGTGAGCTTAGAAATGAACTTGGAATCCTTCCGGATGAAAAAGTGATCATCCATGTTTCCAATTTCAGGCCGGTCAAAAGAGTTCCAGATGTTGTCAAGGCGTTCGCGGGGATTCTCGAAAAAATGCCTGCAAAACTTTTGCTTGTAGGGGATGGTCCCGAAATGAAGGCTGTATGCACTCTCGCGGAGGAGCTTGGGATCAGGGATAAAATATTGATGCTCGGCAAACAGGATACAGTGGAGGAGCTATATTCCCTAAGTGATTTGATGCTCCTGCTATCGGAAAAAGAGAGCTTCGGCCTCGTAGCTTTGGAAGCCATGGCGTGCGGAGTCCCTTGCATCGGAACAAATATTGGCGGGATACCGGAAGTGATCAAGGATGGCGAAACGGGATACATATGTGAACTGGGAGATACCCTTGATGTTACCGAAAAAGCCGTTGAAATCCTTTCGGGTGCTGATCTCCACAAGCGATTCTCGGAAAATTCAGTAAAAAGGGCCCGGGAGCGATTCAGTGCCGAACAGATTGTTGCCGAATATGAGAACATCTATTATCAACTAGTAGGGCGGGACGAGCGATGATTGGAAGACCTTTCTTGGATGCAGCTCCTGTCCTTGAGGCAATTGAACATTCCGGATTTGAAGCTTATTTTGTCGGGGGATCGGTCCGTGACCATATTCTTGGCAGGGTTATTTCGGATGTTGATATCGCAACATCCGCACTGCCTGAGGAACTGAAGCAGATATTCCCAAAAACTACGGATATCGGCATCGAACACGGTACGATACTTGTTCACTTCAAAGGAGCGGCATATGAAGTGACAACCTACAGGGCAGAATCGGGCTACAGTGACTTCAGACGGCCAGACAAGGTTTCTTTCATAAGGTCATTGGAGGATGATTTGCAACGGCGCGATTTTACCATGAACGCGATGGCAATGGACAGACAAGGGCGGATCATCGATCCATTCCGTGGACAGCAAGCCATAGCAAATCGGCAAATCGTCACGGTGGGCAACCCCGATGAGCGGTTCCGTGAAGATGCTTTAAGGATGCTGAGGGCCATCCGATTCCATTCGCAATTAGGATTCGAAATCGAAGAAAACACCTTGGCTTCCCTTGAAAGAAACAGTGCCTTGCTCGTAAACATCGCAGTGGAAAGAAGAGCGATCGAATTCGAAAAGATATTGGTAGGCCAAAACCGGCAAAGAGCGATTGAAATGCTGGCGAGAACCGGTATCCATCAATATTTGCCGGGACTCGGGGGACAAAAGGATAGACTGGTCCGGTTTTCCGAAATCGAGTCAAAACAGCTGACACTTGCTGAAATATGGGCATTACTGCTCTTTACGCTCGAAATCGGCAGCAATGAATATGAGCCGTTTTTGAGGAGCTGGAAGCTGCCGGTGCAAAGAATCAGGAAAATAAAGGATATTGTTACATGGCTCCACTACAGGGAACATGAAGAGTGGACCAGGAAAACGGTTTATGGAGCTGGATTGGAAACAGCTATTTCTGCGGAAAAAATTATTAACAGCATTTCCTCAGGAATGAAAAGCGACATTCCAAGAATCAAAGACCTATATGAAGGGCTCCCGATAAAGAACAGATCTGATTTGCAGGTATCTGGCAATGACTTGATGGAATGGCTGGACAGAGGTGCAGGGCCGTGGATCCGGGATGTATTGGAAGAGGTTGAACGAGCAGTTATATTCAGAGAAGTGCAAAATAAAAAGGATCAAATAAGGGAGTGGCTTCAGCATGCAATCCGAAATTAGGAAAAAGATGATAGAAGCATTCACCAATTCTGATTGTGAATACTTGTCAGGCCAGCACTTGGCGGATATTGCCGGCTGTTCGCGCACTGCCGTCTGGAAGCACATCGAGGATCTCCGCAAAGAAGGATTCGAGTTCGAAGCAGTAAGGAGAAAAGGCTATAAAATCATTTCCATGCCTGAACATATGACTGCTGATAAGATAAAGCTCGGACTGAAAACCGCTTTTGTCGGAAGGAATCTCCATTATTTTGATAGCGTGGATTCCACCCAGAAAATCGCGCAGGCGCTGGCATATGAAAACGCGGATGAAGGAACAGTCGTTATTGCAGAAGAACAGACTGCCGGCAGGGGAAGGATGGACAGGAAATGGTATTCTCCAAAGTATTCAGGCATTTGGATGAGCATTATACTCCGTCCCAAGCTTCCAATCCCGAAAGCGCCACAGCTGACTCTGATTGCTGCAGTAGCTGTGGTCCAGGCGATTGAAGAAGTCACCGGTATTTTGCCAGAGATCAAGTGGCCGAATGATATCCTGGCCAACGGCAAAAAGCTTACCGGCATCCTTACAGAACTGCAGGCAGAGTCGGATCGTATCAACTCCATCATCATCGGGATCGGAGTGAATGTGAATACACGGGAGGAGGACTTTCCTGAAGATTTACTTTCAATTGCTTCTTCTCTCGCGATCGAGACAGGAAAGACAATAGTCAGGGAAAAGTTGATCCGGGCAATTCTTGAGGAACTGGAAAAGCTGTATTTACTATATTTGGAAAAGGGCTTCTATCCAATCAGGCTGATTTGGGAAAGTTATGCAGTCAGCATCGGCAAGAATATCACTGCACGGACACTGACCGGGGAGATCAGAGGCAAAGCCATTGGGATCACAGATGATGGGGTATTGCTCATCGAGGATTCTGGCGGAAGGATCCACCACATCTATTCTGCTGACATCCAGTTAAATGAATGAACCGGCTAGTAGCCAAAGGGAAGCTCTTTTGCTATAATCATTCTGGGCAGTATCGCATGAACTGCACCTTTTCGTGTCTAGCAAGTGATCAAATATAATAGGTCTGCCTGGATCCTGCGATGGACTGGGACAGAGGGATGAAACAAATGCATGGCTTCAAAGGGTCCTTCTGGTATAGATGGGCCCTTTTTTAGTGTAAGCATTGAAGGATTGTTTTATCTCCTCTTAAAAAAAGGAGGGATCGCTATGAAGCA
Organism: Bacillus sp. REN3; assembly: GCF_017912555.1. Lineage (GTDB taxonomy): Bacteria > Bacillota > Bacilli > Bacillales > Cytobacillaceae > Mesobacillus. Next base: position 20,762 of record NZ_JAERSD010000008.1, on the reverse strand, counting down.
AACTACCGATTTTTTGAAGATGAAGCAGTCAGGAAACAAGATTGTCATGGTGACAGCGTACGATTATCCATCAGCTAAACATGCAGAACAGGCTGAAGCGGACATGATCCTGGTCGGTGATTCACTTGGAATGGTCGTTCTCGGTTATGATTCAACTATTCCTGTGACGATGGATGATATGGTCCATCATGCAAAAGCAGTGAGAAGAGGCGCAAGCAATACATTCATTGTTGTCGATATGCCATTTATGAGTTACCATCTCTCAATACGGGATACCCTTTTGAATGGAGCGAGGATCATCCAGGAGACCGGCGCGAATGCCGTAAAGGTCGAAGGCGGGGATGAAGTCATCGACCATATTAAAGCATTGACCAGGGCAGGCGTTCCGGTCGTCGCACACCTCGGACTCACTCCACAATCTGTTGGAGTGCTTGGAGGCTATAAGGTACAGGGGAAAAGCGCGGATGCGGCCAAGAAATTGCTCGATGACGCAAAAAAATGTGAAGAAGCAGGTGCCATCTCGCTTGTCCTTGAATGCGTGCCTAAGCAGATTGCCGAGCAGGTTTCCAGCAGCCTGTCGATTCCAACCATTGGGATTGGAGCAGGGGTGAACGTTGACGGACAAGTGCTTGTTTACCATGATATCATCACCTACGGAGTAGATCGCGTGCCTAAATTCGTAAAGCAATACGAAAATGTGAATGAAAAGATTGCCGCAGGTTTGAATGCTTATGTATCGGAAGTTCGGAATAGCGCTTTCCCGGAAGAGAAACATAGCTTCACGATGAAGGAAGAGGAACTCCAGTCATTATACGGAGGAAAAGAATGAAGGTCATTACAACAATCGCTGAAATGCAACAGCATATTTTAAAATTGAAACAATCAGACGCAACAATCGGCTATGTGCCGACTATGGGCTATCTTCACGAGGGCCATGTCTCGTTATTGAGGCAGGCAAGGAAAGAGAATGACATTGTCGTACTGAGTATATTCGTGAATCCTCTCCAATTTGGGCCGACGGAGGATCTTGATGCTTATCCAAGGGACTTTGAAAGGGATAGGAATGTCGCTGAAGAGGAGGGCGTTGATTTCGTTTTTTATCCGTCAGCAATGGAAATGTATCCGAAATCACCATCGGTCAAAGTCTTTGTACAGGAACGGACTGAGGTCATGTGCGGCAAATCCAGGCCTAGCCATTTCGATGGTGTCGCGACAGTCCTCGTGAAATTATTCAATATTGTCCAGCCGGGCAGGGCTTATTTTGGATTGAAGGACGCCCAGCAGGTTGCGGTTGTCGATGGTCTGATCAGGGATTTCCATTTTCCAATCGAACTGGTCGCTGTCGAGACTGTGAGAGAATCTGACGGATTGGCCAAAAGCTCCCGCAACGTGTATTTGGATCAAGAAGAAAGAAAACAGGCAGCCGAATTGAATAAAGGCATGATACTTGCAAAGGAAGCAATTATGGAAGGCGAACGCGACCCAGCGAAAGTATTTGCAGCAATTCGGGAACACCTAAGCCAGAATTGTGATGCAAGCATTGAATATATCGATATTCTCTCATATCCGGATTTGATGAAGCTTGAAAGGCTGCAAGGTAAAATCATTATCGCCCTCGCTGTGAAATTCTCGAAAGCAAGGCTGATCGATAATATCATCCTGGAAGTCGAATAACGAATTAGGGGGAAGAAAAACTATGTTCCGCACCATGATGAATGCAAAAATCCATCGCGCCCGCGTGACTGAAGCAAATCTCAATTACGTAGGAAGCATTACGATTGATAGCGAGATCCTTGACGCAGTCGGGATGGTTGGCAACGAGAAAGTCCAAATCGTCAACAACAATAACGGTGCCCGCTTTGAAACTTATATCATTCCTGGGGAAAGAGGGAGCGGGGTTGTCTGCTTGAATGGAGCGGCAGCGCGCCTTGTCCATGAAGGAGATGTGGTCATCATCATTTCCTATGCCCTAGTTCCTGAAGAAAAAGTGGCAAGCCACCAGCCAAAGATCGCTTTGATGGACGAAAACAACCGGATTGTTGAAATGATAAACGCAGAGCCGGAAAAAACGATTTTCTGACTGGAACTCCCGCAATCGCGGGAGTTTTTTGCATACATATGAAAGATTTAATTTTAGGAGAATAATGGGAGGGAGTTTCTTTGGAGATTTTTGATTGGCAGAACTGGTCCTTTCTCTTTTCCTGAATTTATGATACGTTTTTGATTGACTGAATGTTAGAGGTGTATGTTATGGGCCATAAATATGTAGTAATTGATTTGGAAACCACAGGGAATTCTCCAAAAAAAGGCGATCGGATTATCCAATTGGGTGCCGTCATTATTGAAGATGGAAAGATTTCCAGCCGGTTCAATGCACTGATAAACCCGGGAAGGGAGATTCCGGTTTTTATAGAGGAACTGACAGGAATCACTGATTTAATGGTGAAGGAGGCTCCTTTTTTCAAGGAGATTGCCCATGAAGTCGAAAATATGCTGAAGGATGCATATTTCGTGGCTCATAATGTCTTATTCGACCTTTCTTTTTTACAGGAGGAGCTTATGGAAGCAGGACTGGAGGGTTTTTATGGACCTGTTCTTGATACTGTGGAACTGGCGAGGATCTTTTATCCAGCAGCTGACAGTTTCAAACTCAATGATCTTGCTTCAAAGGAAGGTTTGCAGCACGACCGGCCTCACCAGGCGGATAGTGACGCGTTCGTTACAGCTGAACTTCTGTTGATCATGCTTGAAAAAATGAGGGAGCTTCCATATGTAACATTGAGGGAATTGACAAAGCTCTCGGAAGGTTTAAAGAGCGATCTCCATCTTATATTTGAAGAAGCTTTAACTGTCAAAGAAGGAAAAATAGAAAGTTTGCCGCCAGGAATCCAAGTTCATCGTGGAATCGCCCTCAAGACGATGACCTACGGCACCGGGAAAGGCCATCAATCGTTAGACTATCCGCATTCAGCTGTGGAGAAACAGAGGCTGCTTCAAAAAGGCCTGGAAAGGTTGGAAACGCGGGAGGGCCAATATGAGATGATGGACCTCGTCTATGAAGCCTTTTCGAATAATTGGCATGCATTAATCGAGGCAGGGACCGGTGTTGGGAAATCGCTAGGCTATCTCGTTCCCGCAGCCGTGTTCTCCAGGGAAAAAAATGTACCAGTTGTCATCAGTACATATACGACGCAACTTCAAGAGCAGCTGTTGGCGAATGACGTGCCGATGCTTAACACAATGTTTGACGGCAAATTGGAGGTTGCATTGATAAAAGGTCGCAGCCATTACATCAATATGGCGAAGTTCGAACAATCCCTCAGGATGGAGGAGGAGAACTACGATACTGCTTTGACAAAAATGCAGATTCTAGTCTGGCTGACCCAAACAGAGACAGGTGATGCCGATGAATTGAATCTGTCGAGCGGCGGCATGCTGTTTTGGAATAAAATCAAGAATGACCATTCGCTGTTCCTTAAAACAAAACCATGGAAGGAATTTGATTTCTATCGTAGAGCGATTGAAAAAGCCAGATTGGCCGATCTTCTGATCACGAATCATGCTATGCTCCTGACTGACTTGGTTTCTGGCAAACAGGCACTTCCGGATTATGAATATGTCATCCTCGATGAAGGACATCAATTCGAAAAGGCAGCAGGTAAGCATTTTGGCCAATCCATTGATTTCATGACACTCCGGCTTTTATTGAACCAGCTTGGACAATTTGAGCAGCAACAGCTTTTTTACAAACTTGAAACGATGCTCGACAACCATTCATCCCAGGTACATACTCAGGGCAGGAAGCAGACCTCCGTTGTGAATCGGTTAATTGCGGATTTGTCTTATGAAACCGATGAATTCTTCAAGCTTGCAGGCATTTATGCCAGAAAGGCGATTAAATCGAGAACTGCGGGCAGCAAGGTATATGCAGGGCTGAAAGAAGATGAAAAGAGCAGGACATGGACAGCGCTCAAAGCAGCGGCGGAAAGGTTTTACTTCCTTGTAAAGGATGTTGGCCTCGCCCTTGGGCAGAGGCTCAAGGAAGCCGTTAAGATTTCTTCGCTTTCACTTGAAGAACAAGCCCTGTTCGAAGAAATCGTTCAGCTCCGCTGTTCGCTCGAGAGCATCGGGGATACAGTTAAAGCTTTGTTCATCGAGGATACGGATAAAACAGTACGCTGGATTGAAGCAGATCTTCGGGCGCTGCAAAATTCAGCGACCATTTATGCCCGTCCGGCAAATGTTGCAGATTATTTGTCCGCACGCTTTTTCAATGAAAAACAAAGTGTAATCCTCACATCAGCAAGTCTTTCTGTCAATAGATCTTTCGAATATGTGAAGAATGAATTAGGTTTGCATGAGCCACATATCGAGAAAGTGATTGAATCGCCTTTTTGCTATGAAAAACAGGTAAGCCTTGTTGTACCTGATGATTTGCCGGATATTAAAGCCGTCAGCGATGATGAATATGTTGCCGCAATCACGGAGCATATCATTTCCATCGCCGAAGCAACGAAAGGCAGGATGCTTGTTCTGTTCACTTCCCATGATATGCTGAAAAAAACCCATGACTTGATTAAAGAGAGCGGATTGCTTGAAGATTTCATTCTGATCGCACAGGGCATAACAGCCGGCAGCCGGACCAGGCTGACAAGGAACTTCAAACGATTTGAGAAAGCGATCCTTCTGGGGACGAGCAGCTTTTGGGAGGGAGTGGACATCCCTGGAGAGGATCTTTCATGCCTGATCATAGTCAGACTCCCGTTTTCGCCTCCGGATGAACCGCTGACGGCAGCTAAAAGTGCGATGATCAAGGAAAGAGGCGGAAATCCGTTCACTGAACTGGCCCTTCCAGAAGCAATCCTCAGGTTCAAGCAAGGATTTGGAAGACTAATCAGGACGTCTACTGACAAAGGCATGATTTTTGTTTTCGACAGGAGGATCCTTACGACAGCTTATGGTAAGTCGTTTCTGTCCTCGGTTCCTGAAGTAAAGGTAAGGAAAGGGTCAATAACAGATATTATTGCACATGTATACGACTGGCTTTGATATTTTTAAGCGAAACGAGCACTCTATACCTAGAAGTCATTGGGAGGAGTGTTAATGAAGCTGCTTTTTGCGATCATGGCCGTGTTGAATTGGTATTATATCCCGTATGAATCACCATCTTCACCGGTGGAGGTGGAAGGGGTCGAGGTAAATCTTAAAAGAAATGAGCTTGCCTTTACTTTTTTCTCATTAAGCGATGGAGAGGCTGCTCTGATCCAGCATGGCAACGGCGAGAACATCCTCTTGAACACAGGAGGGGAGGATACTTTCCATGAGTTGGAACGGCTGCTTTCCCTATTCCGGGTTAGCTCCATCTCCAGTGTGCTTATAACATCCAGGGATGGATTGAGTAATCTGGAACAGGTCATCAGAAAATACAAAGTTGGCAATATCCTTGTCGGGAAATCAGTTCAAAACCTTATAAAAGCAGATCTCCCTGCGGAAATCAAATCCTGGAAGCAGGGGGATATAGAAGAAATTCTCCCGTCCTTAATAGCCGAATTGGTTTATGAGGGTGGCGAAGAAAAGGAAGGATCAGATATTTCCTTTCAATTTTTTCATCAACATATCTTTTATATCAGCTCGGCAAGCCGCAAAGCCGAGCAACAATTCCTGTCAAGGCCCTTAAAGAATGTGAACATCGTCAAGCTTCCCCAATATGGAGAAAGGGATTCGTTTTCAGATTTGTTGATAGAACATCTTGACCCTCAGCTTGCAATACTTTTTCATTCTAATGAAATCAAACCTGATCCCGACCTGCTCGAAATGCTCCATGAAGCATGGATTGATGTCTACTCAACAAGACAGCATGGCACCGTTACAATAAAATTCACTGATTCCAATTATGATGTGATTACGATTTTAAGCGAAGAGTAACGATCTTCGGTTGATCTTGCCAAAGAGGGCAAGAAAGAATGTTTCCCATGCAATAAGGAACACAGGGGAAGATAGCGGCAAATACAAAAATGGCATTGACGTTCGAGCAAAAAATGTTTTGCCTTTTATGCGTTATAGCTCTTACCAGTAAAGGTTTACACCTGATATAATGAGTGATATGTTTGTTTTATTTAAATGTTGCCGTATAGGCAGGAATTTATAGACAATAGTTATTGAGAACTGAGGGGGGAATGAAAGTTGGAAAGCAAGATCGAAGTTTTGGCAACGGTCAAGATACAGCAAAGTCCTGATTTGTATAAAGTTGTCGATATCCTGAACAGGACTTTAAAGCATGATGATCTAATGTTCGGGCTTGCACTGGACCAGGAGGATAAAGAAAAAGCAGTATTTACTATTTATCGTACATAAAGAAGGGGATATTGTGAAAAAATGGATTGTGACCATCTTCCTCATTGGGGCTGTGCTGACAGGAATCCTGGTGAATGTCTATTTGAATGCAGTCGAACCAGTAAAGGCTGCAGAAGAAAGGGCAATGAAAATCGCTGCGAAGGAAACGAACCTGTCAAATTTCAGCAATTTCCAATTATACAATGGTGAAGAAACATACTATGTCGTGATGGGAAAGAATAACAAAAAAGAGGATATTTACGTCTGGATTTCTGAAAAAGATCAAGAAATCGAAACTAGGGCTGCGAAGAACGGGGTCACAAAAAAAGAGGCATTAAATAAATTATATGATGAAAAAAATCCTCAGGAAATCATCGAGGTGAGGCTGGGGATGGCCAGGATTAAAAAAACGGACAGGCCAGCATGGGAAATTTATTATCGGAATGACAGCGACACACTGAATTATTATTACGTGGATTTCGATACGGGCGAAATGATCAGGGATATTGAAAACCTGTAAAACTAACGTTGGAGGTAAAGGGATGGAGATTCAATTAGCAAGCAGAGCGGGGGCACTCACGCCTTCTTCTACTTTGGCGATTACTGCAAAAGCGAAGGAGCTAAAGGCACAGGGAAAAGATGTGATCGGACTTGGAGCGGGGGAACCTGATTTCAATACACCACAGCATATCATCGACGCGGCAGTGAAATCGATGAATGAAGGGCATACGAAATATACACCTTCTGGCGGCCTTCCTGAATTGAAAAAGGTAATTGCCGATAAACTGAAAAAGGATCAGGGGCTTGACTATAAACAAAATGAAATCATTGTTACGAACGGCGCGAAGCACAGCCTTTATACTTTGTTCCAGGTTCTCCTTAACGAAGGAGATGAAGTAATCATCCCGATTCCTTACTGGGTCAGCTACCCTGAACAGGTCAAGCTGGCCGGGGGAACGCCAGTTTTTGTGGAAGGACGCGAACAGAATCATTTCAAGATCACCCCGGAACAGCTGCAAGGGAAGGTCACTTCAAGAACAAAAGCTGTGATTATCAATTCCCCAAGCAACCCGACTGGAATGCTTTATTCGAAGGAAGAACTGGAGGCGTTAGGGAAAGTCTGCCTTGATAACCGAATCTTGATCATCTCGGATGAAATATACGAAAAGTTGACCTACGGCAATGCTAAGCATGTATCCATAGCGGAAATTTCAAAAGAATTGAAAGAACAAACAATTATCATAAATGGCGTATCAAAATCACATTCGATGACCGGATGGAGGATTGGCTATGCAGCTGGTGACAGCAGGATCATCAAGGCAATGACTGATCTTGCGAGCCACAGTACATCCAATCCGGTAACACCGGCTCAATATGCCGCAATCGCTGCGTATTCAGGCAGCCAGGCGCCAGTCGAAGAGATGCGTTCGGCATTTGAAGAGAGACTCCAGATCATTCATGCCAAGCTGAACGAAATACCTGGGTTTTCTTGCATCATGCCCCAGGGCGCCTTTTATCTATTTCCAAATGCGAAAGAGGCAGCAGACATGTGTGGTTGCAGCAGTGTCGACGAGTTTGCAGAAGTTTTGCTGACTGAAGCAAATGTAGCGGTTGTGCCGGGATCAGGCTTCGGAGCCCCCGATTATTTAAGGATGTCTTATGCGACTTCTCTTAACCTGCTGGAAGAGGCGATCAAGCGGATTCATGAATATGTAAAGAACAAGTGTAAGTAATGGGATGGAGAATCGGTGACGATTCTCCATTTCATGGTTTTCAGTTCACATCAGTTGTTGCCTGCACCTGAAGGCAAATGTATAATAAAAACCATACATACTACTAGTTTTGTTTAGTTTTGGAGGGAACATATAGTGAATAAATCAACGATAGCAGAAATCCATAAATATGAAGGAAAAGATGTAAGGATTGGCGCCTGGCTGGCAAACAAGCGTTCAAGCGGCAAAATCGCTTTCCTACAGCTCCGCGATGGAACAGGCTTCATCCAGGGAGTCGTAGTGAAAAGTGAAGTAGAGGAGGAAGTATTCCAGCTTGCAAAGTCAATCACGCAGGAATCTTCCCTTTATGTGACAGGAACAGTCCAACGGGACGAACGTTCGCCACTGGGGTTCGAATTGCAAGTCAGTGGCATTGAAGTGATCCAACAGGCAAGTGATTATCCAATTACGCCGAAAGAGCATGGGACCGAGTTCCTCATGGACCACCGCCACCTATGGCTCCGTTCCAAGCGACAGCACGCAGTCATGAAAATCAGGAATGAAATCATACGTGCGACATATGAATTTTTCAATGAACATGGCTTTGCCAAGGTCGATCCGCCTATTTTGACAGGGAGTGCACCGGAAGGAACGACTGAATTATTCCATACCAAATATTTTGATGAAGACGCGTACTTATCACAGAGCGGACAGCTATATATGGAAGCAGCAGCAATGGCCCTTGGGAAAGTGTTCTCTTTCGGACCGACTTTCCGTGCGGAAAAATCTAAGACTCGCCGCCATTTGATCGAGTTCTGGATGATTGAACCTGAAATGGCTTTTTATGAATTTGAAGACAACCTTAAAGTTCAGGAAGAATACGTTAGCCATATAGTCCAGTCCGTATTGGGAAATTGCTCTGTTGAATTGAAAATTTTGAACAGGGATACATCAAAGCTTGAAAAAATTAAGGCTCCATTCCCAAGAATAAGCTATGATGACGCAATCACACTCTTGCATGAAAAAGGATTCGATGATATCCAATGGGGGGATGATTTTGGCGCACCTCATGAAACAGCCATTGCCGAAACCTATGAGAAGCCTGTATTCATCACTCGTTACCCAACATCATTAAAGCCTTTCTATATGCAGCCTGCACCTGATCGTGACGATGTCGTATTGTGTGCTGACCTGATTGCACCGGAAGGATATGGTGAAATCATTGGAGGCTCTGAAAGGATCCATGATTTTGATTTGCTGAAGCAGCGCCTTGAAGAACACAATCTGCCAATTGAATCCTATGAGTGGTATCTCCAGCTCCGTCAATATGGTTCAGTTCCTCACTCCGGTTTTGGACTTGGGCTTGAAAGAACGGTTGCATGGATCAGCGGGGTTGAACATGTACGTGAAACCATTCCATTCCCTCGCTTGTTGAACCGACTGTACCCGTAAGATAAAAATGGAACAGGCCCGTTTGGTCAGCGGGCCTGTTCTTTTTTTCGAGGCCGCATTGAATCACAGGGATGGTTGTATTCAATTGGCCATTGTTGACATTCTTGGGGTCCGATTGCTGCACCCAGCCACGCAACCAAAAAACGGGACTTTGTGTTGTTTTGATTAGTTTATGTTTTTGATCTTTTTCTATTTTGTTAACTGCCGGGCTTGTTCGTGCTATACTATGGAAAGAGGTGTCCGGAATGAAAAAAGCAGATGTTTTAGAATGGCTGAAAGAAGGGAATGTTACAATTCCCGCTGTACTGCTGACACAGTACAAAGAAATGGGTTTGAACGAACAAGAATTGGCTTTATTGCTCCATGTATTCTATTTTTCCGAAAAGGGAAATGAATTTCCTACTCCCGCGGAACTTGCAGCCCGGATGACAATATCTGCCTTTGAATGTACAGATTTGCTGCGTGGATTGATTCAGAGAGGATTTATTTCGATTATCGATGGCTATTCGACTGACGGAATCAGATACGAAAAATATACACTCGAACCTCTCTGGGAGAAACTGTTCGACCAATTCATCCTCCAGCGTAAAAGGGAAAAGGAGCATCATGACCATCATCAGGAGGTCGATGTATATTCCAGTTTCGAATCTGAATTCGGGCGTCCTTTATCTCCTTTTGAATGCGAAACCCTGGCAATGTGGATGGATGATGACCATCACGATCCGGTTATCATAAAAGCCGCATTAAGGGAAGCAGTCATCTCTGGCAAGCTGAATTTTCGGTACATAGATCGGATCCTTTTTGAATGGAAGAAAAACGGCATCAAAACAATTGAACAGGCAAAGAGTTATGGAAGGAAATTCCGTCAGCACCAGGCACATCTAAAAGAGGCAAGGAAAGAGACAAGAGTGTCGGCAAATCCAGTGCCTTTTTATAACTGGCTTGAACAGTGAGAACGTTCTACGGGAGAATTTATTCTCTCGTTTTTTTAACATAGGGAAGATTGGTGGATGGATCAATGCTAAATAAACAACAAATAAGGTTTTGTCTTGATGAAATGGGCAGGATGTTTCCGAATGCACATTGTGAACTCAATCATTCGAATCCATTTGAATTAGTGATTGCGGTTGCATTGTCAGCACAATGCACAGACGCGCTCGTAAACAAGGTGACGAGGGAGTTGTTCAAAAAGTATAAAACCCCGGAAGATTTCCTGGATGTCCCGCTTGAAGAATTGCAACAGGATATAAGGTCGATCGGCCTCTATCGGAATAAAGCAAAAAACATCCAAAAGTTATGCAGGATGCTGATCGATAACTATGGTGGCATAGTTCCTCAAGATAGGGATGAATTGACAAAACTTCCAGGTGTGGGGAGGAAAACGGCAAACGTAGTGGTATCGGTAGCGTTCGGAATACCGGCGATTGCTGTTGATACGCATGTGGAGCGTGTAAGCAAACGGCTGGCATTTTGCCGCTGGAAGGATTCAGTTCTAGAAGTGGAAAAAACCCTGATGAAAAAAATCCCTAAAGATGAATGGTCGATAACACACCACCGGATGATTTTTTTTGGAAGATATCATTGTAAAGCGCAGAATCCAAAATGTGAAATCTGTCCGTTGCTCGATGTTTGCAGGGAAGGCAAAAAACGGATGAAGGGAAAAGTCTGAGATGGAAGGAGCCAATTCGATCGCGGCGATTGAATCAGCAGCCAAGCAGGTTCTCGCCACGTGGAATCAGATCAAACCTAAACTTGAAATAAAATTCAAGACTCGTAGAGGCGATGAAGCAGCCGAATTGATGAAAGAGGGAGCCGAGCTATTGAAGCAGTTCATCTTCCTGTCGAACGAAGCAGAGGGACAGGTAGCCGAAAGCTTGGCGGTTTGTACCCATAAACCAATGAATGCAGAGGAACGGATCCACTTTATTTTTTCGAAACCGCGATTATACCATTCTTATATCCAGCTCTCTGGGTTGTTTGCAGAACAGGAAAAGCTTCATGCAAAGCTGACCGCCTCCCGAAAGCAATAAAAACAATAAACGTCCTGACTATGTTCGTCAGGACGTTTATTGTTATTTCCGCTCCAGGCTCTCCGTTTTCAACGAGCTTGACAGGGAACCTGATCGGCGCTTTGCGCCTTCAGGGTCTCCCCACCTCCTACTTTATCTTTCGCTAAAAACTAACATCAAAAAATAGCACTGCTCTTTAACGAAGCTTTATCATGGTGAAGGAAGAACAGTTCCATTTTCTCCATCACCGGTGCCACTGCCGTCGTCTTCACCGCCGCCCGTGTCACCGTCATTTCCACTTCCATTCCCATTTCCATTTCCGTTCCCATTTCCGTTTCCATTTCCGTTTCCATTTCCGTTTCCAGTTCCAGTTCCGTTTTCGTTGCCTGGATTGTCAGCTTCCTCTTCATTTCCATCTTCATTTTCATCGGGTTCTGGCTTTTTTGGTTCAGGTACTTCTATGGTAACGGAAACAGGTTCTGAACGTTGCTCACCCCTAATCGCTGTCACCTTGAACGAGTATATCCCTCCCGGAACGGGGTTGGCAATCTTCAAAGCAGTCTCAGCGGTAGTTGTCAGCTTTTGTTCAGGGCCTTCATCAAGGGAGGCTGTTACCTCAAACTTAATATCTTTCATTTCATCTTTTTTGAATTCCCATTTCAACAGGATTTCATTTGTTTTTTTATCATATTTTGCTTCTAGCTTTGCAGGGCTTTCAAGTTTATCAAACTTCTTGGAGACTTCCTTAGGAAGATTTCCCTTCACTGCGTATTCATAAAGGATTTTATCCTGAGGAGTATACTCCCCGGCAAGCTTGGCAGGCATTGTGCCTTTCTCTATTTTTACTTTTTGGACGCTTTTTGGAACAGGGAAATCCGGCGTATCGCCGTCTTGCGAAACGTAACTCATCAAGTCTTTGAAAAGCATTTGGGATATTTTTTGATCATCCCCGTATAAAGCTTTTTTCCTGTCTGGATAACCGGTCCAGATGGACGCAGTGTATCTGCTTGTGTAGCCGACGAACCAGGAATCAGGAACACCGCCGTTTTGGATGCCCCACTGTCTGATCTGATCATCCGTGTAGTTTGTTGTCCCTGTTTTTCCTGCAACCGGAAGACCAGCTATATTGGCGTATTGTCTGCCTGTACCTTCTTTGATGGCTGTCTTTAGCATGTCGGAAATCATGAAAGCAGTATAATCCTTCATCACTACTTCTGTTTCCGGTGTCATATCAATTTCTGTTTTGTCACGAAGGACGACTTTTTTGACCGCATGAGGTTTTGTGAAGAAACCATTATTGCCGAATGCTGCATAGGCTCCTGCCATCTCAATAGGGGAAACTTCATGAGCTCCGATAGCAGCAGATTCATAAATAGGATCGTTCAGTGTCAGGCCCAGATTAACGGCAAACTCGCGCGCCTTTTCGTTTCCGACTGCCTGGAACGCCTGCAAGGCAGGAATATTGATTGACTTCGCAAGAGCCATCCTCATCGTCATGATGCCGTTGTATTTATTATTCCAGTTTCCGATAGGTTCACCGTTTGAATACTTCATCGGTTTGTCTTCAAGCATGTGGTACGTGCCCCAGCGAAGATGTTCAATGGCTGGGCCATAATCAAGGACAGGCTTGATCGTTGATCCTGGCTGCCTTGTAATATCTGTTGCAAAATTCAATCCTCGTTGAACATTCCGATTGCGCCCCCCGCCAACGGCGCGGATTTCCCCGTTTTTCGTATCGAGCAGGGTGATTCCAGCCTGCATTTCATCATCAGGGAAAGGGATGCTTGAATTCTTGCTCAAAATATTCTCTACATGTGTCTGGGCTTTCTGATCAAGCGTTGTATAGATTTCAAGTCCATCTGAGAAAACATCAAAGTCTCCCTGTTTTTCCACTTCTTCGATGACAAGGTCGACAAATGCATCAAATGGTTTTTCATCCCGTTTTTTTCTTTCCTCTTCTTTTACAAGGGTAGATTCAACCGGGATTTTTTGTGCTTTTTCCTTTTCTTCCTTTGTGATGAACCCATGTTGGTACATTAAAGCAAGTACTACATTCCGGCGGTGCTCTGCCTTTTCAGGGTTTGTGAAAGGATTATAGTTATTAGGGCTTTGCGGCATTCCTGCAAGCAAGGCTGCTTCATGCAATTCAAGCTCGCTCAGGTCATCTTTGCCAAAATATATTTTTGAAGCCGTGAGGACCCCATGACTGCTCTGTGACATATAGATTTTATTCACATACATCTCAAAGATTTGGTGTTTTGTATACTTCTGCTCCAGCTGGTATGCCAGCCATGCTTCCTGTGCCTTTCTCGAAAGTGTTTTTTCGAATCCGAGAAAATAATTTTTTACAACCTGCTGTGTGATCGTTGATGCTCCTTCAGATCCGAAGCCATCGGTAATGTTGGCAAGGACAGCTCCGCCGAGACGGATGACATCGATTCCATTGTGTTTATAGAACCTGACATCCTCCGTGGCAAGGAATGCATTTTCAACCATCTTCGGGATATCCTCGTAGGCAACGTAATCACGGTTCTGTGAACCGACTTCTGTTACAAGGTCCCCGTTTTTATCATATATTTTCGAAGAGATCGGATCTTTAAGCATCGCCTTGTCAAGTTTAGGTGCATCCTGGACCATATAAGCGAAGGTGGCAATACCAGTTAGCATGCCAATGATCCCAAGGGCGATCAGCGCAAGGAAAATCTTCTTGATTGTTACTTTCTTGTTTTTGCTGCCTTTGGCTTTTTTATTTTTGGCTGCAAGCTGTTTTCGCCGCTCCTCCCTTGTTTGAGGTTTCTGTGCCATATATGTTTCATTCCTTTCTAGCAATTAAAAGCTAACTAAGTCTATAAAGATAATCTATTACTTTGATATAGTCAATCCTCGGGTGCAGCCCGACTGGGATATGATGTCCGGAAGCTTTTATTTCTTCCTTTGTGATCGACTTTCTGCCGCCATTTTTCATTCGTTCCCAATATTTCAGCAAATGACTGGCTTCCAGCAAGAAAACCTGCTCTTCAGTAGAAAACCGCAGGATAACAAAACAGATGCCATCCTGTTCCACCACGGACTTCATATGGGTGATTTGGTGTTCATGAAAATTTTTTAAAGGGAATGAAGTAGAAAACTTTGTCTCTTTTGCTTCAAAATCAATGTACTTGCCTTTATAAACCCCGTTGTAGTCAGTAGTGGAAGCTTGTTTAAAATATGCCTCCTTGATGACTGCAGCACTCCTGCGCGGATAATCGACATTCACAATTTGGACTGGAGTCGGCTTTTTATGGATGACGGCAATGCCTCTGTCTAGATAGTATGAGTTTGTTACATTCAAATCCTCCTCGAGCGTCATTCCTCTATTGCTATATACTGAATTTTTATGCCTCTTAGTGTTCACAGCTGGATTTTCCTTTGGAGTATACCTTTTTCCATTAGGATAATTGAAGATCACGCAGACCACCTCACAGACTACTCTTTATCATACCAAAACTCAAGCATTTTTGGTTGAATAAAAAGCACCATTTAAAATCATCCTATGAACAACTACAGGAAAAGGAAGAGACGGGCTGTGCCAATGAAACTAATCCGCCAATACCCGGAACTGACAGACAAAGAAGCGGAACTGATCGTGAAGGTAAAGGATGAAACAGCTAAGAAAAATGTCGATAATATCGCAAGAACGAAAGCGTATCTTGATTACTACCTGGCTGTGCCGGAGATCACCTGGGCTTTCCTGGCCAGCATGGTTTCAAGGAACGGCGGATACAATATGTGCGACCTTCAAGGAGAATGGTTGCCCAAAATAATTGATTCTAGTGTCAGGCAAAGGCTATTTCTTACATTTGAACGGGCAAATTGGCTGATATTCCGCGATGCCTATCCACAATTGCTCCTATATTACTATTCGACGAAAATAAATGCCCCAATGTTTCATTTGCTTGGATATCTTGATGTATCACAGTTTATGGAAAGAGAATGGATGTTATTTTGGGAGCATCGAGATCAGCAAAGACTTATGACTGCACTGATTGTAAACGAGCAAAATGTCATTCAGAAACCCGTTATCGAGCACCATGTATTCAGGAAGCGTGTATTCAATACATTTCTGTTCTTTTTCGAGGATGCGTTCCATTTCAGCACGGTATTGTTTCCGACATGTGAAGGACAGCTTTACGGCGCTAGCGTGAATGGATTCAAGTCACCTGGCAAGAGGATCGATTTGGGGAGGAGGCTTGCTGATATTCTGTTCGATGCCCGTTACTATCCATCGATTCTTGAATTTGCCATCAACACCGAGCATACAGCTTCACGGCATGATTATGAAAGATATTTTCAGTTCCGCAAAAAGAGGGACACTCCATTTTTAAGGTGTACTTACCCGGTCATAGAGCATAATTATCATCAGCAAGGGGATTGGTATAAAACGAAGAAATATAAATGGAATTACAATGGAAAGAGTCCAGTCCATCGCCACCCAGTCCTCTTGACTGGCTGGTACTTGAAGAAACAAAAACAGCTGCAAGCTTTGGCTGCAATAAAACAATTGTTCAATTGAACATGCATGTGAAAAAAGCAAGGTCATTCCTTGCTTTTTTACTTGTTGAGAAGGAAAGATCCAGTTCGAGACCGGTCAGGATGCAGGCATTCAGGTGCCGATCAGGCTGAAAAAGGGGAATTCGCACCTTTCCAGCTGGTTTGTTTCACGGCTTTGCCATCATAGGGCTTGAACGTGACGAAAGGGCTTTATTTAGTTAATGATCCATTTCATCGAGTGGCTTCAAGCTTTCCTATTACACTAAGAAAGCATAATTTGCGGGTAGCAGAAGGGTTGGCGTGTATCAATCCATCTCATACATACAATCATCGCCCCTGAGGTCGAACAAACAGCAGTCATTCACTCCGCGGGACGATTGGGCCCTTCAAGCTTTTTATCGCCAAAGCCTGTTCTGCCCCCGGCAGGTTGTTTAGGTTTGCTTTCTGTTTTTTTTCCTTGTTTTTTGCCCATTGAAAAACACCTCCTTTCACTAGTTTGTGCATCTTGGCGTCTTTAATGTCGGCAATTTTTGTCGAGCGGTTTGAATCTTGTGCTGAAAACCACTTTAATTGCCGAATCGCTTCTAGTTTTGTCAGGCAGACAGGAACTTGCTGTGAAGGAGAGAATCTTAAACAGGGAAACGTAAATGATTGCGAATCCAACCGGAAGACGAAAAAAGAAGCTGGGAGTGATGAATATGATAGTTGGAGTGGGAAAGGAACAGATTATTGAGATGATGACGGAAATACTTCATAATCTTGAAGCTGCTGATAAGGGCTTGCACGAATCGCTTTCCGCTATGCGTGAAGATTTGCTTTTGTCACAGTCGGAATCAATTGCCGAATTCGAAGGCTTGATGGCATTGTTGGAAAGCGATTCGGAATTGTTTTTTTCCGGATTGCAAGGAAATGCTCCAGACCCAGGCTTAAAGCTTGAATTAGGTTTTTGATATATATTAGAATGAAGACACTTTCAAGCTTGAAGGCAGGGTGATCGAATGATGGAAGAACAGCTTTTAACGCAGTTGACAAAACTATTGCTGGATAACCTTGAATATGCGCTTGATCGTTATGAAAAAACTAGGAATGAAGGCATAAGAGGCGATTTCCATACAGAAGTCAAACCGTTTGCTGATAAAGTAAGGGAAACTTCGGTCAAGTGGGAAGCTTTAGCTTCTCAATGGATATTTGAAAACAAACCGAAAAACCTTTATGCATCCCAAATCGGGACAGCCGCAGACTACCTTGAGGTGATATCCGTCCAGGCTTTTTTCCCGGAAACGAGCAAGAAGAGGTTTCTTGACCAGATTCAATCCGTTCAGTTCACCTTAAAAGGATTGCTTCTCGCCATTGGCAACCTGGATTGAAATAAAGAAGCACCAGATGTTAAAAATCTGGTGCTTCGCCTTGTCTTTGGCATGAAATTAAACGGTGATTTCCTTTTTATCTTCTGGAATGGAGGCTCCTTGAAGTTCCAGGTCACGAACAAGGTTCCTGTATTCTGTGATGGTGATTTCATTCTGGATATATGATTTCTTGGTGAAATCCAGTAATTCATTTACATGCTCAGGAGTATATTCTTTTGTCTGTGAAAATAAATTTTTCAGTTCGTGAACATTCATACTTTCATCCTCCTTCTTTGTTTGTTCAATGGTAACATGAAAAATGAATTGTCACATATTTTTCAAAAATTTAAACTTTCGACAATATTCCTCCGTATTAGACATATGCGGAATGCTTTTCCAAACAAAGCACCATCTGGGCGTTTAAAACATACAATACTGTAATGAAGAAATGGAGGAGGATGTTTTGCCCATGATTGGCCGCAGGAACAATGTCTATCTAAATCAGCCGCAGCATTCGGGATTTCCATATCCCAACCATCCGTTTCATTGGCTTATGGGCGGATATGATTTCACCCGGCAGCCGCAGTTTCCATATGCATTTACACAGCCATACTGGCAGCCAGCCGCTGGCAATTGGCAAAATCCATACCTGGCCCAGCCATTCGGAGGAAATATGAACATGCAAATGAACCCTCAATGGAGCCAACAATTAATGGCCCCTGAGGCAAACAGCCATTATTCCAAGACACTTTTCGAAAATCCGCTCCAGGCGCAGGATGATCCAATCTATGGCTATTACAGCCATCAGCAGGATTTCCAAAACCCCAATCCATATCCCCAGCAGGCTTTCCTGCCTAAACATCCGACAGGACTGCAATCGATCATGAATTCGTTTAAAAGTCAGGATGGGAACCTTGATCTCAACAAGATGGTGGATACTGCCGGGCAAATGGTCAATGCCGTAACCCAGGTTTCATCACTGGTCAAAGGCCTTGGCGGCATGTTCAAAGCATAAAAAAAGCAGGCATTCGCCTGCTTTTTCTAATTGGAATACAAAAAGAATTGTCAGCCTGCCGATCTGCAGAAACGTTAGTCAGGTTTCACCCTAACTTTCATCTATTGAAATGTCTATTCTCCTTCCTTGTTTTTTGGCTATTTTTACTTCAAGCAAGCCGTCCTTGTAAATAGCTTTCACTTTTTTTTCATTTATCCGCTGGGAGAATGGAATTGTCCTGCTCGAACGATTTTGGGATGTTTTCTGTGTCAATGTTTGTTTGAGATCATCCTTTATCATTAGCTTTTCCGATTTGCTGATTGCGATTGTCAGGGCATTATCAATCACGTCAATTGCTATATCCTCTTTTTTTACGCCAGGCAGTTCAGCCTTCACGATATATTCCTTGTCTGTTTCATCCATTTCAATCGGAAATGCTGAATGGGGGAAGGGATGCTTGAAAAATTCATCAATGGTCTGGAGAAACCCTCTCACAGGTTGTTCCTGCATCAGCTGATTCATTGATTTAAACCATTGTTCGAAAGCTTCATGCCTTTTTGGACGGTCCGGATGATTTGTGGCCATCGCTTTTCCTCCTCTGCAAAAAAATCTCATGATAGGATATGCGGAACAGAATGTCCTTGTTCTGTCCTTAAGTTAGCCATCCTTTTTTGAACGATTTGTGAAAAATGCCTTTAGTGTGATTTGAATCACATTAAGCCTCCCTATTCATTTGTATGCTGTAACAGTAAATAAAGCAGAAGAGGGGTTATATATATGTTTTGTTATCAATGTGAACAAACACCGACAGGCGGTTGCAAGGTTGTGGGAGTCTGCGGCAAGGATGAAACAATCGCGAGCCTCCAGGATACGATTATTTTCGCATTAAAAGGGATTGCAGCCTATAGAACGCATGCCAACCAGCTTGGCTTCACCGACCCATTTGTGGACGCGACGACACACGAAGCCCTTTACATGACTTTGACGAATTCGAATTTCAATGTACAGGAACATATTGACATGGCCATGAAGGTCGGGCAATCTGCAGTCCGTGTGATGGAAATGCTTGATGAAGCACATACAAGCCGGCTTGGAATTCCTCAGCCAGTCCGGGTCAGCCAGAATAAGATAGAAGGAAAGTGCATTGTTGTCACTGGCCATAATCTCTTCGCTCTTGAAGAACTGCTCAAGCAAACGGAAGGAAAAGGGATCAATATCTATACACACTCTGAGATGCTTCCGGCTCATGGCTACCCGGCGTTGAAAAAATACCCGCACCTAAAAGGGAACATCGGGAAAGCGTGGTTCGATCAAAGGCGCTTGTTTGAAAAGTTCCCGGGAGCGATCCTGGCAACGACAAATTGCGTCATGCCAATCAAAGGTTCGTATGCGGACAGAATGTTCACTTATGAAGTGGCAGGGCTTGAAAATGTAAAGAAAATCGAACAGGAAGATTTCTCTCCATTGATTGAGAAAGCACTGGAGCTTCCAGAAGCAAATATGGAATCAGAAGAAACATTGATGACAGGATTTCACCATGAAACAGTTCTAGGCATCGCACCTGAAGTCATCGACGCAGTAAAAGCTGGGAAAATCAAGCGTTTCTTTGTCATTGCCGGATGCGATGCCCCTGGAAAGGGAGGAGAGTACTACCGAGAGCTTGCGACATCACTTCCTCCCGAAGCGGTCATCCTGACAACTTCTTGCGGTAAATTCCGTTTCAATGATGTGGATTATGGGGTTGTTCCTGGAACGGACATCCCTAGATATCTTGATCTTGGGCAGTGCAACAATTCAGTTTCGACTGTGAAGATTGCCAAGGCTTTAGCTGAGGCTTTTGAATGCGACGTGAATGAATTGCCGGTCAGCATCGTCCTGTCATGGTTCGAGCAAAAAGCTGTTGCGATCCTCCTTGGTCTTTTCAGCCTCGGCATCCAGGATATCCGTATTGGGCCGAAACCGCCTGAGTTCATTTCTGAAGGTGTAATGCAAGTACTCCAGGATACTTTCAACCTCAAGCTGATTACGACTGCACAGGAAGATCTTGAAGCAATGATGGATCTGCAGAAAAATCAAGGATGACAGTCAAGAAGTTGATCTAGGCTGAAATCGACTCGGCTTCCAAAAGGGATGACTCCTTTTAGGCTGCTGTTTGCTCCCAGGCAACAATAATCTCCTGCATCAGGCCATATCAAAGGTTATGAAAATCCTTCTAGAAGGTGCTCTTCTTGATGGAATGGGTTCAGCCTATTTGCAGATGCTGTCTGGAATTATACAACCTGCGAAATTACGAATCGAGTAGGAGGGGGTGACTAACCCCCGACCTCTCACACCACCGTACGTACCGTTCGGTATACGGCGGTTCAATTAAGTGTGACGTAGAAAT
>NZ_JAERSD010000089.1 GCF_017912555.1 Bacillus sp. REN3 | reverse complement strand
CCTGAGATCGGGACAGTCTTTGCTCTCCTGGAGCATAAACAAAATAGTTTCATTTATTATCGTCGCGGGGTGGAGCAACGAGCGTTACTTCACTGATGAACCGGCGAGTTGTACCGATCGAGCAGCAGCTTGATTCAACTTCCTGAGATCGGGACAGTCTTTGCTCTCTTGGAGCATAAACAAAATAGTTTCATTTATTATCGTCGCGGGGTGGAGCAGTCCGGTAGCTCGTCGGGCTCATAACCC
>NZ_JAERSD010000088.1 GCF_017912555.1 Bacillus sp. REN3 | reverse complement strand
AGGTTGATAGGTCAGGGGTGGAAGCATGGTGACATGTGAAGCTGACTGATACTAATCGTTCGAGGACTTAACCAAAATTGAAAAGCGAAGGCGACCGCTTAGCCTCGACAAGCGCTGGCCGACTAAGATCGCCACATCCTGTGGCAACGTCGGCACTAGGACATCCATGGCCTTCGAAGGGCCAGCAGATGAAGTCGTTCTTTGACTTCAACGGATGGACCGAAGCGACCTCGAGAGGCTGGGAGCCGCA
>NZ_JAERSD010000087.1 GCF_017912555.1 Bacillus sp. REN3 | reverse complement strand
TTCGATCCCGTCATCCTCCACCATGAATATGCCGGTGTAGCTCAATTGGTAGAGCACGTCCGGATGAACTTCCTGAATAGCTTCAGCGTACTGATCGAGCTGCTTCTTGATTTGGCTTTCTGAGATCAGGACGACCTTTCAAAGCTCAGAATGGGAACTGAATATTTTCACTCATAATGCCGGTGTAGCTCAATTGGTAGAGCACGTCCGGATGAACTTCCTGAAAAAGCTTCAGCGTACTGATCGAGCTGCT
>NZ_JAERSD010000086.1 GCF_017912555.1 Bacillus sp. REN3 | reverse complement strand
AAACGTTGGCTCATGATCTTCATAAGAAGCCATGATGATTATTGTTTGTTGACGCTTGTTTGTTTAGTTTTCAAAGAACAATCGATTGGAGCGGGTGATGGGAATCGAACCCACGACATCAGCTTGGAAGGCTGAGGTTTTACCACTAAACTACACCCGCAATCTAAAATTGCTGAATGGTCGGGAAGACAGGATTCGAACCTGCGACCCCTTGGTCCCAAACCAAGTGCTCTACCAAGCTGAGCTACTCCCC
>NZ_JAERSD010000085.1 GCF_017912555.1 Bacillus sp. REN3 | reverse complement strand
TGGTGACCCCTACGGGATTCGAACCCGTGTTACCGCCGTGAAAGGGCGGTGTCTTAACCGCTTGACCAAGGGGCCATGATGAGATTTCAATGGCGGAGAGCAAGGGATTCGAACCCTTGAGACAGCGGTAACCGTCTACACGATTTCCAATCGTGCTCCTTCGACCTCTCGGACAGCTCTCCAAATGGCTCCGCAGGTAGGATTCGAACCTACGACCGCTCGGTTAACAGCCGAGTGCTCTACCACTGAGCTACTGCGG
>NZ_JAERSD010000084.1 GCF_017912555.1 Bacillus sp. REN3 | reverse complement strand
CGCAGTAGCTCAGTGGTAGAGCACTCGGCTGTTAACCGAGCGGTCGTAGGTTCGAATCCTACCTGCGGAGCCATTTATTTCTAGGTGTGGGGAAGTACTCAAGAGGCTGAAGAGGCGCCCCTGCTAAGGGCGTAGGTCGCGTAAGCGGCGCGAGGGTTCAAATCCCTCCTTCTCCGCCAGACAATCTTTAAAATGGCCCCTTGGTCAAGCGGTTAAGACACCGCCCTTTCACGGCGGTAACACGGGTTCGAATCCCGTAGGGGTCACC
>NZ_JAERSD010000083.1 GCF_017912555.1 Bacillus sp. REN3 | reverse complement strand
TGGGGCCTTAGCTCAGCTGGGAGAGCGCCTGCTTTGCACGCAGGAGGTCAGCGGTTCGATCCCGCTAGGCTCCACCACCATTTACCATTGACCATACTTGTTATTCATGTTATTATTATAAAGCTGACTAATAAGTTGGTTCGAATTGCTCTTTGAAAACTAAACAAACAAGCGTCAACAAACAATAATCATCATGACTTCTTATGAAGATCATGAGCCAACGTTTTTTTATTATGAGCTAACTCATACTCTTTCTTGGAGAGTTTGATCCTGGCTCA
>NZ_JAERSD010000082.1 GCF_017912555.1 Bacillus sp. REN3 | reverse complement strand
CGCAGTAGCTCAGTGGTAGAGCACTCGGCTGTTAACCGAGCGGTCGTAGGTTCGAATCCTACCTGCGGAGCCATTTAACCCCGAAAAGCCATAACTTTTTGGACTGGCAGCAAAATGCTTCCATAGCTCAGCAGGTAGAGCACTTCCATGGTAAGGAAGAGGTCAGCGGTTCGAGCCCGCTTGGAAGCTCTCAATATAGTATTATCGATAGAATGGCCCCTTGGTCAAGCGGTTAAGACACCGCCCTTTCACGGCGGTAACACGGGTTCGAATCCCGTAGGGGTCACC
>NZ_JAERSD010000081.1 GCF_017912555.1 Bacillus sp. REN3 | reverse complement strand
GGGGACCTCCTTGTGGTGTTCCTTCTTCTGCATCGTAGACTACACCATTTATCATGATTCCTGCTTGGAGATATTTTCGAATTAGCTTCAAGACCAATCTGTCTTGGATTCTGTTTGCCAATATCCCCATCAACTTGTCATGATTCACTTTGTCAAAGAACTTCTCCAAGTCCATGTCAATCACCCATCTATAACCTTCACTTATATATCCCTTTGCTTTACGTACAGCGTCATGGCCTCTTCGGCTTGGCCTAAACCCATAACTATGTTCCGAGAAGGTTGGGTCAAAA
>NZ_JAERSD010000080.1 GCF_017912555.1 Bacillus sp. REN3 | reverse complement strand
GGGCTATAGCCAAGCGGTAAGGCAACGGACTTTGACTCCGTCATTCGTTGGTTCGAATCCAGCTAGCCCAGCCATTTTTATGAATCATTAGCTCAGTCGGTAGAGCAGATTGCTCGCTTCTCTGAGTATTCTTCCCTGGCAATCTGCGAGGAAGACCGCAAGGTCTTTCGAGCATCGTAGATGCGAAAAGCAAAAAAACTGTGGTGTCACAAGCTAAGTATTAAATAATATTGAGAGCCATTAGCTCAGTCGGTAGAGCATCTGACTTTTAATCAGAGGGTCGAAGGTTCGAGTC
>NZ_JAERSD010000007.1:169495-182068 GCF_017912555.1 Bacillus sp. REN3 | reverse complement strand
GTGACAATTTTTTTGCTTAAAAAGCCCTCTATCATAGGATTTTATAACCTATTTCTTATAAAAGTTTTGACAATACGATGAATTAAAAGGGGGGCTCTATATGAATATTACCATTCGTAAAATGCAGTATGAAGATACAAAACAAGTTCAAAGAATAGCAAAAACTACCTGGAATGCAACATATGAGGGCATAATTCCCTTAGAAGTACAAAATAACTTCGTAAAATCAAATTATAGTGATGAAAGTATGAAACAACGTATAGAACGTTCTATTGTATATGTTGCAGAAGTTGAGGGGAAAGTTATCGGTTTTGCAAACTATTCCAAAGTAAGGGATGGTGGAAAGGTCGAATTGGCGGCTATTTATATTTATCCAGAATATCAAGGTAAAGGGATAGGTAATGCTTTGATACAACAAGCGATTAAAGAATTAATAGGCATAAAAGAAATTTATATAAACGTCGAAAAAGATAATAAGATTGGTATGAACTTTTATGAAGCTAAAGGGTTCGAAATAGTTAAAGAGTCTGACTCAGAGTTTGATGGACATATCTTGAAACAAGTACGAATGGTAAAAAAAGTTTAATTATTAATCTAACGGGTGCGATGATCTAGGAAGGATTGCCGCCCTTTTTCTATGAAATCGGCAATCCTTAAAGTAACCTAAAAAAGCCAATAAGAAAGCAGGGCTACCTGTCGGAGGGTATCCGTGTATACATCTATTTGGTTTTGGTTATACTAAATAAATTGTCTTTCTTTAAATGGCTCCTTGTTTATAAGCATGGAGTAGATGATTCGAAGCATTCGGTGCGATGTCGCAACGAGTGCTTTTTTCTTTCCTCTTCTAGCGGCAGTAGACCAGTATTTCGTAGCTAACCATCTGTTTCGGCATCTGGAAACAGCCCATGCTGCTTCACACATGGCTGATTTAATGTGCGGATTTCCTTTGGTTGTTCGCGTGCTTTTGTGTTTCCCTGCACTTTCATGATTGCCAGGAGATACACCTGGCCACGAGGATAAGTGTTGAGAGGTTGGGAACTGATTCATATCCACTCCAATCTCGGCAATGATGATGGCTGCTGTATCTTTCTTTATTCCAGGGATGGTCAGAAGCAAATGAAGTTCTTCTTTATATTCCTCCAGAAGCTGGTCAATTCTTTTCTCAACCTCTAAAATATGTCCCTCCAGCTGTTGAATGTGAAGCCAAGACTGTTTGATTAGAAACCTTTGATGGTCATTAATCGTACCGAAGAGCGAGTCAGTAATTAATTGTTTTTTAGATGACATCTTTCCGTGTATCCTGCTTTCGACATCATCGCCATCTACGTATCCCTGTTCCACCAGCCTCTCAAGCAGCTTTCTTCCCGAAACCCCAAAGACATTGGAAATAACCGAACTCAGCTTAACATTTGAGCACTCCAGAACCTTCTGAATCGGGTTCTTCTCGGAAGTTAAATGACCTATCCACTTTTTTCGAAGGCGTGTGAGGTCCCGAAGCTCCCGAATATCGGACGGGGGCACAAAACTCTTTTCAATGAGTCCGTGTCGCAATAATTTGGCAATCCACTCGGCAACGGAAACATCTGTTTTTCTTCCTGGGACATTTTTAATCCTTTGGGCATTGGCAAGTGTAATATCAAAAAAGTCTTCAAGGATATTAAACACAGGTTTCCAATAGACTCCGGTGCTTTCCATCGCAATATGGGTAACGCCATGGTCTTCCAGCCATTTTAAAAGACGGAAGAGATCTTTCGTCAAAGTTGGAAAAGTTTCAGTTATCCTAATCAAATCCTCGTCTTGTTTGCCGGTGAGAACACAGGCAACGATAGTCTCCGAATGAACATCAAGACCTGCACAACGTTCAATAAATACATCCATAATACCAATCCTCCGCATGTTAGATCACAAACAACGAGTGGATTTGAAAATAGGCATTTTTCTGTACGTGGTCATCCTTCCCAAAAGGGGAATGAGCCAACAAAGGGGTGATCACCAAATCCACTCAAACAGTTTTTGTTACAGGGTCTTAGCCACCATAAAAAGCCACGTCCTACCTACTGTTTGTGTCCTCTACATTATGGACATAGGAGAATTATTTTCATGCATGGGTTGGGAGTCGGAGGAATCATGATAGTTTTTGTTGAATTCCTTATTAAACAAAACGAACGGTGCAGTATTGTTTAGTGAGGGGAAGCATATGAAAAAGATTGTACTTATAGGTTCAGGAGGGTCAGGTAAGTCTACACTAGCAAGGCAATTAGGCGAAAAACTAAAAATAAATGTATATCATCTGGATGCTTTATTTTGGAAACCAAATTGGGTAGGTGTTCCAAAGGATGAACAAAGAAAAGTTCAAAATGACTTAGTTAATAAAGAAGAATGGATTATCGATGGAAACTACGGTGGGACAATTCATATAAGGCTTAATGCAGCAGATACAATAATCTTTCTTGATATTAATAGAACAATTTGTGTCTACCGTGCTTTCAAAAGAATGGTGCAGTACCGAAATAAAACAAGACCAGATATGGGGGAAGGCTGCGAAGAAAGGTTTGACTTAGACTTTTTTAAATGGATATGGAATTATCCTAAAACTAAGAGACCAGAAATTTTAAAGAGGCTCCACCAATTGTCTAAAGAAAAACAAGTAATCATTTTAAAATCACCAAAAGAAGTTCGACAGTTTTTTGAAAAAGTACAATGATTTTTTCTCTCTTCTTATTCAACTATAGGTGGCGTTGGTCCAGGAAGGATTAACCGCCTTGGCTCGTTTAATCACTTTAGAAACAGTGTTTCTGGAGTGGCCAACGCTCGAACTGATGGTTCTCTGACTAACACTTTCGAAGTGGAAATCCAGAATATTCCGATAATTAATCACAAAAAAGCCTCCTTGTATATGAGTGTCATGCTTAAAAGCATGCTTCTACATTATACATGGAGATGGACATTATTATTTTCGGGTCCTCTAGTCTGCAATCAGTGGCTCAATCTTATGCAATGTCTGGCTCAAATCTTTGCACAGGTGGTTCATTTTATCTGCATTCATAAGTCTAAATAATATCTTACATCCCCTAGTTTCTCCCCTACGCTGTTCACCTTTTCTTCTGTAACAATATAAAACTCGCCCTCGTATTTAAAAGCACATACATTGCAACACGAACCTTAATGCAATTCATATAATTCCCCATAATTATTTGTTACCTTTACTCCATTTTCCTCTAATATATTTAATATATTCTTTCGAGCTTCCTTGAACTCCAAGTTGAATGGCAATACGATTACTTCATGGTCATTAGTAATAAATTCATACTCTTCTATCGTTGAAACGCCATTCTTTTCAGAATATATTTCTTTTACTTCCTTGAAATTGTTCCATTCATATGCCGTTTCATTGATTGATCCTAAATAATTGTAATGAATGCCCCTTTCATCTACGTAATAATAATTAGACACACCTAATACAAAAAGTGGAATACTCCAGAGGATGAAAAAGCTTGAGACCCACTTGATAATGCTGGATTCATATTTCGATGTCATGAAAATATGAAAAAATAAAACGACTGAAATCCAAATCATTCCGATCATGAATGTTATGTAAGCAGACGCTGGAGTTGAGAAAATCCAATGAGATTTTGAATGGTAGAAAATATCTTGTAATATGAATACGCAAATAATCGGTAAAAACAGGCTGGTTAATAAAATTATAATTGATAAAGCAAGTAAAATTTGTGGCCTATTTTCTTTATTGATTGAAAACATTCTTCTCCCCCAATCTTTTGATAAAAGATCCCCATTTAAAATAATTTAACATAAGTATTCAAAATTTATTGAAAAATTTACAAAATAAGGTTAATTTAAAGAAGAATATTCCAGTTGGTGACGGAGGTGAATTTGTACGGTCAAAGGCCACACTCTCATGGGAGGAGTTGAAAAGTGATGATCAATAAACTATTTGTAAATTTAATCTTATGGATCACAAGTGTTTTTCTGTTTATCTGTATCCTGTTTCTTCCTGCTAATACTCAATATAATGTTGGAAAAAGTGGCGAGTTTATCTCTGCAAGTTATAACTATGATTTTTCTCAGCATATCCATAATATAGAGGGTTTTTTTATTCATATGAAAGAAAATAAGGGGTTAGGCGAGTTAGCTCCTGGACAGCTATATTCAGAAAAAATAAAAGAGAAAGCAGGAAAAAGCATCCTCTTAGTCATCCCCGCATTACTGCTAGCTTTCTTTATCGGCATTGGGAAAGGTATTTTCGATTTTAAAATGCGAAACAAGAAGCTTAATTTCTTAGGGAACGGAATAACTTTGATCTTTTTATCTATGCCTGACATATTTTTTATTATCATAACTCAAATAGGGCTTATGTTTTTGTATGAGAAGGGGTTATTTTTCCATATTACTTTATTCGGCAGTGAAAAAATTGAAAACTATCTTATTTGTATTCTTTTTCTTTCAATTTATCCCATTTTTTATATAGCTAATATCACTCATGTTAGTTTTAAAGAAGAAGGGGAAAATGACTATATCCGCACTGCTATGGCCAAAGGCAGCACCCAAAATAGAATATTATACATACATATGTTAAAAAACTCATTAACCATGATCCTAGCCCATTCTAATACAATCACTCTTTATGTCCTGTCGAACCTATTTATTGTTGAAAAGTTGACTAGTTTTAAAGGGGCTGCGCATGGCATGTTCGAAGCAATTCACAATGGTACCAGTATTAATATGGTGGATATTAATATTGGATTAGATGGGCTATCTGCTTTTGCTTATACCGTTTTTTTTACTTTTATTATTTTTGGGACTAATTTACTGTCACAAATAGGTAAAGAGATGGTGGAACCTAAGTTTCTGGAGAGCGAACAATGAACCAAAAGCTGTCAGTGGGATTAATTTTATTCGCTTTCCTTTTGATCATAGCTTTTTCGGCACCCTATCTCCCATTTGTTGATTCCTCACTAGAACATAATGTGATGAGGAAAAAAGATGATGGAGGCTATGAGATACCTCCGTTTTCTCCTTCTGATGAATACCTTATTGGTTCTGATCCCAACGGTATCGATTTATTAAGCAGGGTTTTGATTGGAACGAAAGAGACACTCCTGACAATTCTGGGGATAGCCATCATTCGTTATATTTTTGCCATTCCATTAGGCCTTGGCAGCTTTTATTCAACAATAACACGAAGAATCCTTATTGTTTGGAATCGATTATTTTCCTTTATCCCTCCTGTTTTTTTTATCATAATGATAGTCGGTGCTCCCTTTATCGTTTTTTCCAATAACAGGGCGCTGTGGTTCATATTTGTCATTGCCTTAGTTGAGGTTGGCAGAGTTGCTGATCTATTTCACCAAACAATGGTAAATATATCGAAAAAACCTTATATTGAAACGGGAATTATATCTGGCAATTCATCATTTAAAATGTTAAAGAATTATTATTGGCCACCTTTAAGGCCTTATATCATTGTTCAGTTTTTTTCTGATCTTGGAAGGATTTTATTTCTCATTGGACAGTTAGGCATAGTAGAGATTTATTTCAGCGTTAAATTTGTCTCACAATTAGGGGGTGCTTATAAGCCATTAAATACTTCCAACATATGGCCAACTTTCTTTGCAGGAATTACAAAGCATATCTGGTCGAGCCCCTGGTTCCCAATTACAGGCACAATAGCGATTGCGATAACGATTTTTACATTTTCAATGATTAGTAACGGATTGCAACAATACTTTCATGAAAAATATAACAAATATGAGGCGAATTGATTCGGACAAACGGCCTTTACCGTCGTTAAGTTTTTCGTATAATAGCCTGGTTTCATGATTTTACCCGTTTCTCCAAAAGGTTGGGCTCAAATGGAGTGTTCCGTGTAACCTTTTTCAAGAGTGGATCCTTTTGATTTGGACGGGTTACCACTTGAAAAGGACTTTATCTTTGCGCTAAAAAAGAATTTTGAAATGTGATTAGTGCAAAGCTAGTGTTATAATTATTATGTTTTCTTTCGGGGTTTTGATATACTGTTAAAAAATATATATTGGCAAGAGGGAAGAACTTTGACTAAATCTAAATTGCAATTTTGGCTGATTCAAATTTTGCTTATATTGACCATTATTTTGGTTTCCACAAAGATCACCTTTATGTTTAAACCTATAGGTGTCTTTTTCACAACCGTTTTCTTTCCAATTCTTATAACCGGTTTTCTGTATTTCCTTTTGAATCCTATAGTAGATTTTTTAGAACGTAAGAAACTTCCAAGAGCCGGGGCGATTTTGGTTATTTATGTAGTGTTTGCCGGTCTTATCGTTTTGGCAGTAGGCAGTTTAGTTCCAGCAATTTCCAAGCAAGCAACAGAACTTGCTAACGATCTTCCTGTTTTTGCTGATAAAACAACTGAATTTTTTTATGATGTAGTACAGTCTTCTGAGTTTAAGAGTTTCAGGGATGAACAGCGTGAAATGATTGATTCTGTTGAGGGAAGCATAAGAGAGTATGCTAATACATTGCCGAACAAGCTTACTAACGGAATCAAGGGCTTTTTTGGCATCATCACCAATATTGCGATCATTTTTGTGACAGTTCCATTTTTATTGTTTTATATGTTTAAGGATGGACATAATTTCCCAAAAGCGGTTTCAAAGTTCATTCCAGCAGAATACAGGGATGAGAGTTTAACAATTTTAAAGGAAACAGGGGAAACGTTGTCCGCATACATACAGGGGCAGGTAATGGTAGCTTCTTTGGTGGGGATCTTGACTTTTATCGGATATTTAATCATAGATTTACGCTACGCTTTGATCATGGCATTAATTGTAGCCATCACTAATATCATTCCGTATGTGGGCCCGATAATTGGTGGGGCTCCCGCTGTACTGGTCGCATTCTTTGATTCACCTACGAAAGCATTATTAGCAATAGTGGTCATACTGATTGCGCAGCAAATCGAAGGTAACCTCCTGTCACCGATGATTTTGGGCAAATCATTGGATACCCATCCAGCAACGATCATCATCATTTTATTGGCAGCCGGGAATCTGGCTGGAGTCTTAGGTATGGTGTTGGCAGTTCCAACATATGCTGTAACAAAAACCATTGTCTTAAACCTGGTCAGGTTTTTAAAAGCAAGAAAAAGGGCGGCAAATATCACAGTGGATGGCACTTAAGACGCAGGCTTCCAGAATGGTGCTAAAAAAGCGGACAGGTCGATATTCAAAAGCAGTGAAGATTTAGATGGAAGCAGTCCATCCCTTTATAGGACTGGCACTGCTTCTTGGTTTTTCTTACATTCCAACCACCGTACACTTTTAGAATGGTGCCGCCAAACGGTAATTCAACGAATTCCACACAAACTGGTAAGCAAACAAATCAAGAGATGAAAAAAGAATTTGAGCTGCATCACTTTTAAACCATAACAGCATCACATAAAGAACCTCTATCATATAATTGGGCATAGAAAATTAATCTTTTCCTCCATACTGGAATCTATTAATATTGAAACCGTAAATTTCAATGTTTTTTTAAAACAGATTTTAAGGATACCATGAAAGTTTGGTATCACTGTCTAGTGGCCTGGTTTTAATTTCAGCTCTCAAAGTATTGAGCCAATTGCTTAGAATTTCGCCCTTTGCCAGATTTGCATTGTCATCGTCTTCCCAAATCACATGGGAGAACCAAGCTCCAGTTGCCCATTCGAACTGTAGCTCAGCAAATGCAATCCTAGGATGTTCAACTTGTGTAAAGTTCCTATTTACTGCGGTAGCGACAGTAGATGCTTGCGGTAATAGTTCATTTTCAATCTTTTCTTTTATAATGGTATCTTCAAGTTGGTTCCACATAACTAAACTGCCGTCTATTTGATAAAAAATATCCAAAGATGGTTGTTCCCCCATATCTACCAGGATATCGACTGAGTTGTTAGCCGCCTTAACCACATTTACGATTATATTCTGCGCTACTTCCACCCAGAAATCCCTTGCTGCTTCCTTTGGTGATTCTAAATAAAACTCGGATTCTAGTTCGGAAATAGCAGCTGCACCTTTATTAACATCTTCAACTTTCTTAAAAAAACGATTAAAGAATCCCATTAAAATGCATATCCTCCCATTCCATTCATAAAAGCAATCCACTTCAATATTTATTATTCTGTGAATTTTACTAAAAACCTTGTATTTCAGCTAATGCAATTGTCCGTCTCTATCATTTATTCGAGGCAAACTTTTTGCCGAACATGTACGAACTTTGTGAAGTATTGTACGTAAAATAAGGCTCCAAATGTTTAAGGCCTTTCATTAACTTCCGGCAAGGCCGAGCTTTCAACGTACTGTTAACCAGACAATGAAAAGTGGCCCCTTACGTTCTGTTTTCGACGAATTAAAACGCAAAAAATAAGAAGAGTTTTTCATCCCTTTACTAGTACACTAAATGCAATAAAAGGGGTGAAAACATGAACAATCAATCCATCGGGTTATTTCAAGGAATTGCCCTATACATTGCAGCCATTCTAGGTTCAGGCGTCCTTTTTTTATCGGGGGTAACCGCTTCTATAGCGGGCCCTGCGTCGATTGTATCCTGGGTTACCGTTGTTTTAATCAGCTTTCCGCTTGCTTATTCTTTTGCCAGTTTGGCGCGGCAATATCCGGATGCCGGCGGAGCGGCAACCTTTGTGAGAAATTCTTTCGGGGATCATCTCGGCAATATCGTTGGCTGGTTTTACTTCGTAACAGCAGGTGTAGGCCAGACAATTGTGTCCTTGACTGGTGCTTTTTACGTCAGTCAGGCATTTGGGTTACCGCATTTTGGAACAACTTTCATTGCTGTCTTTATTTTGGCCATTGCAGGTATTACCAATTATTACGGCGTAAATGTCAGTGGGAAAGTTGCATTGATTTTAAGTTCTTTATTATTGATTCTATTGGTGTCAGCTGTAGTTGTGTCGTTACCAAGAATCCAATGGGAGAATTTTATTCCTTTTGTCCCAAATGGCTGGTTTTCTGTCGGAAGTGCGATAACGGTGATCTTCTGGTCTTTTTTTGGTTGGGAGGCAATATGTAATCTAGCTGAGCACTTTAAAAGGCCTGAAAAGGACATTGTCAAAGGAGCAGTTGTTAGTGCAATTGTCATTGGGCTGTTATTTTTAGCGTTAAGCTTTGTCACTATTGGAACGGCCACGTATGGCAGCCAAGAGAACAACCTGGCCCCGCTTGCTGTTATAATGGGAGATACAATAGGCATAGGTGCCAAAGCCATTACGGCTGTTTTAGCGTTCATTATTTGTACAGGGACCGCGAATGCTTTTGTTGCGAGCTTAACGCAATTAGGGTATTCATTAAGCAGGAATCATGCTTTTCCAAAGTTTTTTTCAAGATTGCATGTGAAAACTCAAGTTCCAAGACGGATGGTATTGTTTGTTATCTGTTTTTCGGTAACAGGTGTTTTAGCGGTGAACGCTTTGTCCCTGACGTTTGATCATATATTGTTTATCCCCACTTCTCTTGGGGTTGTAGTTTATGTACTATCAATGGCAGCAGGCGTGAAATTATTTAGGAAGAATACCCCGGCATGGTGGGCATCGTTAATCTCTTTCATTTTATGTTTGCTGGTGATCCCATTTTTCCGGTTGTATATATTTGTTCCGTTAATTGTTGTGGCGGTCTATACGATCTATATGATTTTGATCAGGAAGATTTCCGCTTGCAAGGGAGGGTTAAAAGCGAATGAAGGATCAAAGTGAACTTTCCAAAGATACCATGTGGAAAGCAACAATATCGTGTGATCCGGCATATGATGGGATATTCTTTTATGCCGTCAAGACAACTGGAGTCTTCTGCCGGCCTTCCTGCAAGTCTAAAATTCCTAATTGTGAAAATGTATCCTTTTTCTCGAATGCAAACGAAGCTCAGAGGGCAGGCTATCGACCATGCAAAAGATGCCGGCCGGATTTGGATATCAAGGTATATGACCCTTTCGAATCGGTATTGGAAGATACCATCCGATTGATAAAAAATAACTATGTTCAAACCATGCCTTTACATGAAATTGCAACAAGGGTAGGGATCAGTCCATTTCATTTGAATCGGATCTTCAAAGAAAGAACAGGGGATACTCCCCGAAAATATGTAGAAAAGATGCGGGTCGAGAAAGCAAAGGAGCTTCTATTGACAACGGTCTGCAATAGTACGGAGATTGGTTATCAAATAGGATATCAAAGCATCTCCAGCTTTTATAATGCGTTTAAACGTAATACAGGCCTTTCACCAAGTCAATTCCGTGCTTCCCATACTGGAAAAACCGTAAACAAGGAACTTGATTGAAATTTTTAACAAAAGATAGATGACTTTACATGTTGGAGAGGTGGATAAGAAGCGTGAAATCACAGGGAGGATCACAATGCATGCTGGATAATGCCCGCAAAATCTGCCATTTACTGCCCGAAGCTGTTGAACACATCGATGGTTTTGGACACACTTCCTTTCGAATTCATGGTAAATCTTTTGTGAAACTGACTGAAAGATCCGGCTTGTCATTCAAATCAGACCGGGAAACCCAAGTGTTTTTGCTGCAGAAAGAGAAATTTTTCAAAACCCCATATATCGGACATCATGGTTGGGTTTCTATTCAAAACCCACATGACGGGGATTGGGAGGAACTGACCGAATTGATTCAAGAAGCCTATTTGCGCGCCGCGCCTAAGCGCTTGGTTAAAGAATGGATTGAGCTGCAAAAGAAGTAGGTTTTTTAATGTTACGAGAAGGTGGATTTGCCATTAATAGTGCCAAGAAAAGCCTGATTTCTCAGCATTTAGATGAGGAAGTGGGCTTTTTTTATACTTATAAACGTCTTGAAGTGACAAATCCGAAATGAAGATTTGACATGCCCTGCCTTGAAAATATGAAATATTGGCCAAGGAATAATTTTAATCTGGCTGTCGTGTTGGTCCCAGCAGGATTAACGTTTTTAGTATGGAACCTAGTTACTAAGCAACGGATCGTTCCAGACCTTCAATATTTTATTCTGTATTTGCAAAAATGAAAAAGAAGAAAAACGGATACAAGCAGGGGAGGTTTTTATGGAGGAGATATTACAAAAACTTAAAATTCTTGGAGTGCATCACATTCAGAATGATTGCGAAATCCTCTTGGAAATTTTAGAGGAGCAATTAAGCAACACATATGAAGTTGATGAGCTTATTCTTCATTTGACAAACACTAAACAGAAAAAAATAATGCTAGAGTGTCCCAAAACGCTTTTGGGTAAGCTGAAATTCACAAAGGAGAAAATGAAAGTTGTTGGGGAAAGGGTTATCTTCACCAAGGAATTCACAGAGCCTGTAAGCAGTCTGCTTCCGGAATATGAAGTATGGTCGATTTATAATCCGGACTCAATCTCCTTTTTATCTGAAGTAATGGGCAGGAGCTTTGATGAGACAGAAAGTTTTTTAATGAAAATGGAAGCCGAATTGCCTTCGCAAGTTAAGGATATGTATACGGTGATGATTGTTAAAAACGAACCTGTTGGAGTCGTTTTTCCCCACATAGAACCAGATACGGATCAAGAAGGGCGTATTTTCTGGATCGGGACGCATCCCAGGCATTTGCGGAAAGGATTAGGGCAGAGACTCCATTTGATCGGGCTATACAGGTTGCAAAATGAATTTAAGGCAAAATCTTATCTTGGGGCAACGAGCGTTGATAATCACCCAATGAGAAATATTATGATTGCAAATGGATGCGTTCAAAACAGAAATAGCTTTCTTTCGTTAGAATTTTGCTTCATGGAGTGGTGAAAGGTAACGCAAGCGCGGTATGCGCTCCCTTTGGTGGTGCATTGAGTGGTAAAAGGTAACGCAAGCGCGGTATG
This sequence comes from Bacillus sp. REN3, assembly GCF_017912555.1. Classification (GTDB taxonomy): domain Bacteria; phylum Bacillota; class Bacilli; order Bacillales; family Cytobacillaceae; genus Mesobacillus. Next base: position 170,200 of record NZ_JAERSD010000007.1, on the reverse strand, counting down.
CGCTCCCTTTGGGGTCGCAGTGAGAGGTGAAAGGTAACGCAAGCGGGGAATGCGCTCCCTTTTGGGCTTCATGGAGTGGTAAAAGGTAACGCAAGCGGGGAATGCGCTCCCTTTGGTGGTGCATTGAGTGGTAAAAGGTAACGCAAGCGCGGTATGCGCTCCCTTTGGGGTCGCAGTGAGAGGTGAAAGGTAACGCAAGCGGGGAATGCGCTCCCTTTTGGGCTTCATGGAGTGGTAAAAGGTAACGCAAGCGGGGAATGCGCTCCCTTTGGGGTCGCAGTGAGTGGTGAAAGGTAACGCAAGCGGGGAATGCGCTCCCTTTTGGGCTTCATGGAGTGGCAAAAGGTAACGCAAGTGCGGTATGCACTCCCTTTGGGGTTGCCGTGAGTGGTAAAAGGTAACGCAAGTGCGGTATGCACTCCCTTTGGTGGTGCAGTGAGTGATGAAAGGTAACGCAAGCGGGGAATGCACTCCCTTTGGGGTTGCAGTGAGTGGTAAAAGGTAATGCAAGCGGGGAATGCGCTCCCTTTTGGACTTCATGGAGTGGTAAAAGGTAACGCAAGCGGGGAATGCACTCCCTTTGGGGTTGCCGTGAGTGGTAAAAGGTAACACAAGCGGGGAATGCACTCCCTTTTGGACTTCATGGAGTGGTAAAAGGTAACGCAAGCGGGGAATGCACTCCCTTTGGGGTTGCCGTGAGTGGTA
>NZ_JAERSD010000007.1:0-169400 GCF_017912555.1 Bacillus sp. REN3 | reverse complement strand
GCACTCCCTTTTGGACTTCATGGAGTGGTAAAAGGTAACGCAAGCGGGGAATGCACTCCCTTTGGGGTTGCCGTGAGTGGTAAAAGGTAATGCAAGCGGGGAATGCACTCCCTTTGGTGGTGCAGTGAGTGGCAAAAGGTAACGCAAGCGCGGTATGCGCTCCCTTTTGGGCTTCATGGAGTGGCAAAAGGTAACGCAAGCGCGGTATGCGCTCCCTTTGGTGGTGCATTGAGTGGTAAAAGGTAACGCAAGCGTGGTATGCGCTCCCTTTGGTGGTGCAGTGAGTGGTGAAAGGTAACGCAAGCGGGGAATGCGCTCCCTTTTGGGCTTCATGGAGTGGTAAAAGGTAACACAAGCGGGGAATGCACTCCCTTTTGGACTTCATGGAGTGGTAAAAGGTAACGCAAGCGGGGAATGCACTCCCTTTGGGGTTGCCGTGAGTGGTAAAAGGTAACGCAAGCGGGGAATGCACTCCCTTTGGTGGTGCAGTGAGTGGTAAAAGGTAACGCAAGCGCGGGATGCGCTCCCTTTTGGGCTTCATGGAGTGGCAAAAGGTAACGCAAGCGCGGGATGCGCTCCCTTTGGGGTCGCAGTGAGTGGAGAAAGGTAACGCAAGCGGGGAATGCGCTCCCTTTTGAGCTTCATGGAGTGGTAAAAGGTAACGCAAGCGCGGTATGCACTCCCTTTGGGGTCGCAGTGAGTGGTAAAAGGTAACGGAAGCGCGGTATGCGCTCCCTTTTGGGCTTCATGGAGTGGCAAAAGGTAACGCAAGCGGGGAATGCGCTCCCTTTGGTGGTGCAGTGAGTGGTAAAAGGTAACGCAAGCGTGGTATGCGCTCCCTTTGGTGGTGCAGTGAGTGGTAAAAGGTAACGCAAGCGAGGTATGCGCTCCCTTTGGGGTTGCCGTGAGTGGTAAAAGGTAACACAAGCGGGGAATGAGCTCCCTTTTGGGCTTCATGGAGTGGCAAAAGGTAACGCAAGCGGGGAATGCACTCCCTTTGGGGTCGCAGTGAGTGGTAAAAGGTAACGCAAGCGGGGGATGCACTCCCTTTGGGGTCGCAGTGAGTGGTAAAAGGTAACGCAAGCGGGGGATGCACTCCCTTTGGGGTCGCAGTGAGTGGTAAAAGGTAACGCAAGCGGGGGATGCACTCCCTTTTGGGCTTCAGGGAGTGGTAAAAGGTAACGCAAGCGCAGTATGCGCTCCCTTTGGTGGTGCAGTGAGTGGTAAAAGGTAACGCAAGCGAGGTATGCGCTCCCTTTGGTGGTGCAGTGAGTGGTGAAAGGTAACGCAAGCGAGGTATGCGCTCCCTTTGGTGGTGCAGTGAGTGGCAAAAGGTAACGCAAGCGAGGTATGCGCTCCCTTTGGTGGTGCAGTGAGTGATGAAAGGTAACGCAAGCGAGGTATGCGCTCCCTTTGGTGGTGCAGTGAGTGATGAAAGGTAACGCAAGCGGGGAATGCGCTCCCTTTTGAGCTTCATGGAGTGGTAAAAGGTAACGCAAGCGAGGTATGCGCTCCCTTTGGTGGTGCATGGAGTGGTAAAAGGTAACGGAAGCGCGGTATGCGCTCCCTTTTGGGCTTCATGGAGTGGCAAAAGGTAACGCAAGCGGGGAATGCGCTCCCTTTTGAGCTTCATAGAGTGGTGAAAAATAACGGATGTGAACTTCCGCATGCTGGATACAGCGTTTTTTTCGCCCTCATCCATGGGCTTTTAATCGTCTTCCTCCACAATTTCTTGATTTTTACTTGCTATAATGGAAATGAATAATCGGTTTACAAGTATGTCAATGATAGGTGTATCCAATGAGGATATGACCGGTATTTGTTGGGAGCGGATATGAAGATGCCTTCCAGGTTAAAAAGTATTTCGTTTAAGCTTGGGCTTTTGTTCAGCAGTATTTTCATAATGCTGCTGATTATTATGGGCTTAGTTTTGTATGGAGTGTTTTCCAATGTGCTGATTGATTATATCAAACAAGATGTTCTTGCAAGGGGGAATAACCATGCGCGGGTACTGGGCGGGAACTTCAATGATTCCACTATAAATCATGTGGTGGAAATGGAAAAAGGTGTCATGACAGAGGTTGTGATTACGGATGGCGGGCAAAAAATCATCGCAGCTTCAAAGATTCCCGATGAAGGCATGAAAAGCCAGCTTTCGAAACCGCAACAAAAAGCCGGCCACATCCTTGATGATGACTGGAGGGAACATCCATACATCGTTTCGGTTTCAGCTATTGGCAATGATTCTGGATATGTTTATATGTATTATCCTTCAACCATCCTGCGGGATATCGTTTTTGTCATGAATGTGCTTATCGTTGTTGCCAGTGCAGGGATCATTCTGCTTGCGTTTGGCCTGATCGCGATTCTTTCGAGGAAGTTGACCAACCCGCTTCTGGCGATGAAGGAGGCGACTTCCGAAATCGCGCTCGGAAAGTATCGGCAGGAAATCCCGGTCCGGGGAGAGGATGAGGTTGCCCAGCTTGGGCGTTCGATTCAGGAACTGGGTCAACAGCTTCAATATTTTGAAGACAGCAGGAATGAATTTCTTGCGGCCATTTCCCATGAGCTGAGGACACCTTTGACGTATATCAAGGGATACAGCGATATCTTGAATAAAGGTATCGCTAAAAGCGTGGAGGAACAGACTGAATATTTGACAATCATCAATAAGGAAGCACAACGGATTTCTTACATGGTCAATGACCTATTTGAAATGAGCAAGCTTCAAGTAGGGAAGTTTGAACTGGACAAGCACCCAGCCAACCTGAATGCCATTATCGAAAGAGTGGCCTTGAGTCTCAAGCCGGCAGCAGTCAAGAAAGGATTGGATTTCGTGCTTGATCTGGAACCTGATTTGCCGGAAGCGGAAGTGGATGGCCAAAGGATGGAGCAAGTTTTGTACAACCTGATCGAAAACGCGATAAAATTCAGCAGCAACGGCGGAATCACGGTCGGTTCCAAAAGGAAGAATGATTTGATCATGATCCAGATTTCAGACACTGGTGAGGGCATTCCTGAATCAGACCTTGCAAGAGTCTGGGATCGATTTTACCGTATCGAAAGGTCCCGGGCAAGGAAATCAGGTGGATCAGGATTGGGCCTTTATGTGGTGAAACAGATCATTGAAGCTCATGGCGGAGATATCCAACTGCAAAGCAAACTTAATGAGGGATCGACTTTTACCATCTATTTACAAAGTAGTAAGAGGGGAATAAAATGAATAAGATACTGATCGTCGATGATGAATTTCAGATGAGGCAACTAGTGAGGCTATACCTGCTCCAGGAAAACTATCAAGTGGATGAGGCGGAAGATGGCTATGAAGCACTTGAGAAACTTAAGCGCAATGACTACGATTTAATGATCCTGGACGTGATGATGCCGATGATGGATGGATGGGAAACGATTAAGCAGGCACGGCAGCTGTCGGATATTCCTATTATCATGCTCACTGCAAAGGGGGCCATCCAGGATAAAGTGGATGGATTTTCTACAGGGGCGGATGATTATATTGTCAAACCGTTTGATGAAGCCGAATTGCTCGTCAGGATAAAGGCGCTTTTGAGAAGGACGGGCAAAATGGATTCAGCGCAAGAAGTGTTGAAGTATCAAGGGCTTGTCATTGATCTTGTCGCACGGGAAGTGATGTGCGGGGGAAAGGAACTTAACCTGACCCAGACTGAATTCGATCTTCTAGCGGCCCTCGTGGAACACAGAGGAAAAGTGCTGTCGCGCGAACAGCTGGTTGAATTGATTTGGGGCATGGACTTCATGGGCGAGGACAGGACAGTCGATTCGCACATCAAAAATCTTCGAGAAAAGCTGAATGCAGCCGGGGTTGAAAAAACGATGATCAAGACAGTTTGGGGAATCGGCTATAAAGCAGAATAGTGGTGATAAAGAATGAAGCGTATACTGCCAATCATCATAATTACGATAGCGATTGTGACAGGAATTACTTTCCTCTTCTTTGTGCTTAGGATGATTTGGTTCCCGCCTGGACCGATGGGGATGATGATGGGAAGGCAAATGATGTACCATCATATGGCATTTTGGTTTGGCCAGTTTTTTATGATTCTATTATTGGTTTCGGGAATTGTTTTGCTTTTGTGGCTTCTTTTCAGCCACAATAAGAAAAAATAAGTTTGTGAGGAAACTCCAATTTAAAACTAAAAGCCATTCTATTCAATGGAAGATCCATAGGGATCCATTTGAATAGAATGGCTTTATTTTGTTTTGGCCCATTCCTCTCCAATACATGATAACGAGCTTGGCCGCCAGGATATGCCTTGTTCTTTTTAAAAATTGTTTCGATGCTCGAATGGACATTTGATGAGGGAGTTGGGTGGATCGGCGATTCGTCTTTCCATCTTGCTCACGATTTTTTCTCTTGTACATGTTTCGGGGGTCTACATATTTTCTCCATAAATCACTTTTATATTTAAAGTAAAGATACAAACAACTATCTGACGGAAGGAGGAACCATCAGTGATGGGACCGGTATATAACACGGCATGCTTTGCGCCGATTGGCATTTTCTTTGGTTTCCTGCTTGTCGGTCTTTTATTCTTTTATTTTTTCAAAAACAAGAGGAAGCCAAATATTGATTCACAAGAACATCCGGATCAGGGGGCGATGGAGCAGCTGAAAATGAGGCTAGCCCGCGGGGAAATCACGACTGATGAATATCAGCAGATAAAGGAAGCAATCACAAAATCACCATGATAGGCTTCATACTTTCTACAAAATTACCGCAGATAATGAAAGTATAAAGAAGTGGAAAGGAGAAAAACAAATGATGATGGGTCACGGGCTTGGTTATTACGGAGGATTCGGGATGGGAGGTGGATTCATGATGATGATCATCGGATTCCTGGCGATTGGATTCCTATTTTATCTCGCTTTGAAGAAACAGAACAATGGAGCTGGACAATATCAGGTTTCCCGTCCAGCAGCTAACACGGAGGCGCTGGAAATTGCTAAAGGTAGATTGGCTAGGGGCGAAATTTCTGTGGAAGAGTTTGAACAAATCAAGACACAGCTTTTATAAAAAAGTTCATTGGAAATGAAAAAACGAGGAGAGAAGGAAAATGAATAAAAAAGTCGTCATTGTTGCATTGGCATCAGCCCTTATCGCTACAGGGGGAACCGGCCTTTATATGGTTTCGGCAAACGAGCGGCCATCCAATCCCGCAGAATTTATGGAGGGAAAGGGAATCGGTACCAGGAATATGATGGATTCCAAAAAAGAGTGGGACTATGAAAATATGCAAAAGTTCATGGAGGGACAACAGCCTGGCATGGATGAAATGATTAGATCAGGCGATTTTGAGGATATGCAAAGATTCATGGAGGAACAGAACATTAATTTTGGACAGATGAAACCGTATATGAAAAAAATGCACCCGGATTTGAGTGACCGGGACCTAGAGAGGATGTATAAGGGGATGCATGGGACTGGCGGGGCTGAAAACAGCCGGAATTTCAGGGGAATGGGAATGAATTAATTGTAGCCATCTATGCTATCTGGATGGCAAAGGAGGATTAGATTATGTTCGCATTGCTTATTTTAGCGATTGGCTTTTACTTGTATAAGACAGGCGACTTGCAGCAAATTCTCGGTAAAATTGGTTCCAGGGACACCGTGAATGCAGATGAAGCCAGGAAGGTCATCGACATAAGGTATGCGGCTGGGCAAATTTCCGCGGAAGAACATGCCAAATTGAGAAACTTGATCTGATTTCTTGAAATAAGGAGTGCAAAATCATGATGAATGGACATATGAATTCTTTTATGAGCGGATATAGCAACAGACTTCTACCAGAGTTCAGCCAATCTGGCATGATGCCATATTTCAGCCTGGCTGCGCTCGTCTTCCTGCTGTCGATCGTATTAGGATTCTATTTGCTTTATAAGAATAAAACATCTGTTAAGGAAAAGGATAGGAAGCCGCTTGGCATTGGAGCGGAAGAAATGGCGAAACTACGGTATGCCAGGGGGGAAATAACCATTGATGAGTTACAGAATATCTTGAAAACCATTCGGTTATAAAAAAAAGCAGAGGATGTGGCCAAGCATGTGTTCATGGCAATCTCCCTCTGCTAATTTGAGGAAACTCGCGATTTTTTAAGTTCATCGGTGTTTTGCAAGACTTCTCATAAATATGGAGGGGTATGGAACTCCGTATCTGAAATTCAAAAAAAGCTCGGGGAAGCTGCTGGTGTGGCAGCTTCCTTCAGTTGTCCTGCCTGAAAATGATGATTCACTTTTTCCCTCTCCATTCAGGGGCAAAGCAAGCAATTTTCCGTTTTCCTCTCTGTTTCTGTCTATCTTTCAAATGTTACAAATTCCATCATCGGATGTTCGTTTTCCCCCTTTTAAGTGAGCACGTCAAATGGGTGATCTAGTTCATTTCAGCTGGCGGTTTTGAAGGGCTAGATGGGGGATCCATCTTTTGGGCTGCCCCGCCAATCGGTGTTATGATGGGCCATTTCGCCTGCCATAAAATTACTTACTGCCCTCTGGACCGGCAGGATGAATATGGTATGCTTTTATAAAGCATTCTGTTTGAAAATAAAGAGGAAAACGGTGTAGAAAGAGGGGCTGATTGATACCATGCTTATTGAAATCATAGCAACAACCATTGAAGATGCAATCTTGATTGAGCAGTCAGGAGCAGACCGGATTGAACTCGTATCTGCTCTTTCAGAAGGTGGAATTACACCAAGTTATTCGCTTATAGAATCAGTGGTTAACAAGGTGAAGATTCCTGTCAATGTGATGATACGGCCGCACAGTCAATCATTTTGTTATTCAAACGATGATTTGTCCATCATGAAAAATGATCTCAAGGTTGTCCGTTCTTTAGGTGCAAATGGGGTGGTCCTTGGTGTTTTGAATGATCGGAATGAAGTCGACCTTAAAAGCGTTGAAGAGCTATTGGAAGAGTCAAGCAATTTGGAAGTCACCTTTCACCGGGCGGTTGACCGGGCTGAAGATCCCATCGAGGCAATTAAAGTCCTCAGCAGATACAAGGAAATAAAGACCGTTTTGACCTCTGGTGGAATGGGAGAGTTAACAGACCGGTTAAATAACATCAAGGGCATGAAGGAAGTTTGTGGACACCTTGAACTCCTGGTGGGGAGTGGTTTGAACAGGGAAAATATAAGTACCATTCATTCAACGGTCAACACTGGACATTATCACTTTGGGACCTCTGTAAGAAAAAATTCGAGTCCTATTGAAGGAATCGATCAAGAAGAATTGAAGAAACTCGTGGAATTGATGAAAGAAGAGGGGAGTGGTTGATTCTCCCCCAAAACGACAGCAGCAAGCGATGATCATTGAAAAAGACGCAATAGCGACTAGAGTGGCGGAAGATATCCCAAAAGTTGCTATTCCCATTCAGACTGTGAAGGGAATGAAAAAAGTTTAATTCCTCATATGTTCGGATGGAAAAAAGGATTAACCTAGCGATGTATGGTACATCTTATGCCAACAGAGCTTGTTAGCGGTATCCTTTATCCGGAAGGACACCTGCTGATGAGTTTTTCTGGAATGATGAAATGCTTCAGCCTATACCTATTGGTCATTAAGATGCCGTTATCGGATCAATGAATTAAGAGCTTGTGAAGCATAATCACAAGCTCTAGGATACGACTATAATTTGAATTTCTTAACAAGAGCATTCAATTCCTCGGATAAGTCTGCCAGGGAGTTGGCGCTTGATGCGACTTCTTCCATCGAGCTGGCGGTTTGCTGGGAGGATGCTGAAATTTGTTCTACACCTGCTGCGGCTTCCTCGGCAACGGAGGCGACATTCTCTACTGACGTGTTAATGTTTTGCCCCTCCTCTTCAATCGCCTGGATGCTTGTGTTGATTCCATTCATCCCATCCACGACGTCACCAACAAGATCTTTGATTAATTGGAACGTCTCTCCGGTGGTTTTTATTTTGCTGGCCCCCTCTGTGACCTTGCTGTATCCGTTCTCAAGGGATGCTACAACATTTTGCGATTCACTCTGCACTTTCGCAACGATTCCAGAGATTTCGACTAGGGAAGACGATACTTGTTCAGCCAGTTTCCTGACTTCATCCGCTACCACAGAAAATCCTCTCCCATGCTCCCCGGCACGCGCTGCCTCGATTGCCGCGTTCAGCGCCAAAAGATTCGTTTGATCGGCAATCTGCTGGATCACGTTTACGAGCTTGGAGATTTCCTGTGTTTCCTGGTCCAGGTTATTAACTTTTATCACAGCTTCTTTTACCATTGAATCAATTTCGTGCATGTCTTCTATCGATTGATTCATGAACTTGTTGCCCTCGGTAGTACTTTCAAGGACCTTGCCAGTAAATTCCTCGATTGCTTTTCCTTTTTCACTAGCTGATTTTGACATGGCGAAAAGGCCATTCATTGATTGCGCTATTTCCGTGGACATGTGTGCCTGCTGTTCTGTGCCAGAAGCAAGTTCCTGCATGGTTGAAGCAATCTGCTCACTGCTTTCCTTCACTTCATTTGAAGCTTGGGTCAACTCTTCGCTCTGCGCCGTAACGGTTGTGCTGACCCTTGAAATATCAAAAAGGAGACTTCGAAGGTTTTGTGCCATCTGGTTTGTTGACATCACCAGGTGTCCGATCTCATCTTTGGATTTACTTGCCAAATCTTCATGGGAGAGATCGCCTTTGGAAATGACGTTCATCCTCTCCATCACTTTCACGATTGGTCTCGAAATGGATCTGGAAGTCAAATAGCTGACCACCAGGCTTCCAATTACAATAAGAATGGAAACAATCACCCCATTCGTCACGACAGTATCTCCATGAAAAAGAACGGATTTTCCTTGTTTGGCCATTTGTTTTTCGCTTTTCGCGGAAAGTTTTTCAAGATCAGCGATCAGCTTGCTTGAAATCGGCTGGACCTCCTCTTCTAAAGCCCGTCTGGCCTCCTCGACATTGCCATTGTCATATTCATAGAATACCTTATTGGCAATCAAGTTTTTCCAAGTGATACTGTCATCAATCACTTGCTTGATCTCCGGTGAAGGCTGGTTTGCGAGAAGTTTCTTTTGCAGATTGGCGCTTTCACTTGTATATTCAAGGAAGGAATCCTTATAGCTTTGATCCCCATTTAATACATAGCCCCGCGCAAGAGCAAGTCTCTGGGCTATATTGAAACTTAGGTTCTCACCTGCTATTAGCTGGGGCAGTTGTTTGTTGAAAAGGCTGTCCGTATCCTTATTGATGTTTTTGATTGAAATGTAGTTAAAAACAGATAATCCAATGGTTAAGATGACAATTGTCACGAAACCAAGCTGAATCCTTGCTCGAATACTTTTCATAATATGGTCTCCTTCAGTTATATAGTCTCTGGAAGCGGTTGGGTGAAGGGCTGAAGGTTTGCAACGCTCTATATCAAAGATCCTGCACCCATGCCTGGGCTTTGCGGCGACCCTGCCTTATCCCCATTCTTCTAAGCTGCTAAACTTTTCCTACTATAATATATCGGTTGATGTGGCTTGAGATTTTATGATTGCGGACAAATTTTTGGGATGTATCCTGGATTCGAAAAACGTGCGCTTCCATTGTTCAACTTCCTGTTGTTTTTTTTGCACGGTTTCTGCAAATTTCATTGCTAACATACAAGTAGCAACCAGGATTGGAATGCTGGTTTTTAAAATCGGTATTAAATAAAATAGAAGCAGGGTGGTGAATGCAATATGAAAATGAAAGCTCTGTTGGTTTCTTCATTGGCGGCGGTTGTGCTTTCTGCCTGTGGCGGAGGGAATGCGGCCGAGGATCAGGCTTCAAAGGGGAACGAAACGAAAGACGTTAAAGCCCTGGTCGAGGAGTATAGCGGAAACAAGGAAGCTGAACCTGCTTCCATCACTTCTGACCAGCTGATTGTGAATGAAAGCAAGACTTATGACTTGCCGAAGGATGAATTTTTTGTTTCAATCGCTCCTTATGTCAACCAGACGCATCCATGAACGAATCATAGCTTGACAGGTTGTCAAGGTGAAATGGTAAATGAAGAATTCAAAGTATACATTGAAGATACGGAAGGAAATGTGGTTGTCGATAAAACGCTGAAATCGCAGGCGAATGGGTTCATCGATTTATGGCTCCCTCGCGATCGCACGTATAATGCGAAGATTGAGTATGACGGAAAATCCGTAGAATCAGAAATTTCGACCTTTAAAGGTGACAACACGTGCATCACAACCATGCAATTGATGTAAAAAAAGGCTCCCGGTAAGTCCTTTCCGGGAGCCCTTTTTTGCCTTGGCCCAAGCAATCCAGCCTGAATGGCCATCATAGCTGATAAAAATCTTTCGTATTCTTAAACAGCGCCTCATAAACACGGTCAACTGGCCAATTTTTAATGGCCGCGATTCTTCTGACTGTATGCTGCATCATGGCAGGCATGGTCAGCTGCCCCTCAAAAGGCCCTTCAAATGGCCATGGCCCATCTGTTTCAACCATCATTTGTTCTAGGGGATACGTCTGGATCAGTTCCTGTATTTCTTGTTCATAGAGGGCATCCGGTGTCACGGAAACAAAATAACCGTTTGAAAGGAGCCTTTCGACCTTTCCTTTGTACCAATGGAAGTGGGCTTTCTTGATCGAATGCTTTTCCAGCAGCTCACAGGCGATTTCAGCGTCTTCATAAATGGCGTGCAAGACGATTGGTTTTTCCCATTTCTTCGCCAGCCTGATGAATTCCTCGAGCAGCTCGGCATAGGGTTCGATCGGCTGCTCCTTTCTTGTATAATAGGGCAGGCCGACTTCTCCTATCGCGATCATCCGGTCTTTGTGTCCCTCCATCCAGTTGAACAGAACGGCAAGCTGATGGTCACCCGGCAGCGGCTGTTCAGGATGGAAGCCAAACGCAGGCTTTACAGACGGGTACTCTTTTGAAAGATGCAGATTGCGCTGCGCTGAATCCAGGTCGAAGGACACACTGATCATCGCTTCGAGAAAAGGCGATTCAAGAAGAATCCTCTTGATTTCTTCATCACTGTACCGGTCAAGATGAATATGGGAATCAATTAATTTATCCATTTGCTTCACTCTTTAATGCGGCATGGATTTCCCGTTTGCAGGCCAAAAACTGTTCGTCCAGCAGGAGTCCTTCTTCCCGCGGCCGGGAAAAAGGGACGGTGAATTCATGGATTACCTTCGCTGGCTTGTTACTTAGTGTCAGGATCCGGTCGGACAGGTAGATGGCTTCCTCGATATTGTGGGTGACGAACAGGATGGTCTGTTTGTGTTCGCTCCAGATATCAAGCAGCCATTTCTGCATGTCAAAGCGCGTCAGTTCATCAAGGGCGGAGAAGGGTTCATCAAGCAGGATGACAGGCTGCGGGCTTAACAGTGCCCTGATGAAAGCAGCCCTTTGTTTCATTCCTCCGGACAGCTGGCGGGGATAAGCGTTCTCATAGTCCGCAAGGCCCGCTTTCCGGAGCATTTCACGCGCCGCGGCCGGGTCCGCCGTCCCCTTTAGCTCCTGTCCAAGCATCACATTCTGGAGGACTGTTCTCCATGGGAGCAGGGAAGGGGTTTGCGGCATATAACTGACGGATCCCCTGCGGCCGTTGATGACTTCCTCATTTAGCCGGATCGTTCCTTCGTTAGGCAGCAGCAGCCCGCCAATCAGGTTAAAAATCGTGCTCTTTCCGCTTCCGGATGGGCCAAGGATCGAGACAAATTCGCCTTCATCAATCTTTAAATTCAATTCTTTCAAAACCTGTATCGATTCGAAATTCTTTGATAATTGTTCGATTGATAGCTGGCTCAATTCTTCTCACCTTCCCATCTCACCATCAGCCGCTCTGCCAATAAAATCAATCCAAAAAACAACAGGCTCAGCGCCATGATCGCAAAAATCGCGACGAATACCCGGTCAGTCCTGAACGAGGACGATGAGAGGGTCATGTAGACGCCAATTCCCGATTTTGCGCCAAGCCATTCAGAAATGACCGCACCCATCACGCTGTACGTAGCCGATATTTTCAACCCTGAGAAAATCGAGGGGAGCGAGTATGGAAGCTCCAGTTTCCGGAACAATTGGCTTTTCGTCGCACCGGCCATCAGCATATAATGCTTCATCTCCCGCGGTGTCTGCCTGAATCCGTCCAAAGCGGCAATCGTGACCGGGAAAAAGCAAACAAGCGTAATCACAATCAGCTTCGGCAGGATGCCGAAACCGAACCATACGACCAATAGCGGGGCAAGGACGATGATCGGGACATTTTGCGACAGAATCAAAAGCGGATAAACGGATTCCCTTAACAGGGGAATAAGGTGGAGCAGTACCGCGGCTATGAGCCCGATGCCTGCGCCGATTGCGAAGCCCAATAATGACAGGGCGACAGTAGATTGAAGGTGAGGCTGGAATCCGGGCCATCCCGAAAGAGCTTCCTGGAGTATAGCTGATGGCGGCGGCAGCAGCCAGGCTGGCACCTCCGCGATGTTGACAGCCAGCTCCCACAGGATGAAGAGAAGGAGGAGAACCGCCGCCGGTCTCCACCCCTTCATGACAGCAGGTTTCATGGACGGTATTTCTCCGTCAGGTCTCCCATTTCGATCCCGTCAGGCTGGTAAAGGATTTTCACCTGGGAAATCACGTTGCGGCTGCCCATTTGGATCATCCGCTCATTCATATCAGCGATGATTTTCAATAAGTGTTCAAGTTCGCCCTCCATCGTCGTTTCGAGTGGATGGACTTCGTATTTCACCCCGGATTCCTCGATGACGCGGATGGCTTCATCCACATAAGGGATTACGTCTTCGCCATTCTTCGTTTTCGGGATGATTTGTATGCTTATAAGTGCGTTCGCCATGTCAGCTACCCTCCTTATTCCGGCAGGAATTCATTTGTGAAAGCTTTGCCGGCATCCAATTTTTTATCCAACAGTCCGTTGGCATGCATCCACTCTGCGTAGTTTTCCCATACTTCAAGCTTCTGCTCGCCCCATTTGCCAGCATCGTCCTGATAGCGAGGCGATAGCCATTCCTGGCTCTTTTTGACCAGCTCGGCATCAAGATCCGGAACGCTTTCGAGCAAAATATCTGCTGCTTCGCCCGGGTTTTCAATCGCGGATGTGTATCCTTTCGAAACTGCTTTAACAAATGCTTTGACTGTGTCAGGATCCTTTTCGATCATCTTTTCGCTTGTCGCCACTACTGGCGTATAATAGTCGAGTTTTTCCGAGTAGTCGGTCAGGTAAACCATGTTGATCTTTTCGCCGCGAAGCTCTGCCTCAACGCCTGTCCATCCATAATAAATCCAGGCAAAATCGATATCCCGCTTCACTGCCGTGAAAAAGTCAGCGTCCCCCATATTGACGAAGGAGACTTTCCCGACATCCGCTTTCTCGGTCTTCATCAGCGAATCAATGACGGATTTTTCAACAGGCGCTCCCCAGCCGCCATATGTTTTGCCCTCGAAGTCCTTCGGGGATTTGATGTTTTTTCCGACAGGGGAAGCGAAGCCGGATGTGTTATGTTGGATGACAGCGGCAATCGAAACGAGCGGGACTCCCTGGACTCTAGCCTCTGTAATGCTTTCCTGGTAGCTGATCCCAAAATCCGCCTTGCCGGAAGCAGTCAGCTGATCGGCTCCTGCTTCGCCTGGCATGATGATTTCAACATCCAGGCCTTCCTCCTTGAAATATCCTTTCTTCTTGGCAACGTATAGACCTGTATGGTTCGTGTTCGGTGTCCAGTCGAGGACGACGGACACTTTCTTCAATTTTTCCTTGTCGGCACCGCTTTTCGGTGCTGTTTCCTTGCCGCTGTTTCCACAGCCAGAAAGCAGCAGGATGGCACAAATCGCCGCAATCCATTTCTTCATGTTTTTGTCCTCCTAATGTATGTCGTTGGAAGGTGATCCGCAAATACAAAAAACGTCCTGGCGATCATACCAGGACGCATATAAGCAAACATAACGGATGTTCAAGATATGTTCCCTACGCTGGTATGATCCAGATCAGGTTCAAAGGGTCAACATCTTATGGATGAAGTCTCAACCGGCAACACCAGTTCCCCCACACTTTGCTGCTATTCAATTAAGACTGGAAGTCTGATCATCACTTTCCAATCTTATTATATCAAAATAGCGGAAATAGGCTAGCGGAAAATTCGGCTAGCCAGACTTCTCCCCCAAGCAGGGACCTTCACTCTACTACCCCAGTTCTCATGATCCTGAAATCGATTTTGACGTTTACTTTGCTGTCCTTGTACATCCTGTGCCACTTGGATGGCGTCAGTTTCGACTTTCTGACGGATTTCCGGTAATTTTCACCGAATGCGAAAGGATCGGTGTTTTTCGATTGCGTGTAGGCGATCAGGCTTTCAACCTCTTTTTTCATTCGCTTCGAGATCGCCTTTTCGAGCTTTTTGATGTTTTCCGGGACCTTCAAGTCAAAGGTCTGGTTGATTTCCAGCAGCCTTGAGTCTAGATGGATTGTCAGATCAAATTCCGGAGTTTTCTTATCAATAAGCGTGATCCTGCTTTTGCTTGTTATTGTATCAAGCACAACGGTCACTTTGTCCGTCCTGCCATTATCCTCGTTCACATCAAGTCCCTCTTTGCTGATGGTCAATTCAAGATTCCCAGCCTCGTAACGGTCATTGATCAATTTTAAATAAAAGGCCTGGTAAGGATGGATTTTTGCGACCATCTTGTCCCTTTTCATCAGGGCCAATCCTGTGATCTTCACGTTGCCATCGACAAGCTTCATTGTCGGGAGGACGGGGTCTACCCCAATCGCATAATAATCATGCATCGTTTCCTGCAGGGTAGAGGAGGGAATCAATTCTCCTTTAATGTTCTGGTCCAGCTCTTTGTAGATATATTGGCCGATGTCGGAGAATTGGTCATTCCTATGCTTCATCAATTCATACACATTTCCTTCGACCACCGCGAGATAGGTCAAATCACTGATGGAGGGGTCACGGGCCAATGTGTCAGCAAGGTTAATCAATCCCTCCCTGGCAATTTCCTCGCTGTACAGTGCGACTCGCAGCTGGCCGGACTGCAATCTTTTCGGGCTTTCTAAATCGGACTTCAGCCTGGCTCCTTTGCTGGATGCTGCCTTGGAGCTAAGAAGAGCGGTGCTTTCGGGGGCTTCGGGATCGATTTGCAGCAGCAGCTGCGTGCTTTGGATATGGTCATCTTCCACCAGATCATAGCCGAGTGTCGTGATCATCCCGATCTTTTCCATTGTCTTCGGTTCAGTGCAGGCAGCGAGAAAAAGAATGGGAATGACAGAGACAATCACGAATCGCCTTTTCATCCATTTCCCCTCCTTTTGATAAACTTATTCTTCATCGAGGCTGCCATCCATAGCAGGATCGGATACAAAAAGATAATATAGAATCCGGCTTTTGCAAAATAATCATTCACCAGATTGATTTCGAGCCGTGTCATCGGAATCTGGAGAACCAGTAACAACCCCAAAAGGAACCCGATGCTGACTTTCCTGTCGGCTCTGTTCCAGATTCGGGTGATTCCTCTTGATGCTGCCCAAAGGAAAAGGATCAGGTTTGGCAGGATCAAGATGATCCAATAGGTGATCGCGACATATTCAAACCGCTCAATGAATGGCATCCGCACAATCTTGAACAGGGAAAGGGTGCCCCATACAGTCCTTTCGAGCTGGCCGCCGCTGAAGTAGGCAAGTGAGACAAGCATGATAGTAAGGTACAGCAGATTGGAGAAAAGGAGACCTGACTGCATATATAAGCCTGCTTTCTCTTTTTCTTTGATAAAAGGATAGACAAAGTAAATGATTTCAAAGCCGATGATTGTGAAGGTCATCTTTTTCGCGCCTTTCAAAATCTGCTTGATATCGGATTCAAAGATAGGAAAAAGATAATCCCAATTGGTAAATTGCATTGGAAAGCCCATCAGAAGGATAATCCACAGGGAAAGAATCACACTTAAAAAACAGATTCCAATGATGGGACGGAGCCCACCGGACACTCCGTAAGCAACGAGTAGAATAAGGGTCAGGGACATGAACCAGGTTGGAAGGTCGGGGAACACCCATGCCTGGATGACCTCCATGTAATTCCTGATCATGATAAAGAATGCGAAGAGCCAATAGACGACAAATGCAAGGTTCAACGCATTTCCAAGCCATTTCCCAAAGACATCATATTGGATGCCATATAGGTCCGCAGAAGGATAGAGCGCCAGCGTTTTTACCATCACCCAGCCGATGGCATGCGCAGCAGCTCCGCTGATGAGAACTGAAATCCAGGCGTCATGCCTTGCTTCAATGAAAACGATCCTCTGGAATCCCTGGATGCCGACACCGAGTTGCATGGAATGGATGATGAAAAAAAGCAGCAGCGCGTTGAACATGGATTGAGGCTTCGGCTCGATTAGTACCTTCATATTGAAAACACCACATTTTTATTCATTTTGGTCTGGATCACGAGGGTATCTGACCATATCCTTCGGTCTCGACTGGTAAGGGCGCGTGTTAGTAAAAGGAAGCGGCATCCTGATGATGCTGTCAAGCCAGTAGCTGAACCGCGGAGGATAAAAAGGTGCCAAGTAAGGGCTCCCTAAGCTTGATTGCCTGACAAGATGGATCACGATGAACGCGAAACCGAGCGAAAGTCCGTAAAAACCCCAGAAACCGGCCAGGAAAATGAGCGGGAAGCGAAGGATACGGATGACATTGCCCATCATATAGCTTGGGGTTGTGAAGGAAGCCAGGGCACTCAATGCAATGATGATGATCAGGATGTTGCTCGTGAACCCGGCTTGGACGGCTGCCGTTCCGACAACGATACCACCTACGATACCCATCGTCTGGCCGACCTTCGTAGGCAGCCTTGCCCCTGCTTCCCTGAGCAGTTCGATCGTGAATTCCAGCAGGAGTGCTTCAAAGATTGGCGGAAACGGCACCTTGGACCTTGACTCACTCAATGGGACAAGCAGCGGCTGAGGGATGATTTCATAATGGAAAGTCAGTGACGCAACATAGATAGCTGTGAAGAAAATGGAAATCTGCATCGCGAACAATCTTAGGAGTCTCAGGAAAGTAGCGATATGCCATCTTACGTTCTGGTCCTCCATGCTTTTGAAAAATTCGACGAAATTCACAGGGCAAATGATTGCCTGGGAACTCCCTTCCGTCAAAATGGCGAGTTTCCCTTCGAGCAGCAAGGAGCAGGTCCTGTCTGGCCGCTCAGTTAAGACCATCTGCGGAAAAATCGATAGCGTGTTATCTTCAATCAATTGGAGAAGGATCGAACTGTCCAGGATCCCGTCAATCTGGATGTCATTGATCCTTTGCCGGACGGTCGCAATCATTCCATCGTCAGCAATTCCTTCAAGAAACAACAGGGAAACTTTTGAGCGGGTACGGACGCCAAGTTGGAATGTTTCAACCTTCAGTGCTGGATTGACTAAATATCTTCTTATAAGGGAGAGATTTGTATTCAGGCTTTCAATGAATGCCAACTGTGGCCCTAACACCTGTGATTCGTTTTCAGGCTTGTTCAAGGAACGATCGACCGTTGTTTTTATATTGGCAGAAAGGACGGAAGGGATCCCATCGAAGTGGATGATCGCACTGCCCTCTAGCAGGGCATCGATTGTTTTATCCAGCGAGTCCAATTTATTTTTGCTGCCGCTGTCAATTTGTTCGAGTGCCTGGTCAAGCGAACGGACAGGTTCGCATAGGGCTCCAATGATGTTCTCGTTCAGCATTGTTGTTTCAATCAAGGTTTCAATATAGAGCAAGGAAAGCTCGGGAGAAAGTTCCTTTATGATGAAATCAGCACTATTGGAGAAGCGGCCCTTCATTTCCGCCAGGAATGCATCCTTAGCGGCTGGAATGTCTGCCTGATTTTGCGCAGACTGGTCCGTATTGTCCTTTGGCTGGTCTTTTCTTTTAAAAAACATCACAATTCCCCTCACAGTCATACTGTTATTACCGTGTGCCAATTCAGGGATAATTATGCAGAAGATGAAAAAGAAGCTGTCCCGCATCAGGACAGCTTCGTGCTTTAAATGACCCCCAATGAATCGAGGAATACAACGACAATGACGATTGGGATGATAAACCGCATGGCATTGTACCAAAGGCTGAACAGCCAGGTCCCGCTTTTGGAGTGCTGCAGCAATTCCTGGCGGAGGACTTCCTTCTTGATTTTCAGCGGGACGAAAATCGAAATCAGCAATACGCCGAGCGGCATAAGGATGTTGCTGACAAGGAAATCGGCAGCATCAAAAATGATTTTTCCAAATACCGTCAGCTCAGACAGCGGGCCAAAGGACAGCGCTGAAGGAATCCCGAGCAGGAAAATCAGGCCGCCGGCCAGCCAGGAGAAAGCAGCCCTTTTTCGCTGATCGCCTTTAGCGAGTGTGGCAACGACAATTTCCAGCATCGAGAAGGCTGATGTCAAGGTTGCGAATAAAAACAAGGCCAGGAAGAGTAGCAGGAACAGTTCGCCAAAGACGAGTTTTTCAAAAACCGCTGGCAGCACGATGAAAAGCAAGCCAGGCCCTTCTGCTGGCTCCAGGCCAAGCGAGAAGACGGCCGGGAAGATTGCAAGCCCGGCAAGCAGGGCGATGAACAGGTTCATTGTGACAACCAAAACGGCCGGCTGGACAATGCTCGATTTCTTCGGCAGGTAAGAACTGTATGTGACCATCACCGACACGCCGACACTTAATGAGAAAAACGATTGGCCCATTGCGAACAGGATGCTTTCGGATGTGATGCCTGAAAAATCGGGGGCAAGGAAGAACTTGACGCCCTCCACGGCATTTTCAAGGGTCAGCGAACGGATGATCAGGACCACAAACAGCAGGAATAAGGCTGGCATCAGGAATTTGCTTGCTTTCTCAATGCCCTGCTGTACCCCTCTGGCGACAACGATGACCGTTACGACCAAGAAGGCTGCCTGGGCAGCGAGAACATTCCAGGGGCTGCTGATTGTCTTTCCGAAAAGCGCCTCATAATCAGCGCCATTCCCGATGATCCCGCCAGCCAGTCCCTTCACGAAATAAAGGCTGATCCAGCCGCCGACTACACTGTAAAAGCTTAGCAGCACAAAGCAGGTGATGACCCCGATGACGCCGATCCAGTGCCATTTTGTATTTGGCGCAATCGCTGAGTAGGCTCTGATCGCTTCCTTTCCGGTGCTGCGGCCAATGACGAACTCGGCCAGCAGGAGCGGAAGGCCGATGAACAGCGAAAACAGGACGAACAGCAGGAAGAATGCCCCGCCGCCGCTGACTCCTGTCACATACGGCAGCTTCCAGATCGCTCCGATGCCAATCGCGGAACCGGCTGCTGCTAAAATGAAGCCCACCTTCGAAGACCATTGTTCTTTTTCCATTTGATTCTCCCCTTTGTCTCTATGTATCAGCTGATCGATTTCAAGAAGGCAAAAGAAAAAGCCGCGCCCGCTATCCATCGACTGGATAGGGACGTGGCTGAACACGCGGTACCACCCTATTTGGAAGCAACGATGCTTCCCGCTTAAGTTTAAAGATAACGGTATGAACCGTTCTTTCCGGATCGAATGCTCCAAAAAGAAAAAGCTCCAAGAACGAAATTCACCAAATCTTTGTATCATTTTCCACCAACCACTGATTCTCTGCCAACAGGGAGACCGGCTTACTAAACTCTCTTCAACGCTTCAAGCTATTAAAAGATATTTCTCGAAATTATAGTATGGTAACCCCTCCATGTCAAGACGCCAAACAAGATGATTTAAAAATCAAAGGAAAAGCAATACTATAAGAGGTATATAGTGCGAGGAGAGGGGCAGCTATGAGTACTCCCAAAATCGGGATAAGGGAAAACCTGTCCCAATTCATTTTGCTTGTCGTTATAAATCTATTCGTAGGTTCAATGGTCGGGATTGAGAGGACCGTCCTGCCGCTTTTGGGGGAGGAGCAGTTCGGGCTCGCTTCCGCCAGCGCGGCGCTGTCTTTCATCATCAGTTTTGGTTTTTCAAAGGCAATTGTCAATTACTTTGCAGGATACATTGCTGACAGCCTTGGGCGCAAGCGAGTCTTGATGCTTGGCTGGTCAGTAGGCTTGATTGTCCCCGTCTTGATCATGCTGGCGCATGCATGGTGGGTCGTCCTTGTTGCCAATATCTTGCTGGGAATCAACCAGGGCCTTGCCTGGTCGATGACGGTCAATATGAAAATCGATCTTTCAAGGTCGGACCAGCGGGGTACCGCTGTTGGCTTGAACGAGTTCGCTGGTTATTCGGGTGTCGCAGTGATGGCTGCTGTTTCTGGATATATAGCCTCTGCGTATTCATTAAGCCCGGAGCCTTTTTACCTTGGGATGGCCATTGCCGTCACCGGGTTCCTGTTGTCCATCATCGTCAGGGACACGGGAGAACATTTGGAGCTGCATATGAAAACGGGAGGAAAGAACAATGGAGAACCGCCGTTATCGGCAAAGGAGGTTTTCGCCAGGACGAGCTGGACGGATAAAAACCTGTCAAGCATCAGTTTTGCTGGACTTTCGACGAACCTGAAGGACGGGATGGCGTGGGGGCTGTTTCCAATCTTTTTTTCTACAGCAGGCATGGATGTCGGGCAAATTGGCACCATCGTGGCGGTCTACCCAGCTGCGTGGGGAATATTCCAGCTTGTCACCGGTACGCTGAGTGACAGGATTGGCAGGAAAAAGCTGATTACAGCCGGGATGTGGACACAGGCTGGGGCGCTTTGGTTTATCTTACTAACAAGCAGTTTTGGATTCTGGGTATTCGGCGCAGCCCTGCTTGGCTTGGGCACCGCCATGGTCTACCCAACATTACAGGCAGCCATCAGTGATGTGGCAGCACCCTCATGGCGAGCATCGTCGATGGGTGTCTACCGTTTCTGGAGGGACAGCGGATATGCGTTCGGCGCCCTTTTCGCAGGAATCCTGGCCGATCTGCTTGGAGTGGGATGGGCGATCGGGCTCGTGGCCGTCTTGCCTTTCGTTTCCGGGCTCAATGCCTTGATCCGCATGGAGGAGACATATGTCAGCAAAGGGGATTCATGAGCATGGGATTTGGTTTATAATTCATATAGGAAAAGAATGAATCCTGGATGGGGGAAATCACATTGCTCACACTGATAAAAAATGGAGATGTTTACGCACCAGATCATCTCGGAAAAAAAGATCTATTGCTTGTTGATGGGAAAATCGGATTCATTGAGGATGAGATTAATTTGCCGGAGCGCTTTGTTTACATCAGGGTGGTCGATGCGGAAGGGAAAATGGTCGTTCCCGGGTTCATTGATGCGCATGTCCACATCATTGGCGGCGGCGGGGAAGGGGGATTCAAGACACGGACACCGGAAATCCAGCTGGCACAGGCGACGGCTGCAGGGATCACCACCTTTGTCGGCGTCATCGGCACTGACGGGACTACAAGAAAAATGGCAAGCCTTGTCGCGAAAGCCCGGGCGCTCGAGGAAGAAGGCATCAGCTGTTATGTCCAGACAGGCTCCTACCAGGTGCCGGTAAAGACGCTCACTGGAAAAATTGAAGATGACATTATCCTGATCGATAACATCATCGGTGTCGGCGAAATCGCGATCGCTGACCATCGCTCTTCGCAGCCGACGCCAGAGGAATTGGCGAAGATCGCGTCTGCTGCCCGGATTGGCGGAATGCTTGCAGGAAAAAGCGGGATCGTCAATATCCATGTGGGCGACAGCAGGGACCATCTGAAGGTGATCGAACAAGTTGTTGAAACAACAGACATCCCAATCCGCCAATTCTATCCGACACACATCAACCGGAACCCGCATCTGTTCGAAGCAGGAATCGAGTATGCGAAAAAGGGAGGGTGGGTTGACTTCACCACGAGTACGATCCCGAAATTCCTCGAAGAAGGCGAAGTGAAATGCAGCGCAGGCCTTCGCAGGATGCTGGAAGCTGGCGTCAGTATCCGCCAGATTACCTTTACTTCTGATGGGCAGGCAAGCCTTCCCGATTTTGACGCAGCTGGCGAGCTGATCGGTTTGCGGATTGGCAGTGTTTCTTCTCTGTATGAAGCGGTAAAAGCAGCTGTGCAGGAGGAGGACATCCCGCTCGAGACCGCCATCCGGGTGATAACGGAAAACCCCGCCGCAATCCTCAAGCTTCGCACCAAGGGCCGGATTGAAGTCGGTCGTGATGCGGATTTGGTGCTGCTTGACAGGAGCTTTCGAATTGATACGGTGATTGCCCTTGGAAAGGTGATGGTCGAGAATGGGGAAGCGATTGTAAAGGGAACTTTCGAAGAATAGGCTGCCGCCCTGCCCGGAACCGCGCATATCCCGTTCTGCCCCGGGATCGGAACATGTTTTTCACATCCTGGACCTGGGTTGGAACCTGGCTATTCACCTCTTGGTCTTGGCCTGGAACCTGGCCTTTCATATCCTGCCCCTGGCTCGGAACATGGCTTTTTAAATCCTGGTTTCGGCTTGGAACCTAGCCTTTCACATCCTAGTCGCGGCTCGGAACCTGGCATACCCCGTTCTGTTCCATGGCGCGGGCAAGGGGAAGTTATCTCCATTTTTTCAATGGAAATTGTTTACCTACTTGCCATTTGAAAAGGATATAATGGTAGAGTGGAATATTCAGAAAATGAATTGAAGCTAAAGCTAAAGCATGTCTGCTCGCCGTGCTTTGTTATTCATCAGATTGTGTGGTGATTGGAATGAAAATAGATGATACAGACAGAAAAATCCTGGAGATTCTAACGGAGAATGGCAGGGCTTCTTATGCGGATATCGGAAAAGAACTGAATCTTTCCCGGGTCGCCGTCCGTGAGCGTGTCAATCGGATGGAGGAGTCGGGGGTCATTGAGAAGTTCAGTGTGGTAATCAATTCGGAAGCGGTCGGGAAAGAGGTTTCGGCTTTTTTCGAGGTAGACTGTGAACCTGCGTACCTCGTTTCTGTTGCCGAAAACCTCGCCAATAATCCCAATGTCGCAAGCTGTTATCAGATGACAGGCCCTAGCACCCTGCATATGCATGTCCTTGTCGAAAATTTTGCCTCCCTTGAAAAGTTCATCAACAACGAATTATATGCAGTAGAAGGAATCACCCGGGTGGAGAGCCAAATCATGCTCCGCCGTTTCAAAAGCCGAACAGGCATGAAATTATGAATCAAGTATAAGCTCGTGGCGGATGGTTTCCTCCATGGGCTTTTTGTGTGGGAAACGCAGCTACATATAGACAATTTTCAGAATATGTCGTAAAATAGTGAAAAATTAATTTTGGTTACGATTGTTAATGATAATTTAATATTTTATTAACAAACGGAATATAATGATTTAAATTCCTAGGTTTTTCGGCTGGGTTTTTCAAGGAAGGAGGAGAGTGGTGGGCATAGGAGCGGGCAAGATCGACGCGTAAGCCGTTGAGGGCATCACAAAACTGAAACTACTGGTGTCACAGGGGAAGCCTCCTGCAGGCTGCGCCTTCCATCTCTGCTGCCCACTTGCTGGCGATCTTTGCAGGGAGAAGTGGCTAGATTGGAGAAAGATAGATGAAGGGCATTTCATTACCTGCCACGTTAAATAGAGTGTAAGAATACTAGGATGGAGAGAAGGAGAGTACGATGATGCTATACGATGCTTTGCATTACCCTTATTCCTCCCAGCGTATGGCTGCGGTTGCGCGGAAAGGAATGGTCGCTACATCCCAGCCGCTTGCCTCACAGGCAGGGCTGGATATGTTGAAAAAAGGAGGGAATGCCATTGATGCCGCTATTGCCACCGCTGCCTGCCTGACAGTCGTTGAACCGACGTCGAACGGGATTGGCGGCGATGCGTTCGCGATTGTCTGGACACAGGGAGAACTTCACGGCCTCAATGCAAGCGGCCCAGCTCCAAGCAGCCTGACGATTGAAGCGGTCAAAGGGCTGGGACATGAGTCGATGCCGAGATTCGGCCTTGTTCCTGTGACCGTCCCTGGTGCGCCAAGTGCCTGGGCGGCTTTGTCGGAAAGGTTTGGCAAGCTGCCGCTAAGTGATGTGCTTGAACCCGCGATTCAATACGCAGAAAATGGTTTTCCCGTTTCCCCTGTCCTCGGAAAGTACTGGAAACAGGCTGCTGAGGTATTCAAGCAGCATTTGAATGGGGAAGAATATGCTGGATGGTTTGAAACATTCACAACAGATGGCAGGGCGCCTAAAGTTGGGGAAATGTGGCGTTCGCCGGGACATGCAGAAACCTTGAAAGAGATTGCTGAAACAAACGCTGAATCCTTTTACAGAGGAAAGCTTGCTGAAAAAATCGATGAGTTTTCCAGGAAGCATGGTGGCTTTATCCGCAAGGAAGACCTTGCCGCCTATCAGCCTGAATGGGTGACGCCGATCAGTGTGAATTACCGCAGCTATGATGTCTGGGAAATCCCGCCGAACGGCCAGGGAATGGTCGCACTTATGGCGCTTAACACGCTGAAAGGCTTTGATTTTACCGAAAAAGAATCGATAGGGACATACCACAGGCAGATTGAGGCAATGAAGCTTGCTTTTGCCGACGGGAAAAAATACATCACTCAGAGAGAGAAAATGAATGTAAAGGTTGACCAGCTCCTAAGCGAGGCATATGCCAGGGAACGCCGGAGCTTGATTGGCGAAATGGCGCTGACTCCCGAACCAGGAACACCACCGAACGGCGGAACTGTGTATCTTGCCGCTGCCGATGAAGATGGAAATATGGTTTCGTTCATCCAGTCGAACTATATGGGTTTTGGGTCGGGGATTGTCATTCCCGGTACGGGGATTGCTCTGCAAAACCGGGGGCATGATTTCTCGCTTGACCCTGGCCATGAAAACAGGTTGGAGCCGGGCAAGAAAACGTACCATACCATCATCCCTGGATTCTTGACAAAGAACGGGCAGCCGGTAGGGCCATTCGGTGTGATGGGAGGCTACATGCAGCCTCAAGGACATGTCCAGGTCATCATGAATACGATTGATTTTCACTTGAACCCGCAGTCAGCTCTTGATGCACCGAGGTGGCAATGGATGGAAGGAAAGACAGTCGAGGTGGAGCGGAGTGTGCCGGCCCATATTGCAGAGGCACTTGCACAAAAAGGGCATAACATCAAGGTAGCAAATGATTCCGGCGGATTTGGCCGCGGCCAGATCATTTGGCGCGACCCGGAAACGGGTGTGCTGACAGGAGGCACCGAATCAAGGACAGACGGCTGTATTGCCGCCTGGTAACCGCTTAAAAAGGATTTGATTTTACATGAAACAACGGAATCTATTCCTGGCATTTTTCCGGGTTGGGATGCTTGGCTATGGAGGAGGGCCATCTTCGATCCCTCTTGTCCACAACGAGGTAGTCGGAAAATACAAATGGATGGATGATGAGGAATTCGGGGATGTCCTCGCCCTTGCCAACACCTTGCCCGGGCCGATCGCCACGAAAATGGCCGGATACATCGGCTACCGTGTCGCCGGGTTTCCAGGCCTTGTGAATGCGTTGCTTGCCTCGATCATTCCGACCATCATCCTGATGATCTTGCTGCTCACATCCCTATCAGCTTATAAGGACCTGCCCTGGGTGTCGGGGATGACGAAAGCAGTCGTACCGGTCGTCGGTGTCATGCTCGCAGTCCTTACATGGCAATTTTTCCAGAATGGCCAAAAGGGGATGGGCTGGAAAGGGAATTTGGCCATTGCGGCATTCAGCTTCCTGGCGATGGAATGGATTGGCGTCCATCCAGGCATCGTCATTGCCCTGCTGCTTAGCTGGGCAATCTTCGGTCCTGATAAAAAAGAAGAACGGCAAAAAGCTGTTGCATCTGAGAGGAAGACAGTGTGATGATACAATGGAAAATCTTCTTGGCCTTTTTCATCCCAGGGATTCTGGGATATGGGGGCGGTCCGTCTTCGATCCCGCTGATCGAAAATGAAGTGGTTGACCGGTATGGATGGATGACTGTTGGTGAATTCAGCGAAGTGCTTGCGCTCGGCAATTCGCTTCCAGGACCGATCGCCACGAAAATGGCCGGATACATCGGCTATCAACAGGGCGGGATCCTCGGCGCGTTTGTCGGAGTTTTCGCGACCGTCGCTCCATCACTTATCTTGATGATCACTTTGCTCGGGCTGCTATACAAGTTCAAGGATTCTCCTAAAGTGAAGAAAATGACCTTGTTTGTGAAGCCGGCGATCGCCGTCATGCTTGGTGTGATGGCATACAGCTTTTTCTCCGATGCGTATTTGGATATCGGGGGCTGGCAAACCTTGTTATTGATTGTGGCAGGATATGTTTTAATGGAAAAAATACAAATCCATCCTGCGTTCGTGATCATGATGGCGCTCGGTTATGGAGCGATATTTTTAAGCTGAGCATATGGTCCGGCAGGAGTTCCTGCCGGCTTGTTTTTGGGGGGAGGGAATGAGAGTGAGGGCTGGGAAAAAACGAAGGCAATTTCCAGTTTAAGGGATTTTGACAAACTGTCGCGGGATTTTCGCGGAAAAGCGGGGGTAAATTGCGGGATTTTGACAAGGATTCACGGAATGGTGAACCATTACGAAAAATTTCAGGGAATTTTTTAAGTCCTTAAAGTGTAGCCTGTTTCATTTGGCTATATTGGGAGCCCTTTTGGCACTCATGACGCCTGATGCTTCCTTTGAGCACCCATTTGGGAGGAAACCAATTGGGATTGTACTGATTTTGCTAGAGTAAGCCTCTTTGGGTACAAAGTGAACTGGATGGTGCCCGTGTTGGTTTTCTGAGAAAGCTTTGGGGACGATCTTGCATGGATCGTGCCCATTTTGGTTTTTCTGAGCATGCCTTTGGACACGATCGGCTCGGTATCGTTCGCGTTTCGTCTACCCGCGCCCCCATTGGTCACGAACATGCCCGCCTCGTTCCCCGTCCACTTTTCCGCGCCCCCATATGGTCACGAATAGCGCACGATTTGCTTCAGGTCTACCAATCTAAAAACTTGTAAAACCGGGCGCCTGGATGCCCGGTTTTAGCATTCCTTATTCAAAATAACATAGATGAAGCCGTTCCGCCGACTGCTCCTGCCACAACGATTACCCAAGGCGGAAGCTTCCAATGGACAAGCATGCTGAACAGGATCGCGGCAAAAACGAAATCCACGGACGCTAGAATCGAGCTTGTCCAAATCGGATGATAGAAAGCGGCGATCAGGATGCCGACGACTGCTGCATTCACGCCCATCAAGGCACCGTTCACCTTGCTGTTGCGGCGGAGGACATCCCAGAAGGGCAGCGTCCCGAAAATGAGCAGGAATGCCGGCAGGAAAATCGCAGCGGTTGCCAGCAGCCCGCCCTGCCACCCGTTGATGATCGCTCCTAAATAAGCTGCGAAGGTGAACAGCGGACCCGGGACGGCCTGGGCAGCGCCGTAGCCTGCAAGAAAGGCTTCCTCGCTCAGCCATCCGGTCGGCACGAATTCCCGTTCAAGCAGCGGCAGGACGACATGGCCGCCTCCGAATACAAGGGACCCGGATCGGTAAAAGCTGTCGAACACTGCGATCCATTCAAGGGATGTTGCTTCCCGCAAAACTGGCAGCAGGAGCAGCAGGCCAAAGAACAATCCTAGCGACACGTAACCTGCGCGCCGTGTAATCGGGAAAGGCATTCTGGAATCATTTTTTGCAGCATGGTGTTTGAATAAGAAGTAGCCAATGATAGCAGATGCGATAATGACACCAATTTGTGTAAAGGCGGTCTGCCAGAGAAGCGTCCCTGCTAGCGCGAGCAAGGCGATGGTCTTCCTTGGGAGGTCAGGTGCCAGTTTTTGCGCCATCCCAAGGATTGCATGGGCAACGACTGCGACGGCGACGATTTTCAAGCCATGGATCCAGCCGGCATCCCCGACATCGAATCCCTGAAGGATCAGCGCGAAGGCAATCAGGGCGGCAACGGACGGCAGTGTGAAACCGAGGAATGCCATCAGTCCGCCGAGCAGTCCGCCACGCATCAGCCCGATGCCGATCCCAACCTGGCTGCTGGCTGGCCCGGGGAGGAACTGGCACAATGCCACGAGGTCTGCGTAGCTTTTTTCGTCCATCCATTTCCGGCGGCGGACATATTCCTCATGAAAATACCCTAAATGGGCGACCGGACCGCCAAAAGAAGTCAGTCCCAGACGGGTCGATACCAGAAAAATCTCCATAAGAGATCGAAAGCGATTATGGTTCATTTTTTCATCTCCTTCGTGTTGTTTTTTTGAATGATAAGCTGATTGCGATCGTTGAAAAATGATCTATAGGCGAGCTGCAAATAAAGGATGACCGTCAGTGAAACGCTCCCGGCAACACCAAGCATCACCGCTATCTGGTACTCGACTGCAACGAGCGGGGAGGTGCCGGATAGGATCTGGCCAGTCATCATCCCAGGCAAAAAGACAATCCCCATGCCGACCATCGAATTGATCGTAGGCAGCATCGCTGAGTCAAATGCCTGGTTGACGACCTTTTTGGCGGCTGCTTTTGGCGAAGCCCCAAGCATGAGCGCGCCTTCAATCCGAGCCTTGTTCGCCTGGAAGCCCTCGATAAGATTGCTGACACCAAGGGAAATCCCTGTCATCGAATTGCCGATGATCATCCCGGCAATCGGGATGAAATAGCGTGGCTCATACCATGGTTCCACGCCGATCACGACAAAAATGAAATAGAAAAGGCTGATCATGATGCCAACGACCATCGCATAGGCAATGTACTTTTTCATCTCGAATGCGAGCGCATACTTTGTCCGTTTATAGATGTTATAGATCGCAAACGCCTGCATGAGAGCGATGATCAGCAAAGTGAAAAGCGGATGCGGATTTTCGAATAAGTAAACCAATAGGTACCCAGCCAGGATCAGTTGGAGCGACATCCTTGCTGTTGCAAGGATGATTTCTTTTTCCCGCGGGATTCCCCGCAATCTCACAATCACGATCAAGAGCACGATAAAAATATAGGCGGAAGCGAGCTGCCAAAAGGAAAGATCCATCGCCTTATCCATGAACGACACCTCCCTTGATTTCAATCTCATTTTCTGCGGCTAGCTCCGCGATCTCTTTCGAGTGAGTGACCATGATGACCGTCTTCGCTTGCTTCCTGGCGTACGCGCAAAAGCTGGACATGACGGATTCTGCTGTTTCTTCATCTAGAGCGGATGTAGGCTCATCCAAAAGGTAAACCTCAGGATCGAGAAGGACAGCCCTCGCTAAAGCGAGTCGCTGCTTTTCACCCCCGGAAAGATGTTCTGCCTCCTCATTGAGAGGCTTATCGAGCTCAAACAGCTTTAAGGCCTTTTCCATTTCCGCCACGGAAGGCAGTTCCTTTTCGGCAAAAATAAGGCCGATTTCCAGATTGTCTTTGACTGTCCCGTCAAAAATGACGGGGGCTTGCGGGACCATCACAACATTCCTTCTTAATGAGAGCGGCTCAAGGTTGAGGATGGATTCTTTTTTATATAAAATCGTCCCGGCGTCTGCGGGATCCAGATTATTCAGCAGCCGGAGAAAGGTCGATTTTCCGCTGCCGCTCGGCCCGGTGATCACGGTTATTTTCCCAGCCGGTATAGTCAGCTGCGGAATATTCAGTATCCCATCTACTTTGACATCCAGTAATTCAAACATTTCAAATGGCCTCCTCAACGGCACTGTCAGTCTCTGATTTCCTTGAATAGTTCATAGGCTTTCTTCCTTGCTTCTTCAAGCACATTATTGCCTTTTTCGGTTGTCCGATAGTATTTCCGGATTTTTCCTTCAACGTTTCTTTCCTCTTTTAAGAGAAGGCCATCTGCTTCCATCGAGTGGAGAATCGGATAGAGGGTTCCGGCGCTGATACTGTAGCCATGCTCCTTCAGCTCCTCAAGCATCCACAATCCAAAGATCGGGGCTTCCTTCGCATGGTGCAAAATATGGATCTGGATGAACCCGAGGAATAGTTTTCTTAAGACTTTTTCCTCCATAGTAGACTTCCTTTCTCAATATCGGAATTCAATAACGAAATCCGATAACATGATAAACTATATCTCGATTGAAATCAACTGATTAAGAGAATAGTGTTTATGATCGCAATTAAAAGAATGAATTTTTTATGATGAAAAAAGAACACTATACAGGAGGTGGAAAACGATGGATGAACAAGCAATTTCCAGGATCATGAAAATCGGCGGCGTATTCCTGGCGGCAGTTTTTGCGGGTTTGTGTGTTCCCGGGTTTATTACCGGAGAAACAGAATTCATGAATGAGTTATATGAGAAAGTGGGGACGGCTGCGGAGATTGGGGCAATTGCTGCTTTTTCGTTATGGATGGCCAGGATCGGCTTCATTCAATGGAAAAAGAGGAAGTTCCCCTATTCAAAAGCAATCCAGTTCATTTTCAAGCTGTTAAATAAGAATCATGTCCTTATAGGCTGGGTTGGATTTGCTGCGGCTTTTGCCCATGGATCGTACTTTTTTCTCCAAACTTCAGAAGAATCAGGCAGCATCTACAGCGGGTTGGCTGCTTTCATAGCATTTTCGGCGCTTGTGTTCGTTGGCATGATCCTGAAGAGGAGTAAACGGCAAAGAATCAAAAGGATCCATAGGGGTATCGCCATTGTCTTTGCCGTGGGACTCGGGGTACATCTCCTTTTTGGCTGAACTTTATTTTATTGATAATGCTTGTTCTTGTTGGATGATTGCAGCACATTATCACCATTCCTTCATTGGTCGACTCCCCTATGCACATTTCACGCCAAAAACGCCAGGAAGTGGTTTTTTCGTATCAAATATACTAGAAGTTGTCACACCTGAATGATCATACAGTATTTAACAATCCATTTCTATAATGTAATATTTTGGATACGAACGTTTTTATCTGAAATATGGAGGAAAACTACGATGTCTATAAAGAAAAAATTCTTGATGGCCAACATCCTTGTCATTGGCTTATTTTTATCTAATATTGGCTATATCATGAATGGCATGAACTCTTATGCAAAAAAGGTTGAAGAAATCGAAAGCCGGGATCTTCAAATCACGATAAAGGCTGATGAGTTGAAGCTTGATGTAATCCAGGTGCAGCAATGGCTGACGGACATCAGTGCGACTAGGGCCGAAGAAGGGTATGATGATGGCTTTGAGGAGGCTGAGGTGTTCGCGCGGCATTTCCGTAAAACGATAGCGGAACTTCAAAAAATAGATGAGCAGCATCAAGAGGAATTGAGAGAATACGAGGAATCCTTCGAAGCATATTACGGGATGGGCAAGCGAATGGCGGATGCCTATATAGAAGGGGGACCCCAAAAGGGGAATCCGGTCATGGATGAATTCGATACATTTGCGATGGATATCAATGACAGCATACAGAAGTATCGTGAGGAAGCTCAAAAAACGATTGAAAACAGTATTGGACAACTTGAAGAGGATTTCAACAGGGCAAAACTCATGACAACGATTGTCGTTGCGATTACCATTATCCTAACATTCGCCACGACCTATCTTTTGATGAATCCTTTCATCAAGGCAATCACGGATCTGACGAATAGCAGCAAAAAGTATGCGGAGGGGGACTTCACTCATCATATAAGCATCAAGCGTTCGGATGAAACTGGGGTATTGGCGAATTCATTTGATAGCATGAGAACAAGTTTGGCAACTCTCTTTCATGGCATCCGTGATGTCACGGATACGATAATGAAAACGAGTGGTGAAATATCCATCGCAGCGGCGCAGACGGAGGATGCCTCCAGCCAGGTTGCTGTGAGTATCGGTGAGATTGCCCAGGGAGCAGAGAATCAGTCACAGCAAATCCTTGCTATCTCACAAAAAATGAATCTGACAGTGGAAGAAGTGAACAGGGGACAGGATTACGCTTCACAAACAATGCAAATGGCAGCAAACTCTGCTTCCATTGCTGAACAGGGTAAGAACGCGGTTGATCAGTCAATCGAGCAGCTGCAGAAAATGTCAGAAGACGTGATCAATGCGGCAGAAAGCATCAAGAGTCTAGAGCAAAGTTCTATTCGTATCGAAAGTATTATTTCGTTGATATCCAATATTTCTAACCAGACGAATTTGCTGGCTTTGAACGCTGCAATAGAGGCTGCAAGGGCTGGCGAGCATGGGAAAGGCTTCGCGGTTGTCGCGGCTGAAGTAAGGAAGCTGGCAGACGAAACAAGCGTCGCTGCCGGAAATATCACGGATTTGATCAGATCCATCCAAAGTGAAAGCAAATCCGTAACGGAATTGATGGATGTACATTTATCGACCCTGAAAAAAGAGATGGATTATATGAACGCAGGCGGGGAGGCAATTGCCGATATTGTCACGACTGTAAAATCGACAGAGAGAAGTGTCGGGGAGCTTGCGGAAGTGCTGGAATCGATCCAGCAATATGCCGAGCAGGTCCATTCCATGGCCGAAGAAACTTCCGCCATAACAGAACAAACTTCCGCATCGTCTGAGGAAGTCGCTGCAGGGGCAGAAGAACAATCGGCCATGTGTGAGAGCCTAACAGAACTTTCACAGCACCTTGAAAAGGCGGCTGAGACATTAACGGAGCAAATGAAAGTGTTCAAAATGTAAAAGCATATTTTGGATGTAAGGAATTGTATACAACGAAACTTATTGTAAAACTTGGAATATAGTAGTATATTCTTCCTGTGTGTATAATTCCAGCAAGAATAATTCATCTAGGGGGAAGCGCAAATGGATATTTATGTCGCCAGGCAGCCGATTTTTGACATAAATGAAGTGTCGGTCGCGTATGAGCTGCTGTACAGGAGCAGCACGGTCAATGCCTATCAGCACACCGATGGGGACCAGGCAACGACAGATGTGATTGTGAACAGCTTCCTTAATATCGGCATCAAGGAGCTATCCGATGGGAAACCGTGTTTCATCAATTTTACTGAAAGATTGTTGGAATTGGGTGTCCCTTCCTATTTCAATCCTTTGTCCATTGTTGTCGAAATCCTTGAAAGTGTTGAAATCAGCGGGGAACTTATCCAGACCTGCAGAGAGCTTAAGTCGATGGGCTATACAATTGCCCTTGATGACTTTTTCGTTTCACAGTGGAATGAATATTCTCTCGAACTCCTTGATTATGTGGATATCATCAAGATGGATTTCAGGGAGACGGATAGAGGCCAACGGCAGGAGCTTATCCGTTTCGCCGGCGGAAGGGGACTTCGCTTCCTGGCAGAGAAGATTGAGACCATCGAGGAATACAACGAAGCGAAGGGAGACGGATTTGTCTACTTCCAGGGTTTCTATTTCAGCAAACCAGTGATTTTGAACAGTTACGATATCCCGGCGTACCATCATTCACACGTTCAACTGCTGAATGAGCTTGAGAGTCCGGATCCGGATATCGAACATATCAAGGATATTATTGAACGGGATCTTTCCCTGTCGTATAAATTGCTGAGGTTGATCAACAATCCGGTCTTTAGGCCGAGGAATGAAGTGTCGTCCATTAAGCATGCCATTGTTCTATTAGGACTGAATGAAATAAAGAAATGGATTTATGTGCTGGAAATAAGGGATGCAAACGCAAGGATCAAAGAAGATTCTAAAGAGCGGGAAATCATCGATCTTTCGCTGAGGCGCGGGAAGCTCGGGGAGCTTATCGGCAGGAAGATGGGCAGTGAGGCCCTTGCATCGAAATACTTCCTGTTAGGGATGTTTTCGTTAATGGATAGTTTGCTGCATATTCCGATGGAAGATTTGCTTAAAGACCTCCCTTTCAGCCGGGAAATCAAGCTGGCTTTAGCGGGATACGAGAATGAGGAAGCTGCGATGCTCCGGTTTCTGAAGGGGGTTGAATACGCCTTCCATGAAAATCGGAAAATCGCCGAAAATCCGACTGCCTTCGAATTGGAGGAACTTTACCGCCTGTATGCCGAAGCCAGCATATGGAGCACAAGGGTAA
This sequence comes from Bacillus sp. REN3, assembly GCF_017912555.1. Taxonomy (GTDB): domain Bacteria; phylum Bacillota; class Bacilli; order Bacillales; family Cytobacillaceae; genus Mesobacillus. The sequence continues at coordinate 135,510 of NZ_JAERSD010000007.1, read as the reverse complement.
TGAACGGATTTCCCAATTCCGGAAAACAGGAAATATAATCAAAAAGTATGCAAATCCGCATGCTTTTTTCTTTGCTTGTTTCTTGTTTCTGATGGAAAAAAAAGATATTCTTAAAGATAAGCTTTATTGAAATGATTGATATGCATGACAAATTGGATAAACGAGGTGTTTGGCTTGGTGCTGAAGTATTTATCCGCACTTTTTCTCCCAGGTTTCATGGTCGTGTTTTTCACAAGGGTCGCTTATAATCATATTCTGGCGCTAGTTTTGACGGTTGCTCTGATTGCTGCATCTGTCTATAAAGGATATACGGATTCATTCTGGTTGATTGTGGTGGATGCATTTTCACTTACTGTCGGTTTTTATTTGGCAAACGAGATGATGAAGCGAAAAAGGGGACAGTGAAAATAATAAATGGGAAACAGCCTGGCGGAAGATGTCCGCCAGGTTTTTTGCCTCTCCTGAAATGAATCAAACGATTGATTTATTTATCCAGACTGTTTTTCTCGATCAAAAATCTTTGTCGAATGTTTGTTCGCTTTTTATTGGTTTGTTTTGACCGCTTTGTGGTAGAATGAGGATATGACTTTTCGAAGAAACAGGCAGTGATGGCTGAAAAATAAATTACAGGGGGCTTTTCTGTGAAGGATCAATTTGAATTAGTCTCAAAATATTCCCCGCAGGGAGACCAGCCTGCGGCAATCAAAGAATTGGTGAAGGGGATTAATGCGAACAAGAAACATCAGACGCTACTCGGGGCAACGGGAACGGGCAAGACTTTCACGATTTCCAATGTAATCAAGGAAGTCAACAAGCCGACGCTTGTCATCGCGCATAACAAGACGCTTGCCGGACAGCTATACAGCGAGTTCAAGGAGTTTTTCCCGAATAATGCCGTCGAGTATTTCGTCAGTTACTATGATTATTACCAGCCGGAGGCTTATGTCCCGCAGACCGATACATTCATTGAAAAGGACGCCAGCATCAATGATGAAATCGATAAGCTTCGCCACTCCGCGACATCGGCTTTGTTCGAACGCAAGGATGTCATCATCATTGCCAGTGTGTCCTGTATCTATGGCCTCGGTTCACCTGAAGAATACCGTGACCTCGTCGTTTCATTGAGGACAGGGATGGAAATCGAGCGGAACAAGCTTTTACATAAGCTCGTCGATGTACAGTATGAACGCAATGACATTGATTTCAAGCGCGGGACCTTCCGTGTCCGGGGCGATGTTGTCGAGATTTTTCCGGCATCCCGTGATGAGCACTGTATAAGGGTAGAGTTTTTCGGGGACGAGATTGACCGGATCCGCGAAGTGGACGCTCTCACCGGGGAAATTCTCGGCGACCGTGACCATGTGGCGATTTTTCCGGCTTCCCACTTCGTAACCCGCGAGGAAAAAATGAGAATCGCCATTGACAATATCGAAAAAGAGTTGGAAGAACGGCTGGAGGTCTTGCGGGAGGAGGAAAAACTCCTTGAAGCCCAGAGGCTTGAACAGCGGACGAGATATGACCTGGAAATGATGCGTGAAATGGGCTTCTGCTCGGGCATCGAGAACTATTCCCGCCACCTGACATTGAGGCCGGCCGGAGCGACGCCGTATACGCTGCTGGATTACTTCCCTGAGGATTTTTTGATCGTGATTGACGAGTCCCACGTTACCCTGCCGCAAATAAGGGGAATGTATAATGGAGACCAGGCAAGGAAGCAAGTGCTTGTGGAACATGGTTTCCGCCTGCCATCTGCCCTCGATAACCGCCCGCTGACATTCGGGGAATTCGAGAAGCACATCAAGCAGGCGGTATATGTATCGGCAACGCCCGGACCGTATGAATTGGAGCATACTCCGGAAATGGTCGAGCAAATCATCCGTCCTACCGGCCTGCTTGATCCAACAATCGATGTACGGCCGATCGAAGGGCAGATTGACGACCTGATCGGCGAAATTCAGGACAGGGTGGAACGGAACGAACGCGTCCTGATCACCACTTTGACGAAGAAGATGTCAGAGGATTTGACGGATTACTTGAAGGAAATCGGCATCAAAGTGCAGTACCTGCATTCTGAAATCAAAACGCTTGAGCGGATTGAGATCATCCGTGAGCTCCGTCTTGGAAAATATGATGTCCTTGTTGGCATCAACTTGCTTAGGGAAGGTCTTGATATCCCGGAAGTTTCATTAGTGGCGATTCTCGATGCCGATAAAGAAGGCTTCCTCCGTTCCGAGAGGTCACTCATCCAGACGACGGGCCGCGCGGCAAGGAATGCCCGCGGGCATGTCATCATGTATGCGGATAAGATCACGGATTCGATGGAAAGGGCGATCAGCGAAACGAAGCGGCGCCGTGCTATCCAGGAAGAATACAATAAAAAGCACGGGATCACGCCGCAGACGATCCAGAAGGAAATCCGCGATGTGATCCGGGCGACGATTGCCGCGGAAGAGCAGGAAGCATACAGCCCGGCAGAAAACTTGAGGAAGCTGTCGAAAAAAGACCGGGAACTGGTCATTGCAAACATGGAAATGGAAATGAAGGAAGCAGCAAAGTCGCTCAACTTCGAACGGGCGGCAGAGCTGCGTGATCTTATACTTGAATTGAAAGCGGAAGGATGACGATAATATGGCGATGGATAAACTGATTGTCAAAGGCGCCAGAGCCCATAATTTGAAGAACATCGATGTCACCATTCCGAGAGATAAGCTTGTTGTGCTGACAGGGCTTTCCGGTTCAGGGAAGTCCTCGCTGGCTTTCGATACGATCTATGCCGAAGGGCAGCGCCGCTATGTAGAATCACTTTCTGCCTATGCGCGCCAATTCCTCGGACAGATGGACAAGCCGGATGTTGACACGATTGAAGGCTTGTCTCCGGCAATTTCAATCGACCAGAAAACGACGAGCAGGAACCCGCGTTCCACCGTTGGGACGGTGACGGAAATTTATGATTATTTGCGATTGCTGTTTGCCAGGGTAGGGCGGCCGGTCTGTCCTGTCCATGACATTGAAATCTCTTCGCAGACTATCGAGCAGATGGTTGACCGGATATTGGAATACCCTGAAAGGACAAAACTGCAAATTCTCGCGCCGCTTGTTTCCGGCCGCAAAGGCACCCATGCGAAGGTGTTGGAAGATGTGAAAAAGCAGGGCTATGTCCGCGTCCGTGTCGATGGTGAGATGTATGATCTCGGCGAAGACATTGAATTGGAAAAGAACAAGAAGCATTCGATTGAAGTTGTCATCGACAGGATCGTCGTCAAGGAAGGGATTGCCGCGAGGCTTGCCGATTCCCTTGAAACAGCCCTTAAGCTTGGCGATGGCAAGGTTTTAATCGATGTGATCGGTGAAGAAGAACTGATGTTCAGCGAAAATCACGCCTGTCCGATTTGCGGTTTTTCGATCGGCGAGCTTGAGCCGAGGATGTTCTCATTCAACAGCCCATATGGAGCCTGTCCGGAATGTGACGGACTGGGAGCCAAACTGGAGGTCGATCTCGACCTTGTCATCCCGAATAAAGATTTGACGCTCCACCAGCATGCCATTGCGCCGTGGGAGCCGACGAGCTCGCAATATTACCCGCAGCTTCTCGAAGCGGTCTGCAATCACTACGGTATCAACATGGATACACCGGTAAAAGATCTGCCAGCCAGCCAGCTCGACAAGATCCTGTACGGGTCAGGCAAGGATCGGATTTACTTCCGTTATGAAAATGACTTTGGCCAGGTACGTGAAAACTATATTGTCTTTGAAGGTGTCCTGAAAAATGTCGAGCGCCGTTATAAAGATACAAGCTCCGACTATATTCGCGAGCAAATGGAAAAATATATGGCGGAGCATCCTTGCCCGACATGCAGAGGCTATCGCTTGAAACGGGAAAGCCTCGCCGTCCTCATCTCGGGACGCCACATCGGTGAAGTGACGGCACTGTCGATTGAGGAGGCGCATCAATTTTTCCAGGGAATTGAGCTTTCGGAAAAAGAAATGAAGATTGCCAACATGATTTTCCGGGAAATCAGGGAGCGGCTGGGCTTTCTCATCAATGTCGGCCTGGATTACCTGACGCTGAGCCGTTCAGCAGGGACACTGTCAGGCGGCGAGGCACAGCGGATCAGGCTGGCAACCCAGATTGGGTCGCGGCTGACCGGCGTGCTTTATATTCTCGACGAGCCTTCGATCGGCCTTCATCAGCGGGATAATGACAGGCTGATCGAGACGCTGAAGAGCATGCGGGACATCGGCAACACGCTGATTGTTGTCGAACATGACGAGGACACGATGATTGCTGCCGACTATTTGATCGATGTCGGGCCAGGCGCAGGCGTCCACGGCGGGGAAATCATCTCGCAGGGTACTCCTGCTGAAGTGATGGAGGATCCTGCCTCGCTGACAGGGCAATATTTATCAGGCAAAAAGTTCATCCCACTCCCGATTGAACGCAGAAAGCCGGACGGACGCTATATTGAAATCAAAGGCGCGAAGGAAAATAACCTGCGCAATGTGAACGTCAAGTTCCCGCTCGCGACCTTTGTCGCCATTACTGGGGTTTCAGGTTCCGGCAAAAGTACCTTGATCAATGAGATCCTTCATAAGGCGCTGGCGATGAAGCTCCACAAAGCAAAGAGCAAGCCAGGCGAGTTCAAGGAGATAAAAGGAATCGAACATCTTGACAAGGTCATCGACATCGACCAGTCCCCGATCGGCCGGACACCAAGATCGAACCCGGCAACCTATACCGGCGTGTTCGATGATATCCGGGACGTGTTTGCATCAACGAATGAAGCGAAGGTAAGGGGATACAAGAAGGGCCGTTTCAGTTTCAATGTGAAAGGCGGACGCTGTGAGGCCTGCCGCGGTGACGGCATCATCAAGATCGAGATGCACTTCCTGCCGGATGTGTATGTGCCATGCGAGGTCTGCCACGGGAAACGCTATAACCGCGAGACACTTGAAGTGAAATATAAGGGGAAAAACATTTCCGACATACTGGACATGACGGTCGAGGATGCGCTCGAATTCTTCAGCAACATCCCGAAGATCAGCCGCAAGCTGCAGACCATTTATGATGTCGGGCTTGGATATATCACGCTTGGCCAGCCGGCGACGACCCTGTCGGGAGGGGAGGCGCAGCGTGTGAAGCTTGCATCCGAACTGCACCGCCGCTCGACCGGACGTTCGCTTTACATTCTCGATGAGCCGACAACCGGGCTCCATGTCGATGACATTTCGCGCTTGCTCGCCGTCCTTCAGCGCCTTGTCGAAAATGGAGATACTGTCCTTGTGATCGAGCACAATCTCGATGTCATCAAGGCGGCTGATTATATTGTCGACCTTGGTCCAGAAGGCGGCGACCGCGGCGGAAATATCATCGCGTCGGGTACGCCGGAAAAGGTTGCCGAAGTACCGGATTCCTATACCGGCAAGTACCTGAAGCCAATACTCGAGCGCGACAGGCTGCGGATGAAGCGGCAAATCAAAGAAAAAGAAAAAAGCGCCAGCAATGTTTGAACTGAAGCTCTTCCTTAGTTGGGAAGGGCTTTTTCTTTGCTCTTTCCGAACAGCTATACAAATAGAAAGGGAGGTAAACGGAAAAACGGGAAAGGGTGATTCTCCTATGAAAAGGGCCCATGACTTTCCGCATTCATGGGCCGCTGCATAAAAGTTGGATTATTTCAGGTGAACTGGTGCCATTGTCTCATCCAGTGCTTCAAACCTGTACTTTTCCTTCTCCAGGTATGTCAACAGTTCAGGAAGCTGGGCCAATGTTTCCTCCCGCTCATGCAGCAGGATCACAACAGGTTCTTTTTTCGAATGGGCAGCGATCTGGCCGATTGTGTTTGCGACCAGCCGCTTGTCACGGAAGAACCAGTCCTTGCTGTCGATATTCCAGTCCCACATTTTATAGCCTTTTTCCATGACAGCCTTCCTATACGGAGCAGTCATATAAGGGGCGCTGCCATAAGGCGTGCGGATCAGTGAAGAGTCCAGGCCGGTGATCTGTTTGATTGTAGTCAGGGTTTGGTTCATTTCAGCGACGACAGTTTGTGGAGTTTGATAGATTTTGTCTTTGTCATGGGATACTCCATGCGCGCCGAGGCTATGGCCTTTTTCGGCCATCTTTTTCACGGTACCGGGAAAATTCCGGATGTTCCCATCGAGCATGAAGAAAGTCGCTTTCGCCCCGTGTTCATCAAGGAGGGCCAAAATCTGTTCCGATACCCGATGAGGGCCATCATCAAAGGTTAAATAGACGGTCTTTTCCTCTACGGCAGAGAGCGGGGAAACCGTCTTGGCCGGAACCGGAGCGGGTTTAGGAACGACAGATGTACTTGTACCACTGTCTTGCTTATTCAGTTGTTTCTGGTTTCCCTTCACTTCGACGGCCATGTGTTCCAATGTGTTCGGTTGATTGCCAACAGGACCTTCCGAATCGATCGGAAGGTGAGCGTTCCCACCTGAACGAGCTTGCTTCCCTGCCTCAAGTTCTTCTCCGGCAGAAAGCTGTTTTGGGTTAACGGCCGTTCCCCGTTTGTCGATTGATGCGGCATCACTATATGGATGTTTTGCCAGGAATACAGGTCTTTTCCCTTCTCCTGAGGCTGCTGATGAACTTGCCGCCGCGCCTCCGATCAGGCAAATGATTAGACACCACTTTGTTGTTTTCATCTTCAAGCTGAACACATTCCATCCTCCATTGAACTTTCTTGATTGTTTAATATATATGTAGATGTTTTTATTTCAAAAATATTACAAGAATATTTCACCATGATTACATAATAATAGGAAAATAGGAAATTAGGAATCTGAAAATGCTGGAAAATGAAAGTTCACAAAACTTTCGAAATCGAAGCTTGATTTTACAAGGGATTTCCATCTAATTTGGAGAATTCTTGATAAGAGTGAAACTTCTTGGGCTTCTTTGCGTATTAATTGCTAAGGAGACGAAAAGAATGGATACAAAGCGATGGTTATCTGCATTATGTTACTTCAGCATCATGTTTGCCGGCATTCTGTTCCCGCTGGTCGTATATTTTGTTTCGGAGGACCAGGAAGTGAAGCAACATGCGAAAAAAGCGTTGTTTTCGCATCTGGTTCCGGTGATTCCGATTCCGCTTGTCCTGTATTCTGTTTACCTTGATGTCATGGGGGGGCATGGCGATTACTGGATGTATGCCTTGTTGGGAGGCATCTTGATTGCGGTCCTCGGTATTATTGTTCTGGTCTGGAATTTGGTAAAAGGCATAAAGGTTTTAACATAATTACCATATTTGGAGGCGAAAGATGATGACAGAAGAACGAAAACGGATCCTGAAGCTTGTGGAGGAAAAGAAGATTACAGTAGATGAAGCGCTTTTTTTGATTGAGGAGCTCGAAAAGGGCGGGACGAAAACATCCGAAACAACAGAGCTGTCAACAGCAGTCAAAATGGAAGAGCAGAAAAAAGATGAACAAAGCTATTCTTTCCAGTCTGTAAAAGACAAGGTCCTCGATTTTGTGGATTCCGCGTTCAAGAAAATCAAGGATTTCGATCTTGATCTGAATTTTGGCCCATCGATTGATATTTCGCATATTTTCCATCAGGGTGATGCTTTCCTGTCGCAAATTGACATTGATATGGCAAACGGTTCTGTCAAGGTAATCCCATGGGATCAAAAGGATGTCAGGATCGAATGCAGCGCGAAAGTTTACAGAGTGGAGAACCAGGATGAAGCACGCCGTAAATTCCTGGAGGATGCAATCTTTGCGATTGAGGGGCAAAAGCTTCGCTTCGTTGTCCAGCAGAAGTGGATGAAAGTGGAAGCGGCAGTCCATGTTCCACGCGAAGAATACGAAAATATCCGCATCAGGCTTTTCAATGGATCGATTCAGGGGGAAAACCTGAATGTGAAGGATTGCCGCGCAAAGACGGCGAATGGGAAGGTGTTGCTCGAAGGATTGGAATGTGGCAAGCTTGAAGCTGAAACGGCGAACGGACTAATCGGCATCCAAAAAAGCTCGATCAAGGACCTGGAGGCTGAGACAATCAACGGCGCAATCAAAGCTGAGGGCTATTTCGATCATGTTGACCTGCAGTCTTTCAATGGCAATCTTGCTTGTACCGTGAACAATGCCGACTGCCAGACAATCGAGATGAAAGCGGCGACCGGCAGCATCGAAGTGTTCCTTCCGGAGAAGACGCCTGCAAGCGGTGAGCTAAGAACAAATCTTGGCGCGTTTACGATTGAATTGGATGGCATCCAGGTAATTGAGGAAAAAAGCGATGTAGTCCAGAAGACACTGCGCTTCAAGCCTGACAACAGCGGAGTGCGCGCTGCCAGATTGTATGCAGATACAAAAACGGGTGCGATCACTGTGAAAAAGGTGGTTAAACCTTTATAGAAAGAGGAAGGTGGAGGACATGAAACTGACTCGTTCGAGGACGAACAGAAGATTGGCAGGGGTGCTCGGCGGCATAGCCGAAGCAGCAGGGATCAGTGCTTCCCTGGTAAGGATCCTGTTCATCATTCTTTTGTTCACCACAGCATTTGTACCAATGACGGCTATATATTTTATCCTGGCATTCATCATGCCAAAGGAAGTGCAGTGAGATGAGATGGCTGCTTGGGATTATCATCAACGCCGTCCTTTTCATTGCCCTTGCCGGTTTTTTTGAAGATGACCTCTACTTATCAGGATTCGGCGCAGCTGTCGGTGCGAGTTTCATCCTGTCGTTCCTGAATATTCTGGTCCGGCCATTCTTGATTCTCCTTACTTTGCCTGTGACGATCCTCAGTCTTGGTTTGTTCCTGTTCGTCATCAATGCGGTCACGCTGATGCTGACAGACAGCCTTATGGGAAGTTCGTTTGAAATCAGCGGCTTTGGAATGGCGTTATTGACAGCGATCATTATGTCGTTAGCCAACTTGGTCATTCAAAATACATTCCTGAAGGATCCGGATAAATGAAAAGAAGGCTGGCACAAGATGCCGGCCTTCTTTTTTTCTCATTCTGGATAAATGAATGCCTTGAAACCGGCTTTCCTTAACTGTTCCGCCACTGCTTCCGCATTTTTCCTTTCCTTGAAAGCGCCGGCCTGGACTTTGTACAGGCGACCAGACCCGCCAGTGGACGATCCTCCAGTTGATTCCTGTTTTGTTCCGGATCCTGTTTTTGCTTCTTTGTCAGACTTTGGTTTTAACCGGTACTGATCTGCCAGTGCTTTGGCAATAGCCTCGGCGCATGTTTGGCGGTAGGTTCCCGAACTTAGCAGTTTGACTTCGTCCGGATTCGTCATGAATCCGCACTCTACAAGCACTGCATCCATTTTTGTTTCCCTCAGCACATGGAAGTCCGCAGTCTTGACCCCGCGGTTTCGCAGTCCCGTAGCAATGACAAGGTTGCGCTGGATTTTTTGTGCAAGCTGATAGGCAATCGCAGGCTTTGTTGGATATACATATGTCTCGATTCCGCCTGCATCATTCCAGCCGCCAGTTCCGAAAGCATTCGCGTGGATCGCGACGTAAATGTCAACATCCAGGCGGTTCGCCTTGTCAGTCCTGGCTTGCAATGGTACATCCTCATTGTTCGAGTGGGCAAAGTAAATCGTCGTGTTTTTATAATTCTCCAGCAATTCTTTTGCATAGTCAGCCACGGCACTGTTGAATTCAAATTCCCTCAGCCCATCTGGGCTCCGCTTACCCGGGGTGTTGCGGCCATGCCCTGCATCAAGCATGATTTTCATTTCATACACACCTCCGAAAAAAAGACCTCTCACGTGTATATATATGAAAACCGGCTAAAAAAGGACATGGCGATTTACCAAAGGAGTTTATTTGTTCAGTTCGAAAATGTCGTCAAGCCGCTGGGACATGAAGTCATGCGCGTCCAGGATACCCTGGTTGTAAAACTGAGGTGCAAGCTTGTCAGCGAAAAAATCCAGGAGCAGGATTGCTGCAAGATCACCAAGCTCTTCATGCCGTTCCTCAAGGAAATATCGCTTGATTTCCTCAACCATCCTTCTTTTGGATTCCTCATCAATCGAAAAATTCTTCAGCATCAGTTCATCCTCCCAATAGCAGCTTATTTTAACTTTATCATTCCATCATAAACGAGACGGAGATTTTTTGGCGGCGAGTACAAGCTGGGAAGGTTTCGACATCCCCTTCCTCTGAAATTGCGATTATTTCCGTGGAAATAATCCGGTTTTTCCCAGCATCCGACACGAGGAGAGGTAAGACTATCAAACAAGCCTGTTGAGCAGTACACGAAAAGGGACACAAACCTAAAGTGTTCTCCACTTTCCGTTTGTGTCCCTTGTTTTTAACACCTTTTCATCGTATGCACGAATTTATAGCGATCCGCCCTGTAGGCGGATTTGACGAATTCGAATGGAGAGCCATCCTTCAGTATCGAAGTCCTGAGGATCAGCAGCACAGGAGAGCCTTTTTCGATTTCCAGGTGCCGCAGCTCCTGTTCTCTTGCAATCGATGCTTCGATTTGCTGTGTGGCTTCACTGATTTCAAGCGACAGCTTTTCCTCAATGTACTGATAAAGAGACTGGTTAATGATTTCCTCTGTCAATCCTTTGACAAGATTGGCAGGCAGGTAGGTGGTTTCGAGCGCCACTGGCAGATTGTTGGCAAGCCGCACCCGCTTGATTTCGTATACAGGGGTGTTTTCGGCAAGGTTGAGGCGATCGGCGATACCTCGTCCTGCTGGGATGATTTCAAACGAAATCAGCCTGCTGCTTGGTGTCAGTCCGCGCTCGCGCATATCCTCGGTAAAACTAGTCAATCCCTGCAGGCGCTGCTCAAGTTTTTGCTTATTGACAAAGGTGCCTTTGCCTTTCTGTCGGTACAAGTAACCCTCATTGACAAGATTCGTCAGTGCCTGCCTGATTGTCATCCTGCTGATCTGGAACATATCAGCGTAGACCCGTTCGGACGGTATCGCCTGGTCGGGTTCAAGTTCGCCATTTTCAATTTGCGCTTTAATATATTCCTCAAGCTGGTGATAAATAGGGATTGGTGAATTCTTATCAATCATCATTTGCTTTTCTCCTGACTTATGCTGATTCAATGAAACAATCTATTAAAGTAATTTCAATGCTTCCTCATCTGCAAAAATCGTAATATTCTGATGGTTTTTCAAAACAGAGGCAGGGAAGTCCTCGCTCACTTCGCCGTTCATCAAGCGGGCAAGTGCCTCTGCCTTCGAAGCTCCGGAGATGAGCAGGAAAATTTCCTTGCTTTCCATGATGGAGGCAATGCCCATCGTAATGGCCCTGGTTGGCACATCATCCAGCGAATCAAAAAAACGTGAATTTGCCTTGATGGTGCTCTCGGCAAGCTTGATGACATGAGTCCTGCTGTCAAAAGGGGTTCCAGGCTCGTTAAAACCAATATGCCCGTTCTGTCCAATGCCGAGAATCTGCAAATCGATGCCGCCTTGCTCCTTGATCATGGATTCATAGGACTGGCATTCAGCTTCCAGTCCATTAGCCGTGCCATTCGGGATATGGGTTTGGTCAAGCGCGATATCGATATGGTCAAATAAATTCTTGCGCATGAAATAATGGTAGCTGTTGGGATCCTTCCTTGGGATCCCGATATATTCATCAAGGTTGAAGGTATGGATCTGTTTATAGGATGTCCCATTTTCCCGATGGTCTTCTATCAGGTTTTTATACAGTCCTATAGGTGTGCTGCCGGTTGCGAGTCCGAGGTTCAGCTTAGGATTTTCTTTGATCCGGGAGATGACTTGCCTCGCCACTTCCTTGCTCATCGTTTCGTAGTTTTCTGCTTTGATCAATTTCATTTTCATCACCTCTGTTTAATTTTGGTTGTAGCTAGCCGTGCCGCGGCAGAAAGCCATCATGACATCATGGTTCCCATCGAGGACGACAAGATCAGCATCTTTTCCTTTCGCAATGCTTCCTTTCCGGTCATAAATATTAAGCTGCCTTGCGGGATTTTCGCTTGCGAGCTTAATGGTTTTTTCCAGGCTAAGCCCGGTGAACTTCATGATGTTTTTCAATGAATCCTTCATTTTCAGGATGCTTCCCGCAAGCGTTCCGTCAGCGAGAAGCGCTTTGCCATCGGCTACGTGGACTTCCTGGCCGCCAAGGTCGTATGTGCCATTCTTGAGGCATTTTGCCCTCATCGCATCCGTTATCAGAATCACTCCATCTGTTCCTTTTGCCCGCAGCGACAAGTCGATCATTTCGGGAACGACATGGATGCCGTCAGCAATCAGTTCAATCTTCAATTCCTTGAACAGGAGGGCAGCGCCTGCGACCCCGGGATCACGGTGATGCATCCCTTTCATGCCGTTGAATAAGTGGGTGACATGGGTAGCCCCGGCATTTACTGCTGCTTTCATCTCTTCGTAACCCGCATCAGAATGGCCGACAGAGGCAATGACTCCGTTTTTCGCCAAATAGGCAATCAACTCTTTGCCATTTTCCTTTTCCGGCGCCAGTGTTACGAGACGGATATGTTTCCCGGCAGCTTCCTGCATTTTTGCGAATAAGCTGATGTCAGGAGCGATAATATGGTCTTCCGGCTGCGCCCCTTTCCGGGTCTCATTGATGAAAGGTCCCTCAAGATGGATTCCGAGTATTTCCGCTTTTCCTGGGTGGTTATGATGCTCTATATAGTCTGCGGCATTTTCGAGGGCTTTGAATATTTCTTGCTTATCCTGTGTGATCGTTGTCGCCAGGAAACTCGTTGTACCTTCCGCCGGGAGGATGGAGGCAATCGTAGTCAGTGCTTCCGTTGTCGCATCCATCGTATCAGCTCCGCCGGCCCCATGGATATGTACATCGATGAAGCCCGGGACGACTGTGCTGCCTGGGGGAAGTTCGATGACCTCGCTTCCAGCGATGTTTTCAGGCATGTCCGATAAAGAGCCCGCTTCGGCAATCTTGCCCTCCTTGACAAAGATATATCCTTTATCAATCATTCCGTTCTCTGTCAAAACCGATGCGTTTCGCAATAATAAATTCTTCAACTTCATCACCTGATTCATTGTATTATCCAATTTTCTTATACCCTCTATAGTTCCATTATAGTCTTGTTGAGATAGCTTGTCTATACCAGTGAAAACCCCTATTGACTATCGAACAAATGGTCTATACAGATGAAAAAGCGGAGGCTGCCTCCGCTCTTTATCGAGTTAAGAATCGAGTCTTCGAAAGGTCCGTTGATGGCGTCATCGGAAGGAAACATGCGCCATTCCGGTTGGAAGAAGAACGGAGTACTTCGGCAAGCCTCGGATTGATCAGTGGCCATCATTTTCCTTCGTAATGTTCGCTGATTGCTTGTCGCAGGTAGCCTTCATGTTTTTCAAGCAGCGCTTTTGCCTCGGCAGCTTTCAATCCAGTGATGATTTGCAGGATCGCGGCTTTTGTATGGCCGTTCTGGTCTTTAATCGCCGCCTTGGCTTCGTCGTCTGACGCGTCCGTCGCCATCTTAACGATATTGACGGCCCGATTATGCAGCTTTTCGTTCGTCATCTGGACATCAACCATCAGATTGCCGTACACCTTGCCCATTTTGATCATGGAGGCAGTTGAAAGCATATTCAGGATCAGCTTTTGAGCGGTTCCAGCTTTCATTCTTGTCGATCCGGTGATGACTTCTGGGCCGACGACAGCCGCTATCGCGTAATCTGTAACTTTCTCCATTTTGGAATCCTTGCTGCAGACAACGGAGACTGTCCTTGCCCCTTTTTGCTTCGCGTATTCGAGTGCGCCAATCGTGTATGGTGTCCGCCCGCTTGCTGCGATGCCGACAACGATATCCTTTTCCGAAACGTGGATGTTTTCCATGTCAGTCCGGCCCTGTTCGATGTCATCCTCGACCCCTTCGATTGCTTCGGTCATGGCTTCTTTTCCCCCGGCGATGATCCCGACGACAAGTTCAGGATCGGTTCCATATGTAGGAGGGCATTCTGAAGCATCGATGATTCCCAGCCGGCCGGAAGTTCCTGCGCCGACATATATCAACCGTCCGCCTCTTTTGAACCTGGCGACAATTTCATCCACAACCTCGGCAATGACCGGGATCTGTCTTGCGAGTACATTCGGCACAATGGTGTCTTCCTGGTTGATGACAGTGATGATTTCTTCGGTCGACATCTGGTCAATATTCATTGTTTTCGGATTTTGCTGTTCTGTATTAAGCTTCGTGATATTCATTTCAATCCCTCACAATAAATTGGAATTTTCCGCCTGCTTTAATCTGCTGGAGCAGGGGAAGGTCTTGAGCGATGATGTTTCCAATGCAGTTCACTTTATCGTCCTTTGGCAGGTCATGGATGGCAATCTGCAGTTCACCTGCATAACGGCCATACATCTCATTGTCGATCGTCACAGTCCCGCGCAGTCGTTTCTGCTGGTTTCCTGGTGCGATCTGTCTGTCTCCTATCTGGGCGAAAGACCTGGATTCAACGGCACGGATGACATCCCGGGCTGGATCCATCCTGTTGGTCAGCGGTGAAACAGGCAGCTGTTGTTTATTGGAAACTGCCATCCGGAGAGGAACGATGCCTTTGCTGAGGAACGCAAGCAGCTCCAATTGTTCATCGCTCACAGTATGGTCGCCAATCAGGATTTTATCAGTAAAACCTGAAAACATCAGCTCGGCTGCGGCAATATGCGGAGAATGTTCGCGGTGTTCTTCAAGTGAAGGCAGCCCGGCAAACATCGGTCCGCGCAGGTCACCGTCACCAGGGATGAAAGCCATCGTCGTAATCCCCATCGAGCGGAACATCCTGTTTCTTTCAATAAGGAAAGCTTTGTCCAATCCGGTTTCAGGCCGCGGATAAAAATTGTGCCAGGCTTCGACATTTTCTGCTCTTAACCCGGAAGCAAGCCAGTCCGACAGTTCTTCTGTTGGTATGGTGCTGGCATTGATTCCTATCTTCATCTTTCCTGACAGCGTGACGATTTGTTCCCGGGTGAAGCCATAATCTGCCCTGATCCCCGAAAGTCCCCAGTCAAGCAAAGTCCCGTAGCTGTTCCAGTCAAGGCCAAGATACTCGAGGGAACGGGGCGATACATCCGCCATCAGCTCCATATCGAACTGTTTGGCCAATGCTCCGAGCTTCTGTAAAAGATCCCTGTAATCTGCCGGATTGTCTTCCGGGATATGCAGGGAAGTGAAGATCGACTTGAATCCATAGCCTGCAGTTTTTTCAATCCAGGCTGCGTTCTGTTCCATGCGACCCTTGTTCAAATAAACGGAAATGCCTAGCAAGGAAATCCCTCCAATCATTTTGCCGGAAAAGAAGAAAGGAGGAAAGCAGTCTTCCTCCTTCGCCTTTATTTTATTAGATACCTTTAGCCATTTCCTCTTTGAAGCCAAACAGCCATGTGAAGAGGAAGCCAAATACATAGGCGATCAGCAAGCCAATCAGGTACAAGAGGATTTGGTTATCCTTTACCAGGAAGGCTAGTGGGATGCCTGAAACGCCGATCGCGATCGTTGCGATTTTAAAGAAAGCCTGGAAAGCTCCGCCGACAGCTGCGCCAAGGCACGCGGTCAGGAATGGACGGCCGAGCGGCAGTGTGACACCAAAGATCAGCGGCTCGCCGATTCCAAGAATGCCGACAGGAAGTCCGCCCTTGATAACCTTCTTCAAACGTTCGTTCTTTGTCTTGAAATAAATCGCGAATGCAGCTCCGACCTGGCCAGCGCCGCCCATTGCCAGGATTGGCAGAAGCGGGTCATCGCCGATTGTGTTGATCAATTCCATATGCACCGGAGTCAAGCCCTGGTGCAGACCAGTTACGACAAGCGGCAGGAATGTGCCGGCAAGGACCAATCCCGCAAGGATGCCACCGATATCAAGCAATGAGAGCAAACCTTTGGTGATCAAGTCGGAAATGAAGCCGCCGACAGGCTGGAGTACGAATAGAGTCGCAATGCCAGTAATCAATAAGGAAAGAGTAGGAGTAATAATGATATCCAATGAGGACGGAATGAATTTACGGATCCTTTTTTCCAGTATGGCAATGAACGCTGCAGCAAGCATGACGCCAATCAAACCACCACGACCAGGAACAAGTGCTTCACCAAACAGAGTGATGTTCGCTAGGCCTGGATTGATAAGCAGGATGCCGGCAGCACCGCCAAGGGCAGGAGATCCCCCGAATTCGCGGGCAGTATTGATCCCGACGAATACACCAAGATAGCCAAAAATTCCCCAGCCAATCAAATTCAGGAACTGGATGATCGTCGATTCTGGGTCGGCGCCTGAACGGACGACGACGTTCGTGATTCCAGCAATCAGACCAGAAGCGACAATCGCTGGAATCAGCGGAATGAAGATGCTGGCGATCCTTCTTAAAAATAGCTTGAAAGGAGTGGCGTTCTTTTGTTTCAGATCGGCTTTCGTGCGGTCTGCAAGTCCTTCGAACGAGTTCCCATCCTCTTCATCCACAAGCTTTGCGGTCTTTCCGGTAATCTCGGAAACTTCATTCGCCACTTTGGTGACAATGCCAGGTCCCAGGATGATTTGCAATGTTTCCTGTTCGACCAGGCCAAGCACGCCATCGATTTTTTTGATTGCGGCGATATCGACTTTGCTAGGGTCTGCCGGCCGGACACGAAGACGGGTCATGCACGAAGCAACATCCATAATGTTGTCCGCGCCGCCAAGCTGTTCGATAATCTCTTTTGCCAGGCGTTCTTCTTTACGCATGGTGTTTTCCCCCTTGTTAATAAAAATGTCTATAGGATGTATTCGCTTACAGTTCGATAATAGCAATATAATAGTATAGTTGTCTATACCTTTTTTCTAAAAAATAAACAGTGTTTTATGGTAGTATATACCAGTTAAGTTGGAAATAATTTTCTCTTTCGCTCGTTTTTAGGACCCTTGTATTTGGTTATGAGTGAAAAAGTGCTAAAATATATAATATTGCATTCAAGTGAGAAGGAATATGCGAGACAAAGGAGGAATTTCTTTGGCAAAGGTTCGCACTAAAGATATAATAGAAAAATTCAACATGGAGCTGCTGAGCGGGGAGGAAGGGGTCAATCGGCCGATTATAACAAGTGATATCTCGAGGCCAGGCCTTGAAATAGCGGGTTACTTCGAATATTACCCGGCTGAGCGCCTTCAGCTGCTTGGAAAGACTGAACTGAGCTTTTTTGAAAAGCTTAACCCGAGTGAGCGTGTGTCGCGGATGGAGAAGCTATGCACCGACATTACGCCCGGCATCATCGTGACAAGGAATATGGAAGTTCCAGCCGAACTGATTGAAGCAGCTGAACATGAGTCGGTTCCGGTCATGAGGTCGGACCTGAAAACAACAAGGCTTTCGAGCCATTTGACGAATTTTCTTGAAAGCAAGCTTGCCCCAACCACGGCAGTCCATGGAGTGCTTGTCGATGTTTATGGAATCGGTGTCCTGATCACAGGCAAAAGTGGCGTCGGTAAAAGTGAAACCGCGCTTGAACTCGTCAAGCGCGGCCACAGGCTCGTCGCCGATGATTGCGTGGAAATCCGCCAGGAGGATTTAGGGACGCTTGTCGGCAATTCACCTGAATTGATCGAGCATCTCCTTGAAATCCGCGGCCTTGGAATCATCAATGTCATGACGCTGTTCGGGGCTGGTGCGGTAAGAAGCCATAAGCGCATTTCCCTGATAATCAATCTTGAAATCTGGGATCAGAAGAAGTCTTATGACCGTCTTGGCCTTGATGAGGAAAAAATGAAGATTATCGACACAGAAATCACCAAGCTGACTGTCCCTGTCCGTCCTGGACGGAACTTGGCAGTCATCATCGAAGTTGCCGCAATGAACTTCAGGCTGAAGAGGATGGGCGTCAATGCAGCTGAGCAGTTCACAAGCAGGCTGGCTGACGTCATTGAAGAAGGGGACCAGGAAGACATGTGATTTTTGACCAGGTGTCTTTATTTCGATAATGAAAAAGGGGAAATGAAATGGAAAAAAACATTCAACCGCTTGATCCGGTCGCCTTTTCACTTGGACCGATCCAGGTGTACTGGTATGGCATCATCATTGGAGCAGGAATTGCGATTGCCCTGTGGCTTGCGATCAGGGAAGGCGAACGCCGAGGCTTGCCAAAAGATATTTTTGCCGATTTGATGCTGTGGGCAATCCCGATTTCAATTATTTGCGCACGCATCTATTATGTCATCTTTCAATGGGACTACTATAGCCAGCACCCTGCGGAAATCCCGCAAATCTGGAATGGCGGAATTGCCATCCATGGAGCTTTGATCGGGGCGGTGGCAACTGCTTACGTGTTTGCCCGATCAAGAAACGTGTCATTCTGGAAGCTGGCTGATATCGCCGCTCCGAGCCTGATCATCGGCCAGGTGATCGGCCGCTGGGGGAACTTCATGAACCAGGAGGCGCATGGCGGGGAAGTGAGCAGGGCGTTTTTGGAGAACCTCCATCTTCCTGAATTCATCATTAACCAGATGTACATTAATGGCGCCTATTACCATCCGACATTTTTATACGAATCTGTCTGGAATCTGCTAGGTTTCATCCTGCTGATGTCACTTCGCAGGGTCAATCCAGGTCGCGGGGAAATTTTCCTCAGCTATATCATCTGGTATTCAATTGGCCGTTTCTTTGTGGAAGGCATGCGTACGGACAGCCTAATGCTGACGGATACATTGCGGATGGCCCAGACGATTTCGATAGTCCTGATCGCCGCAGCGGCAGCTGTATGGGTATACAGAAGGGTTAAGGGTTATTCAAAGATACGATACTTGGAAAAAACGAATTAAGTTCCAGAGGGGATCCATACCATATTGTGAACTCTTGGAAAGGGGAGAGGTGCTTCGATGGTTTCAACATTGAAAAACGGGTTGATTGTCGGCTTGAAGACGACATGGGCGCTTGGGAAGGTCATTTTTCCGGTCACCTTGATCGTTTCGATCCTGCAATATACGCCTATCCTGCCATGGCTCATAGAGGCAATCACCCCGCTGATGTCGCTGTTAGGCCTGTCCGGGGATGCGGCGATCCCGCTTGTGATCGGGAACTTCCTTAATTTGTACGCTGCCATCGGAGCGATTCTGTCACTTGACTTAACGGTGAAAGAAGTCTTCATCATCGCAGTGATGCTGAGTTTTTCGCATAATATGTTCGTTGAATCAAGCGTCGCTCTCAAAGTTGGCGTTAAGCTGTGGATCATCGTGTTCGTCCGTCTTGGATTGGCATTCGCTTCTGCCATCTTCATCAACCTCATTTGGCATGGGGGATCGGAAATGGCTAAGTACGGGATGATTCCTGCAAAAATGGAAACGGTGAATGGGTTCGGGCCGATCCTGCTTGACAGTGTCACGAAAGCGGGAATGGGAATTTTCCAGCTCGCGGTCATCGTCATCCCGCTGATGGTTTTCGTCCAAATCATGAAGGATAAGCAATGGCTTGCCGTGTTCTCAAGGTGGATGGCGCCGGTGACAAAAGCGCTTGGAATGAAGGAAAACACTTCGACGACGCTGGCGGCTGGGCTGCTGTTCGGCCTCGCCTACGGCGCTGGCGTCATGATCCAGGCTGTACAGGAGGATGGGGTAAGCAAGAAAGATGTGACGATTGCGTTCATTTTCCTCGTTGCCTGCCACGCGGTCGTCGAGGATACATTGATTTTCGTCCCGCTTGGCATCCCGGTACTGCCGCTGCTGCTGATCCGCCTCGGTGTGGCAGTATCGCTTACCATGGCTGTGGCAATCCTCTGGAAACGGGCTGAACTATCAAAAAGAAAGGAAGCAGTATATGAGCAATAAAATAGACACTGTCCTGTTCGATCTTGACGGGACATTGATAGATACAAATGAATTGATTGTTTCATCATTCCTCCATACGATGGAAACCTATTTTCCAGGCCAGTATGGGCGTGAGGATGTCCTGCCCTTTTTAGGGCCTTCGCTGCAGGAGACGTTCGAAAAGCTAAGGCCGGATGGCTATGAAGAGATGATCAAGACTTACCGGACCTACAATCTCGAGAACCATGACATGCTTGTGAAAGAGTTCGCGGGCGTCTATGAAACGGTCCGGACCCTGAAGGAAAACGGTTTTGAACTCGGGATTGTCACGACGAAACTTTCGGATGTGGTCCAAAAAGGCTTGAAGCTTACCGGGCTTGATGAATTTTTTGAAGTCGTTGTCGCACTTGATCATGTGGAAAAGCCCAAGCCTGATCCGGAGCCGCTTTTAAAGGCACTGGAAATGCTTGGTTCAACCCCGGAACGCGCCATCATGGTCGGTGACAATCACCATGATATCCTTGGCGGGAAAAACACTGGCACAAAAACAGCTGGCGTCGCCTGGTCGATCAAGGGAAGAGAGCATCTTGAAAAGTACAATCCTGATTACATTTTAGAAAATATGGCGGATATCCTGCCGATTCTCGGGGTGTAAAATGAGGAAGACGACGCGTTATCGTGTGGAAGGGGCCAATTCGCTCTGGCATGTTTATAAAACGGTTCCGTTCTGGAAGGTTGTCAAGAATTTCATCGTAATCCAGCTTGCGCGCTACACTCCATTCCTTGGCGTGAAAAACTGGCTTTACCGCACTTTTTTAAGGATGGAGGTCGGCAGCCAGACATCATTCGCGCTGATGGTAATGCTGGATGTCATGTTCCCGGAAAAAATCAGTGTGGGCCGCAATACGGTGATCGGCTACAATACGACCATCCTTGCACATGAGTATTTAATCAAGGAATACCGCCTCGGCAATGTCAAAATCGGAAGCGAAGTGATGATCGGTGCCAACTCGACTATCATGCCGGGCATCACCATTGGCGATGGAGCCATCATTTCCGCCGGGACGCTCGTCCATAAAGATGTTCCAGCCGGCGCCTTCGTCGGCGGCAATCCGATGCGCGTCATCTATACCAAGGAAGAGCTCGAAAAACGCTGGGCTGAAGATGAGATTTACGGGATACCTCAGAAAAAATGAACAGCAAAAAAGCGAAACGGGATTAATGCGCCGTTTCGCTTTTTTTGTTGCAGGGTACAAACAGGTAACGGAAGATCCATCAAAGTCCCCAGTACCTTTATAAAAGCAACTGCACGAAACGTACAGGCAGCTTGTATCAATCTTTTCTTTTTCCATCTACGAATTCTCCGTAGTCCGGTATCGCAATCTTATCAAAATCCCTGACAAGCAAATCAAGGCTCTCGTGCAGTTCTTTCCCCTCCATCGGTTTGCCATGTCCAGTGACGGCTCTTAGCGGCCGGAGGGCGTACAGTTCCTCAACCGATCTTCTGGCTGCAGTCCAGTCAGGAGTCAAATAGCGCGGAGGTCCGCTGATTTCTTTTTTCTGGGTGATGACTTTATAAAGCGATTCCTGTTTGACAGTGACAAACGCATCTCCCACAATCATCGTACGGTCTGAGTCACGGAAAAGAGAAACATGTCCCTGAGTATGTCCTGGTGTATGGATCCAGCGCCAGCCTTCCATTTGTGGAACGGCACCGCTGTACGGAAGATTGTTAAGGTTTCTTCCGATATCAAGCGCTTCATTCGGATATAGCTTGGATATTTTCGCGAGCATCCCGCCTTCGACAGTCGGATCCGGTTCGGGATAATCTTTTTTTCCTGATAGATACGGAAGCTCGAGTTCGTGGGCGTATACATCAACATCCCAGTGAACCAGCAGGTCCGCAAGCGCTCCGACATGGTCAAAATGCCCGTGGGTGAGGATGATGGCCCTTGGCGGATTGTCTTTACCGAATAGCTCTTCCGCTTTCTCGATGATGAGATGAGAGGATTTCGGCATTCCTGCGTCAATCAGGACCCATTCATTCTGGTCGCCTGGCTGGCCGAAAAAACATAGATTCACAATCTGGACGGTCAAGCAATGGAGATCGTCTGTGATTCGCTCCATATCCCCGCTGCCAATCGAAGTAACAGGGAGGAAGATGTCATGTTCCTGATTCGCCATTTTCAGCACCTCCGTTCACATTTTACCCCGATCGGCCTGGAAAAAACCGTGATGGTGTAAACCCGGTTACTGATCAGTTTGCAGGAATTCGGAATAGCAGTGGATCGTATGGTCCGCAATCTCGATCGGTTCGCGATAGGAATAGGACTTCAATCCGATTTTCCGGGCAGGGATCAGGTCTGTTTCCTGATCGCCAATCGCTATATCAAGCTGGTACTTATCATGCAGGTACTGATATGCATGGATGTCGGGCTTCTCGGAATAGCCGTCGTCTGCCGGACAGATGACTTCTTCGAAAAAATGGCCAATATCCCAATACTCGAGCAGTTCCTCTGTCGATTTCCGATTCCGGTGTGTGACGAGCACATTCGCTGCAGAACTGGACAATACGTCTTTCACATAGGGAAATAATGGTTTCCGGTCATTGGCAAGTGTCCGTTCGATTTCCCTGAATTCTCTTGTTTTGGATTCATCCACCCCGTAATATTCATATGCCGTGCCATATTTCAGCCGCGGAAGCACTTCCTCATACGGTAGATCCTTATTAGCGAGGATCGTGAAGGCCTCCACTAACGTCGGCCATGAATCAAGGATTGTGCCATCCAAGTCCCATAGTATTTTCATGCCTGTCCGCCTCCTTTATCGTTGCCCTCATTTTAAACAGCCCCTCTTGAAAAATCAAATAAATCCATGAACATGAACAGTTAATGGTTGACGGATACTAGATGGGAAGGTACACTTACTTATATCTTCATTTTGTTACCATATTAGCGAACTAAAGCGTTTTGAGAAGGAAATAATATTTACCTTTTTGGGCAAATGGAAGAATAGATCAACAGCAGCGAAGAGGGTGAAACTGTGAGCCGTTTGTTTATGTTTGAAAAGCCATTAGGCATGAGGGATACATTGCCGCAATTATATGAGGCAAAGGAAAAGGCAAGGAAATCGATCGAGACCGAAATGAAAAGATGGGGCTTTCAATTCATTGAAACGCCAACACTTGAATATTACGAAACGGTGGGAAATGCTTCGGCAATCCTTGACCAGCAGCTGTTCAAATTGCTTGACCAGCAGGGACATACATTGGTGCTCCGTCCGGATATGACGGCGCCGATTGCCAGGGTTGCAGCATCCAAGCTGTTCAGGGACCATGTCCCGCTCAGGCTGGCCTATTCGGCCAATGTCTTCCGGGCGCAGCAGCGCGAAGGGGGCCGGCCG
Source organism: Bacillus sp. REN3 (assembly GCF_017912555.1). Lineage (GTDB taxonomy): Bacteria > Bacillota > Bacilli > Bacillales > Cytobacillaceae > Mesobacillus. The sequence continues at coordinate 112,374 of NZ_JAERSD010000007.1, read as the reverse complement.
GCGGAGTTTGAACAGATCGGGGTTGAATGCATTGGCGACAACTCCGTCAGTGCGGATGGTGAGATGATTGCCCTGGCTATATCTTCGCTGAAAAAAGCAGGCCTTGAGGAATTCCAGCTTTCCGTAGGCCATGCAGCCTTCGTAAATCAACTATTTGTCCAGATACTTGGTACAGAGGACCGTGCCAGGGAATTGATGAAATTTTTATATGAAAAAAATTACGTTGGCTATCGCGAACATGTAAAAGCACTTCCGTTGTCTTCTATTGACAGGCAGCGGCTGCTCACGTTCCTGGAGCTTCGCGGCGGTCCAGAAGTCATCAGCAAGGCTTCCGGGCTTGTGGAAAATGGCGAAGGCGGTGACGCGCTAGCTGAACTGGAGCTTTTATGGCAGATCATCGAGGACTTTGGCGAGCATGAGCGCATCAGGCTAGACCTTACGATCATCAGCCATATGACCTACTATACAGGTATCTTATTTGAAGTCTATGCAGGCAGTGTTGGTTTTCCGATCGGAAATGGCGGCCGCTATGACAGGCTGCTCGAAAAATTCGGGAAATCAACTGGCGCAACCGGGTTTGCGCTTCGCCTTGACCGCCTGCTTGAAAGCCTGGGCAATCTCGGTGCCGCGGAGCCGGTTGTCTGTATTCTCTTCAGTCCCGAGCGCAGGAAGGAAGCGTACAACATCGCGGCTCAGCTCAGGGGCGATGGCGTACAGGCTGTTTTGCAGGATATCAGCGCCGTCCGCAACCTCGATACATGCTCCGATATTTTCAGTGAGGTTCTTTACCTCGTAGGAAAAGCGGAAAAGGGGGCGGTGGAATGAACGGGCAATTAACGATTGCGATGCCGAAGGGGCGTATATTCGAGGAAGCCGCTGAACTTTTGCGCCAAGCTGGCTACGAATTGCCTCCGGAATTTGATGATTCACGGAAATTGATCATAGATGTTGAAAAAGAAAACTTCAGGTTCATTCTGGCGAAGCCAATGGATGTTGCTACATACGTCGAGCATGGTGTTGCTGACCTTGGCATCGCTGGGAAGGATGTCTTGCTTGAGGAAGAACGTGATGTTTATGAGCTGCTCGATTTGAAAATCAGCGGCTGCTACCTTGCTGTGGCCGGGCTACCTGACACGAAAATGAATGATATCGCTCCGAAGGTCGCGACTAAATATCCCCATGTCGCAGCAGCTTACTTCAGGGAGCAGGGCGAGCAGGTCGAAATCATCAAGCTGAATGGATCGATCGAATTGGCGCCGCTCATCGGGCTAGCGGACCGGATCGTCGATATCGTATCTACGGGCCGGACGCTGAAGGAAAACGGGCTTATCGAATATGAGACGATCACTTCTGTCACCTCCAGGCTGATTGTCAACCCTGTCAGCTACAGGATCAAAGACGAACGGATCAGCGAGCTCATTGATCGATTGACTGAAGTAATCGAAGCTGGGCTGAAAGGATGATGACCGGTGGAAATAGTACAAATAGACGGCAGTGTGTCCCTAAAAAGGACAGTTGACGGCGGAACGGAGGAACAGCGGAAGGCAGTGCAGGGAATCATCTCGGAAGTTAGGAATTCGGGAGATGAAGCGCTCAGGGCTTTTACCAAACAATTCGATTCCGTTACGCTTGATGACTTCCTTGTGTCCGAGGAAGAAATAGCTGAGGCATACCGGAATGTAAGCGAGAGGCTTATTGGGATCATCAAGGAAGCTGCTGACAATATCCGGACATACCATGAAAAACAATTGCGTCCATCATGGATGTCTGCAGAGGAAAACGGGACGATCCTCGGCCAGAAGGTCACCCCGCTTGATTCAGTCGGTGTGTATGTGCCAGGAGGGACGGCGGCCTATCCATCTTCGGTGCTGATGAATGTCATCCCCGCGAAGACAGCTGGTGTCGAACGGATAGTCATGGCATCTCCGCCCGGCAGCAACGGGAAGCTCCCTGCCGGCGTGCTTGTTGCCGCAGATATCGCCGGTGTCAAAGAAATTTACAAGGTTGGCGGTGCCCAGGCGATTGCCGCGCTTGCCTACGGGACGGAGTCGATCAGGCCCGTCGATAAAATCACTGGTCCGGGCAATATATACGTCGCGCTTGCCAAGCGTGAAGTTTTTGGCGATGTCGCCATCGACATGATTGCCGGGCCAAGTGAAATCGGGATTCTTGCCGATCATACCGCCAGAGCGCATGAGGTCGCAGCAGATTTGCTGTCACAGGCTGAGCATGACCCGCGCGCCTGCGCGATTTTGGTGACAACATCACTTCAGCTCGCCGAGGATGTCCAGGCCGAAGTCTATAACCAGCTTGCCCGGCTTCCAAGAAAGGAAATCGCGGAAGAGGCGATAGAAAATTATGGCGCGATTTACGTGGCTGCCGATATCGAGGAAGCCGTCGCTGCCATCAATCAGCTGGCTCCCGAGCATCTGGAAATCGTCACTGGCAACCCGATGGAACTCCTCGGGAAAATCAAGCATGCTGGCGCGATTTTCCTTGGCAGGTACAGCTCTGAGCCTGTTGGCGATTATTTTGCCGGCCCTAACCATGTCCTGCCGACAAACGGAACAGCCCGCTTCTCAAGTCCGTTAAGCGTCGATGATTTCCAGAAAAAATCAAGTGTCATCCTTTACAGTGAAAAGGCGATGGAGGACAATGGCGCGAAAATCGCGGAGTTCGCAAGGCTTGAAGGGCTCGAAGCACATGCACGGGCCGTGGAAAAAAGGTTGAAATGAGAAAAGTGGAGGGAATTTGAGATGGAACGAACCTCAACGGTAAAAAGATACACGAATGAAACGAAAATCGACCTTGCCTTCAGCATCGATGGCGAGGGGAAGACCTCCCTTGATACGGGCGTGCCTTTCCTGACCCATATGCTTGACTTGTTCGCGAAACACGGACAGTTCGACCTGTCTGTAGACGCAAAGGGAGACGTTGAAGTCGACGGCCACCATACGACGGAAGATATCGGAATCTGCATCGGACAGGCGCTGCGCGAAGCTCTCGGTGATAAAAAAGGAATCAAGCGCTATGGCAATGCATTTGTTCCGATGGATGAAGCGCTGGCACAGGTTGTCGTCGATCTCAGCAACCGGCCGCATCTTGAAATGCGCGCGGATTTCCCCGCACAGCAGGTTGGTACCTTCGACACCGAGCTGGTCCATGAATTCCTATGGAAGCTCGCTCTTGAGGCGAGGATGAATCTCCATGTCATCGTCCATTCCGGCAAAAATACGCACCACATGATCGAAGCCGTTTTCAAGGCATTAGGCCGTGCACTCGATGAAGCTGCGGCAATCGATCCGCGCGTCAAGGGCGTACCATCAACGAAGGGGATGCTATAGAACTTAGCAGCCAGCAGGGTCTGAAATGGGGCGCTGATCTTACAAGAAGGGAAGAAACGCAATGATTGGCATCGTTGATTACGGGATGGGGAACCTTTTCAGCGTCAGCAAGGCGCTTGAACGCCTGGCGACACCCTATTTCATCTCTCAGTACAGCGAAAACTTGAAAAAGGCTGATGCACTGCTTGTGCCCGGTGTCGGCTCCTTCCGGGATGCGATGGCTGCCTTGAACCGGACTGGCCTGGCAGAGACAATCCGCGAATACGCGGCAACCGGCAAGCCCATCCTCGGTATCTGTCTTGGGATGCAGCTGCTTTTTGAGGAAAGCACCGAAAACGGGCTTACGCCTGGCCTCGGGCTGCTTCCCGGAAAAGTAGAACGGTTCAGCGGCACAACTTCAGAAGGTGAAACGTATAAAGTCCCGCATATGGGCTGGAACAAGCTCAGGTTCACGGGCGATTCGCCTTTGCTGGAATCCATTGATGAAGGCTATGTTTACTTCGTCCATTCCTATTATGCAAAAACGTCTGAGCCTGATGTACTCGCGGCAGTCGGCGACTACTTCGGTATTGAGGTGCCAGCGATCGTTGGCAGAGGGAACATCCATGGCATGCAATTCCATCCGGAAAAAAGCAGTTCGACGGGAATGGAGCTGCTGCGTAACTTTGCGAAGCTAGCGGAGGAAAGGAAGGTGGAAAAATGACTTTTACAATCTATCCAGCCATCGACATGCGTGGCGGCAAATGTGTCAGGCTGCTGCAGGGTGATTATGATAAGGAAACGGTATATGGGGATTCGCCGTTTGAAATGGCGAAAAAGTTTGCGGACGAAGGAGCTTCGTGGATCCACATGGTCGATCTGGATGGTGCCAGGGATGGCAAACGGGTGAACGACCGTTACGTCATCCAGGCCGCGCGGGAGCTTGGCGCCAATGTCCAGATTGGTGGCGGCGTCCGGAGCGAAGCTGACATTGTCCACTATCTTGATAACGGAGTCAATCGCGTCATCATCGGCAGCATCGCAGTGTCCAATCCGAGTTTCGCAGAGGAAATGGTGAGGAAGTATGGTCCGGGAATCGCGATTGGGCTTGATGCGAAGAAAGGGCTGGTGGCTACGAATGGCTGGCTGAATACATCGGAAGTGACAACGCTAGATCTTGGGAAGCGATTCGCGGATGCAGGGGCAGAAACCTTCATTTTTACCGACATAGCGACAGATGGCACTTTGGCAGGCCCGAATCTGGAAGCGACAAGCCAGCTTGCTGCGGAAACGGGAAAAAGCGTCATCGCTTCTGGCGGTGTCAGCTCGCTCGAGGACCTGGCTGCCTTGAAAAAACTCGCCAAAGATGGTGTCAGCGGATCCATTGTTGGCAAAGCGATTTACGAAGGGCGTTTTTCGGTTAAAGACGCACTGGAAATGGGGAATGCCAATGGATAATTCAACTGTGAAAGCGGGGGATGGATCATGTTGAGCAAAAGAATCATTCCCTGCCTTGATGTGAAGGAAGGCCGGGTCGTCAAAGGCGTCCAGTTTGTCCAGCTTCGCGATGCTGGCGACCCTGTCGAGCTAGCGCGGCTCTATGATCAACAGGGGGCGGATGAGCTTGTATTCCTTGATATTTCCGCCTCGGTCGAAGGCAGGAAAACGATGGTCGAGGTTGTCAGGGAGGTCGCATCTGAATTGGCGATTCCGTTCACGGTCGGCGGCGGCATCAATACGCTCGACGATATGAAAAAGATGCTCCGGTCCGGCGCGGACAAGGTGTCGCTCAACACGGCAGCGGTAAAAAACCCCAGGCTGATCGCCGAAGGGTCAGCGTATTTCGGTTCGCAATGCATCGTTGTTGCTATCGACGCCAAATATGATCCGGAGCTCGGTTCATGGCGCGTTTATACACACGGCGGCCGTACGCCGACGGAACTCGAAGTGATCGAGTGGGCGAAGGAAGCTGTCCGGCTTGGGGCAGGAGAAATCCTCCTGACCAGCATGGACAGCGATGGAGAGAAGAAGGGTTTTGACCTTAAGCTGACCCGGGCGGTCAGCGATGCGGTGACCGTGCCAGTGATCGCATCAGGCGGAGCCGGGAATGCCGGACATTTCGTTGATGCCTTTATGGAAGGGAAAGCGGATGCCGCACTGGCAGCTTCAATCTTCCATTATCGCGAAACCTCGGTAAAAGAAGTCAAATCCTATCTCCGTGAAAAAGGAGTGAACGTCAGATGAACATTGGAAAATTGAAGTTTGATGCAAACGGGCTGATTCCAGCTGTTGTCCAGGATGTTTCCACAAGGCAAGTGCTGACAGTCGCCTATATGAATAAAGAATCGCTGGAAAAATCGCTGGAGACAAAAGAAACATGGTTTTTCAGCCGTTCCCGCCAGGAATTGTGGCATAAGGGAGCGACAAGCGGGAACACACAACGGATCGTTGAGCTGAAGTATGACTGTGACGGGGACGCGCTCGTCGTGCTCGTCGACCCGGCAGGCCCTGCGTGCCATACCGGAGCGGACAGCTGCTTTTCGGAAAGCTTGATGGACAAGAGTTCTCCAGTTTCTGAATCAACGGCACTGACCGATTTTGCGGTCATGCTTGAACTTGAAAAAACCATCCGCGAACGGGAACGGGAAATGCCGGAGGGAGCTTACACAACGTATTTATTTGAAAAGGGCGTAGACAAGATCCTGAAAAAAGTCGGCGAGGAAGCCGCTGAAGTGATTATCGCTGCCAAAAACCGCGACCCAGAAGAACTGAAGTGGGAAGCAGCCGACCTGCTCTACCATCTGATGGTTCTCCTCCAGGAGCAAAAACTGCCACTTAAGAATGTGTTAGAAGTCTTGAATGAACGGAAGAATCCCAGCGCTGGCAAGTGACAGGCGCTGGATTTTTTATTGGCTGAAGAAGTCCTGAGCTGGATGATAGGTCCGGCTTTTGGTGGTTCCGGAAGTGACTACAACGAGCTTCTGGATAATCCTCTTGACAGAATGAATCGATTCAATATGGAGGAATTCTCTGGGTTGTTTGTTATTGATCGATGGCCCGTAAAAGAAAAAGCAATCCTTGAGAGCCTGGCCGTGAACATGAGCGATAACCAGGTCGTCAGCTCACACCACACCCCATCAAACTATCTACTCTTGATATAATATGAGGGCTCGGTCGAGAGCAGCAAGCCGATTTTCCCAACCTGTGCGCAATATTTTCCGCTTGGTGCCTTCTCGAACGGACTCTGCTTGTGTTATACTACATTAGTTAAAAACATTTACGGAGGATCATATGGGAAAAGACTCTAAAGCAATGAAGCAAAAGGGACAATTGCTGTCATTCGTTCCTACGGGTGAGTATTATTTCACCAAGGGGGTCAAGGCTTTCCATAGACGGGATCTACATAAGGCTCTGAGGTACTTTGAGCGTGCGATGCAGCTTGAACCTGGCGAACCGATGATTGCTTGCCAGCTGGCGATTGTGCATTCGGAGTTGGGGGAGTACCAGCAGTCGAACCGTCTTTTGCACTTGGTCCTCGAAGAACTTGATGAACACATGGACGAGTGCCATTATTTCTTAGCGAATAACTACGCTCATATGGGCTTATTTAAAGATGCTTTCAGGCATGCGAATCTGTATATTGAGATGAATGAGGACGGAGAGTTTGCTGAAGATGCGATCGACCTTCTTGATATACTGACGCTTGAGGCGGAAGAACTGGATGAGGACTTCTACGAGGAAGATGATCTCATCGTCAAACAGGAGGAAGCGCGCAACTATCTTGAATCCGGCGAATTCCCGAAGGCGATTGAGATTTTCCATGAAGTCATTGACGAATATCCTGAATATTGGTCGGCGTATAATAATTTGGCGCTTGCCTACTTTTATCTGGGGGAAACCGGCAAAGCCAGCGATATCCTAAATGATGTCCTTGAGCGGAATCCGGGGAACCTGCATGCGCTCTGCAATGCACTCGTCTTTGCGCATTACCAGGACCTGATAGAAGAAGTAGCGAAATTGAAGGCTTCCCTGGGAAAAATCCATCCGATCCACGTAGAGCATCAATTCAAGCTGGGCGCTACCTTTGCCCTGATCGGCGAATACGAACTTGCTTACAGATGGCTGAAAAAACTGCAAAAAGCGGGTTTTGATGGTGATGGCGCGTTTTATTACTGGCTGGCCTATGCTTCCTATTTTACTGGCAGGGAAAATGCAGCAAGGACGCTCTGGAAAAAGGTCATTGAATATAATCCTGAAAAAGAAGGGATGGAGCCGTGGGCAGATCATCCAGGCGGGAAATTCGAGGCCCATGTTACCGCGATCGTCAATCAGCTGAACAGCGATTATCCAGAAGAGAGGCTATTCGCCCTCTTCCTGACTTCCGTTTCCTCAAGGAAGCAAGAAATCCTGGCCGCAGAGAAATCGACGGACAAGATGACAGAAATGGAAAAATCGTATCTATCCTTTGTTGCTTCAGGCAAGCTCAGCACCAGGAAAGAAGAAGTCACCGGCGCCCATGAAACAGCGAAACTGCTATATGACCACTACCATCCAATCGGAAAGAACGAGGCGGCTGTGTATATCATGTGGTTTTCAGTATTCGAGCAGGCAGCGAAAGCAGGCTACAACTTCAAAAATAAAAAAGCGTGGGCTGCAGCAGTCGACTATCTTTTTTATAAGCTAAGAAATATCAAGACTTCGAAGCAGGCAGTCGCGAAAAAGTATGGATTGTCTGTATCAACACTTTCGAAATACGTGAATTTGGTCAGTGAACTCCTCCATGAGGAAGACAGCATCTAGCAAAAAGCAAAATGATGGGTATAGTAAAAATGGGTAAACTGATTCTGCAAGCCGGATGAAGTTTACCCTCTTTTATTGCCAAAACCAGATACCCCTGCACCTATTTGTGTCAATTCGGTGAACATTTGTTTTTAATAAGCATATGTTTGGACTATACTGCCTTTGTTTTATAGGATATGTGTAGGCAGGAAATACTATTTTCGAATGAATGGAAAAATCCATGTGGATGAAGATAATCAAAGGAGTTGTACACCATGTCAGAAGAGAAAATTTATGATGTCATCATCATTGGCGCCGGACCCGCAGGCATGACCGCAGCGGTCTATACATCACGTGCGAACTTATCAACATTGATGCTGGAGCGCGGAGTACCTGGCGGACAGATGGCGAACACGGAGGAAGTGGAGAACTACCCGGGTTTTGACCACATCCTTGGACCGGAACTTTCAACTAAGATGTTCGACCACGCCAAGAAGTTCGGTGCGGAATATGCATACGGCGATGTGAAAGAAGTCATCGACGGCAAAGAGTATAAAACAATCAAAGCTGGCTCGAAGGAATATAAAGCCCGGGCAATTATCGTTGCATCCGGTGCTGAATATAAAAAGATCGGCGTCCCGGGCGAACAGGAATTGGCCGGACGAGGAGTTTCTTATTGTGCCGTGTGTGACGGAGCTTTCTTTAAAGGAAGAGAACTTGTGGTGATCGGAGGCGGCGACTCAGCAGTAGAAGAAGGTGTTTACCTGACCCGATTCGCTTCCAAAGTGACAATCGTCCACCGCCGCGACGAGCTGCGCGCACAGAAAATCCTTCAGGATCGCGCCTTCGCGAACGATAAAATCGATTTCATCTGGAGCCATACTATCAAGGAAATCAATCAAAAAGACGGCAAGGTTGGCAGCGTGACGCTTGTTTCCACAAAGGACGGATCGGAACAGGAATTCAAGACTGATGGCGTGTTCATCTATATCGGCATGGTGCCGCTGACAGAGCCATTCAATGGCCTGGGAATCACAAACAGCAACGGCTATATTGAAACAAATGAGCAGATGGAAACAAAGGTTCCTGGCATTTTCGCGGCAGGAGATGTCCGTGAAAAAACGCTTCGCCAGATTGTTACCGCGACTGGCGATGGCAGCATCGCAGCACAGAACGCACAGCATTATGTTGAAGAGTTAGTGGAAGAATTGAAAGCGAAAGCGTAAATCAAAGGCTGTTTTTTTCACAATCAGGTTTTTTCCCTGAAATCAAAGACGTTCTCATGCGATCAGCTTTTCCCTGTATCGTATGCGGATACGGCCTTAAGGCTTGCCGTGCACCAGGAGCCTTCAACCCGCTCCGCGGCAAATGAACGTCTGGGGAGAACAGGTAAGGATTGCTTCATAAAACGGAGTGCCCGCTGTCAAGCGGGTACTTCTATGCAGGAGGAATTTCCTGCACTTTGGTAAAAACAGACCTTCTCGGCATAAATTAACAAAACGTAATTAGATATTAATTCTTCTGTAACAGTAGTGAAATAAAACTGGGGTATCATAGGAATAGAAATTGACCCCCTTTTAAAAATATAATCCTTTGACGGCACAGGTGCTCCCTGTGCCAATTTTTTTTACCGCTAATGAAACAGGCCTCCCTCTATGGGTATAACACCATGAAATTGACATGAAAAAAATATCGCTTCTGTATTCATTGTGACGGTATCTTAAAAATAGTATAATGAAAAGAATGAAAAGTTCGGGCATTTTTTTAAGATGAGGTGGGAACCAATGCAGCGGGTGACAAATTGTGTTTTAGTAAAAGATGATAAAATTTTGCTGCTGCAAAAACCGCGACGCAATTGGTGGGTCGCTCCGGGCGGGAAGATGGAGCCGGGTGAGACAGTCAAAGACTCATGTGTGAGGGAGTTCCGTGAGGAAACAGGCATTTATCTGCGCAATCCGCAAATCAAAGGGATTTTTACGTTTGTGATCAAGGACGGTGACAAGGTTGTCTCGGAGTGGATGATGTTCACCTTTTATGCAACGGAAGCGGATGGCATCCAACTTGATGAATCAGAGGAAGGAATGCTTTCATGGCATGAACTCGATAAGATAAAAGAGCTTCCGATGGCTGCCGGTGATTATCATATCCTCGACTATATGGTCCATGGCCAGGGCATCATTTATGGAGCCTTCACCTATACACCGGATTTTGAACTGATCCAATATCGTCTCGATCCAAACTGAATTTACACAAAAACTTTCGTTATCAGGGGGAAATAGAAATGAGTACCGGTTCGACAACAGATACCCAACTGGTGATCATAACAGGCATGTCTGGCGCGGGCAAGACCGTTGCCATCCAGAGCTTTGAAGATTTAGGTTTTTTCTGTGTGGATAATCTGCCGCCTACACTGCTCCCGAAATTCCTGGAGCTGATGAAGGAATCCGGCACGAAAATGAATAAAGTGGCGCTTGTCATGGATCTGCGCGGCCGTGAGTTTTTCGATTCACTGTTCAAGGCGCTTGATGAACTTGCCGAGACTTCCTGGGTCTCCCCGCAAATCCTGTTCCTTGATGCGGATGACGCCACGCTTGTTCGCCGCTATAAAGAGTCAAGAAGGTCGCACCCTCTTGCCCCTTCAGGGCTTCCGCTTGAAGGCATCCAGCTTGAGCGCAAGCTCCTTGAGGAATTGAAGGGAAGGGCACAGATCATTTACAAGACGACCGATATGAAACCAAAGCAACTTAGGGAGAAGATCCTTGAGGAATTTTCGGTCAACAAGAAATCGATTTTCACGGTAAATGTGATGTCCTTTGGCTTCAAGCATGGCATTCCAATTGACGCAGACCTGGTCTTCGATGTAAGGTTCCTGCCGAATCCGCACTATGTTGACCACATGCGGCCGAAAACCGGTCTTGATGAAGAGGTTTCGACATATGTACTAAAATGGAATGAAACACATAAGTTTTTAGAAAAAGTGACAGACCTGCTCAGTTTCATGCTTCCGCATTACAAGCGTGAAGGCAAAGCCCAGCTGATCATTGCGATTGGCTGCACGGGTGGCCAGCACCGGTCTGTAGCACTTGCTGAATATATCGCGAAGTTTTTTGGAAAAGACTATCATACTCGCGTTACCCACCGGGATATTGATAAAAGAAAGGTACAGACACAATGATTATGAATGGACAGCCGAGAATCGTCATCATAGGCGGGGGCACCGGACTTCCAGTGCTGCTGCGGGGTTTGAAGAAGTATCCTGTAGATATAACCGCGATTGTGACTGTTGCCGATGATGGGGGGAGTTCAGGCAGGCTCCGGGATGATATGCACATCCCGCCGCCAGGCGATATCAGGAATGTGCTGGCCGCGCTTTCCGATGTTGAACCGCTGATCGAGGAAATGTTCCAGCACCGCTTCAATACTTCCAATGAACTTTCCGGGCATTCGCTGGGGAACTTGATTCTTGCCGCGATGACATCGATCACCGGCAATTTCGTCCATGCGATCCAGGAAATGAGCAAGGTGCTGAATGTCCGTGGAAAAGTGCTGCCTGCGGCAAACCGCAGCGTTGTCCTGAACGCCTTGATGGAAGATGACAGCATCGTCAGGGGAGAATCGAAAATCCCTTATTCGGGAAAAAGAATCAGGAGGGTTTTCCTGAATCCGGAGGGTGTCAAGCCGCTCCCGGAAACAATCCAGGAAATCAGGGAAGCCGATTTGATCGTGATCGGACCTGGGAGCCTTTATACGAGCATCTTGCCAAATCTGTTGGTCAAGAGGCTTGGAAAGGAAGTTTGCAAGGCAAAAGCGCGAAAGGTTTATATTTGCAATCTGATGACACAGGCAGGAGAAACGCATGATTTTACCGCCAGCGACCATGTCCAGGCAATCTATGACCATATGGAATGCGCTTTTCTTGATACCATCCTCGTCAACAATGAAACCATTCCGCCTGACATCGAACTGCGATATAAAGAGGAACTCGCCCAACCTGTCCATTTTGACCTTGACCGGCTGAAGCTTCTCGGCATTGAAGTCGTCCAGGAAGAGATTGCTGAGCTTGAGGGCAATGTCATCAGGCATGATACAAAAAAGGTCTCAGAAATCCTCTACTCAATGATTTTAAATGAAACCAAAAAGAGATATAACGCGTAATAATGGATGCAAGCGTTTGTCTATGAATTTCTTCATACTATAGCAAGGCCCGGGGCGCCACACCAGTTTCGATCCACTTTCGGCGTCCCGGACGTTTATTAAGCGCAAAGCGCCTGGCCGCCTTTTCATTTGAAGGCCAGCAAAGCACTTGTTGCTTCTATTATCAGGAGGTGGAAAGGTTGTCGTTCGCTTCGGAAACAAAAAAGGAACTGACGAATCTTGAGGTGAAGGGCTGCTGTGCGCAAGCAGAGCTGTCTGCTCTCATTCGGATGAATGGTTCCCTTTCCTTCTCAAATCGCAAGCTCATTGTAGACATACAAACCGAGAATGCTGCCATTGCCCGGCGGATTTATACGCTGATAAAGAAAAGCTATCAGGTACAGGTAGAGCTGCTCGTGCGGAAGAAAATGCGGCTGAAAAAGAATAATGTATATATTGTCCGCTTGAAGGAATCAGCCAGGGAAATCCTTGAGGACCTGAAAATCATTGGGGAAGGCTTTGAAATCCTTCACGAAATTTCGCAAGAGTTAGTCAAAAAGAAATGTTGTAAGCGCTCTTATCTTAGAGGGGCTTTCCTTGCAGGGGGGTCTGTCAACAATCCGGAAACATCCTCCTACCATCTGGAGATTTCCTCTCTCTATCAGGAGCATAATGATTCCTTGTGTGAATTGATGAATACCTTCGGCCTCAACAGCAAAACGCTTGAACGGAAGAAAGGGTTCATCACTTACTTGAAAGAAGCTGAAAAAATATCTGACTTCCTGAACATCGTCGGAGCCCATAATGCGCTCCTGAGATTCGAAGATATTAGAATAGTAAGGGATATGCGCAATTCGGTGAACCGTCTCGTCAATTGTGAAACAGCAAACTTGAACAAGACGATCGGGGCAGCCCTTCGCCAGGTGGAAAACATCCGCTATATTCGCGATACAGTTGGGCTGCATATTCTACCGGATAAGCTCAGGGAAATCGCCCAGCTACGCATCGATTACCAGGATGTGAGCCTGAAGGAGCTAGGGGAAATGGTATCAGGCGGAGCAATCAGCAAATCAGGAATCAATCACCGGCTGCGGAAAATAGATGAAATCGCCGAAAAACTAAGGGCCGGCCAGATCATTGATAAATAGAAAGAGGAGGAATGCAAGATGGTTCAAAAACAGGTGGAGGTCAAATTGAGATCGGGCTTGCAGGCTCGTCCGGCTGCGCGATTCGTCCAGGAAGCAAACCGTTTCTCATCCGATATCTTCCTTGAGAAAGATGGAAAAAAGGTGAACGCGAAAAGCATCATGGGATTGATGAGCCTTGCGATTGGCTCGGGTGCATCCGTGAATTTGATCGCAGATGGAAATGACGAGGAGGAAGCCCTCCAGAAACTTTCTGAATACATGCAAAGGGAAAATTAAGGCAATGAAAAACTCGCTCCTTATTATTGAAGAAGCGAGTTTTTTCGGCTTATTTATCCTTGTTTTCCTCGATCACATTACGTGAGATGATTTGGTCGACCAGACCGTATTCTTTTGCGCGCTCAGCTGTCATGAAGTTGTCGCGGTCTGTATCCCGGGCGATGACTTCAAGCGGCTGGCCTGTTCGCTCAGAAAGGATCTTGTTCAGTTTATCGCGAAGGAAAAGGATCCGCTTTGCAGCGATTTCGATTTCAGTCGCCTGGCCTTGTGCACCGCCAAGTGGCTGGTGGATCATGACCTCACTGTTCGGAAGGGCAAAACGCTTGCCTTTCGTCCCAGCAGCAAGCAGGAATGCGCCCATTGACGCAGCCATGCCGATACAAATGGTCTGGACATCCGGCTTGATGAACTGCATTGTATCATAGATGGCCATACCGGCAGTGATGCTGCCGCCAGGGCTATTGATGTAGATGGAGATATCCTTTTCAGGGTTTTCAGCTTCCAGGAATAGCAACTGAGCGACGATGGAGTTCGCGACATGGTCGTCGATCCCGCTTCCAAGCATAATGATACGGTCCTTCAGAAGGCGGGAATAAATGTCATATGCCCGTTCGCCCCGATTCGTTTGTTCAATGACTGTAGGAATCAAGTTCATATTTATTTTCCTCCTTTAACTATCGTGAATTTCATGCCAAGGATTGTGGCACTAAGCAACTGGCATTAAAAGGTTCTATTGCCAGAGTACCTATGTAATTTTTATGATACACGCATGGTCAATAAAGGTCAAACGAATCGCATGGAAACTGTTCGACATTTATTGTTTTGGAACAATCGGCACAATCCTGTACCATATCCATCTTACCCAGGATTCGGATTTTTAAACAAAAAACGCTCTTGCAAAGCGACTGAACTTAGCCTATAATAGGTAAGCGTAACGCTAATTCACTTTAGCGCTATAATAATGATGATATGCCCTCGTGGTGCAACGGATAGCACGTAAGATTCCGGTTCTTGAGATGTGGGTTCGATTCCTGCCGAGGGCGCTAAAGCATTGATAAACATGGGTTTTCGAGTATTCAGATAAAAACTGTCCGGTTTTTGTCCGAATGCTTTGAGAAACCCTTGTTTTATTTCTTTGATTTTTTGGTTAAGACATTCTCGTTCTGCACCTGCCTTGATTTTTTAGATATATGTCCATAAGTGTTCAACAGAATGGATATATTCACGTTTTCCAGGCGGGCTTTTATGGAGTTGGAATCACCCATACATGATTCCCGTTGCAAGCCGACATATGAGGGGGAAACTATCTTGTTTTTAATTAGTTTTAATTTGGCACTTGTAGCTTCATAACGAGGCTTAGACCGTATTTTTGATAAGGAAAGCACCTTCCAATTGCGAAGCATTTGGTGGGTGAGGTTCACGCAAAAAAGGCAATCAAGATTTTGATTGCCTGAAGACCATCTATTCTTGTTCGGGTCTGTGTACATGAAGTGGAGGAGGAATTAACCATCCTTTTTCCTTGTTCAGTTTCAACATTTTGGCACCAAATTGTGCTTTAGCAAGATGAAACTGTCCATACATCATAGCTATGTCTTCCCGGATGCATTGTCCCATTATTTGACTGCAAGATACCAATCCTGCAGCAACATTTATAGCGATGGAAGCGCTGATTTCTGGATCAGTAAATTTTGCTCCAACTGGAATGTCTTCTAACTTTGCAATTGGGCGTTCAGGTGGTGTTGGTGGGAGGCCGATTCCATTGGCCTTCAGCAGTCCTTCGACTTGTTGATTTTCAGATTCTAAGCCTTGTATTGCTTCTTGAATCAACTTTTTAAGGGCTCCATCGCCAGCATGATTATGGTAGGTTTGATATGCAGCTATTAACCCCTTATTAGTAGATAAATGGGTCCAAGTGCCAAATACTTCACCATAATGCATCGGTTCATCTTGAGGATTACCATTTAATATTCCCATAAATACACTCCTTATCATTTTTTGGAAGCTCATGATTTGCTCCTTAAAAAAATGGATTACATGGGATATTATGCGCGACCAAGTATGGAATTATTCCATGATGATCCTAAGAGGATCAATTAACAACAACGGAATTTTAAAGGTTCGGATTTTATATCGTGGAATAAAAAGGAGTATGGCCGTCATAACATGAATGAAAACAGCTAAATAAACCTTCAAACTAATGGTTTATCTGCGTGTAGTTTCACTCTATAATCTGTGTTTTTAATTTCGGGTTCGATTCCTGCCGAGGGCGCTGCCAAAAACCTCTTGTCTGGCCAACCAGGCAAGGGGTTTTTCTATTTGTCTGTAACAAGGATAACAATTTCTTTCCATACACCAAATTCCATTTATCATGTAAAATAGGTGCAGGGGTGATTCACATGGATCTTAGAGCCGGATTATGGCAAAAGCAGACATTGAAATTGGCGATGACTCAGGAGCTTACCCAGGCGATAGCCTTACTGCAATATTCCGCGCAGGAGCTTGCTGCTTTCCTTGAGGCCAAATCAATCGAAAACCCCCTGATTCAAGTGGACTTCAAAAACATCAAAACATTTGATGCGAATATGGACCGGACGCGAAAGAAAAAGCAGCGTCCCTTTGAGCGCGACCAGAAGAACTTGATTGAACAAATAGGTGCCAGCAATGAGGAGACGCTTGAAGAATATTTGCTTTCCCAGCTGAATCTGCTGTCGGTAACGACTGAGGATAGATCCATTCTTCAATCCTTGATTGAAAACCTTGATGAAAACGGTTACCTTCAAATTTCCGGCCTTTCGAAGAGACTGAACGTCCCGGAGGACCGCCTGCACATATATATATCAAGGCTACAGGCTTTAGATCCCCCGGGGATTGCCGCGAATGATTTGCAGGAATGCCTTGTCCTGCAATTGGAACGGATGCCTGCCACATCGGAGAATGAGCTGGCGATCAAAATCCTTTCCAAGCACTTCATGCTTTTTGCCGAAAAGAAGTGGAAAGCGATCGCAAAAATGCTGGACATTGAGCTGAAGGAGATCCAGAAGGTCCATGATTACATCCAGTGCCTTAACCCGAAGCCTGGTTCCGCGTTTCAGAGGGAGAAACCGGCTTACATTGTCCCGGATGTCGTCGTTACCAGGGATGGTGATGAGCTTTCGGTGAGTGTGTTCGACAGGCTCATTCCGAAGGTCTCCTTTAATGAAGGATATTATCAGAAGCTTTCAGGGTATCGAAATGAAGAAGTGGATCGCTTCCTACAGGAAAAGCAGAATGACTTCCATTGGATCCAGCGGAGCCTTGAGCAGCGGAAGGAAACGCTGATGAAGGTTTCCAGGAAAATCATCGAAAAACAGAGGGATTTTTTCATCGAAGGTCCGGAGAATTTAAAACCGATGACCATGAGGGAAGTGGCGGAAGAGCTTGATATCCATGAATCAACGGTCAGCCGGACAGTCCGTGAAAAATACATGCAGACACCGATGGGCACCTATGAATTGAAATCATTCTTCACAAGCGCCGTTCAGACGACGGAAAATGATCTGGCTTCTTCCCACAAAGTAAAGGCGGCGATTGAACAGATCATCGCTGGGGAAAACAAGAAAAAGCCGGTGTCCGACCAGGCGATCGCACAACTGCTGGAGGACAGGGAAGGCATGGTTGTATCAAGGCGGACGGTCGCCAAATATAGGGACCAGCTTGGCATCCCATCATCTTCGAAACGGAAAAGATTTGATTAAAAGGAGTTTTTCCATGAACAAGATTGTCAGGCTTTATTCCAGGCCGCGCTGCCACCTTTGTGATACAGCGCGGGAAATTCTTGAAGACTTGCAACAGCAATGGCTTTTTCAGATAGAAGAAATCAATATCGATCTTGATGATGAACTTGTCGAGCGTTATGGCATCATGATTCCAGTAATTGAATTGGACGGAGAAGAAATCCAATACGGACGTGTTGATAAAAAGTTCATGAGTGAAGCGTTTTCACGGAGAAACGTTGAGTTTATTGGTTGAATTGGGGATGGACTCCTGTTAGAATGAAAATTGTAGCAGGGGTGATTTTTTTTACCGCAAGTGGGACATAATTTGTCTTAGTGGGACATTTTGTGACCAACAATGTAAAGGAGAATATCAACATGGAGACTTCGCTCATTGATATTCAAAAAAGAATATTGCCCGACTTATTGCAAGTTATGCAAAAACGCTACCTCATCCTGCAATACATAAACGTGATGCAGCCGGTAGGAAGGCGGAGTCTTTCCGTCAGCTTGAACCTGACTGAACGGGTATTGCGGTCCGAGGTGGAGTTTTTGAAGGAACAGGATTTGATTTCGGTTTCGTCGCAGGGGATGCATATTACACATGAGGGCCAAGAAATATTGGAAAGCCTTGAGAGTGTAATGAGGGACATTACGGGTATAGACATGTTAGAGCGCCAGCTAAAAGAACGCATGGGCATCCGGAAAGTAATCGTCGTTGCCGGTGACAGCGACCAATCGCCCTGGGTGAAAAGTGAGCTCGGCAGGGCAACAGCGAGCACGATAAAAGACCTTCTTCAACCCAAGAATGTGATTGCGGTGACAGGGGGATCGACAATGGCGGCTGTGGCTGATATGCTGACCCCGGATTTCGGGCAGAAGGATTTGCTGTTCGTGCCGGCGCGCGGCGGGATTGGCGAGGATGTCAAGAACCAGGCGAATACTGTTTGCTCTATCATGGCAGACAATACGAATTCGCGCCACCGCGTCTTTTATGTACCTGATCAAGTCAGCACTGAAGCCTACCAATCATTCATCAAGGAACCGCTCATTTTCGAGGTCCTGAATCTGGTCAAATCGGCCAGCATGGTTTTGCATGGAATTGGGGACGCTATAACAATGGCAGAACGGCGTAATACAAGTCCTGAAGATTTACGGAAAATCATGGCCGGCAACGCTGTCGGCGAGGCATTCGGCTATTATTTCAACGAAGCCGGCGAAATCGTCCACAAAGTCCTGACACTCGGACTCCAATTAAGCGATCTCGCCAATATCGGAGATGTCATTGCTGTGGCCGGAGGCGAGTCGAAGGCAAAGGCGATCAGGGCTTACATGAAAAAGGCACCTGCCTCCACCATCTTGGTGACGGATGAGGGAGCCGCTAAGAAATTGTTACAAGGGTAATCCCCTTTATATAAATAAAAACAATACCTTTAAGGGAAAAATCAAAGGAGGAAATACACATGGCAGTAAAAGTTGGTATTAACGGATTTGGAAGGATTGGTCGCGTTGTTTTCCGCGCAGCATTGAATAACCCTAACGTGGAAGTCGTGGCAGTTAACGATTTGACAGATGCAAATATGCTAGCCCATCTTTTAAAATATGACTCTGTTCACGGAACGCTTGATAAAGAAGTAACAGTTGACGGCGATGCGATCGTAGTGGATGGCAAGCGTGTCAAAGTGCTTGCTGAAAGAGACCCTGCGCAGCTTGGCTGGGGAGACCTTGGCGTAGAGGTCGTTGTTGAATCGACTGGACGTTTCACAAAGCGCGCTGACGCAGCGAAACACCTTGAAGCAGGCGCTAAAAAGGTGGTCATCTCCGCTCCGGCAACTGATGAAGATATCACGATTGTGATGGGAGTCAACGATGATAAGTACGATGCAGCGAACCACCATGTCATCTCGAATGCATCTTGTACAACAAACTGCCTGGCCCCATTTGCGAAAGTATTGAACGACAACTTCGGCATCAAACGCGGC
The DNA here is from genome assembly GCF_017912555.1 of Bacillus sp. REN3. Classification (GTDB taxonomy): domain Bacteria; phylum Bacillota; class Bacilli; order Bacillales; family Cytobacillaceae; genus Mesobacillus. The sequence continues at coordinate 92,980 of NZ_JAERSD010000007.1, read as the reverse complement.
ATGATGACGACTGTCCACTCATACACAAATGACCAGCAAATCCTTGACCTGCCGCATAAAGACTACCGCCGTGCGCGTGCAGCTGCGGAAAACATCATTCCGACAACGACTGGTGCTGCAAAGGCAGTTTCACTTGTATTGCCTGAACTGAAAGGAAAATTGAATGGTGGAGCAATGCGTGTTCCAACTCCAAACGTGTCATTGGTTGACCTTGTTGCTGAACTTGAAAAAGACGTAACTGTCGAAGAAATCAACACTGCCCTGAAGCAGGCTGCTGAAGGCGACCTTAAAGGCATCCTTGGATACAGCGAAGAGCCGCTTGTATCAGGAGACTACAATGGCAACACAAACTCATCCACGATCGATGCACTTTCAACAATGGTCATGGAAGGCAATATGGTAAAAGTAATCTCTTGGTATGATAACGAGACAGGTTACTCCAACCGTGTAGTTGACCTGATTGATTTCATCGCTAAAAAAGGTCTGTAAGTTAATATTGGATATACAATCCGATAAAGACTATAATGTAGTGGGATGAAAAAGGGGAGCGGGGTAAAGTCCCTCTCCCCTTTTTTCTGTCATGACACCATCTAGATGGTGCTATTCATAAAGGAGGTCTCTAGCCTTGAATAAAAAGACGGTTAAAGATGTGGATGTAAAAGGGAAACGAGTATTTTGCCGCGTTGATTTCAACGTGCCGATGAAGGATGGGCAAGTAACAGATGATACGAGGATCCGCGCCGCCCTTCCAACCATCCAGTACCTTGTGGAACAAGGAGCTAAAGTCCTTCTTGCCAGCCATCTTGGGCGTCCGAAAGGACAAGTTGTCGAAGAAATGCGCTTGACTTCGGTAGCAAAGCGTCTGTCTGAACTGCTTGGGAAAGATGTGAAGAAAACGGATGAAGCATATGGCGAGTCTGTTACGTCAGAAATCAGCAGCATGAACGATGGCGACATCCTGCTTCTTGAGAATGTCCGTTTCTATCCTGGCGAAGAGAAGAACGACCCGGAACTGGCGAAAGCATTTGCCAATCTTGCGGATCTCTATGTCAACGACGCGTTTGGAGCTGCACACCGCGCGCATGCTTCTACTGAAGGCATTGCCAAGCATCTTCCAGCAGTTTCCGGCTTCCTGATGGAAAAAGAGCTTGATGTGCTTGGGAAAGCTTTGTCAAATCCTGAGCGTCCATTTACCGCTATCATCGGCGGTGCCAAGGTAAAGGACAAAATAGGTGTCATCGAGAACCTTCTTGAAAAAGTGGATAACCTGATCATCGGCGGCGGCCTTGCTTATACTTTCGTAAAAGCGCAGGGCCACGAAATCGGCAAGTCGCTCCTTGAAGAAGATAAAATAGAACTGGCCAAGAGCTTTATGGAAAAAGCGAAGCAGAAAGGCGTTCAATTCCTTATGCCTGTCGATGCGATCGTTGCAGACAGTTTTTCAGCTGACGCCAATTCCAAGGTCGTTCCGATTGAAGAAATCCCTGCAGACTGGGAAGCGCTTGATATCGGACCGAAGACAGCTGAACTGTATCGCGATGTCATTCAAAAATCCAAATTGGTCATCTGGAACGGGCCAATGGGTGTATTCGAATTCGACAAGTTCGCTGGCGGCACAAAAGCTGTTGCGGAAGCACTGGCCGAAGCAGAAGGTACATATTCGGTCATCGGCGGCGGCGATTCTGCCGCAGCCGTGGAAAAGTTCAACCTGGCGGATAAGATGAGCCACATTTCGACTGGCGGAGGCGCTTCCCTTGAGTTCATGGAAGGCAAGGCGCTGCCGGGAGTCGTTGCTTTGAACGATAAATAGACTTTTTAGCCGGCAGCTGGCCGAGCTTGAATCGGCTGGCTGCTGGTCCTGTAAAATAGAAGCAGTAATCGCTGCTGCTTTGAGAAAGAGAAATTTTTTAAAAGGAATCATGAAAGGAAGTGTCAGCATGCGAAAACCAATCATTGCAGGAAACTGGAAAATGCATAAAACACTGCCTGAAGCCAAGGCATTCATAGAAGAAGTGGCAGGAAGTGTCCCTTCGAAGGATCAAGTCGAATCGGTCGTTTGCGCGCCGGCGTTGTTCCTTGGGCAATTAACCGAGCTTGCCGGGAACTCGGATCTTGGAATCGGAGCCCAGAACATGCACTTTGAGGAAAGCGGTGCATTCACAGGCGAGATCAGCCCGAAAGCGCTCGAAGACATCGGTGCCAAGTATGTCATCATCGGCCACTCTGAACGCCGTGAAATGTTCAACGAAACAGACGAGACGGTGAACAAGAAGACACTGACAGCATTTAAATACAATCTGACTCCAATCGTTTGCTGCGGGGAAACACTACAGCAGCGTGAAAATGGCGAAACGAATGAATTCGTCGGCGGCCAGATCAAGGCAGCGCTTGACGGCCTTACAGAAAACCAGGTCAGACAGACTGTCATCGCTTATGAGCCGATCTGGGCGATTGGAACAGGAAAATCCTCGACTGCAGAAGATGCGAACGAAACTTGTGCGCATATCCGCAAAGTCATCGCAGAGCAATTCTCCCAGGAAACAGCGGATGCTGTACGGATCCAGTATGGCGGAAGCGTCAAGCCGGGAAACATCAAGGAATACTTGTCACAGCAAGACATCGACGGCGCCTTGGTCGGCGGGGCGAGCCTGGAAGCAGATTCCTTCCTGAAATTATTGGAGGCAGGTAAGAATGAGTAAACAGTCACCAACTGCATTGATCATACTGGACGGCTTCGCGCTCCGCGGCGAACGGATGGGAAATGCCGTTGCCCAGGCGACCAAGCCGAACTTTGACCGCTATTGGAACAGCTATCCTCACGCCCAATTGACGGCGTGTGGAGAAGCGGTCGGCCTTCCAGAGGGCCAGATGGGAAACTCGGAGGTCGGCCACTTGAACATTGGCGCCGGCCGCATCGTCTACCAAAGCCTTACACGTGTGAACATTTCCATCCGTGAGGGCGAATTCGAGAAAAATGATACTTTCCTTGATGCCATCAGGCATGTAAAGGAAAAAGGCACGGCTCTCCACCTGATGGGACTGCTGTCAGATGGCGGCGTGCACAGCCATATTGACCACATGTTCGCGCTCCTGAAACTGGCAGCGAATGAAGGAGTCGAAAAAGTATATATACACGGCTTCCTGGACGGCCGAGATGTCGGACCAAAAACAGCGCCAGAATATATCAAACGAACGCTTGAGAAAATGAGTGAACTAGGTGTAGGCGAGTTCGCGACGATTTCCGGACGCTACTATTCGATGGACCGCGATAAACGCTGGGAACGAGTTGAAAAATCCTACCGTTCGATGGTATATGGGGATGGACCGGCATATTCCAATCCGCTGGAACTGATCGAGGATAGCTACGATAACGGAATCTTCGATGAATTTGTTGTGCCATCCGTGCTGGTGCGTCCTGATGGAACCCCTGTCGCTACAGTTAAGAATGACGACGCCGTCATTTTCTATAACTTCCGTCCAGACCGGGCCATCCAAATCTCCAACACTTTTACAAACAAAGACTTCCGCTCTTTCGACCGCGGACCAGGGCAACCGGGAAACCTTCACTTTGTCACCCTGACCCATTTTAGTGAGACAGTGGATGGTTATGTGGCCTTCAAGCCAACGAACCTCGACAACACAATCGGCGAAGTGATTTCGCAAAGAGGCATGACCCAGCTGCGGATCGCCGAGACGGAAAAATACCCGCATGTGACGTTTTTCATGAGCGGCGGGCGTGAACAGGAGTTCCCTGGAGAGAAGCGGATCTTGATTGACTCTCCAAAGGTTGCTACCTATGACCTGCAGCCTGAGATGAGCGCCTATGGCGTGACGGAAGCACTCTTGAAGGAAATCGAGGCAGACAACTTCGACGCGATCATCCTGAATTTTGCCAACCCTGACATGGTCGGCCATTCAGGAATGCTCGAGCCGACCATCAAGGCGGTTGAAACCGTTGATGAGTGCCTAGGCAAAATCGTCGATTTGATTGTTTCAAAAGGCGGTACAGCCATCATCACGGCCGACCATGGGAATGCCGACGAAGTGGTGACATTGGAAGGAAATCCGATGACGGCCCATACAACGAACCCAGTCCCTGTCATCGTCACCAAGCCAGGAATCAAGCTGCGTGAAGATGGCATCCTCGGCGACCTTGCGCCAACGATGCTTGAGCTGTTGGACATTGAACAGCCCGCGGAAATGACCGGGAAATCACTGATCAAAAAATAAATCATTTTACGGACAGTCGAAATGCTTGCGTAAAGACGTCCGGTTCATTAAATTGAAACTGACGACTCACCAACTATAAACAATCCAAAAATAAGGAGAGATTATCCTATGCCATTCATAACAGACGTATATGCTCGCGAAGTACTTGATTCCCGCGGAAATCCAACAGTAGAGGTAGAAGTTTTCACAGAATCTGGCGCATTCGGGCGCGCATTGGTGCCAAGCGGTGCTTCCACAGGTGAATACGAAGCAGTCGAGCTTCGCGATGGCGACAAGAGCCGCTACCTTGGAAAAGGCGTTCTGAAGGCAGTTGAAAACGTGAACGAGGTCATCGCACCATTCCTTGTGGGCGAAGAGTTCAACGTCCTTGATCAGGTTGGCATCGACCATGCCCTGATCGAACTTGATGGAACAGAAAACAAAGGCAAGCTTGGCGCGAACGCGATTCTTGGCGTGTCAATGGCTGTCGCTCACGCAGCTGCAGACTATCTTGATCTTCCTTTATACCAATACCTTGGCGGCTTCAATGCAAAACAGCTTCCAGTTCCAATGATGAACATCGTAAATGGCGGCGAGCACGCTGACAATAACGTTGACATCCAGGAATTCATGGTCATGCCTGTTGGCGCTGAGAACTTCCGTGAGGCGCTTCGCATGGGTGCGGAAATCTTCCATAGCCTGAAGGGCGTTTTAAAGGAAAAAGGCTTGAACACAGCTGTAGGTGATGAAGGCGGATTCGCTCCAAACCTTGGTTCTAATGAAGAAGCGCTTCAAACAATCGTGACGGCAATCGAAAAAGCTGGTTACAAACCTGGCGAGCAAGTCATGCTTGCGATGGACGCTGCATCTTCGGAGTTCTACAACAAAGAAGACGGCAAATACCATCTTTCTGGAGAAGGAGTCGTGAAGACATCAGAGGAAATGGTTGACTGGTACGAAGAAATGGCAAACAAGTACCCAATCATCTCCATTGAAGACGGATTGGATGAAAACGACTGGGAAGGCCACAAGCTATTGACTGAGCGCCTTGGCGGAAAAGTACAGCTTGTTGGTGACGACCTGTTCGTAACGAACACGAAGAAGCTTGCACAAGGGATCGAGCAGGGTGTTGGCAACTCCATCCTGATCAAAGTGAACCAAATCGGTACATTGACTGAAACCTTCGATGCAATCGAAATGGCGAAGCGCGCAGGATACACAGCGGTCATCTCCCACCGTTCCGGCGAAACGGAAGATTCAACAATCGCCGACATCGCTGTCGCAACAAACGCAGGCCAAATCAAGACTGGCGCACCATCACGCACAGACCGCGTAGCGAAATACAACCAGCTCCTGCGCATCGAAGACCAGCTCGCAGAAACAGCCCGCTTCAACGGAATCAAATCCTTCTACAACCTAAAAAAATAAATAAAATGAAGCAGGGGGACGGTTCTCCTGCTTCGTTTTCTTTTGAAGCAAAGGGACGGTTCTCCTGCTTCATTTTTCTTTTTAAACCGATCGTATTCAAGGACATCAGGACAAGTCCCAGGGTCCGCGCGAAGATTATCCCAGAAGGATTCCTTCACGCCGATCCTTAAATCACAACTAACTATTCGGACAAGTATTGTTTCATTACAGAAAATGTGATAAATTTAAAATACTGTTAAGCAGTTTTTCGGGAGGTTCGTCATGCATACATTTTTAGTAGTACTTTTAGTCATTGTCAGTATTGGGCTGATTGGGGTAGTCCTGCTTCAATCAGGAAAGAGTGCTGGCCTTTCCGGTGCGATTTCTGGGGGCGCTGAGCAATTGTTCGGCAAGCAGAAGGCAAGAGGCCTGGACCTTGTCCTCCACCGCATCACGATTGTTTTGTCTGTCCTGTTCTTCATCCTGACTATTGCCGTAACTTATTTCAAGCTATAATACAAACACACAGACCCGGCTTCCATTGAGGCTGGGTCTTGCTGTGTTCAGGAAGGCAGATCCAATGCCGGGTCCATTGGTGGCAGGCCAACCCTGGCAGCAGATCATCACATAATTCCTGATTTTATGGGTAATGAAATATAGAAAGGCTTTTTATTGGAATGTTCACTTCCGGTTTGTTAAAACTAAGGAAGATATTCAATCAATGAAATGTTTTTGACATAGAGGGAGTAGAAAAATGAGAAAGTTAGTACCAAGACCATTTACTTTTAAAGCAGGAAAAAGAGCTGTGCTGCTCCTGCACGGTTTCACCGGGAATTCAGCGGACGTCAGGATGCTGGGTCGATTTTTAGAAGGAAAGGGCTACACTTGCCATGCCCCGATTTTCAAAGGCCATGGGGTTCCGCCGGAAGAGCTGATACATACAGGGCCAGAAGATTGGTGGAAGGATGCTGTAGCCGGCTATGAATTTCTGAAAAGCGAAGGCTATGAAGAAATCGCAGTCGCCGGTTTATCGCTTGGCGGCGTACTGTCCTTGAAACTTGGCTACACTGTCCCGGTTAAGGGAATCGTAACGATGTGTGCACCCATGTACATCAAGGCCGAGGAAGTCATGTATCATGGGGTGCTCGAGTATGCAAAAGAATATAAGAAGATGGAAGGAAAACCTGAGGACCAGATCAAGGCAGAGGTGGAGGAGCTGTCAAAAAAGACAATGGGTACGCTTAAGTCATTACAGGATTTGATTGCCGAGGTCAGGGATAATGTTGACATGATCTATGCACCAACCTTCGTTGTCCAGGCAAGGCACGACCACATCATCAATCCGGACAGCGCCAACATCATATACAACGAAGTAGAATCAGAGCATAAAAAGATCAAATGGTATGAAGAGTCTGGGCATGTGATCACGCTTGACAAAGAGCGTGACCAGCTGCACGAGGATGTGTATGAGTTTCTAGAGACGCTGAATTGGAAAGAATAAAAAAGAGTCGTTATGAAGGAGGGGTTTGTGATGGACGAAAATATTCAAGGGCATATAGACCGGCTGCTGCATTATATGAAGGACGAAGCCTATAAGCCGCTAACCGTCCAGGAGCTGGAAAGCGCATTTGGCATCCATGATTCTTCAACATTCAAGGATTTTGTCAAGGCTTTGGTTGTCATGGAGGAAAAGGGGCTTGTGGTCCGCACAAGGAGCGATCGCTACGGGCTGCCTGAAAAAATGAATCTGGTGCGCGGCCGCCTGAGCGCGCATGCGAAGGGGTTTGCGTTCGTCATTACTGATGAGCCGGGGATGGATGACATTTTTATCCCTCCAAATGAAACCAACAACGCGATGAATGGTGATACGGTCCTTGTCAGGGTGTCCTCTGACAGCTCAGGACAGCGCCGTGAAGGAACCGTCATCCGAATCCTTGAAAGAGGTGTGACGCAAATCGTCGGGACCTATACAGAAAGCAAGCATTTCGGTTTTGTGATTCCTGACGATAAAAAATTCAACAGCGATATTTTCATTCCAAAGGATGCGGCGATGGGGGCAGTCGAAGGGCATAAAGTGGTCGTCAAGCTAACCAGTTACCCTGATGGCAGGAAAAGTGCCGAAGGAGAAGTAACGGCGATTCTGGGGCATAAAAACGATCCCGGCGTAGATATCCTTTCGGTGATTCACAAACATGGGCTCCCAATTGAATTTCCGGCTGAAGTCCTGCAGCAGGCGAATGAAACGCCGGATCAGATCCATGAAAGTGACATCGGCGGCCGCCGCGACCTCCGCGATGAGGTCATTGTCACGATTGATGGCGCGGATGCGAAAGACCTCGATGACGCTGTCCAGGTGACTAGGCTGGAAAACGGGAATTATAAGCTTGGTGTCCACATTGCCGACGTTTCGCATTATGTAACGGAAGACTCTCCGATTGACCGGGAAGCGGAGGAGCGGGGCACGAGTGTTTATTTGGTGGACAGGGTCATCCCGATGATCCCGCATCGCCTCTCTAATGGAATTTGTTCACTGAATCCAAAGGTAGACCGCTTAAGCCTCTCGTGCACGATGGAAATCACTCAGGACGGACAGGTTGTCAACCATGAAATTTTCCAGAGCGTCATCAAGACGACGGAACGGATGACCTACCAAGATGTAAACAGGATCCTCGTTGATCAAGACGAAGAAACCCGTTCGCGTTACGAGTCGCTTGTTCCAATGTTCGAGCTGATGGAAGAGCTCGCTGCCATCCTTCGTAATAAGAGGATGACACGGGGCGCGATCGATTTCGATTTTAAAGAATCGAAGGTCCTTGTCGATGAAGAAGGCAAGCCGCAGGATATTGTCCTGCGTGAACGGTCCGTGGCGGAAAAGCTGATCGAGGAATTCATGCTTGCAGCGAATGAAACAGTCGCTGAACATTTCCACTGGCTGGATGTCCCGTTCATTTATCGGATCCATGAAGATCCTAAAGAGGACAAGCTGAGGAAATTCTTTGAGTTCATTACTAATTTTGGCTATATCGTAAGAGGATCTGCCAATGCAGTGCATCCGCGGGCGCTCCAGGAAATCATCGAGGAAGTGCAGGGCAAGCCGGAGGAAATAGTTATTTCGACCGTGATGCTCCGTTCGATGCAACAGGCGAAATATTATCCAGAAAGCCTCGGGCACTTTGGCCTGTCAACCGAATTTTATACCCATTTTACTTCACCGATCCGCCGTTACCCGGATTTGATTGTCCATCGCCTTATCCGGACCTATTTGATCGATGGAAAAATGAATCAAGCGACGAAGGAAAAATGGAATGCGCTGCTGCCAGACATTGCCGAGCATTCATCGAACATGGAGCGCCGGGCTGTGGAAGCTGAACGCGAAACAGACGAGTTGAAGAAAGCCGAATACATGGAAGATAAAATCGGTAACGAATACGATGGCATCATCAGCTCAGTAACGAATTTCGGGATGTTCGTCGAACTTCCGAATACGATTGAAGGACTTGTCCATGTCAGCTATATGACAGACGATTATTACCGCTACGATGAGCGCCAGATGGCCATGATCGGCGAACGTACCGGGAACTTCTTCCGCATTGGCGATGAAATCACAGTCCGTGTCATCAATGTCAACAAAGATGAACGCTCGATCGATTTCGAGATCGTCGGCATGAAGGGGACACGTCGCCGTGAACGACCGGAAACGCCTAAGGTGTTCAGGACGAAAAGCAGCGAGAAAAAGCCACGCCGAGGCAAAGAGGAAGAAGGAAAAAGAGGCGGCAAGGGATCCGGCAGCAGATCCGGTTCGAAAAGCAAAAAGAAGAAGTTTTACGAAAACGCTCCTGCAGCGAAACGCAAGTCCAAAAAGAGAAGATAGACATGTTGGGAGCTCCTCTATTGGAGCTCTCTGCTGGCCTTGATATCCATTGTAGGAGAGGGCGTTGTTTGCTACAATAGGAAGGCATAGAGGGGGAAGAATGCCATGCCAAAAGGTGAGGGAAAGGTGGTCGCCCAGAATAAGAAGGCGAACCATGATTATTTTATAGAGGAAACATATGAAGCCGGGATTGTCCTTCAAGGCACAGAAATCAAATCGATCCGCGCCGGACGTGTCCAGTTGAAGGATTCATATGCGAAAATCCAGAACGGGGAAATCTTTCTGCATAACATGCACATCAGTCCATATGAGCAGGGGAACCGCTACAACCATGATCCGCTGAGGACAAGGAAGCTGCTGCTCCATAAGCGTCAGATCAACCAGCTTCTTGGCCAAACGAAGGAAGCGGGCTATGCGCTTGTGCCTTTGAAAATTTATTTGAAGGATGGCTATGCAAAGGTTTTGATTGGACTTGGGAAAGGGAAGAAGAATTACGATAAGCGCGAAACGCTGAAGAGAAAAGAGGCCAAGCGCGACATCGAGCGGGCTTTCCGGGAACGCCAGAAAATGTAATCCTGAGCTGTGGAAGAGTGTACCAGTTGAAAAAAACACCTAATGTGTTATAATAATAATTGTCACTTTAATGTGACGCAATTCCTTTTGCTCGGCTCTCCGAGTTTTCCGGACGTCTGTATCACAGATACAGAAGCCTTTTATCATGGGGACGTTACGGATTCGACAGGGGTAGTTTGAGCTTAAGTTGCGAGTCGAGGGGATCGGCCTCGTAAAAACGTCAACGCCTATAACTGGCAAAGAAAACAACAACTTCGCTTTAGCTGCCTAATAGCGCTTTAGCGGTTCGCCCCTCCATCGCCCATGTGGTAGGGTAGCGGACTCACTCTTAGTGGGCTACGCCGGATTCCACCGCCTGAGGATGAAGGAAGAGAACAACCAGGCTAGCTGGCCGGCCGCCTGTCGGCAGGCAAAAGGACCAGCGAATCACGAATATGCCGACTACACTCGTAGAAGCTTAAGTGGCAATGCCTTTGGACGTGGGTTCAACTCCCACCGTCTCCACCAATACATATGTTGGTGGTTTTTTATTTTTGTGATTTTACCCATAATTTTGCCAGAATGTCAATGATATGCTTCAATAAACTCTCGGCAAATATATGCTTCATATATTTCAAGAAGACTGTAGTTAACCTACTGTCTTTTTTTTTTTGCCTAACTTAGGTAACCCCCTATATATAAAAAAACTTTGTATGTAATTTCATTTGATGGTAAAAATACCCTTTGAAAAAGTATTTTGCAAATCTAGAAGGTGTGGAAATGGATACTAAATCATTAAAAACTGAAGACAATTTAGAGTCAGTTAGCCGTTTGTATAATTTAGAACCAATTAGAATAGGTACTCCTTATACTGAATGTTTGACAAGTTATGTTACTCGTTTAGCAGATGTAGTGTTGTAATCGGCCTCTATTCCAACAGAAGGTTGCCGTTGTGCAACGGCTGGAACCACTCTGTTCTGCAGATGAAGAATACTTGCCAATATTAGAATATCCCTCAATGAAAACTTCAAAAAACATAAAAGTACCGTTAAATTTACTATATAGTCAAAAAAATAAATGTAAAAAATTTTAAGAAAAGTAAAAACAATGAAATATATGTTATAATTATGCAATCATATATTATTTCTATACGGGAGATAAACATGATTTTATCTGTTGAAGAAATACAAAAATCATATGGAAAAGAAAAAGTGTTACATGGAGTGAGCATCCGGATTCATCAGCCTGAAATCGTTGCTTTGGTTGGACCGAATGGATCGGGAAAGTCTACCCTTCTTGGAATCGTCACCAACTTGATCAGCCCGGACCATGGCAAGGTGAAAATTTTAAATCGTACCAATAAAGATCCGGAAATTTTTCGCTATGTTTCTTTTATGCAGGATAACTCTGTCCTCTATGATTATTTGACAGGCTATGACCATCTTCAATTTATCGGGGATGTCCAGGGCATTTCGAAAGGACAAATCCTATCTGCAGCTGAACGGGTTGGAATGGAAAGCTATTTGCATAAAAAAGTTGGCAAGTATTCTTTAGGGATGAAGCAGCATCTTTTACTTACCATGGCAATTGTGAACGAGCCAAAGCTTCTGATTCTGGACGAGCCTCTAAACGGCCTTGATCCAACAAGTGCCATCCGGGTAAGGAAGTTGCTGCTGGAGTTGAATAAGGAAGGTACAGCCATTATTCTCTCCTCCCATAATCTGTCCGAGATTGATAGAGTGACATCCCATATTCTCTTTTTAAAAAATGGCCAGCTCATTGAAGAAGATTTATCTCTCCATGAAAAAGTTGCTTATGAGCTTACAGTTCAGCAGCCAGAAAAGGTGATCGGGGTTTTGAGTGCCGCAGGTATAGTAGCTGAGCACGGAAAAGAAAATCAACTGATTGTAAGTTTGGGAGATGCTTCTTTAAGTCAGTTGTTCAAACAGTTAAGTACCCATGAGGTGCAAGTATTGAACATCGAGAAAAAAGCCATCGGTTCCGAGGAACGGTATCAGATGATTTTTGGAAAAAAGGAAGAGATCTTATGAATCTTTTAACCTTTGAACTGAAGAAAATTTGGAGACAAAAAAAGATATGGTGGCTTTTCCTGATCATTCTTATCAGCGCGGCATACCTTTTTCATTTCAATGCTTCCCAGCAGAATGAATGGGTTATCAAGTTAAAGGAAGAAATTGTAGAATACGAAAATGCGGCTGAACAGATCCAGACAGACCTAGAAGGAAAACGGAAAGAAGGTCTCCTTGATGAACCTGGATTACTGCAGCATGAATATATCGTGGAAGCAAGGTACGCCTTGTATAATTGGCAAATCGCTGTTGAGCGCAAAAAGTGGGACGAGATTCCTAAACTGCAAGGAGAATTCCTTGACAGTTTGGGCCGATTTGAAATGGCTGGAGGAGTATTTCCTCCTTTGCAAGGCATGGAAAAAGTAATAGCTGTGAAGAAAAATGACTATATGCGCGACAACAACCTTCCATATGAAAATGAAGAATATCCTACTTCTGCCCACCTGATATTAAAGCAGTTAAGCAGCCTGTTTATCGGACTTGCCGGGCTTGTAATCCTGCTATTTTTCTTTGGGACCACTTTGACACAGGAGAAGGACCAAAAGACAATCTTAATGTTAAGAACACAACCGATTACACAGAGGGATCTGCTAACTTCGAAGTATGTAAGTATCTTGCTAGTGTCACTGGTGTATATTTTATTCGTCATCTGTCTTGGTTTGTTGATTCCAATGGCATTTGGAGAACAGCCGTTGCGTTTGGAATATCCGCAAGTTGTCTTTAATGGAGCAGAAGTCGAAATTGTTTCAACCGTCATATATATATTAAAAAGTATTGCTTTATTCATAGGTGCGTTGATATTTTCATTCAGTTTGGCCTTATTCATTGGCACCCGAATGCAAAACACCTTTAATGCCCTGGTCATTACGTTTTCACTTTTATTTGCTGGATATTTGTTGACGAGCATGGCAGGAATTTTAAAGAATCCGCTCAATCCCTTTTACTTACTTCATTTAGAACCGTTATTGACTGCGGTGCCTGATTCTAAAGACGGTCTATATGTCATTAGCGCATTTGTTTGGAGTTTGTTTTTGATTTTCCTGTCCGTCTATCTGCCTGAACGAGAATATAGCCTTTTAGATTCCAGGATAATCAAGAAGCCCTTTCGAAAGGGAGCGACAAGTGCTAGAAGGAACTCTTTATGGAAGATCGTCGTTTTTGAATGGAGGAAATTGATAAGGAAAGGGAATTATCGGTTTGTTTTAGCGATTTCGATTATTTTTATCGCTTGCGGCTATGCTTTTATTTCTCAAGAAGCAAAAGAAAAGGAGCAGGAATTCTTAGCTAATTTGGAGAGGGCCAGAATCGGCTTTATTGAAGTTGATATTCCGTTCCAAGAACAATTCTTAAATGATATAAAGAATGACCTGCAGACAGCCTTAAAGGAGGAAGAGGATACCTCTTATTTAATGAAGCAACTAAACGAACAAGAAATTGCCTTAAACGCTCATAGAGAATTAGCGGACCTTATCAGTCTGGCAATAGCTGACTATAAGAAAGGGAATTATATTCATTTAATTGAATATCAATTGTTTGATAATCGTTTAATAAACGGAGAATTTAATTCATCCTACAGTGTCGTTGATGATATTGGACAATTTACAATGGATGCCAGCATCGCAGAAAAGCAGTGGCTTTTAAAGCATAAGATACGTCCTCTTTCATCCGGGGGACTTCTTTTAAATATCCATACTAATACGAAAAAACTGTCAAGGGAATGGATAGTAAACAATGAAAGAATAGATGATAATGGGCTATTTTCTCTTTATTTATTCTTCCAGCAAAACGCCCATTTCCTGCCGCTAGTTTTCCTGTTGTTTTTAGTGGGTGGAGGGCTGGCTTATGAGAGGGGGAAACGCCCGACAATCTCCTTTTTGCGGACACAGCCAGTTTCAGAACAAGCGATTTTTTATGGGAAAGTACTTCATTCAGCTATTGTATCAATTATCACATGCTTAATTTTATTCGGAATTGTCATCTTAATTGGAACGGTGTTCGACCGGTTTGGTGATTGGAATTACCCTATCCTTCATTATGATGGATTGAGTGAGTCTAGTACAACCGACTATTCAGGCATGAAATCCATTTATTATGGATTTCAATTCATTCCCTTAAGATTGTATCTCATGCAAATTATATCTTTATTCTTGGTGGTATTGCTCTTTATTCTTATACTAAGCCAATTCTTATCTATCTTTATCAAAAGTCAATTCGTTGTTTTTGTGTCTACAGTATTCATCGTAATCGGGGGATTTATGGCAAGTAAACATTACCTTGCCGCTGCTGCACATCTATCACCTTTCACGTACTTGGACATAAATAGGATTGTCAATGGAGAAGCTTCCACTTTGCTCGACAACCCTGCATTGAATGTTTATACTGGCCTTTTAGTTTTAGTTGTATCGATTGTATTTCTTGTCATCATTGCAACACTTTTATTAAAACGTAGGATTTAACTATACCAAGAGATTTTAAAGAGAAAGAAAACATTGTAAGATAATTTTGTATTACTTTTTGTTTCTCTTTTTTTTGCAAACCTATCGGGTTTAGCGGGTTATTGAGTAAATGAACGACCTTTGTGGTCGATGGATCTACACTTTTTTGTGTGTATTGTATCTATCGCTCGAAGGTCACTTTTTATTGTCTTTTTATAAGTTGTTGGAAATCAATGATACGAAGTAGTGTAACTGTCTTTCTTACTTTATGTCTGTCTTTATTGATAATTTTAATTTTGTCAGTAGGTAATTTGTTTCGTTTATAATATTTTCTATCTTGAACGAAAGGGTGCTTATGTTGTGAGAAATGTTTCTGGCTAAAATTGAGATTGGCCACAATTCCCAGCTAAGGGTCAGACATTTCCTGTCGGAACTGAAGGGTTATATCGAAGAATCAAATGATGGGGTAACGCCCTGAAGGGTTCTCTCTTAGTCGAAAAGCACTTGATTAAGTAAGAATGATAGTGTTATAAGCTCGGTGAAAATGCGTGAGAATTTATCGTAACAGGTTAAGCTGACGAAAGCCTACCCGCGGGGGTGGTGTAAATCATGATGCTTGAGTTGAATGAATATGGTGAGAATGCGAATAAACCCATAAGAAAGGGTTAAGCTGACGAACTTCTGAATGCACGGGTCTAAAAGCACAATACATAGAAAGTGTATATCACCAAAATGTGATGTTGGCAGTGGACAATTGTTTGAGGCTTTACACCTCACCAACAAGCAAAAGGAAAAAGTTAATGAACTCCGAAGAATGTGTGAAAATCATATAATTTGATTGGATTGAATTTGCTTCACCAAGTACATAGAATTGAATGAATTGGATTAGTTGGAACGCCATATGCGGTGAAAGTCGCACGTACGGTGTGAACAGGGGGAAAAGGGGGCGATAACTTCAAACCCTTACCTATCTGTATGAATAGGGAGAGAGGTAAAGGTGGGCTAAAATATCAAGATTTCAGGAGAACCCATAACCTTGCCGAGAGTTTTACACGAACCCATAACGTTGCCTAGAGTGCTGAATTTTTTGGTTATATTCTTGAAAGGATAGCTGTTACTTATGGTGATTAATATTTTTCTATATAGACACATGCTAATAACTTAGACGGCACAAGGGCTGGCAATATTATGGGTTAACAAATGGCAATAATATAGGTTAAGTCACATTTTTGTGTGGCTTAAAGCATAAGTTTGCCAAATGGCAGGTTTATGCTTTATTTTATTTGTGGCAAACTTATACTTTATTTTTGGTGTGAAATTTGCTTTTTAACTTCACCTTCAATAAGACTACATATTCAATGCTGGTTTAAAATTTTTGACAATTTATATAAATAGAAAATCCCTTTAAGCTGTTTTTGGTTACGGTTATTTATATATTTTGAAATATCGTGTATTACTTTTCTGACTTCTTCAAGATTATATTGGTTTAAATCTTTAATTTCCTCTTTTATTTGAAAAACCTCATATGAATAAACTGCATTCTGAGTAATTTTCATTAATAAGACTTTTATGAGCTGGAATGTATCAAATAGGCGATAATTATTTAGTTCTCCTCTTTTGGCCGTAATAAAACCTTCCTTTTCCCAATATCGGAGAGTTGTTGGAGGTATATTTGTCTGAAGTGACAACTCACCAATAGTCATTAAGTGTTCATGTGTCAAGTTTTCCAGGTGTGTATTCACCCGTTCAATAATCTTTTTGTCTTCAGAATTTGCTACTTGGGCATTATTTATTATCCAAAGAGCAGCGTCTAGTTCTTTGCGTTGCAACTTTTTTAGAACAGCAGATGTTATATCAATTCCAAATCCAGGAGTCATAGCTACAATACACTCAAAATAGGCTACATGCTCCTCTGTATATATCCTGTAACCTGTAGATGACCGTTCAGTTTTCGGCACAATTTCTCTTTCTTCATAGCTTCTTAAAGAGCTTGTGCTAATTTTTAGTTTTTTTGCAATATCTATAGGCCTGATTTTTTTCAATTATTACACTCCTATATATGATAACTGTACAATTCATGTAAAGTTTATCAAATAAAGGGAGGGAATTCAGCTATTTTTTCTAAAAACTTTATCATTGGCTTTAATGTTGTATGCTTGCTTTGTAAGATGAAAAAATATGGAGGGATTCATATGGAAAAAGTAAATATTCAACCTAATATGAAAATCAATGAGTTAGGAGAAGTGCTTTTTACTTATATAAAAGAACACTGGAAAGAAGTGCTGAACAAGAATATCAAAGAGCTTAAACAGCTCTTTCCGGAATATGAAGATGCAACATACGGCATGTATTTAGATAAACTCATTCCACCAATTTGGAAACTCATAAAAGAAAATGGATTTCGATCTATAGAAATAACGAAAGAGGACGACTTTGTTATTGGGGAGTGCCTACACTTTAGAAATTCAATAGAAAAGGCTAATTGGGGCAAGCCTCATCATGAAAAACGCGTTTTTTGGATTGTGATTGAAAACCAAAATAAGGATAAGATTGGAACTCTACTGTTTGAGCTATCTCATTCACATATTGAGTTCAATTTGCCAGCGGCGCCAAGGTTCCTTTCTTTAGAAGAAATTAAACGAGAAGAAATCATAAAAAAAATTATTCAATTAGAAGAGAACTTGTAATATTGTTCTTCCTATTGTTTTGGAAAAGGAATGAACACCTCTCGGGGGCTTTATGAGCCGTGTGCACTTAGTGCTTCTTTTTTTCTTTAGACACCATTTCCATTAATAATGTTCCACCTTCTTCATAGGTCTCCTACGGTTTCCTGGCGGTTTTTATAAAGGATTCTAAGGAATTCAATCGGGTTTGAATTACTAAGAGTCATATAAAATTGAACACTTTATTTTTTCGAACAAGTTCTCTCCAAACATCCAGTTGGTTATCAAGATAGAATTTATATTCATCGCTTTCTAACAAAATTGGTTATCCTTCATTTTTACTGCTTTGCCGATATGGATAATTTGTGACTCTTTGCCACAAAGGATTAAAAATATTTATTTGTCTGTTCGTTACCGGAAGGATTCCAAAATTTTTATATCGAATTTCTATAATGAACAGCAAAGAAACGAGGAAGTATGTGCTAGTTCCAAAGCTTTTTCGGAAAGGTTCCATGAAGATGGTAAGAGGGGGAAAGGATCATGGACGGAATCATTAGAAACACAAAGGTATATCCGTTGTTGACGATGTTGATTGGACTCTTTTCCTTCTTGATCAGCGGCTTCATTTCTGGCTTTTTCCTATCAAATGGTTTATTGAGCATCATGCTAATCGGTGTTTTTGGGAACTTGCTGATGCTGTTTGTGATGGGTATCTCAGATAATCTTTTTATAAAAATTGTCTGGGGCGTGGGAGGAGCCATCATAGCGATTTTGTTGGGATTTGCGATAGGTGAGGGCGTTTCATGGATTTTTCCTTCCTTAGCGTCGATTATCCCCAATGTCGTTTTCTTTATCGTGATCAATACCGTTTTCGGGGTTGTCCAGGGAATCAGCATCTATGGAAGGGGATCAATCAAGTTTTTCTTGCCTGTATCTGGATTGGTTTCCCTTGTGCTTGGATTAATCGCGGAAACAACGAACCTAATGAGTGGGAAGTTTTGGGCTGGCATTGACCTGAATCTTCTCGTCATTGTTACGTCACTTGGAACAACTTCCGGTTTTTGTATAGGTCTATACCGTTCGTTAAAATTGAAAAAAGGTTGAGGATGAACAAAGATTGGGATGTCTAGCCTTAAGTGCATTTTGCTCTAACAAAGTCCTTTTTGTATTCGGATGGTATAAGGATGCTGATTGGCAGACGTATACTTTCCGTTTATTTTTTTGGCCATTCACCGATATGATAGGATGGAAGAAAGATAACCAAAAGGAGATCTGCCCTTGAAAAAAGTGATTATTTGGATGGCTGGCCTTATGTTGGCAGGAATGAGCCTGGTCATTTTCTATTACCAAAAAGTCGACGAGCCTATTCCTGCCCAATTGGATAAGACATTGCCAGGCCAGGTGGAAGAAAAACGAGAGAGAGAGGAATTGCAGCCGGTTTATACACATGACTCGATCGGATATTCATTGCAAAATAATGAACTGAATATCACATATGATAATGGCGTTCATTGGAACAAGGTTCCTGTAGGAAAGGATCAGTTATTTGAGGGGGAATACAGCGGGAACCAACTGGAACTGATTGAAGGAAGTTACATTCTCTCTGAACGTGTGTCTGCCTTCATTTATATGGATGGAGCCAGCCAGGATGTAAAAAGGCTTATGCTGGTCCATTCCGCAGATGAAGGAAAAACGTGGAATCATTCTGTCGTTTCGGAACAGCATGCGCCGATACGTTATCGAAAAGTCGCCTTCCTGGATGATGCTTTTGGGTATATCATCGTATCTGGCGGCAGAACGATGTCTTCAGAAGGAACAAGTGTGTTTTTGACAAATGATGGAGGACAGAACTGGCGGCTGGCAGCTGATTCAGGGACAACTAGGCTGATCTATAGTGGTGGATTTGTTGATGAATCGATCGGTTTTTTATCCTATGGAATTCTAAATCCTGAAGCACCAGATCTTTATGTCACCCAGGATGGCGGCAGTTCATGGCGCAAAGCAAGCTTTTCGATTGCGCCAAAGTACAGTAAAATCTTCGTTACAGCTGAGGTACCAGTTAAAGAAGATGGTGGTATGACAGTTCTTTTAAATCAAGGACCAACTGGCGACTACAAAGGCGGGAAAGTGAGAGCGAAGTTCGAATCGAACGATCATGGATTGACCTGGACATTTGTGGAGGAGGTTGAGCCGATTGAAGAAGGATAGGTTACGAAGACTGATCGGGTCATTAAGCTTCCTGATTGCTTTCAGCTTATTCTTTGTACAGCTGGTTTATGTGTATGTTCATGACCGGTTTCACTGGGAGTATATCGATGGCCGGTTGTTTTACTTGTTGAATATCGGTTTTATTCTTTGCATGGCTCTGGGTTTGTTGTTTCTGGTCCTGCCATCCAAAAGGGCAAAATGGATAGGGGCAAGCGCAGTTGTTCTTTTTATCCTCGTCAATGCCATGCTTCTTGTCGCGGATAAAGAAAAGGTAAAGCAAATCACAAGCCTATCTCCTGATGCGGAAAACATCCTTTCCGTCAAACAGAATTTACACACGGGAGAAGCTGTTTATTATCGTTCGCGTTATGGACTTTTTGCCAGCCCGGAACAAAAAATTTCCGCTGAGCCTGCGAATGATATGAAAGTGGAGTGGCTCGCGGATGATATCGCGGCTATTACATTTATGACAATGGACAACAAAATCCAGCAGCACATCGGTACCTATGGAGACCGCGGGGACGGTATCTCCTATTATTATGTCGGGGCGGAAATTCAAGGAGTCTGGAAAGGAAAAGATACGATGGTCATAAGCGACACAAAAGGAATTTTGGTTTCCAAAGAGGGTAACACAGAGTTGTTCGGATGGGAGCAAATAGAACAATTTGGCACCCTCGCAGTCGTCCTGATGAAGGAGGGGGAAGCTAAATGGACAATCGCGTTAATGGAAGACTTTCTTGTCCACTCGAATTCATCCGCACCTCAAATTGGCCATATCCGTCTCTACAAAGCGAGCCAGGAGGAATCCAAGCCTGAAGTACTGCAAATCGAACCATCCTCTTAGGGGGATGGTTTTACTGCCTTACATCCAGCCTTACAATAGACCAGCGGCGCAGCAGGCATTTTTTCCAGAATGGAAAATCACGCGAATCTATGGCTTTCTACCGTGTGATTTTGAAAATGCAATATCCGGGTATAAGATGGTAAGTCTTTTCCATCTGTATTAACCTCGCTGAATATGGTAAAATGCTGTGAGGTCCACTATGCCGTCCTTGACTTAAACATATAAATGGATTGGGGATGGCAAAAAGAAGAAAGCTGGTGTTCGAATGTACGCTCAAGGATCAATCACTCCGGAGCAAGAGGCGGAGATTCCTGTGTTTAAGAGCCATGATGAAGCTCGTGAATGGTTCAAGAAGAGATACGGTCAGGCATTCCAAATGGTCGAGTCCGAGAATGTTGATGGCAGGAAATGCTTTATTTATTACCTTGTCCTCGACAAAGACACGTTCTGGAAGGGCCAAAAGGAGTTAGCTGATGGCGGGACAACCAGCAATGCTTTGAAATATTTAGGCAGCTTTCAAGCGATTCATATTTTTGAGGATGGCTCCATCTTCATTACCCAATAAACCCAACCCAGGCATTATTTTCTGCCTGGGTTCTTTCATTTTTGGACGAACGATTAAGCCTCACTGCAAAATGGACAATCCTCCCTTAAGAGAAAAACTATAATGTGGCTCATAGAGCAGCTGGAAAATCCGGAAGAGATTGCTCAATCAAGCAGTTGAGTTTCCGGAACACTCGATTGACTGGTCAATCAATGATAAGGCGGTTGAGGCTGCCTGCCCTGCTTTTTTTGAGTTGGAGCATGCACGCAATGAATGGATTTTTTATATAGTAAAGCATCATCTCTTTTTGCAGTGGAGGGCTATAAATGGCAATCAGGAGAGCTCATTACGCCGAAAATGATTATCTCATCAAATTGACCGGTAAAGTACTGAAGGAGAGCTCGATGGGATATGGGGAAAATAGCGTCCAAAACGCTTATCAACTGTTCATGCCCTTTATCCAAAATGGGGCATATTTTCTAGTGGATGAAGAATACCGAAGGTTAAAGGGCTGGATCTTGCTCGGGAAGGATTGGAATATGCTCACGAACCAGACAATCGGCGTGCTTCTTAGCGTATATGTTTTCCCGGCATACAGGAAGGCTGGAATCGGGGAGAAATTGACAGTGGCGGCAATTGAGGAATTGAAGGCGCAGGGAATCAAAACCATCCAGCTGAATATATTCCAGGGAAATCCTTCGCGGATCATGTGTGAAAAGCTGGGATTTAAAGAGGTTTCCACTACGATGGAATTATACGTCCAGTAAAATAGCGGCAAACCTGGGAGTTAAAAGCATTACCTTGAGCGGGAAGGCAATGCTTTTTTTCTATGCAGCCAAAATGGTGCATACAGCAGCAAAAATGTTCCGAAGGCAATCACCTCCAATGAAAGGATGTACCATGGCCATGGGCCGAGGTAATCAATGAGCGAAGGGTTGGCCGGTTTCTCGGAGATATACATATAATTCCCTTTTATCAGGTAGTTGACAATGAAGATTATGAGTGTGTAGCCGTTCAAGAGCAAGAAGGCTTTCCACACAGATTTCCCTGTCGGATGGAAGGCATGGACGAATACCATGAACAGATTCGCTATGACCGTTCCACCGTGAGAAATAAAAAAATGGAGATACCGGTAGTGCGGAAAGGTATACAGGCTGATATCGGGGGTCAACATCGCTTGAAGGGCGCTCCCGACTCCGACAAAATAGGTGAATTCAAAAAGCGCATAGTTACGGGTCAAGAGCAGCACTGCGGAAAGGATGAGCGAAAGGCTGCTGAGATGCAGAGGCAACGAATACTGGTAGCTCCAATACCCGCTCCACCACAGCCAGATTTGCAGGCTGATCTCCGAACCAATCAGTACGAAGAAAAAACAAACCCGTACCAGGCGATTTAATGGTTCCGTTTTTAATCGTTTGCGAAGAAGGTACATCAGGACGATGACACCAGCGAAAATTGCCAGTGTGAAAAGATGTTCAATTGAAAACAGATCAAATACGTCTTCCGTTCCCGGTTCGAAAAATCGGTTCATCTTTAGTCTCCTTTCTTTCCGAAAATCAGCTTGCCATGCATTTCCGCTTTAATATCAGTATATGTCTAATGGATATCAATAAAAAGTATCATACGTAGATAGCAAATAATAGGTACCTTCCTTGTAGTTGCCTTTCATCCTATCGGAGTGTTTCACTTCCCGATAAATAAGGCTGAAAAATATTTTGGCTTCAAACTATTAGCTACTTGAATGAAATATTTGTTAAGATAAATAATAGAAACAAAAAAGGAGGAATTTTCCTATGTATGATGTAGCGATTATTGGATCTGGACCAGCTGGCGGCAGCGCGGCTATTTTCGCGGCAAAGGCTGGTAAGAAAACCATCATGCTCGACAGCAACAAGAGTGTCACGAAGCGTGCCTGGATGGAGAATCATTACGGTGTGCCTGAAATCTCAGGGCCAGATCTGGTCGATACCGGGATTGCGCAGGCGAAAAAGTTCGGGGCGGAACTTGTGGAAACAAATGTAACCGCCATCAATAGGAACGGGGAAAGCATCAAAATCGAAACCGAGAACGGCGAGTATGAGGCAAAGCATGTCATCCTTGCGACAGGGATGATGACGGACCTCGCTGAAGCGTCAGGCCTGAAAACGAAGGCCGGCACTGAGCCAAGGATCAAGACAGTTTTCGATGTCGATGCTGCCGGCAAGACGAACCTGGAAGGAGTCTGGGCAGCTGGCACATGCGCAGGCGTCAGCATGCATACGATCATCACGGCTGGTGACGGAGCCAAAGTCGCCATCAATGTCATCAGCGAGCTGAATGGCGAGCGTTATGTCGACCACGATGTGCTGAAGAAGTAAAAGTGAAAGCCTTGCATGGGCAATCCCAGCAAGGCTTCTTTTTTTATCAGGTCATTTAGCTCATCTTGGCAATCGTCTTATGGATTGCCACTCTTAGTTACTGTAATTGTATTGATCCTCGATCTGCCCATCCTCATCATGGATGTAAGCCATCGTCCCAGCATCCTCAGCCAGTTTTTTCGCTTCATTGACAACTTCGGATTTTGAACCTGAGGTGAATTCCGGCTCGTCCTGGCCTTCCCGTTTGACGGCCCACCCTTCGTCATCATGAGGAACGGCATGGAATCTTGCTTCATCCGTTCCGGCGCGGTCCTTGAAATATTCTTTCTGTTCGGTTTCATTGTTTTGATTGTTTCCAGCCATCTGTCATCCCTCGCTTTCAAGATTTTTCCCTGCACCAGGTAATATCGTTTTACCCGCCTTTCCGCCATGGAAACGCGGAAGTGCCAGCGAGGAAGAAATATCCAGGATTTGATTGGCCTATGAAATGGAAAGAGAGCCTTTCCAAAGGCTCCCTAACACCATTTTCAATTGCCTGGCGGTAATACGGACGGGCGGGGATACGTAATCTGCAAGAGCCCGTTGTAAAAATTCAGCTGGAGGAATCGTGTGTCAGTCGGTTCGGGAAGGGGAATCATCCGCTCGAACTCCCCGTAATACCTTTCTTGTTTGACCTCCATTTCGGCGGGAAAAAAAGGTTTCGCTGATCCTTTGATGATTAGGATGTTTTTTTGGCGCAAGGCGATCGACAAATCTTTTTCAGTCAAGCCAGGTACTTCAACCAGAACGCTTATATGCGTATCATTTTGGTAGAGATCATAAAGGGGAAGGATCCTTTCCGATTTCAGTAACTGTTCCGGGATGGAATTTTCGAAAAGACTTCTCCAGAAATCATTTTTTTGATACTTATTCGTCAATTCAAGCCACTTCGTGACTTTCTCTATATCCATGGCAATCCTCCAATGTCAGCGTGCCGCTGTTAAAGCTGGTTGGCAATAGGGGCTGATGGATTGGCGATTTGGTCCTGGTCGCTTACATCCGTGTCAATGATTCCTGTGTTCATGCAAGAAGCAGTCGGGGACAGGTCGCCAAGCGAAAGGTTCACTCCGAAATTTTTGCTGTTTGCTGTATGGCTGTTATGCACAGTCGGGCCAATATCTAGGTTGCCGTTTTGCGTTACCCCATTCACTTTGATGTTGAAAATATTGATTTGATAAGGCATCAGAAAGCTCCTCTTTTCAAAAGTCGGTCCAGAATGCAGAAAAAGTTAGAGAACGGGTTCGTCAAAAGGTATGAGTGGAACCCCGAGGTTCGTGGAATCAGAATTGGCGATATCAGTCTGGTCGTTAATATCCGGATCAATATAGACATTATCCATCAATGCCTCTGCAGGCGAGGTATCTCCATAGGAAGAATTGACCCCGAGCGATTTGCTCTTCGCCGTATGGCTGTTATGGGCTGCGGAACCGATTGTGATTGAACCATTCCCTGAAATACTGTTCACCTTCATGTAAAACAGGTTGATCGTGATTGACATGTATTTTCATCCTTATGACTTCTTTGAGGTACTATATGCAGCCAATGGCCCTTTTGTTCTTTGTAATTTTCCTGTCGCTTTACCAGTCAGCCGGCAAAATATCTGCTTGAAACTGGTCGAATACCCAAGAATATTTTATGCGGATGCATAATCTTTAGTAACCCAGATTCCTGGGGACATTTTTACCATAACAAAACGAGGAGGCAAAGAGATGACTACAGACATCCAGTATTCGCCCAGTGTGATGAGGGACAGCCATCAACTGCCAATTGAGCAAGCTGATATGAGGATCCGGCCATTCGGTTTCGGGCGCCCGTTTGGCTTTGGTTTCGGGCGGCCGTTCTTTGGGGGACCATTCTTCGGGGGATTGGCAGGCGGATTGTTGGGAGCAGCGCTGTTCAGCCCGTTCTATGGCTATGGGTATCCATATTACTCATATCCTTTCGCTTACCCATACGGTGGTTATCCATATTTTTGGTGATGGATGATTTCGGTTATAGCCCGAGCCGTTTGCAAATAAACTGTAACAATAAGATGGTGGGGGTTATGCGATGGCAGTAGTGAAGCATACAGACGCAGATTTGAACCTGCTCGCCCGGCTTCTTCGCGCCGAGGCAGAGGGAGAAGGACCAGAGGGCATGCTGATGGTAGGGAATGTCGGGGTCAACAGGATCAGGGCGAATTGCTCTGATTTCAAGGGCATAAGGACGATTCCGCATATGGTGTATCAGGAGCATGCATTCGAAGCGGTCCAGAAGGGATATTTTTACCAACGGGCCAGGGAGTCGGAACGGCGATTGGCAAGGCGTTCGGTCAAGGGAGAGCGCTTATGGCCGTCAAAATACAGCCTCTGGTATTTCAGGCCGCCAGGGGATTGCCCGCCGACATGGTACAATCAGCCATTAGTAGGGCGCTATAAACTTCATTGCTTTTATGAACCGACAGGAGCAGAATGCGAAAATATTTATAATACTTTTTAGATGGGCTGCCGAATACGGCAAGTCCTTTTTTTTATGATATTGACAGAGAAAGGAAAAAGAATTAAAGTTAATGAGGTTAATAGTTAAATAGTTGAACAGTTAAATTGTAGAATAATCCATATGTGAGGTGAATAAATAAAGATGTATGAAAAACCAATCAAGGAACTGGTCGACCATTATATCAATCTTTCTTTTTCGGTGAATAAAATTGCCGAGGGACTGATAAAGGATCAGATTGGCGCGGACCTGACGAATGACCAGCATTACACTCTCAGGTATATCAATAAGGTTGGCACGTGCACATCATCTGAGCTGGCCGAGGTTTTCGATGTCAAGAAGAGTGCGATCACGGCCATCATCACAAGGATGTGGGAAAAAGGATTGATCCAGCGGACCCGGGATGAAAATGACCGCCGCGTCGTCTATCTGACACTGACCGATAAGGGGAAGGAATTGTTCTTCAAAACGGAAGAACGGATCCATGCACTTGTTGAGTCGCTTATTGCAAGGTTCGACCAAACCGAAATTGTCCAGTTCCTGAACACGTATGAGAAATTGAATAACATTTTAATTGAAACAAAAGGTAAGGTGGAGTAACCATGAATTCTATCATCAAACAGAAATGGCTTGTCATCATCGCATGGATCCTGGTTGCTGCAAGTCTGTTCGTCGTGGCGCCTGATATGGCGCAGCTTGTCCGTGATAAAGGCCAGATAACCGTTCCTGATGAATATTCATCGACCTTGGCCGGCAAAATCATGGAGGATGTCCGGAAACAGGAGGGCGGCGGAGATGAAACACAAGTGGCGCTCGTTTTTCGCAATGATAAAAAGCTGAGAAAAGATGAGATTGCTGAAGCGGAAAAAGCAATCCGAAAGCTGGAGAAAAACAGCGAAGAAATCGGGATCACTGACATCCTTACCCACTTCAACGAAGAAAGCCTGGAGGAACAGCTCGTTTCGGATGACGGAAAGTCGATCCTTGCCTCTGTGACGGTAAGCTGGAATGGACGCGAACCAGCCGAACTAAGCAAGCTGATGTATGAAACCATCGAAGAGATCGAAGTGGATCATTATTATACCAGCCAGTGGCTAATCAACGAAGACTTGATGAACAGCTCGGAGGAAGGACTTAAGAAAACGGAAGGGATTACTGTCGTCTTTATCCTTGTCGTCCTGCTGCTTGTGTTCAGGTCGGTCATAGCGCCTATCATCCCGCTGTTGACAGTTGGGGTCAGTTACCTTGTCTCCCAGTCCATCGTGGCCATGCTTGTTGATAAATTCGACTTCCCATTATCGAACTATACCCAGATTTTCCTTGTCGCTGTCCTTTTTGGCATAGGAACAGACTATTGTATCTTGCTGCTCAGCCGCTTCAAGGAAGAGCTTGCTCACTATGAAAGCGTACCGGCAGCCATTGTTGAGACGTATAAAAACGCTGGCCGGACCGTGTTTTTCAGCGGAATTGCCGTTATGATTGGTTTCGCGGCAATCGGATTTTCACAGTTCATCCTGTATCAATCCGCTGCGGCTGTAGCGATCGGGGTGGCGATTCTTCTCCTCGCATTGTTCACGATCGTACCCTTCTTCATGGCGGTACTGGGGCAGAAAATTTTCTGGCCATCAAAGAGAAGTGCCGGGCATAGTGAAAGCAAGCTATGGGGAACAGTCGGGAGCTTCTCGCTTGCCCGCCCTTTCCTGGCGTTGCTGGTCGTTGCTGCTGTCGTCACGCCATTCCTCGTCACTTATGACGGAAAGTTAAGCTATAACTCGCTTGAGGAGATCAGTGGCGATGTGAATTCTATCAAGGCCTTCAATGCTATTGCAGACAGCTTTGGACCAGGGGAATCCATGCCCACACAGATCATTTTGAAGAATGATGAGAGAATGGATTCTGCGGAATATGTGGAGCTCGCCGAAAAAATAAGCCGCGAATTGGAAAAAGTGGATCTGGTTGATACGGTCCGCTCTGTAACAAGGCCGACAGGGGAGCCAATCGAAGATTTCTTTGTTTCCAAACAGGCGGAAACCCTGGAATCAGGACTTGGTGAAGGCAAAGAAGGTCTAAATAAAATCAGTGAAGGCCTGGAAAAGGCTGAAACCGAGCTTTCGAATTCAGAGCCTGAGTTAAAAGGAGCCACCGCTGGCATCAATGAATTGATCAAAGGGACCGGTGAACTTAAGTCTGGTTTGGGAGAAATCCAGACGAACCTTGCTAGAATCGAAGATGGCATCCGCAAGGGATCCGCAGGCTCCGGCCAGCTGAAAGCAGGGTTGGAAGAAGCGAAGAGCGGAGCGGAAGAGCTGCTCGCCGGCTACAAGAAGCTGCAGGCTGGCTATGTAGAGATCCAGGGAAAGATTACAGAGATCGAGTCAGGTTACAAGCAGGCTGGGGACGGGTTAGCCCAGCTTGCTGGCGGACTTGACAAGACAAACCAGCAGCTCTTTGGCTATCTTGAAACTCGTGATGGGACTTTGAAAGCAGATCAAAATTACCTTATCTTAAAAGGAACCATTTCTGAGATTCAAAAGCAGATCGGCCAAACTTCCGAAGCTATCAATCAATTAAACGCTGGCTTAACCCAACTGAACGGAGGCATGGCTGAGGCGAACAGGCATTTTGCAGCGGCGCTGGCTGAGCAGGAGAAGTTCGGTCCAGGGATCCAGCAGCTGATTGATGGTATTGAACTCCAGCAAAAGGGCCTCAATACGCTTGCGAGTGGCCAGGGTCAAATCGTTGATTACTTCCCGAAATTGACGAATGGCTTGTCAGGAATCAATGCCGGGCAGCAGCAGCTCCTGGATGGTTTCGGCGGTCTTGGCGGCCAGTTGAGCCAGCTTACGGATGGACTTGGCCAGAGCGCGGACGGCCTAAATAAAGTTTCCGATGGCCTCGGATCTGCCCAGGATTATTTGGATGGCCTTTCCAAGTCCGGGTCCAACGGTTTCTACCTGCCGGAAGAGGCGCTGGATAATGAGGAATTCACACAGGTATTCGATGTTTACATGTCAAAAGACCGTAAAGTCATGACAATGGATGTCATCCTCGAGGCAAATCCATACTCGAATGAAGCGATTGCCCAGGTTGATGATCTCAAGGAAGCGATCGGCCGGGCGACAAAAGGAACGAAGCTTGAGAACGCGGATGTAGCAATCGGAGGCATCACGAGCACAAACGCCGACCTCGATACGATGTCAGGCAAGGACTATTCAAGAACCGTCATACTGATGCTGATGGGGATCGCGATCATCCTTGTCTTCCTCTTCCGTTCGATCATCATGCCAATCTATATCATTGGTTCATTGATTTTAACGTACTATACGGCAATGGCTGTCAATGAAATGATTTTCGTGAACATTCTTGGCTACACAGGCATCAGTTGGGCGGTTCCGTTCTTCGCTTTTGTCATCCTAGTAGCATTAGGTGTCGATTACAGCATCTTCCTGATGGACCGGTTCAATGAATACAAGGACCTTTCCGTCCCAGAGGCGATGCTGCTGTCAATGAGGAAAATGGGCACTGTCATCATTTCCGCTGCAATCATCCTTGGCGGAACTTTTGCAGCGATGATGCCGTCGGGAATGCTGTCGCTGCTCCAAATTGCATCCATCCTGCTTGTCGGGCTGTTCCTGTATGCTTTCGTCATGCTTCCGTTGTTCATCCCGGTCATGGTGAAGAACTTCGGGAAAGCAAACTGGTGGCCATTCAAGAGAACTGCAAACGAATGAAAAAAGGGAGGCTGGCCATATGGCTAGCCTCCTTTGTCGGCTGAGGCCATGTCTAGCATTCAATTTCCGCCTGCTGATCCGTTCCAAGGCCTTTTCTCAAGGGAGTTTTTTTGAGTACTGGCGAAAGGGAAGATTCATTGCCGGAGTTGATGTTCCCCATGACCGTTTCATTGGTTGCAGGCAGAAGCTTCTCGCACCTGCGGATTAGATGCTGCCTACCGAGTTTCTTCGCACGGAGGACATGTTCGTACTGGTGCATGGAAGGAGAACGCTGCAGGGCAGACTCGCGGCTTCTGGAAGCCCGTTGCGATGTTAATCAATGGTCATTTTTACGCGATATGAACCGTCAGGGAAGATACCATACTGGGAAACAAGGTCCTTTTCGCCTGGCACCTCTCTTGGCGGATTCAATTTCTCAGTATGGAGCAATTTAGCTAATAATGTAACCGAATCGACAATATAAGGGCCTTTGTTAAGCATGATACAAGCCGCCCTTTTCGCTTGTGCCACATCTGTTATTTCTGATCGTGAAGGGAGCCCTTTTTTTGTCAATTTTTCCAATACTCCTGTTGCCCAAATAACAGGGATGTGTGCAGCCGAACAAATGGATACAATTTCATCCTGCACAAAAGACAGATTTTCCGCTCCCACCTCAACTGCCAGGTCCCCCCGTGCAATCATCAGCCCAAATCCGCGGAATTTCAATCCTTCCATGATAATCCGGCCAAGATGATGAATAGCATCCTTTGTCTCGATTTTTGCTACGACCGGAAGATGGCTGGCTGAATGCCGCTCCAATCCTTCCCGGAGTTTGATCAAATCGAGCGGGGAATGGACAAAGGAGATCCCTATAATATCTGCATGTTTCGCGACAAATTCCAAGTCGAAAAAGTCCTTGCCAGTTAATGCGGGAACATTCAGGCTTAGGAACGAATCAGGGATATTCAATCCTTTTCCTTCTTTTATCTTTGCCGGCTTGACGACGGGAAATTCAATCTGGATTTCAATGAATTCTTTCGTGATTCTTTTGACAAGGCCATGGATTTTTCCATCATCAATATAGACGGGATCATTCATCCGGACATTGCGAAAGGCTTTTGCCAAAGTGACGGGTACTCCGGGCGGCCCTTTCTTCGAGTCTGCCTGCCCTTCCTTATCCTGGTCGAGATATAGTCTTAAAGAATCCCCCCTGATAACGGAAATTTCAACTGGTTCGGGAATAAGGGGCTTAATTTGGCTGCTCCTTGTTTTAAAGTTTAAGAGGGTACGATCATCTATATAGGAAGTACTGTTGACCTCGACACTGACACACGAAGGACTGATAATCTCCATTACCTTCAATTTCCGTCTCCTGTTACGCGTATCCGTGAAAAAAACCTCATCCCCTACGCTCAATGCCTGGATCAATGCCTCTTCCCCAACCCCCAGGACAAATGTTTCTGCCCCGTTCCCGTCTCTTACGGCAAAAGTGTGTTCAGCCTTACAATCCAGATAACCTGCCGCTTTTTCAATGATCTTTCCATAAGGGTCTTTGTGTACAGATAATTTTATCGGCTGTTTTGTCCTTTCCAGCTTCCCAATCCGGATTTTCGGTCCCGCCAGATCCATGAAAATCCTGCATCTTCTGTCACCATGCCTTCCTTCGCGCTGCAATCTAGTCTCTGCTTCTCTTATGGCATGGATCAGCTCTTTCCAAAGATGCTGATCGTCATGGGCACAATTGATCCTGGCAATGTTCATCCCAGCTGTCAAAAGCTTTTCGAGCAATTCCGGCTGATGGATCATTTTGCTGTCCAGGGTGACCATGATAGCAGCGTGCTGCTTTTCCTTAGCCTTGCCAAGGACCGTTACCTTCCGTTTTTTTTCTATGGCTTCCGCTTCAAAAGGAGTAATCACGGTAAGCTGATCTGGCTGCGGCAGCGGATCTCCGAGGTTTTCCAATTGCTTTCCCAGGCTGTATAGAATATGTTGATTGGCTTGTTCTATTGAGGAAAGTCCGTGTTCAAGCAAAGGTTGCTCAAGGGCGGAGGTATTTTGCTGTTTTAGCGCAAGGTAAGCAAGCAGATTGTCTCTGCTTAATTGAAAGTTCCTGCTGGGGTAACGATCAGGAATCAATGCGATTTTCCTTATCAGTTCTTGATAAATCCTTCTCAAATGCTTCCGTAATTCCTGGCTGGACATTTGCTGGCTCGTCAACCTTTATTCACATCCTTTTGCTTTTTGGACCTTGTTAAAGAATATGAAATGGGCAAAGAGCCTTCTTGGGCAAAAGCCCTAATTTTTGGGGGGAATCGGAAAAAAAGGGCGAAAAGAGAGCTGAGAAGGATCCTATTGGATTGCCTGAGCCGAAATGTCAGCACTATGACTTAGTGTATACCTGTCCATAAGCAAAGGAATGAACATTTTTCAGTAATAGATGAGATTGCAGGGGGGACTTGATACTGAACTGGAGGAAATGCCCACTGCCATTTACACAGTTTATCATAAGGGGACAAATGGGTTTCGGTTAATTTAGAAGCCTTTTTAAACTTACTAGGCAGCCACAAGGGAGGGTAATTGATTTGTATAAAAGTTTCGCGGCCTGGTATTTTGGCGCCGTTGGAAAAGAAAAGCATGAACTCCTATTGAATTCATGCTTTGAGATTTATTTTTCCACATCATAGGGGTATCGCTTTCTCGGTTCATTGCCTTCCTTTTTTCGATTGCCTGAACGTTGACAGAATCCTGGGCACTTTTTCAGCATCCATCAATCCCGCAGGACATGCTGCCTGAGGAAAAGCCGTTGTCGCCCTTCTGTATCTCGGCGTCGATTAATTTCTCGAGTGTATCTTTGGGAACCAGGCCAGGAACTCTCGTATCTCCGACAAAAAGTGTCGGAACCGCCGTGATTTTCGCTTCATTGTATGCATGGTGGAGGGCTTGCTGATGGGCTTCCCGGTATTTGTGGGTTTCGAGTGCTTCCCGGTATTCTGCTTCATCAAGCCCGATTTCACCTGCCAGCTTCACAAGGACATCCAGATCACCGATATCAAGTCCCTTTTGAAAAAAGGCACGAAGCATAAGGTCGTTGTACTCGTTGCCTTTGCCCTGCTCTTTTGCATATTGGTATCCTTCAAACGCCAGGTGGGTATGCGGCTGCGGCGATACATCAGGAAGGAGGATCTCAACGCTCATCCGTTCGGCCATCGGATATACAGATTGCTCCCAGGTGCTTTGCAAGTAATGTTCCTCCGGTTTCAAAGTCTTAGTGGGATAGGGCCTTAATTCAAAAGGCATCCATTCAATTTCCACATCTTTCCCTCTTGTAGCTTCTTGCAGCGGAACCTCCGCCAGGAAACAAAACGGTCAAACATAGTCTGAGTAAATTCTGATGGATACAGTCATGGCTGCCTCCTTTTCATGATCATTGTCAGTTTGATTGTTCCCTTTTTTTCTTTTGAAAAACACTTTGTTAGCATTAGACGTTTTGCTATCCGGTGCAATAGGAACAGATAATAAAACACCGTTGAATGGATGCGGATTCTTCATTACAACGGCCACGAAAGAATCTTGAGTGGGTTGAACGGACTGATTGGAGAGCGCTTTCCCATTAGAAGAAAAATGTTAGCCGGTTCGGTTTGCAGTGAACATTTTCCAGCGGGCCAAAAATCTAAAAAACCTGCCCGCATTATGAAAAGCAGACAGGTTTTTGCTAGTGAATAATCAAGATTCAGATAATTTGTTTCAATCAGGTTTAAACCAGCTATTAGCGTACTCCGCGCATATACTTCTGGATGGTTGGCGTCATGAAATACAAGATCAAACCGATTACAATGGCCATTCCGCCGATCACGCCAAAGTAGGTTACTTCGTTTTCAGCAGAGTAGAAGCGGACGACTTGGGCGTTGATGGCCTGTGCCGAAGCGTTTGTCATGAACCATAGGCTCATGGTCTGTGCCGAGAATGCAGCAGGCGCAAGCTTAGTTGTTGCGGACAAGCCGACTGGTGACAGAAGCAATTCCCCCATAACGACTAGGAAAAAGCTTAATACAAGCCACATTGGGTTTACAAGTGTATCTGTTCCGCCGAGGGCAGGAATGATCATCACAAGGAACGACAGGCCTGCGAAGAATAGACCAAAAGCGAATTTCTTCGGCGTCGATGGCTGGCGATTGCCCAGCTTGACCCAAAGCCAGGCGAACACCGGCGCGAACGTGATAATGAACAATGGGTTGAGTGACTGGAACCAGGCTGGCTCGATTTTGATGCCGCCGAAATTAAGCTGTGTCCGAGTATCAGCATATGTCGCAAGGATATTTGAACCCTGCTCCTGGATTGCCCAGAACATCATCGCTGCGATGAAAAGCGGAATGTAGGCAATCAGGCGGGAACGCTCATCTTCATTTGTTTTTTCACTTCTGTACATAAAGATGAAGTACAGAGTTGGAAGCACAATCCCAAGGATACTGACGAACAAAATAAAGCGTTCGATTGTCAGGTAGCCCATTGAAATCATGATGGCACCAACGATGGCAATGATGACAGCAGCCCCTCCAAATCGGATTGCCACCTTCTTCCGCTCATCTTTCGTTAGCGGGTTTGGAACTTGTGATCCTGCAAGGCCGAGATTCTTTCCTTTTGTAATGAGGAACACGATAAGGCCTAATAACATACCTACAGCCGCAAGGCCGAATCCAAGATGGAAATTATATTTCTGACCGACTGTTCCGACAATTAACGGTGCAATGAATGCACCCATGTTGATTCCCATGTAATAAATGCTGAAGCCTGCATCGCGGCGAGGGTCCTCCTTGCTGTATAGATCCCCGACCACACTTGAAATGTTCGGCTTCAATAAACCAGTACCAATAACAATCAGCCCCATTGAAAGGAAGAGGGCAGTAAGGCTTCCCGGCAGCGACAGGACGATATGTCCTAGCATGATCAGAATTCCGCCGTAGAATACTGTTCTCGTTGTTCCAAGGAGACGGTCGGCAATCCAGCCGCCAATGATACCTGACATATAAACAAGCGACCCGTAGATTGAGAAAATGGAGTTGGCTGTTGTCTTATCTAGTCCCAGGCCGCCTTGAGAAAGCTCATAGTACATGTAATAGATCAGTATGGCACGCATGCCGTAATATGAGAACCGTTCCCAGAACTCAGTGAAGAATAACGTGAACAAACCTTTTGGGTGCCCAAAGAAACCCTTTTGAGGTACACTCTCCACAATTTTCTGTCTGTCAATAGTGTTCATTGCTAAAAATCCTCCTTATTTTCGACAAAACCTATTATAACCTTTTTTTTATTATCGCGAAAATATTTTCTTTATTTTCTCGATTCCAAAAATTTCATACGGTAGGGGATATTTGCGCAATCCTGCAAAAATATTAAAGGTGCGGAGAATCTCCCCGCACCTTTTATACCCGAAATGTGCTATTCCGAAGCTGTCTTCAGTGATTTTTTTAAAAATTTTGAAAAGACGAATTTATCAAGAACAAAGCCAATCAGTCCTCCAGCCACTGCTGGGAGCAGCCAGCCCAATCCTTCTGCATAAAGTGGCAGGGAATTGAAAATGGATGAAAGGAAACTTGATTCAACTCCAAAGGTCTTCAATCCATCGAAGATGCTGATTGCCATAGCAGCAAATACAGCCCCTGTATAGACGCCTCTTGAACCATTGATGAAACGCTCAAAGAAGGAGAGGACAACGAGCACGATCGTAACAGGATACAGGATGATCAGGACTGGAACAGAAATGGATATGATCTGGTTCAATCCAAGGTTCGCAATGAACAAGCTGATCATTGTTATGACGAGCGTGAATGTCTTGTATGGAATTTTCGGCAGCATCATGGAGAAGAACTGGCTCGATGCTGCCACGAGTCCCACAGCGGTTGTGAAACAGGCAAGGGTCACGATCAGTCCTAGCAGCAGCATACCTGGAACTCCGAACATCAGCTTGGCTGCTTCTGTCAAAATCGTCCCGCCATTATCGTATGTCCCGAATGCGGCCATTTTAGCACCGAGCAATCCAATTGTTACATACACAAATGATAAGCCGATGCCGGCTATGATTCCTGCTTTCAATGTCTCGCGGATAATCTGCTTCCTGTCAAGTGCCTTTTTCTGCTGGACGGCACTGACGACAATGATGCCAAAAGCGAGTGCAGCAATGGTGTCCATGGTCAGATACCCTTCAAGGAACCCGGTGACAAATGGCGATGCAGCGTATTTTTCAGTCACATTCCCCAGTGTGCCTTCCATCTTGAAGAAACTTCCGAACACCAGGATAATGATGGCGGCCAGCAAAACTGGCGTCAGCACGCTGCCAATCCGTTCAACCATTTTTGAAGGGTTCAAGCAAACCCAATACACGAGCGCGAAAAAGATGACAGTGAACGCAAGCAGGATGGTTGAATTCCATCCTGACTCAGGTATGAATGGTTTGACGGACATCTCATAGGCCACATTGGCACTTCTCGGTATCCCGAAGAACGGGCCGATGGAAAGATAGGCAGCAGCACTGAAAATGACTGCGAACCATGGATGGATCCTCGAACCGATTTCCTTGATCCCGTCCTTTGCCATCGAGATGACGACAACAGAAAGGAGCGGCAGGCCGACACCGGTCACGACAAACCCAAGGATTGCCGGCCAATAATTCGATCCTGCCTGCTGACCTAAAAATGGCGGGAAAATAAGATTCCCCGCTCCGAAAAATAGCGCGAATAACATCAATCCGATTGTGAGTGTGTCTCTTGCTCTTAAGCTTCCCATTCTAAAAATCCTCCTGAAAAATTAGGTTTTGGCACTAATGAGTATAGGAATTTTGGAACGGAATAGTTATTTGCAGCAAAATAAAAAACCCGCCCTTCATGCAGGGACGAGTTCGCCTCTCGTTACTACCCGTATTCCGCGAATGAACGCGGCCCTCATCAACGTACCATCATACGTGTCCCTTTTAACGGTGGAATCGCCGGCAAAAGCTTACTTCGGTTCAGCTTCGCATCTCCAAGATGATGTCCCTTACAAATTGAACGCCGGCTTGCAGCAAGCACCGGCTCTCTGTGGATCAGTTTTATAAAGGACGTGTTCTCTTCATTGATTTTACTATTTCAATAACATTTTCATAGAACAATGATAATATTCAGACAATAATATGTCAACAGAATCATCCTAGAAAATATTTAATGAAAAATATACCTGATTTCCAGTCTAACCATTTTTCACAAATTGGACAAATGAATGGTATTATGCTCTTCCAATGCCCCCTTTTAAAGGGTAAAATCAAATGGAGAATACATAAAGAAAATATATAGTATATATAAAGAAACTTTATAATCGGAGTTGAGGCAATGAATTTAAAAAAATTGGAAGCATTCATGATGGTCGTTGAAAAAAATAGTTTCTCTGATGCCGCTATTGCTTTGAAAAGTTCACAGCCTGCTGTAAGCCAGAAGGTAAAAAGCCTGGAGGATGAGCTCGGCTTTGAATTGTTCGACCGCACCTTTTCAGGCATCAGGCTGACGCCTGCGGGGATGCTTGTTTATCAGGCAGCGGGAGACTTGATTAAAAGATGGAGAAGGCTTGAAGACGAACTGAATGAGTTCCAGGGGGTGTTGACCGGGACATTGACCATTGGGGCAAGCACCATTCCCGGTACATATCTGCTTCCCCGCTGGGTCAGTATGTTCCGGAAACAATTCCCGAAAGTAGATGTTCAAATTGTCGTCGGTGATTCAAAGAAAATCATTGATCAGCTGCTAGACCATCACATTGACACGGCAATTATTGGGATGGAGCTTGACTCGGGAAAGGTTTCCTACAAGCCAATCGCTTCCGATTCATTGGTGCTTGTTGCGCCAAATGGATATGAGCTTGGAGAGAATTCCGATTTCGCCGCTTTGAGGCACTACGACTTTGTTTTAAGAGAGGAAGGGTCTGGTACCCGGAAGATGATGGAGGAGTACCTTGCTGTCAACGGAATGGAGATCAGCGAATTGAAAGCAGCCGTGACAATGGGGAGTACTGAATCTGTCATAGCTGCAGTGGAAGCTGGCCTTGGCATATCTTTTGTGTCCAGACTTGCTGCACTGCCAGCGGCGAATGCGGGCAGGATCCAGCTGATCGAGCAGTTGCCGCCATACGAGCGGACGTTTTATTTAGCTACTCATATCGATACTGCCAACCGCCCAATCATCAAAGAATTCTCCGCACTATTATCAAATAGGGAAAGTGAGGGAAAGAAAAATGAAACATACTAGCAAGTCGGTGATCTTGACTTATTCAGCTCTAGGAATCGCTTTGAATGTAATTTTAGGTACAGTTGTTTCTGCCATGAAGATTCCGCTGCTGTTCCTTGATACCATCGGTACCGTATTGATTGCCGTATTATTCGGTCCCTGGTGGGGTGCGCTGACTGGAGGAGTGACCAATATCGTGCTTGGCATGACGACAGGACCGACAGCGATATTTTTTGGAATCGTCAGCATTACGATCGCTCTTGTTGCCGGTTTCATGGCGAGGAAGTTTGATTTTAGCAAGTGGTATGTAGCCCTTGCGACCGGAATCTTGCTTTCTGTGATTGCTCCATTGGTGGGAACGCCTATCGCAGTCGCCGTTTTCGGTGGATTGAATGGGAGCGGGATGGATGTCGTTGTTTTATGGTTAAGAGCATCTGGTGAGAGCGTTTTTGCCTCAACGTTCATTTCGAGGATTACCGGTAATCTTGTTGATAAAATCGTGACTTGCTTTCTAGTAGCTTTCATGATAGCCCGTCTTCCTAATTTCGCGAAAATCAAGAAAACGGAGAAAAGAAATGCAGCGTAGTAAACGGATTTTGCTAGTTTCACATTGTATCTTGAATCAGAACACGGTCATTGAAAATGAAGCAAGAGCAGAAGGTCCAGTGCTTTCCGCAGCAACATGGGCACTGAGAGAAGGATTTGGCATCCTCCAATTGCCTTGCCCTGAATTCACCTTCCTCGGCCTGAATCGGCCGCCGATGACCTATGAAGAATATGATACCCCGGATTATAGGAAGCATTGCCGGGAAATCTTGAAGCCTGTGCTGGCTCAGGTAAAGGATTATTTAAGGAATGGCTATGAACTGGCCGGTCTGCTCGGAATTCAAAGCAGTCCATCCTGCGATCCGGGACGTGGTGTCTTCATGGAAGAATTGATGCTTCTATTTTCCCAGAATGGAATCGAGTTGGAAACCCTTTGGTACTTGCCGAACTCAGAAGAACCTTTATTCAGGGCCAATGAACATCTTTTGCCGCAGTGAAAAATGGCTGGCTTTCCTCGGAAAGCTGGCCATTTTTGTCGCAGAAAAAGAGCGGGTGACATTTTGGGATTTTCCTTTTATTATTAGGTTAATAGAAAGGGGCGGTAGGAATGCAGGTAAAGGTATTTGCGAACCTCAGGGAAATTTGCGGCGGTGTCAACGTCGAAGTGAATCCTGACGGGGACAGGGTGATCGATGTGCTCGATAAGATGGTCGAAATGTTCCCGGAGCTTCACGGGGAAATTTTTAATGAACAAAAGAAGCTGAAGCCGTTCGTCCATGTCTATATTAATGGCCGCAACATCATCCACGACGATGACCTAGAGACAGTGGTGAAGGACAGTGACCAATTCGCGTTGTTCCCGCCGGTGGCAGGTGGCTGAGATGATCGATCGCATCCTGGAATTCCGCGGAATCGATCGGGGCCATCTGGGTACCTATTTTGAAGAGCTGGGGGGCAGGCGAGCCACAGCCGATTTCCCGTTTATCTATAACGGGGAAGGATGGAGCGCGGAAATCTTAAGCGAAGACGAAATTTCATTCACTAAAGCTTTCACTGTCAATTCAGTGCATATCCGCTTCATCGCTGAAAGCGGCGAAGCTTTGGAAAAACTCATTAAAAATTACCGCTATAAAACGACACGCATTGGCGGTTAAGGACTCCAGCATCTTAATGATGCTGTTTTTTTGTTTTTGCGGGACTGGAAAAAATCGCTCTTTCACTAAATAAACGGCTGTATCCGCTAAATAAACCCACTATTTTCGCTAAAAATTGGCCTTCCGCTAAATAAATATCAACTCTCCTTCAATTTATTGTCGTTACCTCCATAATCCCGATAAAATGCCTAAAGCAGATGATACCGGATTGCGAATTTCTGATGCTAGCCAAAAAAAGCTAAAAAGCCAGGCGGATTCGCCTGGCTTTTAATGATCGTTTCGACTTACAGCTATAATTATAGTTGTTCCTGGGAAGAGGAGGTCCCTTCCGTGGTGATTCCCAGTTCACGGAGTTTTTCTTCAGGCACGACGCCGTCTTTCCAGCCGCGGACCTGATAATATTCGTCAAGCATGATATCCATGCGGCTGACGAATCCCGCGCTGTTTCCTGATGCTGGCTCATCAGTGAACCGTTTTGGCAGGAAGTCATCTTCACGTTTGTCGAAGCCGGCCAGGTTATTGTAATAACGCTCAAGGTTATAGATTCTTTCGCCGGCATGCATGACGTCTTCCGCCGTCATCGGGATGCCTGTCATCGTGCTGTATTGCTCAGCATAGTGCTCGGCATTTTCCGAGAAGGAAGAGAATTTGCAGATGTTCATAGAATCAGAGAATGCAAGCATATCCTGGAATGTCTTCAGGAGCTCGCCCTTGCCTTCAGGCTTCAGGCGGTCTGTTGGTTCCGGAATGCCGGCGATTTCACTTGCGATTGTATAGCCGCGCAGGTGGCAGGCGCCGCGGTTGCTCGTCGCGTAGCCAAGGCCGATTCCCTGGATGCCGCGTGGGTCGTATGCCGGAATCGATTGACCTTTTACAGACATCGAAAGCTCTGGCGCGCCCCATAGGGAAGTAGCGCGGGCCGGCCCTTCGGCAAGGATGCCGCCGAAGCCCTCACGATGGGCGACCTTCCTCGCCATTTCGATCATGCCGTCAGCATCGCCCCAATCAAGCTTCTGGCCGACAAGCCCCTTCTCGTAAGCTTCCATCGTGACGGAGAATGCATTCCCCAGCTCGATGGTATCCATCCCGTATTCATTGCACACATCGATCAAGTAGGCGATGGCTTCAGAGTCGCTGAGTCCGCTGTTGGCGCCAAGTGCCCATGCGGATTCGAATTCAAAGCTCTCAACGCGAGTCTTATATTTGCCCTCTTTCACTTCCACTTCAATTTTGCAAGCGACAGGGCAGGCATGGCATGTATTGTTGGCTACAAGCAAATGCTCATTTACATATTCGCCTGAGTGCTTTTCCGCTTCATCCCAGTGGGTTAGCTGGGCGTTCCTTGTTGGAAGCGCTCCTACTTCATTGATCAGGTTTGTCAAGACGTTCGTTCCGTATACGGATAAGCCGCCTTTGTTCGGAGCGGTCAAACCTCCTTCAAGGATTGCTTTGACAGCCTTCCTGTTCGCTTTGTTGTACTCATCCTTCAATGCAGGTTCAGGCATGTTGCCCTTTTGCGCCGCTTTGATGACAATGGCCTTCAGTTTCTTGAATCCGGCAACAGCACCGGTGCCTCCCCGTCCGGCAGCGCGGTCATGCTCGTTCATGAATCCGGCAAAGCGGACGCCGTTCTCGCCAGCCTGGCCAATCGTCATCACACTCAGGTCTTCTTCCCCATAGCGATCCTTCATTGCCTGGACAGTGCCGCGCGTGCCCATGCCCCATAAATCGGAAGCGTCACGAAGCTCTGCCTGTCCATTTTCGACATATAAATAGACTGGCCTGTCACTCTTTCCCTTGAAAATGATGTTGTCCACACCAGCCCATTTCAATCGGGCCGCAGTCCATCCGCCCATGTGGGAATCCGTTACCGTTCCTGTCAGCGGTGACTTCGTCACCACTGCAAGACGGCCGCTCATCGAAGAACGCGAGCCGGTCACAGGGCCTGTCATGATGCACAGGATATTTTCTTCCGATAATGGTTCGACCTCAGGCCCATTATCAAGGACATACTTGACGCCGAGACCGCGTCCGCCGATATACTTCCTGGCGTCTTCTTCATTAACCTTTCTGTAATCGATTGTGCCATCAGTTAAATCCACAATGATTTCCTTGTTCTTGAATCCTCCGAAACTCATTTTAACCATTCCACCTCTTTCATCATTAAAGATAGGATAGCCTCGAGGGCAGAAAAGTCCTCTTAATATTAAGTATAGTGAAAAATTTTGATAAAAAAAAGCATTATTTACCTTATAATCTATTTAGAAGCGGGAGGGGAAGTTCATGACAGAGATGGAACGTTATTCAAGACAGATATTATTCCAGCCGATTGGAAGGGAAGGCCAGGGAAAATTGCTGGAAAGCTCTGCTGTGATTGTTGGCATGGGAGCGCTGGGGACAGTGATTTCCAATCACCTTGTCCGTGCAGGTGTCGGCTATGTAAGGATCATTGATAGGGACCTGGTCGAACTGTCCAATCTGCAGCGGCAGACCCTCTATGATGAAGACGACGCGCTGGATAGCTTGCCAAAGGTGATTGCTGCCGAAAAAAAACTGAGGAAGATAAATTCCGGAGTGAAGGTGGAGCCCATCATCGCTGACCTGACCCTTGACAATGCTGAAGATTTACTGGGTGGCTTTGATGTCATTGTCGATGGAACCGACAATTTCAATACCCGATATTTGATCAACGATGTTGCCGTCAAGCACGGCATCCCGTGGGTCTATGGAGGAGCAGTCAGCTCAAGGGGGATGTTCTCCGTCATCAGGCCGGGACAGACTCCTTGCTATCGATGCCTGTTCCCGTCTGTGCCCGTTGGACTTGGGGAGACATGTGACAGCATTGGCGTTCTGTCATCGATCACAGAGATCATTGGATCTTTCGAAGCAGTGGAGGCCATCAAGCTTCTGGTCGGTGCTGAATCGAACCCGAATCTCGAGCAAATGGATATTTGGCACAACTCATTCCTGCAAATGGATATCAGCCAGGGAAGGAATCCTGAATGCCCTGCCTGTGTCCATCATCGCTTTGAGTTCCTTGACAGGGCTTCTGACCAACAGGTCAGCTATGCTTCTTTATGCGGCCGCAATACGATCCAGATCAACCCGCGGCAAACACATAAGACAGACCTCAGGAAGCTGGCCAGGCGCCTGGGGGATATCGGGAAAGTAAAGGGGAATCCTTTTTTGCTTCAGTTCATGCCGGATGATGAAATCAAGATGGTCATCTTCCATGACGGCCGGGTCCTTGTCCATGGGACCAATGATACGGTAAAAGCAAAATCGTATTATGCCCGCTATATTGGCCTGTGAAGCCTGCCCAGCCATTTCAGTATGGCTGCCTGGAAGAGGGGCGTTGTTTGTGTTTGATAAACAATATCCAACAGAGGTAAAGGCTGCAGGAAGGATGAATGGGGAAACCGTCCGCTGTGCATAGGATAAAGGCGGAACCTGTATGGGCGAGCACGGAGTTGGCATTGGTAAAGCAAGATTCCAGCGACTTTAACATGGACCTGTATACGAAATGATGAAAATGATCAAAAAACGCTGGATCCGTATAGCATCCTTAACCCGGAAAAGAATTTCGTGGAGTGTAGAGCGGCAGCTTCTATTCTGTGGGGTTGTGCCATTTTACTCATAGACTAAGAATGAAACGAAAGAAGGATTGCGATTTTAATAGGTTTCTTTCTTTTTCTCCCGAGGAAAAGAGTATAATAGAGAAGCTATTTTTTTGTGGAAAGAGGAGAGTGCCATGGCCGGGATCAGACTCCATTATGAATATTTAAAATGCGCAAAGCCGAGTGATGATACGGTTTTATTTCTGCATGGCGTGGGTCTTGATATGTCGATCTGGGATGATGTCATTCCTCTTTTCCTCAAGGAATTCAATGTGTTGCGGTGTGATTTGCCAGGGCATGGGAAAAGCACGAAGCCAGATGGAACACCTTATACATGGGAGCTAATGGTTAAAAGCGTCAAAATGCTGCTATCGAAGCTCGCGATACCATCCGTCCATGTCATCGGGCATTCAGGAGGCGGGAACCTCGCCCTTGAACTGGCAATGCGGGACAGGCAGCTAATCAATTCGCTTACCCTTGCAGCGACGCCGGTCTTTGTCCCTAAAGAGGTCGGAAGGAAGGAATTGATCGACCGAAGTGAGACTGTCAGTCAATGCGATGAGTTTGAAAAAATGATCGGCAGGCTTGTCAACACAATCAGTTACCAAGGATCAAGCTGCCTTAAAGCAAAATTGTCATCCATATACAGTAACGTATCAGCGGACGACTATATTGGGTATTTCAAGCTTGCTACCGAAGCGATCCTGAATTATTCCATGGAGGAACTAAGGAACCTCGGTATCCCGATGATGATGCTCCAGGGTGAATTCGATCGGATGTTCCCGCTGGAGTTTCAAGTCATGAATATCTCTTATTTGAAAAAAATCCGCTTTTTCATCATTCCGGACACTGGTAATGTCCTGATGATGGAGGAACCAAGGATGTTTGCCAGCTTTTCCATCCGTTTCATCCAATCAATCTCGGCAGAAACCGAAAAAGAGGACAGTGCTTTTACGTATACATATGCACTGAAAAAAGAGGCGGATCATATTGTTGCCACCAGCGTGAAACGGCTTGAGTCCAATCAACTCCTGGAAATCAGCTTCCTCAGCGGTTTTTCAATCTGGCTGAATGGAAAGGAAGTATGTGGAAAGTGGAACCAGCGAAAGGCGAAAGAACTGGTCATCTACATTGCCTACCATCAGTCTGTGACGAGAGAGCAGCTTTATGACCAGTTTTGGCCGGAGCTGACATTGGAAAAAGCAAGGAATCAATTGCGGGTTTCAC
Source organism: Bacillus sp. REN3 (assembly GCF_017912555.1). Lineage (GTDB taxonomy): Bacteria > Bacillota > Bacilli > Bacillales > Cytobacillaceae > Mesobacillus. The sequence goes on along the minus strand of NZ_JAERSD010000007.1, from coordinate 48,786 downwards.
TCAATCATATTAAATCGATTTTTGAAGAGCATACTGGTGAGTCAATAGATAATTATCTTTTGATTGATCGCGATTCAATCCATATGAAGGTAAAGTGCAGAATGGATTTTCATGAATTGATCGATTGTATTGAACAAATAGAAAGGGAGCCGGATGTGAAGCAGAAGGCGGTGCTTGCGATCCGCAAATTCTCAGGCCTTCCGGACCCGCTGTTTCCGTTGTTTTATGATGACTGGTTCTTGAAGATCAGGACGAATATCGAGAGCAGGATCATTCACATATGCGAGAATCTGCTGTATGATGCTCCGGGCAAAGAAGAAGCAATCGCGCTCCTGAAAATCCTGCTGAAGATCAGTCCGGGCGAAGCCCCATACGAGGAGCACCTGGATGAACTCCAGGGGAAAGCCAACCGGAATAAAGGCATCGGATATTTCCGGAAGATGGATGATTCTTCGTTTTTGTAATGATTCTGTAATGCTCCTGCTGTTATAGTATAAGGAATAATTTTCGCAGAGGAGCATAAATGATGATTGGCGATTTGATCTTGTATGACCTGGAGGAACAAAGGCAATTCCGTTCCGTCCAGAATAAAATCATCAATGATACTTACACGGATCAGGATTTCATCCTGTTGCTTGGTTTGCTAAAAAGACATGCGGATAAAATGGATTTGAAGCAAACGAAAAAACTATGCGAGCTTGTCCAATATTTATACACCATTGAACGCGAGGAACGACTTTTGAATGATTTGCTCGATATCGTCAATGGCATGTTCTACAAAAATGAATGATTCCATCTTAAAGCAGCCAGCCAGAATAAGGGTTGGCTGCTTTTGTTTTGCCTCCGATCCATGAATATTCACAAAAATTTCTAAATATAAGCCAGGTTTACTGCCACCAGGGTGTTTATAATAAAATTACCCTACCATCTCCGAAGCAGGTGAACTAAATGGAAAAGAGCATGACTGAAGGCAGGTTCCTGGTTTTCACAGTATCAGCGGTAGTCCTGCTGATGCTGATCCATCTCTATCACTCAGCTCTCTCGCCCTATTTCCATCCGGAGAATTATCTTGCCATCCATACAATCCTTGAGTTTTTCAGCATCACCGTTTCTTTTGTCATTTTTCTATATGGCTGGAAAACTTATCCTACATCAAGGTCGAGAAAGATTTTGCTGCTGTCTTTCTTATTTTTTGTCATTGGGGTTCTTGATCTGCTCCATACCCTGACATTCAAGGGCATGCCATTTTTCATTACGGAAAGCTCGACTGCGAAGGCAACCTGGTTCTGGGTGACAGCGAGGCTGATTGAATCGTTCATGATGGTCGGGATCCTGATGGCTCCAGACCGAAGGATGCGGCATGACCTGAGGCCAGTTTATTTTGCTTCGAGTACAGCGATCATTGCGGTCATTTCATATATTATTTTCAAGTATGAGGGCAGACTGCCCCTCCTATTTGTGGAAGGAGAGGGGACAACAACCCTTAAGAACACCCTCGAATATGGCTTCAGCTTCCTGTATTTTATTTCGATTGTGATTTCGCTGTATTTTTATAATGAGAGCAGGAATGGACAGCATTTGTATGTCGCCCTTGCCTTTACCTTCCTGTTATTATCGGAGCTGATCTTCACGATCTATCAAAGTGCTTTCGATATCGATAATTTTACGGGCCATGTATACAAGGTGATCGGCTCTTACTTCATCATGAAGGGGTTTTTCTTTTCAACGACTACGGATGAAAGTGCCACCAAAGATCCGGAGGAAAAGTTGTGGCGCCAGACCGAGGGAATGCTGCAGGCCCACTATGGAATCATTTTCAGGCTGACAAAAGAGAGGAATGATTTCATCCATCAAATTGTTGGCGGCGGCCTGCTGGATGATCTGGGATTCACGCCAAACGAGATCAATGGACGGACGCTTGTTGAGTTTTTTCCGCAAAAGGCGGCTAAGATAGAAAGATATTATGAATGTGTCTGGGAAAACAACGAGAAAGTAGTCTTTGATATTGAAATCGGGGGCCATTCCTATGCGATCTCGTTAATGCCGGTTGTCCGAAATGGCGAAGTGGTGGAAATCGCAGGGGCTGTCATGGGAATCATCAAGCATGCGCGTCTCGAGCGCTGCTCCAAAAGGCCAAAGCTGAAATCCTTGTAAGTGGAAAGGCCAAAATAAAACGCGTGCGCTTTTTCCTGGCTGCACGCGTTTTTTATCTTCCTTCGCACAATCAATGGAGGGACTCCCTGACGACTGGAGGGTTCCAGTAGTTCGTGTTCCCCGGCAGGTCATCAAACCATGCCGCATCATCGGGGCAATCTAGGATCATTGTCTGTCCATAGTTTCCTTCCCTTGACTGATGGTATTTTAAATAGGCCTTGCCGTTTTCGATTGCCATTATTTCGATTTTACCGGAACTATGGCTCATAACAAGCCTGACCCTTTTCCCGATGCCAGAAGTCTTTGCTTTTGCCTTTTCCACAATCCGGTATGCTTTTTCAAGCGGCAGGACAAAATCATGATTGCCGGCAACCGGCCGATTGATGAAAAAGTAATATGGACTCACACCTATATAGGTCAATTTGTCGAGCAGTTCGGCCAAGATTTCCGGATCGTCGTTGATTCCTTTTAGGATTGGAGTCTGGTTCAGCACAATCGCTCCAGCTTTGATCAACGCCTCAAACCCTTTGAGGGCTTCCTCCGTAATTTCCTTCGGATGATTTATATGAGACATTATATAAATCCGTTTCTCAGGGGTGGAATACCTGCTGATTGCATCCAGGAGGACTTGATCCTCATAAATCCTCATCGGGTTATACGCAGGAAGCTTTGATCCAAGGCGGATGATTTTAATATGATCCATTTCCCTGAGCCTGGCAATGATATCAATCAGCTTGTTTGTCGACAGCATGAGGGAATCCCCTCCTGTTAAGAGAACATTATTGATCTCCTTATGCTGCCGTATATACTCAAGGCCGGCTTCGGGGTTGATCAGCGCCTCTTTCTCATTATTGACGAACAATCTCTTCCTGAAACAGAAACGGCAATAGCCGCCGCATACTTCAGATACGACCAGAAGCGCGGTTGTAGTATATTTGTGCTGGCAGCCGGGAACCACGTAATTGGTTTCCTCGTCACTTGCATCCCAGGTCCCATACTCCAGGAGCTCGCCCTCATTCGGAATGATGATTTTCCGGATTGGGTCATCCGGGTCGTCCCAATCAATCAAGCTTAGATAATAATCATTTGACCGGAATACGAACCGGTCAGTGATCGGCTTTATCCTTTCCTTTTCGGCCGAAGATAGTGATTCGATTTTGTCCATAGAGGTAATGTAGGATACAGTCATGATATTCCCTCCTTGTCAGTTTCCACTATAACTGTATCATGGGTTACCAATATAGGGATGGGGATATCATGACATATTTCTGACTTTTTTGACAAATAATGAAGACAGTTCGAATAATAAAAGGGAGGCCAGCTTTTCAGGCCTCCATAGTACCATTCATTGGAGAACATACCTTCATTGCAAGAAACAATCAGGCCCTTCATGAAGCTCTAGAATGAAGGATCGTTTCCCTGGGGCTTCAGCCATGGGGTGAATCAATCATGCAAGTAAAGCCTGAGCCTCTTTCAATCGTGATCCAGCTGTCATTGCCGATCGGTTTTATCATTCTGATCTTTGTTTCGTTTGTTCCCCTTGCTGTTGTCGCCGCTGATTGGCTCCTGTCCGTGGTTTTCAGGAGCATTCTGGTTTTTGCTGCCTTTATTGAATTTTTTCGTCATCCTTATCCTCCTTTTCATATGTCCGTCCTATTTTGGCTGGAAAAGCAAGAAGATATGTAATCGGTGTGATCGATCATGATAAAAAGGGAAGAGCGTGCCTATAGCGAAATCTGATTTCTTGAGGTCTTGACGGATATCCCGGCAAATGATCCAAATTCCTTGATGCCTTTATATTATCCCTTCTCCGCAACCAGCGGTCCATTGCCGCCTTCAGGGCAGGGGAGTCTGGAGGTATCCAATAAGGTGAATGGCGCCTTTAAAAGATCGGAATACATGAGTACCTTCCTGAACCATCCAATCAAAAAAGCAGCCCATTCCATGGCTGCCTCACTTTCCACTCTTCATTTTTTCGATTTCATCTTCGCTGACCATCTTGACATTGGCCATGTTTTTCAGTTCCTTGATCGTTTCGATTGTTTCCTCGTAAAGAAGGTCATCAAAGAACTCTTCCGAATAGTAAAGCTTGTTTTCGAGAAGGATTGCTACACGCAGTCTCGTTCCGGCTTCTGTATCCTCATCCCCTAAAGTCACTGCGGATCGAGAGGTTTCATGCTGGCTTACGTAAACATTGGAACCATTTCCGGCTTTTTTCACTGCATCGATCATTTCCTGCAAATCTTCAACGTGCCTCAATTACATCACCCCTTAGAATATGTATTCCTTGTTTGCGGGTTTCCGAAACGGCTCTCCTGTCAAAGAATGATCCTGAAAGTCGTGCCTTTTCCCGGCACGCTCTCAAGTGAAATCCTGCCGGCGTGTGCCTCGACAAGTTCTTTGACGATTGCCAGTCCAAGACCTGAACCCCCCAACGCTTTCGAACGCGATTTATCCACACGGTAAAAACGGTCAAAAATCCAGGGAATGTCTTCGGCAGGAATGCCTCTTCCTTCATCCTTGACAAGGATATGGACCTGATTTCCCTCTTGATAGGCATCAAGCGTTACGGTGGTCCCCGTGTCCGAGTATTTTCGCGCGTTGTCGAGCAGGTTCAAAAGTATTTGTTCAATGCGGACCGGGTCTGCCTCAATATATACTTCCCCTGTACAGTCGTTTTTAAGCGCGATCTTTTTTTCATTGAATGAAGGCTGGGTTTTCGTCACGATTTTTTGCAGGAACCCACATAGCTCCAAAGGCTGCTTCTCAATCGTGAATGTATTTTCGTCCATTTTTGCAAGGCCGAACAGTTCCTTGATCAAATCGGAAAGCTTCGTCGCTTCCTCGAAAATGATGTGCAAGTATTTTTTGCGGTCTTCTGGATTGATCCCTTCCTTTCCGGCAATATCAGCATAGCCCTTGATATAGGTGAGCGGTGTCCGGAGTTCGTGCGAGATGCTCGCCAAAAATTCATTCCGCTGTTTTTTGATTTGATTGAGGTCGTTCGCAAGCACCTCGATCGATTCCCCAAGTTCGCCCAGTTCATCGTTGCCGAGATGCGGCAAGGTCACGGAATAATCCCCTTTCCTGAGCTTGAGCGTGGCCTCGTTCATCTTGATCACGGGCTTCGTGACGAATCTTGAGAGGAATAGAGTGATAATCGCCATTGAAAAAAGCAGCAGGATCCCAGCTAGCCAGAAATGCCGGTTCAATTTGGAAATCAGCCCTTGGACTCGCTCGGTATCCTTGAACATATAGACAGCTCCGCCATCCTTAAGCGGGCTGACAGAAGCGATATATTTCCTTTGTTTCCAATCGTCTTCAAGAATCAGTCCATCACGTTTTACATCAGCGGGTGATTTGGCCACAACCTGTAGCATTGTCCGGTCGGTTGGAACCGAGGATGAGACAATATCTCCGCTGCCATCTGTGATCAAAACATGGGTATCCGTTTTCGCCTCCATGGTTGTGATATGATGGATCGTCTCTTCCAAATAGGAGGTCTCAAGGATATCCCGATGGTTGTTCCCCCTTGTCTGCAGGGCTGTTAGCTCTTCGTCAATCCGCGAATGGATGATGGAATAATGAAGGAAATAAAATAAGATCCCTTCCATCAGCAGCATCGTAATGAAAAAAACCGCACCGATTTTTAGCGAAATCCTGTCCATATCCGCAACTCCCCTACTGGTCTTACCCTCTATCATACTAAAAAAATATCGAGAATCAGTGAAGAAAATGTTTGGAATGACGAGGCTTTATTGGTAAAATGATGGGTAAATTATCCAATTGTATATGCTAGTGAAATATAGGGGGAGGAAAACATGCAAAGGGATTTTCATTTTTCCAAGATCAGGATTTTTCTGCTGCTCGCTTTCATGGCGGCCCTGGCAATCATTTTTACATTTGTTTTTATTAACTTGCTGTCTTCGCCGGAAAAAGATACAGCAGGGCTGCTGATTTCAGGTGGATTGGATTTACTCTTCATTTGGTGTGTCTATTTTCTCGGGAAGGTATTTTTCCAAAAGGAAGCAAATGTGACAATCAGTGATGATGGTCTCACTTTGCGGGGGACTGCGGGCCCTGGTTTCATTCCATGGGAAGATATAGAAGGGGTTCTACCCTACGAAGTCCATAACAATGCGACACTGGGCATCATTTTACAGGACGAGGAAAAATATATCGAAGCCATGCCCAAGAAGGGGAGGCGGCTTGCCAGGCTCAACCAGAGGACTGGATTCCCTGCCTTCAATATCGGACTTAGCAACATCAAGGAAAAAAGCGAACTCATTGACCTGCTTATGGAGATGAATGTCGGCTTCTTCCTCGAAACGGGCGAAGAGGGGCAAACGGCTGACCCGGATCTTGAGCAAGCCTCGCCGCAAAAAGAGACAAACGGATAAGGAATGCACAGCCAGGTATCTTCGGAGCCTGGCTTTTTGGTGCAGGAATAAAGATGAAGGCTTCGGATACTGACGGATGGGCGGAGCGCAGCATGAACAGTCGGATTTTGGGCGATTCAGCAAAAAAAAGAGGCTGGCAATGTGCCAGCCTTGTAGATTCTTTGGGTTTTGCGGACAAAACCCGTATGGATAAAAAGGGAAGTTTGCAAAACATTTAAAGCCAGAGCACTCCGGCAGATTGAACGGAATGGGATTTTCCGTGCTGCCAAAGCGGGTTGAAAATCGAGATCCTTATCATTTTCGATTTTCGGAACGGGGTTTTCCGAACCCTGTTATTCATCAATCATTGATTACTGGATTCAAGCCGGATGCAAAGGATAGTTGTCGCTAATTTTTCCTTTTTCCCAGCTCCTTGGTGATTCCTTATCTTTATAATAATAAGTAGGTATGGAGAACTTATGGGGAACTTATGTGGAAGTTGTGAAGATGAAGTGGGAGGGGACCGTCATGGGCTGGAAAATATTGCTTGTTGATGATGAGACAATGATCAGCGACGTGCTTGAAGCATACTTACAAAGGGAGGGCTACGAGGTTTTTAAGTCGGAAAATGGCCTCGATGCACTGAGGAAGGCTGATTCCGTCAAGCCTGATTTGATTGTGCTTGACTTGATGCTGCCGGATATTTCCGGGGAAGAGGTGTGCCGGCTGCTCCGCAAGGAATCCGATATCCCAATCCTGATGCTGACCGCAAAATCCGGGGAGGATGAAAGGATCAATGGCATTGTCATTGGGGCGGATGATTATGTGACGAAGCCGTTCAGCCCCCGTGAGGTTGTTGTACGCATCCAGGCGATCCTAAGGCGAGCTTCCAAAGGACAGGAACGACCTGGCAGTGCACAGCTTTCTTTCAATCAGCGCCAGCTTGTCATTGATCTAATCAAAAAAGAAATCCTTCTTCACAACGAGAGCATCAGCGTAACTCCAATTGAATACAAGCTGCTATCCAATATGGCAAAACATCCGGGGCGGGTTTACAGCCGGATGGATCTGCTCGAGAAAATCCAGGAGGATGGACTTTCCTATGAAGGGTATGAACGCAGCATCGACACACACATCAAGAATCTCCGCAAGAAGGTCGAAACCGATGCCCGCGATCCGAAATTCATCGTAACCGTTTTCGGCATGGGCTATAAATTTGGAGGAGTGCCCGATGTTAAAAACGCTGCGCTCTAAAATCCTGTTTTACTTCTTGCTTGTTTCCCTTACAGGTATCCTGGTCGTAAGCTTCAGCATGCAATGGGGTTTCGAAGCAAGCTTCAACCATTATATCAACCAGAACCGTTCGGAGCGGATCGACCAGCTCATCAATGCACTCAGGCTGGAATACAAGGAACATGGCACATTCACAGGCGAGCGGGTTTCCCAACTGCTGCATGAACAGGCGATGACCGACAGCCTTTATTATAAACTGTATACGATGAATGATATTTTGCTGATGGATTCGACAACGATCCGCGGCGTGAGGGAAGGAATCGGATTTGACAGCAATCCTTACAAGGAGGACAACTGGCTGACAGCGACTGAAACAATTAAGGCCGACGGGAAGCCGGTTGCGAAATTGAAGGTTTATTATCCTAAAGGTTTCATAGACAGTGAATATATCTTTTTGCAAAAAATCAAGAAATACCTTGTGAGTGCTGTTGTTGTGACCGTCCTGCTTGCGCTGTTTTTCAGCATGCTGTTTTCGAAACGGCTCACAGCGGGACTGAAAAGCCTGGCTGGCGCCGTAGAAGAGCTGGCCAGCCACAAGCGCGGTGTTCGCGTGCCCCTTGATCATTTGTCACTCGAAATGAAGCTGCTTGGGATCGCCTTTAATGACCTGGCCATGTCGCTGGAAAAAGAAGAACGCCTCCGCAAGGAATTCACTGGGGACCTGGCACATGAACTGCGGACACCGCTGGCAACGTTGCGCAGCCAAATCGAAGCGTTCCAGGACGGAATCTGGGAGCCGACTCCCGAGCGGCTGAAGCAGAGCCACAATGAACTTATGCGGCTTGTCAGGCTTGTCAATGAGCTGGAAAAATTACTGGCAGCGGAAAACCCGCAAATCCGTCTTGATAAGATGAACCTTGAAGCAGGAGAGATGCTGAGAGCGATGCAAGAGCTCCTCATCCCTGCATTCAGTCAAAAGGAAGTCGCGCTAAAGGTCCTGCTTCCCGAAAAGAGCATATGGTTCCAGGGTGACCGTGACAAGGTCGTCCAGATTCTGACCAACATCATCAATAATGCCCTCAAATATACACCGGAGGATGGGGAGGTCACCATATCGACAGTCGACGATGGAACTCTGGCCGGGTTCAGGGTGGAGGATAAAGGAATGGGGATATCAAGCGAAGATTTGCCTCTTATTTTCGAACGTTTTTACCGCGGCGATAAATCGCGGGCGCGGAAAACAGGCGGAGTAGGAATCGGCCTTTCCATCGTGAAGGCCTTGATCGAAGCGCAAAAAGGAAAAATAACCGTTGAAAGCGAACTCGGAAAGGGAAGTACTTTTACGATTCTTTTTCCAAAGGCGGAAATATAAGAAGCGAAGGGTACATGCATCCTTCGCTTCTTGCTTATTAAAGCAAATCATTGATTTTATAAATCTTTCCATTCTCCAGCTTGCCGCCTAGCACCAATTTCACGAGTGCACTGGCAACGAGGGCCGTGCTGCGGAGGCTGCCGCTTTCCTTGTAATGCCTGAACTTTTGCAGATCAGCGAATGCTTCCTCCGAAGAAGCGCGGATGGTTGCCTGCATGTCCGTATCCATGATCCCTGGGCTGAAGGCGATGACTTTGTTGGCGCTTCCAGCAGTTTCTAGTTCCACCCCGGCTGTCTGGGTGAACATGTTGATCCCCGCTTTTGTGCTGCAGTATAGGCTCCATCCCTGGACCGGCCTTTCTCCTGCTCCCGAGGTCACATTGATGATTGTGGTGCTGATACCTGCTTCCTTTGCTTTTTGCAAGAACAAGTTGCTGATCGTAACGGGTGCTGTCAGGTTAACCTGCACATTCGTGAGCAGCTGCCTATTATCAAGCGAGCCGGCGGCTTCAATCGGTTCAATGACCCCGGCGTTATTGAACAGGTAGACTTGCTCAGCTTCCTTGAACACTTTCCCAGCGATTTCGTTAAAAACTGCGCTGATCTGCTCCGCGGAGGAAAGGTCACACTTATAATGCTCAAGGATAGAACCAGCTTCCGCCTGCCCTAATCCACTGCTTTTCGATCTTGCTACTGAAATCACGTGCATGCCCTCTTCCAGCAGCTGCTTTGCGATGGATGCCCCGAGCCCGCGGGATGCTCCGGTAATGATAGCGTATTTCATCGTTCCACCTCTTTTAATACTTTGATAGTTTCAATGTAACATTTCAATAAAAAAATAGCATAGCCTTAAGGCCATGCCGGAATAAAAAAACTATTTGAGAAGGTCTTTCCATTGATTGATGAAAGCGGCAGCAGAGGGGTTAGGGGATGATAGCACCTCTGCTGTGGGACCGCTTTGTTTTAAATCGCCATCAATCAGGATTGCCAGCGAATCAGCCATATACTTCAATTCCATCAAGTCATGGCTGACGAATACTGTTGTTGTATTCGTCTGCTGGATGATCGATTTAATATCCTTCAATAACTGCACCTTGGTGGGAAAGTCAAGGGCCGAAAATGGTTCATCCAAAAATAAGACTTCGGGGTCGAGGACCATGGCACGGGCAAGGTTGACGCGCTGGGCCTCACCGCCTGAAAGGGTGAAAGCATGCTTTTTTGCGAGATGGCTGACATGGAACTTCTCGAGCCAGTGATCCACCTTATTTTTGATCTCCTGTCTCGGTAGTTTGCGAAGCTTCAAGCCAATCGCGACATTCTGGTAAACATTCATATCGAGCAAGAGGGGCTGCTGCATCGCGACAGCGAATTTCCTCCTGATCTCAACCGTCATATCGTTTGTGATATCCCTGTCTTTTAGAAGAATCGAACCCTGTTCAGGCCGTTCGAGGAGGGACAGGGCTTTGATGAACGTGCTTTTGCCTGCGCCGTTTGGTCCCATGATTCCCAGTACTTCGCCCTCATGGATGCGGAAATGCGGGATGGAGAGCAGGACTTTCTTTCCTGCCCGCACTTCTAAATTTTTGACTGTTATTAGAGGAATCATGACTTTCGCTTCCTTTGCTGTAAATAGGTCAGGCAGAATGTGATGATGAAAGCAAGCGACATCAGGATGAACGAGAGGGCAAGCGCGACGTCGAAGTTTCCTTTCGAAACCTCCATGACGATCGAGGTCGTCAAGATCCGTGTATCGCCGCTTATATTGCCTCCGACCATCATCGCCGCTCCAACTTCGGCGATGACCCTTCCGAACCCCGCTATGATGGCGGCAAGGATCGCCAGTTTGACTTCTTTCATCAGAATCCAGTATAGCTGCATCCTGGTGGCACCTAATGCTTTTACCTGTAAGATCATTTTATTGTTGATTTGCTGGAAAGCCGTGCTAGTCAATCCGGTAACGATCGGCAAAGAAACCAATGTCTGTGCCATTATGATTGCGATGGGTGTGTAGAGCAGCGAGTAATCCCCAAGCGGCCCTGACCGCCATAGGAAAATCGTGATCCACAGACCTGCTACTACCGGGGGAAGGCCCATTCCGATGTTGACCAAAGCAAGGATGAACTTCCGTCCCGGAAATCTGGCAAGGCCAAGCAGCATGCCGGCCGGGATGCCAATGAAGGTGCTGATGAGCACTGCGGTGATGGAGACCTTTAAGGTCAACAGGGTGATTTCAAGGATTTCCCTGTCACCTGACAGAATCATTTCAATCGCTTTTTTTAATCCTTCTAGTAAAAGTTCCATTCGCAATCAGGCTTTCTTTCTGGAATTACTCTTCAAAAAGGAAGAAGAGCGGCTCTCCGTATTCGTCTACGCCAAATTCCTTGATGATGTCCTTTGTTTTGTCAGCAAGCATGAACTCCACAAACGCTTTTGCGCCGTCTGCATTGATTTTATCATGTTTTTCATCATTTACCTGCATAACGTGGTAAATATTCAGCAGGCTTTCATCGCCCTCAACGAGAATTTCTGTATCAGGCATATTCTTTTGTTGGGCAAGGAATGTAGCGCGGTCAGTCAGGACATAACCCTTTTTCTCTGAAGCAATCTGCAGCGTCGCTCCCATTCCCTGGCCGGCCTCGATATATGTTTCCCCCATGCCTTTAGGGTCGATGGATGATTTTTTCCAAAGCTCAAGCTCTTTTTTGTGTGTGCCGGAGTCATCTCCGCGGGAAACAAATACGGCTTTGGATTCGGAAATCTTGCTGACTGCTTCTGCGACTGTGGTTCCTTTGATCTTGGCCGGATCTTCTTTCGGGCCTACAATGATGAAATCATTGTACATGACCTTCTGGCGGTTGATTGCATCGCCGCTGTCGACGATTTTTTGTTCTGCCTCAGGCGCGTGTACCAGCAGGACATCCGCTTCACCACGGGTTCCCATTTCAAGAGCCTGTCCAGTACCGACAGCGATCGTCTTGACCTTATAGGTATTCTCCTTCTCGAACTCAGGCAGCAAAACATCAAGCAGACCGCTATCTTGAGTGCTTGTTGTAGTCGCAAGGATCAAATCGGTCTGTTCTTCGGTTTTTGGTTTTTCAGCTGGTTTCTTCTTTGGCTCATTTGAAGCAGAATCAGAACAACCTGCAATAAAAGCAAAAGTAAGTACGATTAAAATGGAAAGGAATTGTTTGAGCTTCATCATTATGCCTCCGTCAGTTGTTTTCCGTGAATGATTTTTCCGAAGTCGTGTGCATCATAGCCTTCGAGCTCCGCGATGCTGTCTTTGAAACTAGTGAATTGCAGAAGATCGGTGAGATGCTGTATCGCTGTTTTGTTCTCAGGCGTCCACCTGAGAACGAGGTCGAACTGTTCCTTAGTGACAGGGATGAAGTCTAGTCCGAGCTGGCTTGCGGCATATCGGATCCCGAATGCTGCATCTGCTGTGCCCCTGCTGACATGGGCAGCAGCGCCAAGGTGGTTCCATTCCTCATTATCATATCCCTTCACATCGGATGGATGCAGGCCTTCAGCAGCAAGAAGCGAATCCAGCAGGAACCTGGTACCGGCTCCCTTTTGGCGGTTGATAAGGGTTATCCCTTTCCTTGCAAGATCCTTGACACCGAGAATGTTTTTCGGGTTGCCCTTTGCTACAATTAAGCCTTGTTCCCGTGATGCGAGACGCATGACGGAAATAGCCTCGTGTACAAATAACTGCCTGATGAATGGAAGGTTATACTGCTGTGAAACGGGATCAAGCAAGTGGACCGCAGCGATATCAGCGCTTCCGCGATAAAGCATCATCAGTCCTTCAAGGCTGCCTATGTATGAAGGACTGATTGACAGTCCGGTTCCCTGGGCAGCCGTGTACTTGACAAGGTGTTCGACGATGAAGTCGTGGCTCCCGGCAAGCTGAAGGGATTGCTGGGCGGCAGTTCCAGCTTCTGCCGGCCGCTTGTCAGGAGCTGCGGCCATGCTTGCTTTATACCTGTCAAACTCGCTTTCCTCAATCCGCATTTTATTGCCGACTTTAAAAGCATGCAGATCGCCTCGCTTGATCATTTCGTACACAGTGTGCTTCGATATTTTCAGAATCGCAGCGATTTCATCAGGAGTATAGATTTGCACTACATTCCCTCCTTTTCTTCATAATCTAAATATACTAGAATATGTAATAGGAAAGTGTGACAAATGTTTAGTTTCGTCAAGTTTTGTTTAGTTTTGTTAGTTTTAGTGTCACAACTTTGTCAAAAATGCTCGGAATGGAACAAGATTCATTTCCAAATTATACCTTCACAAAATACTCCGGGCAGTATTGTGTATTTCTTATCGATCTCATGGTAAACTGGACAATGATAAATTAAATCGAGAAAGGAATAATGAGCATGCAGATTTCAGATAAAGCGCGCGACATCCTCAAGGAAATCCTTGAAGAACGCAAAGCGGAAGGAATTCGCGTCTATTTCGGCGGATTTGGCTGAGGGGGCCCGCAGATTGGCCTGGCTCTGGATGAGCCGGAAGAAGAGGATCAAGTATCCGTTATCAATGAAATACAGGTTGCGATAGAATCCCACATCGTCGAGTATACCGAAGGGCTGTCCCTCGAGTACGACGAGTACCGCCAGGGTCTTGTCTTGATGGGGAACGACTCAGGCTGTTAATAATGAAAATGCACACCTCTGCTGGTGTGCATTTTTTCAATTGCTTTTTATCTAATCACCGTGGGGGCGTCAGACCTTTTGGGGAAAGGAATGCCTAAGAAAAAAATAAAAAAGTTTGTGGAAGATCATGGCTGGAATCAAGATACCTTTTAACATCCAATTAACTGCCTAAACAATCAAAATCGTCCCGTAAACTGGAAATACAACACGATGGCGCCAAGAAGCCAGACATAGACAGCGAAAGGCTTCAGTGAGTGGTTTTTAAGGTAACCGATCATCCATTTCACCGCAATATAGCCAAAAACTGCTGAAGAAATGATCCCGATCAGCAAGGCCTGTAATGATATTGCTTCGCTTCCGCCGCTGAAAAGGTCTTTTGATTGGAGGACGATAGCGCCCAGGATGGCCGGGGTGGATAACAGGAAGGAGAAGTAGGCTGCTGTTTCCCTGTCGAGCCTCCTCCATAACGCTGCTACGATTGTCAATCCTGAACGCGATATGGCCGGGAAGATCGCTGCTGCCTGGAAAGCACCGATGATCGCCGCATCCATATATCCGATATCTTCCATTTTTTTATGGCCGTTTTTAATGGAGTCTGAGAACCAAAGAAAAGCCCCAGTGACAAGGAATTCCCATCCAATCGTAACGCCTGTCTTCGAAATTTCATCGAAGTAATCTTCAAACAGCAGGCCGACCGCAACGGCTGGCAAAGTTCCGACGACAAGGAGGAATGTGAGCTTGCCAAAAGGATTCTTCAGGATCTTGGTGAACTCGGCTTTATAAAAAACAAAGACTGCCAGAAGTGTACCGACATGCAGCATCGTGTCGAGCAGCAGCCCTGCTTCCTCAAGGCCGAAAAGGTTCCTCCCAAGGTAGAGATGGCCAGTGCTGCTGATCGGCAGGAATTCCGTCAAGCCCTGGATCAACCCAAGGAAAAAAGCTTCAATTTTAGATAGCATCCCGCTTCCCCTCCTTTTGGAAATGTTAAGCCTGCCAACTCGCTGTGAAGGCCGGCAAGACTTTGTCCAATAAAAAATATGAATGAATATACATATATATGACACTTTCCTGGAGGGGAAGCGGGATAGGGGGTTGCTGTGAAAAAAGGATGATTCCTTCTTATATCCTGATGTGTAATAATAACCATTTAAGAGGTAGAAGTTGTGATTTTTCGCCGGAAAAAATATAATGGAATATTGTACAGTCCTTATTAAAAGGAGAATCATCATGCCATCAAATACGAAAAATAATTCCAGGATCGACTACGGCCTGGTCTTGATATTGTTCCTTCTGTTCCTTTCCAGCTGTATTGCCATCTATAGTGCACAGACAACAGGACAGTATGGAAATGAGAACTTTGTATTAAAACAGATTGTCTGGTATATGATCGGGATTGGCATCATCGCCGCGGTCATCACGCTTGATTCCGACCAGCTGCAAAAACTCAGCTGGTATACCTATGGTTTTGGCCTCTTGCTCCTTGCCGGCCTGATTGTCGCACCGTCTGGAATCGCGCCTGTCATCAATGGGGCAAAAAGCTGGTACAAGGTACCAGCGATGGGAACCCTGCAGCCATCGGAACTTGTGAAGGTATTTCTCATCCTGGCGCTTGCAAGGGTCATCGTTGACCATCATCAAAAGTATCGGCTGAAGACGATTAAAACGGACTTTTGGCTTCTGATGAAGATTGGCATTGTGACAATGGTTCCGCTTTTGCTTGTCATGCAGCAGCCAGACCTTGGGACATCCCTTGTCTACATCGCGATCATGCTTGGGATGATCTTTATTTCTGGAATCACCTGGAAATTGCTTGTGCCGATCTTTGGGACCGGCGTGACACTGGTTTCAATCATTTTTTATTTTGTCATCTGGAAGCCTGAAATCCTTGAGAAGTACCTTGGTGTGAAGGAATATCAATTCGGAAGGATTTATTCGTGGATCGATCCATACAATTACCAGAGCACGACCGGGTTCCAGCTGACGAGATCATTGCTTGCAATCGGTTCCGGTGAGACGACGGGGAAGGGATATGGGACACGGGAAGTTTACCTCCCTGAAAGCCATACTGACTTCATTTTCAGCATCATCGGCGAGGAATTTGGATTTGTCGGAGCCAGCGTCCTAGTCAGTCTTTTCTTCCTGCTTATCTATCAAATCACGAAAATCGGCATGGAAACGAAAAACGATTTTTACACCTATATTTGTGTTGGGGTCATCAGCATGATCACCTTCCATGTTTTCCAGAATATTGGCATGACGATCGGGCTGCTGCCGATCACCGGGATTCCTCTTCCGTTCATAAGCTACGGGGGAAGCTCGCTGATGGGAAACATGCTTGCTGTCAGCCTGATCTTTTCGATTCGGTACCATCATAAAAAATACATGTTTTCAACTACAGCATAACAAAGAGCAGGAACCCAGGTCTCCTGCTCTATTTTTAGGCTATGTCAGAGTTGTTTATTGGTATCCGCTCCATGCCGGAATCCGAATGAAGCTTGCGGCACCTGATGTGAAAACAGCGGCATCGATATTGATGAAACGCTTCGCGTTCCTGGCAGTCATTCATCTGTATGCCATGACCGTTTTCGATAAGCGCCTTGATTCCAAACCAGGAAATATCATTGTCCTGGATATGTATAAAGAGGGTCTTTGGCTGCCGGAGTTCCGGTTCACAAGCTGGGAAACTGTTGCCAGCAGGGCTGGAATGCGGGATGGATGGAAGGAAGACTCGATCCGCTATTTATTCGCTGACAACCTCTCTCCGCTGATAGACGGTTTGGTAAAAGAGACAAAAATCCCGAAGCTGATTCTTTGGGAAAATATCGCCATTTATATATACTGGCTGTATGAAAAAGTGCTTCCGGGTATCGCTGAGGAACGGGCAGCCGCTGATTTCGCCTACCTGCTCCATTCGGCGCCTGGCAATCTTTTTGGTGACGATCATCAAAGTCCGCTCAAGAAATATTATAGTGAAACAGGAATGAAAGCTTTAGAAAGGCCAAGGCGAACCTGCTGTTTCAGCTATAAGGTGAAGGGCGGGGATTATTGCAAAATCTGCCCGGTTGTCTGCAACTAGTCTGTAAAGGAGTGGTACGATGGACAATAGATTAAAAGAACAGATCGATGGTTTGCTTGAAAAATATACTGAATTGCTTGTAGGAGAAGGTTCTGCCGAAAAAACTGAAAAAGTGAAGATGTGGATTGTCTATAACCATATTGCCAAATCGATGCCGCCATTGGCCAAACATTGGAATCAGAAGTACCCAGACGGAAAGGAACAAATCATCAAAACCATCGCTGAAATCAAGGAAATGAATGAACAGCAGCGGAAAAAATAGAAGGAACCATCCCTTAATGTTATGGGATGGTTCCTTCTTTGTCATTGAACCTGGTTTCCGTATGGGAATTGGTTGCTATAGCCCTGGAATTGCTGATAGGACTGCTGCAGTTTTTGCGGCTGGGCTGCTTCCACTGCATACCATCCTTTCTTGAACATCAAGTTGTAAACATTTCGGTGTGCATTCGCTGTTTCGTTATAGATGGACAGGACATCCTGGAAAAGCGCATCGTGGCTGAATTCATGCAAAGCGGTTGTATAAGCTTCAGTCATGTATTTTTCTGTTGTCAGCATATCATTGATGAAATCACGTTCATTCATTTGCGGTGTCTTTTGGATTTGTGTTTCAGGATTCTGGATTTTTTGCTGATTTTGATTCTGGTTCATCTCTTTGGCCCCCCTGTCATCATTGCATTCCTGCAAAAGTCTGGTTTTGCTGGCTGTTCAAGTGTTTAAGGATTTTTTCATAATGATTTTGATGCATCTGGCCGCATCTCTCCATTTCCGTTTTCAATTCCTGGTCCTGGCATTGCTGCGCAAAGAAATGCGCTTTTTTCATGGCAAGAAGATTCCAGGAAAGCATATCGGTCAAATAGAGCGAATCCTTTGTTGATATGATGGTTGGCGGCTGCTGCATGGTGCCTTGCTGCTGGTTTTGAAAATTCATGTTTTGCTGCTGCATGACGGATCCTCCTGTGAAAAATGGTTTTTTAATCGCCAATTATTTTGTCCGAGAGAAAGGAAAATATTCGCTGCTAAAAATTTTCCTACAAAAGTAATATTCAAAATTATAAAAAAGTGATAAAATGAAGTTGAAATTTTATATATAATAGGAAATCATTTTTTTTGGCGGTAATGAAACCGCTTTCAAAAAAGGGGGATGGAACGCTATGGAAAAAATAATGAAGGACTTTTTTCTTTTTCTGTCAAAAAATAAATTTTTCACAAAGCTGGCCAAAAAATACGGACTTCGCCTTGGAGCTTCGCGCTTCGTAGCGGGTGAAAAAATCGGACAGGCTGTAGAGGTCATCAAAGAGCTGAATAAGAAAAAACTGGCGGTCACCATCGACTTTCTCGGTGAATTTGTCGACAATGAAAAAGAAGCGAATGAACGGGCCGACAACTCCATCGAAGCGATCAAGGCGATCGGCAGAGAAAAATTGGATGCGCAGCTGAGCGTGAAAATGACATCGCTTGGTTTCGATATTTCAGATGATGTCATCATGAGGAATATGCGCCGTATCCTTGATACTGCCAAGGAAAATAATGTATTTGTGACAATCGACATGGAAGATTTTTCACGCTGCCAGCGTACATTGGACATCTTCAAGCAGTTGAAATCCGAATACGAGAATGTCGGAACCGTCCTCCAGGCCTATCTTTACAGGACTGAAAAGGATATCGAGGATCTGAATGAATATTCGCCAAACCTCCGACTTGTAAAAGGAGCTTACAAAGAGCCTGCCGAAGTGGCGTTCCCTGAAAAAAAAGATGTGGATGAAAACTTCAAGAAGATCATCAAAATGCATTTGTTGAATGGGAACTATACAGCGATCGCTTCCCATGATGATGCCATCATCAATTTCACGAAAGAATTCGCGAAGGCGAACAATATCCCAAAAACACAGTTTGAATTCCAGATGCTTTACGGAATCATGCCGGAAAGGCAGCTTCAGCTGGCACAAGAGGGGTATAGAATGAGGGTGTATGTCCCTTATGGAACAGATTGGTACGGCTATTTCATGCGCCGGCTTGCTGAACGCCCAGCCAACGTAGCATTCGTGCTGAAAGGTATGTTCCGAAAATAAACAAGAGGCTGTCCCAAAAGAATCTACTTTTGGGACAGCCTCTTTTACGATTGTCCGCTTTATCAATATGCAGACAAGGACCAGTGTAATTGCTTATTTTTTATATTGGCTGTTCTGGCTGTTGACCTTGCCTTCGCCGCCCTGGCCCATTGAGGGACCGGCATTGCCTTTGACGCTTGCCGCGCTGACTCCAGCTTTTGAAGGGTTTTTCTTCATTTTTGCCATGTCTGATCCTCCATTCATTTTAAATGCGAATATTCTCCGCAGGTTTAGGGTTTCCTCAGCGGAAGATTTAAACACTCGATAAAAAATTCAAAAAATTTTCTTTTTTCGGCACCTTGTTATTGCGGAAATTTTTGAAATATTTTATAGTAGTAAGTAGCAGAACCATTCATATGCATATTTTTTTTGAAGCAAAAATGAATGAGTATTCATTCAAACAGAGTCAAAGGGGGAGGAAAATTTGATGCGACAAATTCAAAAAGCGGCCGTTCTCGGCTCTGGAGTCATGGGCTCAGGGATTGCAGCCCACCTGGCAAACATCGGGATTCCGACGTTGTTGCTGGATATTGTGCCTCGTGAACTGACCGAGGAAGAAAAAGCTAAGGGCCTGACACTCGAAGACCGGCAGGTACGGAACAGGATCAGTTCCGCTTCGCTGCAGAAGCTTCTTAAGCAGAAGCCTGCACCTCTGGCTTCCAAAAAGAACCTTGCCCTGATCGAAGCGGGCAACTTCGAAGATGACATGGAAAAACTCAAGGACGTTGACTGGGTCATCGAGGTAGTAGTTGAAAACCTTGATATCAAGAAGAAAGTATTCACGGATGTAGATAAACATCGCAAGCCAGGCAGCATCGTAAGCTCCAACACTTCCGGGATTTCAGTCGAAGCGATGGCCGAGGGGCGTTCCGATGATTTCAAGAAGCATTTCCTTGGTACCCATTTCTTTAACCCGCCTCGTTATCTTAAACTGCTGGAGGTCATTCCGACGAAGGATACGGATCCTGAAGTCCTGGCATTCATCAAAAAGTTTGGCGAAGATAAGCTTGGCAAAGGCGTCGTCGAAGCCAAGGATACCCCGAACTTCATCGCTAACAGGATCGGGACCTACGGCCTGCTTGTCACTGTGCGTGAAATGATGGAAGGCGGATACAGTATCGGGGAGGTCGACTCTGTGACCGGACCGCTGATCGGACGGCCTAAGAGTGCTACGTTCCGCACGCTCGATGTCGTTGGTCTTGATACTTTCGCCCATGTGGCGAAAAACGTCTATGACCAGGTGGATGGAGAAGAGAAGGACGTATTCGAGGTTCCGGGGTTCATGAAAAAAATGCTTGAAAATGGCTGGCTCGGAAGTAAGTCTGGCCAGGGATTCTTCCAGAAGCAAGGGAAGGAAATCCTTGAACTCGATCCTCAGACGATGGAATACGGACCCCGCAAAAAGTTGAAGGCAGCGTCTATCGAGATGAGCAAGCAGGAAAAAGGACTTGCCAATAAAATGAAAGCGCTTGTTTATGCGAATGACCGCGCAGGTGAACTGCTGTGGAAAGTCTTCAATCCGGTCCTCATCTATTCAGCCGAGCTACTCGGAACGATCGCTGATGACATTGTTGCCATCGATCGCGCGATGAAATGGGGATTCGGCTGGGAAATGGGTCCTTTCGAAGCATGGGACGCATTGGGTGTCGAAAAGGCAGTAAGCAAAATGGAAGCAGAAGGAAAATCAGTTCCTGGGTGGGTCAAGGACATGATCGGCAAAGGATTCACCTCCTTCTACAAAGAAGAAGGCGGCCAGCTGTATTTTTACCAAAACGGCGAGTACGCACTTGTTGAAGAGAATCCTAAGGCCATCAACCTGAAACGATTGAAAAAGAAAAACGGCGTCATCAAGAAGAATGGCGGAGCAAGCCTGATTGATCTAGGCGATGGCATTGCGCTGCTCGAGTTCCATTCGCACAGCAATTCTATCGGCCTGGATATCATCCAGATGATCAATTTTGCTATTGATGAAGTCGAAAAGAACTTCAAAGGCCTTGTAATCGGCAACCAGGGCAAGAATTTCTCAGTAGGTGCGAACCTGGCGATGATCCTGATGGAAGCGCAGGATGACAATATCTTTGAACTTGACATGGTTGTCCGCCACTTCCAGCAGGCGATGATGAGAATCAAGTATTGCTCAAAACCGGTTGTTGCCGCTCCATTTGGGATGACACTTGGGGGTGGGGCAGAGGTTTGCTTGCCTTCAGCCCACATCCAGGCGTCAATGGAAACGTATATGGGACTAGTGGAAGTCGGAGTCGGTTTGATTCCTGGCGGCGGCGGAAACAAGGAGCTTTACATCAAACACCTTGAAGGAATGCCAAAAGGCGTCGAATTCGACCTTCAGAAGGTCGCGAACAAAGTATTCGAAACCATCGCGATGGCAAAGGTTTCAACATCGGGAGAAGAGGCGCGTGAAAACAACTTCCTGAACGGGTCTGACGGCGTCAGCGTGAATGGCGACCACCTGCTGTATGATGCGAAACAGGCAGCATTAATCCTTTATGAAAAAGGCTACAAGCCGCCAATCAGAAAGAAGGTACCAGTGACAGGCGAGCCTGGATACGCGACGCTGCTGCTTGGCGCCCAGACGATGCATCTTTCAGGCTATATTTCAGAGCATGACCTGAAAATCGCCAAAAAGCTCGCATATGTGATTGCAGGCGGAAAAGTGCCATATGGCACTGAAGTCGATGAGCAGTACTTGCTTGACCTTGAACGCGAAGCTTTCCTCAGCCTAGTCGCTGAACCAAAGTCACAGCAGCGGATGCAGCATATGCTCGTGAAAGGCAAGCCACTGCGCAATTAATAGATTGGAAGTTTAAAAAGATTTCAACAAAAGGCTGGAAGACAGATCGAACATCCATGGAAAGAGAGGGAATGAGATGAGAGAAGCGGTAATCGTCGCCGGAGCCCGGACGCCGGTCGGAAAAGCGAAAAAGGGAACGCTCGCTGCCGTCCGTCCAGATGATCTCGGGGCACTTGTTGTAAAGGAAACGCTGAAACGCGCAGGCAATTATGAAGGGAATATTGATGACTTAATTATCGGCTGTGCCATGCCGGAAGCCGAACAAGGATTGAATATGGCAAGGAATATCGGGGCACTTGCTGGATTGTCCCATGAGGTCCCTGCAATTACCATCAACCGTTATTGTTCATCGGGACTGCAATCCATCGCCTATGCCTCCGAAAGGATTATGCTTGGCCATTCTGACACCATCATAGCCGGAGGAGCAGAGTCGATGAGCCTTGTGCCTATGATGGGGCACGTCGTCAGGCCGAATGCAAAACTAGCTGAAACAGCGCCTCAATATTATATGGGCATGGGCCACACAGCAGAGGAAGTAGCGAAAAAATATGGGATCTCCCGCGAGGACCAGGATGCATTCGCGGTCAGGAGCCACCAGCGCGCCGCAAAAGCGATTCAGGAAGGAAAATTCGATGAGGAAATCGTGCCAGTCGATGTGACTATTCGCTCGGTCGGTAAGGACAATAAACTTGTCGAAAAGACCATCCAGTTCAAACAGGATGAGGGCGTAAGGCCAGGCACCTCCCTTGAGGCTCTCGCAAAACTTCGTCCTGCATTTTCGGTGAACGGGACCGTAACAGCAGGGAATTCATCGCAAACAAGCGATGGAGCTGCAGCGGTGATGGTGATGGACAGAGAGAAAGCGGAATCCCACGGTTTGAAGCCGATGGCGAAATTCAGGTCGTTCGCACTTGGCGGAGTACCACCTGAAATCATGGGGATCGGTCCTGTTGTAGCGATTCCAAGGGCATTGAAATTAGCCGGCCTCGAGCTTTCGGACATCGGTGTCATCGAACTGAACGAAGCATTTGCCTCACAATCGATCCAGGTCATCCGTGAGCTTGGACTTGATGAGGGAAAGGTGAATGTAAACGGAGGCGCGATTGCCCTTGGGCATCCGCTGGGAACGACTGGAGCTAAGCTAACGTTGTCGATCATCCATGAAATGAAGCGCCGCAATGAACAATTTGGCCTTGTGACCATGTGTATCGGTGGCGGCATGGGTGCTGCCGGAGTATTTGAACTTCTATAAAACTTAAACCGGGGGCTGACTAGCCCCTTACGGAAAAGACAGGAGGAAACAAGCATGTCAAATCAAACAGAAAAGCTGGTTAAAGGCGGAAGCTTCCTAATTGAAGATGTAACGTACGATCAGGTCTTCACGCCGGAAGACTATACTGACGAGCATAAAATGATTGCGAAAATGACAGAAGATTTCATTGAAAATGAAGTTCTGCCACAAGTGGAGCACATTGAGAACCATGAATTCGATCGTTCTGTGAAGCTGTTGAAGGCAGCTGGCGAACTGGGGCTGCTTGGCGCTGATGTTCCTGAAGAATACGGCGGGCTAAGCCTTGATAAAATAAGCTCTGCATTGATCGCTGAAAAAATGGCAAGGGCAGGCGGATTCTCCATTTCCCACGGAGCACACGTTGGGATTGGGTCCCTGCCGATCGTCCTGTTCGGCAATGAAGAACAGAAGCAAAAGTACCTTCCAGCATTGGCGACAGGTGAAAAGCTTGCTGCTTACGCGCTGACAGAACCAGGCTCCGGATCCGATGCTTTAGGGGCAAGGACAACAGCGAAGCTCAACGCCGAAGGGACACACTACATCCTTAATGGGGAAAAGCAATGGATCACAAATGCAGGCTTTGCGGATGTATTCGTTGTGTACGCAAAAATCGATGGCGAACAATTCTCTACTTTCATTGTTGAAAGGGAATTCCCTGGTGTATCCGTTGGTGCCGAAGAGAAGAAAATGGGCATCAAGAGCTCCTCTACCCGTACACTGATCCTGGAAGACGCGCAGGTACCGGTGGAAAACCTGTTAGGGGAAGCAGGAAAAGGCCATATCATCGCCTTCAATATCTTGAATATCGGCCGTTACAAGCTGGGTGTAGGCGCGACAGGCGGCGCGAAGAATGCATTTGGCCTGACTGTGAAGTACACCAACCAGCGCCAGCAGTTCAATACACCGATTTCCCAATTCAACCTGACTAAAGAAAAGCTTGCTACGATGGCTTCGAAAATCTATGCAACAGAAAGCTCCGTCTACCGTACTGTCGGCTTATTCGAAGAAAGAATGAGCAGGCTGACGGATGAAGAAATCAACAACGGCAAAGCGGTTGCCGCTTCGATTGCCGAGTATGCGATCGAATGCTCGTTGAATAAAGTGTTTGCGACAGAAACTCTTGACTACGTCGTCGATGAGGGCGTCCAGCTCCATGGCGGCTATGGTTTCATGCAGGAATATGAAATTGAAAGAGCGTACCGCGACTCAAGAATCAACAGGATCTTCGAAGGTACAAATGAAATCAACCGCCTACTGGTTCCAGGTACTTACCTTCGCAAAGCGATGAAGGGCGAGCTGCCGCTGCTTCAAAAAGCCCAGGCACTCCAGGAAGAACTGATGATGCTGATGCCTGAAGAGCCAGGGGATGAGCCGCTGGCCCAGGAGAAGTATCTCGTCAAGAACGCAAAGAAAATCGGCCTTCTTGCAGCTGGCCTCGCAGCACAGAAGTTCGGAAAGGCACTTGAAAAAGAACAGGAAATCCTTGTGAACATTGCTGATATCATTTCCAATGCATATGCAATGGAATCTGCCGTCCTCCGCACGGAAAAAGCGATAGCGAAGGATGGCCTGGAAAAGAGCAAGCAGAAGCTTCTCTATACTCAGATCTTCTGCCAAGAAGCGTTCAATGAAATCGAACGTGATGCGAAAGAAACTCTTGTGGCAACAGAAGAAGGTGATGCGCTTCGCATGCTGACTTCCGCACTGCGTAAGTTCACCAGACATACACCGATCAATGTAATCGCTAAAAAGCGCGAAGCAGCCGGTAACCTGATCGAAGCAGAACGATTCCTCGTTTAATTGAGCGCTTTTCTCTCAAAGATTTTTGGCATTCGTTTTGAAAGCGAACAAATTCTTTTGAAGAAAAGTTGATTGGGGAATAGAGCAGAAGTGCTCGGCCCCCGGCAGGAGCAGCGGGCCATGGGGATTCGTCTCCCCCTATGGAAAGCGGTCAGCCTGGAGTGCCAAGCTCCACTGCTTAAAGAACTGCAAGCCATCCAATTTTAAATCGTGCTCCCCCTGGAAAACAGGGGGAGCTATTTATCTTAGTTGGCCAACGTTTTTTTGGGGGTATCCGTTTCATTATTGCGGTTATTTTTTTGGACCTTCAGGAGGAATTTCCCGAGATTTGTTGAAATAAATAAAGGATGCGGAAAAATCGGCATAATCGGACACGGAATATTAGAATTCAGCCTCCCTGATGTGTTACTATCCGTTTAGAGGCATTCATTTTAGGGATACTAACAGAGGGTGGTGAGAGAATGGCAAAGACGTTTTACTGGTACCCGAAATGCGGTACATGCAGGAATGCGAAGAAATGGCTTGATCAGCACGAAGTAGCCTATAATGATGTACATATTGTCGAAAACCCGCCTTCCCGCCCGGAGCTTGAAAAGATGATTGATGCAAGCGGCCTTGAGATTAAGAAATTTTTTAATACGAGTGGCCAAAAGTATCGAGAATTGGGCATGAAAGACAAAATGAAGACGGCTTCGAGGGACGAGCTTCTCGATTTGCTCGCCTCAGATGGAATGCTGATCAAGCGCCCGCTGATGACAGACGGGAATAGAGTTACCGTAGGCTTCAAAGAGGATGAATATGAAAAAGCCTGGCTTTAAGTTTGGTCCCATCGATATTTATCGATAGAGATATGAAAATGGAGGGATAGTTAATGAACACACCAAAAGAGTTGCGTTATTCTGAAGAACACGAATGGGTAAAGGTAGAAGGGGAAAAGGTTCGTGTGGGCATCACTGATTTCGCCCAATCCGAACTAGGAGACATCGTATTCGTCGAGCTTCCGGAAGTTGGCGATGAAATCACCGCTGATGAGCCGTTTGGCAGTGTCGAATCTGTAAAAACGGTGTCCGAGCTCTACGCTCCAATCAGCGGCAAGGTAGTCGAAATTAACGAAGACTTGAATGACAGCCCTGAGTTCGTGAACGAATCTCCATATGAAAAAGCGTGGATGATTGTCGTTGAGCCATCTGACAGCGGCGAAGTCGACAAGCTCATGACTGCAGAACAATACGAAGAAATGACAAAGGAATAAACCCAAACGAGAACGTCCTGCTCTTCAGGGCGTTTTTTTATGTTGTTCACTATGCCAATGAACTGGATAAGGAAGTAGAGGGCAAAAAAGCTGTTTCTTGATGATAACGGCTTTTTATCCCGGCCATTCCATTCTTCTGCAAATTTCCAAGCTCCTTTCAGGGTTAATTGGACAAACTAGAGGCAAAAGGAAACATGAAAGGGGTAGAAGGCGATGACATTGAAACAGCAGAAACTGGATGTTACTGAAAGAGTGACAGGCAAGCTTGAAAAAGGCGGAATCCAGCTTTATCTGGAAAATGAACCAATCGGAAAAATTTCGCTTCCTGAAGGAACGCAGCTCGACCTCGAGCATCATTTTGAATCCCAACAAAATAGAATATACCAGCATATTTCAATCCCTGACCAATCAGAGCCAAGGTATACTGATTGCGATGAGGGCGGCTGGTGTTGAAATACGGATCAGCGGCCATTTTGAGCCGCTGTTTTTAATAGCTGAAAATATTCACCCCATAACCACTCAAATATGTTTGAAGGAGTAAGCCGGCAGTCCGGACGAATAAAGCAGGCTTTCATCGCACGAAAATCCAGCGCAGCCCGTGCATGGTAGATAAGTGGTGTGTATATCCCCGGGAATCCAGCATCAATCACCGTATTGTAAATATCGAACGGTTGCGAGGGGGCGCAAAGGAAAAAATACAGAATCCAACTGTCTGAGAGAGAAAAACCCCGAGTGCCCCGGATTTAAGAATAGAAAAAAACAAAGTGTAAACGGCAGCTCAAGCTCCATAAATCCCTGGAAAAAACGAGCGCAGAAAGCATTCGATTCCAATACGTAAAATTACCTTCCAGCTAGGCCGCTTTTTTTGCATTATATAGCAATCTCAGTAACAATAGAAATACATCACAAATGATTTAGCAATGTTTATAATGTAATAAAGCAGTTATTATCTGTTGCATAGGTGGTTATGACGATGGACGACAATCAGAATAAGGTTATCATTGTGGAAGGTTCGTCTGATAAGCGGAAGGTACTTTCAGTTTTAAAGGAGCCTGTCGAGGTTATTTGTACAAATGGGACCATTGGAATTTCAAAGCTTGATGAGCTGATCGATTCACTTTTTGACAAAGATGTCTACATCCTTGTGGATGCCGATTCATCTGGAGAAAAAATGAGGAAGCAATTCAAACGGGAATTCCCGGAAGCAAATCATTTATACATTGATAAGATGTACAAGGAAGTAGCGACTGCGCCAAGAAATCATCTCGCCACGATTTTGACTGGAGCGAACATGGATGTCCATACAGAGTATTTAGAAAAAGGATGAAGCTTGGATGAAGGAATGGACGAAGGAAGAAATCGAAACATCTTTAGAAACAAAGAGTACAGGTTACCTTTACTTTTATACACCAATGTGCGGAACATGCCAGGTTGCAGGGAAGATGCTTGAAGTAGTCGAGCAGCTGCTCCCTGATACGCCTGCTGGGAAAGCAGACCTGAACTATTTGCCGGAAATAGCTGAACGATTCCAAATTGAAAGTGTACCGTGCCTGGTCATCCTTAATGAAGGCAGGGTGAAGGAAAAGGTTTATGCCTTCCAATCTGTTCCCTACCTGTATGAGAAGCTGAATAAACTCACCTGAAAAACGGCCATGTGTGCCGTTTTTTCTATGGAAAAGAGGAATCCGCCAGGTAAGATCCTGGCCGGTTCAATGTCCAAAAGCTCATTGGACTTTTCTTGCCTTTTGCTAAAGAGTCTTAGCTATAGGAGTGATGAATTGCGGTTAAGAAAAGGCTGTTTTCTAAAAATATGGTCGTTTTCTGAATCATTCTAAGAGGATCAAATAGTTTGAACAGATTGATTGGAACAGAAGAAATTTATTCTGTGGAATTCCAGGATATACCTCGGAAATTGCCGGTCCCATACATGCTATTTGTCGAAGAAATCTTGCAGGGTTTTCTTCTAATGGAAGGAATATTGTATGTAAGGGAGATGAGCAGAATGCAGGAAAGAGCCAAAAGGTTTACGGAAGGCATATCAGATAAGGGACATCTTATGGAGCTCGTGAGAAAGATGAATTGCGGGCTTGAGATGGAAACAGACACCGAAACGGTTTATTTGTACTTTTACAATGGCAAAGTGACGACGGATCCGGATCAACAAGCTGCATGGAGAAATGTGACGATCAAAGGATCGAAAGACGCCATCGCACGTTTGCTTGATGGAGAGATGAAACTAAGGGATGGTGTACAGGCAGGTGATTTGCGAGTATCAGGAAGTTTCAGGGAATTGCTCGCCCTTGAATCCATCTTCTATCTTGCCAGCCCGTTGGCCAAATGATTCATTTCCCGAAAAGTCAAAAAATGATTGACCAATTTCCTTCTGCATGCTATTATCACTTTAACGCAAAAAAACAGAATATTCTTATCAAGAGAGGCGGAGGGACTGGCCCTATGAAGCCCGGCAACCGGTTATGTGACACGGTGCTAATTCCATCAAAGCGTTTTGCTTTGAAAGATAAGGAGAGACGATAACAAACCCTCTTCTTAGGAAGAGGGTTTTTTAATCTTTCTTTCCTGGATGGAAACTAAAATGAATGGGGAGATGGAAATGACTGAGCAACAGCGTAATTACAAGATTGAAACCTTAAGTGTGCATGGGGGACAGTCGCCGGACCCAGAAACAGGCGCGAGATCGCTCCCGATTTATTCGAGCAATGCGTTCCAGTTCGAGAATACGGGGCATGCAGCGGATCTTTTTGCTCTAAAAGAACCAGGCTATATTTATTCGCGGATCCATAACCCTACTGTGACAGCGCTTGAGGAAAAAGTGGCTCTGCTTGAAGGAGGGGTAGGCGCGCTTGCGTTGTCCAGCGGAATGGCAGCCATCACAATGGCGATATTGAACATTGCCCACGCAGGGGATGAAATTGTCGCAGCATCAAATCTCTACGGGGGGACATATAATTTATTTGCCGTGACGCTTCCTAAATACGGGATTACTGTACGTCTTGTCGATCCTGTCGACACGGAAAACTTCCGGCAGGCAATCACACCGAAGACAAAAGCGATTTTTGCGGAGACGATCGGGAATCCAAGCCTGCGCGTACTTGATATCGAAGCGGTTGCCAGCATCGCTCATGAATCAGGCATACCGCTGATTATTGACAATACGTTCGCAACACCGTATTTATGCAGGCCGATTGACCATGGAGCCGACATTGTCGTCCACTCTGCAACTAAGTGGCTCCTTGGAAATGGAACAGTTCTTGGCGGAATCATTGTTGATGGAGGGAAGTTCAATTGGAAATCGCCAAAGTTCCCGGGATTCAATGAGCCGGATTCAAGCTACCATGATCTCGTCTATAGCGAAGCGATCGGGGCTGCCGCTTATATCGTGAAAGCGAGGGTCCAGCTTCTTCGTGATTTGGGGCCGTCCCTGAGCCCTCAAAGCGCATTCCAGTTCAATCTCGGACTCGAGACGCTGCATGTCCGTATGAAGGAACATGTCGCAAATACAAATAAGCTCGTCCAATACCTTGAATCCCATCCTGCCGTTACCTGGGTTTCTTATCCGGGAAATGAATCCCACCCTGATAAGGAGCTAGCCGCAAAATATTTGCCAAAAGGCGCGGGTTCTGTAGTCGTTTTCGGAATTGAAGGGGGACGGGAGGCTGGAGCAAAGCTGATCAACTCAGTCAAGCTATGGTCTCATGTTGCGAATGTTGGCGATGCGAAGAGCTTGATCATCCATCCTGCCAGCACGACCCATCAACAGCTGGATGAAGAAGGACTGAAGGCAGCTGGCGTCCCGGAAGATTTGATCAGGCTGTCAGTCGGCATTGAGAACATTGAAGATATCACCGCGGACCTAGAACAGGCAATCGAAAAGGCGACTGGTGTCCAGGGAGCGGCAGCAAGGGATTGATCGAGAACCCAATACATTCCATTTGCTTTATATGGGCTATATAGTTGACACTCCTTTTTATTCCGTGATAGAATCACATGCATGGTGAAAAAACCGTTTGTATAATTTAATAGCATTGCTCTTATCAAG
Source organism: Bacillus sp. REN3 (assembly GCF_017912555.1). Taxonomy (GTDB): domain Bacteria; phylum Bacillota; class Bacilli; order Bacillales; family Cytobacillaceae; genus Mesobacillus. The sequence continues at coordinate 18,597 of NZ_JAERSD010000007.1, read as the reverse complement.
AGAGGTGGAGGGAAGTGCCCTGCGAAGCCCGGCAACCATCAGCAAGCGATCTTGTTGAAATGGTGCCAATTCACTCAAAGCTATGTGCTTTGGAAGATGAGAGAAAGGAACCATATATGTTTATGCCTTTCTGCTCATTGCAGGAAGGCATTTATTTTTACTATCCCGGCTGCGGCGGCCATCGCTTTGCCGGAAAAACCATTTTTTCTTTCAATTAATACCGGAAGTGGAAATGAGGCTGGCAGCTTTTTAAAACGGTGAACTAAACGGAATGCAAAGAGGGTGAGTCATTTGATTACGATTAAGAACGCAAGGAAAATCTACCCTTCAAAAAATGGGGAAGTCAAGGCAGTAGATGATGTGAACCTTGAGATCAAGGAAGGGGAAATCTTTGGAGTCATAGGCTATAGCGGAGCGGGGAAAAGTACGCTGATCCGGATGCTGAACGGTCTTGAACTTCCGACTTCAGGCTCTGTCGTCGTGGCAGGCAGGGAGGTCTCAAGAATCAGGGGCGCCGGGCTCAGGAAAGCGCGGCAGGAAATCAGCATGATTTTCCAGCACTTCAACCTCCTTTGGTCGAGGACAGTGGCTGAAAATATTGCGTTCCCGCTTGAAATCGCTGGTGTTCCAAAGGTGGAAAGAGAGAAGCGGGTAAAAGAATTGATCACACTCGTCGGACTGGACGGCAGAGGGGATGCCTATCCATCACAGTTAAGCGGCGGGCAAAAGCAAAGGGTTGGCATTGCGCGCGCCCTGGCTAACAATCCGAAGGTCCTTCTTGGGGATGAAGCAACGTCTGCACTCGATCCGCAGACAACCGACCAGATTCTTGACCTGCTTGTTGATATTAACAAAAGGCTTGGTCTTACCATTGTCCTGATTACCCATGAAATGCATGTCATCCGAAAGATCTGCCATCGTGTCGCAGTCATGGAGGAGGGCAGGATCGTTGAAACAGGACCTGTTCTCCAAGTATTTAAAAAACCGCAGCAGCCGATTACCAAAAGGTTCGTCCAGCAGGTGACAGAGCCTGAGGAAACAAAGGAAACAGTCGAGCACTTGCTTTCAAAGTACCCTAAGGGCCGTGTTGTCCAATTGACCTTCGTCGGCGAGGGAGTCGAGCAGCCGCTCATCACGAACTTGATCCGTCAATTCCCAGTGACGGTGAATATCGTCCAGGGGAAAATATCGCAGACGCAAAATGGCTCTTATGGGACGCTGTTCATTCACCTCGACGGGGAAGAAAGTGACCTGGACCACGCAATCGAATTTATCGGACAGCATGAAGTTGGCGTGGAGGTGATGTCACATGGCTGAGAAATTCTTTCCGAATGTCAATTGGGATCGGATGTGGGAAGCGACACTTGAAACATTGTACATGAGCGCTATTTCAGTGCTGGCGACATTCATTCTCGGAGCGATTTTAGGATTGCTGCTGTTTCTGACATCCAAGGGGAATATCTGGGAAAATCGGCCGGTGAACGCCGTGCTAAGCGGATTCGTCAATATTTTCCGATCCATCCCATTCATAATTCTGATTGTCCTGCTGATTCCTTTTACAAAACTGATCCTGGGATCAATGATTGGTGTGAACGCGGCTTTGCCGGCACTGATCATTGGAGCCGCACCCTTCTATGCAAGGATGGTAGAGATTGGCCTTCGCGAAATTGATAAAGGGGTCATCGAGGCGGCGAAATCGATGGGCGCAAAAACGACAACGATCATTTGGAAAGTCCTTCTTCCCGAATCAATGCCCGCGCTAGTATCCGGGATTACCGTGACAGCCATCGCGCTTGTGAGTTATACAGCGATGGCAGGTGTCATCGGTGCAGGCGGCCTCGGGAACCTTGCCTACATGGAAGGCTTCCAGCGCAGCCGCAATGACGTCACATTGATGGCAACAATCATTATCCTGGTGATCGTGTTTGCAATTCAGTTCTTAGGAGATTTCATTACAAGAAAAATCGACAAACGATAAGGAGAGAAAAAGAGATGAAAAAATGGTTGGTTGCACTTTTAACAATATCTTTGACCATCATGCTTACAGCTTGCGGAACTTCAGAGGAAAAATCCGAAGGCGACAAGGAAAACAAGAAAATCGTTGTGGGTGCCTCGAATGTCCCGCATGCGGAAATTCTTGAAGAAGCAAAGCCTTTGCTGGAAAAGAAGGGCTATGAACTTAAAATCGAAACTTTCAATGATTATATCGTTCCAAACCAGGCTTTGGATTCAAAAGAATTGGACGCAAACTACTTCCAGCACATTCCTTATCTGGAAGCGCAAATGGCTGACAATGGATACAAGTTCGAAATCGCAGGCGGAATCCACATCGAACCAATCGGTGTATACTCGAAAGAATACAAGAGCCTTGAGGATCTTCCAAAAGGAGCGAAAATCATCATGAGCAGCTCTGTCGCAGACCATGGCCGGATCCTGACCATGCTTGAAAAAGAAGGTCTGATCAAGCTTAAAGCCGGAGTCGACAAAGTTAAGGCTACAATTGATGATATAGAAGAAAACCCTAAAAACTTGAAGTTCGATACAGAATTTGAAGCAGCGCTCCTTCCGCAAATCTTTAATAATGGAGAAGGCGACGCAGTCCTCATCAACTCAAACTACGCAATCGATGCTGGACTGAATCCCCTGAAGGATGCCATCGCAATTGAAGAAAAAGATTCCCCATACGTGAATGTCCTTGCAGTCCGCAAAGGCGATAAGGACAAAGAAGCAATCAAAGCTTTGGTGGAAGTCCTTCATTCAAAGGAAATCCAGGATTTCATCCTTGATAAATACAAAGGTGCAGTTGTGCCAGTAAATGAATAATCCAAAATAAAAAGCAGGCTTACGCCTGCTTTTATTGTTTTTGATGACTAGCGGTTAGTCACACTTTATAGCCCGTTGGCCAACGGGGAACAAAAGGGTCCCAGCTGGGATTATATCTGCACAACAGGGAATATATCGATTCCAACTGGGATTATATCGATTCCAACAGGGATAATATCTGCACAACAGGGATTATATCGATTCCAACTGGGATTATATCTGCACAACAGGGATTATATCGATTCCAACTGGGATAATATCGATTCCAACTGGGATTATATCTGCACAACAGGGATTATATCGATTTCAACAGGGTAATCTCGCCACCAACAGGGATAATATCGCCTCCAGCGGGGATTATATCCGCACAACAGGGATAATATCAACTCCAACTGGGGTTATATCGATTCCAACTGGGATAATATCGATTCCAAATGGGATTATATCGATTCCAAATGGGATTATATCGATTCCAACAGGGATAATATCGATTTCAACAGGGATAATATCGCCACCAACTGGGATAATATCGCCACCAACAGGGATAATATCAACTCCAACTGGGGTTATATCGATTCCAACAGGGATAATCTCTCCTCCAGCTGGGATTATATCCGCACAACAGGGATAATATTGCCACCAACAGGGATAAGATCAATTTCAACAGGGATAATATCGATTCCAACTGGGATTATATCAATTCCAACAGGGATAATATCGATTCCAACAGGGATAATATCGATTCCAACTGGGATAATCTCGCCACCAACAGGGATAATATCGCCTCCAGCGGGGATTATATCCGCACAACTGGGATAATATCGCCACCAACAGGGATAATATCAACTCCAACTGGGGTTATATCGATTCCAACAGGGATAATCTCTCCTCCAGCGGGGATTATATCCGCACAACTGGGATAATATCGCCACCAACAGGGATAAGATCAATTTCAACAGGGATTATATCGATTCCAACTGGGATTATATCGATTTCAACTGGGATTATATCGATTTCAACAGGGTAATCTCGCCACCAACAGGGATAATATCGCCTCCAGCGAGGATTATATCCGCACAACTGGGATAATATCGCCACCAACAGGGATAATATCAACTCCAACTGGGGTTATATCGATTCCAACAGGGATAATCTCTCCTCCAGCTGGGATTATATCCGCACAACAGGGATAATATTGCCACCAACAGGGATAATATCGATTCCAACAGGGATAATATCGCCACCAACAGGGATTAACCTCTTTCCAGCTTGTTGTTAACATCTGTCCATCCAAAAATATTTACACCCCATCTGAAAGATCCAACCCCAACCATGATTAAATTCCTTTTTCATGCCAGCAAAGGGCTGGTCGATGGAACGCAATTTCAGTTTTCATCATTCCTTCTTTTTCATTGTGAAATCATCGGTATCGTATGATGAGTGCATAGTCCATCCTATAAACAAACATACTAACCTGGAAAAAATAAGATTGGAGTGGAAGCAATGGAACATCATTATGAACCAAGGAATTCTACTGAGGCGGCCTTGTACGAATATAAGTATGGCCTTGGCATATTTACCGAGAAAATGCCTGAATTGGCACATCATTATAATGCGTTCACAGAGCAGTGCTTCAAGGAAGGGACATTGGGCCAGAAAGAGAAGCAGCTGATCGCTTTAGGGATTTCTTTGTATTCCCAGGATGAATATTGCATTATTTACCATCTCAAAGGATGCCTTGACCAGGGAGCAACAGAGGAACAGATTCTTGAGGCAGTTGGCGTCACCGCTGCATTTGGGGGCGGTGCTGCGATGAGCCAGGCTGTAACCCTTGTCCAGGAAGCGATTGCAGAGCTGAACCAGCCAAGACAATAATCGGGATTTGCTCCATTCGGGAGGATTCAGCCAGGATTGTAAGAATCACCGAGTTCAGCTTTCCATACCCATTCCCAGCAGTCCATATCCAAAAATTAACGGTTTTAGCCGCTTTGAACGTGGTAAAAGAAAAGTGTTACGATTGCATTAGTCATTAATGCAATACAAAAAAACGCTTTTCGAAGCGTAAAACTGAAGGGATGATTCACTATTAGTCCGCTAAAGCTGAACTACACGAGTGAAATGGAAAAAGCGATGCATGGAGCGCATGGAATTAGCTATGAAGTGTACAGCATGGACCATGATGCAAGAATGAAAGTCGAGAAAAAACGCGAGAAGGAATATTTGCGAAGCCAAAGGATGGTAGCTGATCTCGAACGCAAATTACATTCATAACAAACACGGATATAGATATTAGGAAAGTTTGGGGACCAGTGTGATCGATGCACTGGTTCTTTATATATATATGTGCAATGCTTTTTGAGGACAGCGTTACTGACACCAGGAAAGTTGATCGTTCGCTTGCAAAATGTGAATCACAAGCGGCGCACGAGCAGCTGAAAGAACGGCTACAACAGGCTGCCCTCTGGATGATATATAAAACTGGCGGGATTCCTGTGGATCCTGTCTACACTTTTTAAAGAAAGGGAATGACAGCGGGCGGAGTCCGGTACATGATTTTCTTTTCCGGGGAAAAAATAGGATGGTGCAGGTTGTGTGCAAAACACAGATAAAATAAGGGTTTCATATGAAAATCTTTCTTGATTGAAAGAGTTGCTAACACATTTCATTTGTTATAAGATTGGAATGAGAATAAAATGAGAATAGAATAGAAAACCGCAAATGTCGGCTTAAAATCTTTTCTATAGTGACGGAGGTATTATTATGGCAGGATCTGTATTATCAATTAACGACCTTCATGTTGAGATTGAAGGGAAGAAGATATTAAAAGGTGTGGACCTTGAAGTAAAAGGCGGGGAAATCCATGCAATCATGGGCCCGAATGGTACTGGTAAATCCACTCTTTCTTCTTCCATCATGGGTCACCCTAAATATGAAGTGACAAATGGTACAGTAACACTTGATGGTAAGGATGTTCTTGAAATGGAAGTGGACGAAAGGGCGCGCGCAGGTCTTTTCCTTGCTATGCAATACCCAAGCGAGATCAGCGGCGTTACGAATGCTGACTTCCTTCGTTCTGCATTGAACAGCCGCCGTGGCGAAGGAAATGAAATTTCATTGATGAAATTCATTCGCCAGATGGATAAGGAAATGGAATTCCTGGAAATGGATGTTAATATGGCACAACGCTACCTTAATGAAGGCTTCTCCGGCGGTGAGAAAAAGCGTAATGAAATCTTGCAGCTTATGATGCTCGAGCCGAAAATCGCCATCCTGGACGAAATTGACTCAGGTCTTGATATTGACGCCCTGAAGGTTGTTTCCAAAGGCATCAACCAAATGCGTGGAGAAGATTTCGGCTGCCTGATCATCACCCACTACCAGCGACTTCTTGACTATATCACACCTGACTTTGTACACGTCATGATGCAGGGACGCATCGTTAAATCCGGCGGACCTGAACTTGCGCAACGCCTGGAAGCAGAAGGGTATGACTGGATTAAAAAGGAACTTGGCATCGAAGACGAAACAGTTGGGCAAGAAGCTTAAGCGTTGGAGGGATTATGATGACTACGGAAACGAAATTGCCTTTTGACCAGGAGTATATCTCTTCCTTTTCAAAAGAAATGAACGAACCGGAATGGCTGACACAACTTCGCGTCCAGTCGCTTGGAAAAGCTGAAGGACTTGCCATGCCAAGGCCGGATAAGACAAAGATTGACAAGTGGAACTTTACACAGTTTGAAAAGCTTTTAGTAAAAAGTGACGAATTTTCTTCTCTCAATGAACTACCTGAAGACATAAAAGCTCTTGTTGAACAGGAAGCATTGGACAACAGCCTGTATGTCCAGCGGAACAACAAGCCGGCTTATCTGCAGCTTTCAAAAGAAGTACAGGAACAGGGCGTCGTATTCACTGATATTTTCACTGCTGCCCGTGAATACAGCGACCTTTTGAAAAAACACTTTATGTCAGCGGTCAAGCCTGATGAGAACCGATTGACGGCGCTGCACGCGGCATTCATGAACGGCGGGGCGTTCTTGTATGTTCCCAAGAATGTCCACGTAAAGAAACCGATCCAGGCAATCTTCCTGCATGATGATGCGGAAGCGAACCTGTTCAACCATGTTCTTGTGGTTGCTGAAGACAATAGTTCTGTGACTTACGTTGAGAACTATTTTTCAGCAACAGAGTCAAAGAGTGGATTGGCCAACATCGTAACGGAAGTTATCGCTGGCTCGAATGCGAAAGTTCAATACGGCGCAGTGGACACGCTTGCTGCTGGAATGACGACATATGTGAACCGCCGCGGCACAGCGGACAGGGACGCACGAATCGAATGGGCTCTTGGCATGATGAATGACGGCAATACGATTTCGGAAAACGTCACGAACCTTGTTGGCGACGGTTCTTACGGAGACACGAAATCAGTCGTAGTCGGCCGCGGGGAACAAGTCCAGAACTTCACAACCATGGTCGTCCACTACGGGAAAAATTCCGAGGGATACATCCTGAAGCACGGTGTCGTCAAAGATAGCGCAACATCCATCTTCAACGGCATTGGCAAGATCGAACATGGCGCATCAAAGTCAAACGCAGAGCAGGAATCCCGTGTTTTGATGCTGAGTGAAAAAGCTCGGGGAGATGCCAACCCTATCCTGTTGATCGATGAGGATGATGTAACTGCAGGCCACGCAGCTTCCGTTGGCCGCGTTGATCCATTGCAGCTTTACTACTTAATGAGCCGTGGAATCCCTAAGACAGAGGCAGAGCGACTCATCATCCATGGATTCCTTGCACCGGTTGTCAATGAGCTCCCAATTGAAGGAGTCAAAAAGCAATTGGTTGAGGTAATCGAAAGGAAAGTAAAATAATGAATGCTCGCGAAATCCGTGAACTATTTCCGATTTTGAATCAGGAAGTCAATGGCAGCCCACTTGTCTATCTTGACAGCGCGGCAACGTCGCAAAAGCCGGTGCCAGTCATTGAGGCACTTGAAAAATATTATCGTGAATATAATTCCAACGTCCATCGCGGTGTCCACACACTCGGGACAAGAGCCACGGATGGTTACGAAGGAGCAAGGGAGAAGGTCCGCAAGTTCATCAACGCGAAGTCGATTGAGGAAATCATTTTCACCCGCGGAACAACAACCTCTTTGAACACGGTGGCAGCCAGCTATGGACGCGCAAACCTTGGCGAAGGGGATGAAATCGTCATCTCCTACATGGAGCATCACAGTAACATCATTCCATGGCAGCAGGTAGCGAAGCATACAGGAGCGACATTGAAGTACCTCGACCTTCAGGAGGATGGCACGATTTCACTTGACACTGTAAGGGAAACGATTACCGATAAAACGAAAATCGTATCCATCATGCAGGTATCCAATGTGCTCGGCGTCATGAATCCTATCAAGGAAATAGCAGAGATTGCCCACCAGCATGGAGCGATCATGGTTGTGGATGGAGCGCAAAGCGCACCCCATATGAAGATCGATGTCCAGGATCTTGATTGTGATTTCTTTGCACTGTCTGGGCATAAAATGTGTGGTCCTACAGGGATTGGTGTCCTGTACGGCAAGAAGCATTTGCTTGAAAAAATGGAGCCGGTCGAGTTTGGCGGGGAAATGATCGATTTTGTCGGCCTATACGAATCAACATGGAAGGAGCTTCCGTGGAAGTTTGAAGGCGGGACCCCAATCATTGCCGGTGCAATCGGCCTCGGGGCAGCGATTGATTTCCTTCAGGAGATTGGTCTGGATAACATCGAGAATCATGAGCACAGGCTGGCAGCCTATGCGCTTGAAAAACTGTCCGCTGTAGAAGGTATGACTATCTATGGACCGAAGGATGCTTCCAAACGTGCAGGGCTTGTCACTTTTAACATTGATGATGTCCATCCGCACGATGTAGCGACCGTACTGGATGCAGAAGGGATTGCCGTTCGCGCCGGCCATCACTGTGCACAGCCGCTCATGAAATGGCTCAATGCATCGGCTACTGCACGGGCAAGCTTCTACCTGTATAATACAGAAGAAGACATTGACAGGCTTGTAGAAGGGCTGGTCAAAACAAAGGAGTATTTCAGCGATGTCTTTTAATAATTTAGATAACCTTTACCGGCAAGTCATCATGGATCACTACAAGAATCCTCGGAATAAAGGTGTTTTGGAGGAAGGCAGCCTGACGGTCAACATGAACAACCCGACATGCGGAGACCGCATCCAGCTAACGATGAGAGTTGAAGACGGCAAAGTGGCAGATTCGAAATTTGAAGGCGAAGGCTGTTCGATTTCAATGTCTTCGGCTTCGATGATGACACAGGCAATCAAAGGGAAAAGTGTCGAAGAAGCGCTCAAACTTTCAAAAATCTTTTCCGACATGATGCAAGGCAATGATTATGACGAGGAAGACCTTGATCTTGGCGATATTGAAGCACTTCAGGGTGTTTCGAAATTCCCGGCAAGGATCAAATGCGCGACTCTTGCCTGGAAGGCAATGGAGAAGGGCCTGCAGGAAGACAGCCAATAAAGGGGAACCGTAACTGGGTTCCTGCCGCAAAACGCGCAGGGGATTGGCCTGCCAGCAGTACAACAGCAAAGCGTGGACACCGTTTCCCGCTTTAAGAATGGAGGAATTCGACGATGGCTAAAAAAATGCCAGAGATCGGTGATTATAAATACGGTTTTGCCGACAAAGACGTTTCCATTTTCCGGTCTAAACGCGGCTTGACGCGTGAAATCGTTGAAGAAATTTCAAAGCTTAAGGAAGAACCTCAATGGATGTTGGACTTCCGCCTCAAATCCCTTGAGCATTTTTACAGCATGCCGATGCCTCAATGGGGAGGGGATCTGGCTCCGTTGAACTTCGACGAAATCACATATTATGTAAAACCTTCCGAGCGTTCTGAGCGCTCATGGGATGAAGTCCCGGAAGAAATCAAGCGTACATTCGACAAGCTTGGTATTCCGGAAGCTGAGCAAAAATACCTTGCCGGTGTTTCTGCGCAGTATGAATCCGAGGTTGTCTACCACAACATGAAGGAAGAACTTGAAGCGCAGGGTATCGTCTTCAAGGATACAGATTCCGCTCTAAAAGAAAATGAAGATATCTTCCGTGAACACTGGGCGAAGGTCATCCCACCGACAGACAACAAATTCGCCGCTTTGAACTCTGCGGTTTGGTCCGGCGGATCCTTTATCTATGTTCCAAAAGGTGTGAAAGTGGAAACGCCGCTTCAAGCGTACTTCCGCATCAACTCCGAAAACATGGGCCAGTTCGAACGTACGCTGATCATCGTGGATGAAGGCGCGCACGTACACTATGTTGAAGGATGTACGGCACCTGTTTACACTACGAACTCGCTTCACAGCGCGGTCGTTGAAATCATCATCAAAAAAGATGCATACTGCCGCTACACAACAATTCAGAACTGGGCAAATAATGTCTTCAACCTGGTTACCAAGCGCGCGGTCTGCGAAGAGAACGCAACAATGGAATGGATCGATGGAAACATTGGTTCCAAGCTGACAATGAAATACCCGGCTGTCATCCTGAAAGGAGAAGGCGCCCGTGGCATGACTTTGTCAATCGCGATTGCCGGAAAAGGGCAGCACCAGGATGCAGGTGCGAAAATGATTCACCTTGCACCGAACACATCTTCCACGATCGTATCGAAGTCCATCTCCAAGCAGGGCGGAAAAGTTACCTACCGCGGAATCGTCCACTTCGGGCGCAAAGCGGAAGGAGCCCGCTCCAACATCGAGTGCGATACGCTGATCATGGATAACAAGTCGACATCGGACACGATTCCATATAATGAGATTCTGAACGATAACATTTCGCTTGAGCACGAAGCGAAAGTTTCCAAAGTTTCCGAGGAGCAGCTTTTCTACCTGATGAGCCGCGGAATCTCCGAAGAGGAAGCAACAGAAATGATCGTCATGGGCTTCATTGAGCCATTCACCAAAGAACTGCCAATGGAATACGCTGTTGAAATGAACCGTCTGATCAAGTTCGAGATGGAAGGAAGTATTGGGTAATAGCTTCACCCCCGTCACATCAATGTTTGTGGCGGGGGTCTTTTTATGAAAGGCTGTGTTAAAGGAGAATGTTGATTTGAAACACTGTTGAAGGCGCTGACTCATGCGGGAGTAGTGCGTCGAAGTGAGACCCCGCAGGAGCGAAGCGACGGAGAGGATCGCGGACAGACCGCGGAAAGCGTCCGCCAGGAACGGAAATCAATAGTCAACATTAATAGAGCCTTATGGAAAAAATACTTTCAGCCTGTTTCGGTTGATTTTTATTCATATATGAAATATGTAAAACGTTACTTAACAACATGACTGGTTCCATTTGAGAACTATTGACCTTCTATAAAAAAGCAATTGATCGTTACATGATGGGATTTAATGAAAGTATGTATTTTACTCGTAATGTAAGCAGTATCATTCATTTTTCATTTTCCATTTATGTATGAGAGATAATAAGGACAATATATAACAGAATTGCCCATTTAATAAATCGTAAATATATTCCATAAGAGAGTGTGGTTACAATCGAATCCGATTTTTTATATCCCTGTCGTACCAGTCATTTATTTGATAAAGATTGGTTAATAAGGTGGCAAGGCGAACTACAGTATACCTTTAAGCGTGGAGAACAAATAAGTTATCCAAACAAATTGGAAAACGACCTTTTTTTGGTCGTAATGGGAAATGTAAGTATAGGGCATATACATGAAGACGGGAAAGAATGTGTTTTAGGCATATTAGGTGCTGGAGATTTCATTGATTTGCCAAGCGCTTTTTCAAACAAAGTGAGTAAAGTGTATGCAACAGCACTCACAAATGTAGAAGTAGTGAAAGTGCCTAAAAAGGATATTGTTGATAAAGTGATTGGAACTCCAGAATTATCGCATCAATTATTATCTTATTTTTCAAATCAATTGCAAGAAGTTGTGCAGATTTTGGAACAGGTCGCCTATGATAAGGTAGAAGAGCGATTAATTCGTGCGTTTCATCGTTTAATGGACCCAACAAATGAGAGAAACGGCTGGTATCCACTTCCTCCATATATTACCCATAAGGATATTGCTGGTATGATTGCCTCGACCCGAGAAACAGTCACCTTTTTAATCAATAAACTGATTCAAAGCGGCGTACTTAAAAATGAGGAAAATCGGCTCTGGGTTATAAAAGACTAGACATCTCATTAATATGTAATCCCCCTTACATACGGAAATTTCCCCTCAGTGTAAGATGGGTATGTACCAACTATTTAATGTCGGAGGGGATATAAGTGAATGGAATTAATTTTCCAGCGGTAGAGCAAACAATAAAAATGATTAAAGAGGATCCATCGCTGAAAATGAAGAATTGGCAGGCGAGAATTGATTGGAAATCCGGTGTTGAAAACACGTTGAAAATCCGTAATTTTGACCCGATAAAGATAGATGAACCGGAGCAATTAGGTGGAACTGATAAAGGGCCAAATCCCGTTGAATTGCTTATTGGGACAGCGGCAAGTTGTTTTTCCATCACCTTTCAAGTTCTTGCGAGCCAGCAAGGCATAACATTAGAAGAGGTAAGTGTTGGTATAGAGGCGGATTTAAACGCAGCTGTTTTCTTAGGGTTGGAAGAAGGAAACGGCGGCATCCTTGACCCAGTTATCACATTAAAAGCGAAAACCACGGCAAACAAAAAGCAAGTAGAAGAAATTGCACAAGCAGCGCTCCAAAAGTCACCGGTACTCCTCAGTATGAAAGCAGAAATTCGTTTGGAAGTAGAATGAAAAACCAACGAGTGGAGAAAGCTTTCAATCATGTTGTCGTAAAAGAAAATACAGGAAAAGATAGTGACGGGAATCCACCTGCTGGGGCAGGTGGATCCTTTTTTTGTGAAAAAAGAAGATCTCCTGTTCTTAGTAGTTTATATCGCAAAAATTCTTTTCCATTCTGTAGAAAGTTCTTTCAAAATTCATAGAGATTATGTCAAAAGTGCTGTAATTAACGAAAAACCTTAGTGACTTTTCCCAAATGTATTGGTAAGAGATAAATAACTATAAAAGCTGATTTTAGCTATGTCATAATTAGTATAAAAAGTAAACAGGGTAAATGATGTCTTAGTTCTTATTTGCATGATAACTATGCTATCATGAAGGTTAAAAGGGAGGGTGCCCAGGATGATTTATGTTGGCTTGACGGGCTGGGGAGACCATGACAGTTTATATGACGGTAAGGTGCAGCCACGGGATAAGTTGAAGGAGTATTCTAGCCACTTTCCGACAGTCGAGGTCGATGCCTCTTTTTATGCTGTCCAGCCTGTGAAAAACGCCGTCCGATGGGTCCAGGATACACCTGAGTCATTCCAATTCATCGTCAAGGCGTACCAGGGGATGACCGGGCATCAGCGCGGGGAAATCCCGTTCAAGGATAAAAATGAGATGTTCCAAGCATATAAAGAGTCCCTGAAGCCATATATTGAAGCGAATAAGCATGCGATGACGCTGTTCCAGTTCCCGCCATGGTTCGATTGCCGGCGTGAGAATGTGGATTACCTGCGCTGGTGCAGGGAGCAGATGGATGGCATCGACTGCGCTCTTGAGTTCCGCCACCAGTCCTGGTTTGCAGGCGAAATGCGGGAACGGACGCTTGATTTTATGAAAGAAGAAAATTGGATCCACAGCATCTGCGACGAGCCGCAGGCGGGTGAAGGATCGATTCCGACAGTTCTGGAACCTACTTCTGAGCAGAAGGTGCTTGTCCGCTTTCACGGCAGGAATGTCCATGGGTGGAACAAGAAGGGCAGGGGCCAGGAATGGCGGGAAGTCAGGTATCTATACCGTTATAATGAAACAGAACTGAAGGAATGGGCACGGAAAATGGAAAAGCTGGAGGAACGTACAGCGAAGGTCTATGCGCTTTTCAATAATAATTCGGGTGGGGATGCCTCTGATAATGCGAGGCAGATGGTCGATTTATTAAGGATAGAATATTCTGGTCTGAACCCTCGGCAGCTAGATTTATTTTAAAAGAGGGCGTTTTTTATAATAGCGCTGCTCCTGTTTTATTGAATTACGGTGGATGCAGACTCAGCCTAACGGCATTGTTTATGAAAAAATTATGATTATCGCCTGCATTCAGCCATTTACCATAAAACACCATTGATTTAGCGTCAACAGTCGGCTATTTTGCAGAGTCGACCTGAATATAGCGTGATCAGTCGGCCATTTAGCGGCAGCCAACAGCAATATAGCGAAATCAAACAATATTTTAGCGGCATCCAGCAGCAATTGAGCGAACAGCCAACAATAATATAACGAAAAACCACAATCATTTAGCGCTTTGGAAAATAGCTGGTTATATGATTGTGAAAAATGAGATGAATTCCAGTACCAAGGGGATTTATTGGATACGAAGAGATATCTTTTTAAGAGGATTGATGGTTTGATGGGAGAAGTCATTCATATTTATCATACAAATGATTTGCACAGCCATTTAGAGCATTGGCCGGGAATCCGGGCATTGCTGGCTGAACGGAAACGATGGCATGAGGAGGCGGGTGATGGGGTGCTGATTTTTGATATCGGTGACCATATGGACCGCTGGCATCCGCTTTCTGATGCGACAAGGGGCAAGGCGAATTGTGAGCTTCTTAATGAAGCGGGATACGATGCAGCAACCATCGGTAACAATGAGGGCATCACTTTGCCATTCGAGGACCTTGATACGATGTATCTTAGGAGAAATTTTGATATGCTTGTCGCGAATCTCTATCTTCCAGATGGTAGCAGGCCGGCATGGGCAAAGCCGTATCACGTTTACATAACTAATACTGGGACGAGAATAGGCGTCATTGGCGTCACAGCCAATTTCACGCGTTTTTACGAGCAGCTTGGCTGGAAGCTGACGGATCCGTTTGTCGAATTGGAACGATGCCTCAGTGAGCTTGATGGCAGGACGGACGCTGTTATCTTGCTTTCGCATCTTGGCATCCATGATGATGAACTGATTGCTGGGAGGTTTCCGGAGATTGATGTCATCCTTGGCGGGCACACCCACCACATCCTCCATGAAGGAAAGGAGGTCGGCAATACACTGCTTGCCGGTGCCGGTAAACACGGCCGTTATACTGGTCATGTGACACTGGAAATCGATGAGGGTACGAAACGGATAGTAACAAAAAAAGCCTTCCTCTATGATATGCATGAAAGAGAACAGACAGAAGGCCAGCAGGCAATAGCTAAAGGGTATTATCGAACTGGCAAACAGCTGATGGAAAAAAGGGTTGCCGAGCTCCCGGAGGATTTGGCAGCAGACCCTATGGAGCGTTCGAGGCTATCGAAGTTGCTGACAGAAGCCCTTCGCGAGTGGTGTGATGCGGATTGCGCGTTCATGAATGCAGGAATGCTCATTGGCGGCTTACGCCGCGGGACTGTGACGCAGTTCGACTTGCTTGAAATTTGCCCGCATCCAATCAACCCATGTACCGTATCACTAACTGGCTCGGAATTGAAGGAAGTCCTATTGCAGACGAAGGATGAAAAGTGGCCGCATTTGCAAATAAAAGGCCTCGGTTTCAGGGGGACAGTGATGGGTGTGATGGATTATGCGGGAATTGAGGTAGTGAAGAGGAACGAGATATTCATCAATGGAAAGCCGATTGAGGCGAAGAAAAAATATTTATTGGCGATCCCCGATATGTTCACATTCGGCCGGTTCTTCCCTCAAATCTACAGAGCCGAGGATAAAAAATACTGGCTCCCGGAATTTCTGAGGAATCTGCTTGAATGGAAAATTTCAACCATTTATAAATGATCAATCCAGCACGCTTCCTGAGCCCTCTTCATAGAGTGTAAGGGAGGGAAGGGAGAGTGTGTTCATGATCGAGATGTTACCGATTGAAATAGATGACAGGACATTTCTTGCTATCACGGTCAGGCTGCCGAAGACCAACCTGCTTGTCGTTACTGGAGATAAAGGGTATATCATGTGCGGCGCCCTTGATGTCGGACTGCTTAATGAGAAGCTGAAACTAAGGAAAGTCATAGCAGGAAGGGCTGTTGGGGTCAAGACTATTGATGAACTGCTCGAGGCCCCTTTGGAATCTGTTACCTTTGAAGCGGAGAGCCTTGGGGCAGTGCGGGGCATGGCCGGGAAAGATGCCCTGCTGCTGATGAATTAAAATCAAAAGCCGATGGCTAGTCCACTCGGCTTTTTACTATTCGTCAGGAGGAACAAGTAAACCTTGAGCAGCTCATTCTTGGGGAATAGCAAGCTCAAAAGACTTGCCAAAATGCAACATTCTTCTCCTCGCTGAGCGACAGGTATGATAGAATAAAAGAAAATATTGTCGTTTTATGTAAAATTTTCTTGCTCCAACAATAAACAGATAAAGTGGGAATGTTCATGAGACTGGTAGCGACGGCTTATGCAGAAGAAGGTGCTTTGCTCGGCAAGGCGATTTATAATGATCAGGGGCAGGTTCTCCTGAACGTCGGCGCGCGGCTTGAGAAAAGAATCTTGGACAGGCTGGTGGATTTCGGCATTGATTATATTTATATAATCGATAAGGAAACGGAAGATATTAAATTAATGAACCCGATTTCCGATGAACTTCATGTCCAGGCAATCAAGACGATTGGAGCCGCATTCAAGCAGATCCAGAAGGACAAGAAATTCGCTCATTCGTTCATCCTCGAGAAAGCCTACCGGAATTTCCAGCAATTGATTAAGTCGTTACTGGAGGAACTGAACAGGAGCAAAGAATTGCTTAATCTGCTGTCTGATGTCTTCCTTCATGATCATTATATATTTTCCCACTCGCTGAATGTCACCTTGTATGCTCTTGCCATCGGGATTGAGCTGAAGCTCCCGCCGAAGGAGCTGGAACAGCTTGGGCTTGGAGCCATCCTGCATGATGTAGGGAAAATGATGGTTCCCGAGGAGATTTTAACAAAGCCTGGACGGCTGACGGCCGAAGAGTTCAAGATCATCAAAGCGCATGCAGAGGATGGGTTCGAGCTTCTGAGAAAGGTCCCTGCTATTCCATTGGTCGTTGCCCACTGTGCCTACCAGCATCATGAACGTCTGAACGGAGCGGGGTATCCCCGCGGACTGAAAGGGGAGAGTATCCATTTGTTCGGCAGGATCCTTGGTGTCGCGGATGTATTCGACGCCGTTACCTCGAACCGGGTTTACCGTCCAGCGATGCTTCCCCATGAAGGGCTGGAAATCCTGTTTTCAGGCTCCGGTACCTTATTTGATCCAATGGTGGTTGATGCTTTCCGTAAGGCAGTCGCCATTTATCCAGTCGGCTTGACAGTGAACTTGAATGATGGCAGGAAAGGTGTCATATCTGGACAGAACCCGGGCTTCAGTGAACGGCCAATCGTGAGGGTCCTCGAAGAAAACCATATAAAAGTTGTCCCGTACGAAGTAAATCTGAAGTCGAATTTATCTTTGATGATAACCAGCTGCGATACGATTCTTACATATGAGTATGCCGGCAAATAGTAGTTTTTATGGCTAGTTCCCCTCCCTGAAGCATACATATAGCTTTAGAGGGGGGATTTGTTTTGCCAAAATTCGGCCGGCGGCTGCCCCGGAAAGGGCCATTGCCTTTCAGGTATGTATTCCTGCTGACATTTGTGTTTTTTTCATTTTCAACAGCTGCAGGGCTGTGGATCATCGATAAAGGAATCGAGCCGACGTTGATGAGCTATGCGGAATCCCAGACCAGGAAGATTGCCACACTTGTCATCAACAAAGCAATCAATAAGAAAATCGCGAGCGGTATGGATATTGATAAAGTGATTGAATTTGTCCCGGTCGACAATGGGTCTACCACTGTCGTCAAATTCAATACTGAAATCATCAATCGGGTAAAAGCGGAGACGACCAATATTGTCCAGACGAATCTAAAGGAAGCGGAAAGAGGAAATCTCACCGCGCTTGAAATGTTGTCCGATGTCGAGATTGTCACGGATGAAGATCAGGAGACAGAAGGAATCATTTATTATGTCCCGCTGGGGCAGGCAACGAATAACGCGCTCCTGGGGAATATGGGCCCCAAGGTTCCGGTCAAGTTCAATGCAATCGGCGATGTCATGGCGGACGTATTCTGGGAAACCGAGGAACATGGGATCAACAACACACTGATAAACGTTTCGGTCAGAGTAAAGGTAAATGTACAAATCATCATCCCTTTCGCGACCGAGATCGCAACGGTGCAGGAGAATATTCCAATTGGCAGCTTCTACTATCCTGGGAAAGTCCCGCAATTTTATAATGGCGGAAAGGGTTCATCGCCGGCCATCCAACTGCCTGGCGAATAAAACCAGTTGCCAAGTTTGGGGCATTGTTATATTATTAAGGCAATTGAATAAAAAACCTTATCATTCCGATGGGGTAGAGGAGCAGGATTCAAGAGTAGGCTGCGCGAGGATGACAACGTTGACCGCAGTTGAAAGGGAATTTTGCCGAAGCAGGCTAAAGTGAGTCATCATTTAGTTTGCTGGGGGTACTTTGAATAAGAGTACCACTGTCATTATGGAGGAAAAGCCATAATGGGGAGCTACAGATCGTGATGGAGAAACTAGTTGCTGACAAGGGCAACGATAGATTTTTCTCTATCGTTGCCCTTTTTATTTTTCTTTTCTAGTTTTACTCTTTTCATGTAAAGTTTCCCCCTGTTAAAAGGTAGTGTCAAAAGTTCTATGAAAAATCAATTCTAAGGGATGATTTCTTCACTGAGCTTGTAAAAATGCTGCCGCA
>NZ_JAERSD010000079.1 GCF_017912555.1 Bacillus sp. REN3 | reverse complement strand
CGGTGTAGCTCAATTGGTAGAGCAACTGACTTGTAATCAGTAGGTTGGGGGTTCAATTCCTCTCGCCGGCACCATTTGTACGAGCCATTAGCTCAGTCGGTAGAGCAGATTGCTTGCTCCATCGGAATGCTTCCTCGGCAATCTGCGAGGAAGACAGTAAGGTCTTTCGAGCATCGGAGATGCGATAAGCAATAAGATCTTGTGGAATCAAGCTGGATTTTAAATAATATTGAGAGCCATTAGCTCAGTCGGTAGAGCATCTGACTTTTAATCAGAGGGTCGAAGGTTCGAGTCCT
>NZ_JAERSD010000078.1 GCF_017912555.1 Bacillus sp. REN3 | reverse complement strand
TTGCATAACAAAACAAAGTCCTTACTGCCGAAGGTGGTACAGAGTAAATGAAGCAGATAGATGGAGGGAAAGACTGTACTCTTACCCGGGGAGGTCTGATTGGAAAGCCAAGTACACTTGGTAACCTACCTAGCAATAGATAGCTGAACAATCAGAAGTCAGCAGATGTCATAGTACTTTACCGGCTCGAGATGGTAAGGGAAGGACTGAACAATTAGGAAGAACGAGAACTAGGCATACAATTCCTGTGTAGAAGCAGACAATCCGAAAGGACTTACTTGAAGGAGGAAGTGGTGAATCCACAGGGGACTT
>NZ_JAERSD010000077.1 GCF_017912555.1 Bacillus sp. REN3 | reverse complement strand
ATTTGGGTCGCATCTCTCTCTTGCGTCCCATTTTAGCTCAACCTGATGCCCCATTTGGGTCGCATCTCTCTCTTGCGCCCCATTTTAGCTCAACCTGATGCCCCAAATGGGACGAATCCCTCTCTTGCATCCCATTTCAACCCAACTTGATGCTCCAAATGGGACGAATCCCTCTCTTGCGTCCCATTTCAGCTCTCCTTGATCCTCCATTTGGGTCGCATCTCTCTCTTGCGTCCCATTTTAGCTCAACCTGATGCCCCAAATGGGACGAATCCCTCTCTTGCGTCCCATTTCAGTTCAACTTGATGCTCCATT
>NZ_JAERSD010000076.1 GCF_017912555.1 Bacillus sp. REN3 | reverse complement strand
GCTCGATTGTGCTTAATCTGCCCAAACACTGGCTCTACATCTATTTTTCGCTGCCTGTATCTTTGGCTTCCTTCTTCCGTTGCCATGCGTTCACGAACTTCTTTTCGTTGTTGTTGGTTTTTCACGGAGACCTGAACGGTCTTTGTATCTTTGTCTTTGGCACAGGTTGTTTGGAATGGACAGTTCATACAATCGGTACAGCGGTACGTGCGCTTCACGGAATCGTATCCGTTGTCGGACTTTCTTTGACTCTCATACTGGAAAATCAGGCGTTTTCCGTTTGCGCAAATCCATTCATCTAGCTCTTCGTCATACTCCATATTTTCAACACGGCCAATTTGTTCCTTCCACACT
>NZ_JAERSD010000075.1 GCF_017912555.1 Bacillus sp. REN3 | reverse complement strand
CGGAATTGGCAGACGCACTAGACTTAGGATCTAGCGCCGCGAGGCGTGGGGGTTCGACTCCCTTCACCCGCACCATTCATTACCAGTTGAAATATTGGTCAGAATGGGTTAAGATATACTCCTGTCATATTTTTGCGGTCGTGGCGGAATGGCAGACGCGCTAGGTTGAGGGCCTAGTGGGGGCAACCCCGTGGAGGTTCAAGTCCTCTCGGCCGCACCAAAATATTGTTGACATCTTATGATTAACGTGATAACATATAAAAGTTGCTAACAATAACATATGCGCCCGTAGCTCAATTGGATAGAGCGTCTGACTACGGATCAGAAGGTTATGGGTTCGACTCCTTTCGGGCGCGC
>NZ_JAERSD010000074.1 GCF_017912555.1 Bacillus sp. REN3 | reverse complement strand
TCTAACCAGCTGAGCTAAAGGTCCATATTCAGCGCGTTAATCTTATAGCTAAGACTCACTTGAATGTCTGTCCCCATTTCAGAAAGCTAATCCAAGAAGCAGATCGATGGGTACAACTCGAAGTTAATTCAGGGAAGCTTCGCTTGTTGCTCTAACTAGCTGAGCTATAAGGTCCCTACTACTTTTTAAATTATTGGTAGCGGCGGAGGGGATCGAACCCCCGACCTTACGGGTATGAACCGTACGCTCTAGCCAGCTGAGCTACACCGCCAAAATTAAAAGTATATGGTGGAGCCTAGCGGGATCGAACCGCTGACCTCCTGCGTGCAAAGCAGGCGCTCTCCCAGCTGAGCTAAGGCCCC
>NZ_JAERSD010000073.1 GCF_017912555.1 Bacillus sp. REN3 | reverse complement strand
GACGGAATCGAACCGCCGACACAAGGATTTTCAGTCCTTTGCTCTACCGACTGAGCTACTGAGCCATAATATTAATTAAGCTGCCTATACTTTGATAAGCTTCGTCCTTTGCTCGAAAGACCTTCCGGCCTTCCTCGCAGATTGCCGCAGAAGCTGAATCATGATGTGAGCAATCTGCTCTACCGACTGAGCTACTGAGCCATAATATTAATTAAGCTGCCTATACTTTGATAAGCTTCGTCATTTGCTCGAAAGACCTTCCGGCCTTCCTCGCAGATTGCCGCAGAAGCTGAATCATGATGTGAGCAATCTGCTCTATCGACTGAGCTACTGAGCCATAATCATTTTGCTGCCTATACTTATAATCAAAATGGCGGTCCCGACCGGGATCGAACC
>NZ_JAERSD010000072.1 GCF_017912555.1 Bacillus sp. REN3 | reverse complement strand
GTGGCTAAACGCGGCGGACTGTAAATCCGCTCCCTCAGGGTTCGGCGGTTCGAATCCGTCCCCCTCCACCATTTTTAATACATTTCAAAATTGGACAAGCTATTTGATGTCCTTTTTATTTTTCATTGGGCTATAGCCAAGCGGTAAGGCAACGGACTTTGACTCCGTCATGCGCTGGTTCGAATCCAGCTAGCCCAGCCATTTTTTTCTTTTTGCATTCAAGGTGCTTAAGAAACTTAAAGCAGGGTAAAACACCCTATATGAACCATTGGCTCAGTCGGTGGAGCAGATTGCTCCCATCCTGAATCCGCTTCTGCGCCCAATCTGCGAGGAAGACCTGGAGGTCTTTCGAGCATCGTAGATGCGATAAGCAATAAAAAGCTGTGGAGTCCAAGCTAATTATTAAATAATATTGAGA
>NZ_JAERSD010000071.1 GCF_017912555.1 Bacillus sp. REN3 | reverse complement strand
AAGTACATCAATGAACACAACAAATCAGTCGCTCAGACGGCTAGAGAAGTTGGGGTGAATGAGAACACGTTACATGGCTGGATCAAAAAATACGGCAAGCAGCCAGAAGTCAAGAGTGTGCAAACCTTCTCTTCGGCAGAGGCTGAACTAAGGGTGCTCAAGAAAGAAGTACGCGACCTGCAGGAGGAGAATGAGATCTTAAAAAAGGCGATGCACTACTTCGCGAAAAGCCCTCGGTAAAATATGAATTCGTTCATGAGAATCGCTCCCGATTCCGAGTGGAGAAGATGTGCAAAGTCCTGGGAGTTTCCAAAAGCGGCTATTTTAAATGGTTGAACCGGCCAAAAAGCGACAGGCAGAAACGAAACGAGAAATTGACACAGGCAATCCTTCAGACCCATTTGGAGTTCAAGCAACGATACGGCAGCGTCAAGATAGCTAAAACCCTAAACAGACG
>NZ_JAERSD010000070.1 GCF_017912555.1 Bacillus sp. REN3 | reverse complement strand
GGGGCGATTGACGAAATCCATCGGTTTACTGGGGGAGCCGCAAGGCTCATAAATAAACTATGTACACATAGTCTTCTATTCGGCTCCCAAAATGGTCGGAGAATCATTGATGACCACATGGTCAAGCATGTCATCCAGGGGGAACTTTCATGAAAAGCCGCTGGAAAGAAATGAACTACAATGAAGAATTAGATTGTTGGGTTGTGTTTTGGGGAGACAATTCAGGTTATAAAATGCGATGTGGTGAATGGTTTGACCTTCATTTAGGAAATGGAAAGACTCTTTCCTGCCGCCTCGAATTAGGAAGGGATTGGTATATTCTTACCGGCCGAAACGACGTGAGGTTCTATCTTAAGAAAAACGAAACATATCGAGTTGATTTATAAAATCGTTGGGGGAAGCAAGGGGCTGCTTCCCCATCATTTTGGACGGTAAATCCGTCAGTTTTAGGACAATTAATACCGACAATCTCTGGACATTGTAGAACGTCATTAACA
>NZ_JAERSD010000006.1:130680-197269 GCF_017912555.1 Bacillus sp. REN3 | reverse complement strand
GTCAGCTACTGAGCGTCTTGGCACTTACTCAGATTGGACTTTCACCAACTAGCAATTAACGGCTTGCCTGGGCACGCAAAAGAAAAAAAGAGCCGCAGGGCTCTTTTGGTTTGGCTGTTTTCGTAAATTTTGCTGCTTATTAACAAATGGTTCGGGGTGCTCGATTTCCGCGGTGCATGAGTTGAGGATCCTCGGCGCAAATAAGGCTGCGGAGCCGCAACTTTCCTGCTGAGAAATCTCGCACATTCCCTTTCAATCAATTTGTTCAAGCTATTTGTTTCTCTTAAAAATTGATTAAAAAAACAATCTTTTAGAAAACAGCCTTTGGTTTCTATTCTTCCGTAACAACGACCTTTTCCATTACATCCCCGTTACGCATCGCTTTGGCTGCTTCCAACCCTGAAGTCACTTTTCCGAAAACAGTATGCACGCCATTTAAATGAGGTTGAGCTTCATGGACAATGAAGAACTGGCTGCCGCCAGTATCCTTTCCAGCATGAGCCATTGAAAGCGAACCGGGTTCATGGGTATGTGGATTCCCTTTGGTTTCACACTTGATCGTGTAACCAGGGCCGCCAGTTCCGTTCCCGCGAGGGCATCCTCCCTGACTTACGAATCCTGGAATGACACGGTGGAATGTCAAACCGTTGTAGAATCCTTCATTCGCAAGCTTTTCAAAGTTCGCAACCGTTCCAGGCGCTTCGTTCGGATAGAGTTCAAATTCAATTTTTTCACCTTTTTGCATTTGTATGTATCCTTTTTTAGCCATTAAAATCAGCTCCTTATGTTTGAATCATTGTTATCATACCATTTCTTTGAAAGAAAATGAAAGCGATGCATCTTGATAGCTTTCATTGTATTCACAGACAATGGGTATGTTAAACTATATTTGCCCCTGCCGGACTTTCGCTCGTTGCGGGACACTTAACCACTGTACGGACGGCAGGGGACCTGCTTTTGCAGGCTTTCAATAAAAATTCCAACCAGGATGGATTCCTGGGTTTTATTGTCAAAAAGGCTGAATCAGATAAATCGTGAATGGATAATTTGTTTGCCTACCATCCCTTACTGCGCTCTTGAAAGGTGGAGAAAGTTCAAATGATCATCAGATTGATGGAAAAGGATGAACAACCGCCTTGGGATTTACTTTTACTCGCAGATCCTTCGAAAGACATGGTTTCGGGATATTTATCGGACGGCATAACATATATCGCTGAATCGCAGGATGGTATATCAGGCGTCATCGTGCTCCTCCCAAAATCACCCGTGACATCGGAAATCATCAATCTTGCAGTAAAAGAAGATTCGCAAGGGAAGGGAATCGGCAAACTTCTCCTACAGCATGCGATTGATGCAGCAAAGAAAGCAGGATTCAAGAGGATTGAGATCGGCACAGGAAACTCAAGCATTAATCAGCTGGCGATGTATCAAAAAGCAGGATTCAGAATCACAGGAGTTGACAAGGAGTTTTTTATAAGGAACTACGATAAACCCATATTTGAAAATGGAATCCGCTGCCGGGATATGATCCGGCTGTCAATGGAGATTTGAATCATAGCTATTAAAAGTTGTTCGGGCCTTTAAAGTTACCCTGCGGACACTGGGAAAACCTTTTCGGACATCTTAAAAGCCTGTTCTCTGCTTTAATTGGCCTGCTCTTGCTTTTTCGCCAACAAGAACCTGGAGCATATCATTTGGAAAACCATCTGTGCTAAAATACTGGCACTTTCAAAATCTATTCTGTTCCTTGACTGTTTAATTCCTCTATCAATGCTGGGATCTCTCTATATATGCTGACCACTTCGTCTAACTTCATCCTGACTAGACCGCTGGAGGATGGGGCCACAAAATCGATAATTCCAGGAACTAAGGGTTTCACCTGCTTACCCCATGGAATCTGTTTTTTTCCGCTGTATTGCTGATAAACCCCTTTTCCTACAAAACAGACAATCCTGGGCCGGTATGTTTCAATTTTTTCCTTGAGCATTTCCCTGCCCTCCAGATATTCTTCGTTCGTGATTTCATCTGCGCCCTTTGTTGGCCTAGCAACAATATTCGACAGCCCATATCCAAGCTCCAATAGCAAATAATCTTCAGTTGGATCATACTTACGTGGTGTAATCCCTGCGTCAAAGAGAATTCTCCAAAAACGGTTAGTAGGATTGGCATAATGGTGGCCAGTCTGAGAGGAACGAATGCTTGGATTGAAGCCGACAAAGATAACATCGAGATTCTCGCGCAAGTGGTCTGGTATCGGTTTCATTTTTTGACTTTCCTTTCTTTTTTAGATGACTTAAACTAAAACTTTTTTAATCATTTTCCGGCAGGGGCCGAGTTTTGTTCCTTTCAATTAGGGACTCGAATTTCATTATTTACCACATTAGCATTAAATTTCCGGTATGTAAAAAAGCCGGAATCATTTGACCCGGCTTTCTAAAAGGTTATATTGCGCATCGACAACTCTTTCAGGGTGAGTGTAGACATTCAGTGATTTGTTGCGGATGAATCCGATTGTCGTGATTCCCAGTTCGTCAGACAGCTTTAGCGCCTTTTCCGTCGGTGCCGACTTGGACAGGACAATCGGACATCCGATCTTAGCAACTTTCAAAAGGATTTCGGATGAAATTCGGCCGCTGAATACAATCACTTTGTCATGAAGAGATATTTTCTTGCGTAAACAGTATCCATATATTTTATCAAGAGCGTTATGCCTTCCAATATCCATCCTTGAAACAATAGGACCGAACAGGCTGCATAACGAAGCATTATGGACTCCTCCGGTATTTTGGAAGAGTTCGGCTGAATCCTGCATTTCTTCCATTAGCCTGAAGCAATCCTCGACTTCGATCTCTGACTTCACATCTGTCATTTTTTTTGCTGTCATTGCATCCGTCGCAAAAACAAACCCGGACCTGCTCGCACCACAGCAAGATGTCAAGTATCGTTTTCCCTGTAGATTCTGATACAGATTGTTAACCCTCGAGGTTTTCACATGCACAAATCCTTCTCTTTCTTGAACCCAAATTTCTTTGATGTCAGAGTATTTCTTGATGATTCCTTCAGAAGCAAGATAACCAATTACCATGTCCTCAATATAATCTGGCGTGCATACCATCGTTACGAATTCCTGCCCGTTCACCTTTACGGTTACTGTATATTCTGTCACGATTGTATCTTCTAGTCTTTCGGCCTGGCCATTTCCAAAACGAAGGATCTCTCTTTTGACTTCGACTGGTTTCACAACAGCCATCCTCTCTCCATATAGATTTTCAGTGGTGTTAATCTACTTTTATCCCAAATCGGCTTGAATGAAACTAGGCCCATACAGGGAAAACTAACTAAAAAGCAGGCTTGGGCAAAATCACCGAAGCCTGCTTCCCTCATTGATGTTTGTTCTCAAGCGTTCCGTCCTCGCTTTGGTGGACAGCCTGTTCTTCAGGCAGCTGTGTCGTCCTTTCCAGCTCTTTGGTGTTTTCACCCATTCCTCTCAGAAATTCAAATAGCAGAGAAAGCGCGCGGTTGATTTCAGGATCCTTCAGGGATTTGACGACATCAAAATAACCTAGTCTATCTTCTTCCCTTTCCCTGTATTCAGCCACTCTGGCAACTCCGGAATTAAGCTTTAAAAGCAAAGGTTCCAGCTGCTGTACGTTGATGGTTCCAAGCACACCGATCATCAACAGCATATTTTTGATGCTGTTTGTTGCCTCTGGCTTGTCCATTGCGTTCACAAGGACGCTTAAAACCCTGTCACCTTCTGCGAATAAGCCTCCTAATAGGGACAAAGCTCCACGTTCATGCATATTCTTTATGATATCCAGTGTTTCCAGGATCGCTTCCTTATTATCGAGCAGTGCTGCCTCTACTTCCTCAAGGTCTTTCTTTCTCTTTTGCTCTTCCGTCAGTTCTATACGCTGGATACTTGTAATTGCTTTAGCCATGCTGCGTCCGCTCCTTTTTCACAAGATCACCCGGAAAAACATAGTCAGGTCGTGCCCACTTTTTCTGGACCTGGACACCGAGCTGCGGATGTGGATTTCCATAACGGAAATTATTAAGCGGCAATGGATTGGTCCCTTCTGATTGGAGGATTTCAATCTTCGCCTTTGTTTCCTTATAAGCAGGTGTATCCGTATCTTTGTCGCTGTAGCTGCTTGTCAACAGATTGATGGCTGCTTCACCACTATCGTTCATCGGCAGGTAAACCTCTTTCCCTTTCACCCTGTCGGTGACTACGCATCTTACCTTCACATTGCCATAAGGCGAAGTCAGCCTAACAAGTGTGCCATCAAGAATGCCTCTTTCTTCAGCCAGCTCAGGCGAAACTTCAAGGAAGGCGCCTGGGGTTTTCGAAGTAATTCCTTCTGATTTATATGTTAGGTTTCCTTCATGAAAATGTTCAAGCAATCTTCCATTATTGACCTGGATGTCGAATTCCTCTGGGAACTGGACTGGAATTGACCACTTAACTGGATAAAGTCTTGCCTTTCCGTCCGGGAACGGGAAGCCATCCTCGTAAAGGAGCGGTGAATCTGTTCCATCCGGTGCGACCGGCCATTGGAGGCTGTTGTAGCCCTCAAGTCTCCCATAGGAAACACCTGAGTAAATCGGCATAAGTTTTGCCGCTTCTGCCATGATTTCTCCCGGGTTTTCATACACCCAGCCAGCGCCAAGCAGGTTGGCAATTTCCAGAAGAATTTTCCAGTCTGGCTTTGACTCCCCAAGAGGCTCGAAAACCTGGTTCAGCCGCTGGATACGCCTTTCTGTATTAGTAAAGGTTCCTTCTTTTTCAAAACTAGGACTAGCAGGAAGCACGACATCTGCAAATTGGGCGGTCCTGCTGAAGAAGATGTCCTGGACAACGAAGAAATCCAGTTTTTCATAACCTGCATGGACATGATTGATGTTTGAATCAACGAGTCCCATTTCTTCACCCTTGGTATATAAGGCTTTCAAGGTTCCGGCGTGCATACCCTCGATCATATCATGGTTGTTGATTCCTGGTTCTGCCTGGATTCTAGCGCCCCAGGCCTTTTCGAATTTCGCGCGCGCTTCATCATCGTCTACTCGCTGGTAGCCTGGAAGATGTTCCGGACTGCTTCCCATATCACTCGCACCCTGGACATTATTATGGCCGCGAAGCGGATACGCACCAGTTCCAGGTCTCCCGTAATTACCGGTAATAAGCAGCAAATTGGAAATCGCCGTACTCGTGTCACTTCCGCCAAGGTGCTGGGTTACACCCATCGCCCACAAGGTGCAGACACTTTTTGCTTCATGGATCATTGTCGCTATCTGAATGAGTGCATTCTTTGATATGCCAGTCGTTTCCTCTGCATATTCAAGTGTATAGCCTTCGAGACTCTGGATGTACTCGTCAAGGCCATTGACCTTGTTTTTCAGAAATTCTTCGTCAGCCCAACCTTGGTCCACGATGTATTTCGTCACAGCAGACAACCAGATTAAATCGCTTCCAGCTTTCGGCCTGACGAATAAGTCTGCGCGGTCTGCCATTTCATGTTTACGGAGGTCCGCTACAATTAGTTTTTGCCCGTTAAGCTTATGGGCGCGCTTCACTCGTGTCGCTAGGACCGGATGGGCTTCAGCGGTGTTGGAGCCCACGATCATGACAAGGTCAGCCATGCCAATATCCTTGATTGACCCTGCATCACCGCCATACCCGACGGTACGGAACAAGCCGACTGTAGCTGGTGTCTGGCAATATCTTGAACAATTATCAACATTATTTGTCCCAATAATGGCCCTTGCCATTTTTTGCATTAAATACGATTCTTCATTGGTACACTTTGAAGAAGTAATGAACCCGAGTGCATCCGGGCCGTGCTGATCCTTGATATCTGTGAACTTTCGAGTGATCAGTTCATAGGCTTCCTCCCATTCTGCTTCCCTGAATGTATCTCCTTCACGGATCAAAGGCTTAGTCAGCCGTTCTTCACTGTTTACGAAATCCCAGCCAAATTTCCCTTTTACACATGTAGAGATTCCGTTAGCGGGAGCTTCAACCTGCGGCTCGATCTTCAGGATATCGCGGCCTTTGGTCCATACATCAAAACTGCATCCTACACCGCAATAGGTACAAACTGTTTTTGTTTTCTTGATCCTTGCTTCTCGCATCGACGCTTCCATATCGGATATGGCCAGTATGGAACCATAGCCAGTTTCTACGTTCTTCGTAATTTCAATCATCGGACGGAGAGTTTCCTTGGCGATGCCTGTAAGATACCCTGCTTCTCCTTCCATGCCTCTTTCCATCATGGCGTTGCATGGACAAACTGTTGAGCAGTGTCCGCATGATACACAAGAGGATTCATTGATTGGTACATCATTATCCCAAATAACCCGTGGACGGTCACGTTCCCAATCTATCCTAAGAGTCTCGGTCACCTGAACATCCTGACAGGCTTCCACGCAGCGCCCGCAAAGGATGCACTGATCAGGGTCATAACGGTAAAAAGGGTTGGAATAATCTTTTTCATAAGGTTTTTGGTCAAATGGGATAGCCTGGTGGTTGATCTTCATTTCCTTGACGGCGTTATGTACCTCGCACGTCCCATTGTTGTAATCGCACACTGTACAATAAAGCTCATGGTTATAGAGGATTTTGTCCATTGCCATCGTCTGTGCCTTCTTTACTTCGGGGGCAACCGTGTCGATGGCATCTCCCTCTTTCATTTTTGTCGAACAAGCCCTTACCAGTTCCCCATTCACTTCAATAATGCATGTATCACACGTTTCAATAGCTCCAAGACTTGGATGGTAGCAAACACTTGGTACTTCTATCGAGCTGTCTGATAGATATTGAAGGATTGTTTGTTCAGGTCTTGCTGTCGCTTCGGCTCCGTTGATTGTTACGTTTATTTTGCCAGACAAAGCTGCATCTTCCTTTCTATCTGAAATAAGCTCTATTCCTCACTACCCTGTCCGGCTGACTACTTAACCATTTTTCCGCTAGTTTTTATAGTTCATTAATGGTTCATTGCTTTTTTATTATTCTTAAGGAACTAGAAAGGGGCATTAAGAATGAAAAACATGAATTAGTAAAACACTTACAAAGGAGACCATTTTGAGGAGGGATTTCCTTGAATAAGAAGAAAAACCTAATGCATATCTTCATATTTTGTACCGTACTTGCCGTTTTTTTCTGGTCGGTGATAAAACCAGCTGATTATTCAACCTGGTTGCTGGAAGTCAGCCCGGCTGTCATCATTCTTGCGTTTTTTCTTTTCCTATATCGGAAGTTCCCGTTGACAACTCTTTCTTATCTCATTATTGCGTTTGTGACCATTTTAATGTTTATTGGCGGCCATTATATCTACTCGAAAGTCCCGCTATTTGAATGGCTGAAGGACAAATTCGAATTGCAGCGGAACCACTATGATCGCTTCGGCCACTTGATGAAAGGTCTTTCTGTTATTGTCGTCCGCGAAATCCTTTTGCGCAAAACAGAACTAACTGAAGGTTCCTGGCTTAAAGGGATATCACTTTCGATCGTGCTGGCATTGGCGGCACTGTATGAAATTGCCGAGTGGCTCGTTTCCAAGCTAGGGGGAGGAGGGCAGGCATCAAAAAACTTTCTCGGTACACAGGGTGATATTTGGGATTCCCAATGGGATATGACATTAACCTTGATTGGTGCGATCATTTCGTTATTTTTACTCCAAAAAACACATGACCGCTTCCTGAAAAGGGAAATAAAAAAGTGAAAATTATTTTCGGGAAGATTATTTCCTTAGGGTTTTAGAAACCGAGCAAATAGCACGCCGGAAAAATTGATTAAAACACAAGGCTCCAGGAGAATGGTTTGTTGTTGTGGTGCCTGCATTATACCAAAAAAGGGCGATTCTTTTATTTTTCCCTATCACCATAGACATTGCACACTTAGTTGATGAGTGGAAGGCACGCAGACCCCTCGAAAATGCTAACGCAATTCCTTCGTGCGCGGGCAAACTCGAGGAAGCCCATTCAGTGTCCTGCGGAAGTGAGTGGCTGGGGAGACCCCCGCAGGAGCAAAGCGACGAGGAGAAAAAATAGCGGAAGCACTTTGGTCAGCCCCGACAAGCGCTTTGGCAACTAAGGCCGCCGGTCCTGCTGCAAAGTGGGCATTAGGACTTCCTGTCCGTCGAAGTGCCTGGATAGCAAATCAACGGGTTGTTTTACAAGCAAAAGAAAAGAGGCTGTCCCGAAAGTTATTACTTTCGGGACAGCCTCTTTTTACTGATCATGACTGTTTAGTAGGAGTCTCTATTAATCGCTTCTTCTTCGCGCTGTGATTGCCTTTCTTCATACCACATCTTGATATGGGTAAGGATTGAAAACACCAGGAAGAAGTTCATTGCCCAAACACTGACAAATGGAGCGATTCCGCCAAATTCAATTGTGTGGTATTGCTTAACGACCATCACCAGATACGATTCAATAAACACTAGAACAAAACCGGTTACTCCAGCAGCTGCCATTCGCATCATGTAAATAACCACCTTAGTTATTATCAGATTATTACAATAATACGCCTGATTCAGAGGAATTGCAACAAATTTGTTCACAAAAAATACCCAACTAACACTTGACAAGTTTAACCCTTCAATTTTTTTTGCTTTTGCATAATTTCATATGATTTTTCGATGATATCTGTCAGGACATCCCCTTTGTATATTCGGCCGATTTTTGTATGGTCTTGGTAATATTCCACAATCTCATCCAATTTCTGGGCCGTTTCCCTGGACACCCTTACATTTAATTGAATTCTTTGCGCTTCAAGCATTTATTTCCCTCCAACTCCGCTGCCACAGTTTCTGTAACAGTTTGCTAGCAGTTTAGTATCACATTTATATGTGTCGCTAACTAATACGCATCGTCGTTTATTCTAGCATATAAAAGGATAAGGGACAATCCAAGACAAATACCCACAAAAGTTTCCTTTGTTCTTTAGAAGGGTAAGAAAAAAAGAAAAAAATTGGGGATATTGGCATGAACTTGATCAGATGGTCATATACAAAAAGATACAATATCAAGGCGAAATTCGATACCTTTCCGAACTCGGCTGTGCTCTTCAGGCAGATTAAAAATTACTATTTCGTTTACTCTGTGAAATGGTCGACGATGGATTCGGTCGTAACGAAAAAGGACCTTGAAAAAATGGAGTTGCTGCTTAACAGGGAGCTTGGAACTGAAGATGGTTATCGGCACAGAAGCCAGTTTAAAGCAAAAGAACCCCCGCACCATATTTAAATGATGCGGGGGTTAAGATGGTTATTTTACCGAAAGCATCTCTTCCCAATTGATTGTTCCATTTTTGATTTGTTCCCGTTTCTCTTTATTTATGATATCTTTTGGTCTGCCGCCTTTTGGCCAGTCGCCGTCATGCCCTTTCCATTCTGGCCTGTCATGAGAAAGGATATATGCCGCGAGATTGGAGGCATCTTGGTCAGATAATGTGCCGCCTTGACCTTTTGGCATGTTTTTCTGGACATAACCTGCCATTTTCGTGAAGCGTGACATCCCTGCCCCATCATTGAAGGAATTTTCCCCCCAAACGGCTGGCCCTGTGTTCGTGCCTGTACCGGAACCATCCTGTGCATGGCAGCTTGCACAGGATTGGGCATACAATTTCTCTCCATCCTGTACACTTGGAACCGGATATTGTTTAGGTTCCTTCGCTGCTCTCCAAGGCATTTCAGCCCCTCCAGGGATTCCCTTGGACAAGTATTGGAAGTAAGCCATCATCGCACGCATTTCTTTGCTGTCATAAGCGAATTCCTTGCCATTCATGCTTCGGATCATGCAGCCATTGATTCTATCCTCCAGTGTAAAAACGACTCCCTCACGTGGCCTGTAATCTGGATATACGGACGTTAAACCGACAAGAGGAGCCTCTTCCTTTACAGTCCCGCCATTTGCGTGACAGCTTGCGCATGATAGATTGTTACCGACATATTCATCAGCAACTGTGTTTGTTTCCATTACCAATTTTTCTCCGTACTTAATACTTTCACCAAGAGGTCCGTCGGGAACGTCCTCCATACTTGGCGGATTGAATTCAATTTCACCGCTCGCAACTTCAGTCTGGGCTTCTTGAGTGTTTGCTGTTTCGGCTGGTCCAAGATCCTGGCTGATTTTCCAGCCAACGAACAGCGAACCAAAAATTAAGAATCCTATAATGATGGCAACACTACTTCTCACAAAAATTCCCCCTTATGTAATATCTTGCAATAGCAATTCTTTTCTCTATACCCATTCTAGTATGGATTAACCAGCAATTTACCTATTAAATTTGTAGATATAGTGAAAACTTCGCAAAAAAAAGAGCCAGGGAATCCTAAAAGTTGAGTTTTACTCTAACATTTAGGGATTGCCTAGCTCTTTTTCTTTCAATTTTATTGCTTTCCAAAAAAATACAAAAACCAGACAGCATGGTTTTGTTCATCCCCAGAAGCACGCTTAAATATATCCTTAACGATTGGGTCAGATGCTTCATCAGCAATATCCCGATAAAAATCGGAAGTCTTTTGTTCATCTTTAAAAGAAGCTTCCAATCCTGCCAAATAAGTATCGGCGCATTCCTCCACTATCTGTGGCTGGGGCTGCCTGCCTGTAAGATTAGTATAGATCTGTGAGAATTGACGAAAATGCCTTCGCTCATCTTCTCGAATTTCATTGATTTGATCTCTTTGTTCGGCAGTAGGTGCCATTCCCGCAAGCTTCGAATAACATTGTATTGCGCTGTACTCGCCATTGATCGCCGCAGCGATATCGTTGATGAGCTTCTGGTTCTGTCTGTAATAATCATAGTATGGATACATACCTAAACCTCCCCAAGCAATTTGTATCATTGTATGAAGGAGGTAAATTGCTGTGCCTGTATAAATGGTCACTGTTTCACTGATTGATTCCTTCCAGTTCGACGAATATTCCCTTGAGATACTTTTTCTCCCGTATTACGTGAATGCCTGACTCTCTCATGTACCGGCTGGTATCGCGGTTCAAGCTGCAGCCATCACAGATTCTTCTCCATACTGGAGTAAGAAAATCCTGTAAAGCAGCTAGTGAGGAGGATGCCACCCGGACATGTTCAAACAATAAAATCCGCCCGCCTTTTTTGCAAACTCTCCTTATCTCCTGGAATACTTTTCGCGGGTCATTAACCGAACATAATACGAGGGTGGCAACGACAGTATCAAATTGTTCATCCGCAAACGGAAGCGATTCGGCAACACCCTGATGGAAGTCAATCGGTCCGTGGAAGCTCTGTGCCTTTCTCCTGGCTTGTTCGATCATATATTGATTAGGTTCGATTACGGTAAGTCTATCTACTTTTTGTTTGGAATAAAAAGGAAAGTTTATTCCGGTGCCTGCTCCGATTTCAAGAACTTGCCCCTGTGTCTTAAAGATTATTTTTTTCCTCACGCTGGCAATCCATCGTTTTTCAAGCGGGCCCATGACTGTATCGTAGAGGTTAGCAAATAATTTTGCCATGTGAAATCTCCTAGCGTTTTTCCTCCATTATAGTTAAAAAGGTCCGGCTATGCGAACGCTTTAGCCTGAGTGGGCCGAAAAGTCATTGTAGCTGGCTAACCTCCTGATTCGCTTCCTGACGCTCAAGAGAAGAAATGGGAAAACTTTTTCCAACTGCGGCGACAACCCATAATGGAAACCAATCTCAAAGGGCTCGATTCCAATCAGCATTCCCTTTCTGCTGCTGATTGCATTTAAGAGGTGGTAATGATGGGCAGCAATCCCTGGTTCCAAAGCCGTTAACTCAGCGAATTCGAATTCATGCAAGCTTCCTTTTTCTCCTCCAAATTGGACAGCATCAAGGACAACGAGAAAATCCGCATCATCGATGGCATCCAGACAAAAGTCAATATCAGTTTCACCGATGATATACTGGATACCCTTAACCTGCTTTTCCTTCTTCAGCTCCCCTGCAAGATAGACACCAATTCCATCGTCCTGCATCAACACATTGCCAATACCCAATACAATCATCCAAACACCTTCCATGTTTTTGTTTTTTGCCCTGGGCGATAGACATGAGTGGCACAAGACATACAAGGATCAAATGAACGGAGAATACGGCCAAGTTCTACGGGATATTCCGGATTTGCCAGGGTAGTGTCGAATAGAGCAAGTTCGGCTGTTCCATTTGAGTTTTCATCACTCGCTGAGAAATCCCACGCCGATGGGGTTATGATTTGATAAAAGGAAATCGCCTTTTTTTCGATTTTAAGCCAATGGCCAAGGGAACCGCGGGTAGTCTCGATAAGGCCAGACCCCTGGGCCCGATCAGGAATTTGCCATTGTTTCTGGACATGCGTACCCGGGGTGACATTCTCGATTAATATGTTCATGACATCGGTGATTTTCCTGGCCTCCAACGACCTTGCTATCGTCCTGTCCATCGCCGAGATTCCATTCCGGTATTCCCCACTCAGCCAAAGTCTCGCAAGCGGGCCGACCTCCATTGGGGATCCGTTGTACCGTGGAGCCTTTACCCAGGAATACGCGTCTTCTTTGTCCATATCTGGCTCGGGCATCTCCTCGAACGGCTTCGCGGATTCTTTGCCTCGATACCAGGAGTAACGGATTTTTTCCTCAATATACCGGGATTCAAATGGCATATAATGGCCATTATGGTAGACGAGCGGTTTGGCGTATAATGTGCCAAGTTCCTTATATCCCTCAAATGAGCCATAGGACATGAAGTTTCCCGGTCCTCGACCAAGTTTGAAAAGCTCCGGGTAATACTTCGCTATTGTATAGGTATCGGGGATCATTTTATACTCAATGAAATAACTTACTTTATCGAGTATCGACTTTATATGGACGATTTGTTCCACGTCGGGAGGAGTCGAGAACCCGCCAACAAAAATCCCGTGGTTATGTGGAGCCTTCCCGCCAAGAACTGCAAGCATTTGATGGGAGAGTCTGCTGTACGTCAAAGATTCGAAGTAATGGGCTGCTAGCCTGTCGTTGATTTCTTTTGGAATCCTGTAATCTTTGTGATCCGGCTTGAAAAGCGGGTATTCCGGAGGCAGTTTTACGAAGTCAGGCAATGAATACTGGTAAAAATGCCGCATGTGGTTCTGCAGGAACTCACAGCAATGAATGATGTCCCGTATGTATCTTCCTTGCTCTGTCACTTCTACCCCAAGGGCTTCCTCAAGTGCAGTCGAGGAAGCGACAGAATGGGCAGTCGAGCAGATGCCGCAAATCCGCTGTGTCAAGTAAATGGCATCAAACGGACTTCGGCCAAGCATCATTTGTTCAAATCCCCTGAACATCACACCCTTTGTCTTTGCCTCGACGACTTTATTGTTCTCGACCGATACATCCAATTCCATGAAACCGCTCAGCCTTGTTACAGGGTTGATGACAATTCGCTTCCTGTCAGTCATTTTTCCGGCTCCCTTGTTGAGTTGTATGAGATGAATGGCGCCATCCGGTCAGGAAATCCTGGCTGCGCACAGCCGATGCAGGTGCTGGCCGCGATCGGCCAGCTGACATGACCATTCCATTGTCGGGTCGGACAGTCCACTCTCGTAACAGGACCGCGGCAGCCAAGCTTGAAGAGACAATATGGCTCTCCGAGGTTCTCTGAAAATATCCCCCGGTCAAAAAATGGCCTTCTGGGACATCGATCATGGATCAAGGTGCTGTAAAATAATTTCGGCCTGCTCAATTCATCCAGTTCGGGCTTACCATATAAGAGCAGATGGGCAAGAGTGCCGAGGAACCAGTCGGGATTCACCGGACATCCTGGAAGCTTGATGATCTTCCTGTTTAAAACCGAATGTAATCCAACAGATTGGGACAAATTCGGACTTGCAGCTGAGGGACCGCCATCCACTGCACAGGCTCCAACTGCTATGATTTCGCTTGCCTTTTCTCCAAGCATTTTTGCTGCCTGCAGGCCGGTTACAGGCTGGCCATCCTTTTTCCCGACCAGCTGGTACATCCCGTCATTCTTTAGGGCAACAGCTCCTTCAATCGCAAGGATGAATTCCTCATTTCCCTCCGCAAGCTTGAAAAGCCTCTCCATTGCCTGGGGTCCATCAGCAACCATCAAACTATTGCTATAGATTAAATCGACCATTTTTGACAGCGCATATTCAAAATCAGGCTGGAACCCATTAAGGAGGGAAATGATGTTTCCTGAACAACCATTTAACTCAAGCCAAACAAGCTTCTTCCTGGCAATCCGTCCGGATTGAAGACCATCATGAGAAGCACGATATAATCGTTTGGCGACCGATTCAGCCGTCACGGATTCCGGGGGAAGAATGACATCTGGTTCGTTCATTAAACTAGCCTCCCTACAGGTTTCAATTGAGCCAGGATCCATTGCTGGCCCTGATGACAGCTGGAAAACTCCGCAGTAAGGTCTCTTCCCGCCGTGAGTCCGAAATGGGTCGCGAGTGACCAAGCTGCATTATTCGTAACATCATAGACGATCCCATTGACAGATACATAAGCCGGCTTGCCATCCTTACCGTTGAACTTGGCCAAATCTTCCCGTGTAAAAATGGTGCTATCCGGATTTATTGTCTGGGCCGTGTGGGAAGCTTCTGGAGTCTGCATCGGTCCAGCTTGCATGATCCCAGCCAGTTGAATACTCCCATTTGTCGTGGCTGAAATACTTGATGCAGAGAAACTGGTCACTTGCTCCGTCCCTGAAGGCGGACTGCACTTTTCCTTTAACAACTTTACGAGGAACTTAAGTTCAGCCGTGCGGGTCCAAAGCTGGTTGAGCGCGCGGTTTCGTTCACCTCTATGTTGCGTTGCCTGAATAAACCCGATCAAATACTCGATTTCCGAAAAAGTGACAGTTAACCTGCTGATGATTGATTGAATGCTCGGCATAGTTACTTGCCCCCTAAAGATAGGTTTTAGGAAGTACGGATGAAATCATTCTCTTCTTTCAGTTTATTCACGTCATGGCAGAACATGATAGATGCCTTTTGAATAAAGGAAGGGAGATATTTACCAGCCGGAATCAGTCTTACAACTTAAGCAGGGTTTTATTGAGTCATCCCAATGGCTTCCTGTTACTCTCAAATTATTTTGTTTATTTATACGGAAGGACTATTCAACATGGGAATCTGTCTTCATGAAAAATGTGGTCTTCCAAAGTTTAAACACCATCTCCTGCCCTTTTCTTTTTGGCTTTTTTCCTTCCTGACAGGTTATCCGCATACAAAAAGACAGGATTAAGAGTACCAAACCTGCCTTCTCCATAAATATTATGGCTTTAATACAACCTTGATGCAGTTATTTTTTCGATCGGTAAAGAGATCGTAACCATTTGCTGCTTCCCTAAGTGGCAATCGATGGGTGATAATATCATATCGGTTGGATCGAATTGACCGTTGGCGATCATATCGAACAATTTCGGCATATAATGGACAACTGGCGCCTGTCCCATTTTCAACGTGATATTTCGCTCAAAAAAGCGTCCGAGTGGGAACATGTTATATCTCATCCCGTATACTCCGGTAATTTGGACGGTCCCGAACTTCCTTGCTGCTGTGTGGGCAATTTCCAGAGCAGACAAGGTGCCACCTTAGATCTTCAGCTTTTGCTCTACTTTTACAATCGCCGACTTCCTGCCATCCATACCAACACAATCAATGACAACATCCGCCCCGCCTTTGGTCAGCTCCTGCAAATATTCCCCGGCATCATCATCCTGGGTGAAACCCAGGATTTCCACGTTGTTCGTTTTTTTTCGCATGCAAGAGCCTATAATCCAGATGGTCGACGGCAATAACCCGTTTTGCCCCTTTCTTCCAAGCGAACTTTTGTGTCATCAGGCCCGCACCCGAGCACGATAACCGTATCTCCTTGTTTCACAACTGCATGTTCAACGCTCCAGTATGCAGTCGGGATAACGTCCGAGAGGAATAATAATGAATCACCCTCAAGCTCGCAGGATTCTAGTATCACAAAGGAAATCGAATCGGCAAATGGACCTTTCAATAGCTCCGCCTGTCCGCCCGGATGGTTTCCGTATTGTTCTGTATAACCAAACAAACCGCCGGTATCTTTGTAATTATTTGAGTTATCACATTGGCTTTCCATATGATTCTGACAAAAGAAGCATTCGCCGCATGATACATTGAACGAGATGACAACCTTGTCTCCCTTCTTGACCTTTGTTACCTCTGGTCCAGTTTCTTCGACATCCCCCATTGGTTCATGTCCTATAATGTAACCTGGCCTGAGCGGCATGTTCCCTTGGTACAAATGCAAATCAGAACCACAGATTGCCGTAGAGGTAGCCTTGATAATCATATCCTGAGGGTGTGTTATTTTGGGAACTTCAACCTCTTTTACCTGGACCTCCTTTGTCCCTTGGTACGTTACTGCCTTCATTTCAAACCACCTCATTTCTATATAATGTCCCCTTTAAGTTCCCTGTGTCTTCCAGGAAGAAACATATTCAGGGCATTTCAAGGAATATCACCATGCATAATCATCCCTGCGGATCAGCAAATTATATACAGGAGGTGTAAAAATGCAGCCGAATAAACCAGGAAGTAATGAAATCCCTGACTTCAAGGAATTGAACGACAGAATCATAGCGGAAACCCCCTCAACTCCGCAAGTGGTCATTAAAACAAATTTAGACCCTGATGATTCAACAAAAGACAATCCGTATTATCAGAATGAAAAGTTGGCGGATAAAGAGAATTTCAAAAGTTTCTTCGAGGAGAAAGAGCATTGAAGGATCCAACACTTAATTATTTGCAAGAGATATTATCGAATTATACTGATCTCTATCCGTTAAGCAAAAGAATCTATGAGATCATTGAAAAAGGAGATTATTGGTCAGAAGGGGATTTCGTCAAGGACCTTTCCCAGGAAGAAATCGAATTTTTGAACAAGATTCTCCCAGAGGCGATTCAGTATGCCAATGCTGAACTGGACTATAAACGGGCCCGCCAGCTCAATGAAGTGTATGAATTGCTCTATTGAACAGTTTAGGAAGGGGTTGCCCCCTTCCTGGCTGCAATTTACCCACTGAAACATTTGTAAGAGACCCTTTTCTTTCCCCTGATTCTTCAAACAATATCCATAACAATCCAGAAAGGATTATTATATAATTATGGTGTTCGTTATTTTAATTTTGGGGGATACTATGGACAAGCTTGGGAGCTTTATATTCAAATACAGAAAGACTGTCATTTTTCTCTGGATTGGAATCATTTTGTTCTTTGGATTTTTCGCCTTGAAACTGCCTTCCGTGCTGAGCGGAAACGGTTTCGAATACGATGGTGAATACAAGGAGACGAAAAAACTGCTTGAAAATGACTTTGGTGAGTATGAGTCGTCCGTTATTGTTTTGTTTGAAAAAGATCGAGAAGTATCCAATGAGGAATGGATTGCCTTCATCAAAAATACCTTTAATGAAGCTGCTTCAATTCCGGCAGTCGATGACAGCGTTTCTCCATTCGACCAGAAAAATATGCTCAAGGAAGATAAAGCATATGCTCTATTATTCTTTGATCGGGAACCATCAGAAATGGGGGGGATAATCCGTGATCTGCGTGATACCCTTCATGATGCAGAAGGACTGAAGGTGGCGATCACGGGAGAACCGGTGATTGTCAAAGACTTGAACCAAGCTAGCCAGGAAGACCTTGCAAAGGCAGAAATGATTGGTTTGCCTATTGCCCTGATTGTCCTGATCCTTGCATTCGGTAGTCTTGTTGCTGCTGGCTTACCACTTCTAGTCGGTGTTTTTTCGATTTTGACGACAATGGGGGCAGTATACTTTTTCAGCCACTGGTTTGATCTGACGAT
The DNA here is from genome assembly GCF_017912555.1 of Bacillus sp. REN3. Classification (GTDB taxonomy): domain Bacteria; phylum Bacillota; class Bacilli; order Bacillales; family Cytobacillaceae; genus Mesobacillus. The sequence continues at coordinate 179,446 of NZ_JAERSD010000006.1, read as the reverse complement.
ATTCATCCTGAACATCGTGCCGATGATTGGCCTTGCGTTAAGCATTGATTTTGCCCTCTTGATCATTAATAGATTTAAGGAAGAATTCGAGAAACATTCAGTAAAGGACGCACTTGTAATCACGGTTTCCACAGCAGGAAGATCAATTATTTTTTCTGCCATGTGCGTGTTTATCGGCCTCCTTGGCTTGATGTTCATCCAAATTGAGATTTTCCAGAACGTCGCACTTGGGGGGATGACAGTCGTCCTGGTCGCCGCATTATCTGCAGTGACACTCCTTCCAGCAATCCTTGGATTGTTAGGAAAAAAAATCCATTCATGGAGTATCTTCCGGGTTAAGACCGAAAAACCGGGGGTCTGGAGCGCTTTTGCCCACTTCGTAATGAAGCGGCCGGTCATAATGGCACTGCTGGCTCTAGGATTGCTGGTCACCGGTTTGATTCCAGCGAAGGACATGGAATTGACAGTGCCGGGAGTCGATGCGCTTCCTGCGGCCTACGAATCACGTATAGCCTATGACAAATTCCAAGATGAATTTATTCCCGGGAACAAAAGCAGCGACCACGAAGTCAAAGTTGTTTTAGAGGTAGAAGGCGAAGCATTTACTGAGAAAAATTTAGAAAGCCTGCATGCTGCCTTAAAGGAATTTGAGGAAGACAAGGATACAGAAGCAATCGACTCAATCTTCACTGTTACTGGGATTGATGATTCCCGCCAATTGATCCAGGCTGCCACTATGGAAAACAGTCCAATAAAGCCTGCCATCAAGCGGTATTTTTCTGATAATAAAATGATGGCAAGTATTTATCTTAAGGAAAGTTTGTCTTCATCCAGCATGCAGGATTGGGTAAGGGAATGGTCGGATAAAGATTTAGGGTTAAAAGTCCTGTACGGGGGAACACCTAAATTCGAACAGGAAATTTTTGATGAAATATCAAAGAAAGCCCCAATGGGGCTGGCTCTTATCCTTATCTCCACTTTCTTGATCCTGATGCTCGCATTCAGGTCCTTGCTTATACCTTTAAAAGCGATCATCATGAATATCCTCAGCTTGAGTGCCACTTTTGGAGTGGTTGTATGGATTTTCCAGGAAGGGCATCTTGGAATGGAGCCGTCAAGCATCGCTCTTATTCTTCCAGTCTTTGTTTTCAGCCTGGTTTTTGGACTCTCGATGGATTATGAAGTGTTCCTCATTTCCCGGATCCACGAAGAATATTTACGGACAAAGAACAATCATCTTGCCACATTGACCGGCCTGATTTCGACAAGCAAAATCATTTCTTCTGCTGCAGCGATTATGATTGTCGTCACAGGAGCCTTTGCCTTCACTGGCGTGACACCTGTCAAGCAGATGGGAGTCGGCATCGCTCTTGCCATTTTCATTGATGCAACCATCATCAGGATGGTACTTGTTCCATCCTTGATGAAACTGCTGGGGGATTGGAACTGGTGGTTTTTTGGCCATAAGGACGCAAACAGTAAAAAACTAGGCGGTTGACAAGCAAAAAAAACAGCAGTTCAATAGTGACTGCTGTTTTTTTTGGATCCTTATCGAGCTGAAACCGAACGATCATTCACAATGGCCTCTCTGCCCGATTTTTCATTATGATAAATAGCGTTGATTTCGCCGCCGAGCACTAAGGCCAGTCCTGTCAGGAATAGCCATAGCATAAGGATAATCACTCCTCCCAGACTGCCGTATGTGGCTGAATAATTGCCGAAATTGCTGACATAAAAAGAAAACCCGAGTGAAATCAGCTGCCAGACAATTGTCGCGAAAATCGCTCCTGGAATGACATGCTTAAAAGGATAATGCTTGTTGGGAGCCAAACGGTATAAAGCAGCGAGAACCGCTGTCATGACGACAAAGGCAACGATCCAGCGCACTACCCGGAATATGATATCATATGGAGCAGGAATTGGAACGATTGTGTTGACCATTTCCAAAAGAACTTTTCCAAATACGGGAAGTAGAAGAGCCACAGCAAATGCAAAGATCAGGCCGATTGTAAGGAGGATCGATATCAGCCTAGCCTTGATGAAAGACCTAGTCTCTCTGACGTCGAACGCAATATTCATTGCTTTCATGAAAGCATTGATTCCATTGGAGGCAGACCATAAAGTGCCAATAATTCCAAAAGTCAATAATCCTCCATTCCGTTCACTTACTAGTTTGACAACATTATCCTTTAACAATTCGGCTGATTCCGAGGGCAGCAATGTATTGACGACATTAATGGCCTTTTCGGGATCGATATTCAAGTAGGGTACAATGGCGATAATCAGTATCAGAAGCGGGAACAAGGCAAGCATGTAATAATATGCCTGTTGGGCAGCAAGGCCTGTTGCACTATCTTTTTTAATCTCGCTGATAAGCCTTTTTCCATAATGCATCATTTTTTCCTTCACTAATGCTTCACCTCTCGTTGACTTCGAATATGGTTGTCTTTTCCCGGAAAGGTGAAGTTTTAATCTCTTCTTATGAAAAATGGCTTTGATTAAACAGTTACTATTTCTCTCCATGTAAAACGCCAACAAAGGACTTTCGGGCATTGAGCATTCCTACAAACCTAACGGATACCCTTTCCTATTCATTCCTTAAAAGCAATTATTCACTGGTCCCTTTTTTCCATATCAGTATAAGGTTCTTTTTCATACGGTGACAAGTCTCCAAAAGCTGTCATGATTCCCTCTTCGTCAAGACTTTCCTCATACTGCTCATGCTGTTTTGTGGGATATACTGTGATTTCTTTTCCTGTTATATCTGTCCCTACGTAATTCTCAAAGTCCTCTACGTAACCAACATTTTCATCAGATTCAGCATAGATGTCCTGGTATTGATCATCTGGGAACGCTAAATCGGATGGTGTTTCCGAAGTCCCCCACCGAGCGACTTCCTGCCAGGAATCTTCAGCATCATAGGCTACATTTTCATCCTTACCATCTAGATCGAACTTGCCGAACGGAGGCATGAGCACCCCTTCCTCAATCGGACGATTATGGGAAACCGTCCTGTCCGGTGTATGGTCGATGCAATAGACTGTTTCCGGCAAGGCCACCAATCTTTCAAAAGGGATCTCCTTTCCGCAAATTTCGCATTTTCCGTAGGTTCCATTTTGGATCGCCCTAAGGGCCCTGTGTATATTAAGGATTTGATATTCTAAATGGTCACTCAGTGCAATATCCTTTTCCCTTTCGTAAAGCTCGGTTCCCTCATCACCTGGATGATTATCATAGCTTGAAAGTTCTCCAACTGATTCATGTAAATGGCCACGGTCAAGATTAAAATGGTCATTTCGGCCGAGCTGGCCCTGCAACTCTCTTTCAGCAGCAATAAGCTGATTCTTAATAGAGGAAAGCTGTTTATCTGTAAGCATTTCAGCTTCTCCTTTCTAAAATGAAGTTTCACTTATCCTTCCACAAATGTTTCTTTTTCATAATAGGAAATTAGTGTTAGCACGTTGACTTAGAATGTACCCATTTTTTCTTGCTTTTCATAAGCTGTAAGAGGCGGACATCTTAGAAAGGGGTTAGGTTTATGCCTTTGTTTGTAAATAATCAAGTTTCACCAAAAGTATTCAGTAATGACACCAAGCTGGATGCAGGAAACAATCAGGCGAATTTTCAACTGAATTACCTGAAGGAAATCCTTGCGCAACAGCAGGAAAACGCTGATAAATTAAGACAAAATCTTTTTGCCTTTGGACAATCGCTGGCAGAAAGCAAAAACCAGCATTTGAATAACTATTCATCTATCGCTGGCTCTCTGGCAAAACAGGGCGATTCAACAGAGCGGCTGAACAGAAGGTTTTCGGAATTTAGTGATTCTGCATTAAGGATTGAACATAAATTGCTTAAACTTGAAGAAAAGCAAGTGGATTTATCTCAATCGATGTTGGCTGGGGATTTGACCAGTCAGGCAATCCTTGATCAGCTTGCCTTCCAACAGACAATGATCACGGATTTGAATCGCAAGCTGCTTGAATATGAGGATGTCACCCAGGCATTGGACCAGCAAACAAAAAAACAAGAGGAAGTCCATGCATTACTCCTGGAGCAATTCGATCTCCAAGGTATTTTTCACAAGACCACCATGGAAAGGCTATCGAATCTTGAAAAGGTGAATGAAAAATTAATCGTCGAGCTTTGTGACATCAAATCGTTTATTTCGCAAAAGGGAAAATTGATTTTCGAAAAGTTTCAAGATTTGCAAGCGAGTCTTTCGCAATTTCTGTCGTTCTTCCTTATTCCAAATTTTAGTAAACCAAAGAAAATAATGCACAAGGAGTTTGAAACCTCACCTGAAAGGAAAAATTAAAAAAGCATTGGCAAAAATGCCAATGCTTTTGGATACTATTTCAGCGGGTTATTCGATAATGGTTACATTTACTTGTTTTCTTCCCCAATTCACTGCATCTTGCTGGTCAGGGATGAAAACATCGATTCGGTTGCCTTTGATAGCGCCGCCAGTATCTTCAGCTGTTGCGTAGCCATAACCTTCAACATAAACCTTGGATCCTAGTGGGATCACTGAAGGATCCACAGCAATCACCTTTGCATCCGGATTCGCATTCAAATCAACACCAGTGCTTGTGACTCCTGAGCAACCCTCACAATCCGCTGTATACGCAGTCGCTTCAACAGTTATTTGTTTTGAAGTTGCTTCTTGTTTTGGCGCTTCTGTTTGAGAAACAGGTGCAGGCTGTTGTGGTGCGGAAACAGTTTTAGCCGCCGGCTGAGCTGCAGCAGCAGGCTTAGCCTTCATTTCAGCAGGCATATCTGTATAAATTGCCAGCCTTAATCCAGGATGGATTAAGTCAGAAGACAGCTTATTCCAATCTTTTAATGCATCTACAGAAACTCCGTAGATTTGAGCAATATTCCAGAGTGTGTCCCCTTCTCTTACATGAACATATTTAACAGGGGATACTTCAAGGCGGTCATTCACACGGATGACATCGCTTGAAAGGTTATTCCATTTTTTCAGTGATTCTACGGATACGTCGTATTTTTCGGAGAGATTCCAAAGTGTATCTCCTTTATGTACGACGATTTCCTCTGCCTGTGCTTGCGTACCGACAGCTCCAGAAATTGCCGCAGCAGCAACCAATGATAATAATGATTTTTTCATTTGTTTGCCTCCCATCGGCTATTTTTTCTCACGGTGATAATCGTAACATATATTTCTCTCAGAAAAAGAACAACGACATTTAAATTCAGTTACGAGAATAACAGAATTATAACGGGAAGATGTCTAATAGACTGAATATTCTAATTATATCAATATAATTTTCCATAAATTTCTTAAATCGAGGTTTTATTTCAATTTTCTTTCATAAAAATACTTTTTAAGCCATAATAGTCAACCGAATCCAGCCATCCTTACCTGCCAAGAAATTTAAAAAAATATAAATCTGAGATATAAAAGGACCAAAAGTAAGTGCCTAAGAATAATAAATAAACTCCTTCTTGGACAAAAAAGCCCATGTTTCCTTATTTGGAAACATGGGCTTTCCGTAAATTCAATTACTTACAGATTGAACTTTGACCGCACAGGCTTTAAATTCTGCTGTGCCGGAAATCGGATCATATTCGTTCAATGTCAGTACATTTGTCGGCACTTCGGACCAATGAAAGCTCATGAACACCAGACCAGGAACAACTTGACTCGTCACCTTTGCTCTGACTGTCAATTCCCCTCTTCTTGAACTCACTCTCACCATTTCCCCGTTTTCTATGCCGAGTTTTCCAGCATCTTCAGGATGGATATCCAAAGTCTCTTCCGTTTGCTTAATTTTCACACCCGGTGCATAATGCCGCGTCTGGGTATGTGTATTGTATGACTCGTATCTCCTGCCGGTTGTCAATGTGAAAGGAAATTCTTCATCAGGCATTTCCAATGGCGGAGTATAGCCAACCGGAACAAAAGCTGAGCGTTCTCCATCAGCCTGTGACTGATGGAAACGTTCGTGAAGGACCATCGTTCCGGGGTGTGATTCATCCGGACAAGGATAATGAATTCCATATTCCTGATCCAGACGTTTATATGAGATGCCGCCATACATTTCCCAGGCAAGCTTCCTAACCTCATTCCATATCTCTTCACTCGATGTGTACGACATTGGATAGCCGAGCCTTCCAGATAATTCACAGAGGATTTCCCAGTCCTCTCTGACATCCGGATGGGAAGCAACAGCTTTACGTACACGTTGAATTCTCCTATCAGTATTGGTATAGGTGCCGTCGACTTCCCCCCAGGATTTTGCTGGCAGCACAACATCTGCCAATTCCGCTGTATCTGTCATGAAGATATCCTGCACAATCAAGAGGTCAAGCTGTTCCAGTATCCTTTTCGTGTGGTTCATATGGACATCCGCTAACAGCGGATTCTCACCAATCACATACAAGGCTTTTATTTCACCCAACTCAATTTTATCGAAGGTCCTTGTTTGGGTGTCTCCGACTTTGGAGCTGATTTTCACTTTCCATTCCTCTTCATAACGCCTTCGATAATTGTCATCCAACACGCTGACAGCGCCAGTAAGCTGATTCGGGAGACATCCCATATCACCGGCTCCCTGTACGTTATTTTGTCCTCTGAGCGGCATGATTCCTGACCCTGGCTTCCCGATGTGACCGGTCAGCAATGCTAGATTGGCAATATCAAACACATTATTTACTCCGCAATGATGTTCTGTAATTCCCAGCGTATAGGCAATCATTGAACGCTTTGAATTTGCATACAGCCTTGCTGTCTCTACAATTTCTTCTGCTGGGACACCTGTAATGGCCGCAGAATACTCAGGAGTATATAAATCTACCTTTTCGAGTAACGTGTCGAACTCTATCGTATTCCTCTCTATGAAACTACGGTCGTACCAGCCTTCCGTTATGATAATCCTGATCATCGCATTGATCAGTGCGATATCAGATCCGACGTTGATTTGCAAATGCTTTTCGGCCGACTTGACCATATCGATTTTCCTTGGGTCGACCACGATGACTCTCAATCCTGCTTTTACTGCCTTTTTGATTCTGTTCCCAATGATTGGATGGGCTTCCGTTGTATTGGACCCCATCAGTAATAACACTTCGGCCTCATCGATATCATCCAGCCGGTTTGTAGGGAATCCACTGCCAAATACAGTCGCCAGACCGGCGACGCTTGGAGCGTGTCACGTTCGGTTACAGCCATCAATATTGTTGTTTCCAATGGCGGCTCTCATGAACTTTTGTGTAATGTAGTTAGATTCATTTGTAGTCCTGGCACATGCGAACATCGAAATCGACTCTGCGCCAAAATCCTTTTTAATAGATGAAAGTCTGTTTGCAATAAAATTCAGGGCCTCATCCCATGAAACTTTCACGAGCTCCCCAGCTTTTCTTATCATTGGAGATGTCAGCCGTTCGGGTGCATGAACATATTCGTATGCAAAAGCTCCCTTCACGCATGTCTGCCCTTTATTGACTGGCGCCTCCTTGTCTCCACGGATTTTGACGATTTTGTTGTTCTCCACCTCTAAAACCAAGCCGCACCCTGTCCCGCAATACCCACAGACTGTCTTTACCTGGCTGGTTGTTGCCATTCCAACCCCTCCTCGCATTTTCCCTTATTAAAAACTTTCTTACTATCCATATTAATCTAAAAATGCACTCTATTGTTGGTTGGAATGAGGATTTCTTTGTCATATTACCAACTTTTTTTTCGACAAAAAACAAGGCGGTATCTTCCGCCTTGTTTTTATCCTTATGCAATTTTTGCAGGGAACATGATTTTAAAAGTGGTGCCTTTATTTTGTTCACTTTCAATATAAACCTTGCCATTATGACTTTCGATAATCTTGAAGCTGACCATAAGGCCAAGGCCATTGCCATTTTTCTTCGTTGTGTAAAATGGTTCACCGATTTTCTTCAACGTTTCCGGAGGAATCCCGACGCCGGTATCCTGGATTGATATCATCACACTTTCATCCTGGATATCAATTTTAACGGTTAAATCGCCGCCATCAGGCATTGCTTCAATCCCATTCTTTATAAAGTTGAGAAAAACCTGCTTGAGGCGATTTTCGTCACACTCAATCTGGATGATCTCATTCCTGGAGTCGAAATTAAGGCTTACATTTCGTTTTCTAGCCTCGAACTTCAGCATTGAAACAACATTTTTGACAATTGGAATGATATTTTTCTCCTCGAGTTCGACTGCCTTCGGCTTTGCTAAGACCATGAATTCTTCAACGATATTGTTGACACGGTCGATTTCATCAAGGATGATGTCAATAAACTCTTTGCGTTGTGGATCCGCTTCATCTAGTTGCAAGAATTCGGCATATCCCTTCATCGATGTCAACGGGTTCCTTATTTCATGTGCAACACCTGCAGCAAGCTGGCCAACTGCCGCAAGCTTATCCTGGCGGTGCAGCATCTCTTCGGATCTTTTCTTTTCAGTGATATCATTGCGGATTGCTAAATATTGATAAGGTCTTCCGTCTTCATCCACGAAAGGTACGATAGTGGTGTCCACCCAATAAAACGCTCCGTCCTTCGCTCTATTGCGGATTTCACCCTTCCACACATTACCTGAGCCAATCGTTTTCCAAAGGTTTTTAAAAAACTCCTTTGAATGCAGGCCGGAATTCAGAATCCGATGATCCTGGCCAATCAATTCCTCCCTGCTAAATTTTGAAATTTCACAGAACTTGTCATTGACCTGTTTAATAATTCCCTTTTCATCTGTAAAAGCAACAATCGAGGACTGGTCCAAAGCAAAATTGATATCACTCACTTCTTTAAGAGAATCCTTCAAGCTGGCTTCAGCCTGTTTCCTCTGCGTGATATCGAAACGAATGGATACATATTGGTATGGTCTGCCCTTGCTATTCAGGAAAGGAACAATGGTCGTATCGACCCAATAATAGGATCCATCCTTTGCTTTATTTCGAATCTCTCCCTTCCATACTTTTCCTGACCCTATCTTTCTCCACATATCTTTAAAAAATTCCTTGGAATGATAGCCAGAATTCAGGATGGAGTGATTTTCGCCTAACAGCTCGGCTTCACTATACTTTGAGATCTCGACAAATTTATCATTTACAAAGGTGATGTTCCCTTTTGGATCAGTGATGGCAACGATTGTTGATACATTGAGAGCTTCTGTTATATCTTTCAGGTTTGTATCTGAAACAGCCAGCCGCTTGCTTATCAAGGCACTTGAACCAATCAATCCGGCAAGAATAAGCACAGACATGAAGACAATCAGATAACTGATTAACGATTCGGGTATCCCGGTATTTCCCAACCCTCCTGTACTGAAGTCCATGACCGCGGCTTTAGTGAGCAAAAAATGACCTTCAATGATTGCCGCAGCAATGATAAAAGAGCTGATTGGCTTAATCCATCCGTGATTACCTTGAGAATAGATTCTAGAAAGAAATAGCATCCAGAAGGAAAAGAAAAAAGACCCATACACTAGCGCAAGAGCAATGATCAAGATAATCGGCTGATATCTGAATTCAAAGTTCATAGAATATAAGCCAAGAATATGGACAAACAAAACGGCCAGCGTCATGAACATACTGCCAGCAAATAAATTCGCCTTGTTTACCATCTTCCCTGTCAGAGAATAAAACGCTAATGCTGTAAAAGAAATTCCCAACAGGATGGATAACAATGTCACTGGAATTTGATAAGAAGCTGACCGGCTGATTGTCATCGCAAGCATTCCGAAGAAATTCATGACCCAGATTCCAAGCCCTAGAGAAAAAGCTCCTCCAAGGAAAAGAAACCGTTTGTTCCTGTCCGATGATTTAATCAATGTGAATAAATCCAGCGCTGTATAGGATGACATAATTGTTAATAATATAGCGACAAGCAATAAGATGGGATTGTACGCTAATTCAGGTTCCAAAGTTCATCATTCCCTAAAATAATATATTCATTATGATTGTAAGGGAAACTAACTTAGAATTAAAGCTTTTACTGTTAAATTTGTAATAATTTTGTCACTTTTATATATTGACAATTCAAATAATTAATTTGAAATCCGATTTACTTAATTACTAAGCTCCTTTTAGGCACGCTCTAGCCCCGATCGTTCCAGTTTTGACTTTCCCGTAGCCCGTTTGGGAACTTTCTTTCCGTTTTCCAAACCCTGGATTACCCTTTTAAAATTGATACTATTATTTTGCTCACTTCCTGAACGGGCTTTAAATATAGGAAATTAGTCTGATTTTTGTTTTTTTTCAAAAAAGTCTACACAAATGATGATTTACGGTTTATACTGTACTATAACAGAATATATAAAATATAAATTGTATTATAAAAGGAGGAACTAGTAATGATTAAGAGTCCGGTTGAGTTTTTTCGTAATCTGCCCAAGAAGGTGTGCCCAGAATGCGGGGAGAGAATACATGAACAAGCAGAGTCATACATGATGGAATGCGATCGCTGCTTATCAAAAAAGGAAGAATAAAGGTAAACAGGAAAAGGCGCCACAGTCGGCGCCTTTTCCTGTTTCATCATGCTGATTTCAGGCAACAATTTTGAGTTTTTGTCAGCAATTCATTTTTAAAAAGTGGCAATGCTAAATTTGATTGATGCTTTCCACTCCAGTCACTTCGACGGAAAGGTTGACCTAATGCAGACTTTGCCGCAGGGTGCGGTGGTTTTAGTCGGCCGCTTTCCGCGGGCGTGCCCGGGATCCTCCTCGGCGTTTTGCGCCTCCGGGCTCTCGCTGGACACTGAATGGGCTTCCTCGAGTTTGCCCACGAAGGAAATGCGTACGCATTTTCGAGGAGTCTGCGTGCCTTCCGCTCCAAACAAAGGTATTAAAAATCAATACTGGTCTTTAACATAGCCCAAAAAAATAAAAAGCTTCAAATGAAGCTTTTTATTAACATCTTAGGAGACCCAACCAGCATCAGCTCAAAACAATGATACTATTGAGTTGTCATCTTCCCTTTTACTATAGCCGATGTGTGTTTGTTCCGCATAAGGAAGTTCATAAGTGGTTGCACTGATTTCATGAAAATCCTTGACAAACACATTTTTCGGTATAATCACCGAGAGACTCATTATTCCCTCTCGCTATTGCAAATCACTTTTCTCTGGCACTTTCCATTTCCCTTTCATGATCTTTGACCATTGATCACTTTATACCATCCTTCAGACGCTATACAGATAGTTTGACAGGATCATATGTTTTACTGAATTTCCGGACATATTTTTAAAAATTGTCCAACCATCTTCTCCAAACATCCCATCCAAAAAATCAAGCTGTTCGATGGCATATCCTTTTGGTTGAAAACTTCTTTTCAGCGTATAAGTTCATAGGCTGAATTTCTGTTTTCTTCCTTCTGAGAAGAAGTGGAAAGTTCAGTTGAACTTGACCTGCAAACATCTTACAAAGCTTGAAGTAGATTGAACAAAACTGTGTTCAATCAAGTGACCAGGGAATATTTCCCATGCCCTTAAGGTAAAGCGCTTACATTTAGCTGTAAAGGAATAAACCCTTTCTTCGTTCTCTACGGAACGAACACAATTGGTTGAGCCTCCTAAGATGTCAATTTATTCTTTTTACACTTTTATTATACCACCAGTCTCTTTTTATAAAACCAATACTATGTTACAAAATAGTGTCTTTTTAAGATTCATTAAATTCTTCGGTGATCCTTTTATTTGCATAATTCGTGTAACAAAAAGAGAAATTAGTATTATCAGGAGGTGACTACCATTGACCCAAAAAGATAGGAATACAACCTTTGATGAGAAAGGCTTGAACCGCCGACCAAATCAAAGCAATATTCCCGGCGGTTCGGTTGATGAACACAGAAAGATGGAAAACGGGAATATTCTATTGACAGGTAAAGAAATAAAACAGCAAAACGAGAACTTATAACAATACGACTTGAAATTGATGTTTGGGATAGCTGGATAGCTCATCGTAAATGATCTGTAGAATGGCCTGGACCCGCTATCTCATTATAGAAAGGAAATTTTCCAGGAGCCTACGGACAGTTGACTGTAGTGTTTAAATGATAAACTACCTGTAATTGAGAGATAGAAAACTGTTCTAAGATAGGAATGACACAAAAGCCAATAAAGAGTCTTTTGTCCGTATACCTTTTGAAAAGATTCTCAAGGTGTTTGAGTGTACCCTTTAATTTTCCCGCATGCTAGTCTTAAACCAGCATCACCTGCTGGCTGGGATTGGTAATCATCGGGATTTTGATGAATGATAACCGTCTTTCCTATTACGTCTTCTGCTGTGAACCTGTTTGTAAAAAAGCTCATTCTTGCATAACCGGAATTGGAAAAAAGAACAGGGAAATCCCCGGCATGGTTTCCATGTGGCTGCTGATCAGGATTCCAATGGCCTCCTGCTCCTTTGAAAGGATCGGTGATCTTTCCAACATCACAGCTGCCTTTTTCATGTATATGGAAGGCATGTGGACCAATTGGTTTCATACCTTCCCTTCCTTGTTTAAATTGCGGCAACCCGTATATCTCGGCAAAAACCTCCGTTCCATTTGGTACTTCGAGGAATACCACCATCCCCGTTATTTGCGGAGCAAGCGGACCTCCTTTCACTTTGGCGTATGCAGCCCTTCTATTTCTTGTAAACATGGAATGCTGCTGTGAAGGATAGTATTGATGGACGTAGGGAACCTGCATTGTTCTACCTCCCTGATTGTTTTTCACAGCTTATGCCACTTCTTATGCAAAGGTTCTTATGTTAAAGAATCCCATATTGTTTGGATTAATAGTTATGGGGTAAAAGAGTACCGCAAGCCAATACCATTGAGGAGGTTTTGTGGATGAAAGTCTTATCAGCGTCTTCAAAGCTTGTCATTGGCTATGCGTTAGAAGGAGGATTTGTCTATCTAAAGAAAGGCACCCTTACCCCCAGCAAAGTAAAAAAACACAGAAAGCTTTAAATCGGCAAATCCTCTTTTATTTTTAACTGAAAAAGGCATACTGATCAGTATGCCTTTTTCTTATGAATTCGATCCCTTTTTCTCAGTACCCGCATCCTGCTCAATTATTCCTGAGGTATAACTGCCACTGACTTGTTCATGTGTTTCGGCCAAGCCTTTTGAATGCTGTGACTCCCGATTGTAATCCGAAAATTGTTGGGTGATTCCGGCCAATTCCGTGTTTTCTTTCCTGCTCCTTCGCTTCATCCCATATTGACCCTTTCATATCTTTATTTTTTGGTAGCATACCAATGATACATACATGAATTTGGCTTCTCTAGAATTTCGCAACATCAGCATATATATCCTCTCCATCTTTCTGTCCGCGGGTACCATTTTGATAACTGATCCGGCTGGTGTCTCACTTGTACCGCTTATCCCAAAAAGCAATTGGCCAGAAGCAGCGAAACATACAGTTTGGAAGATATGTGAGTGTATATTGCATGAACCCAGAACTAACAGTGACATGACTGAATTCTTTCCAAAAAAAACACCCCCTTTTCCAATGGATAGGGGGTAATTATCATACCTCATTGAAGGTCTGTTTTTTATGGTCCTTCAACAGCCATAATGTCAGGAATACTCCAATAAGTGACATAATTCCAAAGAACAAATAAACAAAATAAATGCTTCGTTCTTCAAAGAGGATTCCGCCTAAAAATGTGAAAAACCAGTTTCCAAGACCATTCCCAATAGCCGAATAGATGGTTACAGCTGTTGCCGTCAGCTGAGCCGGCGTGATCTCCCTTATATATTGAAGACCCGCGGGTATAAATAAACCGAGGGAAAATCCCTGGATGACTGCTGATCCATAGACCAGCGCGAGAGGAGGCTCAGTGAAGTAAAAGATCCACCTGACAAGGGAAATGGCCGAAGCCAGGATTGCGACTTGCAACAGGCCAATCTTAGAAATCCATGCTCCCGCTAACCTCATAAATGGGATTTCAGACAAGACAGCAATCAGAAAAGCAATGCCGATTCCTGTATAAGTGCCTCCCCGGTCCTCAATAAATAAACTGAAGTAGAAATTATTCGCAAGGTTGGGACCAAATATCAAGAATGTAACCGCAAGAAAAACAAGAAACCTTTTCATACCGAACAATTCTCTCAATCCGCCCAATAACTTTCCAGGCTCCCCTGCATGTTCCCGAGGCATCTTGGATGAAAAAAACGCTGCAATGACAAGCGTGATAAAGAATGCATAGAAAATCACTTGAGTATTATATTCCGACAATTTCCCCATCAGAAAAACTGCAAGTCCAAAACCAAGTGAACCAAATAAACGGACATTCCCATAATTGACACCAGCGATAGATGTGTATTTTAAAGAAATGCTGTCTGATAAAGGAATGATTGCGCTCTGAAAAACAGCAAGAATAGTAGCGATGAAGGCAAAGGCAAGAAATCCTTCAAAAAATAAATAGCCAAGAGCTGTTATCCCGGTTATTAATGTAGTCAAAGTCAGGAGCCGGTTGTGCATGTTCTTCATATCAGCAATCATGCCCCAGATTGGCTGGAAGAAAATCATGACAACTGGTCCCGCTGAAAGGATAATCCCGATTTCATAGCCATTCAGCTTTTCTACTTCACTTAAATAGACGCTCAATAACGGAAAAAGGCTCCCTATCCCGAAAAAAACAAACAGATAAAAGCCTTGCATCGTGTAAATATCTCTTTTGATACGTTTTTCCATACCATCCTCCGGCTTAATAAGTAGTAGAGTTACATTTTAACACTATTTTTGAATAGGGATGAACTTTTTCTTTTTTCCTTGCTAAATAGTCACCGGATTTGTGCCGGCGCAGCGTAAAGTCGATACTGTGGCAGCCTGCCCTAATCCCGATACACATTTTGGAACCGATAACCAATTATTCAATATTTGTAAAGGGGTTTTCTTTTCTTTCGCGCCCGTGTTAAAATGTTCATGGTTTACCAATGAGAGTTTTTTCCCCTGTATAATAACTCAAGTGCACGATAAGAGGCGGTGATTTTCATTGAAAGAGTTGGCTCTAAGTTTACTGGCTGGAATCATAGTAGGCGTCGTCTTTAAATTCATGAAGCTTCCTCTGCCGGCGCCACCTGTACTTGCTGGAGTCCTCGGCATTGTTGGAGTCTATTTAGGCGGTCTTGCCGGAGATTGGATCATGAATTATTTTAAATGAAAACGATGTTGAAAGTTGATTGTTGATTGTCCCCTCCCGCTCCAGGTACTTCGTTTTCCTCTGGCCTGCTTGGGAACCTCCTTGGTGCTCTGTGCCTAGGGACTATCCTCTCCCCCTCACTCTCCGCCGGGAGTCTCCCACTTCGGCTCCAAACCAGCAAGCCATCACAAATCAATCCTGCTCTTTACCATAGTATTAATGAAAAATCCCGCGGGAATCCGCGGGATTTTTCATATTTATTAGCTATTACAATGTTTCTTTCAGGTTTTGCGATTCTCCGATATCCACCAATCAATACCGTTATTTGGAAATACCACCCTCTTCCTTTTATCCAAGGATTCTTATAATGAATCCTAAAATGTTCACATTTTCTCTATTGACCTGTTGAAAATATTTCCTTTAAATAAGGGTAACACAGGAAGTCAAAAGGCGGGATGACATGGCCAATCAACAGAGTCTGACACACGAGATCAGTGAGCTCATGAAAGCTTCCGATAAAATCATCAAGTCCAAGAAAGGGACTTACCTGTTCCGGGAAGGACAGGAAGCGAAGGAGATGTACATCATCCTTTCAGGAAAAGTCCAAATTTCAAAAATGAACGCTGAAGGCAAAGAACTAAATTTGCGGTTGTGTAAAGAATACGACATAGTTGGAGAATTGACACTTTTCACTGTTGGCCCGCGTTACCTTTTTAACGCAAAAGTTGTCGAGGGCGGGGAAGTGGCCGCCATAAATATTGAGAATCTGGAACAGACGTTGTTCAATAATAGCGAGCTTGCCTATCAGTTTTTGAAATGGATGAACAATCATATCCGGAGAACAATAACAAAATTCCGGGATCTCGTGCTCCATGGAAAAAAGGGAGCCCTGTATTCTACACTGATACGGCTGAGCAACAGCTACGGAGTTTTAAAGGAAGATGGAACGCATATCAATGTTACCCTCACGAATCAAGAGCTTGCCAATTATTGCGGGACGGCTCGGGAAAGTGTCAGCAGGATGATCGGTGAATTGCGTGATAGAGGAATCATTTCAATCGACAGGAAGAGGATCATTATCCATGACCTTGACTATTTAAAGAGAGAAATCGCCTGCGAAAATTGTCCAGTTGAATTCTGTAACATTGATTAGTGCTATTTTCGTATACTATATTGGGATTAATTCCACTCTTGGTGCTCGCTTCCCCAAGGTGTGAGTTAAGGCCCCTCAGAGCAAAAGCTCCTGTGGGATTTCAACTTTCCCGCTTATTTCGCTGGAGTACACTCCGTTCCAATCAAATTTTTCGAATCAATTGTTTCTCTTAAATTGATTCTGAAAACATACATCATTTAAAATGCCTTGATTAAAAAGGAAGCCGTGAAAAATTCACGGCTTCCTTATTTGCAGATGTTCATTACCATTTCAACAGAAAAGGAAGGACAACAGGGATGACTAGTGATGTTATCACTGCAGCTAGCCCCATCGCCGCCCCTGAGACTGCTCCCTGCAGCTCCCCTTCCCTCGCCGCTTCTGCTGTCCCGATTCCATGGGCTATCGTCCCTATTGCAAGCCCCCGCGGAAAAGGGTTCGAGATGTTCAACAAATCCATCAACCATGGGCCAAGCATTGCGCCGCACATACCTGTGATCATGACGAATGCTGCAACTAGCAGAGAGTCCGCCCCTATTATCGAAGACACTTCAGAAGCTACCGGTATCGTAATTGATTTGACTGTCAGGGACACAAGGATTGTATTGGATAAATGCATGATTTTTGCAAGTACAACCGCTGATATGATAGTGGACATTGTCCCTGCCAACAGCCCGGCAAGTGCGGGAAAGAAATTGTTAGCGATTATTTTTCTTTGCCGGTAAAGCGGGACTGCCAGTGCAACTGTCGCCGGTCCAAGGAAGTAGGTCATGAAAGCCCTTGCAGGCTCATATTGCTTATACGGAATTTCCAGAAGCAAAAGGATGGAAATGACAATGACAGTACTTAAAAAGACTGGTGAAGTCAATGGCGAAGGGTACTTCGTAGAAGCCTTCCTGGATAGAAGATACGCTGCTACCGTTAGCAGGATACTAAAAATCGTTATAAGCATTTCCAGCACCAGTCTCCTTTCGTTTGGCAAGACCCTGTGCAGCAAACCCGGAAATCGCCATCCCAATGACGGCACTAATGATCAGGATTGCTGCCAGCTGGATTCCATTCTTTGCAAGCAAGCTTCCAATCGTCATCAAACCGACTGAAATCGACACAAAAAAGAAAGATAAATGTTTAACGAGGAAATCCGACGCATCCTCAATCCATTCCAACTTGATCACTTTGGTCCATAGCAACAAGAAAAGAATGAGCAGGCCGACGACATTCCCCGGAACGGGAAGACCAAGGTATTCAACAATAAAAAACCCGAATTTATTAATTGCAATTAACCCGGCTATTTGAAATATGATTTTAATAATTCTTAAAAATGACAATTAAGATTCCCTTCTTTTTAAAGAGTTTATCTTTTAATTATAATCATCCTGCAAGCTATTGCAAGAATGTTCACTCAATTCCGCTATCCAAATCCGCCCCTTTCAGTATAGGCAAGAACATTATTATCGTTCACACAATGTCCATATGATTTTTATCATAAATTTAATATCTTATAAAGGGGGAGGTTTATGTATGAGAAAAATCTATTTGATTAGTGCAATCATAGTATTGGTAGGGATTGCTTCTGGTATCTCCTATTTCCTGGTACGTGACGCAACTGCTAAAATACCGGATGATATTACCTTGATGACAATGGACGAAAAAAATTATACCTTTGGCAAAGAAAACAAGTCAATCAAGCTTGTAGAATTCATCTATACTCATTGTCCTGATATCTGTCCGACCACGACACAAAAAATGAATTTGCTTAGAAAAGACTTGGTGGAACAGGGTGTATTCGGAGATAAGGTTCAGTTTGTCACCGTGACGATCGATCCCTACCGTGATACTCCGGAAATTTTAAGGGGTTATATGGATACGTTCGGGATTGAAAACGACGGAAACTGGATCCTGCTGACAGGGGATCCTGCAAATATTATGGAAGAACAGAAAAAAATCAAAAAAGTTGCAGATACATTCAAGTTCCAATATAGAGATCCCGGGAATGGTTTCTATGTTCACAGTACCTTCACCTACCTTGTGGATGAAAACAATAAATTCATCAAGAAGTTTCCTATGGGCGAAGAATTCGATAAAGAAAAAGTATTCAACTCTATCATGGATGAATTGTGAACTGCCATTGGGCAAACGAAAAAAGCGGTGAGACTCACCGCTTTTGCTATTTTAGTGTGAATTTACTGTGGTGGGATGTTTCTCTGTTTTTTGCAGGGAGAAAAATTCTGATTTTGGCTTAGTGAAGCTGACTTTAATCCCTGATTCCTTTAGGCGGTTAACAAAATCAACCATCTGCTTTTTAGCCATTTCAAAAACTCCTTTAATCCTTCTTTGTCTTCTTTCATTTTACATGAAAATTATGAAAAAAGTGTGAAAACGAGCAAAAAAATTGACAAAGATTTTATGATTATAATTGAAAGTAGAAACTTCTCATATTGGTCCGACTCTCAACTTTTCCCTATCTTCTTCCTAAAAAAACTATTTTCTCACTTTCTTTCTTATCTAGATTCGCTATATGAATGTTGAATGTCTATTTCCGCTCCGGCCACTTCGCTTTTCCGCTGGTATGTCTGATACCTGCCCATCTCCTGATTTCCCTGCCGCGCATTCCATCTGGACATCGAATGGACATCCGCGAAATTACCTGCGCACATAGGAAAATGCGTTAGTATTTTCGAGGTATCAACTTTCCACCAACTCATTCAACAGTTTATCAAAAACACCAATGGACCAATAGCAACTTAGAAGTTAAAGTCGAATCTTGAACATCATGTTGTATTATTGATCAGTCTTTATTGAAAGTTTTTCCGCAGCCTGCTTCCACTACAGATACTCAAGGTTCTTCATCACCTATTTGCGAACACGCGTTCTTATTATAACATAGGAGGACAGTTTAGGCGATTGGCAAAAGCCATTCATTCTTCCACCCTAACTATGTCTTATAAGGGAGTGTTCTATCAGAAAGGATGAAAACAATTCGCTACCTTCTGCTAAACATGATATAATCTTTTGGATTATATAAATGGAGGCTGCTAAATAGAATGATTACAGTTCAAAACGTAGGCTTGAGATATGGTGACCGAAAGCTTTTTGAAGATGTCAATATTAAATTCACACATGGGAATTGCTATGGCCTGATTGGAGCAAACGGAGCTGGAAAGTCAACGTTCCTAAAAATCCTTTCAGGAGAAATAGAGCCCCAAGCTGGCAGCGTTTCATTGACACCAGGAGAACGTCTGGCTGTATTGAAACAAAACCACTTTGAATATGAAGATGTAGAAGTTCTAAAAGTTGTGATTATGGGCCATTCCCGCTTATACGAAGTGATGGAGGAAAAGGATGCCATATACATGAAGGCAGACTTCACGGATGAAGATGGGATGAAGGCAGCAGAGCTGGAAGCTGAATTTGCCGAGCTGAATGGATGGGAAGCAGAATCCGAAGCAGCCATCCTTCTGAAAGGCCTGGGAATCGGGGAAGAGCTTCATCTTAAAAAGATGGCAGACATCAGCGGCGCAGAAAAAGTAAAAGTCCTTTTGGCGCAGGCACTTTTTGGAAAGCCTGATGTCCTCTTACTAGATGAACCGACCAACCATCTTGATATTAAGGCCATCCGATGGCTTGAAGAATTCCTGATCAATTTTGAAAATACCGTTATCGTAGTATCTCACGACCGCCACTTCCTGAATAAGGTCTGCACTCATATTGCCGACCTTGATTTTGGCAAAATCCAGCTTTATGTCGGAAATTACGATTTTTGGTATGAATCAAGCCAGCTTGCATTAAAGATGCAGCAAGACACGAACCGAAAGAAAGAGGAAAAAATTAAAGAACTGCAGAACTTCATTGCTCGGTTCAGTGCCAATGCTTCCAAGTCAAAGCAGGCTACTTCACGGAAAAAGCTGCTTGAGAAAATCCAGTTAGAGGACATCAAGCCATCATCGCGGAAATACCCTTATGTCGGCTTCACCCCTTCCCGTGAGATTGGGAATGATCTATTGACGGTCGATGGTATCTCGAAAACTATCGAAGGCGAAAAAATTCTTGATCAAGTAAGCTTCATCATGAATAAAGGTGACAAAATCGCCCTTATAGGGAAAAATGAACTTGCCATCACTACTTTGTTCAAAATATTGATGAGTGAAATCGAGCCGGACAGCGGAACTTTCAAATGGGGAGTCACGACATCCCAGGCATATTTCCCGAAGGACAACTCCTCATTTTTCGAAGGATGTGACTTATCACTGGTAGACTGGCTGCGTCAATTCTCGCCAGAAGATGACAGCGAAAGCTTCCTCCGC
The DNA here is from genome assembly GCF_017912555.1 of Bacillus sp. REN3. Taxonomy (GTDB): domain Bacteria; phylum Bacillota; class Bacilli; order Bacillales; family Cytobacillaceae; genus Mesobacillus. Next base: position 158,880 of record NZ_JAERSD010000006.1, on the reverse strand, counting down.
GGCTTTCTCGGAAGAATGCTGTTTTCAGGCGAAGAGGTTCTTAAGAAAGCAAACGTCCTATCCGGAGGGGAAAAGGTGCGCTGTATGCTTTCAATAATGATGCTTTCAGGAGCAAATGTGCTGCTCCTTGACGAACCGACGAACCACCTTGACCTCGAATCGATCACCGCGCTGAATAATGGAATGATCAACTTCAAGGGATCACTGATTTTTGCATCACATGACCATCAATTCGTACAGACTGTTGCAAACAGAATCATCGAAATCACTCCTGCTGGGATCGTAGACAAACAGATGTCTTATGATGAATATCTCGAAGACCAGGAACTTCAACAACAAATTGCAGAAATGTACGCTTGATTCATTATAAAAGCAACCAACTCTGTATCCTCCTAAAATCTTCTGGTTTGAGGAGGATACATGAATGAAAAAAGCCGGACTTACTCCACCTTTTGGAGTGTGTCCGGCTTTTTCTTTGTTCACAGTTCCCTTTTCCTTTCACATGGCTGATTAGATCTTTGAGTGCATATCATCCATGCCAGTGTGTTGATCGCTTCAGGATTTCTTCTTGAAATTCTTCCTTCCCTATTCCCCGCCTATAGTGTTTAGCTGACTTAATGGATAATGATTATGATTTATGCATGCGAATGGGGCATAGTTTTTTTCTGGTCACACTAAAGCAAGTCCTTGTCCTTTCGTAAACAAGGGAAAGTTGAAAATGCCATCAATCCAGGAGCCTAAATCACATGTTTTTCTAGATCCAAGTATATAGCGACTTATCCCCAAATACGTTAATGTTTCTTTTGTTTTTTACGGGACGAAGAAGCTTCCCTGTTTCCAGTCTCGTTTATTGTCGTCCCCTGCCCTTCTGTACTTGAAGAGTTCAATCCAATTTTTGAAGGGTCTTCTTTTCTTTTCGTCATGTCTGCACCCCCTTAAGCTGATGTTTTTATCATTACCAGCCAGACGAATAATTTATTCATTCCCTGGATAACTTAATGGGAGTAAGGAGGTGTGCTTGATGGCAAGAATTGGTGTTGAACAATCTTTGACAAATGTATCAGAAGCTTTGAGGGAACAAGGACATGAAGTAGTGGAACTCCGTCAGGAATCCGATGCACAAGGCTGCGATTATTGTGTTGTCAGTGGGATTGATTCGAATGTTATGGGAATGCATGATGTAGCGATTGCAGGCTCAGTAATTGAAGCAAGCGGCCTGTCTGCTGAAGAAGTCTGCAGGCAAATCGACCAGAAAACAGGCCAGGGCCAATAGATAAACTGAAAACTGCCAGCTGGCAGTTTTTATTTTTGGCTGTTTGCTAAAAGATTGTTGTTTTCCATACAATTTTAAGAGAAACAAATATTTCAAGAAGATTGATTGAAACGAGGTCCAGCGGGATCAGCAGGATTGAGACTCCACAGGCGCTTTTTCGCCGAGGTATGCTCAACTCACTCCCTGCGGAAAGCGAGAAACCTGGGACGGAAATCAATCACTCATTAAAGATCAACAAAGTTTACGAAAACAGCCTAATTTTTTTATTTTCCCCTTGATACACTCCTCCATCCATGCGATATTCACCAACTTGTGATATTTTTGAAGGTAGCATGCCCGATAATCTTATATAATCATTTATATCATTTGATTATGTTAAAAAAGGGGAGCTTTTTCGGAAATCCCCGATTTGATTGTATGTTATTTGTGCTCCTGTTGACATCTCTGGTCCGGCTGAGAGCAGTACCGTTGAAGGAAACAGAAATTGTTATCTGCAAAAGCAAGCCTGAAAAGGGAACTTAAAGAAACTTGCAAAATTGATACGAGCATGAATCAGAAATGAATTGAAATGAAGAAGATTTTTGTTTTCTTAATGGCGAATAGGCAATAGGGAACTTTCAAAAAATACGGCTTTGAAGCAGCATTGGATTGATGATTGATGTGTAACGATTTTTGGACACCTTTAAAGCTTTCACTTGAAATTGCCACTGTTTCCGTGATCTTCGTATTGGTATTCGGGGTACTGGCAGCAAGGATTTTTTCAAGACGGCGTTTTTTCGGAAAAACTGCAGTAGAGACTATATTAACTTTGCCGCTTGTCCTGCCGCCCACGGTCGTCGGGTTTTTGCTAATCGTTTTGTTTGGCACCAATAGCCCCATTGGGAAAGCAATAGAAGCATTTTTTGGGAGTCCGATCATGTTCACTTGGTGGGCCGCTGTATTGGCTGCTGCAGTGGTAGCTTTTCCGCTGATGTACCAGTCAGCCAAGACAGGCTTCCTGTCTGTGGATGGCGGTGTCGAAGAAGCTGCAAGGGTTGATGGGGCGAATGAATGGAAAGTGTTTTTTTATGTAACGCTTCCCCTTTCAATGAAATCCTTGATAACAGGGTTGATTCTTAGTTTCGCAAGAGCTTTGGGAGAATTCGGTGCGACATTGATGTTCGCAGGGAATTTGCCCGGCCGGACACAGACGGCGCCGATGGCAATTTATGTTGCACTTGAAGCCGGAAATATGGAAATCGCCTGGTTGTGGGCCTTGTCCCTGGCAGCCATATCCTTCTTAATGCTTTATTCAACTACACTGATCAAACAGTAAAGCCATGGCATCCAGCCATGGCTTTACTGTGCGATCATCACCTGCTCCGGTATCTTCTCCCTTTCTTTTGTTTCCTGTTCAGGACCCAAAAACCTGCTGCCATCAGGAAAACTCCGCCTCCGATGACTGGGTTCATTGGCAAAATGCCATTTTGTTCCGGCTTCCGGGAAGTCTTTTTGACTTCAGATCGCTTGTTGGCGACTTCGTCAAGTTGAAGTTTTTGTATGGCTTTCCCGTTTTTACCCTTAATCGTCAGCATACCTTCGGGGCTGACCTTCCTTTCAGCTTGCACAATTGGCTCTGTAACAAAAACAGCTTGATTTGCTCTAAATTTCTTATTGGCAGTTTTGAATTCTTCTCCTTTCTTTATAATGGATGTTTTGAAATTCGCAAATCCGAAATCAAACAATTGGATTGTATCATCATAGATCTTTCTTTTGGATTCTGATTTAAGCAAAATAGCGGACAGCTTTACTTTGCCATTATCAGCAGTTGTAGCAAGGGTCTGTTTAGACTCATCAACGAAACCCGTTTTCCCGCCGGTAACTCCTTCATAAGGAATTTCACCTTTCAGTATCCGGTGGTGCGACAGTAATGTAGTGCTCCAGGATTCTCCTTGCCAATCGATTTTCTTCGTCCCGAAAATTTCACGGAACTCCTTATTTTTCATTGCGTAGTTCAAGATACGTCCTAGATCTTCTGCTGTAGTGTAATGATTTTCATTAAATAAACCATGAGGATTGGTGAAATGAGTGTTTTTTACCCCTACTTCTTTTTTTAGGAATTCGTTAACATGCTTGGAATAGCTCTCGAGGGAGCCATCCAGGTGGATCGCGATTGCCAGGGCAGCGTCATTCCCCGAATTAACCATCATCCCCAGTATGAGCTTTTTTAAAGTAACCTGCTCCCCTTGATTAAGATAAACCTTGGTGCCGTCAATCTTAGTTGCATATTCACTGATGTTGACCTGCTCATCAAGGTTCCCTTTTTCAATCGCATAAATCGCAGTGGCGATTTTAGTGAGGCTTGCCGGATACATCTTAGCATCTTCATTTTTACCGTAAAGGATTGCCCCTGACTGACTATCCATCAATACGGCTGCTTCCGAAGCAATCTGTATAGGCGTTTCATCCGCCTTGACAGGCTCGGCAAATGAATGGAATCCAATAATCAATGACATGATCAATCCCATTATGATCTTATTCATTTGTAACACATCCAATATTCTAATCTATCTTTTTATTTTAGCAAAATGATCTCCGACATTCTGTATTGTTAATTAAATTTAATAATTGTGGAATAGTCATACTTTTTTGTAAACAAATCGTCAAAACGATCCCATTTTTTAGGAGACGCAAGTGAAAAAACTTGAATGGAAAGGGTCCTCTCCCTTACCACCGCCTGAATGGGAGTGCATTACTTCAGGCGCGTTCGCCCTGCTACTTTTAACTGACTCATCCTAAAAAGCTTCCTTTCGCGAATTCCGTATCATCAATGGCACAATCTGAACTTCTTTCCTATTTCCAGATAAAAGATGTTGTAAACATTAACCCACATCCTGGATCCGTTTAAAAGGAGAAGGCGTTGAAAGAATTCCTTCCCAGTGGACTGCAGTAATACAGGCTGCTTCCTGAAAGACCTGTCTTTCCTCCCCAGTGAGTGTTCGGTCCTTGCATAGATGCAAAGCCATTTCCTTCATGAAAATGATTGAATCGATCCAAAAAAATTGAAGGAAAAATAAAATAATAGACAAGTTTCCATACCGGACTGGCATAAAAATAAGTATATGAATCGAAGGGAGTGTCTGGATGCATTTCATGGTAGTAAAAAAAAGAGGGCTATACCTTTTTGCCTTCCTCAGTCTGTTCGGCCTCATGCTTGCCCTGTGGATGATTTTTAAACCCGATTCCATCCCAGTTATTGGCCAGAACGGAGAAAAAGTGCGCGAAATCCATATGGTCACAGGGGAATTCAAGTCCTTGACTGAAAATGGGAAAGAAATCGAAGCTTATCGGTGGGATCCTGGAACAATATTTGTGGAAAAGAATGAGAAAGTACAGCTTAAAATCTTTGGAGTGAACGGAAAAGAACATCCTTTCATGATTGAAGGTACTGATATTAAGGGTACGATAAAAAAAGGCGAAGAAACAACCGTTCCGCTTCAATTCAAGGAAGAGGGCGTTTACAGACTTATTTGTCTTACCCATCCGACAGCGGAAAAAAGTGGTCCAATGATTGCTTATATTGTCGTCGATTGAACTCAGGATATAAATGCAGATTTTTTGGCGAAAAAAGAGGTTCAAAATGGTATGAGACCATTCCGAACCTCTTTTAAATTTTGTTATCCTTTGTATTTAAATTAGACACAGAAAATCCAAAACATTATAGAGACAGTGATAAACTGTTTTGGTATGATAGAGATATACTTTTATATAACAGATAGTGAATCCTATCCTACAACTATAGAACAGACCTCAATGTTTTAACCATAAAAACCACAAGTTCAACGTTTCACAAATATGTCACAGCAAATCTGTTATATTCGTAGTATGATGTAAGTGTAATAACTGTTATATTATTTTAACTTTGAGGTGAAATGAAATGGAACAATGGCGGGGTTTTAAATCTGGTGTATGGCAGGATGGAATCGATGTTCGGGATTTCATATTGAAAAACTACACTGAATATATTGGCGATTCCAGCTTTCTTACTGGTGCTACAGAGGAAACAAATATTTTATGGGAACAAGTCATGGAGTTAACAAAGCAGGAACGGGACCATGGCGGTGTCCTTGATATGGATACTAAAGTTGTGTCTACAATCACTTCCCACGGTCCCGGCTACCTGGATAAAAACAAAGAGAAGGTTGTTGGCTTCCAGACTGATAAGCCTTTCAAACGCTCCATGCAGCCTTTCGGCGGAATCAGGATGGCAAAAGCAGCGTGCGAATCTTATGGCTACCAACTGGACAAGGAAATCGAAAAGATTTTTACTGACTTCAGGAAGACCCATAACCAAGGTGTTTTCGACGTTTACACAAAAGAAATGCTAATGGCCCGTAAAGCAGGGATCATCACTGGCCTGCCTGATGCATATGGTCGCGGCCGGATCATCGGCGACTATCGTCGGGTGGCACTATATGGCGTTGATTTCCTTATGGAGCAAAAAAAGAAAGACCATGAAATGACAAGCAGCGTCATGACAGAAGATAATATCAGGCTCAGGGAGGAGATTTCAGAACAATACCGTGCTTTGAACGAACTGAAGAAGCTGGCAGAGAGCTATGGATATGACATCTCCAAGCCTGCAATGAATGCAACGGAAGCATTCCAATGGGTGTACTTCGCCTACCTTGCGGCCATTAAGGAGCAAAATGGAGCCGCGATGAGCCTTGGCCGGGTCGCAACATTCCTGGACATCTACATTGAACGTGACCTGCAAAACGGAACACTTACAGAACAGGAAGCACAAGAGCTGGTCGACCACTTTGTCATGAAGCTGCGCCTCGTAAAATTCGCGCGCACACCTGACTATAATGAGCTATTCAGCGGAGACCCTACATGGGTGACAGAATCACTCGGCGGGATGGCCCATAACGGAAAGTCTCTTGTAACAAAGAACTCCTTCCGCTTCCTGCACACTCTTGACAATCTCGGACCTGCACCGGAACCGAACCTGACAGTATTATGGTCGCCTGCACTGCCGGAAAATTTCAAGAAGTATTGTGCTGAAATGTCGATAAAAACCAGCTCAATCCAGTATGAAAATGATGACATTATGCGTCCTGAATACGGAGATGACTATGGCATCGCCTGCTGTGTTTCAGCAATGGAAATCGGCAAGCAGATGCAATTCTTTGGAGCACGGGCCAACCTTGCGAAAGCACTGCTCTATGCCATCAATGGCGGAGTTGATGAAAAGCTGAAGGTTCAGGTTGCACCTGGTTTCAAGCCAATCACATCAGAATTCCTTGATTACAAAGAGGTAATGCCCAAGTTCGATCAGATGATGGAATGGCTTGCTGGCCTCTATATCAACACATTGAACGTTATTCACTACATGCATGATAAATATAGCTACGAAAGGATTGAAATGGCACTTCATGATACCGAAGTCCTTCGCACAATGGCGACTGGAATCGCTGGATTAAGTGTCGTAGCAGACTCCTTGAGTGCAATCAAATACGGCAAAGTGAGAGTCATCCGTGATGAAGATGGAATCGCAATCGATTTTGAAACCGAAGGTGATTTCCCTAAGTACGGAAACAATGACGACCGTGTTGACAGCATTGCAGTCGAGATTGTAAAAACATTTATGAAAAAACTTCGCAAGCATCCGACTTACCGTAATTCATTGCATACGATGTCGATCTTGACTATAACTTCCAACGTCGTATACGGGAAGAAAACCGGCAATACACCAGACGGACGCCGCGCAGGAGAGCCATTTGCACCAGGCGCAAATCCTATGCATGTCCGCGATACAAAAGGAACGCTTGCTTCCCTTTCATCCGTAGCCAAGCTACCGTACAGCTATGCAATGGACGGAATTTCAAACACCTTCTCCATTGTGCCGAAAGCACTAGGAAAAGATGAAGACATCCGAATTCAAAACCTCGTTTCCATCCTTGATGGTTATGCAGTAAAATCAGGCCACCATCTGAATGTAAACGTATTTAACAGAGAGACCCTCCTGCATGCGATGGAGCATCCTGAAGAGTATCCACAGCTGACAATCCGCGTATCCGGATATGCAGTCAACTTCATCAAATTGACTCGCGAGCAGCAAATGGATGTCATCAACCGGACCTTCCATGAATCTCTGTAGGAATAATAAAGATGATGGAGTTCCCTTCCCTATCAAGGGAACTCCTTTTTAATAGAAAGGGGTAATCATCATGAACGGAAACATTCATTCTATTGAAACCTTTGGAACTGTTGACGGACCGGGAATCCGCTATGTCATTTTCACTCAAGGCTGCCTCTTGCGCTGCCAGTTTTGCCACAATGCAGACACCTGGGAAATCGGAAAAGGAAAATCAATGGCTGTTTCTGAAATCATTGATGATTTGAAATCCTATCTCCCTTTCATCCAGGCATCAGGCGGCGGGATCACGGTCAGTGGCGGTGAGCCTCTACTGCAGCTCCCTTTTCTTCTTGAATTATTCAAGGAGTGCAAAAAGCTTGGTGTCCACACAGCCATTGATTCATCTGGAGGATGCTATTCAAGCGCCCCTTTGTTTCAGGAGCAGTTGAAACAGGTTCTCGAATATACGGATTTGGTGCTTCTAGATTTGAAGCACATCGACCGAAAAAAGCATATCAATCTTACCGGAATGGCAAATGATCACATTCTTGAGTTTGCAAAATTTCTCTCGGACCAGGAAGTTCCCGTTTGGATCCGCCATGTCCTTGTACCGGGTGTGACAAACGAGGCTGCTGACCTTGGACAACTCGGAGAATTCATCAGCACTCTTGACAACGTAGAAAAAATCGAAGTTCTTCCCTACCATAAGCTTGGCGTGTATAAATGGGAAGCTCTCGGCCTTGAATACCCGCTCGATGGAGTAGAGCCTCCAAGTGATGAAGAAGTTGAAAAAGCCCTGAACATTCTCACTTCGAAAACGACAGCAAAATAAACCGGATGGCAGCAAAAGAACCTTTCTTTTGCTGTTTTTTCTGCATATATTTTCGATATTTTCCTTGTATGATGGGGGTAATTGATCGAGTGGAGGAAATTTTATGTATCACATATTCAACGAGATCAGCCGGTTTTTAAGCACCCCCTTTTTTACGCTGGTAAACCAGCTTGAGCACGTCCCAATAGCAGCAAGTTTTTTACTCGGTTTAGTCGGTGCTTTGGCTCCATGCCAGCTGACAGGTAACCTTGGTGCCATTACGTACTATGGCAATCGAAGCTTGCAAAAAACAAGCCAGTGGACAGAAATTTTCTTTTTTCTCCTTGGGAAAATCACTATATTTTCATTGCTTGGAATGAGTGTTTGGATTCTCGGACAAAGTTTTCAGGAATCCCTGCCATACGCCTTTGCCTGGTTCAGGAAGCTGATGGGGCCGCTATTTATCCTGATTGGTCTGACACTGGCTGGATTCATCGCAATGGACTGGCTCGACAAGATCACCTCTCGCCTTCCATTATGGCAAGGTACCGGTAAGCTTGGTTCTTATTTGATGGGAGTCAGCTTTTCGATCGCCTTTTGCCCAACAATGTTCACTTTGTTCTTTTTCACATTGATGCCGATTGTACTTGGAACTTCTTATGGTGCCATCCTTCCTACCATTTTCGCTATTGGTACATCTATACCAGTCCTTGGTTTTGCCTTTGCGATATCTTATCTGGGCCTTAACGGCTCTCTGATGAAAAAAGGCCGCAAGTTTGGGCTGGCCGTACAAAGAACTGCGGGTTTTGTGCTTATACTTCTTGGCATTCTCGATACCATCACTTATTTATAGGCTGGATTCCAGGCCAGACGTTTGCTTTCCGGTCACATGCCAGGGAAATGTGTCCCCATGAAGCATACGTTGGCTTTTTAGAGATTATTTTCCAATCCATTGAAACCAGAGCAATCATGGCAAGACATTGTCCCAAGGAGCCCTGTATGGATAACTTCCTCCGAAAAATCAATTAGCCATAGCAGAGCAGAAAACAAATCCATAATAGGAGCCATGGAGCATGCTCCATGGCTCTTTTTCAGGCAATATCCATCGTCTCTTTATAACCTGGTTCACAGTTGATGCACACATTCTCTTCATAATCTGTGGTATTCACATCTTCCCCATTGTATTCAATCCCGCAAAGGGAACATTCCACCATTTCTTCCCCATAATCCTCTGCGGCTTCAGGTATGGAGTCATTGACCTTAAGATCTCCTACCCAGATTCCACTGATATTCGACAGTTCATTTTTGATATATAATGCAGCTGCTTCCTCTGTTTCCCACACACCATGATCCCAAAGCATCTCGTTGGCATCACCTGAATTGATCATCAGTCCATATACTGTTTTCATGGTTGCATCCCCTTTCAGAATATCTAAAAATAGCTAACCTTTGTTTGTTTATACTTAACCATATTTTTCAAAACTGAAACCACGCCAAATAGTGGAATCAAAAAAGAGGGAACTTTGCTAGCAGTCGTTCGTATATAATTTATCGAGTATCTGGTATAATGAATCCCTCGGTGAATTCTAGTAAAAAGGGGTGCCCTCATGCTGCTTGAGCTTCTCCTGCAATCATTTGACCTGACTGCTGTTTATACAGTATACGCGACACTGCTGCTTGGTATAGCCTTTTCGGCTCTCCTTGCTCTCAAACCGGTCCCTTCAATTGCCAATTCAAGATGTTTGAGAATAAATTCAATGCCAACGAATGTCAAAAATGCATTCAAAAATGACTGCGAGCTTGGCATGAAGCTTCAGCTCCTGATTCTCAAGCGTATTAAAATAAAAATCGATCCAGGTGAGGATGCCTTTTCATTTTTCTCCAAGTAATAGAATTTTCATGAAACAGGAGGAGAAAAATGAAAAGAATATTTTTTGTGATGGTCATGCTGCTCACTCCAACATTGCTGGCTGGATGCCAGCCGCTGATTGGTGAAGACTCCTTTTTCCAGTCTGCATTCATCAATCCATTCACCTGGCTGATCCATGCTTTTGCGAATCTTACCGGCGGAAGTTTCGGGATGGCTATCATCCTGATCACCCTGTTAATCCGCTTTGCTTTGATGCCGTTAATGCTTAAGCAGTATAAGAACCAGCAGGAAATGAAGGAAAAGATGGAATTCCTTAAACCGGAAATGGATGCGATGCAAAAAAAGCTTAAAGAGACAATGGACCTCGCTGAACAGAAAAAACTCCAGCAGGAAATGTTTGGCCTTTACCAAAAGCATGGGGTTAATCCTCTATCAGCAGGCTGCCTCCCTCTGCTTGTGCAAATGCCAATATTGATGGGGTTATATTATGCCATCCGTGGTTCTACTGAAATTGCCAGCCATTCATTTTTATGGTTCAACCTTGGTGCTTCCGATATTTGGATCACTGGCGTTGCAGGTATGGTTTACTACTTGCAATTTAAGGTCACGCAGGCGAACTTGCCTGAGGAGCAGCGAAAGCAAATGCGGATGATGGGACTTTTGTCACCCATCATGATCGTTCTTTTTTCGCTGAATGCGCCTGCAGCCCTTCCGCTTTACTGGGCCGCAGGAGGAAGCTTCCTCATCCTCCAGTCATTGCTGGCGAAGAAACTATTCATGCCAGAAAAAGCTGAAAAGGGCGGCAAACAGCAACAAGGCAGCCAACTGACCAATTTCAAGAAGTCATAGTCGATGGAAATCACGTTGACAGGAGATAGATGGAAAAGATATACTTTCAATAAATAAATCCGAAAGGAATGGTAAAGAGCCAATGAAATACTAATCTTATTTTCTGCCCGATTTTTCAAATACGAAAAATGCGTAACCGGAAAATAGGATTAGTCTGTCCATTTGCCATTCCATACCATCGTTTTTTTGATCAAGAGGCAGGTATACTCTTTTGTGTTCCCTGATTTTGTCTAGATCAAAAAAATATAGCATTGGAAGCAATTACAGCACCTCTCCGGGGATACGCCCAGGGAGGTTTTTTTAATGGACAAAAAATTCACCTGAAATGTTATGACTAAATTCAAGGGGGAATGATTATGACCATTATGAAAATAAAAGGCATCCAGAAAAGCTTCAACGAAAAGAATGTGATCAAACACGCGGATATGGATATAAAGAAAAACTGCCGGATCGGACTGGTCGGCAGCAACGGAGCAGGCAAAACTACGCTTGCCAATTTACTGCATGGAACCATAACTCCTGATGCCGGAACGATCGAAACATTCAACAAGGACCTCACGATTGGGTACCTGAAGCAATCCACTGATTTCATCTTTCGCCAATCCCTCGATGAGTATCCGGCAGGCCAGGATGGTATTTTCCTCCATGCCAGCAGGCTTGGATTGGCAAAAGTTACGGCATGGGAAGCAGATCGATTCCAACATTTGAGCGGCGGAGAAAGGCTGAAGCTTGCCCTCGCGGAAATATGGTCGGGCAGACCGGACATATTGATTTTGGATGAGCCTACCAACCATCTGGACGTTCAAGGGCTTGAATGGCTGATAACCGAACTGGATAAATTCCATGGAGCCGCCCTGATTATTTCCCACGACCGGCATTTTCTGGATCAAACGGTAAGTGAGATCATTGAAATCGAAGATGGAAAAACTAGATCATTCAAAGGCAACTATTCAGACTTCCGTCAGGAGAAGGAAAAACTTCTTAAGGCACAGCAACATAAGTATGAAACACAGGAAAAATATAAAGCAAAAATCGAACAACAAATATCAACCATGAAAAATTGGTCTGAAAAAGCACATTCACAATCAACAAAGCAGGAAGGTTACAAGGAATATTACCGGGTAAAAGCAAAGAAAATGGACACCCAGGTTAAATCAAAATTAAAGCGGCTGAAGAATGAGCTGGCCAAAAGCGAAGTAACGGAGCCAAAAGAGGAAGATAAAGTCTCTTTTCAGTTTTCCGGCGGGAAGAAACGCGGAAAACAAATCATGGAAGCGAAAAATTTAGGGAAATCGTTCGGTGATCATTGTTTGTTCTCGAATAGCCATTTTTTCATGAACCATGGAGAAAGAATGGGGATGATTGGAGGAAATGGCAGCGGCAAAACCACCTTAATAAGGATGCTTCTTGGGTTAGAATCAGTAACCGAAGGATTCCTGTGGAAGAGCGAATCTCTGGAAATAGGCTATCTCAGTCAAGATGTAACAGACCTTCCCGCTGAGAAGACAATCCTTGACTATATTGACTTTCATAGCCAGGAAGAAATCAGAAGAGCACGAACTATTCTTGCGAATGCTGGCTTCACCGAAGAAAAACTGACCGCCCCTATTTCCCATTTAAGCCTTGGTGAACGGACAAGGTTTAAGCTGGTTGCCGTTCTGCTGCAGGAAATTGATTTGCTTATCCTTGACGAACCTACAAACCACCTTGACCTGGCGAGCAGGGAAAGCCTGGAATCGATTTTGATGGACTACCAGGGCTCCATCATTGTCGTTTCTCATGATGTCTATTTCATGAACAAAGTAACGGAAAAGCTGCTGGTTATTGAAGGACGCAGGATTGCGAGGAAAGAATTCGGCGCAGCCCAATATTATGACCATAAAACTGAAACGGCCAGCTTTCAGGACAAGGAAAAAGAATTAATGATTGTACAGAATGAAATAAATGCGCTCATCGGAAAACTTTCCTATCTGGATAGGAATGACCCTGAATACACAGCTGTTGACCAGGAACTATCCCTGCTGATGATCAGGAAAAACACCCTGATTGGAAAATGACAATCACATCAGAAAAACACCGTTTCCGGTGTTTTTCTGCATTAAACCGCTCTTCCCGCGGCGACTCCTGCAACTGCGCAAACTCCTCCGCCTCCATATGTAACGAAAAAATAAAAGAAGGCAGCTTTCACTTCCTTGCTTTTCAAAAGCATGAGCAAATCAACATTCAATGTAGAAAAGGTCGTAAAGGCTCCCAAAAAGCCCGTACCAGCCAACAGGTAAGCATTCCCTTCAATTCCCTTCCCTGTCAGGAAGCCTAGCAGGAAGGCACCTAACAGATTCACTGCAATCGTCGAAACAGGAACAAGCTTTGTTTTCAGCATATTTGAAACCCAAAATCTCGAAATCGCTCCTGCCAGTCCGCCTATAGCGATGATCCATATAGTGTTCATACCGCTTCCTCCCCAGCTTTTGAACTCTTCATTCCAAAGCTGTATCCGGCAGCAGCCAGCAAGAGCCCCCCGCCGGAACTCAGCAGAATATAAAGGAAGGCAGTTTCATATCTTCCTGCTTCGAGTAATTCAAAGCTTTCAAGGCTGAATGCGGAAAAGGTCGTAAAAGAACCGAGCAGGCCCTTTCCAATTCCCGATGCAATGGTCTCGTTCATCTTTTTCTGCTCGATCACCCTGCTAGTGAACCATCCAAGAATCAACGAGCCAGTCAGATTGGCTAGAAATGTTCCTAATGGAAAACTGGTATTCAGTAAATGGAAAGTATAATATCCCAGATAAAAGCGGAGCAAACTGCCAAGCATTCCTCCAAGCCCTACGCCCAAGTAAATCAATAATAAAACATCCTTTATGTTTGCTGAAATCGATTCATCTTTCCCTGCAGCATTGACTTCACTGATGGCCATTCCTCTTTTATAATGCTGAAAATCATTGTATCCCTGACAAACCCATTTGAAATGACTCGGTGTTTTCGCAAAACTCCCTCTTTTTTTGCGCCAATTCGAATAATCGCCTTCTGGGAGCGGATATTCCTCGAATCAGTACAGAACTGGACACGATTCATGCCCATTTTTTCAAAAGCATGCTGAAGCAAAAGATATTTCGCTTCGGTATTCACTGCGGTCCGCCAGTAATCGGGATGGTACCATGTCCAGCCGATCTCAAGCGTTCTATGTATTGGAGAAATATCCATGTATCTTGTACTGCCAATGAATTTGCCTGTTCTTTTATCCAGGACTGAAAATGGGACCTGGGTTCCTTTTTCCCTTTCCTCCAATGCTTTTTCCATTGTAAGCTGCATTGTGTCCTTCTTATCAATGACAGAAGATGTAAACTCCCAAATATCTGCAGAATCGGCAGCCTCCCATAACTGCGCCAGCTGATTCATTTCCATTGGTACAAGTGACACGACGGAACCTTCCAGTATCAATTTCCCCATCCCTTCCCCTCTCTCTTTCTTCTCCTATCTTACCACCACACAATCCTTTGAGAAAAGTGCCTCTCATTTTAAAAAGCTGCCAATTTTTCCTGGCAGCCTTTCTCTTAGTTGATCTCTTCAAAATATTCTTTGTAATATCCTCCGATTTTCCCGGAATTATCAACAATAAAATAAAATTCATCGGTTTCATTTTTTACATCGTATATCTTGCCTTCGGTCAGTTTGTTGTTCACAATATATTTTTTGGCATTTGTATGCACGCATTTGAGCTTCTTGATCGTTTTAAGCTGCTGCCATTTGGTGTGGATCATCTTCTGCACTTCCTTTATATCAAATTGATACTATATAGTATAAAGAAAAGGAAGCCACCTTCGCAACCACTAGCTTGCGTTAAGTTCATCCCCTGACGCCCGGAAACCAAGTACTTCTGTTTGATCAAAAGTCAGCATTTCACCAGTAATGACATTTTTAAAAGTAACATAACAAACATCACAAATGAAATCCTTGCGTACAAACTGCAAATATGAATAGCGTTCACCTTTATAGACCAAATCATAAAATCGCTCATCTGTAAATCCATTCATCTGTATTCCTTCTTTCCAGGATGTTTTCATCTTGGTGTTGGCTGTTCCATTCTATACCACCAACATGGTTTGTATTAAACATCCTGAAAAAAACATGCTTGCCTGAATGTTTGCCTATATACTGTCGATTGGTGTGATCAATCCTTTTCCTTCGTTGGTCGCCAAATTGATCGCAGTCGATATTTCATATCCTTCCATTTCCTCAGCTTCTATAGGCTGAAGTAATCGTTTCAACTCGACAACGTCATCGACTGTGCCGTCCAGCCAGAAATCATGCTTGTCTGCAGGGAGAATGACAGGCATCCTTTCATGTACTCTTTCAATAAGCCTATTTGCTTCAGTTGTGATAATCGTACATGATGTAATCCTCTTCCCTTCCTTCTGCCAATTCTCCCACAGGCCGGCAAATGCAAATGGTTGTTTGTCTTTCATTTCAAATCGATATGGCCGCTTATGATTCTCTTCTTTTTGCCACTCATAAAAACCATCTGCGAGGATGAGACAGTGGCGCTTCCTGAAGGCGTTACTGAAGCTTGATTTCCTATCGATGGTTTCTGCGCGAGCGTTAATCATTCGGAATCCTATTTTTTCATCATCTGCCCAAAAAGGGACCAACCCCCATCTCATTTGGAATCCTTCCCGATTTTTCCCTTTACTGACTACAGCCAAAATATCCTGGCCGGGAGCTATATTATATCTTGGTTCGTAATCCCTATTATATTCAAAGTTGAATTCCGCCCGCAAAGTCCCAATCGATTCAAAAAGCGAAAATCGACCACACATTGGAAATCCCTCCCTTTTCATTTATACTATTTTCCCCATTAATAAAGAGCTATAACAAAACTGGAACGAAAAAAATAAGCCTGGTCTCTCTTTCGAAACCGGCTCTTATCACTATTCAATATTCTTTCTTGTATTTTTCTTCAACACCAGATTGATTGCCACCATGAACGGTATGAAGGATGCCATGATGAATCCCAGTACATAACCTGGGAGGCTTTCCTTTAACACATGGTCACTTACGTGAATTCCAATGAATCGAATGGACACTCCGCTTCCGGACACATCCTGGAGTGCAGACCAAAGCTCGATTCCTTTTCCAAGGAACATCATACCCATAAATAGCAGCAGTAAGATCCATACCCACCGCATTCGAACATTCCCCCAGAAATCCTGCTAATTTGGAATAAGCAGATATATACACTATATTATAGGGAGATACCTTGTTAATTAATATAGTAACCAGAGAGTTGTAACAAAATGTTCAAAATGCGAGAAAATTATGTTTGTTTTTGTTGCTTGTGGCTGGATATGCACTCAAAAGTATGCATACTTCAAAAGAATAATCAAGTTTTGTTAACCTCTTCGATCGCTTCCAATGCCTTTTCCCTCAGCTTGAACTTTTGGATTTTCCCTGATGCAGTCATGGGATAGCTGTCCGTGAATTCAATATATTTCGGGATTTTATGCCTGGATATTTTCCCTTTGCAATATTCCCTTATTTCATCTGAAGAAGCGGATTCCCCATCCTTCAATATGATCCAGGCCATGACTTCTTCGCCGTACACCTTGTCAGGAATGCCGATTACCTGTACATCAAGCACCTTTGGGTGGGTATAAAGGAATTCTTCTATTTCCCTTGGATAAATGTTTTCCCCTCCCCGGATGATCATATCCTTCAATCTGCCGGTAACCCTGCAATAACCATTTTCATCCATAACAGCCAGGTCTCCTGTGTGGAGCCAGCCTTGTTCATCAATCGCTTCCATGGTTGCATCGGGATTTTTATAGTATCCTTCCATTACATGATAACCACGTGTGCATAATTCACCCTGGACCCCACGGGGAACCTCCTCCATTGTCCCTGGTTCGACGATTTTCACCTCAACAAGTGGCAAGGCTTTTCCGACTGTTTCGACTCTTAGTTCGAGAGGGTCGTCAGTCCTTGTTTGTGTTATGACTGGTGAAGATTCAGTTTGTCCATATGCAATCGTGATTTCCTTTGCTCCCATTTTTTCATTTACTGCCTTCATGACTTCAATGGGGCAATTCGATCCAGCCATGATGCCGGTCCGCAAGGAAGAGAGGTCATAGCTGGAGAAGTCAGGGTCATTAAGCTCAGCGATGAACATGGTCGGGACACCGTGAAGTGCAGTGCATTTCTCTTTTTCAACAGCCTTCAATACTGCTTTTGGGCTGAATTCCTGTACAGGAACCATCGTCGCGCCGACTGTGGCGCATGCCAGCGTACCCATAACACAGCCAAAGCAATGGAAAAATGGCACAGGAATACACAGACGGTCTCCTTTCCTCAATTTCATCGCAAGCGCAACGTTATAAGCATTGTTGACAATATTGTTATGTGTCAGCATAACGCCTTTTGGAAACCCTGTCGTTCCAGAAGTATATTGCATATTGATGACCTCATCTGGTTCGAGCATTGAGATTCGTCGATCCAATTCCTCTTCTGTCACCTTTTTGGCCATCTCCATAACATCATGCCAGTTATAAGCGCCAGGGTATTTCTTTTCCCCAAGGACAATCACATTTTTCAGGAAAGGAAGAGTGTCGCTTTCAACTTTTCCTGGTTCCGCACTACGAAGTTCAGGGACGATTTCATACAGCATATCAATGTATGAGGAATCTTTATATTGTTCCATCAAGATAATCGTCGTTGAGTCAGACTGCTTTAGCAAATACTCCAATTCTGTTGTCCGATAATTCGTATTTACCGTTACCAGTACAGCTCCCATCTTACCTGTTGCAAATTGGGCTATTACCCATTCGGGAGTATTGGAAGACCATATAGCGACATTTTCTCCCTTTTGAATTCCTAGTCCCATCAATCCCCTGGCAGCAATCCTGCAAACCTCATTGAACTCCCGATAACTCATCCTTAAATTCCGATCAGGGTACACCAAGGCTTCCAGTTCAGGATACTCCTTCGCCCTTTCTTCCAATAATGAACCAACTGTATACGGCAGCAAACTATCCATCGAATACCTCCTTGATTACTAAAATGCAAGCGCTTCCTAAATGATATAATACATATGTTTGAATATTCAATATTTTTAAAATGTATTCCTGCTTTTTTTTCTGAAAAAATGCTATCTACAGAATATTCTGGCGTGCATTGCACCGCGCAGCTAGGAACAAGCAGCAAAATTCCTGTCCTACCCGCTGGACTGCGACATCTATATCAAAATAAAAAAAGCAGGTTTCCCTGCTTTCCATCACTTATCATGCCACATATAAGAAGTTCCTGTTTCTTTTGAAACAATCGCAATCCCAATCTGTGCACCGTGTCCTGCTGCGATGACAGACTGGCTTGACACCCCTGAAAGAAGGCTTGTGATATACAGATTCGGTATCGAAGTTGCTCCGTCTTGTCTGACCCCGAGAACCTTCTTTATTTTTCCGCTTGGAACTTTTTCGTTCACAACAAGCTCGAAGCCTAAGTCCTCAAGCAAGGATGTCTGCAAATTCGTGGCGATAATCAGATACTTAGTTTCGATATCTCTTCCGTCCCCAAGCTGGACTGTGAATCCACCTTGGGACGGCTTAATCTTTTCTGCTGTCCCTTCGATCCAAACACTCCCGGAAGCGATTGCCTGTTCTTTGATCGTTTCCAGAAGTACTGGCCCGGGTATCTCCTTAATGCCAGGGTAATTATAAAGTTTGGAAACCTGCTTGATTTGTGATTTTCCTGCATCAACTACATTCGTTGTTAATCCACCCTGGGCGGAGTAAATTGCAGCAGATCCTCCTGAGAGTCCACCGCCAATCACCAAAACATCAACCATTTCGATAGCCTCCTGCTTTTAAAAGAGCTTTGATATCAGATAAATGACTCCTGCCAGGAGCCAAATGTACGTGGCAGGTCATATGGGCGGAAAACCTGCAGACTTTCCGTTATCCTGCTCATCCGTACGCTTCGGTCCGATTCCTCAGGTTCCTCCTGCGCAGTGTTTATTTTTTGGTTCCTCATTCATTTTTTTCACCTCATAAGCAAATAGAGGAAAGCGACGCTCTCCCCTATTTATTTCATTTAATGTGTGTGGTGGACCGCACAACGGTTGGGGCCAATTTCCAGTTCCAGCGCTTCCTCTATTGTGACTTCCTTGACACCACGGTTTATTGCGACAATGTCCTCAAAGTTTGGCGGTGTTTCGCTTGATGCAGATTGGGCAACATGGTCAACGAATTCCTCGATGGATTTGCCTTCCATCATGTCGTTTTGCTTTCTGATAGTACCAAGCTGGCTGCCAATGTAACCTTCGCTGTTGACTTCGTCAGCAAAGCTTGCATAATGCCCAGGCAATACAATGACATCATCCGCGATCTTCGAAACTTTGCTATACACTGTTTCATACAAATCCTTTGCCCACTCCGCAGCTTTCCCTCCAAGATCTGGACGTCCAAGCCCGTTCACAAAAATAGTATCTCCTGAGAATAAAAGCTTATTATTCACGAAGAAGGAAACACTGCCAGGGGTATGTCCCGGAGTTTTGACTGCCAAAACTTCAAGAGTAACATTCTCGAATTCAATTTTATCATGCTCTTCCAAAGCTTGAAAGTCAAAGACTGCTCCTTCACTCTTCATCAAGTAATATTTTGCGCCCGTAAGTTCGGCAAGCTGCTTGCCGCCTGACAGATGGTCAGCATGCAAATGAGAGTCCACGATGTGAGTTATTTTCACGTTTTCTCTTTCCGCAACTTTCTGGTATTGATCAACGAATCTTGAAGGGTCGACAACGAGCGCTTCATTTTCGGAAAGTACCATATAAGAAAGGCATCCCTTGCCGACGCGGATGAATTGCAATACCCTTATTTCTTCATCCTTGTATACTTCAACTGGATACAAATATTCGCTCCATGCTTTCATTCCACCTGACAGATAAGAAACATCCAGTCCTGCATCTGAAAGCATCTCGGCTACCATCATAGATGATCCTTCTTTCGCACAGATAACAACAATATCTTTATCTTCTGGCAGCTGGTCCATCACTTCCTCAACGCCATCAATCAATTCGAAATAAGGGATGTTCAAATAACTGATATTTTCTCCCTCTACCTTCCAGTCTTCGAAATCCTTTACATTTCTTACATCAAAAATGAAGAATTCCTTCTTACCCACAACCCATTCATTTAATTTTTCTGCTGTGATTGCTTGAATTGACATGTACGTTCCTCCCTAAGTGTATTAAAATGATTGGGATTCCATCTCACCGGAATACCCTCATGGGTATATAATAAATCGTTTATCAAATAAATGCAAGCTTTTTTTCTTTTATATGTTATTAATGGTGATAAAGGGCCGGCAACTCCAAACTGACATGAAAAAATTTCTAATAAAAAAGTGTCATTATGGGTTTTCAAATCTTCAATTAACCTTTACAATGAATTAAACTATATTTATAGTTTGAAAATTCATACCATTCTTACCGAGGAGGAATGCAAATGAAAATTATGAGCAATGAACAGTTGGTGGTCTCGTATCGTGATGCATTGAAGTCGGAACAAGACAAAGAATGGGCAAAAATTTTAAAAACGGAAATCTCCAAAAGAGGACTGAAAGCAATTAAAACCCGTTAATGAAGGATTATGGCTGCTGTAGAATAGCGAAGGCGCTATGACTGCCCTTCCAATCGATGACAAGAGTGCCGCCCCGGCTCCTGCTGCAACACGGCGCGAAAACCTCACGCCCTTCAAAGGCCTGACCAGGTGAAGGCCCTGTGGTGGACCGAAGTGATCTCAAGGGTTAGGCGCTGAAGCTGTAGCTGAAAATTGATTCTCTTATTTCTTGGGTAAAAAAAATGAACCGCCGAAATCGGCGGTTCATTTTTTATCCCTGCAACAGAAGCTGTTCTGGATCTTCGATCAATTCTTTGATTCTTTTCAGGAAAGTGACGGCTTCCTTGCCATCTACAATCCTGTGATCGTATGATAGGGCAATGTACATCATTGGACGGTTTTCCATCCTTTCCTTATCGATCGCGACAGGACGGATCTGGATGGTATGCATGCCAAGAATGCCCACTTGCGGACCATTTATAATTGGAGTCGATAACAGTGATCCGAATACCCCTCCGTTTGTGATTGTAAAGCTTCCTCCTTGCAAATCCTTCAATGACAGCTTGTTCGTACGCGCTTTCTCTGCCAGTTCATTTATATCGCCTTCGATTTCCGCGAAATTTTTCCTGTCTGCATCCCTGATGACAGGTACGACCAGACCTTCATCTGCAGCGACAGCGATGCCAATGTCATAGTATTTTTTGAGAACAATCTCATTCCCCTGGATTTCTGCATTTAGAAATGGCGATGATTTCAATGCCGCAACAACAGCTTTAGTGAAGAAGGACATAAAACCAAGACGTACATCGTTCTCTTCATAAAAACGATCTTTCCACTTTTTCCTCAACTCCATCACTGCAGTCATATCGACTTCGTTGAAGGTTGTCAGCATCGCAGCTGTCTGCTGTACTTCTACAAGCCTGTTTGCGATCGTTTGGCGTCTTCTTGACATCTTAATCCGCTCTGTCGGTTTGCTGCTGTCAGCATTCACTGCTGGCGCCTGTTTAGCCGGAGTCACCGTCTCTTTATTTGGTTTTTTCCCGGATTCCTGGTTTGGGTTGAATGATTCGACATCCTGTCTCCTGACCCTGCCCAGCGGATCTCCAGAAGGGACCTTGCTCAAATCGATTCCTTTTTCCCTCGCCAATTTCCTTGCAGCTGGGGAAGCAATGACCCTCTCGCCAGCAGAATCAGCACTCTGATTTTCACTAGGAGTATCATTAGAATCATTCTGGCTTGGTTTATCCTGCCCTGCAGCCTCCTTATTCTCAGGCTCTTCGTCAGGGGATTCTGTATTTTTCCCGGTTTTTGCAGGCTGGCCACCTTGGGCTCCCTGCTCTTCTTGTGACGGGGCTACAGAATCTCCGACAACCGCAATGGTTTCACCTACTTTAACAGTATCGCCTTCCTCTGCCATGAGCTCGGTCAGGGTGCCATCGTAATCGGAAATGATTTCGACATTGACTTTGTCCGTTTCCAATTCAACGATATATTCACCCTTCTGTACTTGATCACCCTTCTTTTTCAGCCACTGGGCAATGGTCCCCTCCGTGATGGATTCAGCCAGTTCTGGTACTTTAATGTCTGCCACTTTCGACTCCTCCTCCGTTCCTGTTCGTCAAAGCATCTGCTACGATTCTTGCCTGCTCCATTTTATGGGTATTCGGGTCTCCCTCTGCAGGGCTTGATCTCCTTCTTCTTCCAATATAAGACACTTGCATTCCATTTGGAGCAGCTTTATTGATCCTAGGTTCGACAAATGTCCATGCTCCCATATTTTTTGGTTCTTCCTGAACCCAGACGATTTCTGATAAATTTGGATAGCGACTTAGTTTTTCCCTTAATAATTCCAATGGGAATGGATAAATCTCCTCGATTCTCAATATATGGAGCCATTGGTGTGAGTCAGGGTCGATTTTTTCTGCAAGATCAATTCCGATTTTTCCTGAACACAAAATAACCCTCTTCACCTTTTCAGGGTCCTGTCCTGTCCCAGGCTGTTCATATATACACTTAAAGCTGCCTTTGGCCAGCTGTTCTGGCTCAGCGGCTACAAGTGGATTCCTCAACAGGCTTTTTGGCGTCATAAGTACCAGCGGTCGCACTGCCTCCTGCTGCAGGATTGCCGCCTGCCTCCTAAGTATGTGGAAATATTGTGCCGCTGAAGAAAGATTGGCCACTGTCCAGTTATTCTCGGCCGCAAGCGTCAGGAATCTTTCGACCCGGCCGCTTGAATGTTCAGGTCCCTGCCCTTCATATCCGTGAGGCAGTAACATGACAAGACCAGATTTTTGGCCCCATTTGGCCCTTCCCGCCGCTACAAACTGGTCGAATAATACCTGGGCTGCGTTTGCAAAATCTCCATATTGCGCCTCCCAAAGGACAAGGGTTTCAGGGGCAAAAACATTATAACCGTACTCGAATCCTACAACAGCAGCTTCTGAAAGAGGGCTGTTGTGAATGGAAAAGGAAGCCTTGGCATCCGGTAAGGCATGAAGCGGCGAATATTGGTCACCATTCTCGCTGTCATGAAGCACAAGATTTCTTTGAGCGAAGGTACCGCGTTCTGAATCCTGCCCGGTCAGGCGGATTGGGGTGCCATCCTTAATGATCGAGGCAAATGCCAGTGTTTCCGCAAGTCCCCAATCAATTTTTCCATTTTCATTGAAAGCTTCCTTCCGGCGCTGCAAAATTTTCGCAAGCTTGCCAAATACATTGAACCCCTCAGGCCACTTCAACAAGTCCTCGTTGATTTTCTTCAGGCTTTGTAATGGGACTCCTGTTTCAATGACTGGAATTCCCATCTCTACTTCTTCAGGAATTTCCGGTTCCGCTCTAACTTCCTTTTCCGCCTTCGGAACCATTTCATATGCTTCTGTCAATTTTCTATTGATTTTCTTTTCAATTTCTTTCTTTTCCTCTTCCGTCAAAAATCCTTCCTTAAGAAGTTTTTCTCCGTAAATTGTTTTAATCGTAGGATGGTGATTGACGAGCTTATACATCTTAGGGTTGGTCGTCATCGGTTCATCCATCTCATTATGCCCATATCGGCGGTACCCGACTAAATCGATCAAAAAGTCCTTGTCGAATTTCTCACGGTATTCAAACGCCAGTTTCGCCGCCATCAGGCATGCTTCCGGGTCATCAGCATTCACTCGGACAATCGGAATTTCATATCCCTTGGCCAGGTCGCTCGCATACCGGGTGGAACGGGAATCAGCAGATTCTGTTGTAAAGCCAATTGTATTATTGGCAATTACATGGATTGTTCCGCCAGTCCTGTATCCTTTCAGCCTGCTAAGATTCAATGTTTCAGCAACTATTCCCTGCCCAGGGAAAGCCGCATCGCCATGGATCAGGATAGAAAGAGCCTTTACCACATCCTGTTTCGCGTAACCTGGCTCACTACGGTCATCCTGAGCAGCACGGGTAAAGCCCTCGACAACAGCCCCAGCAAATTCAAGGTGACTTGGGTTATTCGCAAGCGTCAGCCTTGCGTTCGCTGTACTTTCAGACTTAATCTTCCGGTCCAGTCCAAGATGGTACTTCACATCTCCGGTCCACCCAAAATTGATCCCGATAGAACCTTCCGATGGGACAAGTTCTTTATTAGGCGCATGCTGAAATTCAGCGAAGATCATTTCATATGGCTTTCCTAGAACATGGGCAAGAACATTAAGCCTTCCTCTGTGAGCCATACCGATATTTATGGTTTCAACCCCGACTTTTACCGCATCCGAAACGACCTTGTCCAATAGAGGTACCATGGCATCAAGCCCTTCGATTGAAAAACGTTTCTGCCCCACAAAAGTCCTGTGAAGGAATTTCTCAAAGTCCTCTACTTCTGACAGGCGTTCAAAAAGAGCAATTTTCTTTTTCTTTTCCAGCTTTGGTATCAGCTTCCCTGATTCCACCTGTTCAATCAGCCAATCTTTCTCAGCTGCTTCGCTGACATGATGGAATTCATAAGTCATCGTGTCGGAATATACACTTTTCAAATAGTCCACTGCTTCTTTCCCGTCAGTGACCGATGATGGTGCATCAGGACAGAGGAGTCTGGCCGGAATGGCTTTTAAATCTTCATCTGTCAGTCCCCATTCATCATAAGAACCAATGACATCTACCTGGGTTTTAAAGTTAATCGGATAGATTTTGGCATGCTGATGGCCATAAGAACGGATGAAGTCTGCGAGCTTCAACGCAGAGGCAAGTTTCTCAGGAGCTAAACCTCCTCCTTTTGATTGCAGTTTGTCCTGGGACACAGCAGTCTGAAGTCCTGCCTGATTTTCCCTCTGCCCAAAATATTCCCTAAGATCTTGTTCCACCGATTCTGGATTTTCCAGATACTTTTCATACTGTTCTTCAATATAGCCCTGGTTTGGGCCATGGAAATCCGGCCATACGGAAAAATTTCCGTCTGATGGCTTGTTCATTTATAAACCTCCTTACATGATCATCTGCTCCTGAAAAGGAACATTTCCAACCCGATTAAAGAATAATAATATTTTTCAGTTTAAAACCATTTTCAGTCTTTAGTTTAACATTTTATTTCTTGTTAACCAAAGGTTTTGACTGTCGTGATAGTGTTAACTTAACCGAGAGGATTTCTTATATTAATAAAGTATCCAATAACATGCAAAAAAATAAAAAAACTGACATGCATCGCTTTTCACGAGGCAGGCCGCTTTGCAGAGGACTTAGAATACCTTAATGCAACTTCCATTCCCATTATTTAAAAAAATAAACCATTTTAGAAGTTAAGACCTGAAAGAGGGAAAAAACCCCTTATTATTCCGCTGATTCGATGGAATGGAAGAATGCGAAAGGATTTCAAACGGCGCTGGCTCATTGAACAAATGCAGCATATGCCTAGGTGCAGAACTTTCCATTCAGCAAAAAAGCCGGGGGGACCCGGCTTGGAAATCTTTAAAGGTTCATTAATGTTTCATACAGATTCTTAGGTGCGAACTGATTGTTTCTTTTCTCAATTTGGCTCGTTTCAATCAGCTCGGCCGGTTCAACAGGCAGATCAATATGGTCACATGTGATATGCTTTTGGAATCTCGCGCCTGAAACAAAAACATCAATCCCATCGTTTGTTGGGAAACCGACATTTTCTTCATGGGCCGAGAAACGGTGATGACAACTTTTTGAATTGCGCATACTTCCTCCTCCTGTTTCAAATAACATCCTTTTTCTCATTATAAGTTAAATATTCGGAATTTTCTGTGTCTAATTTTAGACATTTTTATTCATAGCAAAAAGGGAAGCATGTAATATGCCTTCCCTTTTACATTACCTGTTTTTCAAATGAGTTAAACCGAGGGCAGGTCTGAAAAAACCTTTTTTAATTCCTTTTCCAGATTGGTTCCCACATCAGGGTGATCGCCATCGAGATGTATTAAATTGCCCTGGTAATCTTGCAGTGAATGTTTGTAGCGGGGATCATAGTAATGGACCAGCAATAACTCGATAACCTTTTCATAATCCTCTTTATCAAGTGCATTCCCTAGTATCTCCGCAGCATCCTGATTCTTGATTCTTTTTAGCAGCTTGGATACTTTATCTCGAACTTCTTCTTTGAACCAGTTTTCAGCTGAATAAGGGGCAACGTATTCATTAAATATCCGCTCGACTCTTTTCGGGATTGAGCTTGTTATGAGAAAGTGGACACCGTTGACTTTTTTCTCAAGGAGTTCTTCAGGCTGGGCAGCCCGTCCAATCCGTTTACTTTCCGCCTCCATAAGGAAATAAGGAGAACCCTCGATTTCCTTCAGGCGATCAAATAGCAATGCATCGAACGTTTTTTGGTTATGGCCCTCTCCCATCCCAATCATGCCAAAGATGGAACCTCGATGATTGGCCATCTTTTCAAGGTCCAAAACAGGGTAGCCTTTATCCTGCAATCTCTTTAAAATATCTGTCTTGCCGGTTCCAGTCATGCCATGCAGGACGACTGCTTTTTCAGGAAGCAGCCTGGGAATCCTTTCAAGGATATACTCCCTGTATGCTCGATAGCCGCCTTCAAGCCTGTATACAGCGATGCCGGAGTAGTCCAGGAAGGAGGCAACGGATTTGCTCCTCATCCCGCCTCTCCAGCAATGGATGACTGGTTCTGATCCGCTTTTCTTCAAATCTCTTATTTCGCTTAACATTTTTGGAAGCTTTGGGGAGACAATTTCCATCGCCCTCCACTTCGCTGCTTCTTCTCCGGATTCCTTGTAAATAATTCCAATTTCTTTCCGTTCATCATCTGTGAACAAAGGGATATTGACCGACCCGGGAATAGCAGCTTCTTTATGCTCGATTGGGGCCCGTACATCAACGGGTATATAATGGTTGTTGGAGTTAATAAGTTCCTGGATTGATATGTCCTTCATTTTCCTGATTGACCTCCATGGTCAGTGTATTGACTCTTCTTTCTAAATATTTTAACGAAAAAAGAATGGATATTCACTAATCTTGACCTTTATCCTTCCTATCCTATCATAAAATTGGAGAAATAAAAAATGACTGAAGATATTGACTCCAGTCAATCATGAAATGTTTTTTCCAATCAAAGAACTGATTGAGCGCAAAAACTTCCCCCATTCCTTAGGAAAGGTATCCAGACCCCCACGTTCATATATTTCCCCTTTCGTCTCCAGCTTCACAAACCAGCTTGTGCCGTCAACAATAATTCCTTCACCCTGATAATCTTCTTTCCAGTCCCAAATATTCAAAGCATAGAGCTTCTTTTTAAAGTTTTCTACACTCCCAGGGAGGTGATCGAGTAAGATTGGGCGGAGAGCTGGTGAATCAAGGTGCCATTCAAAATATGTGAAACGTTTTTTCACAAAATCTATGTAGACCCTTAGTTCAGGCCCAGGATATCCGTGGAGGACGACAGTCAGCTTTACCGGTTCTTTTTCCGGCCTGATCGACACTAGACCATCTTTCATTAGGAATATTTCATTTTTACTTGTGATTAATGACTTTATATAAGAATATTCGATTGCATGCAGATTTTTTAGCGTGTTTGAAGATCGCATATTGATTTCCCGGCAAATAAGAGGAATCGTGGCCGTGCCCTTCTCTTCCAGAATATCGAGAATCTCTTCGTACATTTTCATCCCGTTCATCTTCCTTTTGGCTGAATCTTTTCTATTTTTCTTTTATGGATCATTATAGTCTTCCAGATTTTTAGGTCTCAGTTTAAATAAAGTATATACAATAAATACGCTGTCACACTGTAACAATTAGCACGGTTTTCAAAATATATCTCGACATTCTATAACAATGTTTTTAAATTTTAAATATATCTGATAATTCCAGCCTTTCTTCACGATTCCTCGTTCTTCCCTCCCTTGAACGGCCTAAGGACACTCCCTTTTCGGGGCACAGTGAGCAGTGAAAGGTAACGCTAGAGCGGAATGCACTCCCTTTGGAGGCGCGGGGAGCAGCAAAAGGTAACGCTAGAGCAGGATGCACTCCCTTTGGAGGCGCGGGGAGCAGTGAAAGGTAACGCAAGAGCGAAATGCACTCCCTTTGGAGGCGCGGGGAGCAGTGAAAGGTAACGCAAGAGCGAAATGCACTCCCTTTTGGGGCACAGTGAGCAGTGAAAGGTAACGCAAAAGCGGGATGCACTCCCTTTGGGGGCTCAATGAGCAGCAAAAGGTAACGCATGAGCTGA
>NZ_JAERSD010000006.1:0-130584 GCF_017912555.1 Bacillus sp. REN3 | reverse complement strand
AGAGCAGTGAAAGGTAACGCAAAAGCGGGATGCACTCCCTTTGGGGGCTCAATGAGCAGCAAAAGGTAACGCATGAGCGAAATGCACTCCCTTTTGGGGCACAGGGAGCAGTGAAAGGTAACGCAAAAGCGGGATGCACTCCCTTTGGGGGCTCAATGAGCAGCAAAAGGTAACGCATGAGCGGAATGCACTCCCTTTGGAGGCGCGGGGAGCAGTGAAGGTAACGCATGAGCGAAATGACTCCCTTTGGAGGCGCAGTGAGCAGTGAAAGGTAACGCATGAGCGAAATGCACTCCCTTTTGGGGCTCAATGAGCAGTGAAAGGTAACGCATGAGCAGGATGCACTCCCTTTGGGGGCGCGGGGAGTAGCAAAAGGTAACGCAAAAGCGGAATGCACTCCCTTTTGGGGAACAGAGAGTAGCAAAAGGTAACGCATGAGCGAAATGCACTCCCTTTTGGGGCTCAATGAGCAGTGAAAGGTAACGCATGAGCAGGATGCACTCCCTTTGGGGGCGCGGGGAGTAGCAAAAGGTAACGCAAAAGCGGAATGCACTCCCTTTTGGGGAACAGAGAGTAGCAAAAGGTAACGCATGAGCGGAATGCACTCCCTTTTGGGGCGCGGAGAGCAGCAAAAGGTAACGCAAAAGCGGAATGCACTCCCTTTGGGGGCTCAATGAGCAGCAAAAGGTAACGCATGAGCGTATTGCACTCCCTTTTGGGGCACAGGGAGCAGTGAAAGGTAACGCAAAAGCGGGATGCACTCCCTTTGGGGGCTCAATGAGCAGCAAAAGGTAACGCATGAGCGTATTGCACTCCCTTTTGGGGCACAGGGAGCAGTGAAAGGTAACGCAAAAGCGGGATGCACTCCCTTTGGGGGCTCAATGAGCAGCAAAAGGTAACGCATGAGCGGAATGCACTCCCTTTGGAGGCGCGGGGAGCAGTGAAAGGTAACGCATGAGCGAAATGACTCCCTTTTGGGGCACAGTGAGCAGTGAAAGGTAACGCAAGAGCAGGATGCACTCCCTTTGGGGGCGCGGAGAGCAGCAAAAGGTAACGCAAGAGGGTGTTGCACTCCCTTTGGGGACTCGGGGAACTCCCTTTTGGGGAACAGGGAGCAGCAAAAGGTAACGCATGAGCGGAATGCACTCCCTTTGGGGGCGCGGAGAGCAGCAAAAGGTAACGCAAAAGCGGAATGCACTCCCTTTTGGGGCGCAATGAGCAATGAAAGCCTGAAACCGCTCCTTGAAATCATCAATGCACGAAGTGCTTACCATTAAGCCAATCGCCCCAAACAGCAAGTTTTCATAAATCCATACTGGTATCACAAAAAGACGCATTTTTGTTTTTATCCATCAAAAGCCTGATCATCAAAGTAAATCGTATTCATAAATCCTTCAAATCCTGAGAATCATTTTAAGGAGCAATCTGGATATATCAGGTTTGGATTTGTTGAATGTAGGAAAAAAGGATATAAAATATGAAAGGGAGTAAACATCATGGAACCAATAGCAAAGCAATTTGAAAGACCAAAAGGGCTTCTTGGAAAGCTTGCTGGGACAATCATGTTTTTCGAAAACAGGAAGATAAATAAATGGAGCATCCAAAAACTCCAAATCCAAAAAAGAGACAGGATTCTCGAAGTCGGATATGGCCCGGGCTATGGAATTAAAACAATGATGGAACGATATCGTTTTATAGCAATTGATGGGATTGACATATCCGATAAAATGTACGAAGATGCAGCCAAAAGGAATAAGGAATGGCTGGAGACAGGAAAAGTATACCTTGCGATAGGCGATGTCATAAACTTTCAGCCGGACCACTATTATAATAAAATTATCTCAGTCAACAATTATCCCCTTTGGGGAAAACCTATCCAATCGTTGAAGCACCTTCACAAGTTGATGAAAGTTGACGGTAGAATTGTCCTGACTGTCCAGCCAAGAGAGGAAGGGGCAACGGACGAAACAGCAAAGGTTATGGGAGAAAGGATAAAGCGGGATTTGCTGGAAGCCGGTTTTACCAATCCTGTTGCTGCGTATAAAAAAGTACGGCCTGTCCTCGCAGTATGTGTAACAGCCCAAAAAAAATAGCCGCCGTCTTCATTTAGACAGCGGCTATTTTTTTAGATATTTACCGTTTCAGCCGACTGGATCAGCTCCCTGATTCCTTCGTAATCTCCTTTTTCAAAAAGGTCGATGATCCGGCTGCCGATGACCACTCCATCACAATGCTGGCAGACCTCCTCGATCTGTTCTTTTGTTGATACCCCAAACCCGGCAAGAACTGGGATACTGCTTGCCGTTTTGACTTCTGATAGGAAATCGTACAGTTCTTCGTTGAACTCCTTCCTGGTGCCTGTAATCCCTGTTACAGTGATGGCATAGATGAATCCCTTCGCTTTTTCAGCTATTTTCCTGATCCTTCCTGACGGAGTTGTCAGGGTAACTAGACGAATAAGGGAAATCTCTTCTTTTTCAAGCAGTGGAAGGATCATTTCCTCTTCCTCAATGGGCAGATCGGGGATGATCAAACCCGCCACGCCCGCTTGTTTGGCGTCCTTCGCAATCTTTTCAAGACCATATGCCACTAGAGGATTCAAATAAGTCATCAATATGAGGGGGATGTAAATTTCATTTCGGTATCCCGCAAGAGTCTCCAATACTTTCTTCAATGTTATTCCTTGATTCAGTGCCCGCTCCCCAGCCCGCTGAATTGTCGGCCCATCTGCGACCGGATCAGAAAAAGGAATGCCAATTTCGATTGCATCCGAACCATTTTCCTGAAGGAATTTTAGCCTCCTGACAAACTCCTCAAGGCCACCGTCACCTGCCATGATATAGGGAACAAAAGCTTTTTTACCTGCTTTTGACAAAGCCTCTGCTATTCTATCCATTACTCTAATCCCCCCATCCTGTTTTTGATCGTCTCAACGTCCTTGTCCCCACGACCAGAAAGGCAAACGACGATGGATTTGGCTTTTTCCATTTCTTCAGCCAGTTTTATAGCATACGCAACAGCATGCGCACTTTCCAAGGCTGGTATGATGCCTTCAAGTCTTGATAGCAGTTTAAAAGCATCCAGTGCTTCATCATCCGTAACTGCATGGTAACGAATTCTCTTGATATCATGAAGATAACTATGCTCCGGCCCGATGCCAGGGTAATCAAGCCCCGCTGAAATCGAATGCGCTTCCTGGATCTGACCGTCATCATCCTGTAAAAGATACATTTTTGCTCCATGCAAAATTCCTGGTTTTCCCTTTGCCAGGGAGGCAGCATGCTTTTTCGTATGCAAGCCGTGGCCAGCTGCCTCAACACCATGGATTTTTACACCTTCATCGTCTATGAACGGGTAAAACATGCCTATTGAATTACTACCTCCCCCAATGCAGGCAACAAGTGCATCAGGCAGACAGCATTCCCTTTCCAAAAATTGTTTTTTTGTTTCTTTGCCAATTACTGATTGGAAATCTCGTACCATCTTCGGAAAAGGGTGAGGACCCATTACCGAACCAAGGATATAATGAGTATCTCTCACGTTTGTTACCCAGTAACGAAGTGCTTCATTGACAGCATCTTTCAATGTCCCGCTCCCCGAATCGACACTGATGACTTTTGCGCCGAGAAGCTCCATACGAAAAACATTCAGCTGCTGGCGCTTGATGTCTTCTTTTCCCATAAAAATAACGCATTCCAGGTTCAATAACGCACAAACAGTGGCAGTGGCGACCCCATGCTGTCCGGCCCCGGTTTCGGCAACGATTTTCCTTTTTCCCATCCTTACGGCCAGGAGCGCTTGCCCGACAGTATTGTTAATTTTATGTGCTCCGGTATGATTCAGATCTTCCCGCTTCAGGTAAATCCTTGCGCCGTTTACATATCTGGTGAGATTCTCAGCAAAGTATAATGGTGTTTCCCTGCCGACATAATCCTTCATCAACCCTTCCAGTTCGGCCTGGAAATCTTCATCAGCAATCGCCCGTTCATATTCGTCCTCAAGTTCCAATACCGCCTGCATCAATGTCTCAGGTATGAACCTGCCCCCATATTGTCCGAAATGCCCTTTTTCGTCTGGCAGCCTGTAAGTCGTTGCCTTCATTTTCAAACAACCTCCTCTTTCTTTTTCGCTGTCATAATGAATTCCCTGATTTTTCGGAAGTCCTTTTCTCCATCCGTCTCCACCCCACTGCTGACATCGACCATGAAGGGCCTAACGGCTTTAATCGCTGCCCGGACGTTTTTGGATGTCAATCCTCCAGCTAAGATAATATTGCTCCTTTTCAATCCCAATCCCTCAACCTGCATCCAGTCAAAGCTGTTGCCACTCCCTCCCATGAAAGCTTCGGGAGGACTGTCAAGCAGCAGATACGGTGAGCGGATCGAGAAAAGCCGATCAGTATCCTGTTTTGATTTGATTGCTGCTGATTTTATGATTGGGAGACCCACTTCCTGGTACAAGTCCGGGTCTTCTTTTCCATGCAGCTGAATATGTGACAATCCCACGGTATCTGCGACCTCCTTTATGAACTTTGCTTCCTCGTCTACAAAGACACCCACTTTCCAGACATCTCCAGGCAGCTGCTTGATAATTTTTTTTGCCTGTTCATTAGTGATCCTTCTTGTGCTGGGAGCAAAGACAAAACCTATCGCATCGGCTCCTGCTTCAACTGCACACTTTGCCGCATCAACGCTTTTGATTCCACAGATTTTAACTTTCATTCAACCCTCACACCAAGGGGGACTGAAAAATCCTTCAAACTTTTAGCTATATCTCCAGATTTCATTAAGGTTTCCCCGATAAGGACCCCGTTTGCTCCGGCAGCTGCTGCCCGCATGACATCCTCCCTGGTTTTCATTCCGCTTTCACTGATCAGCAACGCTCCTGATTCCCTTACTAGCGGCCCGAGTCTTTCCGTTTGGGCAAAGCTCACCTCAAAGGTTCTCAAGTCACGGTTATTGATGCCAATTAATGGCGCGTTTATCGCCACTGCTTTTTCCATGTCAGTTTCATCGTGGATTTCCACCAGACATTCCAACCCTTTCGCTGAAGCATAAGAATGAAATGAAGCAAGTTCTGCTTGACTCAGAACAGCTGCGATCAATAGAATCACGTCAGCACCCGATTTTCCCGCCATGTCAATCTGGATCTTATCAATAATGAAATCCTTGCAAAGAATTGGGAGGTCCACTGCCAGCCGGACTTTTTCGAGATCCGAAAACGAACCTTTGAATCCTTTCTCATCAGTGAGCACCGATACTGCCGATGCGCCGGCTTCCTTGTATAATAATGCCTGTTCATGGGGCTCCAGCTTTAAATTGATATTTCCTTTTGAAGGTGAGGCTCTTTTGAATTCCGAAATGATCGAAACATGATTTTCTTTTTTTAGTTGGCTGATCAATGATCTTGTTTTATATGTTTGGAATGATGTCCCTGTCCCAGTGCTTTTCAGCTGTTCCACTTCTATTTTCTTTCGGTCGATAATACTATCCAGGATTGTCTCCATCATTAACCCACCGCCTTTTTCGAACTAATTTGTATCAAGTAATCCAGTTTTGACCTTGCGCGGCCGGAATCTATACTTTCAGCAGCAGCTTCAATCCCTTCTTTGATCGAGGACGCTCTTCCTGCAGTATAGATTCCAATTCCAGCATTCAGCAGCACTGTATCCCTTTGTGCCCCTTTCTTTCCCTGCAAGACTTGTTTCAATATGATAGCATTATCTTTTGCGCTGCCACCTAGGATATCGGAATGGTCATATACAGGCAAACCGACTTCTTCAGGGTGGAGCGTCAGCTTAGATACTTTTCCGTTTTCCACAAAAACCATCTCATTTTCCCCGGAAAGCGATGCTTCGTCCATCGAGTTAGCACCATTCAGTACGACTGCCCTCTTCCTGCCAAGCGAATGAAGAACTTCCGCAAATTTCTCCAGCATATCCTTCCGGTAGATTCCAAGCAACTGATAATCAAGCTGGACAGGATTCGTCAGTGGGCCAATCAGATTGAAGATGGTAGGTATACGCAGTTCCCTCCGCACCTTCATGATTTGTTTAAGTTTTGGGTGGACATGAGGAGCATAAAGGAAGGCAATTCCGTTTTCTTCAAGGACTGCTTCCGTTTCTTCCGGGGAAAGATCGATGCAGATTCCCAGTTCTTCTAGGACATCGGCACTGCCGGTTGTACTTGAAACGCTCCTGTTCCCATGCTTGGCAACAGGGATTCCTGCACCTGCAATGACAAATGCAGCAGTTGTGCTGATATTGAAGCTCCCTGATCCATCTCCTCCCGTTCCGCAATTATCAAGCACACCAGGCATCCTTTTGCTGAATCCCAAAGCTTGCTTCCTGATGGCCTTGACTATACCTGTCACCTCCATCGCCGTTTCACCCTTTGATTTTAGCCCGGTCAAGAATGCCGCGATTTCACTATCACTTACTTCCTCTGTAAATAACACCTTCACCGCTGCTTCCATTTCATCTTCTGTCAACGAATTGCTCTCAACAATTTTCTCAAGATATTGTTTCATGGGCCAATTTCTCCTTTCGTATTTCATCAAGAAAGTTTTTCAATATTTGTTTTCCGTCCTTCGTCCCGATAGATTCTGGATGGAACTGTAAGCCGAACAACCTATATTCTTTATGTTTAAGCGCCATGATTTCCCTGTCATCCATTGTTTCAGCAAGGATTTCAAATCCTGGGCCAAGGGTCTTGCGGTCGATTACAAGTGAATGGTATCTCATCACTTCGATTTTCTCTGGCAGAGAACCAAAGATGGAATCAGGTAAACACGATATTGTAGATTGCTTACCGTGCAGAATTTGCTTTGCTCTCACGATTGATGCTCCAAAGGCATATCCAATCGCCTGATGGCCAAGACAGATTCCAAGAATTGGGATTGTTTTCGAGAAAGTACGGATGAGATCCACACAGATGCCGGCGTTCTCAGGCCTACCCGGACCTGGTGATAGGACAATCCCTTCAGGCGCGAGAGTCCCAACCTCTTCGAGTGCCAGTTTATCATTCCTGAAGATTTTCACATCTGCTCCAAGTTCACTTAAAAACTGATACAGATTGAAGGTGAACGAATCATAATTATCAATAAGAAGAATCATCGGCAGCCTCCATCATCGCCTTTAATTTATGGTTTGTTTCCTCATATTCTTTTGCCGGGTCTGAATCATGGACAATCCCTGCTCCTGCTTGGAAATACCCTTTGTTCCCCTTGACGACCATCGTCCTGATCGCAAGGGCGAAGTCCATGGCGCCGCAGGCTGAGAAATAACCAACCGCTCCTGCATATACACCTCGTTTTTGGGGCTCTAGTTCGTTAATGATCTGCATCGCCCTGATTTTAGGTGCACCCGACACCGTTCCTGCTGGAAGGCTGGCGGACAGCCCGTCAATGGGGTGGGCTCCGGGTGCAAGTGTCCCAGTAACTTCAGAAACCAGGTGCATGACATATTGATACCGCTCAATTTCCATGTATTTGCTGACCTCGACACTTCCTATTTTGCAAATCCTTCCCAGGTCATTCCGCGAAAGATCGATCAACATCTTATGTTCTGCAAGCTCTTTTTCATCTTGTCTTAGTTCATCTTCAAGTTCAGCATCAATCTCTGGTGTTTCGCCCCTTGGCCTTGTTCCGGCAATCGGATTTGCCGTTATAGTGCCGTTTCGATACTTAACCAGGCTTTCCGGGGAGGATCCGGCTATGACATAATCTTCAAAATCAAGAAAATACATATAGGGAGAGGCGTTATTGACTCTCAGCTTCCTGTAGAAGGAAAACGGGTCACCATCTGTCTTCGCCGTCAGCCTCCTTGAGAGTACAACTTGGAAGACTTCCCCCACTTCAATCAATTCCTTCGCTTTTTTGACAGATTGTTCAAACACATCCTGTGATTGGGAAGATCGAAAATCTGTCATTGAAAATCCTTCACTTACAAGAAGGCTATCATCGGAAGCAAGCTCCTTTTTTCTTTTTTCCAGCCTTTCGATGAGCAGTTTTTCATTTTGATCAGGGAACAAAATCCCGACCAGAATAATTTTTTGTTTTACGTGATCAAAAACGATGAGTTCATTAAAGAACATGAGATGCGCATCCGGCATGTCAAACGGATCACTGGGAACGGAACCTATTTCTTCCATTTCCCTGACGAAATCGTAACCGATATATCCAACGCTTCCGCCGATGAACGGAATGTCCATCCGGGAGTCAATCTTAGGCAGGAGTTCCTTCAATGCTTCTGAAAAACCCTTATCCAACAAAGCAATGGCTCCATCTTTTTTCAACAGGGTCTTTCCATCCTTGGTGATCAATTCGTAGACTGGGTCAGCGCCGATAAATGAAAACCGGCCAGATTCATGATGTTTATATGAGCTTTCAAGCAGGAATTTCTTTTTTCCCGAAATCCTTTTGTAGACAGAGATTGGTGTCAGAGTATCACCTTCAAGCTGTTCAGCAATGACTTCCAGTGATTGGACTTTCATTGAATATTCCTCCTTCAAAGAATAAAAAAATCCCCTATACATGCACAAAAAAAGTGCTGTATAGAGGACGATAACATATGGACCGCGGTGCCACCTCAGTTTGGAGCAAGAAGCTCCCTCTCTTTCGGGTACAGGAAAAACAGTCTTCATTATACCCTATCCTTTTAACGGCGGAATCCCGGGCAGCCATACTAAAAGTTCAAGCTGCCTCTCACAAGTCCATTCAACAGGGATATCTGTACCGGCTCGCACCTGCCCCGGCTCTCTGAAACGGAAATCGTCTGCCTACTCTTCTTGCTCATCGAATTAACATTATTTAGTTTTGAAAAATCAAGAAAAAAGCATGCAAAAAGGCCCCCCGCCTGTTAAACAAGGACGGGAGACCCGTGGTGCCACCTTTTTTAGCCGATATACGGCTCACTCCATAGCATCGAGCAGAAAAATTGCTGAATGCGTGCCTTTTGTAACGATAAGGCCATTTCGCCAAAGCCTACTGCCCAAAGGGTTCGGTTTGGAAGCTCAGAAGTCCATTCACTGAAACAGCTACACTGATTCTCACCATCCATCAGCTCTCTGCAGTACCCAATTTCAGTTACTCCTCTTCTTCATAGCAAATTGGATATTTATTGTTTATTATATTAAAGCGGCAAATCAAAAATGTCAACAATAAAATGGGAATTTTTCAACTTTTCTGTATTAACTGTTTTTTTAAACTTAGTTTCCATTGCACAGCGAGTTCGTCTACTTCAAGTAATTGGCCGATTGCCTGATCATCTTTTTTCTTTTGGAAAAAAAATTGGTTCGCTTTTAGAATCGAAAAAGTTTCCTGGATTCTTTCCAATAGGATGATATTCGAGTCGGAACTTACCTTTCCTTCTTGAAGCACCCTGAAAAAATAGCCGGTATAGCCAGTTTCCACAACCTTTTTCAAAAGCAGATCAACACCATTATACGCTGAGATTTTTGAACATGGAATCCTCCCCTGGGATACTTGTATAACCGCATCCCCCAACTGGTAAATATCACCTATGTACACTTCCGATTCCTGCATATTCAATGTGGATATATTTTCACCGAACGAAGGTGACTCAAGCTTTACCCCGAATTCTTTTTCCCAAAAAGCGTAATGTTCATTAGGATAGAAACAGACTGCCCTATCTGGGCCACCGTGAAAGTGTTTCTCGGCAACTTCATCTCCGGAAAATCCCTCTTTGGCTAAAAAAGCCTCTTTTACACCTCTCTTGGCGATTGCGGAATGTTTAACCCTTCCTTTCCAAAGATACTCCTCTGGTTTTCCGATATTCAAGAACAATATTTTTCCCATCTTTACCCCTCATTTCTGTTCTAGTGCCCCGTTATACACTGTCCTACTTAGAGATTACCATAAAAAAACAGACTTTTTCCCTTCTATTCAGCCAACAATAAAAAGAGTATGAAAAAAGGCGGGTTTTGGATATGAATCATGTTGAAAACTTGTTCATCGATTCCGAAGGATCGCATGGCAATCAAGAGGGGGACGCAAAAAACAAAGGCTTTAACAGGAAGAGATGGGCAATCGTTTCCATCGCTTCCATCCCCCTTGTCATGACTCTTGGAAATTCAATGCTGATCCCGGTACTCCCAGTCATCGAGAAAAGGATGGGAATTACTGCTTTCCAATCAAGCATGATCATTACAGTCTATTCGATCGTGGCTATTTTTTTGATTCCACTTGCCGGTTACCTTTCCGATCACATCGGCCGCAAGAAAGTCATCATCCCGAGCCTGATCATCACCGCGATAGGTGGACTGATTTCCGGCTGGGCCTCATGGCAAATAGAGAATGGGTATTGGATTGTCCTGGTTGGAAGGGCCTTGCAGGGTGTCGGCGCAGCAGGTGCTTTCCCGATAGTATTGCCTTTGGTTGGGGATATGTTCAAGGACGATCGCGATGTGAGCGGGGCACTTGGAGAAATTGAAACAGCGAACACTCTGGGAAAGGTCCTCAGTCCAATCCTTGGCTCCTTCCTTGCAGGTTTCATCTGGTTCCTCCCCTTTTTTTCAATACCAATTTTCTGTTCGATTTCCATTATCATGATGGTCTTTCTGGTGAAAAGCCCGAACCAACAGGTAAAGCATGTGCCCTTCAAGGATTTTGCAAGTAAAATCAAAATGACCTTTACTGAAAATGGCCGCTGGCTTTATGCCATTTTTTTTATTGGCGTGATTGTCATGTTCGTTCTTTTTGGTGTCCTTTTCTTTCTATCGGAAATCCTGGAGAATAAATATGGAATCAAAGATCTCAAAAAAGGATTGTTACTTGCTATTCCGCTCGGAGCTCTTTGTCTATCGTCATTCATAACTGGAAAACTCATCAAGAAGAACCTGGTATTGATGAAATGGATCACTTTCATTAGCTTCCTGCTGCTTGCAGCATCTGTTGCGCTTCTAGGGTTTTCAAGAGAGCTCTGGTTCCTCATCGGAATGTTCCTTTTAGCAGGTGTTGCGATTGGAGCCACCCTGCCGCCACTTGACGCTATGATCACTGAAAGCATTGAAAAAGAGCAACGGGGGACAATCACATCTATCTACAGCTCAATGAGATTCATCGGTGTTGCAGCTGGCCCGCCTTTGGTTGCAGTAATGATGGAAACCTCATCCAAGCTGATGTTCTTTATATTGATGGCAGCAAGCCTGGCTGCAGCACTTGCGGCCTTCATGGCCATAAAGCCAGATAAAGAAGAAGCATAAAAGTTATAATTTCATAAAAGGTTCATTTTCTGAATCATTTGCAGAGAGCTGCTAACGGTGTATTAATCGAGGGAGAAAAAGAAAGAAAATTTTTTATCTCTTTTCTTTCTTAACCTGCAAGGAGAAGCGAAAGAATATTCGCCCTCCGATTATCCGGAACAAACTTGAACTGGGCGTTTTCAGAGAGAATATCAAAGTTGTGTTTTTTATACTTGATTGCCCTGATTGCATAAATTTATTCTGGAATAATCTGGAGGCCTTCAAGGAATTTTTTGATTTCTTCATTGAACTGTTGGTGTTTTTTCACTGGCACCTGATGCGATACCTGATTGATGAAGACAGCTTTGTATCCCGGTACTGTCCTTTCATATGCCCTGATATGCTGATTGATGAAATCCCTTGCCCCATAAACAAGCAGCAATGGAATCTTCAAGTTCCCCAATCTTCCAAGACATGAATAGTGGAGTGATTCATGATAGAACTGGAACCAGGTTCTCCGGTCGGCCTTCAGCATATGGTCAATGAGTTCCTGCCTGAAATTCTTGTCAAATGTATGGGCTGTCGCGATGACCTTCGCAAGAATCTTCGGGGCATGCTTCACATAATACATTCCGAGGATGTGTTCATATTTTAGCGTACCTGACTCTACTTCGGCAAAACCGCCTGACAGGATTAGCGCCACGGTTCTGTCAGGGTAACGAAGAGCGAACTCCTGCGCAATGCTGCCACCGGAAGAATAGCCGACCACGGCAATTTTCCCAAGCTTAAGGCCGTCAATCAAAGCGAGTACTTCGTCAGCATATTTTTCAATTGTAACATGGGATTCAACGGCAGAAGAATCGCCATGTCCGCTCAAATCAGGAAAGATTACCCGGAATCCTCCTGCTAAATTTTCCTGGTATTTAAAAACCTTCCTTCCCATCCCAGGCGGATGAAGGAAAACAATCGGGAGGCCGCTCCCGTACTCTTCATAATATATTTTATTTTGACTAGTTTTGATTACAGGCACTTTCCTTCCCCTTTCATGAACGAATACTTCTAGTATTGCCTAATTCACAAACTTGGCATGCAGAGGAAACTTAATACCGTGACATCCTTTACATCATATGGTATCCTAAAATATATATGTATTAAAGAAGGCTGCCAGTGTTGGCCCACCGGCAGCCTGCAATAGCCTTTCCCACGGAGGATCGGCCATCGTAATAGCTGGACCTCTCCCTCAGTTCTTGGTCAAGGGAGGTCTATTTTTTTTGGGTAAAACTTAAAACAGCGACGATCAGACTCGCGAATGAAAACATGGCCATCAAAGTCTCGAAAATCGTCAAAGGCATCACCCCCTTTCAACGGGGCTAGCCGACCACCCTTGAGATCAGACTATTGCCATTTCAGTATACCATATCCTTGTCCAAAAAGAGAACGCATGTTCTCTTTTCTAGAAAATTAGGGCTATTATACTAGATTGTTTATTCCCTATTCGTCAGCAAAAAGCCAATAGCTTTCCTTGTCAATCCAAGGCATGGGACAAATCGGCTGAATGATTAAACTGTTCGTAAAACTGTAATTCTCAAAGAAGGTTGTGATTTATGGGAGCACTCTTGGTTTCCCTGGGTCGCATTTTTTCATTTCCATTTCTGTGGCTTCCGCTACTTTTGTTAAATAGTAGCATTCTTCCCTGAACATGTGGTCGGCCATCAGTGGGGCGAAACTTCCTAAAGCCATTTCTGCCATTTCCATTTCTTTCAGTTCATCAAGGAATTTCATAAAAAGCCGTATTTCCAATGAGACTTCTGAATTCATTCTCTGAATCGCCGGAAATGTCGCCAGGTTCGTTCGAAGATACCCAGTCATTTCAACTGCCTTCAAATAAAAATCCTCAAACTGTTTCAGATATGCATCACTTTTTTCCTTCAACTTTTTTTCAGTTTGATCCAGATTACTGGAAATGGCCCCGGCATGCCCAGCTGCGTCCAATAGCCAGATTGAATGGTGATGAAGTTCATGGAATACCGGCGGTTTCTGTTTCTTTTTCAGATATTGAAGAACCCTGATATATTCCTCGACCTCATTCACCATATGGTTTACAAAGGTAGGGCCGAAGTGTATTTCCACTTTCCCCGTAAGCATTTTTGCAATCAGATTCAGCTTGAATTGGCGAATTTTCCTCGCTTCTTCATCTGCCAGAAAGCTAAGCTCTACTAAATCAGTGGACCCTATTGTCGAGAGCAGATGATCAAAATTTTCTATAAACGATTGTGCTGTACTCAAATCCTCCTTTTCCACTGACTCCAAAGCGCCTTTTATGCATCTTGCATGGTCACCCAGCACCTGCAGCCAGAACCGGTGCTCAAACAGTGATGATTCGTTGAAGCCATCATTCATCCCACTTGCCACCCATCCCTTGTCACTCCATAAAATCTTATCTGCTGGGAGGAGGAAATATTCCTGTAATATATACATGATACGGAGAGCTGACCGTAGAGGAGTATAAAAACATGAAGTCAAAATGATGTTAAGGTCAAAAATGATTTTCCTAATTTGTTTTTGGATTTTCAGTTGATAAACCGGGGTCCGAATTAGTATTCGAGAAAAACGCTCGACTTCCAATAAAGGTATCATGTATACCATCCAATGCCACAAAATGTGATGGGTAAGCACCTTTTGGGCCACCGTTCAGTATAGGAAACCCACATTTGTCCCCAATTTTTCACATGATTCACCCAAGTTTTGCAATCACGGACAGCGATACAAACAATCCGTCCTTAATGGTGATGAGATATATGTAATAAATTCCGTAGCATATACTAATGACTGAGGCAGCGCCTGTTAAGATGCGCTCTGCTCTATTTATTTTCCCGGAAAAAAAGAATGGGACACTTACAACGATTGTGAACAGGAACATTCCCAGGATTGTCCCTACACCAAAGGTACCTATGTATAAGCATGCTTCCAGGAACGAATCAACCATAGAAAGGGTAAGCAGGGTCATGGCCGCACTGCCTGCTAGTCCGTGGATTTGTCCGATGAACAAAGATTTCATGAAAAATTGTTTATTCTCTAGCTTTTTGTTACTCTTTGCTTTTTTCGTTGGCTTTTTAAATGCAGAAAAGCCTAAATAAATCAGCATGATTCCAACAGCCAATTCGAATGACATTTCCCATCTGACAGGAATGGTGAGTTTTGTGAGCGAAAGGATGGCGAATACGGCCAAAAGGGTCGCTGTATGGCCAATTCCCCAAAACACTCCTAAAAAACCGGAGCGCCAAAATGATTTGTGCCTCCCTGCGATAGTCGAAACAGCGATGACGTGATCAGGCTCCAATGCATGCTTAATTCCGAGCACGAATCCCAGACCAAGAATCCCTAAAATGTTACCCACGATATCCACCTATCTCTCTGTGTTTATTTTTCCTTAATTATAAATGGGAAAAAGAGTGAATCCGTGAAGCAAATATGAAAGTTTTAGCAACCCTTGCCTGTTAGGATTGGCGTTAAAAAAAATGAAATTTTTTATTCCAATAAATAAATTAGTATGCTATAATAAATTTTGTTCCCACGCGGGTGTGGCGGAATCGGCAGACGCGCTAGATTCAGGTTCTAGTGGTGGCAACACCGTGGAGGTTCAAGTCCTCTCATCCGCATATAAAGGAAGTGGCTGCACATCAGTTGCTTCAAGTGACCTGAAAAAAGCATCCGAATCAGCATTCGGATGCTTTTCATTTTCTCTCATTTATGTCGTTCAATATCCTGTCGCTTTGTCCTTAAAACTGTATGCCACCAATAAATTGTCGTCCCGGTTGAGCCGATCGAGCAAACAAACACATCTTCTGCAGTTAGGCTGCTGGATAATTACTCTTCTGCACGCAGACATCATCTCCTGATAATCGGCTTTTTCAAAGAACACTGGCTATTTTACGGAAAATAGCACAGGGAAGAGTTGATTGTCGTAAGGAGAGATCTTTTGAAGACTGTTTAAAATGGAGATGTGCTTACAAACCCGTTTTAATAGGAACTACCTACATGTAAATTGTATTGTTGATCATTCCCGGATTTCAGTAAGCCGAGCGCAAAGCCAATATTTTATTCCTGCTGGAGAATCCTTCTTGGCGGGAATGTTATTCCAGAAAAGAAAATAGCCAGGATTCCAAGATTCCTGGCTGCTTCCATATATTAGCCAATCAGGTTCTGGCTATTGTTATTGACTACTTCCAATACCCTTGTTGTTTGTTCCATTTCACTTTTGCAAATTGGGCAAGAGGGATGATTGCTGCTCTTAAAATTGTCGCGAACCCAGCAATTGCAATCTTCTGAGGTACATACCCAAATTTTTGTCTCTGCAGTCACGATTTCTTCAGGTGGTTTTCTGCCAAATGCCATTTCCTCACGCTCCTATTTCATTGTTCCATTGATTAAGTGAAATTTTCAATTGCTCATTATAATTATCCATCAATGGGGGATAAAAAAAATCATTTATTATAAAAAGCCCGGCAATTGAAACTTTTTATAATAAATGAATGATCCGATATTTGATATCTCTTTCATTTTACCACACTTTCTTAAATATTCAAAAATATGAGCATTCACTTGAAGCAGCGCAACAGTTATTATTATATGCCTGCGCACTTTCTTTTATGTGCTCCTTGATGCTTTTATACTTTTATAAGAATCTAGATGTACTTGAAGCGAAACAATCTCAATGGGAATCCCTATG
Source organism: Bacillus sp. REN3 (assembly GCF_017912555.1). GTDB lineage: Bacteria > Bacillota > Bacilli > Bacillales > Cytobacillaceae > Mesobacillus. Next base: position 114,654 of record NZ_JAERSD010000006.1, on the reverse strand, counting down.
GAAAAAGAAGAATTATGAAAGCGTAGAAACAAATGCATCTTTTCTTGATTGTTCGCACCAGTTTAGATATATAATAGGAAAGACAAACATTAAAAGGATGATTTATATGGTCATTACCGGACATACTGCAGAATATCTTGAAGATCCATTTGGGCTGCTAAAAGGAGAGAGGTATGAATTTTTCCTGCATGTCGAAGTGGATGAAGAGGATGAACTTTATACTGAAAAAGGACTGCTTCTAAAAGTGATCTTCCTTGCAGATGGCGACGAAAGCCGGATTCTCCAAAATTACTTCATAGAGGAAGAAACAGAAAAGGTCCTTGACTTTGACCTTGAAGATGAGGAAATCGAAGAGGTCAAAGCATATTGTCTGCAGCATCTGCCTACGGAAGATGCGGATGGTTCAGATTAAAAAAAGAGCAGATGCTCTTTTTTTACACCTCCACCGCTTTCCCTTCTTCGACAATGTGATAGAGTAGGTGGGCTAAGTGGTGGATTGGGCCATATTCTTCCTCTTCTTCACTGACTTCCTCGTTGAATTCAAGGTCATTCAGATATAAAGCAGAAAACTCGTAGAAATCTTTCAGTTGGAATCCAAAGCAATTGGTAGGTTCTTCGTTCTCATCCTCATATTGCAGCATTAAATAATATTCATTGCCCTCTTTATCTTCGGCATCGAAGAATACGAAGAATCCTATGTTCGTATCAAGGTCGAATAAATGGCGGGTCCCCCCTTCGGTCACTTTATCGTAATCTTCCCCATTCAATTTCTGGACAATCATTGTATCCATCTGATCGTCTGCATGGAAATTCACATTGAAAGTCTTCATTAGCTCAAAACTCCTTTAAAATAGTAAAGTCCTTTTCATGTCCTGTCCGAATAAAAAATATGCTCTGCCCGAACAACATCCGTTACTGTCATGATTCCGAATGAAAACTCCTTTTGACGCCTTTTATCCGTCGGGGAGCCTGGATTGAACAATATTGTTCCAGCCAATTCCTTTAGAACGGGAATGTGTGAATGTCCATAGACTATCCAATCGACCCGTTCATCCTTGAAAGCGTCCTGAGCACGCCTTTCGGTTGTCTTACCTGATCCATGGCCATGCACAATACCGATCCTAAAATCATTCACGACTAGGATTTCTTTAGAATTCAGCTTTGCCTTCAATTCAGGGCTGTCCACATTCCCTGTCACACCTTTGACTTCGGCATATTTCCCCAGTTCATTGTATAATTCAATTGTCTGCCAGTCACCTGCATGGATAATATAATCCGCGCTATCCAATTCCCTGAGCAACTTACCTGGAAGGGTCCTTCCCTTTTTCGGCATATGGGTGTCGGATAAAACCACAATCTTCATGCTGGCAGCACTCCTTTCATATTAGGTGCCTTCCTTATCGTACCCGGATGTCTCCCGATTAATCATTTCTTGCTTTGAATTTCGTAATGTTATAATAGTCTTTCGATTGCTTGTACCCATTAAATTCAATATCCAGGTCATGGAAATAGCGGTGCAGGTAAAGAAGCGGCTGCTTCTCCTTCTTTCCACTTTCAATTGCTCTCGCATAGTTTTCAATCTTTTTGAAGTCGGCCTGAAGGTCGAGATCATCTGTCTGGATTCCAGTAAGAACATTGAGTATTTCTGTTGCAGTTACCTGCTGTTCCTTCCATTCTACAGAATCGATTCCACCCCATCCGAGCGTTTTATTGTACCATTCATGGTAATCAGCTATAAATTCCCCGACGTTGCGATATTCATGCTCTGTTGTTTCCTCCTGAAAAACAGCAACCTTTTCTAGCGCCTCTTTTTGCTTCTGTGTCAGCTGTGGGCCTTTCTGTCCGTCTGTCTGCCAGACCGTGTACCCAAAATAAGCTGCAAATCCCAAAATGATCAGCATTACCGGAAGGATCATAAGCCACCATATCCATTTTTTTCTCATGTTGCAGCCCCCTGTATTTCTACTCTGGTCTAAGGAAAATTTTACCCCATGCTCTTGTTATTTGACAGTGATACGCAAATTCCTTCCTTATTTTAGTAAACAGTTCCTTCCGAAAAGCCGGGCGGGAACGATCTGACCCTGTTCGTTCCCATTTCCCCTATCCAAGCAACCATTATCCATTCCTGAAAGACATTATCTCAACGCACTCAGCAAAAAATGAACACCAGGCGGTTAATAGCCTGGTGTTCACTGTCCATTCTCCCTGCGTATCATCGAATCTTTACGGGAAGAGTTTTATGCCTGCTTTTTTTCTTTTGCTTTTGGCTTTGCTGCCTTCTTTTTCTTCACAGGATCTTTTTGTGGTTTCGTCCTGTCGATTGAAGCCTGCAGTGCCGCCATCAAGTCGGTCACATTGGATACCGGCTCTTTTGCGGCAGGTGTGACCAGTTCTTTTCCTGTCCGCTTTGCTTCAATGAGCTCAAGAAGGGCTGTCCGGTATTCATCTGTATATTTTTCTGGCTCAAAGTCACTTGTCAACTGATCAATTAACATGATGGCCGTTTCAAGTTCTTTCTCCGTTACCTTATCTTCTGAAGGTACGTTCGGAACATCCACCGTTCTCCTTACTTCGTCTGGGAAATGGATGGTTTCGAGGACGAGGGTATTCTCGTACACCCTGATGATGGCAAGCTGTTCCTTTGCTCGGATGATGATTTTCGCAATCCCTACTTTTTCGGATTCCGACAAGGCCTTCCGTAAAAGTGAATAGGCTTTGCTGCCACTTTCGTTTGGAGATATGAAGTAGCTTCTCTGGAAAAAAATCGGATCGATATCCGAAATCTTGACAAAATCAAGTATTTCAACGGCTTTATCCTCGTTTTCCTTGCGTAAAGCCTCCAGGTACTCGTCTTCAAGGACTACGAATTTCCCTTTTGTATACTCATAAGCCTTTACGATATCTTCATTTTTTACTTCTTGATCACAAACAGGGCATAGCTTTTCGTATTTGATTGGAGAATGGCACTGCTTATGCAGAGTCCGTAGCTTGATGTCTTTGTCCTCCGTGGCTGCATGGAGTTTAATTGGTATATTGACAAGGCCAAAACTGATGCTTCCTTTCCAAATCGTATGCATGTCTTCTCATCCTTTTGTTTTATTTATAATTTGCATTGCCAGCGGGGATTCATTCCTTAAAACTTTTCCCAGCAGATTAGTTTCGGCTTTTTCAGGAACAATAAAATAAAAAAGACTACTGGGAAAGGATGGTTGCATGCTGAAGCCTATGCTTCCGACGCTGGCTTTTGATATTCCAGAAGGAAACGGATGGTGGTACGAAGTAAAATATGATGGTTTCCGGGCTATATTATCGTGGGGGGATGAGATGAGGCTGACAAGCAGGAATGGCAAGCCGCTGCTGCCGATTTTCCCTGAAATCAGTGATTATCTGAATACGCAAGAAAAGTTATTTAAACCGTATTTGCCATTGACTCTCGATGCGGAGCTTGTTCTCCTCGAAAATCCATTCAAGGCCGATTTTTCAGGTATCCAGACAAGGGGCCGGATGAGGTCACCCGGACGGATTTCAGAGCTAGCGAAAAAACGCCCCTGCAGGTTGCTGGTCTTCGATATCATTGAATTTGAAGGTAAAAGCCTCGTGTTGCAGTCATATGGTACGAGGCGTTCAAAACTTGAACGTCTTTTTGCAGATACAAGCCAGCTCCTTTCCCCTGACCCGGCTGATCCCAGACTGCTCCAGCTTATTCCGAGAGATTCCAGCTACCGTGCATTATGGGAAAATATTGTGCTATATGATGGTGAAGGACTGGTTGCTAAAAAAACAAAAAGTATATGGGAGGAAGGAAGACGCACTGGCTCATGGATCAAGGCAAAAAATTGGAAATTCGTATCCTGTTTTGTCACAGCGTATGAAAAGTCCAACGGGTACTTTTATATATCGGTTTTTAAAAAATCAAAGATTCATGAAATCGGCCTGGTTATTTTCGGCTTCAGACCTGAAGAAAAAAACGCCCTCTATCAAATCATCCAGGAAAACAGCAGCCGCGAAGATGAAGAATATATCTATGTTGAACCGGCGATTTGCCTTGATGTCAAATACCTAGAGGTTTATGATGGCCAATTGCGGGAGCCTCACTTCCATCAATTCAGGTTCGATTTGATTCCTGAGGAATGCACCCACGATAGATTCATTTTCCAGCAAAAAAATCTGCCCCCAGGTATCGAGATTACCCATCCCGAGAAACCTCTGTGGGAAAAACCTCTGATTACAAAGATGGATTACGTCAACTATTTGCGAGAAATCTCGCCGTTTTTGCTTCCCTTTCTAAAGGATAGGCTGTTAACGGTCATCAGGTATCCACACGGTACATTCGGAGAGGCCTTTTACCAAAAAAATGTCCCTGAGTATGCACCTGACTTCGTTGAAACGTCATATGCAGAAGGAATCGAATACATTGTCTGCAATAACCTGAAAACATTGTTATGGCTGGGAAATCAAATCGCTATCGAATTTCATATACCTTTCCAGACAATGGATAGCCATTGCCCAGATGAAATCGTCTTTGACCTGGATCCGCCTTCAAGTGAATACTTCAATTTAGCAATCAACGCTGCGTTGCTAATTAAGGAGGTACTTGATGAACTAAAGCTGTTCAGTTTTGTCAAGACGTCTGGAAACAAGGGACTGCAAATTTATATCCCTCTGCCTGCAAACACATACCGTTATGAAGAAACCAGGTTGTTCACCCATTTCATAGCCAATTATCTTGTTTCTAAGGACCCAGGATCCTTTACAATCGAAAGACTAAAAAAGAACCGGGGCAACCGGCTGTATGTCGATTATGTTCAGCATGCAGAAGGGAAAACGATAGTCAGCCCTTATTCTGCAAGAGGAAAAAAAACAGCAAGCATTGCAGCTCCGCTTTTCTGGGAGGAAGTGAACAAAGAGCTAAAAATCGAAGATTATACGCTGGAATCTGTGTTGCAGCGAGTCAAAACTCTTGGGTGTCCTTTCAAGGATTTTTTCAAGACAAAAGACATACAGCGGCTCGGGCCTGTACTCGATTTCCTGAAAACAAAATCCTGAGGTAGCTCCCCTCAGGATTTCTTGTATGGATCAAAAATTGGCTAAATATGCTCTAGCGTGTTCCTGCAGCTTCTCATACTGCAAACCTTCGCTATATGGTTCCTTTTCAAGAATACCAGAAACAATCCCCTTCTCAGTAAAATCAATTTCTAGCCGGGCGGAATATACGAACGTCGCATTCCCGATTAAATCAATCGTATAGGATCCTTGTTTCTCATGGACCGCACACAGGACCATCCCGCCATTATTGTATACATTGATTGGCTTTTCCAACTCATTTTCCTTTATCAGGCATGTCACCAGTGTTGAAGCTGACATGGCGGTTCCACAGGCATTGGTGAAGCCGACGCCTCGTTCGAAAGTCCTTACATAAATACTCCCTTTTTCAAGCAGCCTGATGAAACTGACATTCACACCATCTGGAAACAGGTTGTTTGGGCGGTTCACTTTCTCGCTAATCTTTTTTTGCAGATTTGATTCAAGTTGATCCTTTTGGACAATTGCAGTCAAATGAGGATTCGGAACAGCCAAAGCTGTAAATAGCAGATCCTCGTCCAGTTGATGAACTTTTTCCTGTATCAGCGTTTCCCTGTCCATGTTTAGCGGCAGATCTTCCAATTTGAAAGAGACTGGCGAAATTTCGACCTGGTAGGTCGGGATGTCGGGATAAAGAGCATCATGCTTTTTTACCTGCAGGTTTGCTTTCATCGTTTCAATCACCGCCTCTTCTTTTCCAAGCTTCTCACAAACGTACCTTCCAGCACAGCGAAGGCCGTTTCCGCACATGGAAGCTTCAGAGCCATCTGAATTAAAGATACGCATTTTTGCATCTGTATCAGCACTATCCAAAATATATAGAATCCCGTCTGCACCCAATGAGGACTTCCTGTCACATAAGGCAAGTGCAAGCTGCCGCCTTTTGTGATCATCAAACTGGTAGCGACTTTCCATCTCATCAATGAGCAGGAAATCATTATTTGAACCATGGCACTTTATCAATTCAATCTGCATCATCTAGCCTCCAAAAATATCTTTATACTACAAGATGCCATAAATTGATTCCTTGTTCAATATGTAATCGTCGACTTGAAAGGAAAATTTGCTGTTGACCATTTATCAGAGAGAGAATTGGCCGTTTTTCGGTCGGTTGGTTACCAGGAGAGGCCTTTTCGTCGTCCCATGGCTCTTGAATCCCGCTTGACAAGATACAAACCCTGCCTTCACGATTTAGACATTAAATTGCACTCCATAAAAAAACCAGCCCTGCAGCTGGTTTTCTCCTGCTATCACGCCATTTTCCTGCATTCTTCAGCACACTTGAAGCAGGCTTCCGCACATCTCTTGCAATGTTCGTGGTCATGCTTGTTACATTCGTTCCCGCACGCTTCACAAATGTCGGCACACAAACCGCAAATTTGCTTCACAAATTGGCTTCCTGTCTGCATCGCCGTTATGGCCATTCCACACATCTCAGCACATTCCCTGTCCATCCTGATGCATTCCGCCATCATTTTAACATCTTCTTCCTTTAAACATGCATCAAAACAAGTATTGCAGGCTTCGATACAAGCATTGCATGCCTCGATACATTCTTGATAACGCTGGTCTGTCATTTTCCTGCCTCCTTTGTTTTTGTGGATTTCTATATAAATTTTAGCCTGCTAGAAGGAACATAAACGAGGTAAAGGGATTTGGAAATAATTTCAATAGTCATAAATGATGAAAGAGAAAAGCAATCTCAATATCTGGCTGCTTTTTAGCAGGCCGAAGTCAAATGCCAATACGGGGATGGTGGATTCCAAAAAATCTGCCCCATTCAAGCAGCATCCATCCCTGCCATAGCCTGGCATTCAGCGCGTGATGTTCTGAAACGATGCCCGAGTCATATCGAGAACATTCAAGTAATTTCGTTCCTTGGTCAAGATTTATAATTTCTCCCAATTTAATTTAAGGCCATCTTTCTTGTAGCACAAGCCGTTAGCTTACGTTAACTTAAATTCATCCCCTCCCTTATAATTGGGCTTCGCCCTTTAACTTCCTTGAGGAAGGGGGTTCTTTCGAAAACTGTTAAACCTGGAAGATCGGAAATATTTCCATAAACTATCAAAAAATTCGGCCACATGATCAGTGCAGCAGATCCTTTCTGCAAAGATAGCCCCGCTTTCTCGCGTAACCCCTCGTTGTGTTAACAAGGCAAACCCATTCACATGGTTTAAGGCTCCATCTCCTGAATTAGGCCCGGGATGATGAAATATAATACTTGCAAAAAAGTTACCGGAAGAACAGAAGGCAATGATGAAAATCTGCCAAGAAACGAAACAAGTCTGGATGCTGAAAAGATCCGCCAAAGAGAATCGGCCGGTCAGGGAATCCCTGTCCGGCCGTTTTCTCTTATTTTCTGCTTAATGCTTTGACAGCATTGATTAAACCGAAGCCAGATTTTGCATCATAGCCAGGTTCAAATACATCCTCAGTGGAATTTTGTATAATAGATTTGACCTGTGCTGGAGAAATATTATCTTTCCCATGCTTTGCGATCACGACTCCAGCAAGTGCCGCTGTTTTTGGGGCTGCCATGGAAGTTCCGGCATAGCCCGCGTATTGGTGCCCGACAACATTGTAATCCGCATCGAGCTTTGGAACAGTGCTCCATGCAAGGTAACTATTATCCCTTCCAGTCTTTTTCACAGGGTCATAGTTCGGCCCAAGGTCTCCCCCAGGTGCCATTACATCTATTTTCCCTACTCCATAATTTGAATAGAACGTAAGGTTCTTCAGCATTCCTCCCGCTGAAACCCTGATCATTGTCTGGCTGCTCGGGCTTCTATGGGTAGCACCTTTATCGTCACCGGACAACTTCCCAGGACTGCTGAGGTCCACACCATTGTTTCCAGCAGATCCTACAACTGTAACCCCCTTCTTGATGGCATATTGAATGGCTCGATTGAAAAGGTGGACATCCGCTACAATTTCTTTTGTCGCATAGTCCGGATTTTGGAACCAGTCATAGCCGCCTAGGGACATGTTAACAACATCAACATTATCATCGGCTGCCGTCATTAACGCATCCGCTATATGTGATGTCTCTGCTCCGCCTGTTGGCCCAAAGACACGATAGGCCGCAACCTTCAGATCCGGTCCGACACCAAGTGCCCTTCCTTTTGCAGCGATAGAACCAGCAACATGGGTTCCATGGCCATTCTGGTCAATCGCATCCTCGTATCCCGGAACAAAGGATTTTCCATACGCATAATTTTCTTTTAGATCTGGATGGTCATAGTCAATTCCTGTATCGATTACTGCGACTACAATATCTTCCCCTTTAGCGGGCTTTCCTGTACCGCCAGGAAGCTCCCATGAAGCTCCATTTTCCGTTACTTGCTTAACATCCCACATCAAGCTTTCATATATATCTGCGCCTTGTGTAAAGTCTTCTGCTTGCACAGCTTCAACCTCAACTGGCTTTTCAGGATATACAATGTTTTCAGCCCCTGCCTCAAGTACAAGCGAAGATTTTTTTACGTCTTTCAGGAAGTTGGCATTCTCGGAATTAACTTCTACCGCACCGAGCTTGTCCAGCCTAGCTTCAATCTTTCCGCCAGCATCCCTGATTGCTTTTTCAAAGCCTTGCGGCAAACCTTGTTCATCTTTAAAGACCACTATGTAATTGTTCTTTTCTGTTTGTGCCTCACCTTTCGCCATTCCCGTACTGAAGATTGTAGCTGCACCTAAAAGTACCGCTAAAGTGCCGGAATATAACTTTCTCCTTGTCGACATAAAACCCCTCCTTTTTTCTTAATTTTCATTATATTGCAATTACGGAATTTGGCAATATAATGATTTCGACATGCATTCAACCTGTTAACCAGAAACACAGGTCTTTAGACTTAGAAAATATTGTTCATAATTTCTTTACAATTGCCTTAAGAACTATTTATTTCGAAAAACTAAATAAAGTTTTCGACAATCAATTAATTAAAACAGGACAAATGGCATATCGAGACATACTCAAGTCTTCCTATTAACAAAGCCTGGCAAGAGCCCCTCCAGGATAAAGGCAAGGTGAAAGAACGCCTAGTGACAGGTTGTCCGTGAGCTGAAGCCAGATGGTTTATTAGTTCTAGCCAGTTGTACCCCAAACTAGTACTCTATCATGTATAAGCCATTGCTCTTTTTAAGGTAAAAAAAGACCTGGTCCATCAAGGAACCAGGCTCCAAGCTAATCGGCAAGTTCTTGTTGTCTCAACACCATCACTGCCAAAACAAGAAGCAGTACAATGATTCCCGCAGTCAAAAAAGTAGCCGGCAGCGTGTTTTGTGGTATCCTACCAGTCATTAGCAAATTAGATGCATAATCGAATAATTGAGTTGGACTCCATTCGAGCAGGTGGGAAAATGAGCCTCCAATCAAGCTCCAAATCAATACAGTTGCAATTGAGATAGCTGCCGCGGCACCTTGCTGCCTAATAAGTGCACTAAAAAAAATCACGACGGTAACCACGAGGGCAAGCCAGAGAGCATATATCATGGCTGCTGCCAGGAAATCTGCGATAGGAATGAATTCAAACAAAATTCCTGTATAATACCAGCTGGCCATAAGGCCTAAAAATAGTGAAAATATAAACAAAATCAATCCGCTAATCCATTTAGAAGTGATATATGAAAAATATGAGACCGGTTTTACCAGGATTAACTGGGCTACTCCGCTCTTTCGCTCGCCAGCAATTGTTCCCATCAGCGAGAGGGCAATAATCAAGACACCAATCGTCTGATATTCACCCATACTGGTAATCAAAACTTCTGCGGCTGATGGTACCGGTATTTCAATTACTGCTCCCTCCGGAAGGCCGCCGACAGAATCAAGGATTTGAGGCATATAGTAAGTTGTCAGGGGGTCGATGACTCCGAGTAATATAAAGGATATTGGCACCCAAATCAATTTGAAATTCCTTGCCATCTCTACGATTTCCTTTTCTAAAAGCGTGAGCAATTGAGTCATTTCCCCACCACTTTCATAAAAACATCTTCCAGGGTGACAGAACTGATTTCATATTTGGATAGCGGCCAATTTTCGATTGCCGCTTTATATAGTACTGACTTCTTCACAGCATCCAGGTCTGCTGCGGTGATTGTCGCTTTGCTGCCTGACGCCTGGATTTCAAGGATTGAGGGATTGTCCCTTAAATCACGCAGGAACCCTTCAGCATTTCCTCGGAAGGCAAGGTCGATTCTGGATTGAAAATATTTCTCTCCGAACTCTTCCATCGTTCCTGCCTCAATGATTTCACCATCATGGAGGAATAAAATCTGTTCACTTATTTCTTCCGCATCATTAAGAATGTGGGTGGAAAACAATACAGTGGCATTCTGCTTCAGTTTCTCCAGCAATCCTAACACCTCTCTTCTTCCAAAAGGATCCAGGGCAGAAACAGGCTCATCAAGCATGATCAATTTCGGTTCATGGATGATGGCTTGTGCTATGCCCAGCCTTTGCTTCATGCCTCCTGAGTACTTCCCTATCCTTCTGTTCTCTGCTTCTTTGATACCAACCAGTTCCAGCAGTTCATCGGCTCTTTCCTTTGCAAATGCTGTTCCAAGCCCCGCTAGCTTTCCTGAATAGACTAAAAACTCACCGCCTGTCATCCAGTCAAAGAACACTGGGTGTTGTGGAAGGTATCCTATGTTCTTTCTGATGTCATCCCCCTTTTTTTCTTTATCAAAAAAAATCCTTCCTCCGGACGGGTTCAATAATCCTGATAACATTTTAAGTATGGTTGTTTTGCCTGCTCCATTAGCGCCGATTAAAGCAACGCACTTTCCAGCTTCAAGTTCGAAGCTTACTCCTTTTATTACCAGTTTATTTTGAAACCTTTTTTCAAGGTTTTCTACATGGACGAGCGCCATCAATCATTCCTCCTTCCAAGAACAAAATAAAGGATCGGCCCAATCAAATTTATGAATAAAATGATCAACACCCATAACCACTTAGGCCCTTTTGTATTTTCAATCCTGATCAAATCAACGAATGCGACAATGACTAAAATTGCCTGTAAGGCAAGAATAGGCGCGACTAAGGCCCAGTTAACAGTTTCCAATGCTTCCATAGCGTTTCCCTCCAAAACTTTTGATCATCCATTAGACGTCTGTATCGGCAAAACGTTCAAAAAAAAACCGGCAAATAAATTTGCCGGGACACCTAATCTTATAGAAGCCTAAAAATAAACGGGATTCTGTATTCCTTTCCCTCATATGCTTTAATAGCGCCAATTACTGTAAATACAACTCCCATGATCCCCAGGATCCATAGAAGCAAGACCCCAACAAGCAGAATCACGAGAATACCGCTGACAATCGCATAGACCGTGTAAGAAATGAAGAAGTTCATATACTCCCGTCCATGATAATCAATGTAGCTTGATTCGTCTTTCTTCAACAGCCAAATAATCAGCGGTCCTAAAAAAGCTGTAAAAAAACTGATCAAATAAATCGCTGTAGCCAGTAGCCTTTCATCTTGATTTGGCATATCTATGCCCCCCTTAAAGAATCTTATTATTATGTACGAATTTCAGGTCTCAAAGTTTCATAATCTTCACCTAGCTTTCAAAAATCCAAGGAATCATAAGAAAACTTGTATTCTGGCTAACAATAAAACGACATTAAATCGAGGACTGATCAAAATCATGAGTAAACTTTTATTGAAAAATGCCGTTGTAATGCCAATCACATCCAAGCCTAAATCGAATGGAGATATTCTGATCGACAACGGAAAAATTGTGAAGGTCAGTGATCGACTGACTGTTGAAGATGGTGTGAAGATCATAGACTGCTCTCTCGGATATTTGCTTCCCGGCTTCATTGACGTCCATACGCACCTTGGGCTCTATGATGAAGGCACTGGTTGGGCAGGGAACGATGCAAATGAAACAATAGAACCAATGAGTCCCCATGTCAGGGCCATCGATGGAGTCTACCCGCTTGACCCCGCTTTTTTAGATGCCATCAAATACGGGATTACTACGGTCCATGTCATGCCCGGTAGCGCCAATGTCATAGGCGGAACTACTTCAGTCATTAAAACGGCTGGAAAAAACATAAAAAAGATGGTCATACAAGAAACTGCAGGTCTTAAAATCGCCTTGGGCGAGAACCCAAAACGCATCCATAGTACCGGAAATAAAGATTCAATCACGAGGATGGGAATTATGGGCATGTTAAGGGAGGCATTCTATGGGGCAATGGAAGCACCCGCTCCCTTTTCCCTCAGAACCTTGCCGTTCGTACAGGCGATAAATAGAGAAATCCCCGTAAGGGTCCATGCCCATAGGGCAGATGACATCATTTCAGCCATAAGGCTTGCGGAAGAATTCAATCTGGACCTTAGGATTGAGCATTGTACTGAAGGACATCTCATTGCTGAAGAATTGGCAGGTCTTGGTTTGAAGGTATCAGTCGGTCCGACGCTTACCCGCCGTTCAAAAATAGAATTGAAAAACAAAAGCTGGAAAACTTATCAGGAGCTGTCTAAACAGGGTGTAGAAGTATCCATTACTACGGATCATCCTTATATCCCTATTCAATATTTGAATGTTTGTGCGGCGATTGCTGTTCGTGAAGGTCTGGATGAACAAAAGGCCATAGAGGGCATAACCATCCTCCCTGCCCGGAACCTTCGAGTTGATGACCGCTTGGGCAGCATCGAACCAGGAAAAGACGCCGATCTTGTCCTTTGGAGCCATCATCCCTTCCATTTCAATGCGAAACCGAGATGGACGATGATTGAAGGGGAATTTGTCTATTGGGCATAGTACCAGTGACTTATTTCATGTAGAAATTTGCCAAAAAAACGCAGAAAAAAATGGTCAAAAACCTATTTTCTTTTTAAATTTTTTTTAGTATGATACGAAGGGAAACATACACAAAACTTCATAATTGCAAGTGATTAGGGAAGGCAAATGGTGCGCCACCAGTATCCTGGTTCTAGTGGGTTCGATTCCCACCCCGAAATTTTTTAGCAACTTACAAAAAATTTCGAGGGTGGACCGTGCAGCAATCAAGTGCACGTGGCAAGACTGCCCTGCAGGAGGGATACAAATGCTCAAAAAACGCGATCTGCATGATTGCCATGCTTTGTTTGAGCTGATGGCGCATCCGGAAGTCTTCCCTTTTGTGCGCCAAAAGGCGAATTCATACGATGAATTTGTTTTTATCACGAAACAGACAATAGAAGCAGAAGAACGGGGAGAACTGATTTCCCGTACTATCCTTGATGATTGGGGAAATCCGATCGGGACCATCAATTTATTTGATATTCAGGACGGATCTGGCTTCCTTGGGACCTGGCTCGGCAAACCATTCCATGGAAAGGGTTATAACAATCTTGCTAAAGACGCTTTCTTCCAGGAGCTTTTTTATGATTTGGGTATTGAGACAATTTTCATGAGGATCAGGAAAGTGAATATACGTTCCTTAAAAGCCGCTGAAAAGCTCCCATATGCTGTGAATGCAAATGAAACACGGCTGGCTATCTATCAACAGTTGAATGCCCAGGAAGACATTTATGACCTTTATGAAATAACGAAAGACCATTATACTTTATACTTGAAACGGACAGTACCTGCAGAGGAAGAAACCGTCGAATTGCTCGAAGCGTAACACAGCCAAAACGCCCTCCACACGGGGGCGTTTTCTCTAATTCATAGGGTCCTGCGACTGAGTCTCCTCATGGTCAGCTAAAGAGGCTTCTGATAAAAATGCCTCAAGCTCTGTATCCGTAACTGTTTCAAATCTGCCATCATCAAAGAAAATCTGTGTCTGGTTAGGATTAATCCTTTTCAAATTAAACCCCTTGTTCATTCTTATCACCCCTTGAAAAAATAATATATCCGGACGAAGTAGATTATAATCCTTGCATATGTTCAAATAATGTCGCAACTATCTGAACTTTTCGTTCTCATAGCATTCCCCAATTACCCCTTTTTATTCTCTATTTATAACTTAAGACTGGCTATTGTTTCATTGCAAGCGTCAGTATAGCTGCAGCCTTATCTTACATTAAAGGGCTTCTGGTCAGCGAACCTAAAGGCCATTGCAGGTACACAGCCGCAACAGATTGTAGCTGCCTTTCTTATTTAGTCGGATGCAGGCCCTTGTCCTCCTACGCAGATTGTGGTTCCGCCGGATCTTCTTCCTGCAGTCAATCTTTCTTAATGTACAAAAATGCTTTGGAAACTCCAAAGCATCAGTTTACATAAAATTATTATGTTCTATTGATTATGTGATCATAATAAATTTTGCGGATGATATAAGTTTTGTATAACTCAAGCTTCCTTTTCCCAACGGGGTGTTTTGTGATGCCTGCCTTCTTCAATTCATTGATATACCAGCCCTTCGATCCCTTGTATGCCATTGGGATACTCCTTTCTCCTTTTTGATTGTAAATTTATATGCCTTTGCAGGAGGAAAAATACTATTCCAATGGAAAATGCCAGGAATAACTCCTGGCATTTTATTTTTCGCGGTATACTTTACCAAGGACATCTTTCCCACCTGTAATCGGAAAGATACCTCCGGTAATGAAGCTGGAGTTTTCAGCAGCAAGAAAGCTGATGACCCTTGATATATCTTCTCCTGTACCTGGTCTGCCAACTGGAACGGACTCGTCGCGTTCCTCAAGGGAGGCAATGATTTCCTTTTCCTTCCATTCACCAACAATATCCCCCGGACAAACCATATTGGCAGTTATCCCGTTTTCTGCTTCCTCAAGGGCAATTGTTTTTGTAAGAGAGGCAAGTCCTGATTTTGCCGCCGCGAAAGCGGATCGGAAAATCCAGCCAGGAGCCGATTCGACACGGTCAAACCCAACAGTAATGATTCTGCCCCATTTCCGTTTTCGCATATGCGGAATCAGCAAATTTGAGATATAGAACACGGCATTAAGATTGCCATTGATTAAATACTGCCACTCACTGATCGTATAATCAGTCATTTTCTTTCGCTCTGATATATATGGACCTGCATTATGGACAACAATATCAATGCGCATGCATTCCGCGAGAGCCCTGGCGACAAGCGCCTCGCACTCTTCGTAAATCGTGATATCAGCTCTTATGCAAATATTTTTTGTACCATAACGCGCAGTTAACTCCTTAGCCAGTGCTTCAGCATCCTGTTGGCTGTTTCGGTAATTAATGACCAAATTGATGCCTTCTGCCGCGAGCTGCCTGGCCGTCCGTCTTCCTAAACCGGTCGCTCCCCCGGTGATTAAAGCGGTTTTATTTTTCACAACCTGAACCCCTTGTTTTAAATTTATCGTTCATACTTACCATTTATACTAAGAAGAACACGAGTATTTTGCAACTTTTAACTAAATCTGCGAAATTGGAGACCCGTACTTTTGATTCCTTAACAAATGGGTGCACCGGAGCATATGATAACATATCGAAGCCGGATCGTTGGAAAGGTGGGGATAGTGATGTTTCCTTGGAATTTACTTCCTTTTAACCAAAACCTGCATAAAAAGTTTCTAGAAATGAAACCAGATGAAATAGAAAAATATGTACAACAAATGGTCGGAAAAATGTTTGATTCAAATATGAGAGGCATGATCAAACCGGAGGAATGGTTGAAGGAAATGGAACAAAAAACAAGTCCCCCGGCTGAACCCGCAAGTGGGATTAACCCTGAGATATTCGAAACCCATGATTTCGTTTTTCTCAGGCTCGCCCTGCGAGAGGAGCATTGGTTAAAGGAGATGAAGCTTTTCTATACTTCAAATCAAGTCATCATCGAACACATTCCTGAACATTCCGATAAGCACACCTTCATCCTGCCCGCGACTGTCAAAAGAAAAGGGGCATCGGCCTCACACCGGGACGGAGTCCTTGAGTTAAGACTTCCAAAAATTGTCGACATGCAATTTTCTGAAATTGATTTATCCTAAATGAAGTTCCTGTCGGAAAACATTCTATAAACACGAAGAACAGCCAGTGGAAATGGCTGTTCTTCATTCATGATATTCTCTTATTTTCCAATGAACATTTGTGTCCAGTAGTTTCCATTCGCAACATGTCCTACACCAATATGTGTGAAGTTAGAGCTGAGGATATTCTTGCGGTGGCCATCACTATTCATCCATGCCTTCACAACTTCTTCTGGTGAACGCTGCCCCATGGCAATATTTTCACCGGCAGAGCGGTATGTGATGCCAAACTTCTTCATCATATCAAATGGTGAACCATATGTTGGACTGGTATGGCTGAAATAACCCTTGCTTTGCATATCACGTGACTTCTCTCTTGCGACTTTGCTTAGCTCATTGTCGATTGCGAGTGCTTTCAAACCATATTTAGCACGTTCCTGGTTCGTAAGTTCAACTACTTTTTGCTCATATGCACTCAAGGCAGAAGAAGCGGGGGCAGTAGTTTTTGTTGACTGCTGTTCTGTTGCTGGTGCTTTTGCTGGAGCTGAAGCAGGTGCCTGTGCCTTTTCAGGAGCTTGCTTTTGAAGCTGAGGTGCTTTTGCAGGCTGCTGCACTTGTTTTTGGACAGGCTGTTTGTTGAATTGCTTGAACTCTATCGGTCTATTATTCAAGAACTTTTGAAATATAGCATTTATTTGGTCATGGCTGAAGTTTCCACTTTGGTAATACACTTTTGGCTGGACAGACGTATCGCAATTCGCGGATGCATCAGCTTTATCCAGTCCAGGGTTTGCCGCTAAGATCGCTGCAGCAGCGGCCACTGAAAGAAACATTTTTTTCTTCATACCTTAATTCCTCCCGTAACGATATTATTGTGTTTTATTCTTGCACAATAATCATAGCACGGGATTTTTGTAATATTTAAGGATGGTTATGGAAATACTCCTCTCAAGGAGCCGCCGTTTAGGTAAATCGGTCTATTAAATCAATGGATTGCTAGATTCCTCAATGGTTTGGGTATTTTGTAACATGTTCCCTAACAAGATAGAAAATTTCTCCTTAAGGTTAAGGGTTGAACCAGTACTTCCATAAACGGGCAAAAAAAGACTATTGACAACTTTTTTATTACCCGATCAATATTACAATCTTTACGTAACCATTACAAAAATTAAGAATTTTTATAAAAGAGCGGCTTATTTAGCCGCCTTTAATAGTTCAATGATCGTTATGCTCTTCTTCCGCATCTTGCTCCATATTTTCGCTGGAGTTGGGATCTGATTCGGGTTCACTTGGTTTCCCGATGATAAATTCCTTTTTCGGCATATTATGCATACTTCTAGCTGTGACATGGGAAATGACATAGTAAGTACCTTCTTCATTGAACGTTTTATTCAACTTATAAATCCCATTAACACCTTTTTCAACAACAGTTGTTTCATGATTTTCTTCATTTGCCCGCCAAATTTCAAACTTGACTTCATCAGCATCATTTACTTTCTCTTCTCCATAGGTGACTTTTGCTTCAAAAGTGACCTCTTCATTGACTTCAGCTTTCTCGGGCGTGATTGTCAGATTCACATCAAGAAATTGCGGCTCTTCTTCCTCAAGTTCTGGCTGAGAACATGCTGTTAAAACTAGACCCAAAAGCATGAACATCATTCCTGTTATTTTCTTCATTGTTTAACTCCCTTACAAGATTTCTTCAGTGCTATCCTGTTGGAGCACAGGCTTCAGCCCATTCGGGATAAAGCTGCTTGCCCCTATTGCTTTAGAATTTTTTTGCGCGGATCCTAAGCATTATTCCAAAAATTGAAGCCTATCCCTTCCTATATCTTCACTGCAGGAAAATAAATCTTCACGATTGTTCCCTTTCCCACGATACTCTCAATATCCATCTTGCCATCATGGAGTTTGACCAGTTTATCGACTATGGCAAGCCCCAACCCTGTTCCTCCATCAGCTCGTGACCGCGCTTTGTTGACCCTATAGAATCGATTGGTGATTTTCTCTATATCTTCTTCAGGAATTCCGATGCCGGTATCTTCTATTTCTATCAGCGCCCCGTACGGATGTTTGGCCAGCCTAATCGAAATGGATCCCCCTTTTTTTGTGTATCGTATCCCATTGTCTATGAGGTTCTGGAATATTTGTTCCAGCCTGCCCTCATCCGCATTGATGATGATATCGGGGTCAAGTTCCAAATTAAGTGCAATTCCTTTTTCCTGCATAGCAGGACCATATTTCTGGATGAAATCTTCGATCAATTGCGCGAGCGGGAATGGACTTTTGACCAGGCTGAATTCGTCTGCATCGAAACGGGATAAATCAAGCAGGTCTGTAACAATTTTAACCATCCTGCCCGCTTCCCTGCTGATTAGCTTCAGATATTTTTCCTGCTCGTCCGTTTCTTTGACCATCCCGGATTCGAGTGCCTCGCTATACCCTTTGATATAACTAATAGGAGTCCTTAATTCATGAGAAACATCCGCAAGGAACTCTCGCTTTTTCTCGTCCTCTTTTTGGATGGACTCGGACATATGGTTGAAGGCAGAGGCGAGTTGGCCAATTTCATCATTTGACTGAATTTCTACACGGGTTGAATAATCCCCGGTTGAAACTTTATCTGCTGCCTCCTTCATCAAGGCAAGCGGCATTGTAAGACGATGCAGCATCTTGAAGCCAAGGAAAGCCGCAAAAATGATGAAGATGATTCCACCTGCGAGCCATAGGAAGGAGAAATCAGTAGTCAATTCTGAAATTTTGGCGAGAGGAACATAGAGATAAATAATCCCTTCAAGCCTGCTTTCATCCAAGAGGGGAATCGCGACAGCAAGTATGTTCCGGTCGAATCGCTCTTCAAAACCAGCTTTCATGACGGGGTCACCCTTAAGCAACTGTTCACGATCCTTTGTGCCGATCAAGGTTTCGTGATCGATTGCGTAAGGGAGGCACGCGCTCAATTCCTTCGGGTTGCTGACAAGGAACACTTCAGACTCTGATTTTTCATTATACCACTCAATCCTCTGTTTAAGTTCGTCGGTCAATGGCCCTCCTGAGTAATCGCTTGCCAGCCTGGTACCTTCTTCTATTAATGATTTTTCAATAATTTCAACATAAAGTTTTTCATAAAAGATATAGGACAACAGGAAGGAATACAAGATAGTGACTACCATCGTTGCTGTAACAGTCAGCCACAGCTTTTTGAACAGGCTGTCAGAAAAGGAAGTCATGTTGCCAGCACCTCAAACTTATATCCGACTCCCCAGATTGTCTGAATATAATCGCCAGCTCCCATTTTCATGCGCAACGTCTTTATATGGGTATCCACCGTTCTCAAGCTGCCATGGTAATCCATGCCCCAGACATACTCAAGCAGTTGCTCCCTGCTTAATGCCTGTCCCTGATGTTCTACGAGAAAAACGAGCAGCTCGAACTCTTTCAGTGTCAATGGTACGCTATTTCCTTCAACACTGACTTTCCTTCCCTTCTTGTCTATTACAATCTTTCCAATTTCAATTGTTTCTTCATCGTTCTTCATATGCGAAGTCCTTCTTAGTACTGCATGGATCCTTGCAACCAGCTCACCTGGACTGAATGGCTTGACTATGTAATCATCACCGCCAAGCTGCAGTCCCCGCACCTTATCCCATTCCTCTCCTTTTGCGGACAGAAAGATGATTGGGACTTGGGAAAAAGACCTGATTTTCGCGCATACTGCAAATCCATCTTCATAAGGCATCATAATATCGAGAATCACCAGGTCGAAAACATGCTCCTTCAATTTCTCGTACGCATCCGTGCCACTTGCTGCATGTGTACATTTGAAGCCTGAATTCTCCAGGTACATCTGGACAAGATTGCGCATATCTTCTTCATCATCGATAATTAAAACATGGATGGGATTCATCTTTACCTCTCCCTTGGAACGATTTGGAATGGCCCTTTTCCGACTTTCACTTTATTTTCGATTTTCAAAGTATCTGGATCAATGATATAAAGATCATTGCTGTCGTAGCCTGCAATGATTAATTTGCCGTTGAACATTTGAATTTCAAAAGGATTGGCGCCAACTTTCATCGATCCCTTTTTTTCACCATTCAACCCCAGTTTATAAAGTGTGCTGGAACCATGGCTGAGGACAAAGATTTCCTCCTCGCCCCGTTCAAAGTTGACCGGCATGACAGGAGCCGAAATTTCATTTTTGAGTTTCCCGCTTGAAAGATCATATATATGGATTTTTTCTTCTGCTATGGTTCCTTCTCCATGGCCACCTATCCAAAGCTCGTTATTTTCCCTGTTCAATATTGCGCCTGCAGCTGCTGGATGGATAGTGAAACCCCGCACCTCTTTTTTGTCTTTCAGGTCGATGATCCTTAAATCTTCATGGTTATAGCTCATCACATACAGCCTGCCTTCACCATCATCCAATAAACTCAAAGGATTTTTCCCAATTTTGATTTCATCTGCCTCTTTTCCATCCATCCTGAAAAAGCGGACGCTGTGTCTGGTTTGATCAGCAAAGGCAATCTCTTTCCCTTCATTGACAAGTATCCCGTTTACGATTCCTTTCCCAGTTTCCCATGAAGCGATCTTTTTTCCTTTGCTCAATGAATACAGGTCCACTGTCTCCATCGTCTTCCCGTAAAGAAGGAACGTCTCCTTATCCGGCATGATAATACCGCCAATATACGGGTGCCCAATGTTCCAGTCACTGAGCTTCTCGCCATTATCAAAATCATAAAAGGAAATGGTCATATCTTTTATGTTTACAGTTGAAATGATGGAAGTTTCTTTCGGCAGCGGTTCAAATGACTCGGAACTACAAGCGGAAATGAGCATCAAAACAGCTGAAACGGCCATCACATATGCATATTTCATACCTTACTCCTTTTTCTTACAATAGTATCTCACATAATTATAGCGTTAATTTGTGATATTTTAGTGAAATCAAACTGTACCAATCAGAATATAATCGTGGGGAATCATCTGCAACACCGGCTTAAATGGAATCTGACGAGATGGCTATAAAATTGACAAAGGAACCCTTAATGGCTTGCCAGACAGCGGGAACAAGAGGAAATCAGGAATAATTCAACAATTTGTTATAAAACACAAAAACTTGCCAGGCAGATCGGCAAGCGTGGATTTATGTATTCGTTATTGTCTCTATGTTCCTGGATTTAATTGCTATTTCTTTCAATTCCCCAACTAGTAGCTCCATTTCCCATGGGCTGTCAGAATCTATCACAAGCTTTCCATTCCCTATGGACAGCTTGAAGACAGATTCCTGGAATCCCTCTGAGAACTCTATGGACGTGGCCGATTTGATGCATCCATAATCATTTTCATCAACCCAAGACCCTTTGGCAAGGAGCACAAAGACAGTTTCAATTGATAAGTGATCCTCAACAAGTTCCAACTCTATCCGGCTGTTGGCAGACAACAGATTTCCTCCTTATTCGATATAATCGGGATTTCATTCCGTTTCTTCCATTTTACCTACAATTCTTGATGTACAGCAACTATAAAACAAAAAACAGAGACAGCATTTGCTATCTCTATTTTTATCCTTATTCTATAGGGCCTTGCCAGAACATCATGCCACCCTGCATATTAATGGCATTGTAACCATAGTACTCTAAAAACTGAACCGCCCTAGAACTGCGGGCACCTGAACGACAAACCATGATATAGGTTTTGTTTTTATCCAGTTCATTCATCTTGAACTCGAGAAGGCCAAGCGGGATATGGATAGCACCTGGAATTTTTCCTTGAGCAACTTCATTCGCTTCACGCACATCGATTACTTCGAATTCATTTTTGGCTAATCCATTCTGTACTTCTTCTGGTGTCATTTCACGCATTTTCATTTCCTCCTATTAATTACCAGGCGCTCATGCCGCCCTTAACATTTGTTATTTTTTGAAAACCTGCTTTTTTCAGGAGTTTGCTTGCCCGGCTGCTTCTCATGCCACTCTGGCAAATGACAATGACTTCCTTGTCCTTTGATAACTCGCCAATCCGCCTGCCAAGCTGCTGCAACGGAATATTCTTGAACCCTCTGATATGGTTACCTTTGAACTCACCCGGAGTCCTGACATCGATGAACTGGTTTCCCGCTTTCTTCAACTTCATCATTTCTCTTAATTCGACTGTTGTAATATTGTTAACTCCTTTAGTTGGAGATAGTCTCGACCACAAAAATGCGGCAGCCAAGCCAACAATCAATACATTCAAAATTACATCCATTTTCTGCACCTCTTTCTATTATCAATCCCAAATACCCACACGGGTATTATAATCGTCATAAATTTTCCTTGTCAAGAACAGAAACGATTACTTCCTGCTCTTAACAAGGAGTTCTACTGCTTCATTGACCGCCTGAGATGTTTCCCTTCCTTCCTGTAAATCATTAATCAGGCATTGTTCAAGGTTTTTGCTGACAATCACGGCGATTGTCCTGTCTACAGCAGAACGGATCGCTGACAGTTGTGTTACGACTGATTTGCATTCTTGCTGCTCCTCGATTAAACGGATGCTTCCCCTGACTTGTCCTTCAATCCTTTTTAAGCGGTTCAATACTTCCTTGTTGTACTCCATCTTGCCACCTCCTATTGTGATGGGCCAGCTATCGTATATCCTTTCACATTGAAGCCATACCTTTTAAGAAGCCTTGCACCGAAATTCTTCTCAACCTCATTCGAGGCGATGATCACAATCTGCTGATCAGGAATTTCTTGTTTATATCTTTTTAAATATCCGCAAGGGATATTGATTGCGCCTTGAACCGGATCTTTTGCGGAATCCTGGTAATCCCTAAGGTCGACCAAAATGGCATCTTCATGCTTTGTTGCAACAGCAGGGACATTCCGGACTGGAACATACCGGTTAAAATACAATGTAACCAAAAAGAGTATGATGATAAAACCAGTAAGCAATTATGTCTTCACCTCTTAGATAATCTTATTGATTGTGAACTTACAATATTTATAATATACCAATAGGGGTATAAACGCAAGTGGGAATCGCATATTTTTTACATTTTTTTCGCCTAAAAAATGGTTGTCTATAATTCCTTACCCATTCTCCTTGTTGATTCTTTCGATTAATTCAATATGCAGTTGAATCAGCTGCAATTTGTCTTTAGGGGTTAAATCAGAGTCCATAATCCTCTTTGTAGACAATAAGAACTTTTCCGGAAGTGTCCTTCTAGCCCGTGGGTGTGTATTTTCATCCTTCAATTCCCTTTTGATTGTTTCCTCCAGTATTTCCCAGGGTCGATCTCCAGCATCCATTCTCCGGTTATTCCAGATTCCCATGTATCTTTCAAGCAAGTATGAGTAATTCCGTGTTTCCATTTTCATTCCTCCAGCAAGTGATAGCGCATAAATCCTTCTCTAGTATATACATAAATCTGCTTTATTTTGCAAAAAATAACGGCAAACCATATTGAAAGGGGATTGACTATGAGTACTCCATATCGCTGCCCAAACTGCAAGACAAACCGGACCCGCTTCAATTTGATCAGCCAAATTGCACAGCCTGTCAAATTGAATCCGCAATCAGGTGAGATCATTGAACAATATTCAAATGATGATCTTGAGCCTTTCCATATACCATATAATGGTCCCGAATACAAAATACAGTGTGCAGCTTGCGGACTGATTGAAGATGAAAGAACTTTTGCCAAGTTTGGCGAGATGTAGACGAACGTGAAAAATGCAGAACCCCTGGTTACCGGATTAGTAGATGGTGCCTGTGGCAAGGCATTTTCCGTTCGTACATTATGGCGATAGAAAAAGAAGCTTGAGCCCATACTCAAGCTTCTTTTATTTGCCAGCCGCGATTCCATTTTCCTCAAACAAACGAACTGAATCTACTTTCCATTGTTCATACGGCGTGAACCTCACAAGCCTGACCAATCCTGAGTAGGAGCTGCTTCCCGTTCTTTTGATTTGCCAGTTCAATTCTACAGGAACTGTCAAGGTCAGTTCATCTGTGAGATCCTCATAGGGAAGGATTTCCATCCTCTTAATGTTAATATTTTCGATTGCAGGCAGAATTGTGTCCCAGTCAAGCTGCTGATGTGAAATTAAAGAGACAATGATCGAATCCTGTTGTTTAATCCCTGCAACATATGCATTCACCAGTTCATAAGGATTGGTTTCTTCAATATAGAGTTCCAGTTTCCCCGCAGCTTTCAAAATCATCAGCTTATGGGATAAATCCATGAAATTAGTCCTGTGGGTCGTACTGCCGTAAAAATGAATACAAAAATGACCAGGGAAATTGTTCTTCAATGCTCCTCCGCCATGCGGCATTCCATGCATAGAAGCAGCGATTTTTTTCCCCTTGGACTGGACGATGATTGCCCTTCGTTTCCAGCTCCATTTGCCATTATATATTTTTTTCATAATTGCCGTGTCTTTGCCTGTCAGTGGCTGGACATCGGCATGATTGCTCCCGGCCCTGCGCTGGACATGAAACTTTAATCCTGTTTCTAAGTCCATGACAGTGAATTTGCTGTACCTGGGAAGGAAATCATCGACCTCTTTCCATTCAGGCATCAGGATTTGCTTATTCCTTACATTCTTTTTCGCTTCAGTGCTGCAAACATACATATTCTGCAACAGGAGTATCACAATCAGGATTTTAAGTGGTTTCATATCATTCAACCTTTTTTATGATTTCGCTTATCAAAGTTTTTGCGAATTGGTTTATCCCTATTCAGTGTTAAAGGCTCTTTTCAAAAAGATTGTTGTTTTAGCCAAGATATCTAAAAGTGGGAAGAGTTGAATGGAACGGAACGAGCGGAACTTCAGCGGGGGCAGCGGGACAGAAAAATAAGCTCTCAAACGCGCTGCCGGTCAATGTCTCTCACCTCCTTCTGACACTAGGGAGCCAGGAGAGGAGAACAACCGGCAATATTATAAAAACGGCAAAATAGAATAAAAAAAGCCCAGATCTGGGCTTTTTCATTCATCTTTATGATTGGCGACATATTCCTTTGCCTTGTCAATCGCGATTGGAATGGCTTTTCCATCTTCGTAGTGTTCATCGGTGACAAGGGCATTCGCAATTTCAATAGCTTTTTCCCGTACATCCGGATCAAGGTTCTTCATTGAATCCGGATAATCGTCTTTAGTCCACGGCATCGAATCCACCCTTTCAATCGTGATAGTTCATTTTACCCTCAGTGAGTAAATTGAAACAAGGACTATCTTTCCATCTGACACAGTTGGGATTCGATAACAGACCAGTCTGAAACCTGGCCAATGAACACAAGGTTCATTGGCATCTTCATATACTCCTTCAGAAATAGAGGTGTTCCATATGAATACTGGAATAAATCTGGATATTGGGAATGACTGAACCATACATAGCCTTTTATCCTGTATATCGAATCTGGAAGCCCCCTTAGAAACTCCTCGAACCGTGCCTGTTCAATCTGGCTCTTAAAACGATATAAAAAAGTGTCCAGCCTCAGATCCGAGTGAACATGGGTATGTACATTTGCCTTCTTTTTTCCGCCATCGACAGAATCGAGAAGGCTCAGCGGCATCTTGGAAAAGGTGGTCAATATGCTTTTTCCATTAGGATTCAGCGACTGGATTTCCATCGTTACTCTTGCCTGTTCAGCATCTTTTAGCATGTCGGATTTGTTGATGAGAATAATGTCTGCATGCTTAACCTGTTCAAGAAGCAACTGGTGTATCTGAGGATTGAATGTTTGTCTGTTGAGCCATAGTGTTCCATCGACAGTCGTGATAATTCCCTTTATACCCAGCTTGTCCGCGAACAAAGGGGATAGCACGGCATCCAGGACCTCGACTGGATGTGCTGCTCCAGTCGTTTCAATATAGATCACGTCAAGTCTATGTTCCAAAAGCAGACCTTGCAGCTGTGATTCAAGTTTATCCTGGATCGTGCAGCATATACATCCGCCAAGAAGCTCCTTTAATGGCACGTCAGATTCGACGGCATCCGAATCAATCGAGACATCGCCAAGTTCATTCATTAAAACTGCAACTGACCGTCCCTTCTCCTTTTCATCCAGCAGAATCCGTTTCAACAATGTCGTTTTCCCCGTCCCGAGGAAACCTGATAAAATAACGACTTCCGCTTTTTTCATTTTTCTCCCGCCTGCCTTTTTTAAAATCAAATAGTGAAAATCTCCAGCAGGAACTGGAGATTCACAAAAATCATTTTATTTCCTTTTTCAAAACTTCGATTGCTTTCTGAATTTGCGGATCGTCTTTCTCAATCTTTTCTCGAAGTGCGTTCATCAGTTCAATTGTGGAAGAACCCTTGAGAGTACCGGTCCCTTCAAGCTTCTTATCCTGCTGGAATGCCTTTACAGCTTCTTTTGTTTTTTCATCATAATACCCATCTTCCCTGCCTGGATTGTATCCCAATGCCTTCAGCATTTTTTGCGCAGCCTTGACTTGTTCGGAAGCTGAAGATACCTTCAGTTCGTTTTCGGGGTCGATGAATGGCAAAGAAGCATAATCAGGAAGGGACACCTCGTAATCAGGTTTGATTCCTTTCTTATGGATCCAGTTCCCTTCCGGCGTTAACCACTTTTCAGTGGTGAATTTCATGTTGGAGCCGTCGCTGAAATCCTCTGCCCTTTGGACCGTTCCTTTTCCAAATGATTTTTCGCCGACAAGCGGCACATTCGCGGATTCACTGACTGCTCCGGCAAGTATTTCTGAAGCACTTGCGCTTCCTTTATCAATAACAACCACTAGAGGAATATTGTGGTTGTTTTTATTCTCTGAAGCAAATTCCTCCACATTCCCTTGGCGATCTTCAACCTTGAAAAGCACTTTCCCTTCCGGAACGAACAGACTTGAAATCTTGACTGCCTGGTCAAGTAGCCCCCCAGGATTTTGCCTTACATCCAGGATTAGGCCCTTCATTCCCTTTTCCTGCATGTCATTCAGGACATCGACTAGCTCGGCAGCTGTCTTTTCTGAGAAATTCGTAATCTGGACCTTTGCGATTCCATCCTCTAGCATTTCCCCATATACCGTTTCAATAGGGATTGTGTCCCTGGTAATCGTGATATCAACTGGCTGTTGCGCTCCATGCCTAAGGATAGAAAGCTTGACATCAGTCCCTTTTTTACCCCGGATTAAAGCAACTGCTTCTGTACTGCTCTTCCCTTGCAGGCTCTTCCCATCAACGGACATAATTCGGTCCTCCGGTTTTAGGCCCGCTTTTTCAGCAGGAGATCCCTTCAGTGGTGTGACAATGACAATGTGGCCATCGCGCTCCTGTATCTCAGCTCCAATCCCTTCAAATGAGGATGAAAGGCTTTGGTGGAAACTCTTTGCGTCTTCCTTGCTCATATAATCAGAATATGGGTCATCAAGTGCTTCGAGCATTCCATCAATGGCTCCATTAATGAGTTTCTCTTGATCGACATCTTCATAGTAGTCGTTCTTGATCGTATCATATGCATCATACAGTTTTGCGAATTCTTCCCGTTCACGTATTACCTTTACAGCCGGCTTATCTTCGCCAAAGGCTAAAGCGAAGGTCGTAATCCCTGCAGTTAAAAACACAAGGAAAAATAAGAGCATTGCGAAATGGAACTTTTTGATCCGAAGAAAACCGTTTTTGGGATCCGTTCCCGATTCAGCAGTCTTTTCTTCGTTCCTTGCCCCATCTTTACTTCCTTCATTTATATCTTTTTGATCCAACCCTATTCACCACTTTCACAACAAGCTAAAATCCCTAATGAATAGAATAACATTTTTACCGTAAAATTAACAGAAAAACAGAGGGGCCATCCCTGCATAGAAAAAGCAGCGGGACAATTTTCACCGCTGCTTTTCCAATCTTATTCTACATCATAGCCCTGATCTTCAACAGCAGATTTCATTTTGCCTACTTCCGCTTTTGAAGCATCATATTCTACTTCTGCTGTTCCTTCTGAAAGGGATACAACAACGCTTGCTACACCATCGACACCCAACAAGGCGTTTTTCACAGCCTTTTCACAGTGTCCGCAAGTCATACCTGATACTTTTAGAGTTGTTTTCTCCATTTAGAATCTTCCTCTCTTTTGATAAAATTTATAACTTAATCCGCTTCAAACGAAGGGAATTAGTCACGACAGAAACTGAACTGAAAGCCATTGCAGCGCCGGCCAGCCATGGTGCGAGCAGTCCCATCGCCGCGACAGGAATGCCTGCTGAATTATAGGCTAGCGCCCAGAACAGATTTTGGCGGATATTCTGCATTGTTTTTTTGCTAAGCGTAATCGCCTTTGGAATGAGAGTCAACTCACCGCCAAGTATGGTTACGTCAGCAGCTTCAATCGCCACATCTGTACCCGTGCCAATCGCTATCCCGATATCAGCAAGTGCAAGCGCAGGTGCGTCATTGATTCCATCGCCAACCATCGCTACTTTCTTGCCTTGCAATTGAAGTTCCTTGATATGGTTTGCTTTCTCCTCTGGCAATACTTCTGCTATTACATGATCGACACCAACCTGCATAGCAATCGCCTTGGCAGTGCGGGTATTATCCCCAGTAAGCATATACACGTCAATTCCCAGAGACTTCAGTTCTCCAATCGCTGCCTTCGCTGTTTCTTTTACAGTATCTGCGACTGCAACGATTCCCTGGACTTCCTGGTTGATCGCGATCATCATCGCAGTTTTTCCCTCGGTTTCCATTTCTTCAAGTCTTGGTTCATGATTCTTGTATTCAATGCCTTCTTTGGCCATCAGCTTCCTTGTACCGACAAACACTGAGTCACCGTCAATTACAGCTGAGATGCCATGTCCTGGTATAGCCTCGAATTCATCCATGTGCAGGACTTCGACGTTTATTGACTGGCCATATTCAACTATCGCCTCGGCAAGAGGGTGTTCGGATGCTTTCTCTGCTGAAACAAGGTATTGGAGCACCTTTCGTTCATCGCCAAAAACCTCGAAATCTGTCACGCTAGGCTTCCCTTTTGTAATAGTACCCGTTTTATCAAGGACAATAGCATTGATTTTATGGGTTGCCTCCAGATGTTCCCCGCCCTTGAACAAAATCCCGTTTTCTGCCCCTTTACCTGTTCCGACCATGATAGAGGTTGGGGTTGCCAGGCCAAGGGCGCACGGGCAGGCAATGACCAGTACAGCGATTGCTGTTTCAAGTGCAGCTGCAAAGTCACCAGGTGCAACTCCAAAATACCATACAAGGAAGGTAACGGCAGAAATCGCTACAACGATTGGCACGAAAATACCGGAAATCGTATCTGCCACCCGCTGGATTGGTGCCTTGCTGCCCTGGGCGTCTTCGACGACTTTGATAATTCCTGCAAGAGCGGTATCTTTTCCAACTTTCGTAGCTGTCATCGTCAGAGTTCCATTTTTGTTGATCGTTGCACCAATCACAGAGTCCCCAGCAATTTTTTCAACAGGGATGGACTCTCCAGTAATCATGGCTTCATCCACAGCGGATTGGCCGGATATAACTTTTCCATCGACTGGGATTTTTTCTCCAGGCTTAACAATAATCGTATCGTTAACCTTAACATCTTCGATTGGCACTTTTACTTCCTGTCCGTCACGAATGACAGTTGCTTCTTTTGCCTGAAGGCTAAGCAATTTAGAAATCGCTTCTGTGGTGCGGCCTTTGGCAAGGGCTTCAAACAGTTTCCCAACCAGAATCAATGTAATCAGGACAGCGCTCGTTTCAAAATATAAATGAGGATGGTAGCCTGGATCGCCGATCGTTTTAATCGCTTCAGCAAGGCTATAGAAATAGGCAGCCGAAGTACCTAGGGCTACTAGTACATCCATGTTGGCGCTTTTGTTCTTTAATGATTTGTATGCACCTACATAGAATTGACCGCCAATATAAAACTGAACAGGTGTAGCCAACACGAGCTGGAACCAAGGATTCATCAGCAAAGGCGGCATTGGCAACCCTGTATCCCACGGAGCGTGGCCAACCATTGTATAAAGCAGCGGGAGGGAGAGCAGGATTGAAATGAGCAATGTTTTTTGGCATTTATTTCTTCTTCCTTCTGCTTTGCCTTGGCTTCCCGCTGGGCCTTTTCCTTCGCGTCATAGCCCAAATCCTGGATTTTTGCGATGATCTTTTCCATCGGCAGGACGGCACTGTTGAATTCGACAGTCGCGGATTCCGTTGCAAGGTTGACTGTTGCTGAAATCATGCCCTCCATTTTATTGAGTACTTTCTCTATCCTTGTTGAACACGCAGCACAAGTCATTCCGAAAACATCAAGGTCCACTTTTTCGTTCCTGACTCCATAGCCGAGATCGTTGATTTTATTGAAAATGTCATCTGAATTGATTTTGTCGGGGTCATAGCTGACCGAAGCATTTTCCATTGCCAGATTAACAGTTGCTTCAACCCCATCCATTTTGTTCAGGACTTTCTCTATTCTTGTGGAGCACGATGCACAGGTCATTCCGGTAATATCCACGCTTATTTGTTCCTTCAATATTTTTCACCTCACAGGTAATCGGGCAGAGCCCTTATCGCAATTTTTCTGTCTTTCCATAAAAAAGAGGAAGACACCTTATAAATATTACTATACCCCAGTATAGTATATTATTCAATCAAAAAGTTGTTTATTTTGTTAGTTTATACCTTTATTTAATAAATGCATTGATAAATGTCACATATCCTGAAACGACATCCTCCCTCATTCTGCAACAATGAATCAGGCTGGCGGAATCCTTTTACTGAAAGGTTGATTAGCGGCTGGTACAAAGTGTAGCAAACATTTCGCATCGACAATTAAATTTCCAATCATTATAAAAAAGGCCCGGCGATCCGAAGTGCCAAGCCCTAATCCATTAAATTTTCTTCACATTCTCAAAGTATTCTTCCAGTGTCCAGTCGTTCTCATAAATTTCTGTTGCGGCCTTTACCCCTACATACCTGAAATGCCAAGGTTCATACATATAACCTGTTATGTCTTCTTTTCCCTTTGGGTATCTCAATATAAACCCATATTTATGGGCATTGTGCCTCAGCCAGATTCCTTCCTTCGTCGTTTCGAACTCTTCGTTTAGATTGAAGTTGTTTGACCTGCTGGAAATATCCATCGTCAATCCGGTTTGGTGTTCACTGCTGCCTGGAAAGGCCACTGCTTCCACGGCTCTTTCCTTGCCAACCCGTTTCACTTCGGCATTAAATAGAGTGTTTTGCCGACCGTAGGAGCGGTAACCGGAAACTGCAGCCAAGTCAATTCCAGCGCTTTTAGCTTCGGCAAACATTTTTTCAAGAGCGGTTGCCGCCTCTTTTCTCATCAGGCTTTTTTCCAGCTTTTGTTCGCCGAACGAAAAGGGCACATTCGGCCTGACTAAGTCACTCGGGATGTAATTGGCCGGAAGACCAAATATTTTGTTCACAAGAGACAGGATATTTTGCGGATTCTGGATGACATTCCTGCCATCCTGCTGCTGGATGACATTGAAATAGGAAGCTTCGAGCACAAGTTCCCCATCTTCAGATGCTGGTTTTCCAGCAGGATGCTGTGGGGATTTTTCTCCCTCGCCATCGGCTTCATTTTTCTCAGGAGCTTGTCCATCATTTTCCTGATCTTGTCCAATTAGTTTTTCCCCAATATAGGGAACCTTTTCTAAATACGAGTCGATAGGCTTACAGCCAGCCAACACCAATGGTGTTAAAGACAATAATAAAAACCGTTTCATTTTTTCCACCAATCTTAAGCTTTTCTTGAGCAATAACCATTTTATCATTTATAGGAAAAAATATCGAATGCCTTAATTTGCATTCGAAGCTTCAATCCAATTATTAAAAGAAAACCCTTTCTCTGTGGAAAGGGTTTAGGGTTTCAAAACTTTATTCTTTAATCGCAGCCTCAAGTGCCACTTCAATCATGTCATTGAAGGTTGTCTGCCTTTCCTCTGCAGTTGTTTCCTCACCAGTAAGAATATGGTCGCTGACGGTAAGGATCGATAATGCCTTACGATCGTATTTAGCTGCAAGCGTGTATAAAGCTGTTGTTTCCATTTCTATAGCCAGAATTTGGTAATCTGCCCACTTTTCCAGCTCTGCATTGTCGTTGTAAAATTGGTCAGCGGTGAAAACATTTCCCACTTTAAGGTTCAAGCCTTTTTCCAGACCAGTGTTATATGCCTTATACAGAAGTTCAAAGCTGGCAGTTGGGGCATAATCCACGCCGCCGAAAGTCAGGCGGTTCATCTGGGAATCTGTTGAAGAACTCATCGCCAGGATGACGTCACGTACTTTTACATCTTTCTGGATGGCTCCGCAAGTGCCGACCCTGATCAGGTTTTGCACATTATAGCTGCTCATCAGTTCATTTATGTAGATGGAAATGGAGGGAACGCCCATTCCCGTACCCTGCACCGAAATTCGCTTTCCTTTATAGGTGCCTGTATAGCCGAACATGTTCCGTACCTCATTATATAGCTGGGCATTTTCAAGAAAGGTCTCCGCGATATATTTTGCCCTGAGAGGATCACCTGGCAGCAATACTGTTTCAGCGATTTCATTTTCTTTAGCACCAATATGTACACTCATTTGACATCCTCCATCCTAATGGGTTATTACTACAAAACTATACCATAATATAGCTGCGCAGGAAAATCTTCAGATTCATGACAATTTTCGTTCAGGGAAGTCTATGGGTAGAATGATATACGCATGAATGATAAAAGAGTTAAATCCTGATTGGCTACACGATCATGGAACTTTATTCAAGGAGGATTGAAAATGGGGAAAAAACATCGCAACCGCATAAATTCACCAAAGAAAAACAACCATCTGCCGCCTGAAGCGATCATCGCTGAGCAGGAGGCGCACGGAAAGGAATCTTCCGCAACGGGAAGAAAGAACAATGCATAATAACAGGGGGATGACGCAAAATGCATCATCCCCTGTTATTTTTCAGCAATAACGTTCAAGCACTGATTGGATTTTTTGTTTCATTCCGTGAATATCAGAGGCATGCAAAGTCATCCTCACAAACGATTCATCCATACCCATAGCCTCTGAAAGGAATCCGCCAAGCCCCCTTGCCCTGCGGTCAACCTGCATAAGTATTTCCACTTCATCCTGGCTGTTTGGGTAGAAAATAATCTCCAGTTCATCAAGACGTCCGCGGTAAGGACCAGAAATAGGCACAAATTCGAATTCCTGAATAAAAGGAAGGTGTCTGCGAAGGTGCCTTGGTGCCTGTTCACATTCCGCTTCCCTTAAACGGAAACCAAGTTCATCGACGGCATCAAATATCCCTGCCATCAAACGGCTCGGTACAACGGTCAAGTAGTCTTTATCTGTTGGGTCGATGGCATTCTTAATATCCAGGCCAGTGGATACCCAGACCTTCGTCCTTCCCATAGACAGCGGCACTTCAAGCGGCAGCCTGATTGAAAAAGGAAATTGCTTTTGCTCGTTTTCCTTGATCAAAAATGATTGTGTCAACCTGAACCGGTCAATCTGGGCTGTTGAAGTGTATTTTTTATCATTCGTTTCTTTTATATAAGTAGTATGAAGCGCCAGGTAAATTTCATCTATTTGTTGTGCAGCGTTTCCCCCCCTGACCTGGACAATTCCCCGGATTTCTTCGCCAGGCATCACATGTTCCTTTTCGAGCATCGTATCTACTTTCGCTGCACCAATCCCTACGCTTGCAAAAACCTTATTGAATAATGACATCCTTTCTTCCTCCCTTTATTTTCATGTATATATATACGATTATGGCTGATTGCGGTTTCAAAAATATTCAGGTCTTATCGAATCCTGAGCCTATGCTGAATTTCTTGTTGCATCCGCGCTGTTAACCCTCAGACCGGCAGGCTCTTTGACACTGCCTTCCTAGGAGGAGTTCATCCCTTTCACGCTTGAACGATAAGTTATGGTGGTCCTTCATTAAGCTTTCCAATTCATCCAACAACAGCACCAGGTTAAAAATATTCCTAATCAGAACCAAACGAAAAGGCCGGCCGATTGCTGGCCCGCCTGGGTTTAGTCTTTCTCATTCAAGATCTTCATCAATGATCGATTTTTCAATCAAATATTCAAATGTGATATCCGCCATTTCTTCAAGTTCCTCTTCTGTGGGAACGTATCCCCTTTTCACCAATTCATGAAAGAAAAATTCAGCAATCTCTTCCGTATCGATAAAGACTTCAATCTCTTTCATAGATTCGCCCCCTTTTTTTATTCTTATGTGTCAATCGCCTGTTTCATGCCAAGCCTGCGAAAATTCCGGATCGACTAGAAAAAATGAAGGAAAGGGGAGTGGGAAAGATAAAGACGCTGCATCTACTGCCGAGCGTTTTCAGGGTAGAAGGAATTGCTTGAGACCTCAATACAATTCGATCGTTTAGAAATATGGCTGATAACCTGTTTACGATTCTTTTGTTCGCTGTTATTCTTGTCACGAGTAAACAGATAGGGGGCATACTCTAAACAGTGCTTTTACCATCATTGTTCACCAGGAGTGAAAGCTTCCTGATAATGACCCTCATTACCTGGGCATATTCTTCATCGTGGAACCAATTATATAAAATCCGGTAATCATTATAGAGATCAAGGAGATGATCGATTGCCGTCTTTTTTTGTTGTAGTTTCCGCAAACCTTCCTTTTCTCCTGCGCGAGAAGACGATTGCTTTTTTTCCGTATTGATTGCAGGCTTTACTTCCTTATTGGCTGAAAATAGCAAACCAAGTTTTTGAATGAAGGTTTCCGCGCTATCTGAATCGGCAACAAGCGTCAACTCTTCCTCCCCCGCTTCGAGCCATTCACCATCCTTGATCCTGGAAAGTTCGTAAATGACATCTTCCCAGGCATCCTCCTTATACCTCCATATTTCAGTCCTAAAGCCAACGATCTTAAATAAGTCGGCTCCATACCCCTTAACTTGAACAAGGTCGCCAAAGAAATATTTATATTCAATATCAATCTGCTCTTTTTCAAGAAGCTTGCCATCATACTCCGAAAGCTTCTGCAGGCTCGCTTCCATATAGAGCCCCTCGCTGTAATTGATTTCATAGACATGGAGGCCATCCAGATATTTGATATCTGTCACCTTTCCTACTATCCCATAAATCGTGATCACGACTGTATCACCGATGTTAAATTTAGGTTTCTTCCTCTTTTCCATGTCCTCCATCCTCTCAATGATCTGTCGTGAAAAGTGATTACCACAGTATATGCATCACCTTGAAAATCGCCACGCACACATGGAGGGAATGGCTTTCAGACCTGAAGCGGACGCAAGGATTTTGTATCTTATGCAATAAAAAGGCTCACGGACAATAGGGAGGAGCATCGGCAAATACAGCCGCAACACCTTCTAAAGCAAATCGCCGGAATACTAGACAAGGTTAAAACGATCTGCGCAGAATCAACTCCAAGACGGGATGATGGAAGGGTTAACTCCCCATGCTGGGATTGGCTGCGGGAGCAATATGGCTCCATACGACAATTCCCCAGAGCGAGGAGCCGCGTAAAGATTATGATTCCTCCTGTGCGCTTGATATACGTGAAAGGAAGAATGTTCCTGCAAAATGAAAAAAACCCCCCATTCCTTAGGAGGCATAATGCCTGCAGGAACGAAGGATTAGCTTTCGGAAATAATGTAAAGCTCCCATGCTTCATCGAAAATGGCCATACTTTCAGGATAATGGCCATTCACTTCAAGATAGGAACTGATTTCGTCATAGTCTTCGGAGTTTTTCGGGAATTCCAGATCGTCATATGCCGCGTTCGCAAAACGGCTGATTGCGTCTCTTGGTGCTGTACTGCGATACTTCATTAAAAAGTGGTAGAAGCTTCTATACATATTGACCGCCTGCCTATAGTTAAAATAGATAGCATTGTTGCTTTGCAAATACTATAACGGATTTCATCCTCACAGTCCAACGGAAAGGTGAAGGCGTTTGGGTCTAACTGAAAAAGGACATCTGCCGATTTGGAGATGTCCTTTTCAAGTTATTGCCACCTTGATGATTTCGCCAGTTCCATCAGCGCCCAAATGATGTTGAACATAAGGATCGCCACTGTAACTGGCACCGCGTGCAGCCAGCTCCATCCATATTTTTCCCTTACAAGTCTGAAATAATATCCGCACATGAACAGGACAGACATGGCAGCCACAAGCATGAGCGATAATGCGATGTACATCTTGTTCTCCCCTTTTCTATACTCCCACACGTTTATTATACTGATTCAGAAAATGGTGGAATGAGGGGATGATGAACATTTTGTGAACGACTACTTTTCGAAAGTTATAATTATCACAATTATTATATGAAAAAATCGAAGTAATTACCGATTACGAGGTGAAATCAAAGTAATTCCTTTTCAACAGGCGAGGCTGTGCCATTAATTCCGAAAAAGTTATAACTTTCTCCAGGACTTTCGTGTCGATTAAATACAGCTGGTCTTCTATTTCCTTTGTAATAGCATCTGTTTGGTATTTCATTCCGCACCCAAAGCATTCGACTGTTGGAGCACCTTCAATCTGGATTGCCTTCGTTCCATCGGGCAATTCCCAATATACGGTATCCATAATCGTATCCGTTTTTTCACTTCCGCACCATTCACAAATTCCCATATGCCCCCTCCTTATTCGTTCGATGCAGGAATTGGTTTATTGCCTTCCGGCGCATCAAATGCATTTTCCTGCTGTGACAAAAACTTCTTTTCTTTCAATTCATCTCGTTTTTCCCGTTTATCCTTAAGGGATGTGTGGTTTGGATCCTCCTCATACTTCTCACGGCGGTCTATTCTTCGCAAACCTTCAGGAATAAGGTTGAATTCGCTGTCATTCATGATCGCTGCAATACCGGTATTTGATTTCTTCTGTTCATATTCAGGATATATTTGCTTAAAGTATCCTTCCGCTCTACCCGGGACATAACTTTCAGGCTCCGGATAAGAAGTAATGACCCCTTCAAAATTGCGAAGCACCACTTTTTCAGGGCTTTGTGAAATAAGGTAGTTTGGCTGAAGGGATATTTTTCCGCCCCCGCCAGGTGCATCAACGACAAAGGTTGGGACAGCATAGCCAGAAGTATGCCCTCTCAAACCCTCGATGATTTCAAGCCCCTTTGTTACCGGCGCCCGGAAATGTCCAATTCCTTCTGACAGATCACACTGATAAATATAGTACGGCCTGACTCTGATCTTGACGAGGTCATGCATCAGTTTCTTCATGATTGGGACACTGTCATTGATCCCTGCAAGGATCACAGATTGGTTGCCAACAGGGACGCCTGCATCTGCAAGCATCTCACAAGCTTTTTTCGAATCTTCGGTGATTTCTATCGATGTATTGAAATGCGTATTTAGCCAAATTGGATGATACTTTTTGAGGATTGAACAAAGTTTTTCAGTGATTCTTTGCGGAAAAACTACCGGCGCACGCGTTCCGATCCTAATGATTTCAACATGGTCGATTTCCCTGAGATTCTTAAGGACATATTCCAGAATGTTATCATTAATCAGCAGCCCATCTCCGCCTGAAATCAATACATCACGGATTTCAGGCGTCCTACGGATATAGTCGATTGCAGCATCGAGCTGTTTCTTTGCGACACCCATGCCAATCTGCCCGGAGAATCTTCTCCTTGTGCAATAGCGGCAATACATTGAGCATTGGTTCGTGACAAGGAAGAGAACCCTGTCAGGATATCTGTGCGTTAAACCGGGAACAGGAGAGTCTTCATCTTCATGCAGCGGATCTTCCAGGTCATATTTTGTCTTATGGATTTCTTTTGAAATTGGTACCGATTGCATGCGAACCGGGCAGCGAGGATCATTTGGATTCATTAACGAGGCGTAATAGGGTGTGATATTCAATGGAATGGTCTTGGTAGAAATCCGAACTCCTTCTTCTTCTTCAGGAGTCAGGTTTATGACCTTTTTTAGGTCTTCAAGCGTCCTGATTGTATTCGTCAGCTGCCATAGCCAGTCGTTCCACTGTTCCTCCGTCACACCTTTCCATAATTCAGTATCTTTCCAGTGCCTGGCTGGCTTATATAAACTTTGTTTCATCCCTTTTCCCCCTTTAGCAATTTACACATATTATAGATGCAAGTTCCATGCCAATAAGGTTGATTATTCTGAATAAATTAACAAAACCTTTTATTATCCTGGCATACCCCTGTGTAAATCCCCTTTTTGTCTTCAATGATCTTTCTGCCAAATTCAAAAAATATCAATTTCTTGGCCGAAAAAAAACAGCCTGCCGAAAAACTGGCGGGCTACGTTCGCATTTTCTTTAATTTGTATTGCAAAGTCTGTCTTGGAATATCAAGCATGGAAGCCGCCTTCTGAATATTACCCCCGGTTACGGCCATCGCTTCTTCGATCAGGCCTTTTTCGAACCTGTTAAGCTGTTCCCTCAAGAAGAACGACTTCCCTTCCATCCGATGGCCGCTTGCCTTTTCAATGGACTGCTTCATCATGACAGGAAGGTCCAGGCAGGAAAGTGTCGTTCCTTCACAGACGTTCATCATATATTCAATCGTATGCTTTAGCTCTCTAATATTACCTGGCCAGCTATGATGAAGGAAGGTTCCCCTTACTCTGTCATCCATACCTGAAATCGCCTGTTTAAGTTTTTTATTGAACTGATCGATAAATACTCCGGCCAAATAAAGGATATCCTCTTTTCTTTGCCTTAATGGAATAAGTTCGAACGCAAGGACATTCAAACGGTAAAATAAATCTGTCCGTAGCTGTTTCTGTTCCATCGCCTGTGCAGGATATTCATTCATCGCGGAAATGATCCTTACATCAACTGAAACGACATTCGGGCTGCCTACTCTCCTGACTGCTCCGTCCTCCAGCACCCTGAGGAGTTTGGCCTGTAAATCGATTGGCATGGAATTCAGTTCATCAAGGAATAAGGTTCCTCCATTCGCAAGCTCAAAAAGCCCTGGCCGGTCCACAGCTCCGGTGTAGCTGCCTTTTGATGTTCCGAAAAGGATGCTCTCAAGCAAATTTTCCGGTATGGCGGCACAGTTTTGAGCAATGAAGGGCTTATTTGCCCTGTGGGAGGCATTATGAATCGACTGAACGAACAATTCCTTTCCCGTGCCGCTTTCCCCATAAACGAGCATTGGAGAGTCAGATTTGGCGAGTTTCTCTGCTTCGTTCTTTACCCTTTTGAATTGAGGATTCTTTGTCAGCATGTCCTTAAAGCTGTAGAGTGCCTGCTGTTTGATCATTTTCCCGCTTTTGCGCTTGAAGTTTTTCTGTGCTTCTACAAGCCTTTCCGATAATTCCTTTATCCTTGAATAATCTTTGGCGATCTCAACAGCCCCTATCAACTCCCCATCCACCCAAATTGGCAATGTAGTATTGACTGTATCAATCTGTTTCCCGTGCAAATTCACGAAAGACTGATTCTCATTATAAAGAGGTTTCTTGGTTTCAATAACCTTTAAGAGGGTACTTGACTGTCTGTTCAGCGAAGGAAAAACACTTAACAGCGGCTTCCCAAGGACTTCCGGTATTTCCAAACCATCATGCCTGGCAGCCACTTCGTTATAAAAAATCGTAATCCCATTTGTATCCACAACATGGATTGCTTCATCAATGCCTCTTAAAATGGCACTCAGTATTTCTTCTGTCATATTGGAAAATGCACTCAAGATCATCACCTCCCCTATCATCAGTATATGGCAAGGTGCCGGAAATTTGTCTTTTTATTGCCCAAAATTTGGCGGAATTGCCAAGTCTTTCACCCACACATTCATGTTCTCGATTTTATCGAAAATATAGACATTCTTCAGTAATCTCCCCCGATAGCCGTATCCCAGCTGGAACAGGACAGCATTCATGCCGAATGATAAGGCTCTTGCAATCGAATAGGCGCAAAAAATGCCCCTTTCTACTAGCTCTTGTTCCAACCGCGCAAGAAGGACTTTCATCAGCCCATGCTTTCTATGGTCCTTCAAGGTAGCACAATCCGTCAGTTCTGCATTTTTATAAAATGAGTTTATTTCAGCAGAAGCTGCGCTGACAATTGCCCCTTCATGGAGGAACCCATAATACACTGTCCCATCTTCCATTGTCTTGGTAATGTAATCCGGATCGTTCAATGGAGTTGGATATACCTGGAAAACAGCACGATATAATTCCGCAAGCGGGACAGCATCGCTTTGGTCCAGCTCTTTAATTACATATGACTTCGGAAGTGAGGTTGTCTGTACAGGCTCTTGGAGGCGGTATACGCTATTGATGATTCCATCCTCTGCGATCCAGTGTTCACTTGCTCTCCGTTCATCAGTCAGGAATTTAGAGAAAAAGCAGCAATCCGTCCCGAGGTAATAACCATCTATGCTGGCCTCGAAAAGGTAGCCATGTTCCTGGAACCATATAAAATGTTCTTTCCTTGCCTTCACAATGATTTTATCGGCGTTCTCCCTGCTGGCGATTTCTTCTGTTTTTTCCATTACTTTTGTTAAATTCCCCAAATAATCATCTACACGCACACGGCGACTATGGTTGTCTATATAAATTGTAAGCTGGAACCTGTCTTCCGCAATGCTCACTGACTTTCCTGGATGCATGGCTGGTCCTCCTATTTCTTTGATGGTTAAAGCCTGGCCAGCAGGCCAGGCTGTTGGTCAATCAAGTTTGAAGGCAACAAGCTTCAGTTCAGTCATTTCCTCGATTGCATACTTGATTCCTTCTCGTCCCATCCCGCTCATTTTCACCCCGCCGTAAGGCATGTGGTCCAGCCTGAAGGTTGGGATTTCATTGATCATCACACCGCCAACATGAAGCGACTTGGCTGCCTTGAAAGCTTTGCTTACATCCTTCGTATAGACCCCTGCCTGCAATCCAAACTGCGATTCATTCACCATGTCAATCGCTTCATCAAAATCGCTGAAGGTATTGATGTGGACAACCGGGGCAAATGCTTCTTCACACGAAATCTTGTCCTTTGCCTTTGCATTCAGCAAAACGGTAGGATGTAATACTTGTTCATTCGTTTCGCCGCCAAATGCGAGCTGCGCTCCGTTCCCGACCGCTTCTCCGATCCACTCCCTGGCTCGTTTTACATCATTGGCGCTGATCATCGCTGACACGTCTGTTTCCTCGTCAAGCGGATCACCGACTTTGAGTTTTTTTGCCTCTTCGATGAATAATCTGGTAAACTCATCGGCAATCGATTCGTGGACAAAGATGCGCTGGATCGAAATACACACCTGTCCCTGGTTCGAAAAAGCCCCGCTCACAATTCTCGCCATCACCTTCTCCAAGTTTGTATCCTCATCCACGATGAGGGCTGAATTCGATCCAAGCTCAAGTGTCACACGTTTAAGTCCGGCATTTTCACGAAGATACTTGCCGACCTCCGGGCTGCCGGTGAAGGTGACTTTTTTGACTCTTTGATCTTGTATCAATACGTCCCCAACACTTTTCCCGCCGCCAGTCACTACATTCAGTGCTCCTTCCGGGAGGCCCGCCTCCTGGAAATAAGCAGCGATTTTATAAGCGGATAATGGTGTCTGGCTTGCTGGTTTGAGGACGACGGAATTCCCGGCTGCAATCGCTGGCCCTACTTTATGGGCGACAAGATTCATTGGG
Source organism: Bacillus sp. REN3 (assembly GCF_017912555.1). Taxonomy (GTDB): domain Bacteria; phylum Bacillota; class Bacilli; order Bacillales; family Cytobacillaceae; genus Mesobacillus. Next base: position 73,105 of record NZ_JAERSD010000006.1, on the reverse strand, counting down.
AAATTAAATGGTGTGATCGCGGCAATCACCCCGAGTGGCTCTTTGACAGTATAAGCAACTCTTCCTTCTCCTCCAGGCGCTGCGTCAAGCGGAATCGTTTCGCCGTGGATCCTCCTCGCTTCCTGGGCTGCGAAACTATACGTCACGATTGTCCGATCAACTTCCGCCCGAGCAGCCTTCAACGGTTTTGCCGACTCCCTGGCAATGGTCCTGGCACACTCTTCACGGTCCTGTTTGATTAAATTCGCTACTTTCTGCAAGATGTCAGCCCGCTTGTATGCTTCCATTGCCGCCATTTTCTTTGCTGCTTCAGCAGCTGCATCGATGGCCAGCAGGACATCCTCTTTTCCAGCCTCAGCAACATCAGCGATTTTTTCTGACGTGTACGGATTATAAAGGGGCCGGTAACGTTGTGTTCCAATCTGCCTTCCATTGATCCATAATGGTTGTTTCATCAATTCTATGACCTCCTATTGAGAGCATGATTCAATGATGGCTGCTTCAAGGACATCAAAGCCTTCCTCCCTCTGTTCATCGGTAATCACAAGTGGGGCCAAAAGCCTTATGACATTCCCATAAAGTCCAGCACTCATCAAAATCAAGCCTCGCTGATGTGTTTTTGCAAGGATCTCCTTGACAATTTGCGGGTTTGGCATTCGTTCATTTCCAGCCTGGACGAACTCAATGGCGCACATGGCTCCAAGCGAGCGGACATCGCCAATTTGACTTAAACGGTTCGCCAAAGGACAGAATCTTGCTTGAAAAGCACTGCCGAAGGCTTCCGCTTTTTCAAGAAGTTTCTGCTCTTCTATCATTTTAACGACTTCAAGGGCTGCTACACAACCGAGAGGGCTTCCGCCATATGTCCCGCCGATTTCTCCCGCGGATGCGGAGTCCATGATTTCCGCCCTTCCCGTCACTGCGCTGATTGGCAGCCCGGCAGCAATCGATTTTGACATGGTCATCATGTCCGGAACCACACCGAAATGCTCCATAGCAAACATTTTCCCTGTCCTTCCGAATCCAGTCTGGATTTCATCGGCAATGAACAGGATCCCGTGCTGCTCAGATAGTTTTTTAACCCCTTGAACAAAGTCTGCCGAAGGGATGATGAACCCTCCTTCCCCCTGGACAGGTTCCATAATGATCGCTGCGATTTCTTCTGGAGGCACTTCATTCAAGAAAAATGTTTCAAACTTTTTCAAAAGATATTCATCCAGTTCCTGATTTGAACCCCGTCTTTCCAAAGAATAATCGGGATATGGCCATTTATAAGTTTCAGGTGCAAACGGTCCAAATTGGTATTTATACGGTTTGACTTTACTCGTCAATGACATTGCCATGTATGTCCGTCCATGGAATCCTCTTTCAAAGGAAATGATCCCTTTTCTCCCAGTATACTTTCTGGCTATTTTGATCGCGTTTTCTACCGCTTCGGCTCCACTGTTCAGGAAGAATGTTTTTTTTTGATGTTTCCCAGGCGTCATGCCATTCAGCTTTTCTGCCAGCTCGATATACGGCTCATACATCATGACATGGAAGCATGGATGGAGATAGCGGTCGATCTGCTCATGAAGCGCGTTGACTACAGGAGTGGGACAATGGCCGACGTTCAGCGTCCCGATCGCACCGGCGAAGTCAATGAACGTATTTCCATCCACATCCGTCAACAAGGCTCCTTCGCCTTTGACTGCGAACGTTTTGATTGTATTGAACGGTCCAACGGGAACATTATTTTCTTTTCTTTTAAGTAACATTCTTGCCTTTGGACCTGGCACTTCTGTAGTGAGCTTTATATCTCCCATTTACTTATCCCCTTTCATTTTTTCTATCCCACACCATTTCAAAAGGGTGAGCGCAATGATTTCGGCTGCGTCAAAAACATCCTCGAGCCTGATATATTCATTCGCCTGGTGGGCTCGTTCGGTTATGCCCGGACCAAACACCACCACAGGCACCTGTCCTGTTTTTGACAGGATTCCTCCATCGGTTGCCCATGGAGAAGCTTCAATCAGCGGCTGGCTATTCTTTATGTCAATGAAACTGTCTGTTAGAATATCTACCAGCTCATGTCCGGGATCTAGGTTCCCTGGAAGCCATCTCGCTCCGAACCATTCAACCAAAGGTTTATTTTCCCTTAACCACGGATCGGCGATGCTAGCTTCCATGACCGCTTTTTCCATTTCTTCTTTGGCACTTTCCATCTCTTCGTCCGGAGCAACCCCCATCCTTCCTTCAATGATGGCCAAATCGGGTACAGAAGATGGCCAATCCCCCCCCTGGAATTTTCCGATATTAATGGGAATTGGTATTGGAACCTTATCGAAGAATGGATCGGAAATTTTACTATTCCTGTCCATTTCCAGCTTTAAAAGGCGATCAATGATTGGCATTGCTTTTTCAATTGCGTTGATTCCTTCATACCTGGTGCCTCCATGAGCGCCTTTTCCTTTGATTGAGATCCTGAACCACATGGACCCTTGTTGTTTGGGAAAGATTTTTAAATTCGTCGGTTCTGGGATGATGGCGCCATCTGCTTTATAACCTCTAAGGACCGAGGCAAGAGTGCCTGCCCCACCGCTCTCTTCTTCGATGACACTCTCAAAAATGATGTCTCCTTTGAGTGTTATCCCTGAGTTCTTTATAGCTTCGATAGCCATCAGCATCGCTGCTGTTCCACCCTTCATATCGGTAGAACCTCTTCCATACAGCCTTCCATTCTCAATATGACCGCTGAATGGATCATGGTCCCAGTCATTCAAGTTTCCCACAGGCACAACATCGATGTGCCCATTGAGAATCATCGATTTACCGGTTCCGCTCCCTTTGAGGATGCCAATCACATTCGGGTTCCCTGAGAAGTCAGCCCGATCGGAGCAAAAGGCTGGATGATCCCTTAATTGCTCATCCCCAATCTCCCAAATATCCATCTGCAGTCCAAGTTCACGGCATTTCTCGATGATGACAGCCTGTGCGCCGCTTTCCTTCCCCCTTGTACTAGCCTCCTGAACCAGCTTCTGCAGCAGGCGTGTCCCTTTTATCCTATTTTCAAGGATATAGTTCCGCACGATTCTATCAGCAGCAATCACGATTTTCAGCTCCTTTTAGTATTCGATGACCCGAATGTTACTGGCAATGTCAAAGACACACCCTGTTCTCCCCACAATGTCGGAAACGGAGTGTGGGGCAAAAATCTCAGTTAGTCTCAGAGACCTATTATCAATCTTGAAGACTGCCAAATCTGTAATAAGAACATCCACACAGTTTGCTGCCGTCAGCGGAAGACTGCATTTATCGACAAGCTTCGGCTTTCCTGCTTTATCCGTATGGTTCATCAGCACAATAACCTTCCTTGCCTTTTGAGCAAGCTCCATCGCTCCCCCTATACCCGGAACCTTTTTCCCGGGCACGATCCAGTTAGCAAGATCCCCTTCCTTGCTCACCTGCAGCGCCCCAAGAACAGTGAGGTCAATCCGCCCTTTGCGGATCATTCCAAACGCCATCGAACTATCGCAGTAGGAGGCACCAGGTAAGACTGTGACTGGAAATCCGCCTGCATTGCAAAGATTTTCATCTTCCATTCCTTTTAAGGGTGATGCTCCCATGCCTAAAATACCATTCTCTGCATGGAACATGACTTCCATATTGCCCATGAGATGATTCGGGATGAGTGAAGGAATCCCGATTCCCAGATTTACAGCCATACCTGTTGTTATCTCTTCTGCAGCCCGTCTGGCCATTCTATTCCTGGTGTCTACTCCCATGCCCATTTCCAATTCACCCCCTCAGAAGGAATCACCATGTCGACAAATATGCCAGGTGTAATGATTTCTTCCGGATCCAGGCTGCCAAGCGGAACAATCTCTTCCGCCTCCGCGATCGTGTAGGTTCCCGCCATCGCCACCAGTGGATTCGTGTTCCGGGCACTTTTATCAAAAACCAGGTTTCCATAAGTGTCTGCCTTTTTGGCAAGGACAATCGAAACCTCTGCAGTCAAAGCTGTTTCTACAAGATATTCTTTGCCGTCCAATTTCAGCTTTTCTTTTCCTTTTGAAACAAGTTCATGGTCAGCACCCACATCCGTCAAAACGCCTCCCAGTCCCATCCCGCCTGCCCGGATTCTTTCCGTCAATGTCCCCTGAGGCGAAAATTCCACTTCAAGTTTCCCTAGTGTCATCAAGTCCCCGGCGACCGGATTAGAGCCAATATGTGAGGCGATTACTTTTTTTGCTCTTCCCCTGCTGACGAGTTTTCCAATCCCGATTTCAGGAAAACCAGTATCATTTCCGATAAGAGTCATATTTCTTATGTTTTTAGCCAGTATGCCCTCAATGAGTGATGGCGGGGAGCCCACTCCTCCAAACCCTCCGAACATAAGGGTCATGCCATCATAAAACCGCTCAAGCGCCTCTTCTAGTCCGGCAACTTTCCCGAACGGATTGCCCACATCATTCACCCTCTTTCCCTAAAGCCATTCCAAGCGTTTTGTATGCCTCTGAAAAGACATCCTTAAGGCGGCAAGCCAAATCATCGATTTCCTTCATTGAAATGGTCAGGGGTGGCGCTATGATGATTGCATCGCCCGATGTCCCATCCAGCCCTGCGCCGGCAGGATAAAGGAGGATTCCTTTTTCCCTCCCTATTTTGACAAGCCTGTCCGTCAATTTAACATTCCGTCCAAAGGCCTGCTTTGTCCCAGGGTGCTTGACAAACTCCATACCAATCAGCAACCCTTTCCCTCGAATCTCCCCAATGAAAGGAAATTTTGACTTCAGTTTCTCGAGCTTATCCTTTAGGTAAAGTGCTTTTGTGTCTACTTCCTGAAGCAACTGTCTTTTTTCAATAAATTCAAGGACAGCGAGCGAGGCCGAGCAGGATTGAGGATTTGCACTTAAGGTATGGCCGCTCATGATAATTTTCGAGCCATTGCGGATCGTTTCAATGATTCTGTCGCTGGCAACAGCTGCCGCAATTGGCGCATATCCGGCCCCCATCCCCTTGCCAAGCGCAACAATATCCGGAATCACTTCATAGTGTTCACAGGCAAGCATCTTTCCGGTCCGCCCAAATCCGGTCATCACTTCATCCGCGATAAAGAGAATGTCATATTCTTCGCAAATCTCCTTGATTGTTTTATAGTAACCATCTGGCGGTGCAATGGCAGCTCCCGCAGCACCGATTACCGGTTCGGCTATGAAGGCAGCAATGTGGTCAGCGCCAATTCTTTTAATGGCTTGTTCAAGTTCCCATGCACATAAGAACCCACAATCAGAAGGGGAACTGTTGTATGGGCAGCGATAACAGTATGGGGGAGAAATCACAGGAAACTCTTCGAGCAGCGGGACAAATCTTGCTCTTCTTCCTGGATGTCCTGACATCGAAAGCGCCCCTAAAGTGATTCCGTGATAGCTGATCCATCTTGAAAGGATTTTTGTTTTTGAATTGATTCCTTTTTCCTGCCAGTACTGGATGGCTATTTTGAGCGCTGTTTCAGTTGCCTCTGACCCGCTGTTCACGAAGAAGCTCCAATTCAGATCCCCTGGAAGGAGACTGGCGATTTTCCGGGCCAGTTGCTCGGCCGAATCGCTAGTGAATTGCGACCTGTAAACGAACGAAACCTTTTGCGCTTGTTCATGCATCGCATTGATGATTTCTAAAGCCCCATGCCCGATGTTCGCTGTCACAGCACCCGATGAAGCATCAAGGTACTCCTTTCCTTCCTTGTCAAAGAGATAGCTTCCCTTGCCATAGTCTACTTCAGGGTAGGTTTCATCTAAAGCAGGCTTGATCAAGTAGGACGGCTTCATATTTTCACTCCATTCCATTGCTTTAGAAAAAATGTTTGGACTTTCTGTAAATTGTATGAAATGGATGGACAAATCTTTCTTAAAGAAATTAAAAAAGAAAAAAGACACCCAAAAAAGTGTCTTTTCAAATAAGTGAAACTATTCCTTTTGCTCGATAACGATTTCAGTTTCTCCCCTATTCGCTCTCACGGTTGCCCTTGACCCGATTGGGACAGTTGCGAAAGGCTGGACATGCCCAAAATTGATATTCGCTATAATCGGGATCCCTTTAAGTTCTTCCTTGGCAAAAATGATTTTCTTAAGGGCTTCTTCGGTAATATTCGACCTTTCCTGGAATCTGCCGATCAATAACGCTTTGATGCCCCCGGAATCCGGGAGATGGAGCAGGGACTGCAAATCGCGGTCAAAACTCCGTGAATGGCTCTCCTCATCATCCTCGATCACCAATATCGCATCCTTCAAAGATGGCATATATTGGGTTCCCTGGAGCAAGTTCATTGTGCAAAGATTTCCGCCGATTATTTTTCCTTCAGCAGTCCCCTCTTGCAGGATCAGATAGCCGGATTGATCATGGAATGTCCTATTTTCCTGGTCAAGGTACCACGCGTCATCCGACCAGGCAGCTGATGGATTGATTTCATATGGAGCATCATTGGTGACTGCATCCAGGAATGACTCCATCGTATAATCAAGACCATGTTTCATGCCAAAGCTTGAAAAGTGGGGGCCTGAATACGTGACCAGACCCGTTTTTTGATAGATAGCCAGTTGAATGGCCGTTATATCACTGTACCCGCAAAACACTTTTGGGTTTGAGGAAATCAAGTCATAGTCTATGTATTTTAACAGCTGGTTTGAATTATAGCCGCCAATCGCACTCAGGATTCCTTTTACATTCGAATCGGCGAAGGCGTTGTGCAAATCTTCGATCCTCTCATCGATTGATGAGCTGAAAAATTCATCATGCGCAACCGCATTGTTTCCGAATGTCACCTTAAAACCAAGATTGGTCAGCCTTTGGACTGCCAGTTCAATTTGCGCGTCCTTCAATATTACCATACTGGTGGAAGGGGCAATCACTCGGATTTCATCCCCTGGCGCCAATTTTGTTGCAAACATATTCTCCCCGCCTCTCCAATTTCGATAGTTTCATTCTATCAGAGAAAAACGCACAGCGAGAATAACCTTGTTCAAGAATAATCGAGATCCTCTATGGAAATGTGTGGGGCCGGCATTCTTTATGCCGGCTCTCTTTTGTAAAAAATTGAGGAAACGGGAGATTATTTGTGCTGATTAGGAGATTATCGTTCTCAATCGGGAGATTAAGGGATGCCATCGGGAGATTATGAGCTCAGATTGGGAGATTACGGCATAAGATCAGGAGATTATCGTTTTTGGATGGAAAATTGCAGCCATCTCCTTTAAATCCAATCATAAAAAACCTCGGCTGATTCACTTTCAGCCTTTCCAATCATTAAAATAATACCTTTCTTGATTCCCTAGGAATTGTAAAAACCATGTGACGATGGGGGACATTAAAAATCATTTCCTGTTGCTTTTCTGACCAATCATCCGTATATTTCTTTCCACATTTGTGGTAAAAACGACTCTTACATGTAAAACAAATAAAAACTTCACTGCCGTGACACTCATATCTCAAGTCACGAGCACCCGACCTTATCGCTTTTTCTACCGTTTCTTATATATCTTCACGAAAAGATTCTGGAAAAAATCATGAATGCATCTTCTAAAATCCATCATAATGATCTTTAAATATACGTTTGATTATTCCGCTGCTAGAATTAGTCATTTCCATTTCTCTTCAAAGTTTATACAAACATTTTATCCACAAATCGAGAAATTTTATCATTTCCTAAGCAACAAAAAGGGTACCGGCAGCAGCCGGCACCATTTAATTTACTTTTATTCCAGCTTTCCACTTGTCAGCAGAAACCTCCGCAGCAGGCGCCAATGATAATCAGCAAAATGAACAGTACGACTATCAAGGCAAATGAGCCTCCATATCCGCATCCGTAACCTGCAACCCCTGCATAAGGGTATCCGCCATATCCGCAGCCTAGACCAGCAACCCCAGGATATGGGTAGCCACCATAAGGCATACCGCAGCTTACCGGACAGAAAGTGCCTTCCACCGGCATGCTTTGGACTCCTTGAACTGGTAAAGGGGCATTATCGTAACGGTACATTCAATCCACTCCTCATTTATTTTTGAATTCCTTTCCCTTTAAGTTATGAAATGGGTACTTGACCCGTTTGTGCTTTAGCCTAGTTTGAATTGGAATCTGCAGTTCATTATGTTAATGTGGTTCCACGATCTTACAGACAAAACATTGGCACCAGCAATGTGGCGGAATGTTTAGGTATTTGACTGTCTGCAACCTGAAAACTTTTCTTCATGGTTGTTCCAAAGCCTCGATCAATGTGGGGTCTCAACCAACCGTTTACTGCACTCCCTTGAACACTATCCCCAGATCATATTCAAAGTTTATCCTTTGAAATTTTTATTACCAGATAAGAAAACCATTGAAGTAGAAAGCAAAATCTTTCAAAATATGGCAAAATAGTAGAAAGGACGCGTTTATTCTTGATTTTAGGGTAAATATATTCTGTTTCCAAAACGTATGGAGGAATTCAATCAATGGCTTTGTTTACAAAATGGAAGATGTTTTTCATCCTTGCAGGCACTGCGATCATCTTTATACTCATCTATCAAGCCAAGCATTTTGACTCAAAAAATTTGAATATTTATGAAAAGATTGCTGAAGGTGATTCCTACAATTATTTAATCATCGGTGATAGTATTGGCAGAGGTTCAGGTGCTGAGGAAAAAGAAATGCGCTGGTTCAATCAGCTGGAAGCCATCATTGAAGAAGAATATCGTTCAAATGGGAGAAGGCAGTCGATTGTTCAAAGTGGGGCGACAGCATTCGAAGGAATATACAAATTACAGCATACACATATGACTCGGAGTATGGATTTGATTTTCATCGTTTTCGGGGAAAATGACAGGAAATATATGGATCCCGAGAAGTTTGCTTTTTTTTATGAAAAACTGATCAGGAATGCAAAAGAGCTGCACCCTGACGCTGAACTTGTGACCATTATTGAAAGCCCCCTGAGGCAAGAACCCTATGCTGACTCAATTAAAAGACTTTCGATCCATTATGGGGCAAAATATTTGGATATGAGAATCCCATTCAAGGAATCTGGCATGTTGACCGAGCAGCTGACTTCCGACATGGTCCATCCAAACGGCAACGGGTATCAATTGTATGCATATTCCATTTTTGAAATGTTGAAAAAGAATATTGAAAAACGATCAAGAATCGCCCAGTTTCCAAAACCGTTATTCAAAAATCAATCTTTTCTTCTTACTGACAAAGGTAAGCCTTCGAGAACAGAAGGCTTCCAGCTGAAGAGAGGGATTTATATAAGCGACCGGCCCGGGGAAATTCTGGAGTTCGAATTTTCCGGCCCCCTTCTGGGGATCAAAACGATCAGGAGTGAAGAAGGCGGAATGATGAATGTATACATAGATGGCGAATATGTAAGGTCCGTATCTACCTGGTGGCCATTCGAACGGGAAAGGTATCTGTATATCACAAGCGGCCTTGAAGACACCCGGCATACCGTCAGATTCGAAACAATCAAGGAAGTGTCAGCGAGAAATGTATCACAGCGATCAACGATTCAAATCTCCTCGATTATTGTTGCTGAGGACAGTTAAAGGCTTGCAATCATAAAATTTTATTGATATCCGGGTTAAAACAGTGTATGTTACTCCCATAACATTAAGAATAGGAGTTACCAATGAAGAGCCTATTGAAAAATTTCGTTAATGGGGTACTTACGATTGTCCCGATTATCCTTGTCATCTTTGTCATCTATAAAACGTTTATTTTTTTGGATAGCTTGCTTGGCAATGTCCTAAAGCCACATCTAAAGGAAAGTTATATTCCGGGTATTGGACTTGCTGCCACATTAGTCCTAATAACCGTTCTTGGCTGGCTTTCTACACGGTTCATTATAGGGAGCCTGATCAGGCTGGTTGATCGTTTTCTCGAAAAAATCCCATTTGTCAAGACGATTTATTCAGTCATCAAAGACACGGTTCATTCTTTTCTTGGAGAAAAGAAATCCTTCTCGAAGGTAGCCCTTGTTACGATTCCAGGCACCAACATGAAGAGCCTCGGTTTCATAACCTCTGAAAGCCTGGAGTCCTTTTATGAGCCATTGACACACCATATCGCTGTCTATATCCCGCAAACCTTCCAGGTGGCCGGCTTTACTTTTTTGATCCCAAAAGAACAAGTGGAGATGATCGATGTCAAAGCTGAGGATGCAATGAAGTTCATCCTATCTGGCGGCATGGCAACAAAGAAAAATACCTATATCAACGGAAACAGCCGCTGACTCACAGCGGCTGTTTGCAATATAATCAAGATCAATCAAAGATTACTTCCAGCAAAGGTGTCTTTCCTGCTTCAACTCTTCCTTCAGCTAACTTTTCAAGTGAAGCAGCCTGATCCGTATTTGTAATGATCACTGGTGTAATCGTGCTCTTCGCCTTTTCACCGATGACATTCAAATCGAATGTCACCAGCTTGTCCCCTGCTGAAACAGTATCCCCTTGTTTTACGTGGGTCTCAAACCCCTCACCTTTCAGGGACACTGTCTCAAGACCAATATGAATCAAAATTTCCGCGCCATTCTTGGCTTTGATCCCAACAGCATGTTTTGTAGGGAATACCTGCAAAATTTCACCATCGACCGGGGAAACGACTACTCCCTCAGAGGGCTCGATGGCAATACCGTCACCCATCATTTTTTCAGAAAATACAGGGTCAGGTACTTGATCCAGAGAAACAGCGTTACCTGTTATCGGAGAGAGCATTTTTACATTCTTGACTGGTTCTTCTTTTTTCCCAAATAATTTCTTGAACATTTCTATCATCCTTTCTTTATTTACTAGGAATTAATCCTCGAAAAACTTTAGATATTGTCCATATCCTTCTTCGGATAACTTTTCCTTCGGTATGAACCTTAGTGCTGCGGAATTGATGCAGTATCGCAGCCCTGATTCCCCCGGTCCGTCGTCGAATACATGGCCGAGATGTGAATCAGCTGTTTTGCTCCTTACTTCCGTTCGGACCATGAAATGGCTTAAATCCTGCTTTTCAATGATTTCCTCTTCATCAATTGACTTCGTGAAGCTAGGCCAGCCGCACCCTGCATCATATTTATCAAGAGAGCTGAATAACGGCTTTCCTGATACAATATCCACATATATGCCTTCCCTCGATTCATTCCAATATTCGTTCCGGAACGGCGGCTCTGTTCCGTTGTTCCGAGTCACTTCATATTGAATCGGGGTCAATCTTCTTTTCAATACCTCATCGTCCTTTTTCATCGTCAATCCCCCCCCAATGCAGCCTGATAAAGTTTCCCCTGCCAGAACCTTTATGATAAGCATTGTACCTTTTTGGATTTCTCTTGTAAAAATTCTGGTGATAATCTTCTGCAGGATAGAAAGTCCTGGCTTCCAATATTTCCGTCACAATCGGCCTGTCGAATCTGCCGCTTTCTTCAAGCGCCCTTCTTGAAGTCTCGGCTTCCATCCGCTGTTCTTCCGAATGGTAGAATATCGCGGTCCGATAAGATGTTCCACGATCAAAAAATTGGCCGTCAGGGTCAGTGGGATCAATCTGCTGCCAAAAGAGTTCAAGCAATTTCTTATATGGGAAAACAGCAGGATCGAAGGTAATCTGTACTGCCTCGTAATGGCCTGTTGTATCGCTGCATACTTGCTCATATGTAGGGTTCACTGTTGACCCTCCTGTATAGCCTGATACAACCTTTTCAATCCCTGGCTGTTCATCGAATGGTTTTACCATGCACCAGAAACATCCGCCTGCAAATGTAGCAAGCTCCAGTTTTTTGTTTTCCATATTCAACACCTCACCTGCATACTTATTCCCTATTGTATAACTTTTAAAGCAAAAATCCCATCGAGAAGGCAGATCAGGGTTCCTGGAACATAAAATTTGGACAAAAGCAAAAGCTTGTTTTGAAAAAAGATGATTCAAAACAAGCTTCGGAATAGTATACTCAATTAAATTATTCTATTAGTTTCAATATCTTTTGCATCCTTAATCATTTACACTGTGATGTCTGCGTGAAAAACTGCGTATCCGATAATCTCAGGTCGTGTCTTTTCCAAGTTATATCTTAATCATTCAATGCCGCGCCATGATCGCCAGGCACGTCAACCTCTTCTACGGAAAAACTATTTCCCCTTGAATTTTGCTTTTCGGCGCAACTCTTTATTGGTGTTTTTCCAGGTCCGCTTCATATCTGCCTGTGACTTGCTGTCAATTTTCCTATTGATAAAAGCTAACTCTTTCAGCAGTTTGTTGTAGTTATTCAGTCTCTTCTCATCAAGAATTCCTTCGCTGATCGCTTTCCTGACTGCGCAGCCTGGTTCGTTAACATGCCTGCAATCCCTGAATTTGCAAGCACAGGCATACTCTTCAATATCCGGAAAGCTTTCACTTACACCTTCTTCTCCCGTCCATAGCTGAATTTCCCTCATTCCCGGAGTATCAATCAACAATGCTTCGCCTTCAAGCTGGATCAGTTCCCGATGGGTAGTCGTATGCTTGCCTTTATGGTCGTTTTCGCGTATATCCTTCACTTGCTGTTTTTCATAACCCGCAAGGTAATTTACCAGGCTTGATTTTCCAACTCCAGAGGAACCTATCAAGGCAATTGTCTTGCCAGGTATGAGGTATTTGCTTAATTCCTCCATTCCAGTTTGATCGTACACACTTACAGCGATGACCGGCACTCCAAGAGCGACACTTGAAACCTCACTGATTTTCGTATCCACCGTGGAAGGTACCAAATCCGACTTACTAAGAACAACTACAGGATTCGCACCACTTTCCCATGCGAGGAGCAAATAACGTTCAATCCTGCGCAAATTCAAATCATCATTTAAAGAGCTGATAAGAAAAACTGTATCCACATTGGATGCAACAATCTGCTCTTCTATAACCAGTCCGGCTGTTTTGCGGGAAAACTTACTCTTTCGCGGCAATATCGCCTGGATCGTCCCTAGAGGCTCCCCGGGGAATGTTTTAACTGCTACCCAATCGCCAACGGCCGGAAGGTCTTCCCGTACTGAAGCACCAAATGTGAACTTTCCGGCAAGTGTACACAAATAGTCGCCTTTCTCGAGCCAGACTCTGAATGACTTTTTATGTTCAAGGGCAACCCTGCCAAGGGAGAGCCCTTTTTTTCGATATTCATTGAAATGACTCTTTAGCTCCTTGGTAAGTCCGATCTTTTCAAGGTTCTTCATCTTTCTTTTTTCCCTCCATATGCTTAATCCCTAAAAATAAGGATCAGTGTTAAACGTGGCTGTCGAATTGTTTTTGCCCGCCTTATGCCGAGGACATTGAACCAGCATTCACCAGTTCATTTCGCGAACTGTTGCCCCAGCTTTCCGGGCTAATCAGCACTGTCGGCAGCAACTGGTTTAACACAAATAAAAACCATAGGCAACACAGCCCATGGTTGGTAAGCATATAAAAAGGGACAGGATATCAAAAATCCGCCAAATGCTGATGGGCTGTGCAATCGTTAATCACCAACTTAAATATTACAGTCACTTTTTTCATTGCACGCCACCTGCCTTTCGAATGAATATGTTCAGTATATGGTAACACGGCATAATTGTAAACAAAATTCTGAATCAACTTTACACTTTCCACACATGACATGCCTAAACTGCATATTTTAAGGAGGATAACCAGAATTATATAGGAGTGAGAGGGATGACTACTTTTAGAACCGGGGATGACTACTTCCATAAAGCGGCCATGTATTCCTTGCTTGCAGACTATTATAAATACCAGGATCCAAATTTGCATGTCAAGTATTATCACAAACACCTAAGGAATCTTAGAAAGGCTATCCAGTTTATGCATGACGGACATCCCATTACAAGACCTGGAAGCGGGGAAGCGAGGCTAAGGTTCCTTCATGCTTCTCCTGATGTGGATAAAGTCGATATTTATATCAATGGAAGCAGGGTACTGAGGGACTTCGACTACAAAAACAGCTGCAGCCATATGCAGCTCCCTCCTGGACGATATCAGATTGATATATACCCAGCCGGACAGTCCGTATCAACGGTCATCAGTAAGAAAATCACTGTAGCCCCAGGCAAAATATACACTTCTGCTGTTATAGGAATCTCCCCAAAGTTACGACTCCTTACATTCAGTGATCAACCTTATACTCCTGCTGGGGAAACAAAGGCTAGGTTCATCCACCTCTGTCCGGATGCTCCAGCGGTTGATCTTGCTGTTAAAGACAGGGATGTCATTTTTCCTGACGTTTCATTCAGGCAGGCGACTGGCTATCTTGGAATGATGCCGATGACAGTTTCGCTTGAAGCAAGGACATCTGGAACGGACGAGGCCATCCTGGTGATTCCTGAACTCAAGTTGCAGCCGAACATTGCCTATACTATTTTTGCTGTAGGCACAGTCGAAGGGAAAAGGCCACTGGAGGCCATACTATTGCCGGAGTAAAATCAATATTGAAGAAGGTGCGGTTCTTTCCTTTCTTATCATGGCTCGCTACAATGAAAGAAAAAAGCCGCCCTGGGGGATGAACCAGGCCGGCTTTATCATGAAAAAAAGAATGATTAATCTGCAGGTGCGTATATAGTGAATCGGATGTTGTCCTTCTTTAAATCCACTTGATTGACGCGGACTTTGATGTCACTCTTCAACTTAAGATTATCCATTGTAATATATACAAGTTCTTCTTCAGGCTGAATATTCACGGCATCTGGAAGATTATATCCTTTTTGGACAAATTTAAGCACAGTTGACACAGGAAGCCTTAACCGCCCAACTGAGATGGACCTTTGTTTCAGGACCATATCTCCATTTTCCAATGCTTCTGGTTCAAACGCCAGCTTTAATTCCAGTTCATCGCTGAAAAAAGGCATTGTCCCATATAGCTCGACTTCATCCGTCAGCAATACATCGTAATCCATGTTGCTTCCCTTGGCCTCCTCTTCCAGATAATGATTGATGACCCTGTTTAAATCACGCTTGTTCGTCTTTACTTCAAAAGCGACATCATCTGCTATTGAAGCCTTCTTTGACTTTTGCAGTTTTGAATCATCAACTGGCGCTGCAGCGAGGACAAAGATTCCAATGATACCAGCCGCCACCAAGCCCAGCAAAATAAAGAAACCGACTTTCCAATAATTTTTCATAAATTCATCTAACTCCTCTTTCCTTGCTCCTCTATTTATTCCCCTAAAGAATGCAGGACGCTCGTGTCGAGCATATCAAATACCCTGTCAGCGATCAGCTGATAACCTCTGTCGTTCGGATGGAAATAATCAGAATACAGCAAGTTCTCCTCATTATTCAGGAAGATGTCATGGATGTCGACAAAATAGGCATTGCCATCCTGCCTAACCAATGTCCTGCTTTGTTGATTCCATTCATTGATGATTTGATTCATTTCCTCAACATCTGAAAACCAATGGTAAAATGGATTATAAAGGCCGATCAGTACAATAGGGGCTTCAGGGTTCTCGTTCCGGATCGTCATAAAGATTGCTTGCAGCTTTTCTTTAAAAACCAACTGCTCTGATTGAAACTGATCAAGTTCAAGCCCCGAGAAATTTTCTCTTACGACTTTCATCAAATCATTTCCGCCAATCGTCAAAATAATCAAATCCGCCTGCCTGATGGAAGATTTGAATTTTTTGCCCTCAAGTCTTTCCTGAAGCTGCTCAGTCCTGTTTCCCCTCACACCAAAATTTTCAAAATGCGCTTTTTTTATGGATTGCTCATCTTCAAGCTGTGCTTTCAGGTATGGGATATATCCTCCGGAATCCGTGCTGTCGCCTACACCCTGTGTCAATGAATCACCTGCCGCAACAACGTTAATATCTTTCGGAAAAAAAGAACGGGGGAACGATTCCTTCACTTCCATGCCAGTTTCCTTTATTCTATTAAATTTCCCATTCTCCTTGCTGTCAAACGGGGCACAGGATACCAAAAAAACTGCCAGCAATAAACAAAGTAAGGTGAGTTTCCTCATACTTTCGATTCACCTGCCTGTAAAAATTAGTCCATTTTTCACGTAAATGCTGATTTGGATAAAAAGTTCGCTTGAATATTATAGTATATTGAAAAAAAATAGACCACTGACGCGGTCTATTGAAGAGCTTTTATATCCTTAATGATTTCATCAAACGGTACTTCTTTGAGTCCGGTATAATACTTCACCATTTTAGAATCCTGATCAACAAGATAGAAATCGGTGCCGTGGATTACCTGGTCTCCTTCTTGAGGTTTTTTGACGATTGTCTTGAAGTTTTCCTTTGCGAACGTTTCAATGTCTTCCTGGCTATAACCTGTCAGGAACGTCCAATTTGCAAAATCCACATTGAATTGTTTCCCATACGCGGCCAGCGTCTCGGGATCATCTACTTCCGGATCGACACTGAAAGATACGAATTCGACATCCTTCAAGCCTTCCTCTTTCACTTTGTCCTGAAGTTTCAACATATTTGCAGTCATTGGGGGACAAACATCCGCGCAATTCGTGAAGACGAAATCCGCAATCCATATCTTGCCCTCCAGATCCTTTGTGCCGAACTGTTTCCCCTCATGGCTTGTAAACTTAAATTCTTCAATTGGATAGTTTTTAGCCCCTTCAATCTTGTTTCCGCATCCAGAGGCCAATAAAATGGAAACTCCAATCAAGAGAAACAAATATACTTTTTTCATCTGCTCACCTTCAGTCCTTATTACTATCATCCCTCATTCTAGCAAACGTTTTTGATAGAAGGAAGGAAAAGCTAGGGGAAAACGGTGAAAAAGCAAACAATCTTTTTTGCATCAGGCTATTTCGTCCTGGGTTCGGACATGATTGGGACGAATATTTCAAAGGTTGTCCCCACTCCTTTTTTGCTTGTGACCTTAATATGCCCCTTCATTCGTTCGACAATTTGATAACAGACCATCAGCCCCATACCGGTGCCCCGCTCCTTCAAAGAATAGAATGCAGTGCCGAGCCTGGTCAATTCCTCATCAGTCATTCCTATTCCTGTGTCAATCACTCTGAATACGCCGAATTCCTCCTGCTTTTCAATGATCAATGTTAGTCTGCCGCCATCGTTCATGGCTTCGATGCCATTTTTGAGGATATTGATAAGCACCTGCTTGAGTTCATTCTTGTTCCCTTTGACTTTGATATCATCCTTTATTTCAGTATGTATGGAAATGTTCTTGGATAACATGGCATAAGACACCATTAAATCCATCACTTTTTCTGCCAGATCCCTGCTTTCAATGACTTCGAGCTTTCCAATATCGGGTTTTGCCAGGCTCAAATAGTCATTGATAATTGTCTCTGCTCTATTAAGCTCTTCTATCATCAATTTAATGTACATTCGTTCTTCGTCTGGCAAATCCTTTGCAAGGAATATTTGCAGGAATCCTTTTACCACCGTCATAGGATTCCTGATCTCATGTGCGACTGATGCTGCAAGCTGGCCAATCGCATTCATTTTCTCCGCCCGCTGAAGTTCTTGCTGGAGTTTTGCTTTTTGAAAAATATCCTCCATCCGATCGATTGCTTCCTCCAGCGGCATGGATTCACTCACTGGAATTGCTGTTTGCCCTAATTGCCTGGAAGCAGCGGATACCCTCTCAAACAGCTGTGAAAGCTGCTCAGCCATTTCATTAAAACGGTCACTCAGCTGCCCAAGCTCCGATTGGTCCTCGACAGGCAAGCGGACGCTGAAATTGCCAGTGCTGATTTCCTTGATTCCGAAAAACATATCATTTACCGGTTTAAGGCCTCTTTTCAACCCCCAATTCAAGACAAAATACACTCCTAAAATAATCACTGCCATTTCCATCAACAGTATAAATAACATTTCGGATTGATTCTTCCTGAGCATCGACGCATCCGCATCGATTCCAAGTATCGCAGCGATTTCTCCCTTTTCATCAATGATTGGTTCGAAGGTGGTGATCCAAGTGCCGTACTGATCCTTGTAAATGTCCGTACTTTGGAAAGTGCCTTTTCCTTTTGCCTGATTAAAAGCCGTCAAAAACTCTTCGCCTGCTTTATAATACACCAGTGATTTAAATGACTCTAGCTGATAACTATCTGCCGCTGCAAGCACAAAGACCTTCCCGCCAGGGTACTCTTCAGGCAATACCAGAAAACCATTAAGGAGCGAGGAGTTCCTTTCATTCACCATCGTCAGGCGCTCGACTAGCCTTACCATCGATGGATGGTCCAGCTGCCTGAGCTTGGCGGAATGATGGATATCTTCAGGGGAGATCGTAGCGGACCAAAGGGTGGCAACGCCTTGTGCCCTTTCTGTAATCTGGCTTTTCAGCTGTTTTGATTGGAGATAAAAACTGCTTCCAATAATCGAAACAACTACCAATATCGCAATCATAAAAGAAAAAATGAACAGCTTGTTAAATAAAGGCATGTTTTCAAGTTTCTGCTTCATAATGAATTTTCACAATCCATTCTTTTACGAAATTACTGAGAGTATTCGACGGATTCCATGATAATTCCTGTTTATTATGTAAAAATAGCCAAGCGGGACTTTTCGGTCATAGCCCGCAATTATTTACGCAGGCGAGAGATAAAAAAAAACCTGGAATCCAGGTTTTTCATTCGAAATAATACATGAAGCCTATTGCTCCTACTCCAGTATGTGTACTGATAATAGGAGTGGTATCCTCAATCTCGATCCTTTCATAGCCAATCGATTCCTTTATCGCTTCTTTCAATCTCGAAGCAAGCTCCAATCCTTCAGCATGGACTAGGCCGATGCCCTTGATCACTTTCCCTTTCACATCTTGTGCGAACTGATTATTCAAATATTTTACAACCTGGGAATGGCTCCTGGCTTTCGAAACAGGAGTATAGACACCGCCCTCAAGTGAAGCAATCGGTTTAATGTTCAATAAAGAACCAATCATGGCCCTTCCTTTTCCAATCCTTCCACCTTTGACCAAGTTTTCAAGGGTATCTACCACAACGAATAGCCTGGTTTGTTCACGAATCGTATCAAGGCGATCGGTTATTTCTTCAACGGTTTTCCCTTGTGCCGCCATCTCTGCTGCTTCAAGGACCTGGAAAGCAAGTGCTTTCGAAATAAACCTGGAATCGATGACCTTAACTTTCGTTTTCGTCATCTGTGCTGCACTTTCAGCTGATCCGACAGTTCCACTCATCCCGCCTGTCATATGTATTGAAATAACTTCATATCCCTGTTCGCCGAGCTCGTCGTATACCTTCAGGAACTCGCCAGCAGGGGGCTGGGAACTTTTTGGCAATTCATGTGAGGCTTTCATCTTTTCAATGAATTCCGCAGGAGTAATATCCACCCTGTCCAAATAATTTTCCCCATTAATTGAGATTGATAAAGGCACAACAACAATGCCATGCCTTTTTATCACATCATCATTCAAATCACAAGTTGAATCAGTCACAATCTTAATTTTGCCCATAATATTCACATCCTATCAAAAAACACTCATTACCATTATACATGTTCCTATTTGGAATTTGAAACATTTACTGTCATGGAAACTTTCTACAAAAAAGCGCCAGGCAACTGGCTATCATAATGCATTCCTAGTCAAACCCGGGGAAAGGCCATTCATCCATTCTTTCCCTAAACGGCTTTCAAACGACAAACAGATAGGCCTGAATCAAAGATTTAGGTCCCGAATCCAGAACAAAAGCGCCTAAAAGGCGCTTAGCAATGGGATATCATGCATTATTTTTCAATTCTGCAGATTTGAATAATTTCTCGTAATCAGGCCATTTCATTACCCTTTTTAAATACTCTTGAAAGGAATAATATTTCTTTGTGCATTTTTCCTTATAAATAGACGTGATGAACGTTTGCAAACGGACTTGGATCATGAAATAATAGCTGCTTTCTTCCTCCAATACAGGAATATCAACAATTTTAACCTTCTGTCCAACAACATTTTTGAACTCCAGGCTCTTGAATAACAAAATATCAATCCTCTTTTATACCCGTTTGTCTTTATTATAACCTATATCCAGGTCGAAATGTGTCTGTTTGCGGATTAACTTAAAATTTTTTTCTGATTCTATCATCTGTCTAACTCCTATTTTTCAGCAGATCCTTGGAAGCATCATTCCGTTCAGACGAGCTAGCAGCCTTTTTGAACCAAGTGGTGTTTCCAGCAAGAGACGCCCTTTATCCATGCCCGATACCGTCCCGATAACTGCTGAATCCTTTCCTTCATCAAACCTAGACAGGATTTCCAGGACTTTTTCCTTTTCTTCATTCGCAACAATCAAGATCGCTTTTCCTTCATTGGCGATATACAATGGGTCGAAGCCCACGAGGTCGCACATTCCATGTACCTCCTCCTTGATTGGGATCGCGGATTCATTCAATATGATTGACAAAGAAAAGTCTTCAGCGATTTCAACGAGAGTCGTAGCAAGTCCTCCCCTGGTAGGATCGCGAACAATCCTGACTCCCTTCACCTCTTTATAAAGTTGCCCAAGCATATGATTCAATGAAGCACAGTCACTGTCTATAGGAACATGGATACCAAGATCCCCCCTGGCTGCCAGAACAGCGATGCCGTGGTCCCCAACTGTTCCTGAAACAATGACAGCGTCTCCCTCCCGGAAGTCCAGGCTATTCCCTTTTTCTTTTTCATAGGCTCCTATACCAGTCGTATTGATATAGACTCCATCTGCACTTCCCCGTTCTACTACCTTAGTATCGCCTGCAATGATCTTCACTCCGGTTTTTTCCGCTTCTGCTGCCATATCTTCGACAATCCTTATCAAATCGGAAACAGGGAAACCTTCTTCAATCACAAATCCGCATGTCAGATAGAGCGGTACTGCACCGCTCACAGCCAAATCATTTATTGTTCCTGCCACAGCAAGCTTCCCAATCGATCCTCCCGGAAAGAAAATTGGTTTTATGACGAAGGAATCTGTCGTGATACAAATTCGATTTCCAGGCAAATCGAGAATCGATGCATCGAACATAGCTTCCTTTTGGTTTCCGAACGACTTGACAAACACTTCCTTGATCAATCGATGGCTTGACTCTCCTCCATCTCCATGGGCAAGGCTGATCACCTTTTCCATCTTCAACTCTCCCTCATGTACTGATAATAAGCAGAGCAGCTTCCTTCTGCCGAGACCATGCAAGGGCCAATCGGATTCATCGGGTGACATGCTTTGCCGAACAGGCTGCATTCGTCCGGAGAAATCAGCCCCCTGATGACTTCACCGCATCTGCATTTCGTTTTCCTTGGTTCTCCAGCTGCAACCTTGAATCTTTTTTTCGCATTATATTTTTCAAATTCCGGCCTTAAGTCCAGTCCGCTTCCAGGTATAATGCCGATTCCCCGCCAAGCTTCGTCGCACTCGGTAAAATAAGTTCGCATCCATTTTTGCGCCACAACATTTCCTGTCTTTGTAACGATCGATGGGTGATCATTGATGATTTTCGGCTCGTTTTTTATGGCAAGGTCAATCAGTTTATAGATTCCACTCAGCAGTTCTGCGGGCTCAAATCCTGAAATGACTCCGGAGATGTTGAATTCCTCAGGCAAGTATTGATAGGAATCCTCACCAAGGACAATCGATACGTGCCCCGGAAGCAGGAACCCATCCAGCTGCAGTTCGCCCAGATGAAGCAAATGCCTCAGAATCGGTTCCACAAGTTTCGTAGACATCCAAACAGAAAAATTGTCAAGTGATCTTGAATGGGCTTCGCCTATAAGCAGGGAAAGGATTGGAATCGTTGTTTCAAAGCCTATTCCCAGAAAAATCACTTCTTTATCAGGATTGCTCTCGGCAATTTTTATCGCATCAACCGGTGAGTATATCACCCTGATATCCTTCCCTTCTGTACGTGCACCCATAAGGGTCCTTCTTGAACCAGGGACCCTCATCATATCCCCGAATGTGCAGATGATCCTGTCATCCCCTTCCGAAAGGGCAATCATGGCATCAATCGACTTTTGATCTGTCACACAAACCGGGCAGCCGGGACCAGAAATAAGGAGGACATCTTCAAACAGTGCCTGCTTGACACCTGACCTGGCCAGGGCCATGGTATGCGATCCGCACACCTCCATGAAAGCAGGCTTCCTTCCATACAGGGTGTAAAATTCGCGAGCTTTTTCTTTTACCGCCACTGCAAGTTGCCGGCATAAGGCGGGGTCAGAAGATTGCTTAAGGAGTTCTAGCATTCACAAGCCTCCTCCATTCTTCCACACTTTGTTTTGCGTATTCTTCATCAATAATGGACATTGCCTGTCCCGCATGGACAATGACAAAATCGCCTAGCTCCACTTCAGGGATGAAGATTGTTCCTACTGTAGTCTTCGAACCCATCACATCCACCATTGCCGTAAATTCATGTTTTTCAATTACTTTTGCCGGAACGCCCACACACATTCCTATCTCCCCCTTTTCGCGGCTGCCACAGCCAATTGTCCATAGCTTAAACCGCCATCATTGCACGGAAGCTTCTGGTGGACATATACCTCGAGTCCCATTCCTTCCAGTTCTTCCTTTATTCTTTGCCTTAAGTAACGATTATGGAAGCTTCCTCCCGAAAGAACTGCCTTTTTGGTGCCTTCACTTGAATCGTTCAGAAGTTGTCCCATTCCTTTGCATATCGCTTTGACGACTGTTTCATGGAACTTCAGGCTAATTTTTTCAGCCGGCTTGCCGTCCAACTGATCTCTGGCAATATCCCTCAACATGGAACTGAAATCAAAGATGAGTATCGAATCTTCATGGATTACTTCAAATGGGTAAGAATTTCCATCATAGTCTTCTGCCTGGATTAAATCCGAAAGCTTGATGGCGGCTTCCCCATCATATGATGATACTTCACATACACCGCAAATCGCACTGACTGCATCAAACATCCTGCCACAAGTACCTGCTAGCGGACTATTAATATTCTTATCGACCATTTTTTTCAAAATTGACAGTTCCGCTTTTTTCTTAGGGAAGATTTCCGCCGCAAGCACTTCTCCTTCCTTGCCAAGCATATTCATCAACATGCCAGCCGCATTCCGCCAAGGCTCCTTGATCGCCCTCTCGCCGCCAGGCAACGGCGTATACCTCAAATGTGCTTTCCTTGTATACTTCTGTTCGTTGCCTTTGAAAATTTCGAACCCCCAGATGTTCCCATCCTCACCATATCCTGTACCATCAAGGATGATGCCCCACAAATCGGCACCTAAGATCTCATTTTCAGCCATGCAGGCTGCCATGTGGGCATGATGATGCTGGACTTCGATGGCTTCCTCGAACTGATAATCCATAAGGATGTTCCTTGTGTTATAGCCAGGATGCATATCAATGACTGCAGTTTGAAGCGGGATTTGAATCCAGGATAATAAGTGGTTCAATTCTTTTTTATAATGATCGATTGTTTCGAGATTTTCCAAATCTCCAATATGCGGACCAACAAAAACCTGCGAAGTCCTTCCAATCGTGAATGTTGTCTTTTGCTGCCCACCAAAAGCCACTATTCCGTTCACATCTACAGGTGAATAGATTGGGTCAGGCACATACCCTCTCGATCTCCTCAGAAAGTCGATTTCGCCTCTTTTCGCCTGGATAACGGAATCGTCTGCCGGATGGAGGATCTGTCGGTCATGGACAAGAAAGTAATCTGCTATTCCTGTCAAATAAATCAGCGCCAATGAATCATCGTATAAAATTGGCTGTCCGGAAGGATTTGCGCTTGTCATTACGATACAGTCCAATTCAGGGTCCTGGAACAGCAAATGATGCAGTGGTGTGTAGGGCAGCATGAACCCTATCGTGCTCATCCCTGGTGCAACACTTTGCGCGAGATTTTCCCCGTCCTTTTTCTTCAGGATGACAATCGGGGCCTCGGGACTCGTCAAGAATTTCGATTCTGTCCTGTCGACTATGGCATATCTTTCGATTGTTTCCAGTTCCTTTGCCATGACTGCCAACGGCCGTGAAGGCCGTCCCTTCCTTCTGCGAAGATTTGATACCGTATTTTCATTTTTCGCATCGCAACAAAGGTGGTACCCCCCAAGTCCTTTAATCGCAATAATCGAGCCTGACTTGAGAAGTTCCCTGGTTCTCTCAAACGCTTCTCCTGTCATTTCATCTCCATCTGGTTTTATGAGTTTAACTGACGGGCCACACTTGGGACAGGCAATAGGCTGCGCATGATGCCTCCTGTTCAGGGGATCCTCGTATTCTTTTTTGCAGTCCTCACACATTTCAAAGCCAGCCATCGATGTGGATGGCCGGTCATACGGCAGATTGCTGATGATTGTATAGCGCGGGCCACACTGCGTGCAGTTGATGAACGGATATTGATACCTTGCATCATCGGGATTATCCATCTCCTCCAGGCAATCGCTGCATACAGCGGAATCAACTGGAAGGACAAGCAAGGATGAGCCGGTCTTTTCGCTTGGGATTATGGTAAAATCGCTGTATCCTGCTGGGTCTGTCTCTTGAACCGAAATTTCATCAATCTTTGACATTCTTGGAGCTTTGGTGCGCAAATCGGATAAAAACGCTTGAACAGCGCTTTCGTTTGCTTCCATTCGGATCTTCACACCATCCATGTTGTTTTGGACAGTTCCTCTTATCCCATGTAAGCGGGCGATTTGAAAGACGAAAGGTCGGAATCCGACCCCCTGGACCCTTCCCCTTACAGCGACGGTCATTGAGGACAGCATGTCTTGTACGCCTCTTCCACCCAGTTGAACCAATCATCCAGTCCCTCTTTCGTTTTCGCGGAAACAGGAAGAAGGGTTGATTGTGGATTGATACCCTGTAAATCGGCGATAGCCTCATCTACATCAAAATCAAGATATGGCAGTAAATCAATTTTATTTAACAGGACCAGCTCCGTACGGATGAACATTGTCGGGTATTTTGGGATCTTATCATTGCCCTCCGGCACACTTAATACTGCAACCTTATGGTTCTGGCCGAGATCGTATCCGGAAGGGCAGACAAGGTTGCCAACATTTTCAATGAAGAGCATATCGGTTTCTCCAAGATCGAATTCCGGCAGGGTAGCGGCTATCATCCTGGCATCCAGATGGCAGCCTCCATGTGTGTTGATCTGGACAGCCTTAGCCCCGAGAGCCCTGATCCTGTCAGCATCCCTTTCCGTAGCGAGGTCCCCTTCAATAACAGCAATCTGGTACCTTTCAGAAAAATGCCGGACCGTTTCCTCAAGAAGAGTTGTTTTTCCCGCACCAGGAGAACTCATCAAATTAATGACAAGGGTATTTGAAGAAAGGAATGTATCCCGGTTGAACTCAGCGGCTTTGTTATTATTTGTCAGTACATCTGTACACAATGTTATCTTCACTTTTATTCTCTCCCCTCATAAGATAAGACTTGGAAACTTTCCCCTGAAATGATTTTCCCTGACGGCATTTTACAGATCGGACAGAATGAAATCCTGCTGTCCGGCACATATTTCGTGGAACAAAAAATGCATTCCGCTTCTGCTTTTTCTATATGGATGACTAGCTCGGCTTCTTCATCAAAAAAATCACCGTTCTGCCCCTTGTATACTTCGAAAGCCATCATCAGCGCTTCCGGCATCGCATTGCTGATTTCCCCTACTGTAAGTTCGATATTCTGTATGATGGTGATTCCTTTTCCAGCGGCATCTTCCTGAATGATTTGCAAAATATCCCCCATCAGCGCCATTTCATGCATCAGCATCATCCCTAATCTATTATTATTCTTCTATGTTTCCCTGCCAGTTTTTTTGGCCATGAATACACTTGAGGCAAGCGGAGTACGGGAATTCCCTAAGCATGACTGGACCCGCCTTTCCTGATCCAGCATCCCAAATCCCTAGACCTGCACAACTTAAACTTTGATCGCACAGTTAGATTCCCAAGCAGGCATTCTGTTAAGTGGACATTCCGACATATACTTTTCCATTCTCAAACTTGGTTGGAAGTTCGGTGTAGACGAGGCTTCCCTTCTTCGCTCCAAAATTGTACTCTTTTTCACATATCAAACATTTTCCAGTTGCGTATAGTGGAGTAAAGGCAAGAAGATTGGAACAGACAGGGCATATTCCGCTTATCGCCTGCATGTTCCGCTCATCAACCAAAACTAAAATTGGCTGGCCAGAAATGAATCTTTGTTCCACGCCTTCTTTCAAATCATTTTCTTCAGATAAATAGTGCCATCTGATTCTCATTGCCCGATCAGCAGCCAGTGACAGCTTCTCGAAATCTTCCTCGATGACGGGTGAACAGATCGCTCTCAGTGTTTCACCAAAACCATTCTTCATTTCCTTAAAGAATTCCGTACGTTTCATGATGCATCTCTCCATTGTCTTACCTGGTCTTCAACTTTATCTGCAAGTTGCTGCAGCCTGCCAGCATTCACCTGTGACAGTTCGATACCAAGTTCAAGTGAAGTTGGCTGCATCCCGAACATGACGATATGCTTCGGATACCTTTCCCTTAGCTTTGCGGCAAATAGAACCTCTTGGAATCCAAGCTGGTGGATGGACATCTTCACTCCATAATATGCGGGAATATCTTCGCCTATGAGGGTGATGATTGCGCCTCCCTCCTTACCGGCATTGATTGCGTCAATGATGATTAAATGGCTGGAATCCTCTACGGGGCCTAAGAGCCTCATTCCATCTGTTGAACCTTCAATGATTTCCACCATAGAGTCATTCCTGAACTTTTCTTCAAGCAACGGAAGGATATGGACGCCAACACCCTCATCCTGATAGAGGGTGTTGCCGATTCCTATAATGGTAATCTTTCTTTCCGGATTAAAGCTATTCATCGTCTTCACCAACGTGTTTTTTCTTTTCGATTTTATAACCGGTGAAGATAGAAGACATTGTTCCGTTCCGCTGCAAATAATCTTCTCGGAAGGCCAGATAAATATGGATCACCGTAAAAACCATGAATGCCCATGCCACCAAATGATGCAATGACCTGATGGTGAAGCTGTCATCCCCTGATAGAGGAGGCACAAGGAAAAAGAAGATGCTTCCGAAAAATGATTCAGGCTGTGGTTCAAAATAGAGGAAGAATCCAGTGAAAATGATGATAATGGATCCAACACCCATAAATAGGATATAGCTAAGCTGCGCCAAAGGGTTATGTCCGATATAATGCGGTTTCTTGTGTTTGAGAAAGAGATAGAATTTTACCGTCTCCCATGTTTCCTTCCAGAAAATCAGCCTGAATGGATGTGAAATCGCATATCTGTTCCCTTTGAATACCCAGTATTGACGATAAATCATGTTCGCAGTGAAGATGAATGCTGCAAAGAAGTGGATATATCTTGCCCATCCCATCAAATAGGAGTAGTAAGCATCCTCAGGTATTGTCGCGCCTGCGAATGGCTGCCCGATATAGATCCCCGTTGCCATGAGGACGAAAATGGCTACGAAATTGACCCAGTGCCAGATACGGACTGGCAGCTCCCAGACATATACTTTCACATGCGTTTGATTCATAGGTTCATATTTTGCAACCCTTCCAGGCAGGAAGGATGTTTCACTGTTCGTACCTGAATTGGGCTGTTTCTTTAAATCTGGTAATAGGGGATCCGGATTGGGATTTATGTTAAGGTCTGACATGGTTCAGCCTCCTAACCGATCCGTATTTCAGTCATATTTTTTGATTCCAGATCTGTAAGATGCACCGCACACGCAAGGCAAGGATCGAATGAGTGGATGATCCTGAGAATCTCGAGCGGCTTCTCCTTATCGAGAAGAGGTGTGCCTTTCAATGCTGCTTCGTAAGCACCGATGTTGCCGTTATGGTCCTTAGGGGATGCATTCCATGTTGTAGGCACTACTGCCTGATAATTTTTTGTCTTTCCATCCATTATTTCAATCCAATGCCCCAAAGCACCCCTAGGCGCCTCCATCCAGCCGATTCCTTGTGTTTTCTTCGGCCAGCTTTCAGGCTCCCATTTCGTCCGATCGAATGTAACCTGGTCGCCATTTTTAATATTCTTTAATAATTCATCCATGTCATTTCTCATCCAGTTGGTCATAAGCACGGTTTCAAGCCCGCGGGCAACCGTACGCCCCAGTGCTGACTGCAGTGCCTTTACAGGAAGGCCAATCTTCGCAAGAGTTTCATCGACAATATTGACTATCTCATCTTTACCAGATGCATAGCCGATCATCATCCTTGCTAGCGGACCTGTTTCCATAGGCTTCTCCTTCCAGCGCGGGGCTTTCAGCCAGCTGTATTTCTCGTCTGTATCCAATGTCTTGAAAGGCGCTTTCGGTCCGGTATAGTTAAAGGTTGTTTCACCATCCCATGGGTGCTTGCCGCCCTTGTCCTTGCCTTCGTACGTATACCAAGAATGATCAATGAATTCCTGTATATGGGACGGATCCTTCAAGTCTATGTCATGAATTTCATTCAGATTGCCATCAAGGATGATTCCGCGCGGAATCCTGTAATTTTTCGTGTCATATAGATGGGTGGTTGAAAAGTCCCCGTAGCACATATAGTTGTTCAAACCGCCGCCATGCGTCCAATCCTTATAAAAAGAACCAATCGCGATCAAGTCAGGGATATACACCTGATTGACGAATTCCCTGGCTTCGTCGATCAATTGGGAAACATGCGACAGGCGCTCGGCATGGATACCATTGTCGCTATTGATATCGAGTGGTGTTGCCATACCACCGACAACATAATGAGGATGCGGGTTTTTCCCGCCGAAAATAGTATGGATTTTCACAATTTCCTTTTGCCAATCCAATGCTTCAAGATAGTGCGCTACAGCAAGAAGATTGACCTCTGGAGGGAGCTTATAAGCCTTGTGTCCCCAATAGCCATTTGCGAAAATTCCAAGCTGTCCGCTCTCAACAATCCGTTTTACCTTCGTTTGGACATCTTTGAAATATCCCGGCGAAGATTTCGGCCAAGTTGAGATTGATTGTGCGATCTTCGAGGTCTCATTCACATCGGCTTTAAGCGCGCTGACTACATCTACCCAATCAAGGGCGTGCAAGTGGTAGAAATGGACAACATGGTCATGCGCAAACACGGTCTGGTTCATTATGTCCCTGATTAAATGAGCATTTTTTGGTATTTTGATATCAAGTGCGTCCTCTACGGACCTTATGGCTGCAAGGGCATGCACCGTTGTACATACACCGCATATCCTTTGGACATATGCCCAGACATCTCGAGGGTCCCTGTCCCTTACGATCAGTTCAAGTCCGCGGATGGAAGTCCCAGAACTGTATGCATCCTTGATTACACCTTTATCATCAATGTCCGCTTCGATCCTTAGATGCCCTTCAATCCTAGTGATGGGATCAACTACTATCCGTTCACTCATTCTTCTCCACCCCGTTTGTCATCAAGTTTCTTTTTAACTACCGTTCCTGCAGCATGGACAGCAACTCCAGCGGCTGTAAGGGCAGTCGCAGCCAATCCAACATCAT
Organism: Bacillus sp. REN3; assembly: GCF_017912555.1. Taxonomy (GTDB): domain Bacteria; phylum Bacillota; class Bacilli; order Bacillales; family Cytobacillaceae; genus Mesobacillus. The sequence continues at coordinate 43,702 of NZ_JAERSD010000006.1, read as the reverse complement.
CCGGATTGATCGTTGTCTGGGTTCCCGGTATCTTGGCACGGCGGACGAAGAATGGTCCATTGTCCCAGAAGCCTTTTTCCGCACAGCCGATACATGGATTCCCTGATTGGATCGGATAGCTGACTCCTCCATTCCAGCGCATCTCTGCGCACGCATTATAGGTTGTCGGCCCCTTGCATCCTACCTTATAGAGGCAGTAGCCTTGTTTGGCACCTTCATCGTCAAATGACTCCACGAAAAGACCGGCATCGAAATATGCCCTTCTGTTGCATTTATCATGGATTCGGTGCCGGTAAAATGCTTTCGGCCTACCAAGATGATCAAGCTCTGGCAGCGACCCGAATGTGATAATATGAGCAATTACGCCAGTCATCACTTCCGCTATTGGAGGACAACCAGGAACGAGGATAACAGGTGTATCTTTTACAAATTCAGTGATCGGCTTAGCGCCAGTAGGATTCGGTCCGGCTGCCGGTATTCCTCCCCATGATGAACAGCTTCCATATGCGATAATCGCTTTCGCGCCCTTTGCCGCTTCCAGGAATGTCTCTTTGGCGTCTATCCCTCCAACAGTCAAAAACGCGGAATCCTCAGGAATGCTTCCCTCTACAGCGAGCACATACTTGCCTTCATATTCCTCTATGACCTTCTTCATCGCAGCTTCAACCTGATGACCAGCAGCTGCCGAAAGCACTTCTGAATACTCGAGCGAAATCATTTCAAGCAAGACGCTTTCTGTTTTCGGATGCGAAGAACGGATAAATGACTCCGAACAACCTGTGCAGTCCTGCAGCTGCAGCCAGATCACAGGAACTCGCTCACTGATTTCCATCGCTTCCACTACCTTGCCGGATTGATTGAATTCCAACCCCATAGCCGCTGTAAGGGCAGTGCACATTTTCAGAAAATCCCGTCTGGAAACTCCTTGCTCCAGGGCAGTTTCATAAATCGTCTTTTTTGCTTTGATACCCATCTCTCTAACCCTCCCTTAATGCCATGAAAAGAATTGAATTGGTGTTGATTTACCCAAAATGTACCATAACAGCGGCCGATGAGTCCTTACTTTTTGAATATTGACACAAAGAATCCTTAAGTCAGTAATAACAGTGATTTCGTTGAAAAATCGACGATAAAGGGGTGTTACATTTTTCAAGCATAGAAAAAGCCATCAGATTGTGAAATCTGATGGCTTTTATACTGAGGTTTTTTCTCTATCATTTTCTTCCGTGTCACCGAATTCTTCCTGCCATTCTTTTTCTTTCTTCAACTTCCTTCTGTAGACAAGTTTGGAAAGGTTGATGCTGATTTCATATAAAATCAGCAGCGGAATTGTCACAATGATATCTGACATGAAGTCAGGAGGCGAAATCACGACTGATATCACAATCAGGACAAAGTATGCATACTTCCTGATTTTCACCAGGACATATGGGTTGATGATTCCAAGCGAAGTAAGAAACATGACGACGACCGGCAGCTCAAACAAGATCCCGAATGGGATGGTCATATGCATGATGAACTTGAAATATTTTTCCGCAGTGAAGTTCGTAACCAGCATGTCACCGCTCAGCTCAACCAGGAAGTTCAATACAGTCGGAAAGATGACGAAATATCCGAATGCAAGCCCAACAATGAAGAGAATGAACAAAGCCGGAATGTAAGAAAGGGAGATTTTCCTTTCAATCGGCTTGAGCGCTGGTTTTACAAACAACCAGAGTTGTGTGGCCAGGACTGGAATCGTCCCGGCAATCGCAATGATGGTCGCAAGCATGAAATAAATCCAGATGATGTCGCTTGGACCAAGAACGATCAGCTTCACATCCAGGTCGCGGACGAAAAATTCATAAATATCTTTAACATAGACGAAGCCTACCCCGAAAAAAACGATGAACGCGACCGCGGAAATGATTAGCCTTTTCCGAAGTTCATCGAGGTGGTCGACGAGATTCAATTCTTTATCTTCCATACTGATCCCCTGCCAATTCCTTTGTTGCACTTTTGAACAAGCTATGTTAAATATAATGTTTGCTATTTCCTTAAGGATTCCACTCCATGGCTGGGGACAGGCCGCAAATTGCCACGGCCAATCCGCCAATCAGCAGAAGTATCGCTGGTTCCATTCTAAACAGTACTATTTAACATCGCATTGAAGAGAAAAAGGTGTAAGACTAAAACATCTTACACCTTATTTAGTAACTTTGGTAACTTCCTTCTTTTCTTCCTCGAACTCTTCCATGACATCGCTAGTCAATTCACGAGTGGATTTTTTGAATTCACGAAGTGTCTGACCGAACGCCCGCCCGATTTCAGGAAGCTTCTTTGGACCAAAGATGATCAGGGCAAGAACTAGAATTAGAATCAACCCAGGAACACCGATGTTTGATAACATATCAACATCTCCTTTAAACTTATTGTAAATCTACTATGATTATATTACTTTTATTCCCTGATTGGGAGCTAAGTTACGAAAGTTCATTATAAATTCACAAAGGCTTTAAGAATTTCACCAAGTGTGACATTTATTATTTTATTATATCTTGCCCAATTTATCTATCATTAATATCAAACAAGCAAATTGAAGAGCTGATTGTCTTTGTTTAATTCCATATAGGAGAAGCCTTTCTTCTCCATGCTGGCAATTAACCTAGGGTAATCATCCTTATTCTTCAACTCAATGCCGACCAGCGCCGGACCGCTTTCTTTATTGTTTTTCTTCGTATATTCAAACCTTGTGATATCATCCCCTGGCCCCAGGACATCGTCGAGGAATTCGCGTAATGCACCTGCCCGCTGGGGAAAATTGACGATGAAGTAATATAGGAGTCCTTCATAAAGCAAGGATCGCTCCTTGATTTCCTGCATCCTACCGATATCATTATTTCCCCCGCTGATCACACAGACCACTGTCTTTCCTTTTATTTCTTCCCTTAAAAAATCCAAAGCGGCAATGGGCAAAGCTCCAGCAGGCTCGGTGACAATTGCGTGCTTATTGTAGAGCTCCAGGATTGAGCTGCATACTTTTCCTTCAGGCACATCGATGATTCCGTCCATGGATTCCCGGCAAATATCGAATGTTTTTTCGCCTACGCATTTCACTGCTGCGCCATCAACGAATGTATCTATGTTTTCAAGGGAAAGGACATGATCTTCCGATAGTGCTGCACTCATGGATGCAGCTCCTCCTGGTTCGACTCCAATCATCTTAGTGGCGGGCGAAACGCTTTTTATGTAGGTACTCAGCCCAGCCATCAATCCTCCGCCACCAATGCCGGCAACCACGTAATCGACCGATTCCTGGCAATCATTCATGATCTCCACCGCAACGGTTCCCTGTCCGGCAATGACTTTCTCATCATCAAATGGATGGATGAACTCTCGTCCCTCTTTTTCGGCACAGGCCCATGCCTCTCGATACGAATCATCAAAAGTATCTCCAACTAGAACGATTTCAACATTTCCGCGGCCGAACATCTCTACCTGGCTGACCTTCTGCCCTGGCGTTGTCGCCGGCATGAAGATCTTTCCGCTAACCCCCAATTGCCGGCATGCATAGGCCACACCCTGCGCGTGGTTGCCTGCACTTGCGCAGACTACCCCATTCTGAAGTCCCGATTCCCAAAGCAGTTTCATCGCATAGTATGCTCCTCTCAGCTTGAAAGAACGGACATGCTGGAGGTCCTCCCTCTTTAAGTAAATTTCAGCTCCGTATTTTTCCGATAAACGCTGGTTAAACTGCAATGGTGTATGGGCAACAACCTCTTTAAGGTGTCGGTAGGCAATTAAAATATCTTCTACATTCACCCATTTTTTGCTCATTGTTTTCTGTTCCATTTTGTCACCCTCACTTTGCTCAAATATTAATTTTTCCATTATAACATGGATTCCAGGTCCGTCGAAAGAATTTTTCAAATATTTAAATTCTTGTTCTTCCAGTCTGAATAGAAAGGTAGTAAAATAACATTAAAATGGACTATCTGTTGGAGGGATGAGAAATGGAATTTTCTTTATGCAGTCTTGACGGAGCAATGCCAGTTGAAATCACGGTTGATGAGGATAATGGCAGATACATGATCAGGAAAAGTGATTCAAGTGGAGAGTTTTTCAACACCCCTGTTGAAATGGTGGAATGGATTCGCGCTAACTTCACTCCTGATGATTTTTGTTCCCCTGCGGAATTCAAAGAGATGATGGAAAGTCTTTCTCAATTTGGATAATCGTCATCCCCGTCCCTCTAATTCGTTCATTGTTATGAAAAAAGAAGCACAGCCCCGATTATTGGAGGCTGTGCTTTTTTCATTTTAAGATTGTTCTTTTTGCAGCAGCTAATTCGAATACTGTTGCTCGCAAACTTAAATCCGCTTATAAATCAAGAATTCATAGTCATATGGGTTCTTTTCGTTCTTTGGCCCTTTTTCCCTTGATTCAAGCCTCCATTTTCCAATATCGAATACTGGAAAAAATGTGTCTCCCTCGAATTGTTCATGAATCATTGTCAGATAGAGTCTATCTGCCCTTGGGAGGATTTCCTTGAAAATTTCAGCGCCGCCGATCACAAAAACTTCTTCCCTTTTCCTGTCTGCATAATCGAAAAGCTCATCAACGGAATTCATGACGGTGCATCCCTCAGCGGCATATTCCCTGTCCCGGGTGATGATGATGTTTTCCCTCCCTGGCAAAGGCTTTCCGATTGACTCGAATGTCTTTCTTCCCATTGCGATCGCATGGCCCATTGTCACTCGCTTGAAAAATTTTAGATCCTCGGGGATCCTCCATGGCAGTTGATTATCAACGCCGATGACCCGGTTTTCATCCATCGCCCAAATGAGTGAAATCATACGCTGACAACTCCCTTAATATGCGGATGCGCATCATAATCAACAATTTCAAAGTCCTCAAATTTAAAGCTGAAAATCGACTTCACTTCAGGATTGATTCTCATTTTCGGCAGAGGTTTCGGATCCCTTGTCAGCTGAAGTTTAACTTGATCCAAGTGGTTAAGGTAAATATGTGTATCTCCGAAAGTGTGGATGAATTCACCCGGTTCAAGATCCGTCACCTGTGCAATCATCATCGTTAAAAGTGCATACGATGCAATATTGAACGGCACTCCAAGGAAGACATCTGCTGATCTTTGGTATAGCTGGCACGAAAGTTTGCCGTCTGCCACATAAAATTGAAACATGCAATGGCAAGGAGGCAGAGCCATCTTGTCAAGTTCAGCCACGTTCCAGGCATTGACAATCATTCTTCTGGAATCGGGATTGGTCTTGATTGTATGTATCAATTCGGATATTTGGTCAATGGTTACTCCATCCGCTCCATTCCAGGATCGCCACTGATGTCCATAGACAGGTCCTAAATCCCCATTCTCGTCTGCCCACTCATTCCATATCCTTACCCCATTTTCCTGAAGGTATTTAACATTCGTATCTCCTCTCAGGAACCAAAGGAGTTCATGAATTATCGATTTCACATGGAGTTTTTTAGTTGTCAGCAATGGAAAACCTTGCTGGAGATCGAATCTCATTTGATAGCCAAAAGTACTGATCGTACCAGTTCCCGTACGGTCGCTTTTTTCCACACCAGTTTCAAGCACATGCCTGCATAAGTCCAAATATTGTTTCATGAATGTCCCTGCCTTTCAAACAAGCCGTTTATCCTTTCTATTTTATCAGATAAATCGCTTGTTGCAATTCATTCGAGGCTATCAATATACCCAAATGTCCGTGGGGCTTTTTGCTTAAGCAACCGGGCAGGGATGCCGCCGATATAAAACATTGCAAAAGCCTCTGCGAAGTATTCTTCTGGGTAATCAAGGAAATAGGATTGGCCAGGGAACAACAAGCTGCTCTCCTTTCTCCAGATTTGCTCGAATCTCTCATCCTCCCTAATTCCTCCATAAACATACCGATCCAGTGAATGTGCAAGTTCATGGAGCTCAAGGTTCACAGAGCCATGTCCATGTCCCCTCTGGCTGCTGCCAATTTTAACAAGGACAAGCTTAGAGCCCCCGATTCCCGGTACATCGTCCCAAGTCTTGCCGGATTCGTAGCCGCGGGGAATCACTCCCTTTAAATGCCTGACAGATGGGTTGTCGGTTAAATTGCCTTCAAATAGCTTGATTTTGATGTTATGCTCAGCTGTTTTTTCCAGCATGGAATCCGGAAGAAGAGCAATCCTGTTTATAATCCTTGCGGCCTCTTGCTGGTCAAAATCCCCTTCCGGAAGGATGAACAGTTCACCTGTATCGTCCGCAGCAAGAGGCTCAAGAGAATTGTATAAGATTGATTGTTTAGGATATTGATTGAGGAGAATACCATTAATATCGGCATTTGAGCTGCCGAGCAGCGGAAAGGAGAAGAGAGACACGATCAAGAGCTGTATGAATTTGCGCAATTTCATCCTCCCCTTTCCTTTTATATGGCTACAATGTTATGAAAATTATAACATATGAGTATTTAGGCTTATGCTGTGAATTTCAGGAAAGAAGTTGTCTTTTATTAACACGATTTAAAGGAACCTTCCAATTCCCGGGGCAACTGAAAAAAACCTTGAAGGGCAGCCATTGTTCCACGGGGCATGCAGTGATGAAACCGAAAGAAGGCCTGATTGGGCACCGAGGAAGGCTAACGACCAAATTGATGAAACCCTTAAGTCCAGACTTCCATCCAGGACAAGACCTGAGCTTTTTGGGGGGAGATTGCTAATTCCCAGGAATTCATCGGAGTGATTGAAAAGGAAGGTTCTTTTCTAAAAAGATTGTTGCTTTTATATTAAGAAAAATAAAAGGAAATTTTATTAAAATAATGAAACAAAACTATAATTCTACATGTATATATATTAAATAAATCATCAGGGGGAGGCTATTTCAATGGAGTTATTTATCACATTAACAGTAATAGCGATAGCGATAGTTACTCTTTTGAAAAATTTCCGTTCAAGTAGAGCAGTTATTCTTGACCGCACAGCAAAGCTAAATGAGGATACAAAATTAGTAATGTGTCCTTTATGCCAAACAAGGGTTAAGCGCCAAGAACATGGACAACAATGCCCTAACTGTAACAAGTATTTTTAGTTTGGTTGGAATACTAATTAATGTATAAAACAAGCCACTGAATTTTGCTCAGTGTCTTTTTGTTATGCTGTTAACCTAAAACTTTGAACTGGAAAACTATTTGATTTTTTACAGGATGAAACAAGCATCTGTTCTAAACGTTTTTCAAACTCTAAATCCTTTCCAGACTCAAGCCACCTGAACCAACTCCAACTAAGGATAAGTCCAGGGATTGCTATAGGGTTAGGCGAAGAATAGCGGATTACAACACAGACACCGATATAATGCAGCCTTTATTGGCATGGAATCGCAATTCGCCATGGCCATTTTTACGTTCAAGCTAGAACGGATACTCAAACTGATTAGATGAAAAAATCTTAAAAAGAGAACTGAAAACAAGAAAAAAGCCGAATTATTCCCAAAAATACGGAAACGAACTGGCTTTTTTTGGTGTTCAAGAAATCCTGAAAACCGGCAGATTTTCAGTGGCCACCCATATCCGGAAGGGTCCTTTTCGGCATGTTCTGAAGTGGAGTGTATAAATTTTAAAAGTATTGCTAATTGAAAGTTTTTTACTGTTCAATGTTCTGGAATTTTTCCTGGATCAGAAGAAGGCAATGGCTGCTCTCATTTTTCATGCGTTTGTTCTCCTCATCAATCAATCTTATTTCCTCCAGGCCCTTTTTGATGATTTTGCAGCTTTCCTCAAGCAACCCGAGATGAAAGGAATCTTTGTTAATATAATGGCCTATATTGGAGCGATCCTGAACGTCCCTCTCCAGCGCATCTTCCGTTCGGCGGACCAATTCCTTCATCGAGTCAGCCGCAAGCTTTTGTCTCTTTTCATCCAAAGCCTGGAACAACCCGTTCTTAAAAATGGGGATGGCCGTCATGAACGCTGAATTGATTTTCCTTACCAATATCCCATTTGTTTGCTGAATCAGCTTAATCTGCTGGGCTGTCTGTAAAGCAACGATTCCGACAAACTTCAGCTGGTGGATTTTTTGATCGAGCAGATCAATCGCTCGTATAAGAGATTCATACTCGATGGATACCTCGCAGTCTGCTAATACTGCCTTTGGCATCTTTGCCTCCATCATGGCCATCCAATCCATCTTCAAGTCCTCCAGCTTGATCTCAGCAGCTACAGTATATTTTTCAAGAGATAAATAATACTGATAGACTTGCTCATGCATTCGTTCAAGCATATTCGCCGAATCAGCCATGACACTCTGGAAATTGGAAATATCGATATATATTTTTTCTATTTCTTTCCCCATGGACTGATACTTTTCAAAAAGGCGATCAACAGGCAGTTGTCCTTTATTGGACAGGATGCTGAAAATTCCGCGCGGCTTTTTCTCAAAATCCTTTCGGTCAAACCGCTCGAGGATTTTTTCCAGGCCAACCAAAAACGAAGTAGGATCTTCGGCTCTGTCCTTCCGTATATTCCAAAGAAGCTGGTCAGAGACACTTGATATGCCTAGTGCAAGATTCATTCCATATTCGAGAATCCGGATTGGGTCATGAACATCGATTGACCGGGCAAGAGCCAGTACCTCCGGCTCACCGCGGAGCGCCAGTTTCAAACCTGCAGCCATTTCAGATCGAGGTTTGAATCCCTCAAAAATGATGTCTTGGTTACCTGTCGGCTCGTCCATATCATTCTCCCCTTCATTTTTTAAAGAAACGATGGAAGATCACTCTATGAATGATCGATGGCTTTTTAAATTCCTGCTCAAAAACGATATCATCAAGCCAGTGCCCATCGAAGGCACTTGCTTCAATGAAATTTTCAATATCATTCCTGGCGGCAGGATTGAAAAGGACCAAGTCGATTCCAAATTGGTTCAGAAGCAAAAGCAATGCAGCATCCGGCCTGGTCATAAGCCCATTTAGCTCATTGTTGTATATAACCACTTTCGGGACAGCCTGTGAATAATCAAACCTTTGCAGCATTTTCAGGAAGATTTCCGGTATCTGCATTGCCTGGGTGAACAAATAAGTTTTTGTTTCTTCCAGAGTTTCATGCAACCCTGGTTTCAGCTTCGGATTGGCACACATTTCCCTTATCGCATGTGCCAATCCAATTTGCAGGCCAGAAGGTAAATGCCTGTATTTCCAATAGCGTGACTCGATCATTTTTCCAGGATCAATTTTTCCGTCTTGGCCAAGTGCATTGCGATAGTGAAAACGGAAATCATTGTTCGCCCCAGTGGAAAAAGGAAACTCCCTGATTAATATCGTATTTTCAAATCCTATCACTGTATGGATATGTTTCCAGTATTCCCTCCGATTCTTGCTGACCCCGTAAATTTTCGAAAAAACCACCGGTATTTTCACCTTAGTATCCTTTACCTCAAAAGCTGGCCTGAATAAGGCCTTCTCCTGTGCAAGCATTAATAATTCATCGAAGGTTGTTTTCAGAGTGACCGATGCAGTCGCGTAATCTTTCAGCTGCCATGGCTTATAGAATCCTAAACCTTCATAGTTTAAGACTGTTTCGATCTCTTTTGACGCCCTGTAGGCTGTTGTGGCGCTCCTATTCCTTTTGCTGGCTGGGAAAGGCGCCGCTGCTTTCTTAAGGGGGTATTCGTGGGTAAAAATCTTTTCCTCAACAGAGGAAAAGATTTGGCTTCCTTCCGGAGAGAAGGCAGCGATGTCACAACCGATTTTCATAGCGAAATAAATCAAGTATTGATGGCTTTTCTTAAAGCTTCCATACCATAGCAGTTTAGGCATGTTTTTTTCCGGATCAGCGTTCCTTAAAAGGTCCTGGAGATGATTGTATGACCACTGGACAACATCGGCCAGAACGGAGAATGCGCTGTCTGTCCTCAATCCACGCTCCTCTTTCCTGGAAAACTCGTCGATGGTCTTAATGGCAGCCTCTTTTATTTTCGACTGGACTATTTTATTGGCGGAAGATACCATTAGATTTTCTTCTTCAAGTAAAGCGACGATCTGGGAGGGTGAAAGATTCCTCCTTTTCATTTCGGATATCAATTCTTTAGCGCACCGAACCGGTACGCCCCCTTTAGAATGATCAAGCGAATCCGCACTTAGCAAAACCATCCCATGCAAATGAACATAGTCATAAATCTGGTTATAATAATCGTCTTCCTCGAGAGGAATACCGCTGAATTGTGCAAGGACCTGGCCGATTTCCAATCTTTCGCCTTCTTTTTGGAAATTTGGCCGTTCATATAAAGGCATCTGCAGCGTTTCCAGCCAGTTATCATAAGTAACCGGCAATGTGTGGATCGATAATTGGCAGTCAGGCAGAAGCATAGTATCCCTTCCCTTTGGGGACTTAATCCATTTTGAGTATTTATTCATTATCATATCATAATCAAACCAGCATTTTCCCAAATTGCAAATGATTCTAGCATTGACAGAAAGGTGGTTTCACCCTCTTCCTTGTCCATGCATATAGTTGAGTACCAATAACCGAGAGGTGGATTTTCGATGCGCTTCCTATATAAACGGCAGCCCCATGATGAATTGAAGCGTGAGCTTGAGATTGTCAGGAACACAATGTGTTCCGGGGAATTTGTACTTTTTGATTTATTGTTTTATTCATTCATCTTTTCCCTTCTCATTATACCGGAGAATAGCGGAGCTTGGCTTTTCTGCATCCTGTTTTTCCTTATTTACCTTGCTGGGGCATGTGTTTTCCTAATTGTCCGTCGAATATTTTACTGCATAAAGGACTTTGATTTATTTCAGCGTTGAAATTCTTTGTTAAACTACAGCACGATATGCAGGCTGATTCCCAACGTACTATTAACAGAGGCTGCCTCGAGTTTGTACATGGGAAGTCAGGGGAAAAAGTCAAGCTGGCCAGACTAGACTGTTGATTCTTTCGCCTGACTGGTTTTTAGCTAAAATCAATTCCACTTGGAATGTGACAACCGCATAGAAAAAGGGAGCAGACAATGATCTGTTCCCTTAAGATACAAGCTTATTGTGCATTCCTATTTTGTTCTTTTTCAGCTTTTTTCTTCTTTGCATAATGGATCACGAAAGTTGCCGCGAATGTAATCAGCAGTAATATGAAGAAGTAAATGTGATCAAGATGGTAGCCAAAAACGCCGGCAAACATTTTTGCGCTGATGATCAAGATCAGGACATATGCTGTTGTTTCCAGTTCAGGAATCCGCTCAATCAGGTTAAGAAAAACGCCTGCGATTCCCCTCATCATCAGGACGCCAAGCATTCCTCCAAGCAGCAAGACCCAAACTTCCTGGCTGATACCAAAGGCAGCCAGGACGCTGTCAACGGAAAATGCAATATCCATGATTTCAACCGCAGCGACTGTTCCCCAGAATGTCCCAAAAAGCCTGATTAGAATGCCATTTTTGCTGATATCGCCTATATCCTCAATCTCGGGTTGTTCCCCCTTCTTTTTATCGATGAAATACTTGATCGACAGCCATGCCAGGTATGCAGCGCCAATAACTTTCACCCACCAAAGCTTAATCAGGTAAACACCGATGCCAATTGCAATGAATCTGAAAGCATATGCTCCGAGCAAGCCATAAAACAAGGCTTTTTTCCTCTGTTTCTCTGGCAGGTGTTTGACCATAACCGCAAGCACAAGTGCGTTATCAGCGGACAGCAACCCTTCGAGAATGACTAGCGTACCAATTAAGCCCCAGCTTACCGGATCCGTTAAAACCTTGACCCACATATCCCAATCGAAAAACTGGGCATAAGTATTGAGAATTCCCTGTAAAATTTCTGACATTCCTGAAGTGCCTCCCGGTTAGTCCTGATCATTCAGTGCAGAAAGACCCGGCACCATCCGGGTCTTTGAAAAACCAGCCTATATTCTAGTTACACGTCTGCGTGTCAACTTTTATCAGCAAGATGTAGAAAAAAACCAAACCGAATAAACAATAATAGATGTTTAGAATGATATTATTTTTTCATATACCTTCAAAAAATTCAAATCAAACGCTTTTCCACTTAGGAGGCATATTTTTGTCCCAAAAAATCGTACCCAGGGCATAGTGTGTCTGGAAGTTGTCGTGGTATGTATGATAATGAAAATTGAACCAGTAGCCCTCTTTTGGAGGATGGTCCCTCCTGACATGGAAACGGATGAGATCCTTGCCGTCCTTATCAAAGATATGAAAGATTTTTTCAGATGTCCCGCCACCCGGCGTCTCTGTTATTTCAAGCGAGTCAAGTCTTTCCCCTGGATACTGTGCTGCGACAGATTCAATAGCCCTTTCGATATTTGGAAGGATGGATTGCCTGAATTCATCCTCGATCACTGGCCCGATTTTATTGCCGAACTTCCGGAAGGATTGTTCTTCCGCTTCCTTCACGGCTCTGTCAATGAACCTTTCCCTTAGGGACTCCTCATCGAGAATAGGCTCCAAGCCTTCGACCATGGAGGTTTCTTCTAATGAAGATTTCCCAATTCGGTCTGCAGAGGTAGTCAGGAAACCATTTACCTGTGCAGGTGTCACCATCCCCAAAGTGAAGATGGAAATCAGGACAACCAGCGATTTACGGAGCCAAGCAGGCATATTTAACACTTCCTCATAAGTTGGATTAGATTGCGATAATTGTTTTAAAGAAGCTTGAAACAGCTTTCCCGTCAATTTTTCTATGAATGAGGGTATAAAAAAGATAAAACACGATATAAATATATATATTATTATACTTGTTTATACGAAAAAAAAGGGAACGGGTTTCAAAATTTCTGAAAAAGGATATTGATTAAGATAATCAGAATGTTTTTGTTCGAGGGAGGTCTAACAAATGGAGTGGTCATGGATAATTGTCGCTTTCAGTCTTTTGATGCTTGGATATTTTGTTTATCTGGCAATTGCTGATTAAGAGAAGGGGATTTTCCTTATAAGCGTGCTTACGGGGGCACCCCCCTTACTTTGTCAGTCTCGGTATCTGTCGAGCATGGGAATGTCTAAACAGGCGTGAGACGGGCATCTTGGAGACAGGGATCAGGTCACGCTGCCCAAGGTTTTTTTCATCCCTCCCCTATGGTGCCGGATGATGCCATAGGGAACTTGTCACCCTGCTGTTATGCCGCCTTTTGGTCAGGCTTCTTAGAGCAGGTGCCGGAGATTATCCAGCAGCAAAAACAGGATACTAACTTGCCTATAAAACAGAAAAAGAATGAGGTTGCCATCTCATTCTTTTTCTATGACGCCAAAATGGAACTTTGCCGATTTCCTCTGGATCACCTTGAAATTGAACCGTGCAAACCGGGGGCTTCGAAAGTGGTCCTTGAGTACCACCCTCCTTCTTGCCACTCGATGCGCTTGCTCGATCATTTCCTTCGAGATTCCCTCGTAGGCCGCAAAATGACTCAACCTACGGATTCCATCCGATTCAACGATTGTCGTCTCAAACATTGGATCGAAATAAACACAGTCAAAACTGTTGTCTGGCTGCAGCTTCAAATACTCAAGTGAAACACTTTCCACAACCTCGATATTCCTCATCGCATGATTGATCGATTCAATTCCTGAATCCCATGTTTTCAACCCATCACTTACAATGAAAGCTAGCGCTTTCCGGGCTTCTATGCCTTTGATAATCCCCTTGCTGCCCACAACATAGCTGGCAACAATGCTGTCTGCGCCAAGTCCCAGAGTACAATCGAGAAAACTCATGCCCTTTTCCAGCTTGGCAGCAGCAATCATTGGGTCTGTCTCCCCTTTCATCAGCCGTTTGATCCGGAACATAGCTGAGTTGGGGTGGAAAAAGAATGGCTCACTCTCGCCTAATGGAAAAAGTTCCAGTCTATCTTTTCCAATGACGAGGCAATCCTGCTGCTTCATTTCTTGAATGGCTTTGATTGACCGTTTCTTCCTGGGAATATATTCTACCATCAATCTGGCGGCTATTTCGCGAGCCTGGTAAACCATTTCATCGTTTGTCCTGCCTGCCGTTGTAACGAACATTTTCACCACCTCTTTTTCCAAAAAAACGAGTCGGATTCCTTTGGAATCAGTTTCCGGCAAGCGGATGGTCATCCCTTAAAGCGCTTGCCAGGATTTCCATTGAACGGCACTTCTCCAATGAAACAGCTTCCAGGGAAAGCATCGACCAAAGGAAATATAATATCAGTTCTTTCCAATCCCAACCAAACATGCCAAGCAAGCTGAAAAGAAAAAGGACGTCAGATGACATCCTTTCAGTTTCTAACAGTTTTTTTCAAAAGCTGATACGAGGTTTTCCATGATGCTTTCCATCGGTTGTCCTTCAATATCATGCCGTGGAATGAAATGGACAACTTCTTTCCCTTTCAGCAGTGCCATTGAAGGTGAGGAAGGCTCGATCCCAGTAAAATACTCGCGCATTTTTGCCGTTGCTTCCTTATCCTGTCCAGCAAACACTGTGACAAGGTGATCAGGTGTCTTTTCACTTCTCAGGATTGCCTGGGTAGCTGCCGGGCGCGCCAGGCCTGCAGCGCAGCCACAAACTGAGTTTATAACAACAAGGGTCGTGCCTGTTGCATTTTCAATGAACTGCTCGACTTCTTCAAAAGTCAGCAATTCTTTGAAGCCTGCACGTGTAAGTTCTTCCCTCATTGGCTTTACCATTTGCCTCATATATTCTTCATATGCCATTGACATAATAGGATCCCTCCCAAAATAGATGCAATGTTAGCATACAACATTGTGGATGATAAAGGCAACAGTTCCATCTTCATTAACTAAGGACTGGCTTTTTTGAATCGTTTTGCTCGAACAGATCCGTCACTGCCCCTTTAGATGAGCATGATACAAGTCTCGCGTATTTTCCCAGTGTTCCCCTTGAAGGGAACTCCGGCGGGCTCCATGTCAGTCTCCTGGCAGCAAATTCTTCCTCCGTCAAGTCTACCGCAAGCAATTTCCGCTCGCTGTCAACTGTGATCATGTCACCATTGCTGATAAGGGCAATTGGGCCTCCAACCTGAGCCTCGGGTGCAATATGGCCAACAACCAGCCCATGGCTTCCTCCGGAGAACCTCCCATCCGTCAGTAACGCTACACTTTCGCCAAGCCCCTTGCCGACGAGGATCGCAGACAAAGACAGCATTTCAGGCATACCGGGTCCGCCTTTCGGCCCTTCATAACGGATTACCAAAACGTCGCCAGCAACGACCTCGTTGGCCATAACAGCTTTTGAGGCGGACTCCTCATCATCGAAGACTTTAGCTGGGCCTGTCATGCTTTTTACCTTCAAACCTGAAACTTTTGCTACAGCCCCAGCAGGAGCGAGATTTCCTTTAAGGACAATCAACGGACCGTCATTTCTAAGGGGAGCACTAACCGGATGGATCACCTTCTGCCCATCCTTTAATTCAGGGAAGTCGTTAAGGTTCTCTTCAAGTGTCCTTCCTGTCACTGTCATGCAATCCCCATGCAGAAGCCCCTCTCTCAGCAATAATTTCATAACCGCTGGAATTCCGCCTGCCTCGAACAAATCCTGCATGACATATTTTCCGCTCGGCTTCAAATCTGCGATATGCGGGACCTTCTTCTGGATATCATTAAAGTCGTCCAGCTTCAAATCAACTTTTGCCGCGTGTGCAATCGCCATCAGATGGAGAATGGCGTTGGTTGAACCGCCAAGAGCCATGACAACGGTGATCGCATTCTCGAATGCTTTCTTTGTAAGGATCTGGCTTGGCCTGATACCTTTTTCGAGCAAATGGTAGACTGCTTTCCCTGCAGATTGGCAATCATCATGCTTGGCAGCCGTTTCAGCAGGGTTTGACGAACTTCCCGGGAGACTCATCCCAAGCGCTTCAATGGCGCTTGCCATAGTGTTGGCAGTATACATGCCTCCGCATGAACCTGCTCCAGGACATGCGTGGCACTCTATTTTATTCAAGCCGTGATCATCGATTTCTCCTTTATTGAACTTTCCTACCCCCTCGAAAGCAGAGACGATATCGATATCCTGGCCATCTAGCTTGCCTGGTCTGATTGTTCCGCCGTAAACAAATACCGAAGGCAAGTCCATCCGAGCGATTGCCATCATACAGCCTGGCATATTTTTATCACAGCCTCCAATCGCGACGAATCCATCGAGGCTTTCCCCTTCCACTACTGTCTCGATTGAATCAGCGATCAGATCCCTGCTTGGAAGCGAATAACGCATGCCATCCGTTCCCATTGAGATTCCATCAGAAACAGTAATGGTATTGAAGATAAGTGGCGCTCCGCCTGCAGCCCTTGCTCCTTCCTTGGCCCTGACAGCAAGCTTGTCTATATGTATATTGCAAGGCGTTACCTCGCTCCACGTGCTCGCAATGCCAATCATCGGCTTCCTGAAATCTTCATCACTGAAACCCACCGCCCTCAACATCGCCCTGTTGGGAGCCTTTCTGGCATCATCGCTGAATACATGGCTTTTGATCCTTAAGTCTTTTTCCACTAGAGGTCCCTCCCAATTTTTTATTCACTACGATACCCTTTTTTGCGTCTATTTGCAATAATTTTCACAAAATTTAATTTATTATTTTTAAGTAAGCGGATACATTTTCCGTACTTTTGAATGGTAACTTACCCCATCGAAAGGATTTGGACGCCCATATGATTTAATAAAAGAATTCAATATCCGCCAATAATATGTGGAGCAAAACGTGGATTCAGCATACTACCGTTCCAGTGATGGGACTATACTCCGCGTTACATAAAAGCCTATAGGTTCCCTTCTCATGTGATCAAGATAAAATTAGCATGATGAAGCATGCCATTTCCTGCAGTAAACCATGCAAAAAAGCCGGATTTGTCATAAATCCGGCATTATACATGAATAAAACTTATTGTTTTCTCGCTTCGGTCATTTGCTTCCACACAGAGCCCCTGGCCTCTTCTCCTTGTTCAATCCTCGCAATCGCAAGTTTCACCTGCATGCTTACCTCGAACTCAGGATCTTCCTCCGCTTCTTTTAAAGCAGGAAGCGCTTTTTCATCCCCTGCTTCATACAGAAACATAGCAGCACGCCAACGGACTAGCTTGCTTGGGTCCTTCAAGGCGCCCATCATTGCCTCCATCGCTTCCGGATAACCTAAATCTGACAGGCAGTCTCCTGCGGTCCTGCGCACGGTAACCGTCTTGTCTTTCAATGCCTTATACAAAAGGGGAAGAACTGCTTCGTCTTCTATCATCCCGAGGTAGACTGTGGCAAGCCTGCGGATCGAGGCCTTATCGTCGTTCAATGCTTTCTTGAGCATCGGCAAGTCCGTAAGCTCCGGATCATCCATCTGTTCTAAAAGCTGGTACCTTATACGCCAATCTGGGTGGTCAAGATCAGCCTCGGAAACCTTGATCTTTTTCTTTGCGGATTTTTGTCCTTCTTCCCCTGAAGGGCTGTTGGCAAACTTGATGAGCTCTGCCAAGCGATCTGGCGGGTATGCAGCTAATATCTCTTCCACAACATCCTGCCCGACCTGTTCAAGCCCGCCATAGCGGACTCCGAGCTCCTTCCATTTTCGGACCATCACAATATTATCCTCGGGTGTTTGCACTTTAGCAACACTTTGAACAAACAGATCGGGAAGGCCAAACCGCTTCTCTTCCGTCCCATCCGTCAGCTTGACCTGCATCGGGATTCCTTTATAGACTTGGATAAGAACTTTCACTTCACCGAAGTGCTTATCAATATTGCCTGTTTCGGCAGCTGCCTTTCCGGCATCCTCGCCAAAAGCCTTCCTTATTTCAGGCAGTATCGCTTTCCAGTCGTATTTTGAGTTCCTTTCGACAGCAAGGAAATCTGCCACATGGTAGACACCTTTTACCCCTTCAATTTCAAGTATTTTGACTACCACGTATGGGGCACCTTCTGCGGCATCCTTCTTGTAGTTGTGGCTTTTCCCCATTGGAAGCTCTTCATCTAGGTTTATTTTCATGGTATTTGGGCTCGGTGTTGGTTCAATCGATAAAATTTTCACGTTCCCACCCCTTTATTTTTCTAATTGCAGCCATTTTAACATAACAGTTTTTTTAAATCATGGAAGCCGGCTATGTTATCTTTTATCTGCAGGCATAAAAGATGACGGCAAACATTCTTCAGTGCGAAAGATCGTGATGATCAAGCAATTTACCAGAGGTCCTGGCAAGATATCAGTACCGCCTGCTCGCCCATTATTCTCAATGAAACGCTAGTTATTCATTCTCTGCTATCTCCGCTAAATAGCTCCACCGTTCGATCAGGTACTCAAGATGGTCGTTCAACTCAGTTTCTTCCTTCATCAAAGCCTGCCCTTTTTCAAAGTCGCTCCCGATATCCGCCATTTCTTCCTGAACCTCTTCGAGCCGTTTTTCGGCAGCAGCAATTTTATCACCGATGCTTTCCCATTCCATTTTTTCGTTGAAGGACATCCGCTTTTTCTTTTGCTTTTCTTCCGGTTTAGCTTTGTCTTTTTTTACTGGTTGGCTTTCCTCTGCAAGCTTTGGCCATTTTTCAAGAAAATCCGTGTAGTTCCCGAAATAAAATTCAGTCTTCCCTTGCCCTTCAAGGACAAGAAGCTGGTCGACCACCTTATCAAGGAAATAGCGGTCATGGGAGACTGTGAGGACAACTCCAGGGAACTCTTCAAGGTAGTCCTCGAGGACTGTCAATGTTTGTGTATCAAGATCATTCGTCGGTTCATCCAGCAAGAGTACGTTTGGTTCTTCCATGAGCAGCTTCAATAGATAAAGCCGGCGTTTCTCTCCCCCGGACAATTTCCGGATGGGAGTTCCATGTGAATACATCGGGAACAGGAACCTTTCCAGCATCTGCGCTGCTGAAATCACCTTTCCGTCTGTTGTCTTTACCAGCTCTGCCGTTTCCTTAAGATATTCGATCATCCGCTTGTTCTCATCCATTTCCTCATTTTCCTGGGTGTAGTAAGCGACCTTGACAGTTTGCCCTGTAATTAACTCACCGGCGTCAAGAGGAATCTTTCCCGCAAGAATATTCAACAATGTCGATTTCCCGGAACCATTGCGACCGATGATTCCAAGCCTGTCACCTGGTTTCACAAGCAAATCAAAATCAGCAAGGATTACCTGGTCATCGTATTGCTTGGAAGCCCCCTTCAACTCAAGAACCTGTTTTCCAAGCCTGCTGCCGCTTAGGGCTATATCCAGCTTATCAGACGCCTTGACTGCGGATAGTTCTTCATCGAGTTTATCAAATCGCTGGATACGTGCTTTTTGCTTTGTTGTCCTGGCTTTTGCGCCTCGTCTGATCCATTCGAGTTCCTGTCTGAACAAGTTTTTCTTTTTTTCAAATGTCGCCGCTTCATTTTCTTCCCTTATTGCCTTTGCTTCAAGGAAACTCGCATAGTTTCCCTTATAACTGTATAATGAGCCGCCATCAAGTTCGAATATCCGGTTTGTCACCCTGTCAAGAAAATAGCGATCATGGGTAACTAGCAATAGCGATCCCGGATACCTTGACAAATAATCTTCCAGCCATTTTACAGTTTCATAATCAAGGTGGTTAGTGGGCTCATCAAGGATCAGCAAATCAGGTGCTTCTATCAATACCTGAGCGAGTGCGACCCGCTTCCTCTGGCCCCCTGATAGCTCCCCCGTCTTCTTTGTGAAATCAGAAATCCCCAGCTGCATGAGGATCGATTTGGCTGCAGTGCTGGCATCCCAGGCGTTTGAACTGTCCATGCGTCTCTGTAATCCGTATAGTTTTTCAAGAAGCCCTGCATCTTCAGGATTGCTTCCAAGCTGCGAAAGTACCGACTCATAATCCCTCATCAGCTTTAAAATAGGAGCTTCCCCGCTGAAAACCTGGTCAAGTACCGTGCTGTCCGGATCCATTTCTGGCTGTTGAGAGAGAAAGGAAATTTTATAATCCTTCGGATATGTAATCCGTCCAGAATCCGCTTGATCTATGCCGGCGACAATATTCAGCAGCGATGATTTCCCTGTCCCGTTCACTCCAATCAGGCCAACCCGTTCATGCTCGCCAATCGTAAAAGTGATATTATTGAATAGCTGTTTTTCTCCGTATGTTTTTGTCAAGTCTTCAATCGTAATCATCTTCATGCCTTACCATTCCATTCGCTGTAAAATTGTGAGAGGTACTTTTCCATGAATCGATGCCGCTCCTCTGCGAGCTGTTTTGCATATGCAGTGTTCATTCTATCTTTAAGCTTCAGAAGCTTTTCATAAAAATGGTTGATCGAAGAACTATCACCGTTGCGGTATTCTTCAATTGTCATTTGATCCCTGACTGCAAGCCCTGGTTCATAAAGGGGATGGCCTTTCTTTCCGCCATATGCAAATGCCCTGGCAATTCCTATTGCTCCAAGGGCATCCAGCCGGTCAGCATCCTGGACGATTTCCGCTTCGATGGTATTAAGTTCTATGTCCCTTCCACCTTTGAATGAGACTTTTTCGATACATTCTAAGATCATCGCAGCCAATCTGTCATCCAGATTCAGAGTGGACAAAAAGGAATACAGCTTACTCCAACCCGCTTCTTCCGTTTCATTCAGTTTCCCGTCCGGGATGTCATGAAGCAATGCTGCCATTTCGATGATGAACCAGTCTCCCCGGTTCTCCTTGCTCCAAATAAGCCTGGCATTCTTCCTTACCCTGTCAATATGATGCCAGTCATGTCCGGATGAATCCTTTTCAAGCTCATTTTTGACGAAGAGTTCAGCAGCTCTTATCATTTCATTCATTTTGCCACCCGCTTTCCTCGGAAACTATTTTATCATATACCTCAATTAATCCTGTATAAATGGTTCCTTTCAAGGCATCTTTGCCGATTTCTGTAATGCCCGTTAATCTATACTCAGTCAGTATGATTCTCTGGAGAAATGCGTCAAAGCAGGTTAAGTGGAAGGCCCCGCCATACGCGATTATACGGAGATTCTCAATCCTTTATTTGGCGGTCTTTCCTGACTATCCGAAAAGAAAAAAGCGCCAGTAAACATGGCACTTATCCTTCGATATTATTCCAACTGATTCCGATTGTGTGCTCTCCTGCATGGACGCCAATAACAGCGCCGATTGGACAACTGATAAATCGGATATCAGGAAATTCGTCTTCAAGCTCTTTTTGCCATTCATCAGCCGAGCACTTATGCAGGCCATAAAGGATATACACCTCTTTGATTGTATGTTCCTGATGGGATGCTCTTAAGTAATCAAAGATCTTTTCCCTCGCTTTCCTGTCACTACGAACTTTGTCCTTGGTTGCAAGGCCACCATCCTCTATACTGATGATCGGCTTAATGTTCAACATGCTCCCCAGATAAAACCGGAGACCGGACATTCGGCCGCTTCGATGGAGCTGTTCCAGGCTGCCGATCAGGACATAGGTTTCATTTGAATCCCTAACCTTTTCAAGCTTTTTTTGAATTTCTTCCAGGCTGGCTCCTTGTTTGGCATATTCCATTCCTTTCTTCAACAGGGAAGTAAGCGGATAAGTCAATAGCTTCGAATCGAATGTCACCACAGGCATGGAGATAGATTGAGCTGCTTGGACACTGGAGGCTACCGTCCCGCTGAGCCTGGCGGAAACAAGGATGGTAAAAACAGCATCATATTCCTTTTCAAGCTTTTCATAGAGTTCCAGGAAAGCACCAACAGGCGGTTGAGATGTCTTTGGCGGTGTTTTCAGGTGTTTCAGCTTTTCATAAAGTTCTTCAGCGGTTAAATTCCTCCCGTCCAAATATTCCTGGTCATCAAGCACAATCGTCATTGGCACCTGATATACATCAGGATGGGTTTTCAGAGCCTCATCCAGATAGGCTGTGCTATCGGTGACCCAAGCAATTTTCTTCAAACGAGTTCCCCCTCGATTATTTTTTAAAATAGTTCTAAAAAAATAAACAAAATTCCTGCCTACTTCGGCAGGAATTTCTTTATTAGATTGTGATAGCCTCATGAAGTTTTTCAAGAGACATGATCATATAATCGATCATCCCGGCTAGATCCTCAATTTGGTGTTCATAAACAAGGCGATTGAAGGAAACAGTCACTGCGTTTTTTACTAATGTATTGTTTGCGAACGGTGAAGATTGCACGGTTTGTTCAATTACTCTTTCCCTGCCCCAGACCGACTCGAGGATTTCCTGGATTTCCCCGAAGACCGAGGGTTCGTCAGGATGCTCGATCAAAAAATGGATCTTGACAATGCAGCCGGCAAGCTGCGAGGCGTTCCCGGTCTCCATAAGCTCCGCTGCAAGATTCTCGATGCCAGCTTCGATTGTAATCGAACCTGAAAAACGGGAAGGAAAATTCCCGGTCAGAGAGAAAGTTATTTCATATTTTCGCGACATTTTGGCGGCATTGAACCAATCATTCCGGTCAATCACCAATATCTCTCCGCTTAAATCCCTGTCATAAACCGCACCTTCAATGACAACCCTGATATTTTCATATGCTGTTGGATCAAACAAAGGCTGTAACACTCCTTTTACATCTAAAACAGGCCGACCGCATTTCCCTCGTCATCCACGTCCATATTCATGGCCGCCGGAATTTTCGGCAGGCCTGGCATCGTCATGACATCCCCTGTCAACACGACAATGAAGCCTGCTCCAACTGATGGCTTTAATTCCCTTATGGTTATGGTAAAGCCTGATGGCCTGCCGAGCTTTAACGGATCATCAGAAAGGGAATATTGGGTTTTAGCCATGCAAACCGGAAGCACACCCCACCCATAGTCTTCAAATTCAGCCAGCTGTTTTTTCGCTTTAGGGGAGAAGTCCACTCCATCTGCTCCATAGACATTTTTTGCGATCTTTTCGATTTTCACTTCAAGTGGATCGGAAAGATCATACAAATGGGCAAAGGCGTTCTCTGTATTGTCGATGGTTTCTATCAATTTTTCAGCAAGCTCAAGGCCTCCTGTGCCCCCTTTTTCCCATACTTCGGTCAGGGCAGCGGGAATCCCGGCAGCTTCACATAATTCCAGCAATGTGTCTGTCTCGGCTTTCGTATCGGTGATAAAGCGATTGATTGCGACCACAAATGGCAGCCCAAAGCCGGCAATCGTTTCAACATGCTTCTTTAAGTTCGTGAATCCGTCCTTCAGAGCCTTGACATCCTCAGTTGCCAGCTCTGTCTTTTTCATGCCGCCATGCATTTTGAGCGCCCGGATGGTAGCAACAATCACAACGGCGGCAGGCTCGATTCCAGCTGCCCTTGTCTTGATGTTCAGGAATTTCTCCGCGCCAAGGTCGGCCCCGAATCCGGCTTCTGTCACGACAAAATCGGCAAGCCTCGATGCAGCTTCCGTCGCAATCACACTATTGCATCCATGAGCAATGTTCGCGAATGGCCCCCCATGAATCAGGGCAGGTGTATGTTCAATTGTCTGGACAAGATTCGGTTTCACCGCTTCTTTCAAAAGCAGCGTCAACGCTCCCTCCACACCCAGATCACCTGCTGTTACTGGCTGTTTATCATAATTGTATGCAACAACCATCCTTGCCAGACGGCGTTTTAAATCTTTCAGGTCGCTCGCAAGGCAAAGGACGGCCATGATTTCGGAAGCGACCGTAATATCAAAACCATCCTCCCGGGGCACACCCTGTGTCGGCCCGCCAAGACCGATGATGACTTTCCTCAATGCCCTGTCATTCATATCGAGGGCCCTTTTCCAGACAATCCGGCGCTGGTCGATCCGGAGCTTGTTTCCCTGCTGGATATGATTGTCAATCAAGGCGGCAAGAGCATTATTGGCTGTCGTGATCGCGTGGATATCTCCCGTAAAATGGAGATTGATATCTTCCATTGGAAGGACCTGCGCATAACCCCCTCCAGTGGCGCCACCCTTGATGCCCATCGTTGGGCCTAATGATGGTTCACGCATGGCTATCATTGTTTTCTTCCCGAGACGGTTCATCGCATCAGCAAGGCCGACTGTTACAGTGGATTTCCCTTCCCCTGCAGCTGTCGGATTGATGGCCGTAACGAGGACTACCTTCCCGCTCTCTTTAGTTTTCAATTTAGCAAGCGCTTCAGCTGAAAGCTTTGCTTTATATTTTCCAAACATTTCAATTTCTTCAGCATCAAGACCAATCTTTGCTGCGATTTCCATAATCGGCTTCATTTTACTTTCACGTGCAATTTCAATATCTGACTTTACTTGAATATTTGTTTCCAATTCCCAATCCCCCCAGATATTATCTATATGCTTTTGCTATTATATTCTAACATCTGAACAACATACAAAGGTGAAAAAAATTTGACAGTTTAGAAATTTTATTCTTTAGCCAATTGCTCCGTCAAACAATTCGGATTATAATAAAAGTTATTTAATTCAAACTATTTAAGGGAGGTTATCTTTTGCCTATTAAAATACCGGCACATCTGCCTGCCCGGGAAATTTTGGAGAAGGAGAATATTTTCGTGATGGACAACAGCCGGGCCGAGCAGCAGGATATCCGGCCTTTGAATATCCTGATCCTGAATCTTATGCCAGAAAAAGAAAAAACCGAAAGGCATCTTCTCCGTCTTCTTGGAAACACACCGCTCCAGGTGAATATCACCTTTTTAAAAACGGCCACCTATGAATCCAGGAATGTCTCAGCCTATCATCTTGAGGAATTCTATCACACTTTTGACTTTGTCAGGGAGCAGAAATTCGACGGGATGATCATCACTGGGGCACCTATCGAACTGCTTGAATTTGAAAAAGTGGACTATTGGGAAGAACTGAAAGATATTCTGGATTGGACGACCAGCCATGTCACGTCTACGCTACATATTTGCTGGGGCGCACAGGCAGCCCTGTATCACCATTATGGCATCGGAAAATTCGAACTCCCAAGGAAATGTTCAGGCATCTACAGCCATCGTGTGCAATCAGAGAATGAGAAACTGCTAAGAGGATTTGATGATCAATTCCTGGCACCTCACTCGAGGAACACCGATGTATCCTTAGAATCTATTTCGAGGACACCCGGCCTGAAGCTCCTGGCAGTCTCTGAAAAGGCTGGCGCATTTATCATCGCCTCTGATGATGGAAAAAGAATCATGGTAACGGGCCATTTGGAATATGAGGCAGAGACGCTAGCGGAGGAATATGCAAGGGACCTTGAGAAGGGACTGGATATCCAAATCCCTGAAAATTATTTCCCTGGAGACGACCCTGGGCAAAAACCGGCAAATCGCTGGCGTTCCCACGCACACCTGTTTTTTTCAAACTGGCTCAATTATTATGTCTATCAAGAAACTCCTTATATGTGGGATTGAAAAAACAGAGGCAATCCGCCTCTGTTTCTTTTACGTCTGCTGACTGTAATATACTTCCTCATATGGCTGGACCACCACGAACCCCTCACCGCTGAATTTCATTTGAATGGATTCCCCACTTCCTCTCCCAAGGAATGTCTTCAATGAAATGTCCGTCACAAATTCTGGCTGGAGACCGCCTGACCAGGCGACCGTGGCATTCGGATCCGTGTATACAGGCTCTTCTCTTGTGACCTGAAGGGTGAGGGGCTTATGGTGGGAGGTGATCGCCACCATGCCTCTCCCTTCAAGCCGGACATTGAATAAACCACCTGATAGCATTCCGGCAACACGCTTCATCAGCTTGATATCCCAGGCAATCGAAGGCTCAAAAGCAAGAAGGTCATTCCCATTCACAAAGATCGACTCACCCTGGAGCTGAATAATCGAAATTACCTTCCCCTGGTCAGCCAGGTACAGTTTCCCGTTTCCGGTTGCTTTCATCAATGCTGTGCCTTCCCCTGTCAAAGCTTTTTTGAACATTTTTCCTACTCCATGTTCAAGGATCCCTTCTCTCTCAAATTTGACAGATCCCCGATAAGATATCATCGTACCTGCTTTTGCCCATACCCTTCCTTCCAGGTTGACTTCAAGCATTCTCGGTGTTTCTAGCTCAAATAGCCCTTCTCCTCTATCCTCCTGTTTTGTATTGCTAACGAATTCCTCCAAGGAATATCGTCCCATCTGCTCATTCCTCCCTTTTGCCTGACTGGAACATGAACACCCACATGAATGACAATGCCTGCTGGAGAACTACCGGCAATGAACCGAGTGATAGCTGCATTGCAGCCTTTTTATACACACCATACTCGCCGGCTTTTTTCCATGAATTCTCCTCTGCAAGCTGTTCAAGCTCCCATGGCATTATGGTATTGCAGGTAATTTCTTTTCCGTATAGCCTCTGATAACTGTTCTTCCTTGGAGCCGCTGTAGGTCCAAGGATTCCAATACAGGCGAATCCCCCTGGTTTGATGATTCGCTCCATTTCTTTCAAAGCTGCAAAAGGGCTGCTAGTCCATTCCACGGAATTGATTGCAAGAACTGCATCAAAAGAACTTTCGGGGAATCCGGTTTTTAAAAGATCTCCTTTCTTGAAACGGGCACCGCAATCCCTGAGATTTTCCACTGCTTTGCCAAGCATTTCCTCAGAAACATCCATCCCAGTCACAATATATCCTGCCCTTGCCAATTTTTCTGTGCCAGAACCATCGCCACAACCAAGGTCACAAACTGCTGCTCCCTGGGGAAGATATTGATTGACGAAAGGTATAATCTCTTTTCGGCTGCCAGTCTCCCACATTTCCCTGCTGCGGGAATTCCAGGAACCCGCCATTTCATCCCATTGTTTTTCAGCCTCTTCTGTCCAGTTGAATGTTTCCATGTTTCCACCTGCCCATTTTTATATAGATAATCTCTTCATTACCATTTCGCTAAAAATCACCTTTTTCCTTTTGTTTATTTTCCAGGAAAAAGAGCAAGACTAGGAGAATGAAAGGAGTGACTGCAATGAACCAGGAAAAATTAATAGCAATCCATAAGAATCATGATGGAAGGATCATCAGCTTCCAGACCACAAGCGGAAGGATCATTTCATATCGCAAAGCCCTTGCCGAAGCTGCAGAGGGAATCATCACAGGTGTTCATCTAACCATGGACACGGATGGGATTGGTGTTTTAATGTCCAGCGAGGGACCGGCACTCGAACAATATCCCCCTATTTATTAAAGAAAGCCTATGGCTGGACAAGTCCGAAAAAGCGCCAGCAATGAATCATAAAAATAACTTTCCTAGATATACAAACAAAGGGAGTGCATGCCGTGCTTGCGGTACCTTTCTACACTCCCGGCGCCCCCAAAGAGAGTGCAGAACCCTCTTGCGATACCTTTCTACACTCACTGCACCCCCAAAGGGAGTGCAGAACCCTCTTGCGATACCTTTCACTGCTCCAAGTGCCTTCAAAGGGAGTGTATGCCCCTCTTGCGTTACCTTTTACTACTCCCCGCGGCCCCAAAGGGAGTGCAAAACGCTCTTGCGGTACCTTTCACTGCTCCAAGTGCCTTCAAAGGGAGTGTATGCCCCTCTTGCGTTACCTTTTACTACTCCCGGCGGCCCCAAAGGGAGTGCAGAACGCTCTTGCGGTACCTTTCACTGCTCCAAGTGCCTACAAAGGGAGTGCATGCCCCTCTTGCGGTACCTTTCACTACTCCAAGTGCCTTCAAAGGGAGTGCAGAACGCTCTTGCGATACCTTTCACTGCTCCAAGTGCCTTCAAAGGGAGTGTATGCCCCTCTTGCGTTACCTTTTACTACTCCCGGCGGCCCCAAAGGGAGTGCAGAACGCTCTTGCGGTACCTTTCTACACTCACTGCACCCCCAAAGGGAGTGCATACTGCGCTTTCGTTACCTTTTACTACTCCCCGCGGCCCCAAAGGGAGTGCATTCCGTGCTTGCGATACCTTTCTACACTCCCCGCACCTTCAAAGGGAGTGCATACTGCGCTTTCGTTACCTTTTACTACTCCCCGCGGCCCCAAAGGGAGTGCAAAACGCTCTTGCGATACCTTTCACTGCTCCCCGCACCCTCAAAGGGAGTGCATTCCGTGCTTGCGATACCTTTCTACACTCACTGCACCCTCAAAGGGAGTGCATTCCCCTCTTGCGATACCTTTCACTGCTCCAAGTGCCTTCAAAGGGAGTGCATTCCCCTCTTGCGGTACCTTTCACTGCTCCAAGTGCCTTCAAAGGGAGTGCATCCCCCTCTTGCGGTACCTTTCTACACTCACTGCACCCTCAAAGGGAGTGCATTCCCCTCTTGCGATACCTTTCACTGCTCCAAGTGCCTTCAAAGGGAGTGCATTCCCCTCTTGCGGTACCTTTCACTGCTCCAAGTGCCTTCAAAGGGAGCGCATACTGCACTTGCGTTACCTTATACTACTCCCGGCGGCCCCAAAGGGAGTGCATGCCCCTCTTGCGGTACCTTTCACTACTCCCAGTGCCTCAAAAGGGGGTGCATTCTGCTCTTGCGGTACCTTTCACTATTCCCAGCACCTTCAAAGGGAGCGCATCTGTGTTTGTGTAACAAAGGTCGTTCCGGTTCAATCATGGAGAGTTTTTTGCGATCGCCGACCGATATTTAATTAACCTTTTTCTCATTGGGCTGAGGGCCTTCGCACTTCCTTGAGCCGGGAATTTGCGGAGAAACGAAATATAATGCTTTGTCCCCATCGGAGGCGCAAAGCGTTTTTCAAAGCTGTATTACGGTCTGAAAGTAAAAAAACACCTGACATCCGTCAGGTGTTCCCCTCTATATCATTCTTCATTTTTCCTCTGGATTGCCCTCAATGCTTCTACCCTGCCAGGATCCTCCTCAAAAAACTGGACGAGGTCGCCGATCCTGTCGATGGCATCCCAGCTTAGGTGGTGCTCGATCCCTTCAACATCGTCATAGATATTCTCATCCTTCACCCCTATGACTTTCAGGAGCTGTTCCAGCAACTCGTGGCGGTATACAAGCCGTTTTCCTGTTTTGAATCCTTTTGGGGTCAGCATTAGGCCCCGATACTTTTCATAGACTAAAAACTGGTCCTTATCAAGCTTCTGGACCATTTTGGTTACCGAGGAGGGATGGACTGCCAATGCTTCGGCAATATCGGATACGCGAGCATAGCCCTTTTCTTCAATCAATTTAAATATCTGTTCAATGTAATCTTCCATACTAGGTGTTGTCATCCCTTGACCTCCAATGATAAAACGATAGCCACATTAAAGTGTACTATAGAAAGACAGCAGTGACAAGGAGTTATCCTTCCTGCCTGGCCGAATGTACTGGCAGATCGAACTTGACTCTGTTCTCCTGACCATCCCAGTAAAGACTGGCATTGAATGGCTTCTCTTTGCCCAGGAAGCCGTTAATCACATCCGTCCTTCCCTCTGTTAAAAGCTTTTTGATATCTTTCTGCGTAAGGGTCTTGCCGAGGATTTTCTTGGAAAGCGTGAAGTTGCATTTTGTTTTTGGATAGTTGGAACAGCCGTAAAACGTCCCCTTATCCACAACCATCCCCCCACATTTTTTGCATTGCCCGAAACTTATTCTCCTCTTGGATCCGCCTCGCCTTTTTCCCGGTACGAAAGCATCAGTCAGTTCATCTTCGAATTCCCATTGTTCAGCCTCTTGGGAAGTTTCACCGATTAGGTGCCGGATCATCTTGGAAGTTTGTTCGATGAATTGTTTCGGTGATGCTTCGCCTTCGCCGATTTCATGCAGCCTTTTTTCCCATTTCGCCGTCATTTCAGGGGAAGCAAGTACCTGTCCGCCTATGGCTGTTATCAGGATTTTTGCTTTGGCTGTAGCATAGACAAGATTTTTTCGTACATCAATATACGCCCTGTCTTTCAGCATTGTAATGATTCCCGCCCTTGTCGCTTCCGTGCCAAGTCCCTCGGCTTTCATCAGCACTTTCTCAAGCTCCTTGTCATCGAGATGTTTTCCAGCTGTTTTCATGAGTGTGATCAATTGTCCTTCGGTCAGCCTTTTCGGCGGCTGTGTCCTGCTCTCCTTCACTTCCGTTTTCATGACGGAGCCTGTCTCGCCTTGCAGGATCGGAGGCAGTTCCTGTTCCTTGTCAGTTTCCTTCTGGGGAAGTACTTTCTTCCATCCCTCTTCTAGTTGGACTTTTCCTTTGGAAATGAACTCTGCCCTGCCTTCGACCAGAGTTTTGATTGTCGTGTATTCCATCTTATTCGGCCCATAGTGGGCCGCAATCAATGTTCTTGCCAGCAGGTCATAAAGCTTTTGTTCGTCACCTGAAAGCTTTCCGGGAGGCGGTACTTGCTCCGTCGGTATGATGGCATAGTGATCCGTAACCTTCTTTTCATTTACGAATCTTTTGCTGTTTTTGATCATAGGGACTGGCAAGGGGAATAACGATTCATATTCTGGATACGATTCCAGCTTTCTCAAGATTGCCGGGAACCCATCTGCTTCTCCTGGAGTCACATACCTGGAATCGGAGCGGGGGTAGGACACAATCCCTTTCTGGTATAGGCCCTGTAAAACATCAAGAGTCTTTTTAGGGGACATTTTGAATCTTCGGTTCGCCTCGGCCTGGATGGCGGAAAGGTTGTGTAATAAGGGAGGCAGAAATTCTTTTTTCTCTGAGCTGACTTCCGCGGCTACAGCCCTTTTCCCAATGCAGAATGAGGAGATTTTTTCAGCAAGCTCCTTGGATTTGATTCTTGAATCACCATCTTTCTCCCATTTTCCGCTATATTTCTTGCCGTTGACATTGAACTTTGCATGGACCTCCCAGAAGGGTTCAGAAACAAAGTTTTCAATCTCCAGTTCTCTTTTTACAATTAAAGCCAATGTAGGTGTCTGAACCCTGCCAACGGAGAAAACATCTGAATACCCTTTCTTCTGGAGCAGGATCGAATATAGCCTTGAAGCATTCATTCCTACGAGCCAATCGGCACATGCTCTAGTATAAGCTTCAAAGTACAAATTTTTCGTTTCTGTTTCATTCAGAAGTTTCTGGAATCCTTCCTTGATAGCATTCGGTGTCAGCGAGGAAATCCACAGCCTCTTCATCGGCTTGGAGCACCCGGCCAGGCGAAGGATATTCCTGATAATCAGTTCACCTTCCCTTCCGGCATCACCGGCATGGATGATTCCCGTAACTCTGGGATCGGTGGCAAGCTTTTTTATGATGTTGAATTGTTTTGCTTTCGATTTGACGACTTTGTATTGAAATTGGCCAGGTATGATTGGCAGCATATCAAGCGACCATTTTCTCCATGCGGGATTATATTCCTCAGGAGCTGACAGCTCTGTCAGATGGCCAATCGCCCAAGTCACGAAAGCTCCTTTTGGAAAAGTGCTATTCGGAAGGACTTCGATGAAACCTTCTCCCTTTTTTGTTTTGAAAACGGAGGCTAGCGTCCTGCCCTGGTCAGGCTTTTCCGCAATGATTAATTTCATGGCTTCCTCCTATCGTTCATTTTAAAAACCCTATTCTATTTTAAATGTTTGGATTCCGAAGCGTAAAGGACTTTTATCTCTTCCTCAACCGATGGACAAAGATAAAGGCAGCTGTTCTAACAGCTGCCTTGGAGTCAATCCTCAATAGGTATTATATTATTATGATCTTTTATAAACCACCTGTTCCTCGGCACCACCGCAGAAACAGTCAAAATGAGGGATGGAATCTTCTCGATTCTGATGACAACCGCCCCGATTTGATCAAGGAAGAGCACGAACGACTCTCCATGGGAAAAACCTGACCAACGAGGACCCATGATGGCAATGGAATGTATAGCTGCGTCTTTTTCATTTTTTTCAAGAGAAAGATGCTGAGAAAAAACAATCACCCAGTCCTCATCGCCAATTGAAAAACGGTACATGCCCTCACCCTTTTTCATATCATATCCTACTCTTGAAAGGTATGAAGGACAGAACCCGATTATACCTCTACGATTGAATCATTTAAAACACGTGAGATCCTGAGCCCTCGGTTCAGCCTCAAATCAATGAGTGCATCCCCGGATTGCACTAATGCCCTCAATGGTTCATATGGATCGACTCTGATGATCCTCCCCACTTCGCCGCTGCTGAGCAGCACGCGCCGGCCAACAAGGCTATCCATGATCCGGAAAAGAAATACCAGCATGATTTCCGGGTCGAACTTGCCAAAAACATCACTCTGCATTTGGGAAATGACAATATGGAATGGTTCCGCCTGGTGGTATACCCTGGATGATGACATTGCGTGATAGACATCCGCGATCGCGACAATCTTGGCCAGCCTGTCAATTTTCCCGCCGAGCAAACCGAAGGGATAGCCTCCCCCATCCTCGCGTTCGTGATGCTGAAGGGCGATTAACGCCACTCTCTTATCAAGTTCACTGATATTTCGAAGCAGCTGGTATCCGTAGATTGTATGCCGTTTCATTTCCCGGTATTCTTCCTGGGTGAGCCTGCCAGGTTTATTAAGAATCTCCCCTGGAATTTTTGCCTTCCCTAGGTCATGCAGAGTTCCCCCAAGCGAAAGGGCCATCAAGTCTGGCTCGCTTAATTCAAGCCATTTCCCAATCATTGCAGAAATGATGCCCACACACACAGTATGCCTGTATGTGTATTCATCCTTGCTTTTCAATTCATAGAATAAATGGTAGATATGCGGAATTTCCGCAGCCTGCATGATTACAGGAAGTATTTCGTCCTTGATTTCCTTGATCGGGACTGTACCGGTTGCAAAGATACCTTCAAATATTTCTTCCATTTGCCTTGAAGCCTGGTCAATTTTTCGCGAGACGTCCTCAATCATCGTCTCTTCATACTTGCCTTGCTGCTCGAATACGGTTGGGCTGTTCCTGATCGTATCAAGAAGCGTCTCGACTTCCTGATTCGTTAAGGACATGAACGTGGATGGAGTGGCTTTCTTCATAAATACCCTCCTGCAAATGCTAAAGTTAAGAAAATAATAACAAATATTTTCCAAAATTGAAACGGTAGCCCTTTAAAATTCTATTTATTTTCAAAAAATGAAATCTTGAGATAATTACTTTATTATCTCCTTACAAATCTTGACTGACCATGCCCATTATTGGTATATTTAATACATCATTTAATAGAAATATGTTTGCTCCGTTACCTTTGCAGGCATTTCCTATGAATGATAATATTCAACTTTGACACAGAGAATGTGTCTCGAGAGACATGGGAGGAAAGTTTAACATGCAAAACGGTAAAGTAAAATGGTTCAACAATGAAAAAGGATTTGGATTCATCGAAGTAGAAGGCGGCGATGATGTATTCGTACACTTCTCTGCAATCCAGGGAGAAGGATACAAGTCACTTGAAGAGGGACAGGAAGTTTCTTTTGAAATCGTGGAAGGTAACCGCGGACCACAGGCTGCAAACGTCGTTAAACTATAATTCAAAAATTCAAAGGCTGGCATTTTGCCAGCCTTTTTGTTTTATTGAAGTGGAACGGAAACTGGTCCCTGTTCACTATTTGGGCAGCCGGTTTCCGCATGATTTGATTTGTCGCCCTACAGTGCATTCCGTAATACAAAATCGATGGGCATATCTTCTGCCCTTTTCCTTTTTATGATGTTTCTTGAGGAAGCATCCGTTGCAGTAGGTGCTGAGCAAGGCTTCGAGCTCAGCAAGAATTTCACTCCGTGTCAATCTTTCCCCCGCCTTTCCCGCAGGCATCATAATATCTGCATTTTGCTGTTGATCATTTTCCCCTGAAGTGCCTGTGCTGCCAATTTATCCGCTTCCTTATTTTCATTCCTGCTTACGGAACTGTATTTTGGATAAAGACCAAGTTCTTTTATCTTGTTTTCAATCCTGTCAAGCCAGCGATTCAATGTATCTTCATAACAGGGCCATTCTCCTTCCAACTGTTTCAGCACTCCCTGCGAGTCCCCGATGAATTCGCAGGACATGTTCCGGACACCAAGTTCTTCGAGAATGGTCAGGCTGTAATACAAAGCAGCGTACTCAGCCTCATTATTGGTCTCCAATTCATCAAATACATGATTAGTGCGCAGCCGGTATTTTTTCTTTCCCTGTTTATAGTAAACGACGATCCCCAGTCCTGCTTTGTATGTCTCTTTTTGAAATCCACCGTCAAAATATACGCGCAGGTCATGGGGTTCCTCTTCCACTTCTGCAAGAAGCTTTTTCATTTCTTTCACATTCCATATGGTGCCGATTTCATCAATGAACGTGATTTCCCCAGCTTTCCCTGTCTTTTCAAGCTCTTCTGCGGCTTGCAGCGCAGTTTCGCCTTCAAGAAAGTCAGATGTGAACATGATTTTTCCCATCGTTTTTGCTTTGAATTCCCATTCCAATCTATATTTCATGATTCGATCCTCACAATCTTTTCAGGATTACCGTCCTTATAGCCGTTAGGATTATTATAGTTTATCTTGTCCATTTTCCAAGGCTGTTACCATAAGGACTGACGATTTGGCCAGCGTAGTCGACTCGACACGGATGGCATTTTTTTATTTTACGGCGTGCTATTATGATACACTATGTATTATTCGAATAAACAATGGGGGGTTCGATCATTGATCGAAGTATATATTGATGGTTCCAGTGCAGGGAATCCAGGACCGAGCGGTGCCGGCATTTTCATCAATGCGGATGGCGATGTATCCAGATACTCCATCCCTCTTGGAGTCATGACAAATCATGAAGCCGAATATCATGCTTTTATCAAAGCTTTGGAAATCTGTCTTGAAAAAGGCTACACAGTTGTTTCCTTCCGCACTGACTCCCAGCTTGTCAATGCAGCCGTTGAAAAGGAGTTTGTAAAAAACAACATGTACGCACCGCTTTTGGAGAAGGCATTACAGCTGTCAAGCCAATTTGAACTTTTTTTCATGAAATGGATTCCCTCAAGCGAAAATAAAACAGCGGATGAACTGGCGAGAAAGGCAGCAAGAATAATCCACAATATGAAAGGAACGGAAACATGATCAGAGCGTCTACCTTTGCAGATTTAAGTCTTTTGTTTGTTGCGTTGATATGGGGAGCAACATTCGTCATTGTCCAAAATGCGATTTCTTTCCTCGAACCATTTTCATTCAATGGAATCAGGTTCGGGTTTGCTGCCATCCTTTTAGCTGCATGGCTGGCCGTCTTTGAACGGGAACAGCTGAAAAAACTTGATAAAAACCTTGTGATATCAGGTGTAATGCTTGGTTTCTTGCTGTTCATCGGATATGCATTCCAAACACTCGGGCTCTTGTACACAACTTCATCAAAAGCTGGTTTCATTACTGGACTGAGTGTCGTCCTTGTCCCCGTATTGATGACCTTGGTCATGAAACAGCGGCCGGGCATCCATTCAGTTGCCGGCGTTACCGCGGCTACAGCAGGTCTATACCTTTTAACAATGTCCGATATATCCTCCCTGAATGTTGGAGATGGGCTGGTCTTGATTTGTGCTGCTGGATTTGCACTCCATATCTTATTCACGGGAAAATACAGCAGCAGCTTTCCAACCTTGTTGCTGACTGCCGTACAGATTTTGACTGTCTCCATCCTATCCGGCATATCATCATTTGTTTTTGAAGACTGGCAAAATGCGTTCAAACCAGAAGTCATTTTTTCGGCTGAAGTGATTATCGCCCTGCTGGTTACGTCTGTCCTGGCAACAGCGCTTGCTTTCTTTATCCAGACGAATTTCCAGAAGCACACAACAGCAACCCGCGTTGCTTTGATTTTCGCTATGGAACCAGTGTTTGCTGCAATCACTGGCTTCTTCTTCGCAGGAGAACGGCTTGCGCCAATCGGGCTTGCAGGCTGTGTCCTCATTTTTGCAGGAATGGTATTTGCTGAATTGCCTCCCGGGCGGTTAGATTACATTGCAAAGAAATTCACCATAAAAAAAGATGCTGACTCCAACGCATGAAATGCTATGGAGCCAGCCTTTTTCATATTGCCAGCAGCTGTTTGTCCCTAAGGAACCGGATCGCCGCTTTACGGGTATTGATTTTATTAGAAGCAAATGTTTCGAGCAATGAGATATAAAAACTTCCGTCAAAATTCTTTTGAGCCTTTAGGGTAAGTTCAATCGCCGCATTCGTGATTTCATCTGATGAATTCGTATACTGCTGGCCGAAGTAAATGAAACCAACAGCATCTTCGCGCAAATGAAATCCCTTACTTTTTAAATGAAGCAGATAATCTTCTACTTTCCGCACTGACTGGATCCATCCTCTCTGCACACCTTTCTTCTAATAAAAATCTTACCGTAAATTCC
Organism: Bacillus sp. REN3; assembly: GCF_017912555.1. Taxonomy (GTDB): domain Bacteria; phylum Bacillota; class Bacilli; order Bacillales; family Cytobacillaceae; genus Mesobacillus. The sequence continues at coordinate 7,640 of NZ_JAERSD010000006.1, read as the reverse complement.
GACGTTTTTCTACCGTTTTTTTGCTAAATGGTAGCCGGAAAATCCCATTAGTGCCCCGAGCAGGGCCCCGCCAAGAACCTCTTTAGGCTGATGTCCCAGCATCTCCTTCAATGGATTAGGTGATTTCTCCTCGAATTCAACAGGGTCATCCTCATGAATTTTGTCGATTAGCTCGTCGAGATCATTCACCTTCAATGTAAGCTCCCCGGTCTGCCTCCTGATTCCCTGGGCATCATACATAACAATCATTCCAAACACTAGCGAGAGGGCGAAATCAACCGTTGGTACCCCCTTTTTCAAGGCAATATATGTTGTTAATGAAGATACTCCAGCAGAATGTGAGCTTGGCATTCCTCCAGTAGCAAAAAACAGTTCCGGCTTCCATTCCTTCGTTTTCGCATAATGGATAGGTATTTTCAGGGCTTGTGCCAGCCCGATGCTTGATAATGAAATAAGTACTCCTTTATTCACAACCGTCACCTCCATGTTATTGTGAAGAAAAATGAGCGCAATTATTCTTAGGTGCTTATAACCTGAAATGCGCTAGGGCATCCTACCAAGAGGAAGCCTAAAAACGTACACAGCATCATTGGTGTTTTTCTGCCCTGCGGCATTTTCATCTTCAGGCGCACTTCAATAGCCAGCGGCTGAAGATTGGCATATGGCAGTAAAGCTTCTAGCGACTGGCTCCGTCATTCCACATATAAAAGATTTGGATCCTCGTCTTCCCGAAGCTTTCGCCTTAAGCCACATAGTTTTTTCTTTTTTCCAAGTCGAAAGATTATTTAAATTGGACAGCTTACTTGATTATTTCTCTTTTCACGGGATTTTTAAACAAAAAAAATAGAGGAGGGCATTAAATGGGCACTAACAATAGAGACAAGGCATCACGAGGAGTGAATCCACAAGGCTACGGGGCGGATACCGAATTCAGCAAGGAACCTAAATCAAAACTTGAAAATGCTGCTAAGAAAAAAAATACAAAGTAAAAGGTTTTATTAAACTAGAATGTTGATTTTAGACAGAAATCGGGGAGCCTTCATTTGGTTCCCCATACTTCTTCAACTAACACAGCGCATCTTAAAATGAACTTCTTGTTCAAGAATCAATCTAATTTAAATAACCAATGAGTAGCATTTTTTAAATCATGGCCATGTTAAATTTGAATGTTGATATCCACTCCAGGCACTTCGACAGTCAGGAAGTCCTAGTACAGACTTTGCCGCAGGAGGCTGCGCGGTTTTAGTCGACCGCTTTCAGCAGGCGTGCCGGTTAGCCTCCTCGGCGTTTTTCGCCTCTTGGGTGGTGTCCCCCCCATGCCCCGTACTCCCGCTGGATACTGGATGGGCTTCCTCGAGTTTGCCCAAGCACGAAGGAATTGCGTTAGCATCTTCGAGGAGCCTGCGTGCCTTCCGTTCCAACCAACAGGCATTTATAATCAACACTGGTCTATAACATAGCCTAAATAAAAGGACGGAATCGATTTCCCCCAAAGTTTCGAAAAATATTTTTCCTTTCTATTATGAATCGAAAAAATCAATCTTCTCACTGATTTGGTGAAGCATACTATTTTTGAGGAACAAAAGGATTCACGCCAATGAACTCCATTTTACTTTGACAATCATCATTGTGAACCCACATAATATATCCCCCTAAAGAAAAAACCTGTAAAGAATAAATTCTCCACAGGTTTTTCAGATTCCTATCAGATTGTCAACAGTCCCATATCGCTTTTTTATGCGTATATACTTTCGTTTTCCAGGAAGCGATGGAGACCTTTTAACTCTACTTCTTGAAATTTGGCAATGGCTTTTTCCCTGTCAAATCTGCAGAGGGCATCCTTCAGATTGCATTCTACGGGTACATCACATTTAATTTCAGCGAGCTGCCTGCTTAAATGGAGCATCTCCATATCTGCCTCAATCTTTGTCCTCTGAGATTTTGTCAACTGATCCAGATTGGCGATCACTCCGTCCACATCCCCATGGTCTTGAAGCAGCTTAAGGGCTGTCTTTTCTCCGATTCCGCGCACACCTGGATAATTGTCGCTCGGATCCCCCATGAATGCCTTTAGATCAATTATTTGTTCAGGCGTAATCCCCTTCTCCGCAAACAAAGTGTCACGGTTATGAACTAAATAGTTTCCATATCCTTTTTGCAGTAAAATTACGGAAATTCGGTCGTCGATCAATTGGAGGATATCCTTGTCACCTGTCAGGATCGAAACTGTGTCAACATCTGTGATTGTTTTTGCGATTGTTCCGATACAATCATCTGCTTCGTATCCCGGCAGCCCAATGTTGGGGACATCAAGGGATTCCACGACCTCTTTCACAAGCTCGAATTGCGGAACCAGTTCAACTGGGGCTTCCGGCCGATTCGCTTTATATAAATTGAACATTTCAGTACGAAATGTTTTGCTCCCCATATCCCAGCATACTGCTGTATGAGTTGGCTTAAAGGTTGAAATAGCTGTTATGAAATGTTTTATGAAGCCGTGCACTCCATTTGTTGGCAAGCCTTTTGAATTAATCATGAACTGGCCAGTTACTGCTGTGGCATAAAAAGCCCTGAACAACAATGCCATTCCATCCACTAGCATCAGTGTAGAATTTCTGTCTTTTTCCAAACTGGAACCTCCATCATTCATTTTGCCAGCGGTCCAAAACCGCTGATGCAGTGCGTTGCATCCGTTCTATTGTATCATAGTTGGCCTTTTGTTTCAGCTGAGCATCCATCAGCCTTCCTTTCCTTTCGAGACTGGATTATGTTCATAGGAAACCCAATCGCTGTAGCTGCCAGTATATAGCTTGACATTTTCATAACCGGCTTCTTTCAATGCAATATAATTAGGTGTCGCAGTGACCCCTGAACCACAGTAGACGATAAGGGAAAGATCCTTGCTGATCCCGGAAAACCTTTTTACCTGTTCCTCTTTTGATTTGAACCTGCCATTCTTGAACCCTTCCATCCATGGTTTGTTGATTGCTGCAGGAATATGGCCCGGGATTCTATCGATTGGCTCTTCTTCACCGAGAAATCGTTTTTCTTCCCGTGAGTCGATAAGAATGGTTCCTTCTTTTCCGTTCAGGGCGATGTCCCTTACTTCTTCATAGCTGGCAACCATTTCGCTTTTCACTGAAATGGTATAAGAAGACGGAGGATAGTCTGGAATCAGCGAATCCTCAAGGAAGCCTTCCTCTCTCCAGGCTTCCAAACCTCCATCCAGGATGTAAACCTGCTCATGGCCAATATAATTCATAATCCACCAAAACCTTGAAGAAAAAGCCCCTTCCTTCGCATCATAGGCAACAAGCACCGAATCGTTTTCAATCCCCGCCTTTTCCAATTTCGCTTTGAGTTCTTCCAGATCTGGTAGCGGATGCCTGCCGCCATGTTCCCTCACAGGTCCTGAAAGGTCCTCTTCCAGATCGAAATAAACGGCACCTGGAATATGGCTTCTTTGGTATTCTAGTCTGCCTGAATCCGGATTGCCAAGATTGAACCTGCAATCCACCACTCTTATATGGCCATCATTAAGGCGGTCCTTCAGCCACGACGGTTCTACATGCTGTTTCATCAAATCCCTCCAAATACTTTCATCGCCCGTTCTCCATTAGCTTCTTCACATTATCTTTTGGATTCCAGCAATTGAATTGATAATGCGTTTTCGTTTCGTACCCGAGTCTCCCGCAGTGATACTTCATCTTGCCCCCTGTTCTGATTGCTCTGAAGTGGGTACATGTGGCGCAGGCATGATAACGGTTCCTCATCACTGAACCATTCCCGGGCCAGACTCATGGTTGTTCAACTCTCGCAGCATTTCCCTCGCCTGGTCAATTGAAAATTGGCCGGCAAGCGCGGCAGTAAGCCCTTCAAAGTATTCATTGACTTGCTCCGAATAATCTGCCACGACTAATTTGAATGCAGTTTCGGTCTCTTTTGAATAGTGGTCTTTCAGCCGGTCATTTTCTCTTTGTAGATAATCTCCAGCAGGTTCCTGGAATAGTTGTTCAAGTCTATCACTCATCAGCTTCTTTTCATTCTTTTCAAAGAACGCTTTTGGATTCCTGAACATTCCGAGTGCCTTTTTAAAATCAGAACGATCCAAATCATTGAAAGCTGGTTCGAAATCGATGCCAGCCAATTCGCTTCGCTCACTAGCTGCCAGGGAAACAGTTCGATTGATTTTGCTCATTTCAGCCATGACTGTATCCTGGAACTCATTTAAGATGGTCCCGATAAAAGCCTCCATCCTCAAGGATGTCGCTCTCATTTCCTGTGCCAAATCGAAACCAATGCTTTCGATCAATTCATCAAGAGCAGACTCAAGCGCCTTCTTTAAGTTTCGCCCATCGTCCTTTAAAAGGGCTGGATTGAATGATTCCCTGAAAAATTCACCAAATCGGATAAAAACCCTCTGGCGGATATAATACGTCAGTTCATCCGCTTCCGATGCCATTCGGTCAAGAAGGAGATCGCCCTTCATTTTTTTCAAGATTTGCTGCATCCGCTCCTGGTCGGAAAGAAGTTTCCTTTTTCTTTCTGCCCTGGATGCCTGATCCTCTTCAGCAGAATGAATCATTTCTTCTATCATGTTGACTGCCTGATGCCATTTTGATTCTGCTGCATCCATCGCCATCCTTAGCAACCCTGAAGAAATGAAAGAATGAAATGCCTGCTCAAATTGGCTGAATAGTGGGTCGCTGTTCTTCTTCAGTTTTGCCTGCAGCCCTTGCAGGCTTGAGACAGGATAGATATGAGGCTTCCTTATTCCATACTGGACAAGTTGATCTTCCACATATTCAAGGACAGCATCCTGTTCTTCCTGCGACCCAGCCAAATCGACAGCATTTACAATGAAGAACATTTTATCAAGCTCGAATGTGTCTTTCACCCTTCCAAGCTGGATCAAAAATTCGCGATCAGCTTTTGAGAAGGCATGATTGTAATAGGTAACAAATAAAATCGCATCAGAATTTTTAATGTAGTCAAAAGCGACGCCTGTATGCCGGGCGTTAATGGAGTCCGCTCCAGGTGTATCGACAAGGGTGATTCCTTCCCTGGTCAGGCTGCAATCAAAATAAACTTCGATCCATTCAACAAAGCACGATTTCTCTTCCATGGCAACATACTCCCGGAATAATTCCATGTCTGTAGCCAGAGTGGCTCCCAACTGACTGCCTAAGTCCCGGAATCCTCTGGAGAATGCTTTCAGGAAAGAGTAATGGGTTTTTTCAGCCGGATTGAAGCCCGAATCCGACCAATCGAGACGTTCAATCTGTTCGAGGGCTTCTTTAAAACTGATAGCAGATTTGCCGAATAACCTTAGTGATCTGTCCACTTCTTCCATCAGTTCTTCAGCATTTTTCAATTTGACGATAACACTGCCGTGCGGGTGATCCTTTGTAACTGGCTTGATTTTATTAATTGCCGCAGTGGTCGGATTCGGCGAAACCGGAAGAATCTTTTCGCCGACAAGAGCATTTGCAAAGGACGATTTCCCGGCACTGAATGCTCCGAATAATGCCACAGTGAACTCTTTTTCATTCAGCCTGGCTGCTTTATCCTTCAATTCCCTGGCGATTTTTTTCAGTCCTGGGAAACCATTGATCCGTGAGGAAGCAAAGTTCAGTTTATCGACTAGTTTCCTGTGTTTATCGTGGATATCCTCAAGCTCATCTTCTCTTTCCTCCACTTGTTCCTTATGTTCCGCTGGCATTGCTTCCTCCACCTGGTGATTGGAATTGTCAGGATGGGAACTCATTACCACCTCCGGATCTTCGCTTTGGTCTTCAAAGACAGCCAGTTCCTCGTCAGCAAATTCGTTCTTTCCATTGCCATATAATATTTCTGAAACTTCTCGTCTTTGCTCCGCCAACCCCTCTTTGATGGATGATAGATCAGCCCATGCTGTTAGCAGTTCCTTCAGTCTGACTTCCTGAGCAGCGATATTTGCAAGTTCCTCATCGGCATTCACCCTGGCGTGACGTACGAACAGTTCCTTAATCGGATCAAGTTTTTTCCTGGCGATGGTTTTCAGCGTTTGTACGACATCATCTGTATAGTTCAATACGTAATCGCCAGATAATCTTGCTCCGCTTTTTACTGCTTGGGAAAGCAATTCCTTGCCAAAATCAATTTTGTAATCCTGGACTGCATTCAAGATTTCAGGATGGCTGATCCCGTGGTTTGAAAACAGCTTCCTCAAATAGTCTTTGATATGCCAATCAAGCTGAGATTGAACTCTTTCCTCAAGGTCCTTGTAAAAATGGTCCAATCTCGCTTGGCGCTCCTGTTCTGTTTTCTGCTTTGAGAACAACATGCCCACCTTGAAGCCCGGCTGTATGGATTCCAGGTATGCTTCTGCCAGTTCCCTCGTCTGGAAAGGCATGAGATAGGCATTCTTCAATATCTCATTTATGCCTGAGATGAATTTGGCATCCGGATTGCTATCTTCAATGAACTGCTCCTTTTTTTTCATTAATTTCTCCAGCCTTGCTGATAGCTGCTCCCTTTCCTCCAAAGGGATGTGTCCGAGGACGCCCTCTTTCTCGTTCACCTGTTCCTCGACTTGATGATAAAGGAAGGACAAGTGATCCTCCGACAGCTTTTCCATTGACCTGAAAACCGAAACAGGGAGAAGTTCTTTCCTTTTTTCTTTGCGGGCAGTCATGAACCTGCGAAGCTCGTCGAACTGGTTATGAGGTAATTCTCCATTTCTCAACGAAGTATAGAAGATGCCTGATTGCTTGACTCCCCATCCGGCAAAGGCAGTTTCCACACTATCCTTGAATTGGTCAAATGAAAGCTCTGATTCCTGGTGCTTATCGATTTGATTGACCACCAGGTACAGTTCCTTTCCTGCATCAGTCAGTTCTTTTGTAAAAATAAAATTCAGTTCGGACTGAACATGGTTATAATCCATAACATAAAAGATGAGGTCGGAAAGATGCAGGGCGGACTCAGTAGCAATCCTGTGGGCATCATCAGTAGAATCGATCCCCGGTGTATCCATTATGATGGCATCCTTCAGGAACTCTGTTCCATCGTGGCTGATTTCAATTGCCTCAATCTCATCTCCATCCTTGCAATACGACTTTACCGTCTCATAGTCATAAGGATGAGGATAAAGTCTTGTACCACCGTTTTTAAAAAATACTTTCGCATATTCCTCTCCAGATTTGATGCGCACCAAATTGGCGCTTGTAGGAATAGGGCTTGACGGCAGGATGTTTTCTCCTACCAGCCTGTTGATCATACTCGATTTCCCAGCTGAGAAGTGACCACAAAAAGCGATGGTGAACTCTCCGCCAATCGTTTTCCTTCCCAGATCCCTAATTTTTTCTGCTGTTTCCTCATCTTTATTGGCGGACATCAATTTATAAAGTGATAAAGCTTTTCCAAGAAGGTGTCTGTCTTCTTTCTGTGCAACTTTCTGGCCCATAATTTATTACCCCTTGTGACAAATTTGTGAATGACTATATTTTATATGATTTTTCATACTTTTCCTATATTTTGTGTTTGTTTTTCCCTGGTAGAGTAAGAAACTGATTTCAAAGTGGGAGCCTTCCTGGCTTCCTCTTTTACTTTCAGTCCCTCCTCATCAAACCGTACGTGAGGTTTTCCCTCATACGGCT
>NZ_JAERSD010000069.1 GCF_017912555.1 Bacillus sp. REN3 | reverse complement strand
TTGCTTTACGTACAGCGTCATGGCCTCTTCGGCTTGGCCTAAACCCATAACTATGTTCCGAGAAGGTTGGGTCAAAAAGCGGAGTTAAAACTTGGGCGATTGCCTGTTGGATGAAACGATCTATCACGGTAGGTATTCCAAGTAACCTTACTCCACCGTTCGGTTTCGGGATTTCGACTCGACGTACTGGATTAGGTTGATAGGTACCTTTCCTTAAAGAATCACAAAGGGTGTCCCAGTTCTCATAGAGATGTCTTCGTAGGGATTTTACGGACATTCCATCTATCCCATGACTCCCTTTGTTCTTCTCCACACGTTTAAGTGCTTCTATTAAGTTTTCCCGTGATAGAATCAGATTCATTAACATGTGATATTTCCTTTCGACGTGAACGTAGAAATCTAATTATGTTATTCCTGCTCCACCCTCATGAAGTCCCCTGTGGATTCACCACTTCCTCCTTCAAGTAAGTCCTTTCGGATTGTCTGCTTCTACACAGGAATTGTATG
>NZ_JAERSD010000068.1 GCF_017912555.1 Bacillus sp. REN3 | reverse complement strand
GTTACCTTTTGCCACTCCCCGCGCCCCCAAAGGGAGTGCATCCTGCTCTTGCGTTACCTTTCACTGCTCCCCACGCCTCCAAAGGGAGTGCATCCTGCTCTTGCGTTCCCTTTTGCCACTCCCCGCGCCTCCAAAGGGAGTGCATCCTGCTCTTGCGTTCCCTTTTGCTGCGCCCCGCGCCCCAAAAGGGAGTGCAACACCCTCTTGCGTTACCTTTCACTGCTCTCCGCGCTCCCAAAGGGGGTGCATCCTGCTCTTGCGTTACCTTTCACTGCTCTCCGCGGCCGCAAAGGGAGTGCATTCCGATCTTGCGTTACCTTTTGCTACTCCCCGCGCCCCAAAAGGGAGTGCAACACCCTCTTGCGTTACCTTTCACTGCTCTCCGCGCCCCCAAAGGGGGTGCATCCTGCTCTTGCGTTCCCTTTTGCTGCTCCCCGCGCCCCCAAAGGGAGTGCATCCTGCTCTTGCGTTACCTTTTGCCACTCCCCGCGCCCCCAAAGGGAGTGCATCCTGCTCTTG
>NZ_JAERSD010000067.1 GCF_017912555.1 Bacillus sp. REN3 | reverse complement strand
CGCAAGAGCAGGATGCACTCCCTTTGGGGGCGCGGGGAGTGGCAAAAGGTAACGCAAGAGCAGGATGCACTCCCTTTGGAGGCGCGGAGAGCAGTGAAAGGTAACGCAAGAGGGTGTTGCACTCCCTTTTGGGGCGAGGGGAGCAGCAAAAGGTAACGCAAGAGCAGGATCCACTCCCTTTGGGGGCGCGGAGAGCAGCAAAAGGTAACGCAAGAGCAGGATGCACTCCCTTTGCGGCCGCGGCGAGCAGCAAAAGGTAACGCAAGAGGGTGTTGCACTCCCTTTTGGGGCGCGGAGAGTGGCAAAAGGTAACGCAAGATCGGAATGCACTCCCTTTGGGGGCGCGGGGAGTGGCAAAAGGTAACGTAAGAGCAGGATGCACTCCCTTTGGGGGCGCGGGGAGCAGTGAAAGGTAACGCAAGAGCAGGATGCACTCCCTTTGGGGGCGTGGGGAGCAGTGAAAGGTAACGCAAGAGCAGGATGCACTCCCTTTGGGGGCGCGGGGAGTGGCAAAAGGTAACGCAAGAGCAGGATGCA
>NZ_JAERSD010000066.1:447-562 GCF_017912555.1 Bacillus sp. REN3 | reverse complement strand
ATCTCCCGTTTGCCCATTTTTTGTAAATCCAGACCTAGAAATTAGCTTCCGCCTCATCAAAAATAACCAACAAGATCGAGTCCGCCGGCAAACTCCCTGGCATCGAATAAGAATG
>NZ_JAERSD010000066.1:0-441 GCF_017912555.1 Bacillus sp. REN3 | reverse complement strand
CTAGAAATTAGCTTCCGCCTCATCAAAAATAACCAACAAGATCGAGTCCGCCGGCAAACTCCCTGGCATCGAATAAGAATGTCCCGATGAAACTCATTATTCTCCCAAAAAGAAGCTGGAATCTCCTAATTCACACCGATATTCTCCCAATCGAACTCAATAATCTCCCAATTATAGACGTTAATCTCCCGTTTGCCCATTTTTTGTAAATTCCGACCTGGAAATTAGCTTCCGCCTCATCAAAAATAACCAACAAGATCGAGTCCGCCGGCAAACTCCCTGGCATCGAATAAGAATGTCCCGATGAAACTCATTATTCTCCCAAAAAGAAGCTGGAATCTCCTAATTCACACCGATATTCTCCCAATCGAACTCAATAATCTCCCAATTATAGACGTTAATCTCCCGTTTGCCCATTTTTTGTAAATCCAGACCTGGAAA
>NZ_JAERSD010000065.1 GCF_017912555.1 Bacillus sp. REN3 | reverse complement strand
ACGCCAACAAGTATACCTTTGTTTGGAAGAAGTCCACTGAAAAATACGATAAAAAGCTGGACGAGAAATTCCGGCAGATTGTCCTTGGGATTGAGCAAATCACCAAAGAAGACGAAGAAGCAGAAAAGGAGATGGATTTTCAGGAAAAGCTCGAAGAGTCACCCATCTCTTCTGCAAAAATCGAAGAAACCATCAAAAAGTTGGAAAAGAGACTGGAACAGAATCCAAAAAACAAACCTTTAAAGAAGGCTAAGCGTCAACTGGAAAAAGATCTTCTGCCTCGAAAACAGAAGTATGAACTTCAGAAACAGACTTTTGGGGAGAGAAACAGCTTTTCTAAGACAGATACCGATGCCACTTTTATGCGAATGAAAGAGGATCACATGATGAACGGGCAGTTAAAGCCCGGATATAATGTTCAGATTGGTACAGAAAATCAGTTCATCACCAACTTCTGCCTCCATCAACGGGCTGGAGATCCTGGATGCATGATTCCCCACCTTGAACTTTTGGAAAAACATAACCGACCAAAGCCAAAGGCCATTATTGCAGACTCTGGTTATGGAAGCGAA
>NZ_JAERSD010000064.1 GCF_017912555.1 Bacillus sp. REN3 | reverse complement strand
GGAACAGGCGATCATCCTTCGCAAGGAAGTTCCTAGCCGGAGTGTATCGCAGATCATCCAGATTCTCGAATGGGAAGGTTTGGCCGAACCGGGGCAGCTTAGGAGATCAACACTCCAGGAGAAACTTACGAAAAAAGGGTACAGCACAAGGAATATGCGTCTCTATGCCCAAACAGGGATAGCTGCCAGGAGGTTCCAAAAGCGGCATAGGAATCAACTCTGGCAATCCGATATCAAATATGGGCCTTACTTGCCGATTGGCCCTAATGGAATCAAAAAGCAAGTCTACCTTGTCGCTTTCATCGACGATGCCACCAGGTTTGTCGTCCATGCGGGATTCTATCCTACATTGGATTCGAGAATCATAGAGGATGCTTTCCGTCTGGCTATCCAAAAGTATGGTGTTCCAGAAGCTGTTTATTTTGATAACGGAAAGCAATATCGAACCAAATGGATGTCACGTACCTGCTCAAAAATAGGCACTCGTCTCACTTATACAAGACCTTACTCAGCGGAATCGAAAGGCAAAATAGAACGCTTCAATAGGGTCATAGATTCATTCATCAGTGAAGC
>NZ_JAERSD010000063.1 GCF_017912555.1 Bacillus sp. REN3 | reverse complement strand
AGGAAAGGAAAAGACGTCCCCACAATGTATAACTGCGCCAACAGTTATACAGGAGACGTCCCACAAAAAAGTATATGGTTATTGTATCAGATTATCAGCTGATTGAAAATACTCGTACTGGAGTTTTTAGTTAGGGGTGCGGGGAGGATCCCTTCCCCATGTTGCGGGAAAGACATGGTGGTCAGAGGTACAAAGGATCGAAAAGCCAAGGATCATACAGGACAGAGTAAGACATATAACATCCGAAGACTACAGTGCACCAACTGCCGTGCCATTCATCATGAACTGCCGGATTTATTGATTCCTTATAAACGCTATGAGGCTGAGTGTATCGAAAACGTTCTTGCGAACCCATCCAATCATATTGTTCCGGCCGATGAGTCCACTCTTTCGAGATGGTATGGCTGGTTTCATAAACTTGTGGACTATTGGATTGGCTGCTTGAGTTCCATCATGATCAGGACCAAACAGGGAAATATCCCTCTGGATTTAACGTCCGTAAATTCGGGGACTGCACTTCAAAGGATAGGACGCTTGGTTGGGGATGCCAATGGATGGCTGGCTAGAATTGTCCGGCCCATTGTAAATATTAATT
>NZ_JAERSD010000062.1 GCF_017912555.1 Bacillus sp. REN3 | reverse complement strand
TCGAGGGTTTTGTGTAAGATTGGACTTGAGGCGATTCTCCAAAATTTCTTTCTGGAATTTCCCCATTCGTATGCCTTTTGGTCTGGAACGCCAAGACTTTTGAGTTTTCTTACTCTTGTCTTCGGGTTCTTCCATTGTTTCCATTCAATCATACGGAGTCTTCTTCTAATCCACTCATCAAATTCTTTGAATTTACTTGGTGTATCAGCTAATGCAAAATATCCACACCATCCCGTTAGAAATTGATTCAATTTCTCAATTCTAACTTCCATGGGGATTGGTTTAGAACGGGATGTTAACTTTCGTATTTTAGCTTTTAGCCTTTTAACACTTTCGTTGGCTATTCGAACCTTCGGTTTCTTATTAACCGTAAAGCTAAAGCCAAGGAATTTTCGTTTCCACGGGCGGTCAACCGCTGATTTCCCTCTGTTTACTTTGAGCTTTAATTTCTGCTCAATGAAGCATGTAATGGAGTTCATCACTCGTTCTCCAGCTTTCTTCGATTTCATGTAAATATTACAATCATCGGCGTAGCGGACAAACTTGTGACCTCTCCTTTCTAGCTCTTTATCAAGCTTATCCAAAAGGATATTCGAAAGAAGAGGGCTCAGGGGACCTCCTTGTGGTGTTCCTTCTTCTGCATCGTAGACTACACCATTTATCATGATTCCTGCTTGGAGATATTTT
>NZ_JAERSD010000061.1 GCF_017912555.1 Bacillus sp. REN3 | reverse complement strand
GAGGGTGTCCCAAAAGTATAAACTTTTGGGCACCCTCTTTATTTTTGAGACTGCTTGGAAAATAGTCCGTTGATTTCCGTTCCAGGCGCTTCGCTTTCCGCGGGGCTGGCGCTGAGCCTCCTCATCGCTTCGCTCTTGCGGGGTCTCACCTGACCAGCTGCGCCCGCAGGAGTCTACGCGCCTTCCACTCCAATCAACTCAGGTTTCTAAATTCATTTTTTGCGCAAAAAAATACAAGAAAATCCCTCTTTTGTTATAATTAAGTCACCACAACAAAACAAACAGAAGGAGAGATTTTCTTGTACAAAAATTATAACACAAACCAGTTAACCCTTCCAATGGACATCCAAGTTTTGATTCCTCAAAAGCACCTTGCCCGATTGATTGATTTAGCCGTCGACCAGATGAACCCCAATATCTTTCTCTCTCTTTATCCTGGTGGAGGCCGGCCGCCTTACCATCCTCAAATGATGCTAAAAGTCATTCTTTATGCATATGCCACCCGGATTTATTCCTCTCGACAAATCGCCAAACAGCTAACAGAGAACATTATGTTCATGTGGCTTTCCGGCGAACAGAAGCCAGATTTCCGTACCATCAACCGTTTTCGTTCCGAACGCATGAAAGATGTCATCTATGAGACGTTCTTTTCCATAGTCGACCTCCTTCGGGAGGAAGGACTTGTGAAGCTGGAAGACTATTTTCTAGATGGGACCAAATTGGAGGCAAACGCCAACAAGTATACCTTTGTTTGGAAGAAGTCCACTGAAAAATACGATAAAAAGCTGGACGAGAAATTCCGGCAG
>NZ_JAERSD010000060.1 GCF_017912555.1 Bacillus sp. REN3 | reverse complement strand
GGCCACTTGCCAACATCCGAAAAAATACATACACTCCTGTTTGGGCATATCTTTACGGGAGGTAGTATAGGAGATGTTAGCAATGGCTGAAGTTAATTATATCAGACACGAAACGAATACTAAAGGTCGAAGCTATGCAGAAGTAGCACGGCAGATGGGGGTAGATCGGCGGACGGTGAAGAAGTATTCCGACATGGAAGATTTCAATCCGAATGAGCCGATCAGACAAAAAAGAATATCCCCTGTCATGGATCCAGTCAAACCGATTATCGATGAATGGCTGCTAGAGGACTCTAAAAAGAAAAAGAAGTTTCGCCGGACAGCAAAACGAATTTATGATCTATTAGTAGAACACCATCAGTTTACAGGTTCCGACCGTTCGGTCCGGGACTATGTTTCCAAACGAAAGCGAGAATTGGCAGAAGTAAGTGAAGAGGCCGCTCTGCCACTAGAAACAAAGCCAGGTGCCGCTCAGGTGGATTTCGGGGAAGCCCCTTTCCTACATGAAGGCGAGGAAGTCATCCGGCATTTCTTGGTCCTTTCCTTCCCTTACAGTAACTCATTTTTATACCAGGTGTTCCCGTCGCAAAATCGAGAATGTTTTCTGCAAGGGTTAGCCAATATGTTTGAATTTTTGGAGGGCGTGCCGCATACCATCCGTTTTGACAACCTGTCACCTGCCGTCAAAAAAGTATTGCCGGAAGGTGAACGGGAACTCACAAAGGAGTTTGAGCGATTCGCTGCACACTACGGTTTCGCCTATGAATTCTGCAATCCGAACAGCGGCAATGAAAAAGGACATGTAGAAGCCATGGTGAAGTATATCCGCAATAATTATCTGTTGCCGGCTG
>NZ_JAERSD010000005.1 GCF_017912555.1 Bacillus sp. REN3 | reverse complement strand
CATATACTTTTTTGTGGGACGTCTCCTGTATAACTGTTGGCGCAGTTATACATTGTGGGGACGTCTTTTCCTTTCCTAGAATTAAATATCGAAATGTTTCGAATTATATACGGACATTATAATCGACTAATTCTGGACAGGCAACACCGTCAACTTTCGGAAATATAAGGGTGTCAAAAACATGATATTTTTACAAAATCCTGTTGGGTTAACTTATATATCTTTTAACTCTTCTCTTTAGTAGTCTGGTTGGAGGTGAAGTTGGACTCCAATTTTCACGTATTGCTTTTTTAATAAAGCCGTCATAATTCTTTACATTTGACGGTGATCGCCTCCTTATGAGGAGAATTTCTAATGTACTTTTTATTCAGACAACACTCATAATGGAACCATCTCATCAGTAGATGTAGTCAAACTAATGGCTTGGTAGGCAAATTTGATAAATTCAGTTTCATCATTTATTAATTTAGGTTCAATATGTGTGTTTACGTCTTCCATAACTTAGTAAGTCACTTTCAGGTATTCTCCAGCTTTTCGGTTTGGAAGCATGAAGAAACGATTAAACTTTGGATAGGGTAAGGTAACCCCCTAAACTTATTGTATTATAAGGACTTGTTATGTATAAAAACACTACCTTTTTTAATTTGCTGTTGTAGTAATTTTTAGAAATTGTCAAACATCTTGAATGATTGGTTCAAAGGAAAGAAAATAACTTGGGTGGAAGAATAGTAAACGGAAGCCGACCATTAAAAAACAGCGTGGTTCATAGAGACCATGCTGTTTTTTTATAGATATTAAAAGAAAAAGGGGGCAATTTGAGTGGGTATCAAATAACCGCTAAACGGGATAGTTAGAGTATATCGTGTTTAAACCCATTTTAGTGATAAGAAAAGTGAGTAAATTGAAAACTTTTGTTGTGGTTATCTACTAAATATTCTATTGAATTTTCAGAAAAAACTATTTACATAAAATGTAATTACCATTATTATGAAATAGGGAGTAGGAATATAGAAAAAAATGGAAGAGTTTAAAAGATGAAAAAGAAAATTTTCACTATGCTGTTTGCTTTTCTCATAGTTTTTAGTGGTTTCAGTAGTATTCAAGCGGAAGAGTTAAGCGGAAATGTACAAACGGATTTAGATAATAATGTTGAAGAGGTTCTATACGATGAACCTCTCTATATGGGAACTTCTGAGTATTACCCAGAAGGAGATGTTAGGGGCAATGTAGAAGTTATAGAACCAGATTGCATCGCCTGTGGGACACCTCACTATGTTTATACAATCTATGACATGGGAATAACTCAAACTTGGACATGGTTATCTAATCCATATTTCGTTAGGAGTGTTGCTAGAGGTGAATCATACACTGAATCGCAAGAAGTTTCCGCTTCAGTAACTGCTACTTTTGATGGCACTTGGAATACTGGACAAAAGCAAGCTTTAGCCGGGAAATGGGGATTGTCGAGTACCTACTCTAAGAAGGTGACAAAAACAATAAATTTTTCAGGACCTGCTGACGGTTATTCTAGTAGAAGCTTTTATTACAAAAAAGGATTACACAAGCATAAATTGAAAATTGTCGAGAAGTTTTACGACAGCTGTGTTCTAAAATCCACAAAAGAGTATTATAAATATGCAAACGAACCAGCAATATATAGCTATTCTCAGGACTATAAATAAAGGATGATGTTGAGTGCCTAGAAATCTACGATTATTGTTGACAGGTTTTATTTTCATCGTGGCATTAATTTCAATTATTTTCTTCTTTTCAACAATCTCGTCCCATTTACTTCCTGAATATATGTCAGCTAAAGCCATTCCTTTAGCTATTTTATCAGGACTTTCATTAATTGCGCTCTCGTTAACGAATAAAGATATTTTTAAAAAATGAGTCTCTACTCCCTTTTTGGACGCTATTTGTATAGCGTCTTTTTTATGAATTCATTTTTGCCACACAACAAAATAAAAAGCCCACACTCACTCAAATGGGGCTTTAAGAAGTTAATTGACTTTCTACATATTTGTTAATCTTCCAGTATCAAAGTCGAAAAAGGGGATTAATTGAGTGGGTATCAAATAACCGATTACTTGTCTTTAACATTACAAATGATTTTAGGTGCTTTAAAAACTTTGGGACTTTGTTTATTCCTACAAACCACATTACGTTAGAAATATGATTCCGAACTGTTTTCTCGCTGATAAATAATTCACTAGCGATTTCTTTCGTTGTTTTGTCTTGTACTAACAGTTCGAAAACTTCTCTTTCTCGTTTTGTGAGTAATGGCTTGTGTGAATATTCATTTCCCTTCAAGTATTGTAACCCTCCTTGCCTTCGCCAGCTGTGAACTGCGGGGTGGGTATATATTTAGTCAACATATCATATGTGAAGGCAAGAAACGAAGTGACAGTATTTCCGGCCAGATTGCCCTTTTTTATCTTATTGGGTCATTTTTTTTATCGGACAGCTGATTTCTTGCTTTTTACAAACAGCTCTCTCATCTCTTCTGTCCAGGGAACCCCTTTCCCGGTCTTCTTGGAAATCTGCACAATTGTTCCCCTGCCAGCCAGACAGATCGAACCATCCGCTCTTTTTCCCATATAATGAAGGTCCACTGAAGATTTCCCAAGCGAATTAGCTTTTACGTATATTTTCAGGTCTTCATCGAAAAAAACCTGGCTCAGGTAATCACATTGAAGGTCAGCAACGACTGGTATCGTTTCATTTTCCGGCTTTAACCAATCCTGCATGAAGCCCCTGCTTTTGAAAAAAGCAATCCGCGCCTGTTCAAAGTAGACGAATGGGACAGTGTTGTTCAAGTGTCCAAACATATCCGTCTCGGAAAATCGGACCTTCACTTCGTAATAGTAATCAAATTCTTCTTCCCAACTGGTAATTTCATCAATGTAACTAATTTTCATCATGTCTTACCTCCCGATTAAATGAATGAATATTCATTCTTTTTTCCATTATAAATATTTTTAAATATTTTGGAAATAGAAAAGGTTATGATTCAGTTAAATAAGACTGTAAACCCAGCAATCTTCGACTGCACAATTGGGGACAGGAACTGGCGAATCGAATTGACACCTTTCAAATGGCCTTATATAGAAAAGGATGAGGCAACGCCTCATCCCTCTTCAATGACTAACTTGCTTTATTATATCCGCAAGCCTTGCCTTTTTTGTCATGGCCAAGATGCTTGCCTTGATCCTTCTTCTCTTTTTCATGGCCTTTGTGCTTGCCATTATCAGTGCCTGGTTTTGGACAGCCGTCTTCTTCTTCGCCCGGTTCCTCAGCTTCTACGCCCTCAAGGATCCGTCCTTCGACTTCCGGAGACACGGGGCTGTTCTTTCCAAGATAGGAAGTGAAGACATCGTAATCCACTTCGAAAAGTTCAGTCATCCTTCCTTCTTCTTTAGCCTGCTTGAACATTGAATAGCCATCCCCGCCATCGGCAACAAAAGCATTCGTCGCAACAGTATACGTTTTGGCGAGGTCGATTTTCCGGTAACCATTTTCGCCATTAACTTCAACAAGGTATACTCTTTCTCCTGCAGGCTGTGACGGATCATATTTGAATCTGAGGCCAGCTATCTGCATGAATTGCCCTGCCCCATTCTCGACACCTGCGACGCTGTGTTCGAGCGCTTTCCATATTTCTTCCCCAGTGAGATCAAGGGTGACAAGTGTATTTCCAAAAGGCATGACGGTCAGAACTTCTCCCAGCGAGATTTCTCCCTGGTCAATCGAAGATCGGATCCCTCCGCCATTTTGCATTGCGATTTGGGCATCGACCGATTCCCTTGCTTTTGCAAGCATCGAATCAGCAATCAGGTTACCTAAATTTGTTTCCTTTGTCCGGACATTTGCCCTTTCACCATCAAGAGGAACGGCCGTATAGCCGACAACCTGATTCTTCAATTCTTCTATCGGCCCGCTAAGTTCTGCAAGACGCTGTTGTGCCCATTCATCCTCCTGGTAGACAAATGCGCCATTTTCATCCTTTTGAAGCAGGTCAAGAAGCTCTCCATCCCATTCGGATAGAACTCCTTTTTCATCAAACGCTACATCCAGCTGTCCAAGATACCTTCCATACTCGGATGCCTGGACGATCAAGGTTGGTTCTGTGTCAGCATTCTTTACAACAGGGGCATCAAGTTTTGTATGGGTATGACCACCCACAATGACATCGATTCCAGAAACCTGGTCTGCAATCACCAGGTCCTTCTGATAGCCCAGATGGGATAAAGCGATGATTTTATTGACACCCGCTTCTTCAAGCATCTTCACTGTTTCTACGGATTTTTGTACCGCATCTTCAAATACGATATTTTCACCTGGATTCGCAAGGAACTCTGTATCCTCTGTCGTAAGGCCGAAAATACCGACCTGCTCACCCGCAATGTCTTTTATGATTGCAGGATAAATTTCACCTGTTTCACCCGGATTTCCGATTTCACTGTTGAATAATGGACCCAGGTCTGGATCTTTTACAAACTGGATGTTTGAACTGACGAACGGGAACCTGGCGTTCTTGATAAAATCCGCAAGGACTCTTGATTCCTTATCAAATTCATGGTTTCCGAATGTCATTGCATCATAGCCTAGTTCATTCATGAACTCAACATCTGCCTGGCCCAGGTATTTGTTGAAGAATAAAGTTCCCGAGAAAACATCGCCTGCATTCAGCAGAAGGTTATTGCCCTCCTTGTTGCGAATTTTTTCCACAGCGCTGAACAGTCGTGGTACATTTTCTAGATGGGCGTGCGTATCATTCGTATGCATGACCGTCAGTTCGAACGGTCCTGGATTCAAGTCCAGCTGCAGCATGACTGGATCGTGATCGCTGGCACGTCCATGTTCTTCCATGTACAGAGAGTTGATATTGACGATATCGGCTTTCGCCCTGTCTGCCAGATGGTTCGACACAAGTATATGGTCAAGTACCTGGGAGTTCCCCTGGTAGTTATATGTGAATCTTTGTTCTTCGGGAAGAGTTTCAATCATGTTGGTTAATTGTCCGGCTTCCAAAGTCTCGATTGGCTTGGAAAATTCGAAATCATTCAAATCGCCTAGCACAACGACGTTCGCTTTAGGATCCTCTGAATGGATAACTGAAATAAAGTCGTTCAACAATTGGGCGATCTTGACTCTCTTCGTTTCGCTGCCTAGGACAGGAGGCTGGATTTTTCCGAATAGCGGGTTGTCGCCACCCTTAGAGTTGAAGTGGTTCGCAATCACGATCACATCTTCACCATTGAAGACGAACTCTGCAGCCAACGGCTTCCGTGTATCTTCGAATACCGGGTTTTGTGGATCGATTCTCCCTGGATTCAAGGTGAGGTCGCCAGCTTCATAGGCAACAGCCTCTGTCGCGGTTCCTTTCGGAGCATCCTTCAGCGTTACTCGATCTGGATTGTATATATATCCTACACGGATGTTCCCTCCTGGAGCCCCTCCGTCCTCGTTATATTCAGGAGCGATGTCAGTCCAGCTATAAGCAGGGCCGCCCTGGGCATCAATTTCATCGATCAGCGCCTGATAGCTCTGGGATGCATCGCTTGAACCGCTTTCAGTCTGGCCGTCATTATCCTGGACCTCCACAAGGCCGATTATATCAGGCGTCTTTAAATTATGGATAATTGATTGAGCAATTCTTGAAATCTTGTTTTTATCTGTCTTTGGTGAAAAATTCTCGATATTGTAACTTGCGATGGTCAGTTTATCCTTTGATTCTTCAAATTGGACAAAATCTTCCTCAGACTCCCTTTCAGTCAATGCTGGAAGAGATGCCTGGTCAGCAAGAATTTTGAAGTTGGAAAAGCTATAGCTGACAACGCCTGTTACCATGCCGTTAAAACGGTCGCCAGCCTTGGCAGTGAACTCACGGTTGATCAACAGGAACATCCTCTCAGGGTTGCTGCTTTCTTCAGTCAGCAAAATCCCTCCTTGAGGGCTATAGACTTTTCCTTCAGATTTCCCGGCAATAACCGGTACTTCCCCATATTTCTGCGGTCCGACTACCTGAGGGCTGTCGATTGCCACACGCATCCCTTCAAGGCTTTCATAAAAGTCGATCCCATCCTCTGATGGATCGAATTCCCTGAATTGATCATTATCGATTACCTGAGCCGGCGGTCTTCGGTCCATGCCAATTACCACTGCATTCGGCAATGGTTTTCCCGAGGCGAGCTTCCTAACCTCTGCCGCGTTGATTTCAGTCATTGCCAGGTCTGTCTGAAGCTTATCACTATAACCATCAAGCACCCACTCTTTGACAAGCCCGTCAACCTCTACCTCATCTCCCGCTGAAAGGCCGTGGGAAGGCTTGTATACATAAATTGCTTCGGAAGTTTTTTCATTCCCATCCGCTTCCGGTTCCTGCATGAAGAAAGCATTTCCGCCTTCTACTCTGGTCACAATCCCTTTAACCGCTAAAACATTCTGATCCTTGTATGGGGACACATGGCCTTCTCCCTGGATATCATGGATCTTCAGGCCGGTTACTCCTGCCGGAGGCTCGGTTCCGCCTGGGGGTTCCCCGCTCCCATCAGCGAATTTCATGTCAGTTGGATTTTTTAATCCCGGGACAGTAAAATAGGCAGTCAACGATCCTGTTACCCTGACCTTTTTTCCTATCAAATCAGGGTTCGTCTGTAAACCGAAATCCGGCCTGAACGTGGCGCTGATCTGGACAGGCAAGATATTGGCTGCATCCCTTTCATTCGGGTCATCGGCCAGCGCGAAGTTATAGTCATTCGCAAACGGCGCCTCAAAATCATATGAATTGGTCGATGTGGTGTAACCCACTATGTAGCCTTCAACCGTGCCAGTGCCGGTATTGTTGGAGATTGCTTGCCGCACAGTAAGGATTTCCTCCGCAAAGGCCTGTCCTGCATAAGGCAGCACATAGGATAATAAAAGGATAAGTGCTGTCAGGATGGAGTATACTCTTCTTTTCATCCCTTTCAATTCAATTCCTCCTCGATTTCATTTCCGGGAAATATTGCCCGTCAGTTGCAATATATCATGGAATAACCTGCATTTCATGAAATATTTGTAAGGTTCATGTTAAATTTGGTAAAAATGAATCGCAAGTATGAAAGCGTTTTATTCCAACTAAGGTCTTTTTACCTATCATGTAAAAAACACAGGATTTTTTCTTGTGCTGAACTGCTACTTTCTTTGGTCATCCACTCTTTTTGCGTACATGATGTAACGGTCTGGCGCATCGCCAATAAAACTGAACGGATAACAGGTCGTCAAAATCAGTTCTTCCTCTGATTCCTGCAGGTTAATGATGCTGGTATCATCTGCTGGCACAATTTTCGTTTCTATCAATTCATACGAATACTCCCCATACGGCATTTTCAGCGTGAAGATATCTCCCAGTTCCAGGTCGCCTGTCCTTCGGAACACTGTATCCCGATGGCCAGAAAGAACGATTTGTCCGTTCTCATCTGGAAAATAGGAACCTTTGAAATGGCCTACTCCTCTTTCGAGGTCTTCAGGAGCTGTTCCTTCGACAATCGGCAGTTCCGCGCCAAGTTTAGGGATCAGCAGCAAACCAGCGGGATCTCCTGTTTTGACCTTTAAGCCTTGCTTGGAATCCTTTTGTTTATCTGCCTGTATAAGTTCCCTTGCTGCTTCAAGCGATACCTTCTCCTGACGTTCGATATCCCAAAGCTGCCACAGGCCAATCCCAAGCACCAATACTCCACCAATTATGAACACAATAGCCAATCGTCTCATTATTTTCACCAGCAGCCCTTTCTCCTTTTTCAACTTGGTTCCATTGTCGTCTGTGTCCGAATATAGCGCCTTTGGCCACAAAAGGATACTGCTCGTTCCCTTTGCTAAAATCTTTCCGCCCTTTAGGAGCTAACTTAACTCTATGGTTCCTTTGCTCCGGTCTGGCACCACTTTGGGCACGATCTTGCCCTATTAGTGCCCATTCTTCTTCCTGCATCACTTTGGACACGATCCGCCTCTTTGTCCCCCTGCCACTTTTTCCATCAACCTTTAGTCACGATCATTGCTCCATTAGCTCCTGCCTAGCGCCACTTTAGTCGCTAACTCAACTCGCTCGTTCTGCCAGCTTTTGTCAGAGGGCCTCCTTAAGGGGTCTCATGGATAGCCAACACCCGATGGAAACCAGCAATCAGAGTCCCAATCGCTGGGATTGAATGCACTTTTACTATTAAGTATACCAACTCCTGGATAAGGAAAAAAGCGGAAATAAACTTCAAAAAAAACCCCTTTTCCAATTGGAAAAGGAGGTTTCTGATTGTTGTTATACTTGATCGCTTCCGAAGAAATTCTTGAATGCCTGGAATGTTGTATCTCGGTTCAAGGCAGCAATGGAAGTTGTCAATGGGATTCCTTTCGGGCAGGACTGGACACAGTTCTGGGAGTTTCCGCAGTTTGCAAGCCCACCGTCTCCCATGATGGTTTCCAGGCGCTCCCCTTTGTTCAATGCACCAGTCGGATGCGCATTGAACAAACGAACCTGGGATAATGGCTGAGGGCCAATGAAATTGGATTTGCTGTTGACATTCGGGCATGCCTCAAGGCAAACACCGCAAGTCATGCATTTAGAAAGCTCATAGGCCCACTGGCGCTTCTTCTCGGGCATTCTTGGTCCTGGACCAAGGTCGTAAGTTCCATCAATAGGAATCCATGCTTTGACGCGCTTAAGGGAGTCAAACATGCGGCTGCGATCGACCTGCAGGTCACGGATGACCGGGAATGTCCTCATTGCCTCAAGCCGGATCGGCTGTTCGAGCTGGTCGACCAATGCCGAACATGACTGGCGCGGACGGCCGTTGATCACCATGGAACATGCTCCGCACACTTCCTCAAGGCAGTTCATATCCCAGGCAACAGGGGTAGTGCGCTCACCTTTTGCGTTAACCGGGTTGCGGCGTATTTCCATCAATGCTGAAATCACATTCATATTCGGACGGTATGCAAGTTCAAATTCTTCCTGATAAGGGGCAGAATCAGGAGTATCCTGGCGAGTGATGATAAAATGGACGGTCTTTTTCTCTGCCATGCCTTATTGCTCCCCTTTCTTCTTGGAATAGTCTCGCTTACGAGGTTTGATCAATGAGGTATCTACCTCTTCATAATGGAAGGCCGGCGCTGATTTAGCATCAACAAACTTGGCCATTGTCGTTTTCAGGAATTCTTCATCATTCCGTTCAGGGAAGTCAGGTTTGTAGTGAGCTCCGCGGCTTTCATTACGGTTATATGCCCCCAGCGTCATGACACGGGCAAGCTGCAGCATATTCTGTAGCTGGCGTGTGAATACCGCGCCCTGGTTGCTCCACTTCGCCGTATCATTGATGTTGATATTCTTATAACGCTCCATTAATTCCTGGATTTTTTCATCTGTCTTCAGGAGTCTGTCGTTGTAACGCACAACCGTTACATTGTCAGTCATCCATTCGCCAAGCTCTTTGTGAATGATATAAGCATTCTCACTGCCATCAAGAGACATGACATTTTCCCATTTTTCCTGCTCACGCTTTTCAGCATCGTCAAATAGCGCAGAAGAAACAGCATCCGAGCTCTTCTCAAGGCCATTGATATAACGGATTGCATTCGGCCCGGCAACCATTCCGCCATAGATTGCAGAAAGCAAGGAGTTCGCGCCTAGACGGTTCGCTCCGTGCTGGGAATAATCAACTTCACCGGCAGCGAATAGCCCAGGAATGTTTGTCATCTGGTCATAGTCAACCCACAGGCCGCCCATAGAATAGTGGACAGCAGGGAAGATTTTCATTGGCACTTTCCTTGGATCGTCGCCCATGAATTTTTCATAGATTTCAATGATACCGCCTAGCTTGACATCAAGCTCTTTTGGATCTTTATGGGAAAGGTCCAGGTAAACCATGTTTTCACCATTGATTCCTAGCTTCTGGCGTACGCACACATCGAAAATTTCGCGTGTTGCGATATCCCGGGGAACAAGGTTACCGTATGCAGGATACTTTTCTTCAAGGAAATACCATGGCTTTCCATCTTTATACGTCCAGACTCGTCCACCTTCTCCGCGGGCAGATTCGCTCATGAGGCGCAGCTTGTCGTCCCCAGGGATTGCTGTAGGGTGGATCTGGATGAATTCACCGTTCGCATAATAGGCTCCCTGCTGATAAACAATCGCGGCAGCAGAGCCAGTATTGATGACAGAGTTGGTTGTTTTTCCGAAAATGATTCCTGGTCCGCCAGTTGCCATGATAACGGCATCAGCGGCAAACGACCTGATTTCCATCGATGTCAGGTTCTGCGCGACAATCCCGCGGCAGACACCCTCCTCATCCTGGACAATCCCCAGGAACTCCCAGCCTTCGTACTTCGTGACAAGCCCAGCCACTTCATGGCGGCGCACCTGCTCGTCCAAAGCGTACAGAAGCTGCTGTCCGGTTGTTGCTCCGGCGAAGGCCGTCCTGTGATGCTGTGTTCCACCGAAGCGGCGGAAATCGAGCAGTCCTTCAGGAGTACGGTTGAACATGACGCCCATCCTGTCAAGAAGATGGATGATTCCTGGCGCTGCTTCAGCCATAGCTTTTACCGGCGGCTGATTCGCTAGGAAATCCCCTCCGTAAACTGTATCATCGAAGTGCTCCCAAGGAGAGTCACCTTCACCTTTTGTATTTACTGCACCGTTGATGCCTCCCTGGGCACAAACAGAGTGTGAACGTTTAACAGGCACGAGCGAAAACAACTCGACTGGAGTCCCTGTTTCCGCAGCCTTTATTGTAGCCATTAAGCCAGCCAAACCGCCGCCGACTACGATAACCTTTCCTTTACTCATCGTGACTCACTCCCTTAAATCCGTATCTTTCTTTCAAAAAAACCGGACATAGATAATGTTTATACAAACGCGAGGATTGCACGGACACCCACTATTGTCAAAGCGAAGAATACGCCAATCGTGATATAGGTTGAAACAACCTGTGAACGTGGTGTAACCGTGATGCCCCAACTAACGAAAAATGACCATAATCCGTTCGCAAAGTGGAAGGTCGTTGAGATAACCCCGACTAAATAGAACACTAGCATGAATGGAGAGGCGAGAATTGTCTCCATCATCTGGAAGTTCACTGCCGCTCCAAATGCAGCCGCGATCCGGGTTTCCCAAACATGCCAGGCCACGAAAATCAAAGTAATGACGCCTGAAACTCGCTGTAGCATGAACATCCAGTTCCGGAAATGCCCGTACTGCGCCACATTGTTCTTAGCAGTGAATGCGATATAAAGACCGTATATTGCATGGAATAATAATGGTAGGAAAATAATAAAAATCTCCAGGAAATACCGGAACGGAAGTCCCTCCATGAAATGTGCCGCATCGTTGAATGCCTGTTCTCCCTTTGTTGCGAAATGGTTGATCACTAAGTGCTGCGTGAGGAATAGCCCGACTGGGATGACACCCAGCAAGGAGTGCAGCCTCCGCCAATAAAACTCTTGTTTACCTGCCATATGTATACCCCCCCTGAAATTTGGCCGTGATGTCAAGTCTTTTCTTCCCTATTCTTTACAAAATAGTTCAATCTAACCCAACATCAAATAAAACACTATAAATTTTACAATAATGTGACATGTTCATTTTACTCCCAACATAATAGAGCGTCAAGAAAACGGATACACAAAATGCTTATATAAGTAAAATTTCAAGAATATCCTGATATTGAAAAAATGCCACTTTCTATTTATTTTTTAGACTCCTCGAGTATATTAAAATAACAGTGTTGCTTTTGGGAACCAGGATGGAAACCTTCGAATCGATAATAATATGATCAGCGCAGTTGCGGGGATGGCATAAACAAAGGAAAATGCCATAGACTGTCTATCGGCTGTTTAAATTCGTTTCGTTCAATCATTTGCTGATATGGGAGACCTTTTTGATACTGCCGGTTGTTGTTCCCTGTTTACCTAAGGGACAAAAGACATCCGTCATCCGAACGAGTTGGAACTTCTCCCTTTTCCCAAACATTTTTTGTATTGCCTATCCCTTGAATCCACTGGCAGTTTTTCCGGCAATTTGTATATAATAGAGTAATAGAAAGAGGGGAGAACATGAGTGAAATAACATCTTCAGAGCAGCATACCGAAAAACCCCAGCATTCCGTTACCTCCTTTGGATACGAGCTGGTAAGGGAAGAACTGCTCCATGAGATTTTAGGAAAAGACACTGCCGAGATCCTGTACTGGGCCGGGAAGCGTCTGGCCCGTAACTATCCATTATCCAGCCTTGAGGAAATAATCAGCTTTTTTGAGCAAGCAAGCTGGGGAACGCTGTCCGTCAAAGAAGAGTCCAGGAATCAACTGATCCTTGAGCTTTGCAGCGACCTGATTTCCTCGCGTTTAAGGAATAATGCCAACTCCACATTCCAGCTCGAAGCGGGTTTCCTAGCCCAGCAATTCGAATCCCAGAAAAAAGTTTCAGCAGAAGCTTTCGAACATCCCGCTAAACGTTCATCCAGGATCCAATTCACTGTGAAATGGGATACACGCGACTACGTTGGCGAATGAGAGTAAGGAAAAAGCTTTCATGGATGATACATGAAGGCTTTTTCCTTTTCTATTCATTTTACATTGACAGGCGCTGAATAGAGACCGAATGCTTCATGCAGCGACTCTACTGCATTGATCATTTGCTTTTCGCAGATCACAGTCGAGACCTTGATTTCGGAAGTGCTGACCATCTTCACCTGCACACCGTTTCCCTCGAGGATCTCGAACATCTTTGCTGCTACGCCTGGATTGGAAATCATCCCTGATCCAACGATTGAAACTTTCGCCAGCCCAGTTTCCGATTCAACCGCTCGATAGCCTAACGATTCCTTGTTTTTTTCAAGAACCTCGAGTGCCTGATTCAAATCAGCGCTCTTGATGGAAAATGAAAGGTCTGCTGTTTCAGTTTCCGTCCTGCTCTGGATGATGATATCGACATTGATCTGGTTCTTGGCCAATGTCGTAAAAATAGTCGACAGTCCTTTAAAGGATTGGTTCAATCCCAGTACTGTGACCCTTGTGATTTGATCTTCAAACGCTACCCCGCGAACAACCAGGTTCTGTTCCATCCCATTCTCCTCCTCGATGATTGTGCCGTTTTCTTTTTCAATGCTGGATCTTACCTCAATCGGCAGCCCATAGTTCTTGGCGAATTCCACTGCTCTTGGATGAAGCACCCCCGCTCCGAGGTTTGCCAGCTCAAGCATTTCATCGTAAGAAATACTCAAAAGCTTCCTTGCGCTTTTCACATACCTTGGGTCTGTTGTAAAAACTCCAGTTACATCTGTAAATATATCGCACTTATCTGCACTCAAAGCAGCGGCAAGCGCTACCGCAGTCGTATCGGATCCACCGCGACCAAGTGTTGTGATTTCCCCGGCTTCGGTCATTCCCTGGAACCCAGCGACAATGACGACCTTTCCGCTTTCGAGATCCCTGATGATTTTCTCTGTCTCTATATTGACAATCCGGGCATTTCCATGGATGTCCTCAGTCTTGATCCCTGCCTGCCAGCCAGTGTACGAAACGGCTTCGATTCCCCTTTGGGCCAAAGCCATTGATAACAAGGCGATCGTTACCTGCTCGCCTGTTGATAGCAGCATATCCATTTCCCTTTTCGATGGCGAGCTGGAGATTTCATTTGCCATATTCACAAGATGGTCCGTCGTCTTCCCCATCGCCGAAACAACCACGACAACTGAATTACCTTTTTGCAGTTCTTCCGCAGTCCTGCTGGCAGCATTCCTGATCCTTTCCACATTGCTGACCGAAGTTCCGCCAAATTTCTGTACAATTAGTCCCATTTCCGGTTCCCCTGCCTTTCTTGTATTTTGACTCTGAACTATTCTCCCAAGCAGCTTATGTATTTCCGCCAAAACACAAAAAGCAATGAGAGTGGCTCCCATTGCTTTTATAAACGTGTAGTTACGCTGCAGCATATGATAGCACTCCAAGATGGCGAATCTTGACAATCCAGCGTTTTTTCAACGAAGGACCAGCGGGAAAATGGATAGGCAGTTCCCCACTTCGGCGAACATCCCCTTTCTAATCCCTTCACAGAATCCTATTATTCTCCAGGCTTATACTCTTGAAGCTCGCACCTCTATCTTCACTTTAGTACTCTAAAGTGATACCGATATGAAATTTTTATTATTATAGCATATGGAAATATAGATTGCTACTATTAATTCTGCAGTTTTTCATGGAGCTCCCGGGCCACGTTGGCCGGCAGCCCAGCAGCGGAGAGCTCTTCTACCGATGCCTCGCGCATTTTTTTCACTGAACCAAACTGCTTCAATAAAGACTTTTTGCGTTTTTCGCCAATCCCAGGTACATCATCGAGCAGGGATTGGAAAGCACTTTTTCCTCGCAACTGCCGATGGAAGGTAATCGCAAAGCGATGGACCTCGTCCTGGATCCTTTGCAGCAGATAAAATTCCTGGCTGTTCCTTGGCAGGCTAATGACCTGCAGCGGATTTCCATATAACAGCTGGGAGGTTCTGTGTTTATCATCCTTCGCCAGGCCGGCAATCGGAATATCGAGTCCAAGTTCATTTTCAAGGACATCCCTTGCCGCTTCGATATGCCCTTTCCCGCCATCGATGATGATCAAATCCGGAAGGGGCAGGCCTTCCTTCAGCACTCTTGTGTACCGTCTCCTCACGACTTCCCGCATTGATTCATAGTCGTCTGGCCCTTGTACCGATTTGATCTTATACTTACGGTATTCCCTTTTTTCCGGCTTGCCATCGATGAAGACGACCATTGCTGAGACAGGGTTCGTCCCCTGGATGTTCGAGTTGTCAAATGACTCGATCCGATGCGGGGTATAAATGCCCATTTGCCTGCCGAGATTCTCGACCGCCTTGATCGTCCTCACTTCATCGCGCTCGATCAATGAGAATTTTTCGGTAAGGGCAATTCGGGCATTCTTAGATGCAAGTTTGACAAGATCTTTTTTCTGGCCCCGCTGAGGCTTGAGAACCTTGGCCTGCAGCAGCGCTTCAGCTAGCTCTGTATCAACTCCCGCTGGCACAAGGATTTCCTTCGGCTTGAAGTGCTCATTCTTTGAATAAAATTGTCCAAGGAAAGTGAGGATATCTTCTTCAGGTTCATTATGGATTGGGAACATGGAAACTTCCCGTTCGATCAATTTTCCCTGGCGGATAAAAAAGACCTGGACGCACATCCAGCCCTTATCGACCGCATAGCCAAAAACGTCCCGATCGGTAAAATCGGTTGTCGTCATTTTCTGTTTTTCCATTGTCGCTTCAATATGGGCTATCTTATCGCGAAACTCCTTAGCCCGTTCAAAATCAAGTTCCTCAGCCGCAGAGGCCATCCTGGCCGTTAACTCCGCTTTGATGTCCTTGAATCCACCGTTCAGAAAACGAGTAATATCATCGACAATCTTCTTATACTCCTCCTGGCTCACATCCTTTACACAAGGAGCCAGGCACTGTCCCATGTGATAATAAAGGCAGACGCGGTCTGGCAGCGTCATGCATTTCCTCAGGGGATAGATCCTGTCAAGCAGTTTCTTCGTCTCATTTGCCGCCTGGACATTTGGATAAGGACCAAAATATTTGCCGCTATCCTTTTTGACCTTCCTTGTAATAATCAATTTAGGGTGACGTTCTGCTGTAAGCTTGATGAATGGGTAGCTTTTATCATCTTTTAACATGATATTGTATTTTGGATCATGCTTTTTGATCAGATTCATTTCAAGGATGAGGGCTTCCATATCAGATGAAGTGACAATGTATTCGAAGTCTTCTATCTCATTGACGAGCCGGAGTGTCTTGCCATCGTGCGATCCGGTGAAATAAGAGCGTACCCTGTTTTTCAGGATCTTCGCCTTGCCTACATAGATGATCGTCCCTTGCCGGTCTTTCATCAAATAGCAGCCTGGCTGCGCCGGCAGAAGGGCTAGCTTATTCTTGATTCGGTCATTCATCCAGTTTTCACCCCCTTGTTACGGAATCCATTTATACAAAATGATTTCATGATAGACTGGATCGAATATTTCCCTTGAATGGAAAGTTTTTACTTTTTTGATATTGGCAGTGACATTGTACCCCTGAGCTTCAAAGCCCTTCACAACACTGCCAGTCAGGAAGATTTCCCTATCCTTATACAGGCTTTTATCCTGCAGGAAAACATCATAGGTATATACTCTTTTATGGGAAAAGGGCGACTCCAGGTACTCCAGAACGCGTGTTTCTTCCCATGTATACAGGACGGATGGAACGTCCTGACGCCCTAGAAAATGAGCCAGCTGATAGACCGCTGGTTCCTCCCCAGCCTGAGCCTTGATATATCCGGCCGAGACGACAGACTGGGCACAAATCAACACAGCAACCAGCAGGATGCCAAGCCTGTTTCTATTCCACTGCAATAATGCTGTTACAGCCATGAAAACAATCAGGAGTACAATTGGCAAAACATGTCTGGCTTTTTCGACATTTTGGGCGAACAGCGCCCAAATGGCGTAAGACACCATCAAAGTAGCAGCCAGGCGAAAAACAGTCTTTTTCCCTTCTATCCTGTTTTTCCTGGAAACTAATAAAAGCATGCCAACAAATATATATATTACCATTAAAAAGCCACTTCTTGAAAAGATACCCCACCAAAAAATATTGATAAACAATAAGGCATTTATCCTTTCAAAAAAAGGCATGCCGTTCGACGACGCTGTACCGCCCCATTCCTGGAAATGCCCCCCGGTGAAACCAAGCGCAAGTTCAATAAAGTTCATGAAGCCGCCCTCCGTAAGGATCAGCGCGCCAACCCAGATGGACTGGAACGCTGCAGCGATCAGCACATACTTCACCAGTCCGGCAATATCGATTTCTTCTTCCTTCCATTTTCGATAAAAAAGGAAGACTAACCCGATCCCCATCGGGATATAGCTGAGCCTGATGCCAAGCAGGATGCTGAACAAAAAGAGCGGAAGCCATGTCCATATGCCCACTCCTCTTTCATCAGCAGACACAATGCTCCAGATAAACCACCAAACAATCGCCAGGGCTGCCCCCTCAGACATTGGCTGATTAACGATGATCAGTGTATAGCTGCTTGTATAAACGGCAGCGGCCGCTAAAATGGCCGTCACAGAAGGCAGCAGCCTTCTCGCAAGAAGGAACAGCGGGATTATCGAACTCGCATAGATCAATACATTGAAAAGCAACAGGGCCTGATGTGGTTCCCCGACAAATGCCCTTGAAAGCATCCCGCCTAGGATGAAATAGGGGTATCCCGGAAAATGGGGCTGCATTGCCCTGAGATCATACCTGTCCATGGCAAGCGAAAAATCGACCTGGTCCCAGGATGATACGTATGGGTTGAGTCCTGCAAGCTGTGTAATGATGACGGATATGATCGCTGCAGCACTGACCGATAATATGATGATTTTTTCCGTTATTTTTAAGTTCGCCAATACGAATCACCAACTAATTTCTTTTTGCGTATGAAAAAAGCACAAGGAAAAATCCCTGTACTTTTCTGGAGAGAGGATGGCTGTTATTTCATTTCCGGGTTTAAAACGTTTTTCACTTTCTTCTGTTCGGCAGCTTTTTGTTTTTTAGGGCTGCGTGATGATGTCAGCAGGAAAATGCCGGCAAAGTATCCGATGTATGCGATGACTTCCTCGATGGATGGCATCGAAGAATACCCGAACAAAGCCTTCAGGAAGATGCCGATATCACCTGACAGCAGCGGCGCAGCACCATGGTCACGGATATAGTGCGCGTGGTCGATCGGATGTTCAGGCAAGAACCATGTAATATCATATACATGGGGCATGACGCTTCCGATCAAGTTGATATCCTGCATCATCGAAATGGCCTGGACGAGCAAACCTGCGGAAATCAGGATGATGAATGCTCCTGTTACCTTGAAGAAGGTTTTAAGCGGAACCCGCATCGTACCCTTGAAGAACATGTAAGATACGGCAACCGCGATAAGCGTACCAGTGATCGCTCCCCAGCCCTGCATGGCGGCACCAATATTGCCGCCAGTGATCGCTGCGAAGAAGAAGACTGTTTCAATCCCTTCACGCAAAACGACCAGGAAAGAGTGGATGACCATCCCGACTATGTTGCCGGTGGAGATGAATTTATTCATCTTCCCTTCCATATTCCCTTTCAAATCCTTGCTGTGGCTTGCCATCCAGAACACCATCTGCGTCAATAGCAAGGTGGATACAATCATGATCCCGATTTTAAGGTAAATCTCGCTTCCCATGGCCGCAAAGCCGGTAAACACAACCTGGAACAGGATCGCGACACCGATGCTTGCCAGAACTGCAAGACCGGCGCCCAGCCAGACATACTTCGTATATTTCGAATGGTCCATCCTCTTTAGGTAAGTGGTGATGATCCCAATGATCAATAACGCTTCGAGCACTTCACGGAATGTTATCAATAACGCTTGAATTTCCATAGCCGTTTCTCCCCTCTCCAGGTGAAAGTAATCTTCTTATGCCTTTCTTCTCTTAATGCCAATCCAGACAACCGCTGCGATGATCGTAACAATCAGAATAAGCGGAATCCAGTTTTTAATGTTGGATAAATCCGTCCAATCCTTCTTTCCTGTGCTTTCTTCCTCTGCTGACTCAGTAAAGTGGCCAACCTCCAGGCTGGCTAAGCCGAATTCTTTTTGCAAAGATGCCAGGATTTCTTCCTTGCTTGTCTTGAAAGATTCCAGATCCGATGGTTTTTTGCCGACGCCGAACAATCCTGGGTTACCCAGAGCCGCCAGGGCAGCATCGAATTCTGACTTCACCTTTTTATCCACCTCAGGATGCTTTGACTCTACTTTCGGTGAGAGTGCCTGATATGTAGCAAAGCCTTTTGCAAGCAGCTTCTTGGATGTATCATATTCCTCGAAATTTTTTTCAATGCTTTCAAGTCTTCTCGCGATATTTAAAATAAGGAGTCTTTCCATATTAACAAGTGTTGCTTCCTTGTCTTCTTTCTCCAGGTTCTTCATGATGACTTCACCAGGCTCGGTTCCCATGTGCATATCGACTTCTTCTTTGACCGTCTCAAAAAGCGAGGTCGCCGCCTGGAAATTCGGAGGGTTTTCGTCAAGCTTTATTTTCATTTCTTTATAAACCTCTGCAACCTTTTCTTCATTCGGATCCCCGTATGAATAGGCATGTGCAGATGGTGGATTTCCGTTAATGAGAATCAATATCAGTGATAAGCAAAAAAATAAGCCTTTTTTCATCTGTCCTGTTCCCTCCTACAATGATAATGATAATGATTATCAACTTGGATGTCAATTGCTTTTCACAATCGTCACTTTTTTGTCACCATTTTTATCATTTTCACAACGACTAGATTGTTTGGCGACTTTTTCGACAGGTCTTCTCATCTCTTTCATGATTGCCGGGACAACATTTGACATATACCTTTTAAAAGAAATGAAGGATGTACCCGTTGTCCTCACTCGATATTGAATCGGAACCTCCAATACCCTGAAGCCTTTGCGGACAAGATTAAGCGTCAACACCTGCGCATAGTTATAATCGTGGATGATTTCTGCATGCTCCATCGTCACCCGGGAGAAGGCGCGCATTCCAGACTGGCCATCATACAGCCATTTTCTAAGCAGCACAGATTGTACGAAGGTAAAGAAGTAGTTCCCCATCCTCCGATGGAACTTCATTCCCCTGATTGTCCCCATGAAGCGAGACCCCATAGTGTAATCTGCCTTGCCTTCAAAAATCGGCATGACAATATCAGGAATCTGCCTCGCAGGGTATTCCCCGTCAGCATCAATCATCACGCCTACATCCGCTCCAAGCCTGCAGCACTCCTCAAGGCCCTTCCTGACTGCCGCACCCAGCCCTCTGTTATTTCCAAATCGGATGATGTGGTCAGCCCCTGCTTTTTTCGCGATTTGCACAGTATGATCGGTTGACCCATCGTCTATCACGAGGACTTCCACAGAAGCTGCCCCCGCAAAATGGCGGGGAACACTCCGGATCACTTCTGCGATTGACTCTTCTTCGTTATAAGCTGGTAAAAATACAATGACTTTTTTCATTTCCATTCTCTACTTTCTCTCTTTGATTGCATCTATTAGCACTTTTCCGCGGCTGCTTGACGGATAAGGAGCCCCAAGCAGATAGGAGAGGGTCGGCGCCAGCGAAACAAGGCTGTGCTTTTCCTGGACTTTCTTCCCCTTTTCTATATCAGGGCCATGCATAAAGAAGGGTACGAACCTTTCTCCTTCATCCAGGTGGCCGTGGCCGCCAATGCCATCAGCCTGTCCATGGTCCGCACAGATGATAAGTGTAGTATTCTCCATCTTCCCTTCCTGTTCAAGCCACTGGACGAATTCGTTGATATGGGCATCGGCCTCCTCGATTTTCTCAAGATAGTCATCATAAAGGACACCGCGGCTATGCCCAACCTGATCCGTTCCAATCATTTGCACAATAAATAAATCTGGATCCTGCTCTTTCATGATTTTCCGTGCTTTCGCAAGCATATTCTGGTCGGCCTTGTCTTTATGGATAACAGCCGTTAGTGTTTCAACATCGCTCCCCATCGAGTCAACGAGATGGGCGATTCCAAGGAGCCTGCCCTTCTTCCCGACTTTGCGCAGCGAATCGAAAATGCTTTCAGTCTTGATTCCTAACTTCCAGACCATATTCGATTTGATGCCATGCTCGGACGGATAGGTTCCTGTGAACATCGAGCTGAAGCAAACAACCGTCCTTGCTGGATAAACGGTTTCCATATTCAGATACTCGGTTCCTCTTTCTTTCAACTGATCGAGGAACGGTGTATTTGCCTCATAAAACCGTTCTTTTCTCATCCCGTCGACTACAATGACAATCACTTTATCTGATAGGCCATTTGCAGGGATGGCAGGCCCTTCTTCTTTCGTGTAAGTTTTGTACGCCACAGGTTTCCAATCGAATAAATACTGATGTAAAACAAATGCGTATATAAGGATAAATGCATAAAGCAATCCGATATTCAGATACGGAACAGCCAAGCCTTCTGCTAGCGAAGTGTATGATAGCTCCCAAACGGAGAGCAGCAGGAATACTTTTGGGAGCTGTTCCTGGGCATTCCCGCTTGTTGAATCACTATTTTTCAGGACGAGTTTCCAAAACCTTGTGAAATTCAGCCAGGATGTCCCGATCCGCAAATGGTAATAGAGCGTACCCCAGAAAAAAACAGTAAAGAAAAAATATAACCCTGCAGCAAACAACAGCAGGCCGATATTCAACTCGGGCCAAATGATGATGAAAACCATGAATGGAATCCATAAATAGTTTCTCAAAAAAAGCGGGAAATCATAAATGAAATACATGACAAACAATGGTAGTGCAAAAAGCATCGATAAGATTAAGTTTTGCAGGCCGCCGGCGCTGCCAAGGTCCCCGATGTGGAACAAAATCATCGTGCCAGCAGTGAAAATTGGTGTGAATGGTTTGCCTTCATTCAGCAGGTTCCAGCATCGGGCTGCGAATTTCTCAAATTTTGAGGCACTTTTCATTTTCCGTCGCCCCTTTCTTTCATCCATTTATATAATTTATCCAATGAAACAGGAGCAGCAAGTAGAGCGACTCCCCCAAAAACAAAGGTAAAAACGTATTTGATTCCATGTGTGACCAACGCGGCGGAATAGGCTGCTGACACATCGATTCCAACAGCCCCCAGAGCAAACACCATGACCGCTTCATAGCTGGCAATCCCACCGGGCGTTATCTGGAATATTTGCCCGGCCACCGTGATGCTGTTCACCCAGACAGCTTTTACGAAATCAAATTCACTTGTCCCCTTGGAAATGACGCCGTAGATAACGACTGCTTCCAGGATCCAGCTCAGGAAGGTCAACGATATGATCAGGAATCCCCTGCCTC
This sequence comes from Bacillus sp. REN3, assembly GCF_017912555.1. Classification (GTDB taxonomy): domain Bacteria; phylum Bacillota; class Bacilli; order Bacillales; family Cytobacillaceae; genus Mesobacillus. The sequence goes on along the minus strand of NZ_JAERSD010000005.1, from coordinate 219,245 downwards.
CCCGAAAAGCGTTCGTAATCATTGTTATTTGTCTTTCCATCGAGTGTTTGAACTTAGTGAAGAAAACCAGGATAGCTGCGATCGCCACGCCTATCATCCAATAAATCGCCTGGGAATTAACAGGAAGGTCAAGGGAGACCAGGCCAATCACGGCCATTGCGAAAAGCATAGCGGTATCCAGCATCCTCATGATGACCACGGATCCGAACGCTTCCCCAGCAGGAATGCCCGGTTCCTTCATTTTTAAGATGCCAATCCTCGCAAAGTCGCCTGCCTTGACAGGCAGCAGGTGATTAAGGAGCAAGCTGTAAAAGAGTCCGTACATACAAGTGCTCAGCCTTGCTCTGTTCCGCAAATAAAGTCTCCAGGCGATTCCCCTGGCAAGGAAAGCGCAAAAATAACCTGAAAAAATCAGCATCAGCCATAATGGATCGGACAGCAGCACCTTGATGACAGAGAGAATTTCTTCTGGATCAAGAAAATAGTATGTCAGAATCAGGAATGAAACGATTAGGATTGCTGCAATCGACCTCTTTAAGGACTTTTTAGATAAATGGTTCATATCGCCGTGCCCACTGAATCGTTTCCTCAATCCCCTTGCTGAAATCTGTCCGGGGCTCATAGCCGATCAATTTTTTCGCCAGCGAGAGATCTGCCCATGTCCGATTCACATCTCCCGTTCGCTCATCCGCATGCCTCACCCTCATTTCCGGAAAAAAACGCTTCAATTCGACCAGCAATTGTTCCATTGAGATGGGGCGGCCGGAACCAATATTCAGGATCGCACTTTCCTGCAAATTGAACATAGCCAGGCTGATTCCATTGACGATATCACTGATATACGTGTAATCCCGGGAACCTCCTTTGCCGAAAACGGTAATTTCTTCGCCTGTCTGCAGCTGCTTTATGAATTTTGCGATTGCCATATCCGGCCTTCCCCAGGGGCCATAAACGGTGAAGAAACGGAGGATTTTCATATGCATCCCATAAAGATGCCCATAAACATGGCAAAACGATTCTGCTGCGTATTTCGAGGCAGCATAAGGCGAAATCGGCTTTCCGGACGCCATTTCTTCGTTGAAAGGAACGTTCTCCATCATGCCATAAACCGATGAAGAAGAAGCGAAGACCACCTGGCCTGCCCCTGCCTGACCTGCGCCATCAAGTACGTTCACTGTTGCTTTGATATCATAATCTATGTATTCCAAAGGCCGTAAAACAGAATAGGCTACACCTGGAAGGGCTGCCAGATGGACGACTGCTTCAGGTGAAGTTTCCTTTATCAGACTGATCGTCTTTTCACGATCAAGCAAATCCGCTTCGTAAAACCTGTATCTCCCCTCCTCCCCAATCTGTTGGAGATGCTTCCGTTTTCTTTCAGGGGAATAATAGGGATGCAGATTATCGATAATTGTCACATCATGTTTTTCACCAAGCATCCTTTTAGCAAGGTGGCTGCCAATAAAACCAGCTCCGCCAGTAATCAGGATTTTCATTCAATACACCTCTTCCAATCATGGACATATGCCATTTTACCATATCGGCGGCTGAATCTTTAAACAGGCCATATAGAAAACTGGCAAATGCACAATAAAAGCCGCATCCCTGCGGCTCACCATCCCTTATTTCAGCAACTGGTCGACTGCTGTGATCACAGTTTCCCCTTTCGCTTTCGCTTCATCTGTTTTGCTTTCAGCGATCGCATTGTACCATGCTTCGGCATCCGCGAATACACTGTTTGCCTTTTCTTCACCCAGCTTCTCTGTCAGCTGGCTTTGAAGCATTTTCAGGAACATGTTCCCTTCCATCGCTCCTACTTTGGCTTCGACTGCATTGTCTGCTGCAAGCAATTTTGGTGCGTTTTCATAATAACCTTTGATTTTTCCGGCAATCGCTTTACTGAATAGAGCATTTGTTTCCGCTGATTTGATTGTTTCCGGATCAGTCTCATTCAACGTGAAGGTTTTGTCCAGCTGTGCGGCTGCCGCCTCATCTCCACCGCCTAATGAGCCCTTGATTGCCTGCAGGAAGCCCCATGCTTCTGCCTGCATGATGGTCAATTCTTCTTTTTCCTTGCCTTCTTTGGCTGCAGCTTCAATCTTTTCAGCATATGACTTCGCCGCTAAATAATAGCTTCTATAAATCGATTTATCCGATACTTGTAAATAAACCTGGAAGTCCTCGGCATTTCCTGCGTTCAATGCTTCCTCCTGGGCTGACAATCCGGAATGAATGTTTTCAGCGATGCTGGCATCGCCACTAAGCTCGTAATAGGTATCACGCTTTTCTGCAGTTGGGATGAACACCTGTTCTGCAAGGTGCTTCACCTGGATGAACGCTGCATTGGCTTCATCTTTTTTATCCTCTTCCAGGGCTGCTGCTGCTTCTTTCTGAAGTGCTTTCTGGCTCTGGTAGAAATAAGATTGAATTGTTTTGTCCACTAGCTGGATAGCAACGATTGGTTCCATTTCACCGTTTTTTCCTGCAGCGATTGCTGCTTGGATCGCCTGATCAGCTTCAGGGATCAGTTCAGCAACTTCTTTTTGAAGTCCCGCATCATATTTTTGCTGGACAACATCCCAATCAACTTCCTTGTCTTCTTTAGCTTTTTCAAGTTCCGTTTTCATTTCGTTGAAAACGCCTACTTGTTTAGCAGCGGCTGTGTCTTCGACTTTAGCTTCTTTCGTATCCCCGGTTTTTCCTTCTTTTTCAACCTGCTTCTCTTCCTTTGGTTTCTCCGATGATTCATCAGCGCTGCTGCATGCTGTCAAAACTGCGCCCGCCATTAGGAAACTTGCGAAAATGCTTTTTAGGTGCCATTTTTTCATCTTGGTATATCCCCCTATGTAGATTTGATATTTTAGTTGATAATGATTTTCATTGACAATTGCCATTATAGACGAGAATGATTATCACTGTCAACCGTATAGAAAACTTAAGTATGGCAAACTGATGAACAATTAATCAAAAAGGAAGCTACACTAAATTATCTGTTGATTTCCTCTTCAACAACCAGGTATTCATAAATCAAGGCAGATCTTAACTTGGATAAAAACAAAAAAACCCGCCTTCTTTTTGAAGACGGGGTGGAGTCCTGATTACAGGTGGTTTTGAAGTCTGCCTGCAAGAGCTTCTTTTGGCTGGAAGCCGATTACTTTATCTACAACTTCACCGTCTTTGAAAACAAGTAAAGTCGGGATGCTCATGACGCCATATTTTGCAGCGGTTTCCTGGTTGTCGTCAACATCAAGCTTGACGATTTTCACTTTGTCGCCCATTTCCGCATCCAGTTCCTCCAGAACAGGAGCGATCATCTTACAAGGTCCGCACCAAGGTGCCCAGAAGTCAACCAGGACTACACCTGATTGCGTTTCGGTATTGAATGTTTGATCTGTAGCATTTGTGATTGCCATTTGAATGCCTCCTAGAATAAATCTTCCATGATAACGACAGTATATCACCGTTTACCAATACATGCTATTTTTTTGCTCCACTTGTAATTTACCCTTTCTCGAACCTAATATTCCTTTGATTTTCACATAAAAAACGGGCGTTCCGGACGCCCGTTCTTTGATTATGCATGTACTTTCAGCTTTTTGAATTCTTCAGTCAACATCGGTATGACTTCAAATAAGTCCCCGACAATTCCGTAGTCTGCCACTTTAAAGATATTAGCTTCCGGATCTTTATTGATGGCGACGATTACTTTTGAATTCGACATTCCCGCCAAGTGCTGGATCGCTCCGGAAATGCCGGCAGCGATGTAGAGGTCAGGTGTGACAACCTTGCCTGTCTGTCCGATCTGCAATGAGTAATCGCAATAATCTGCGTCACAAGCTCCGCGCGAAGCACCAACCGCTCCGCCAAGGACATCCGCAAGCTCTTTAAGAGGATCGAAACCTTCGGCACTTTTCACGCCGCGTCCCCCAGCGACAATGACCTTGGCTTCTGAAAGGTCGACTCCTTCGCTTGCCTTGCGTACAACGTCTTTAATGATTGTCCTTAAATCCTTGATATCAGCGGAAACAGAAGCGACTTCTCCTGAACGGCTTTCATCTTTCTCCAGAGGAGCGATATTGTTTGGACGAATTGTCGCGAAAATGATTCCGTCCGTGACTATTTTCTTCTCGAACGCCTTTCCGGAGTAAATCGGCCTAGTGAATACAAGGTTTCCTCCCTCCGCTTCAACTGCTATAGCATCCGAAACGAGACCTGAATTCAATTTGCTCGCGATTTTCGGCGAAAGGTCCTTTCCCATGCTTGTATGGCCGAAAATCAGCCCCTCAGGATTCTCCTGCTCGATCACGGCCATCAATGCCTGTGAATAGCCATCCGGAGTATACTGGGCCAGTTTTGCATCCTCAACTGCCACAACCCTGTCAGCCCCATACTGGTATAACTCATTTCCAAGGGAACTTACTGAGTCACCGATCAGGACTCCGACTACTTCTCCGCCATCAGCAACAGTCTTAGCTGCAGCCAGCGCTTCAAACGTAACGTTCCTAAGGGAACCGTCACGAGCTTCTCCCAATACCAATACTTTTCTCGCCATTAGATTTACCTCCTGCTTTTATATTCGGTCTTCAACGTATTAAATGACTTTCGCTTCAGTATGCAACAGGTTAACAAGCTCCTTCACCTGGTCGGCAAGTTCTCCTTCAAGAACCTTTCCAGCCTCTTTCTTTGGCGGAAGGTAAATTTCGATTGTCTTAGTTTTTGGTTCCACTTCATCTTCATCCAGGTCCATATCGTCAAGCTCTAGCTCTTCCAGAGGCTTTTTCTTTGCCTTCATGATCCCTGGAAGTGATGGATAACGTGGTTCGTTCAGGCCCTGCTGGGCTGTGACAAGGACTGGAAGGCTTGTCTCTATCACTTCTGAATCCCCTTCCACATCCCTGGTGATCACTGCCGTGCTGCCATTGATTTCAAGCTTTGTAATGGTCGTTACATAAGGAATTCCAAGCTGGTCAGCGACACGGGGCCCTACCTGGCCAGATCCGCCATCAATTGCGACATTGCCGCCAAGGATCAGGTCCGCATCTTTATCCTTCAAGTACTCGGCTAGGATTTTTGCTGTTGTGAACTGGTCTCCTTCTTCGAGATCATCTTCCGTATTGATGAGCACTGCCTTGTCTGCTCCCATTGCAAGGGCGGTGCGAAGCTGTTTTTCCGCTTCTTCTCCGCCAACGGAAATGACAGTGACTTCTCCACCGTGCGCATCTTTTACCTGGATGGCTTCTTCGATTGCATACTCGTCATAAGGATTGATGATGAATTCGGCACCATCCTCATTGATCTTGCCATTCGAGATCGCGATTTTCTCTTCTGTATCAAATGTCCTCTTCATTAATACGTAGATATTCATCTTTTCCCCTCCTAAGAATTCAAACATTTAAGCTGTTCGAAAGATTAAAAAAACTCTTGACAAAAAAGATTGCTTACCTGCCCTTGAAATCAGGCTCTCTTTTTTCAAGGAACGCCTGGATACCTTCCTGTCCGTCCTCTGACAGGAAAACCTTCCCGAACAACTGCGCTTCTTCTTTTACTCCCTTGTAAAACGATTCTGTTTTTGAATGATTCAGGAGTTTGATCGCTGCTCCGATGGAAACAGGGCTTTTCTTTGCTATTTTACCTGCAAGCTTGTATGCGTTTTCAAGCAATTGTTCGTCAGGGTATGCATGATTGGCCAATCCATACTGGACTGCCTCCACTCCGCTGATCGGATCGCTTGCGAACAGCATTTCTGCCGCCCTTGCTACGCCTACATACCTTGGAAGACGCTGGCTGCCCGCAAAGCCAGGAACAAGTCCAAGCTGAAGTTCCGGCAATCCTAGTTTAGCATTTTCTGAGACAAGTCGAAAGTGGCAAGCCATTGCCAATTCCAGTCCGCCTCCGAGAGCCGCCCCATGGATCGCAGCAATGATCGGTTTCGGGTAATGTTCCATGCGTTCGAATAATTCTTGTCCATACTCTGCAAGCTTCGCGAAATCTTCCCCTGTTTTAATTGTCGTGAATTCCTTGATATCAGCTCCCGCTGAGAAAAACCTTCCTTCACCCTTGATCAGGACGACTCTCATATCCTGATCGCTTTCGATTTCATCCAGGACGGACGACAGCTCCTTCAACAAGCCTGAAGAAAGGGCATTCGCCGGCGGACGGGCAATGGTGACCGTCGCGATCCTGTCCTCTGAAGACCATTTTAGATATTCCACATTTTCCCCTCCTTTTACATTAAAGGACCGGTTTGCTTTCCTGGCAGCCACAACCGTGGATCAATAGCTGGTGGACTGCTTTTGCCTGGGCAGGAAGATCGAATTTCTGTTCATTCATGACCCATGAAGTGACAGTTTCATCCACCGTACCAAAAATCATTTGCCTTGCAAGACGCAAATCAAGGGAGCTGGAAAATTCCCTATTCTCTATGCCTTCCAAAATGATTCTGTCAATCAGCATCAAATAGCCCTTTAGCACCTCATTGATTTTAAGGCGCAAGTCCTTGTTTGATTGCCTAAGTTCCAGCTGGGTTACAATCGCAAGGTGCCGGTCCTCGGAAAGCATTTTAAAATGCGTTTCCACCAACATGTATAATTTCTCCGTTGCTGTTTCTTTTCCTGCAATTTTTTCTTCGATCTTCTCCACGAAGGAACCCATTTTCTCCTGGAACAGGGAGATCAAGATGTCTTCCTTGTTTTTAAAATACAAATAAATGGTACCATCAGCCACTCCAGCCTGCTTGGCGATTTTGGATACTTGAGCCTGGTGGTAGCCGTTCTCAGCAATTGTGACAACTGCCGCATCAATGATTTGCCGGTATTTCGGCCGGTTTTTCTTCATTTTCTCCCCCCTCGATCCAGGAAAAGCGCAAGCATGTAGTTGCTGTAGTGGCACACTCCCGTTCGCGATCTTTGTCTGCAAAAGATAACTGAATGAATCATCATTCATATTTTAATAATAGTATCCGCCCACATTTCTGTCAAGGAAATGTGTTCCCGGACAAGCCTGATCAGTCAAAAAGAAAGAGCCGATGTTGAACGGCTTTTTATTAAGCTCGCTTTTGCTGTTCATCCTGTATTTTTGCTTTTTCTTCGTCGACAAGTGCTCTTCTCAATATTTTACCGACCGCAGTCTTCGGCAATTCTTTCCGGAATTCATACAATCTCGGAACCTTGTAGGCTGCAAGGTGTTTGCGAGCATACTCGTCAAGTTCCTTTTCGGTCACTTCAAAGCCTTCCTTCAGCACCACATATGCCTTGACGGTCTCTCCTCTGTATGGATCCGGTATCCCCGCTGCAACTGCTTCCTGGATAGCAGGATGCTCATACAGCACTTCTTCGATTTCACGCGGATAAATATTATATCCTCCAGCAATGATCATATCTTTTTTTCGGTCAACGATGTAAAAATATCCTTCTTCATCCATGTAGCCAAGATCGCCTGTCAAAAGCCATCCGTCCTTCAGGACCATCGCTGTTTCCTCAGGCCTGTTCCAATATCCCTTCATGACCTGGGGACCTTTGACCGCCACTTCGCCGACTTCCCCTTGAGGCAGAGGCTCCCCTGTTTCCAGTGAGAGGATTGCCGAGTCTGTGTCAGGCCATGGTACCCCGATGCTTCCTTTCACCCTCTTTTTATCCCACAGGAAATTAGCATGGGTGACAGGTGATGATTCAGTGAGTCCATATCCCTCTACAAGCTTTCCACCTGTGATTTCCTCGAACTGTTCCTGAACCTCTGCTGGCAGTGGGGCTGAACCGCTTATACATGACTCGATGGAAGAGAGATCATATTTTTTTATGTCCGGATGGTTGAGCAAACCGATATAGATTGTTGGTGCACCAGGGAACAATGTAGGTTTCTGTTTCTGAATCGTCTTCAGGGTCGTTTCCGGATCGAATTTCGGCAGAAGGACTATTTTCTGACCTTGCATGACGGCCAGGATCAAAACTGCCGTCATCCCATATACATGGAAAAATGGCAATATGCCCAGTACCGTTTCTTCCCCTGGCTTGCACTTGTACAACCAGGCATTGCACATCGCAGCATTCGCGATAAGATTCTTATGTGTCAGCATGACACCCTTCGGAAAACCGGTTGTTCCCCCTGTGTATTGGAGTAATGCCAAATCTTCTTCAAAATTATAGTCATATTCCTTGATCTCGGAAGCAGGCTGCTTCATGATTTCTGTGAACAGATGATTCTGTCCTTCATGCTTCACATTCACGATGATTCCATATTGCTTTTTCTGAATGAAGGGATACACAAAGCTTTTCGGAAAAGGCAGATAATCTTTGATTGCGGTTACAATCACATTTTGAATGTCTGTTTTTGGGATGACTTTCGATACCCTGGGGAACAGGATATCCAGTGTGATAATGGCCTTCGCGCCTGAATCCTTCATTTGGTATTCCAGCTCCCGCTCCATGTAAAGAGGGTTTGTCTGGACCACTATTCCCCCTGCCATCAGGATGCCATAATAGCTGATGATAGACTGGGGAGTGTTTGGAAGCATGATGGCAACCCGGTCCCCTTTTTGGATCCCAATGGACTGGAGATAAGCTCCCAATTTTTTTGCGTAATTGTATACCTGCCTGTAGGTCAATTCCTTACCCATGAAATGGATTGCGGTTTTGTCCGGATACTTTTCAGCTGTCTGCTTCAGATAATTCTGGACTGTTGCTTCCTCTAGATTCAATGTAGCTGGTATTTCCGGTGGATATTGTGATAGCCATGGCTTTGTTTCCACCATCCTAAAACCTCCTTGTTTAAATTTTTTGAAAATTCTTTGTTATTGTTCATTATAATATACAGTCCTAACCATGACAATCAGAATCGATTTTCCGCAAGCTGGAAGCTTTAGTGAAGCTGGCTTGCTTTCCTTCCCTGGGCGTGCATTCCTGCCTACCCGTTTCTGGAATCTGCTTCCAACTTTGTTTTTCACCGGCAAACAGCCGCCGCCGGCATAAAAAAGAAAGCCGCCATTGGCTGGCGGCCTGATCATGCAAAAAACACTATATATATGATTCCTACAATCAGGAACACCCCGCAAAGGATAAGCAATACTTTTGCCAATGTTTCCATCCGTTTTCATCCTCCTGCTAGATCCCTGCACCGATGATATAGGAAAGTCCGGCTGATATCACCATAGAAATGAAGCCAACAGCACGGTTATCGTTCTCTATCTCTTTGTCAATGTTGAACTTTGGCGTCAGGAATTCAAAAATAAAATAACCTGCCAACAGCAGCACAAAGCCGAAAACCCCCCAGCTGATCATCGTAAGCAGAGAGTCATGCTGGTTGATGGAATGGCGGAAAATATTGGCTACACCAAAGATTTTTCCTCCTGTTGCCATCGCTACAGATAAGTTGCCATTTTTAATCTCATCCCAATTCCGGTATTTCGTCACTGCCTCGAATACTGCCAGGAATACAACCATGCAAAGGATCGCTACGCTGTAATATCCGGCTGTCACAACAAATTCATTTTCCCAGAAATGATTCATACCCATTCTCCCTGTCATTATTTGAAGCTATCCCCCAGCCGATTCGGGCTAACCTCGCATTCAGATTACTTGAATTCGACTACTGTTACACCAGTGCCGCCTTCACCCGCATCGCCAAACCGGATTTTTTTCACTGAACGATGATTCCTTAAGTATTCCTGGACACCTTGCCTTAGGGCTCCTGTTCCCTTTCCGTGAATGATGCTGACACGCGGGTATCCGGCAAGCAAAGCATCGTCAATATACTTTTCAACCCTCATGATCGCATCCTCGTAACGCTCTCCTCTCAAGTCCAGCTCAAGTGAGACATGAAAGTCCTTCCCTTTGACCGTTGCCATTGGTTTCGTTTCCATCGGCTTTGGCGTATTGATAAATTCCATGTCTTTTTCTTTGACCTTCATTTTCAATATACCAATCTGCACATGCCACTCGCCGTCTGAAATACGTTCAAGCAAATGTCCCTTCTGATCGAAAGTAAGCACTTTGACTTCATCCCCTGGCTTGAATGGATGCCTGTCGCCGGCCTTCGCCTTGCTGCCTTTTTTCGCCCGTGTCAGCTCAGGTGCTGCTTCCCCGAGTCGCCGTTTCGCTTCAATCAGTTCATGCTCTTTGATTTCCGCTCCTTTTTCAAGTCTCAGCCTTCGGAGCTCTCGGATGACTTCCTCCGCTTCTTCCTTTGCTTTTTCAACAATGACAGCAGCTTTTTCTTTTGCCTTCTCTGTCAGTTCTTCTTTCTTCTCATAATAGGCTGCAGTCTGCTTTTGCAAATCTTTATGCAGCTTTTCCGCATCCTTCAGCAGCTCACTGGCTTCTTCACGATCCCTTTCCGCCTGTCTTCTGCTCTCTTCAAGGGATGCAATCATGTTCTCGACTTCATTGCTGTCTGTGCCAATATATGATTTAGCTGTTTCGATCACCGATTCCTTCAAACCAAGACGCTTGGAAATTTCAAATGCGTTGCTTCGCCCTGGCACTCCTATCAGCAGTTTATATGTTGGGCTCAGCGTCTCGACATTGAATTCGACACTTGCATTGATGACTCCTTCGCGATTGTAGCCGTATGCCTTCAGTTCAGGATAATGTGTTGTGGCTATGACCCTTGCTCCCCGGGAATAAACCTCGTCCAAAATCGAGATGGCTAATGCCGCACCTTCCTGGGGATCAGTTCCGGCACCGAGCTCATCAAAAAGAACAAGGCTTCTATTGTTCACGTGATTCAGAATCTCAACGATATTGACCATATGCGATGAGAAGGTACTTAAGCTTTGCTCAATCGACTGCTCATCGCCTATGTCGGCAAACACGGAATCGAATACAGCCACTTCAGAGCCATCAAGCGCAGGAATCTGCAAACCCGCCTGCGCCATCAAGGTGCACAGGCCTACAGTTTTCAAAGTGACCGTCTTTCCGCCGGTATTCGGTCCGGTAATGACGATTGTTGTGTACTCCTTCCCAAGCTCTATGGTATTCGCCACTACTTCATCGATCGGGATCAACGGATGGCGGGCTTTGATCAAACTGATCCGGCCTTCGGCATTCACGATTGGCTTGGAGCCTTTTATCCTGCTTCCGTACCTTGCCTTTGCGAACATAAAGTCAAGTTCCGCGAGAATCATGACAATTTCACGAAGATTGTCATAGTGATCCGCAGTCAAGGAAGACAGTTCCGATAGGATCCTTTCGATTTCCTGCTGCTCATTGACCCTGATGCTCTGCAATTCATTATTCAACTGGACGATTGCCTGCGGCTCGATGAACAGCGTCTGCCCTGATGAACTCTGGTCATGGATGATGCCACCATAATGTCCTCGATATTCCTGTTTAACAGGGATGACAAACCGGTCATTCCTGATGGTGATGATGGCATCGGAAAGCATTTTCTGAGCATTGGAAGAACGAATCATGCCTTCAAGCTTTTCCCGCACTCTTGCTTCCCTGGCCCTCATCTGCTGACGGAGCGACCTAAGGGTATCACTGGCTCCATCAAGCACTTCACCGCCTTCATCTACCGCATTCCTGATTGCTTCCTCCAAGCTGGCAAGGACTGTGATCCCTTCTGCATAGCCCGCCAGGATTGGCACTTCGGTCTCCCCTTGAAGGTCTTCGATGAACCTTCTCATCTGCCGACTGGCATGGATCGTGCTTGCCACCTGCACAAGTTCCAAAGGGCTGAGTGTACCGCCAATCTGAGCCCTCTTCACATGCGGCCTGATGTCATGGATGCCTCCCAGAGGTACATTTCCCTTCAGCCTTAAAACTTTCACAGCTTCATCTGTTTCTTCCTGGAGGCGTGAAACTTCGGCAAAATCAACTGATGGTGCAAGCTTTTGCGCTTTTTCCCTCCCTAGCGGGGAAGATGTATGTTCAACGAGCTGGTCCCTTACTTTATGAAATTCCAATGTTTTCATGACTCTTTGATGCACAAAATTTCCTCCTTCTGCTCATTCGAAGGTTATCGTTACGCATTCCGCCCGTGCAAGAAATCGAGCAATCGATCCAACTCCAGTGCATTGAGGACAGAAGATTCCCTGATCCAGCCCTTCCTAGCAGCTGTAACACCGATTTCCATATGCTCCAATGTATCTACTTTATGTGCGTCCGTGTTGATGGCAATCTTCACCCCTGCTTCCTGAGCTTTGCGCAAATGTTCGGATGCGAGATCGAGCCTGTGCGGATTGGCATTCAGTTCAAGGGCGGTATTCGTCTCTTTGGCAAGCTCAATCAGCATATCAATATCGACAGGATAACCCTCACGCCTGCCAATCAGACGTCCTGTCGGATGGGCAATGATATCGACATTGGCATTCACCAAAGCCGTTTTCAGGCGTTTCATTATTTTATCCTCAGGCTGTGAAAAAGAAGAATGAATGGACGCTATCACCAAATCCAATTCTGCAAGCAAGTCATCTTCGAAGTCAAGGCTGCCATCGGGCAATATATCCATCTCTATCCCGGTTAGGATCGTGAAATCTTCATAGTTTTTATTCAATTCCTTCACTTCTTCAATCTGCTTTCGCAAACGTTCTGGTGTCAGCCCGTTCGCTACCCTTAAATACCGGGAATGGTCTGTGATCGCCATATATTTATATCCTCTTGCGATGCATTCGTTTGCCATTTCTTCGATTGAATGGCCGCCATCGCTCCAGGTCGAATGCATATGGAGATCTCCTTTGATTGCTTCAAGCGTCACAAGTCCTAAGCCTTCATCATACAGTTCAATCTCGGTTCCATCCTCACGAAGCTCGGGAGGGATGAACGGAAGGCCGAAATGACGATAGAATTCCCGCTCTGATGCAAATGTCTTGATGCCGCCTGTCTCCATGTCCTCAACACCATATTCGCTTATTTTTTCTTCTTTTTCCTTTGCCAGCTGCCTCATCCTGACATTGTGTTCCTTTGAACCGGTAAAATGGTGAAGAGCGGTAACAAATTCTTCCGGTGAAACAAGCCGGAAATCCACATTCACATCATATCCTAGGCCCAGCGTGACAGACACCTTTGTATCCCCAGCTGCGATTGTCTCTTTAATATCCGGGAGTTTAGCCAATTCTTCCTTTACGGCAGAAGGATTGGTGGTGGAAATGATGAAGTCGAGGTCCTTGATTGTTTCCCGCATCCTGCGAAGGCTTCCTGCTCTCGAATATTCTTTGATCGCTTCGATCTTTTGAAGATAGGCTTCAATGGTTTCTGCGACAGGAAGCATAAAGGATAGGGGCAGACGTTCCGGCCGTTTGCCAAAATTCTCGATTGCAGCGAGTATTTTCTCTTCGGACTTTTTGCCAAAGCCCGCCAATTCACTGATTTTCCCAGTTTGAGCGGCTTCTTCAAGGTCTGCGATGTTTTCTACTCCCAGTTCTTTGTACAGCTTGGCAATCTTTTTGCCGCCAAGGCCCGGAAGCTGGAGAAGCGGAATCAATCCGCTAGGGACTTCTTCCTGAAGTTCCTCAAGTTCAGTTGATTTTCCTCTATCCATGTATTCCATGATGACAGCGGCAGTGCCTTTCCCTATGCCTTTCAGTTCGGTCAGGTCACCAATCTCCGCCATGCTTCGTTCATCGCTTTCCAAAGCAGCAGCCGCTTTTCGGAATGCTGAAACCTTGAACGGATTTTCTCCTTTCAACTCCATGTAAATCGCAATTGTCTCTAGCAATTGGATGATCTCTTTTTTATTGGCTGACATAATGCCACCTGCCTTTTTATCTAAATCTGGTCATTGTATTCTATTCTATAGAAAACGGGCGCTGCTGTGAAGAAAATCGCAATCTGGCGGGGAGCAGGAGTGCGAGGTTTCTTGTGAAGGTGTTTCCACAGCATAAAACAACCATCTTGCTAGAAAGCCTTCTGTAAAGACAGAAAAACTTCTCCTTTGCAGAGAAGTTATGCAGCGATATATTCGATCCATAGCTGCTGGATCTGATGGGAGAAAATCGGTGTGTTTTTCACGATGGCCTCAGCCAGGATGGAATCATTCAGTGGGCCCTGAATCTCATGGATTGGCAGCAAGGCTGCAATGTAAAGAACGATGAAAAGGATCAAATAGACTTCGATAAACCCTAAAGCCCCTCCGGCCCAGACATTCAACTGGCGCAGGACGGGAAGATGCGAAACGAAATCGAGCATTGAACCGATGATCTGAAGCAGGATTTTAACCGCAAAAAAGATGGCTGCAAATGCGATTGCCCTGTAATACGCTGCTTCCATGTTGCCATTTTCGAATAATAGATTCAAATTGCCATTGTCACCGCCGAAATTCGGATACGGGATCCACAATGTCAGCTTCGGCGCCAATTGGTCATAGTATATATAAGCCACCGCGAAGGCAATGATGAATCCAGCGAGATGGATGGACTGGAGGATGAATCCCCTCTTCAGTCCTATAATGAAACCAATGAGCAAAATAGCTAAAATTGCCAGGTCAAGCATGCGTATGTTCAGTCCTTTATCCTTTTGATTTCCGCTTCAAGCATTTCAACGCGATCTTTCATTTTTATGTAATCATTCACTGCGTTCACGGCAGTCAAAACGGCTAATTTGTTAATATCAAGTGAAGGATTCGCTGAGCTGATTTCTCTCATTTTATCGTCTACCATCGAGGCAATGAGCCGGATATGGCTGTTGCTTTCTGTACCGACTATGACATACTGCTGTCCATATATATCCACAGTCGACCGGTTTTTTTTTGTGTCTGACAACATTTATGCCCCCATTCATAAGAATCCTATTTTATACTATAACATGAAACATAAAGTACAGGAAAGTGTTTGCCTGTTTTAGCAGCGAAAAAATGGAATAATATGTATGGATATGAAACTTTTACAGAGAACAGGAAGTGCAAAGAAATGGGAAATATCGTACTGCAAAAAAGCTTGGAAGAAATCAAAGCGATGAAGGATCATTATCATCGGTTTTTGACCGATAAATTTCCTCCCGGAAGTCTTTTTGCAGCCAAAACCGCTACCTGTGCCATTACTGCCTACAAATCTGGCAAGGTGCTATTCCAGGGAAAGGACGGCGAAGCGGAAGCTGCTAAATGGGGCATGGCGAACGTTGCCAAAGCAAAGGAATCGGCAGCGCCTCCATCTCCATCGCACCTTCCGAGCAACATCGGCGAAATGTCGATCATCGGCTCGGATGAAGTCGGCACTGGCGACTATTTCGGTCCCATCACAGTGGTAGCTGCCTTTGTCCGCAGAAAAGATATCCCGATCCTGAAGGAACTTGGGGTCCAGGATTCTAAAAACCTGAAGGATGATAAAATCATCCAAATCGCCAGGCAGCTCGTAACATTCCTGCCGTACAGCCTGCTGACATTGCATAATGAGAAGTATAACGACATGCAGGCGAAAGGAATGTCACAGGGGAAGATAAAAGCATTGCTCCATAATCAGGCCATCAATCACGTGCTGGAAAAAATCGCGCCGGAAAAGCCCGAAGTCATCCTTATTGACCAGTTCGCAAAAGAAGAAATTTACTACGCCCATCTGAGAGGGCAGAAAAATATCATGCGGGAAAACGTCCTGTTCAGCACGAAAGCGGAAAGTATCCATCTCGGTGTCGCCGCCGCATCCATGATCGCCCGCTATGCATTCGTCCAGCATTTCGAGAACCTTAGCAGGCAGGCGGGATTCAGGATACCTAAAGGAGCGGGGGCATCCGTCGACAAAGCCGCAGCCAGGCTGATCCTCGAAAAAGGCATTGACGCACTTCCACATTTCGTCAAGCTGCATTTTGCCAATACAGAAAAGGCAAAAAAGATTGCCAAGGTATAACCACTCCCATCTTGACTGGAATAAGTTCTTTATTTTTTCCAGTTTGCGGGATTGCAACAAAAAATCATCGAATCCATGCGTCTGGGGATGAATTTTAGAATGACTCACTGGATTTATATCCCTAAAAAGCAGTGCGCAGCGGAAAGACGAGTAAAAATATGGAAAATTACCCCCGAAAAAGGGGGCCGAACGAAGCCATCACAAACCCTTTTTAGATATTAAATAAAGGCAGCCCGCGGGCTGCCTTTTTCCTATCTTAACCTCTCAACACTGCTCCGGCTTTTTCTTCAAGTGCCTTAAGCACTTTATTATGGGCTTTTGCAATGTCTTCATCCGTCAATGTCTTGTCTGGATCAAAGTATTTGAGCGAGAAGGCAATCGACTTCTTGCCTGGCTCCATTTTCTCTCCCTCATATAGGTCGAATACCTGTATGTCCTTCAGCAGCTTGCCCCCAGCTTCTGTGATCACCTTTTTCAGGTCACCGGCGGCTGCTTCCTTTTCTACAACTAGCGCGATATCCCTTGTAACCGACGGGAAGCGCGGAATAGGTGTGTACTGCAGCGGAGCGGTTTCTGCCTCAAGGAGTGCTTTCAGCGAAAGTTCAAAAACATAGGTTTCTTTCAAGTCCAATGTCTTCTGGACAGTTGGATGGACTTGGCCGATGAAGCCAATCATCTTTCCATCGAGCAGGATTTCAGCTGTGCGCCCAGGATGCATTCCTTCCATGCCTGCCTTTTGGAAGCCAAGGCGGCTTTCAAGTCCTAGTTTGCCATAAAGACCTTCAACAATCCCTTTTAGGACGTAGAAATCAACTGGCTTTTTCTCTCCTTGCCACGGATGGCTTTCCCAGAGGCCAGTAATTGCCGCGGCAAGATGTTCTCGCTCTTCAGGAAGCTCGTCTCCTCCATTCTTCAGGAACACGGCACCCGTTTCATATACTGCAACACTGTCATTCTGGCGGGCCAGATTGTATTTCAGCACTTCCAGCAGCTGAGGGACGATGCTCAGGCGCAGGATGCTGCGGTCTTCACTCATCGGCATTGCAAGCTCAACAGGCTCTCGATTTTCCAATGCATATTGCGCTGCTTTATCAACGCTTGTGAGTGAATAGGTGACTGCCTGGTAAAGGCCGGCCCCTTCCATGTATCGGCGTACAGTCCGGCGCTTTTTCTGGTACTCAGAAAGATGGCCAGGGGCCGATGCTCCAACGGGCAGGGTTGTCGGCAGATTGTCGTAGCCATAAAGCCGGCCAACTTCTTCGATTAAATCTTCCTCAATCGTGATATCGCCACGGCGTGTTGGAACTGTCACGGTAATTGTATCGTGATCCACCGCTGTTTCGAATTGCAGGCGGGCAAAAATTTCTTCGACCTGCTTCATTTCCAGTTCAGTTCCCAAAATCTTGTTGATTTTTCCTAGCGTTACAGATACAGTTGCCGGCTGGATATGAAGTGAATCAGCTTCAACCGTTCCGCCAAGCACTTCACCGCCTGCTAGCTGGATCATCAGTTCAGCGGCACGTTCTGCAGCAGGGCGGACTCTTGCCGGGTCAACGCCTTTTTCGTATCTTGCACTTGCTTCGCTTCTCAATCCATGGTCCCTGGATGCTTTGCGGATCGCGCCGCCCGTGAAATAAGCTGATTCCAGCAATACGGTTGTCGTATCGCTGTCCACCTCGGAATTTGCTCCGCCCATTACGCCTGCGAGGGCAACCGGTGATGAACCGTTCGTGATGACGAGATGTTCAGGCGTCAGTGGCCGTTTCACATCATCAAGCGTTTCGATCACTTCGCCATCGTTCGCGCGGCGGACAAGGATTTCCTTGGAGCCGAGTTTGTTGTAATCGAACGCATGAAGCGGCTGGCCATATTCCAGCAGAATATAATTGGTGATATCCACAATATTGTTGTGCGGGCGGATGCCAGCCGCAATCAGCCTTGTTTGCATCCAAAGCGGTGACTGGCCTACCTTGACGTTCTTGATCACCTTCGCAACGTATAACGGATTGTCTTCTTTCGCCTCCACTGTCAACTTGATATAGTCTCCTGCCTGCTCGGATGAGGTTTCCGGCTTAGGTTTTGGAAGGTTGACATTTTTCCCGAGAATCGCGCCGACTTCGTAAGCAACACCGAGCATGCTCAAACAATCTGCCCGGTTGGGAGTAAGCCCAAGCTCAAGCACTTCATCATCGCGATTCAGGAGCGCAAGGGCATCCTGGCCGATTTCCGTATCACCTGGGAACACGAAAATCCCTTCCGCATATTCCTTTGGAGCAAGCTTTCCTTCGATTCCGAGTTCCTGAAGCGAACAGATCATCCCGTTCGATTCTTCACCGCGAAGCTTCGCCTTCTTGATCTTGAAATTCCCAGGCAGGACAGCTCCAACTGTGGCCACGGCTACCTTTTGTCCTTTTGCGACATTCGGCGCGCCGCAAATGATTTGCACGGGATCCCCATTGCCAAGATCGACAAGTGTCTTGTTCAGCTTTTCCGCATTAGGGTGCTTTTCGCATTCGATGACGTGGCCGACGACCACCCCGCTCAAGCCTTCGTCTAATTTGTCTACTCCTTCAACCTCTATGCCGCTTTTCGTGATTTTCTCTGCTAGTTCCTCCGCGGGGTTGCCTGAGAGATCCACGTATTCCTGCAGCCATTTATATGATACCAACATGGTTATGTGCCCTCCTCGTCATTATTCCTGGATTGAAAATTGCTTTAAGAACCGGATATCATTCGTGTAGAAGTGTCGGATATCGTCGACACCGTACTTCAGCATCGCAATTCGCTCCGGCCCCATTCCGAATGCGAATCCGGTGTATTTCTTGGAGTCATATCCTGCCATTTCAAGGACATTCGGGTGAACCATCCCAGCTCCGAGGATTTCGATCCAGCCAGTTCCTTTGCAGACACTGCAGCCTGATCCACTGCAAATTTTACAGGAAATATCCATTTCTACGGATGGTTCGGTGAATGGGAAGAAGCTAGGGCGCAGCCTGATCTCGCGGTCCTCGCCGAACATTTTCTTCGCAAATACCTCAAGTGTCCCCTTAAGGTCGCTCAAGCGGATATTTTCATCGACGACAAGGCCTTCGATTTGCATGAACTGATGGGAATGGGTAGCGTCATCGTTATCGCGGCGGTATACCTTGCCAGGGCAGATGATTTTGACTGGACCTTTTCCCTGGTGCTTTTCCATCGTCCTTGCCTGTACTGGGGAAGTATGAGTCCTCATCAGTGTTTCTTCAGAGATATAGAATGAATCCTGCATATCGCGAGCTGGGTGTCCCTTGGGAAGGTTAAGAGCTTCGAAGTTGTAGTAATCCTTCTCTACCTCAGGGCCTTCTTCCACTGAATATCCCATGCCGATGAAAAGATCCTCAATCTCTTCGATAATGCTTGTAAGCGGATGGTGGTTCCCTGACTTCACAGGCCTTCCCGGAAGCGTGACATCAATCTGTTCGGCAGCCAGCTGTTTTTGGACTGCTGCTTCTTCGAGATCTTTTTGCCTCGCTTCGATTTCTCCGGAAATCGCATCGCGGACTTCATTCGCGAGCGCGCCCATCTTTGGCCTTTCTTCAGGGGACAGCTTGCCCATTCCCTTCAGCACTTCAGTGATCGGACCCTTTTTCCCAAGATAGGAAACACGAATCTCATTCAATTCTTTTAGGTCAGCAGCAGCAGCTACTTTTTCAAGCGCTTCCGCCTGCAGTTCTTTCAATCGATCCTGCATTGTAGATCCTCCTTCTTTTCCACATGTTTTTTGCACACAAAAAGACCTCATCCCGGGTAAAGGGACGAGGTCTGGTTTCGCGGTACCACCCTTTTTAACAGGCGATACGATTATGTATCACTTGTTCGCTTCATTGTGATAACGGCATGTGCCGGTGCATCTTTACGCTCTGAGGGAGCGGTCCCGATGCCAACTCAGGAGGTGAACTTCGCTTGGCTGTTCCATAAAAATGCTTCCAGTCATTGGCATTCTCTCCCTTGATGGCCAGTTTCAAGCTACTTTTCTCCGTCATCGTCTTTAAATATTATTTTTACTCTTTATTATAATCTAAACTACAGTCAGTATCAAATCATTTTCGATAAAAACCTATTTTCCGGTTTTCAAAAAATAAAGCAAAATTCCAGCCGCAACTGCGACATTCAGAGATTCGCTTTTCCCATAAATCGGAATATAGAGGTTATGGGTTGTCTGCTCAAGCAAATTCTTATTAACCCCGCTTCCTTCATTGCCGACAATCAGGGCGAATGCAGTTCCATGCTCGGCCTCTGTAAAAGAAACGCCGTTTTCCAGGGCAGTTCCATATACGGGGATGTTTTTCGCAGCCAGTTGTTCCATCCATGCGAACAGGTCCCCTGCAAGGACAGGAAGATGAAAATGGCTTCCTTGAGCTGAACGCAATACTTTCGGATTGTAAATATCGACGCTTCCTTTTCCGACCACCACCGCATCGATTCCCGCCGCATCGGCCGTCCGAATCATCGTTCCAAGATTCCCAGGGTCCTGGACGGAGTCAATCAGCAATAACGTCTTCCAATCCTGTTCCAAATAGTCCGGCTGGCGGCATACAGCGAATACCCCCTGCGTGGTTTCCGTTTCGGCAAGCTGCCGGCTGATTTCTTCTGTCACGATTGTAACCGGGATATCACCGTAATCCCAGCCTGGCGGCAATTCCGCTTTTTCGCTTAAAATGATTTCTCCCAAGTCATCTTTTCTAGAAAGAGCTTCTTCGACAAGGTGGAATCCTTCAACCAGGAAAGTACCAGTCTTATCCCGCTCCTTTCGTATCTTCAGCTTCTTCCATTGCTTGACCTGTGGATTTTTATCAGAGTGAATGTACTTCAACACCGGCAACTCCTTTTTTTTTGCAATTCAATTTTCTTATTATAGCGTGAAACGGATACATAATAAAACCTAAATAGTCCATCCTATTAGCAGGAATGGAATTTTGAAAGGAGCATGTGTGAACGATGAATCTAAACCTTCGGAAGGCAATCCTATCAAACGTTAGCGGAAATACCCAGCAAGAATTAAGAGAAACGATCGTTGACGCGATTGAAAATGGCGAAGAAAAAATGCTTCCTGGCCTGGGAGTGTTATTTGAAATCATCTGGCGTAATGCTTCTGAAGATGAAAAGGACGAAATGCTGACAGTCCTCGAGGCTGGACTGAATGGCGGCTGAGAATTCTCTGGACTTCCGGATTTCCCCCGGGAGTTCTTTCATTGTACGCAGGTTGTTGAAGCGAATTCACAATCCAATGCTACCTGAACTTTCCCCCTTAGGCTCCCCAACCATCATAGAGTAGATAAGCTGAAGAAAATCCACCTATTGGGTGGGGTTATTCAGGAGAATCCATCCTTTTTCATCAAAAAAAGAAAGGGACTGTCAAAAGATCAAAAATTAATGACCTTTTGGGACAGCCTCCCTTCTTATAAATTATTCGTAAGTAATTTTATCAACTGTTTCTTTATCCAGTCGTTTAATGACTTCAACAATCAGCTTTACCGCGTTTTCATAATCATCGCGGTGCAGCATCGCTGCATGTGAATGGATATAGCGGGTCGCGATGGTGATCGATAATGCGGGAACGCCTCTATGCGTCAAATGGATGGAACCTGAATCTGTTCCGCCCCCAGGGACTGCGTCAAACTGGTATGGGATGTTCAATTCATCGGCCAAGTCTGTCACGAAGTCACGCAAGCCTTTATGGGATACCATTGAGGCATCATAAATGATGATTTGCGGGCCATCGCCCATTTTGCTCAATGCTTCTTTTTCCGTTACGCCTGGAGTATCGCCCGCGATGCCAACATCAACGCCGAACGCAATGTCAGGTTCGATCATTTGCGCGGAGGTTTTCGCGCCGCGGAGGCCGACTTCCTCCTGTACGGTACCGACACCGTACACAACGTTCGGGTGCTCGGCATCCTTCAATTGCTTCAGGACATCGATTGCGATTGCACAGCCAATCCGGTTATCCCACGCTTTTGCAAGCAGCATTTTTTCATTGTTCATGACGGTGAATTCAAAGTAAGGAACGACCATATCGCCAGGACGCACCCCCCATTCTTTCGCTTCGTCACGGCTTGAAGCACCGATATCGATGAACATATCCTTGATGTCAACCGGCTTCTTGCGGGCTTCGGCTGGAAGGATATGAGGCGGTTTTGAACCGATCACTCCAGTGATTTCCCCATTGCGTGTCACAACCGTCACTCGCTGTGCGAGCATGACCTGTGACCACCATCCCCCAACTGTCTGGAAGCGAAGGAATCCTTTGTCATCAATGCTGGTGACCATGAATCCGACCTCATCCAGGTGGCCTGCGACCATGATCTTCGGTCCATTTTCATTTCCGACTTTCTTTGCGACAAGGCTGCCAAGTCCGTCAGTTGTCACCTCGTCAGCAAATGGTGTTATGTATTTTTTCATTACTTCCCTCGGCTCACGCTCATTGCCGGGAATGCCTTTAGCATCTGTTAAGTCTTTCAGCATGGTCAGTGTTTCATCTAATTTTGCCATTATTTCGACTCCCTCAATATGTAGTTTCGTTCCCATTATACAAGATTTTCTGGTAGCGCACAAAAAATTCTGTTAATATCCATTTTTCTGCCGATCATAATTCACTTCATTTTTTTCAATATATGCCTGTTCAATTTCCGAGTCTTTCAGCCCAAGGATTTCAGCCAGTTCCAAATAGTGTTTGAAAAGATGCTGATAGTCCTCTTTCGACCTGCTCGACCTAAATCTTTGGATCGCTGCATACACCTCAAGAAACTGGCTGCTCGCATCCATCCCAGCGGGTACTTCATTCGTAATTTCCTTAATTCCATCAAATCCTGCTTCGATTCCCAGCGAAAGAATGAAATGGATCCCATCAACAAATTCCTCAAGGATGATTGTTTTTTCCGAAGAAGGCTTCATACTCCAAAACTTGAAGCATCGTGTTTCGTTCGCCAGCTCCCCGGCTTCCACAAGCAGAGCAAGCACTTTTCGGTCGAACAAATCCTCTCCAGCCAGCCCATGCAGTGATTGAATGTGGCTGTCCAGCTCTTTTTGCATCATAAAAAGCTTTTCTGTCTTCATGTTTCCTCCTTAATCCCCATGTATTTATAAAAATTATAAATCAATCGGGATTTTGATGAAACTATTTTGGGACTGGTCCGTAAAATAAGGAAAGTACGTATATGGAGGGCCAGACATGATCCTGCTGTTTCGTTTGATTATCTTACTGTTATTTATCTTCATCATATATAGTGCAGTTAAATATTTGTTCCATCCGAAAAGGAAGCTTGAGCTAGCGCATGAAAAAAAGCAGTATTACTTTCTGGATGAAAAGGATAATGTTCGCAAGAATTTTCTTCTGACCTATAAGGGCGTTTTATTTGAGGGGGAAAAGTATTTGGGGACTACGCCATCAGCGTTTGAGGTCGTTTCAATCTTCATCTGGCCGCGGAAAACTTCTGCCTTGAAAGGCCTTGTTTTCGAGGATTTCCAATTCATTGAACGAAAGATTCGTGAAGATTATCCAGTAGCGAAAATCGACTGGAAAAGTCCTGTCAAGGAATTCATGGAAAAAAACACTCCGGAACAATAAGGGCAATCATTGCCTCGATCGGGCATTTGCCAGTATTACGGAAACTTCTGACATTGGATAGATGTCCGGAATAAAGGGAATCATTTACAGTGCAGCCATTGCCGCACATCTGAAAAAACCCCATCCACCCTATTCATTGAGACTTTATTGCAAAAAACGCCCGAACCGGGCGTTTATTTTATGCTGAAAGCTTGTATAAAAGGTAAATGAACATGGCTGTTTCCATGACAGCAAGGACCGGGAACCCATATTTGAACTGGGGATGCTTCGTCTTATGCCGGTAATGGTTCATCCCAACTGACGCTCCCAGGGCCCCGCCAAAAGCAGCCACCATCCAGAGCGTCTTTTCTTCTATTCTATAAAGATTCTTCCGTGCCCGGCGCTTGTCTGCCCCCATGATAAAATAGCCTCCGGCATTCATGAGCACCCAAACTCCAACCAATCCCCACATCCGCATATTTTCAGTCTCCCCTGGATAAGAAAAAACCACCCTCAGGCGAGAATGGTCCGTCCTTCATTACTTATTGAATTGCTTTTTTGCTGTTTCTGCAAGCTGGGCAAATGCGTTCGCATCGCTTACAGCCAGTTCAGCAAGCATCTTACGGTTTACTTCGATGCCTGCAAGCTTCAAGCCGTGCATCATACGGCTGTAAGAAAGACCGTTCATGCGTGCTGCTGCGTTAATACGCGCAATCCAAAGCTTGCGGAAATCGCGCTTCTTCTGGCGACGATCGCGGTATGCATACATCAGGGACTTCATGACTTGCTGGTTAGCAACTTTGTATAATGTATGTTTGGAACCGAAATAACCTTTTGCTAATTTGATGACTTTTTTACGACGCTTGCGCGTAACTGTACCGCCTTTTACACGTGGCATGTAAATTCCCTCCTATATAAATCGATCGCTCGAGTTTACTTAATGTTGTCTAACAAATGACGGATGCGCTTGAAATCACCTTTTGATACAAGTGATGATTTGCGAAGCTTGCGCTTTGCTTTTGTAGATTTATTCGCGAATAAGTGACTAGTATAAGCGTGTGAACGCTTCAGTTTACCAGATCCAGTTTTCTTGAAGCGCTTTGCAGCGCCGCGGTGTGTTTTCATTTTTGGCATTGGTATTCCTCCTCGTTACTTGTCGTTTTTGGGTGCAAGGACCAGGAACATGCTTCGGCCGTCCATTCTTGGTGATGATTCGACTGTTGCTACTTCAGCGCAAGCAGTGGCGAATCGGTCCAGTACACGTTGTCCGATCTCTTTATGGGTAATCGCACGTCCTTTGAACCGGATCGATGCTTTAACCTTGTCACCTTTTTCCAGGAACTTGATGGCATTGCGGAGCTTTGTGTTAAAGTCGTGCTCATCAATTGTCGGGCTAAGGCGCACTTCTTTGGTCGTGATCGTCTTTTGGTTCTTGCGTGCTTCCTTTTCCTTCTTTTGCTGTTCGAACTTGAACTTTCCGTAGTCCATGATCCGGCCTACAGGGGGCTTCGCATTCGGTGCAACAAGAACAAGATCAAGATTAACGCGCGCTGCGATTTCAAGCGCTTCAGCTTTAGTTTTGATTCCTAACTGCTCGCCATTTTGGTCAATGAGACGAATTTCGCGAGCTCGAATTCCTTCGTTTAATAACATCGCGTCTTTGCTAATAATTAGCCACCTCCAGGGTTTATTGAATACATTTCCAGGGGAAGAAGTCTGTCGCTGCGTTCACTTTTTCTGCAATAAAAAATGTGCGGGCGAACACACCCACACATACGAAAACAAATTAAAAATCAGTCGTTTTACGCAATACCTGCCAACAACACGTATGCGTCAGCCAGGTGAGAAGCGGGTGCTTCTTCTTTCCTAAAAAACTGTATTCAGTTCACTCTTGCTAATATAACACAAAGGTGTTGATGTGTCAAACGTATCACTTGCCTTAACTGCAACGTATTGTATTTTATCAAATTGACTTCAAGCCTGCAATACTTTTTCTTAAAATATTTTATGCCAGCGAATCGCTGCTCGTTTGCTTTAAGTAAATATAATAAAGGCAGTTTTCGTAAACTTTGATGCTTTTTGAGTTCAGCATTTATTCATGTAGGCAACTGCAAAAAGGGAAAAGCCTTAGGCTTCTCCCTTTTGCTTATTTTTTCGCTTCCTTCCTAAAGGACTCCAGGAAGTCATCGAATGGAACTGTTTCAGATTTTTGTTCCCCATACTTGCGCACGTTGACCGCATTCTCTGCGACTTCGTTGTCGCCGACCACAAGCATGTAAGGGATTTTCTGCATTTGCGCTTCTCGGATTTTATAGCCGATCTTCTCATCCCGGCCATCGATTTCCACCCGGAAACCTTGAGCTTTTAGCTGATCCTGAATTTTTCTCGCATAGTCATAATGGACTGAAGGAGAAACCGGGATTACCTGTGCCTGGACTGGTGCCAGCCAAGTCGGGAACGCCCCCTTGTACTCTTCAATCAGGAAGGCAACGAATCTCTCCATTGTCGAAACGACTCCGCGGTGAATGACGACTGGGCGGTGATGTTTTCCGTCTTCGCCGATATAAGTCAGATCGAAACGTTCTGGAAGCAGGAAGTCAAGCTGGACAGTGGATAGAGTCTCCTCTTTTCCAAGCGCTGTCTTGACCTGGACATCAAGCTTAGGGCCATAGAACGCTGCTTCGCCATCTGCTTCGAAGTACTCAAGGCCCATTTCATCCATCGCTTCCTTCAGCATGGATTGTGCCTTTTCCCACATCTGGTCATCATCGAAATATTTTTCTTTATCCTCTGGATCGCGGTAAGAAAGACGGAAAGAATAATCATCCATTCCGAAATCCTTGTAGACTTCGAGAACAAGCTGGACAACCCGTTTGAATTCTTCCTTGATTTGATCAGGGCGGACAAAGATATGCGCGTCATTCAGGGTCATGCCGCGGACACGTTGCAGTCCCGCAAGCGCACCGGACATTTCATAACGGTGCATCGTTCCAAGTTCCGCGATGCGGATAGGCAGCTCCCTGTAGCTGTGGATGCTGTTCTTGTACACCATCATATGGTGCGGGCAATTCATCGGGCGAAGCACAAGCTGTTCATTATCCATTTCCATTACCGGAAACATATTTTCCTGGTAGTGATCCCAGTGCCCTGAAGTTTTGTACAAGTCTACGCTTCCCATTACCGGAGTGTAGACATGGTCATAACCGAGGCTGACTTCCTTGTCGACGATATAGCGTTCGATGATACGGCGGATCGTCGCTCCTTTTGGCAACCATAGCGGCAGGCCCTGCCCGACCTTCTGGGAATTAGTGAATAGGTTCAATTCCTTCCCAAGCTTGCGGTGGTCACGCTCTTTCGCTTCCTCAAGCAGCCTCAAGTGCTCCTTCAAATCTTCTTTCTTGAAAAAAGCGGTGCCATAAATACGCTGAAGCATCTTGTTGTCGCTGTCCCCGCGCCAGTATGCTCCGGCAATACTCAGCAATTTAAATTCCTTGAGTTTGCCTGTAGATGGTACATGAACTCCGCGGCAAAGATCGACGAATTCCCCTTGCTCATAAAGAGTGACGGTTTCATCGGCAGGAATCGCTTCGATCAATTCCAGCTTGTATTCATCCCCGATTTTTTTGAATAGATTAATTGCTTCTTCGCGGCTTACCTCTTTGCGGACGATTTCTAGGTTTTCACTGACGATTCTCGCCATCTCTTTTTCAATGGCCGGCAAATCTTCAGGGGACAGGGCATGATCCATGTCCATATCATAGTAGAAGCCGCCTTCAATCACGGGACCTACTCCCAATTTGACGTCTTTATACAGCCTCTTGATTGCCTGTGCCATGAGGTGTGCTGTACTGTGGCGCAAGATCTCGAGTGCTTCGGGATGGTCAGGGGTGACGATTTCGATAGACGCATCCTCTGCGATCGGCCTTCGCAAATCGTACGGCTTGCCATTCACCATCCCGGCAATGGCTTTCTTCTTAAGCCCCGGGCTGATCGAACTGGCAATGTCTTCTGTTGTGGTGCCAGCCGGGAACTCCTTCACTGCTCCATCTGGAAAAGAAATCTTTAACATGTCTGCCATTGGCTTTTCCTCCTTTTAAGATAGCGTATGATCCATACGCGAAAAAATAAAAAAACCCGCCCCTGAAACAGGGACGAGTTTGCATACACGTGGTTCCACCCAATTTTCCATTTTCAGCAGTAAAGCAAAAAATGGCTCTGGTTGAGATAACGGCTGCTGCCGCCAGCCAATACTTGCCGGAGGGCGTTCAAAGCTGGTGTTCAGAGGCGGTAAGCTTGTCTCTAGTGCTAGGAAGGTTTCAGCCTTGCCTTCCCTCTCTGTGAACCTTTCAAGATTGCCCGTGTCCTCATCATTACATTTGCTTGATTCTGTTAGTATGTACGTAATTATAGATTGTAATGTAATGAAAATCAAGTGGGCTATTGCACATTTCTGTTGTCCTGCCCAGTGATGGCCAATCTTTCCTCATGGAACGAAACCAGGGATTTCGTTTGGACCCTCTCTTCGAAAATATTGAGGATCGTCCTCACCAGCGGCTGCTGAAGATCATCGGTGTATAGATAAATGGTTTCTGGAGCGATTGAAAGCAGTGGGGCAATGGTCAGGGAATCGACATAGACGGGATGATTGACAAGAAGCTTGCGGTCGATTGTTTTAAAGAGTTCACCCCTTGTCATCTCGTCAAAGCGGCTGTTGAAAAACCCTGTTGTTTCTTCGATAACAAGATGCAAGTGCCGCATTTGCGGTCTTCTTCCCGCCAGGAAATCCCTGAGGGTCTGGATGAACACCTGATATTCCTGTTCCATCTTATATTCATCAATCGCCACTTCAATCCATCGCGATAGCTGATCAACGTACGATTTTAAGCGAAACATCACAAAAGAATCAAAAGAAAAGGAGATTCTCTTGGCAAAAATTTGGTCTATCGCCCCTTTGATCTCTCCATCTGTGCCCGGCCCTTCTATGAAGGGAAGGAGTTCCGACCTGTTCCCCTCCAAAACTGAATAGATAATATCCATGATTTGATTCTGTTCTTCTATTTCTGTGTAAAAGTAGGATTCCCTTAAAATTGAACGCAGCCATTCATCCCTCTTCATTGTTGTAATGAAAACAAAAAAGCAATTTTTGATTTCATCCAGCCTGCAGTCATCGAACATTCGTCCGGGAATGCATACTCTATTTCGATCTTCAATAAGAAGAATTGATTGGCTCTCACACCAGGAAACCATGCTTTTAATAAAGTGCTGGTATAGATTCACGGCATCCTGTCTTTTTTGGAAGATGATTTCAATCAACCATATCCCCCCTCTATATAATTCCTGTATATATATATGGGGGTCCTGGACAATTTAGAAGCATCTAAACAACGACCACGGCTGGCTATAAAGAGGAGGGCAGGCTTACACAGGAACATCCTCGGCACTGGGGATAAATTGCTTTATTACCTTCCGGAATAGGCCGGTTATCAGTCCAAAAGAGCGGGATTAATTATGTAAAAATAAAACATGCCTCAACGCAATGGCTGGGCATGTCATTAAAATCATAGATCCGATTTGAATTTTTCAAGCTCCTCTTCAAGCTTCCTGATTTCAGCTTCTGTATCTTCTGTTTGTCTTTCAAGCTTATTCGGAGTCTTCTTGCTCAGCCAGTCCGGATGTGTTTCTTTGCTTGCAGGCTTCTGCTTCCCTTTCGATACTGATTGATGCTTGCTCTCTGCCCAGCCAAGATACTGGCGATGTTCATTTTTTGCGAGCTCCATCGCTTCTTTGACAGTTGTGATCTTTTTTCTCGCCCAATGGCTGGCAATCTTCTCTATGTATCCTTTAGCAAGCTTCATATCTGTCTTTAGCATGACATACTGTACAAGGACATTGACCACGCCCGGCAAGAGTTTCTGTTTGAACATCACCTCTTCGATGATCTGCAAATCCGATTTGGATGGCTCCGCCCCACCCGAAAGATCAATCAAGAGTTGTCGGGGTGATGTCTTTTCGAAATACTGAATAAGCTCCTCTTCTTTCGTTCTTGGTTTCCCGATGCCTGTATTGAACTGTGCAGGCTGGATCCGGTCCATAAGGGCGGGGAGCTGGTCCTGGTATTCAAACTGATACCAATCCCTCGCGGCCTTCCGCAGCTCCTCAATATCGATTTCACTCCCAGAGTTAACTGCGCTCAAGACAAGGTTTTTCATTGTCAATGCGTCAATGCCATAAAGAAAGGCGAGGTTGCTTACAGCTTCCCTTACCTTCTTCGTGAACGCACTTTTCGGAATCAGCGAATCATTCAATCCACCTATGAGCACATCGAAGTTGAATTCCGAAGAATCGATTTGGATTGTTTGTGCATTCCCCCTGCCGATGAAAGCCATTCCTGCTTCCGCATCCAAGTCATCAGCCGAATAGGCATTATGCTTAAGGGTGTCAGGCGAAGCTGAAATGAAAACATCCTGGAATGCCTTCGTTATTTCCCGATACCCTGGATCGGCCATCGGAGACCTGTCGCTGAAAAACCGTTTAAGACGCAAGAACTGGTTCCTGCCAACCTTGCGATATAAATAAATGTTCAAAAGTCCGTCAAGGAAAAAACTTTCCGGCGTGAGGGGGGGCTGCAATTCATACATGAACGCCCTGCGTCCCTCTTCATTTTTCACCAATGTCTTCAAGAGGCCGATACCCTCAAGCTTGAGACGCGCCTGGTAAATTTCTTTCAGGTTCATATCCATGATGTTCATTAAATGATGATGGGTCACAGGCTCGGACCAAAGGCGGTTTTCTTCCAGTTCTGCCCATAAGGTCATGTACAAGCTTAAACAGGCCGGACCGATCAGTGGCTGGTATAAAAAAGTCAGCACCTTTCGATCATACTCATGCAATAGTCCGCCAGAAGCGACAATATATTGGTCTACTGGCAATGTTTCCTGCCAATGCTGGGACATATGACAGCCTCCTTTCCGAACGGTTCGTGAAAAAAGAGCCGAAGTTCCCTTCAGCTCCTTCAGGACTGCTCTTTCTTTATAAGTTCTTTTAATTCATCAATAAATACATTAATATCCTTGAATTGGCGATAGACGGATGCAAACCGTACATAGGCTACTTCATCGACACTCGCCAGCCGATCCATCACCATTTCACCAATCGCTTCGCTTTTAACTTCCGATATTCCCTGGCTCCGAAGCTCCTTTTCAACCTCTGAGGTGATTTCCTCAAGCTGGCTTAAAGCTACCGGGCGTTTCTCGCAGGCTTTAATCAGGCCGCGGAGGAGCTTTTCACGGTTAAACTCTTCACGTGTCCCTTCTTTTTTGACGACAATCAAAGGAATCTCTTCCACTTTTTCAAATGTTGTGAATCGAAAACCGCACGCTTCGCATTCACGACGGCGGCGAATTGACCGACTATCATCAACCGGCCTTGAATCAAGAACACGTGTGGAATTGTTTTGGCAAGTTGGACATTTCATATCGATCAGCTCCAAGTGGTTTGGAATGGGCATCATGATGCCTTGCAGTTGAATATTAGAACTGGATAATGACTTTCGCAAACATTCAGTCCCTATGTATTATCTTATAAAAAGAATGGAGTCTGGACAAGGGAAACTATTCATTTCCGTTGATGCCGGATCCGATAAAAGGAAGGGATTGATCCAGTTTTTGGTAAAAATAGAGTATTTCCTTTTTCAGGAGAGGATTAATGCCTGCCAGGGAAAACCTTTCTGTTGAAATATGAAGGTCTACCGCTGTTTCAAAAGGCTTTGTCATCACAACAGTAACAGTCATGAAAGAAGCAGACCTGCCGATTTCTGCCGATATTTCCCCGTGTTCCTTTGAAATGCTTGAAATTTTCCCCGAAGGATCGTCCTTTAGCAGCTGTTCGACTGTCTGGAACACCTGATTGAAGCTTGCCTTATAATATCGTGTCTTCAACCGCTCGTCCCGATGTTTCTCAGCCGTACCGCAGAATTTCTGGTAACGCAAAGAGATTTCTTTGAAAAAAGACATGAAACATCCTCCTGCATCCAACAATATAGTTACAGTATACCGTATTTTCATTTCAGAGAAAGCTCAAGGCATCCGCTTGATGGAAAAAATCAGCCTTGCTGTACTTATCCTTGACCGAAAACATTTTGCGGCGGCATCGAAACTTCTTCCAGCTGGATGTATTCTTCCCTGTATTAAAAAAGAGGTGTATCTCTACACCTCCTGTAAGCTATCTATGATTCAGTTATAGAGCTTTGGCTTGTGCCTGTTTCACATGCACAGGACCCATTCCGCGCGGAAGTTCGATATTCTCGCGAGTTTGAGCGCCAAGGGCTTCCGCAATATAATCAGCGGCAACGTTAGGATTAAGATCACCGCATGTATAAACATCAATGCTGGCGTATCCATGTTCCGGGAAGCTGTGAATCGTTAAATGGGACTCAGAAATGATGACAACACCACTAACTCCTTGAGGAGCAAATTTGTGGAATGCCACCTCGCGAATTTCAGCACCTGATTCCAATGCTGCTGCAACGAAAGTTTGTTCAATATAATCCATATCATTTAACTTTTCAAAATCGCATCCCCAAAGTTCAGAAATCACATGACGACCCATCGTTTCCATATTCAATTTCCCCCTTAACAGTAATAAAATGAAATTCTTATTTTCAATGGTATCTTAACTACCACGGGGGAAAGTTAGTCCAGAGAGGTCCTAACCCTTTAAGTAGCCAATTGGTACCGTTATTAAGAAGTTCACGTTGACTAGTATACTTGGTTTATATTTTTTTTGCAACACAGTCTTTTAAATTTTTTCTGTGTTTTTCTGATGGGTTTTCCAGGTCGGAAATCGCTTTGAATCAAGCGATTTCCGTATAAAACGGAACAGGAAAAAAGCTTGCCGGAAATCCGGCAAGCTTATCTTTATAAATCAATCATCCGACTTTAACAGTCGCTGAGTTTGACATCTCATTGGCAACATGCTTTGCGAGATCAACAACCCTGCATGAATAACCCCATTCATTGTCATACCAGGCGAGCACCTTGACTTTTTTCGCTCCGATCACCATTGTGGACAGGCCATCGATGATTGCTGAATGCTCATTGGTGTTGAAATCAATCGAAACAAGCGGTTCAGTCGTGATATCAAGGATACCGTTGAGCTTTCCATTCGCGGCAGAATAGAATGCTTCGTTCACTTCATCGACTGTCACTTCACGCTTAAGGTCCACAACAAGGTCCACAAGTGAAACGTTTGGTGTCGGAACCCTCAGCGCCATTCCATGAAGTTTTCCTTTCAATTCAGGAAGCACAAGCGATAACGCTTTGGCTGCTCCGGTTGAAGTCGGAATGATGGATTGGCCGCAAGAACGTGCCCTGCGCAAATCCTTATGTGGATTGTCGATATTATTCTGGTCGTTCGTATAGGCATGCACAGTCGTCATCAACCCATTTTCGATGCCAAAGGCGTCGTTAAGCACCTTGGCTACCGGAGCCAGACAGTTCGTTGTACAGGAAGCATTCGAAATCACATCATGCACTTCTACATTTAATGCGCTTTCATTTACGCCCATCACAACAGTGATGTCTTCCTCTTTGCCTGGCGCAGTCAGAATAACCTTCTTCGCACCTGCTTCAAGATGAAGGGCAGCCTTGTCACGTGAATTGAATTTGCCAGTCGCTTCGATGACAAGATCGATGTCGAGCTCCTCCCATGGAAGCTCAGCAGGATTGCGGTTGCTTAGCAGCTTTACCGTCTTTCCATTAACAATCAGTGAATCATCCGCTGCAATGACTTCACCAGCAAATTGACCATGATTTGAGTCATATTTTATTAAATGCGCCAGTGTTTCAGCTGGATAACTCGCATTGATTGCAACTATTTCAAGGTTGTTATCAAGAATGGCCCTTCTGAAAACCATTCTGCCGATTCTCCCAAAACCGTTAATTGCTATTCTCGCCTTCATTGTATGGCCCCTTCCGAATTAATGTTATACTTAATAACCCCTTTGTATGGTATTAGTATAACATATTAATTTTTATTTGCGACCACCAAATGTATACATTTTTAATATAAAAAAATTCAGAAAACGAAGGCGTTAAAATGCAATTCCATGGACGTGCATTGTTGGAACCGGAGCAATACATGTCACCTGCATGTTACCTATCAGACAATTGTTCCAGTGAGTCTCTGGACACAAGAGAGAAAAAGTACGAATGCTTTAAGGGCTTTTAAAGCCCTATTGAATGCCTGGTTGGCGTTCCTAGCCGCATAGAGGAAAAGTGTGGAGCTGTCGGCAAATTCCATACCGGGCATGTATCGGATTAAACAGTCAAAAAAAAGAGCCCGCAGGCCCTTTATTATCCATCACCTGAATCAACTTCCGGCAAATCGGGAAAATCCAGCTTCCTCAACCATTACAGCGGGGCAATGGTGCTATACGAGAGGCTCAAGAACAGCCAAAAGCCTGTCGTTTATATGCCGCTTTCCGATTGTTAAAGCCTTTTTCTTGTTTAAATACCCCATTTTTTAAAAATGTCCATCAGCTGTTGCTTGGTCTGGTCGATAGTCCCGCTGTTGTCAATGACTGCATCAGCCAGCTCGATCTTGTCCCTTAGCGGCATTTGCGAGCGGATCCTTGCCGATGCTTCTTCTTCACTTAATCCGTTGCGGTTAATGAGTCTTTGAAGCTGCATCGCATCATCAACATAAACAAGAATGATTTTTTCAACAAGACCGGTAAGCTTGCTTTCAAAAAGCAACGGAATGTCCATGACGATGACTGGTTCGCCGGCAGCTTCTGCACATTTCCGCTTCTCCGCCATCCTTTCCCTAACTGCTGGATGGACAATTGAATTAAGAAGCTTTCTTTTATCCTCATCATTGAAGACAATCGCTCCCAATTTCGGCCGGTCGATCGCGCCGTTTTCTTCCAGGATCGATTGCCCAAAATGCCTGACAATTTCCTCATAAGCTTTTTCGCCGGGCTCTACGGCATGCCTGGCTTCTAAGTCAGCATCGATGACCACGATGCCAAGTTCCTTGATCATCGCTGACACCGTGCTTTTACCGCTCGCAATTCCCCCGGTCAATCCTATTACTAGTGACATTCCTGCATGATCCCCTTCAAACGTTTTTTTAAAGTTTCAATACTCCAATGATGATCAGCAAAATTCCTGGTAAGAATGAAAACCTCTGGACCCAGCCGTTTCCGGAAAAATAACTGCCCATTTTCATCCCTGCAAAAACGAAAACTGAACTCATGGCCGTTACGGTCATCGCCAAATGCAAGGAGGAAAAACCAAGCATGGCTGCTCCAATTCCTGCCCCGAACGCATCCAATGACAAGGCGAGGCCGAGCATGACGGCTTCGATTCCATTGATCGTGCCTGATCGGTCAAAATCCGCCGACATTGGCTTCTTCAAAATGTTGATTACAATCCCAAGTGACTTTATTTCAAAATTCAGGATCATTTTTTCATGAAGCAATTCCCCTTTATCCTCGCGGAAAAACTGGTAAAGAATCATACCGCCAAGAATGATCAAAACAGTGCCGCCTAAGTGTTCCGCAGTCTCGGGCGATAAAAATGCGTCAATAATATGGCCAACCATCATCGCAGCCACCAGGACGACTGCAGAGCATGCCGCAATCACTATAATCGACTTTACCGGGATTTTCATACGCCTGAGCCCATAAGTCAATCCTACACTGAAACCGTCAAGGCTGACTGCGAATGCAAGCAAAAGCAGTGAGATTGTCTGTGCCATATAGCTGAGCTCCTTCCTGTCAATCGCTACGTTAGTATATGGAAGGAGCCTAGTTATGGTGAGAAACCAAAAGCTATTTGTTATGGGTCACAGTTGCTGACAAGATGGGCAAAAATGTGTGCCCCTACCCCCTACCACTGTCTTTTGCAAAGGGGTGCCGCAGATCTTGCATGGTTCTCCCTTGCGGCCGTATACAAAAAGCTGCAGCTGGAACATACCGATCTGGCCCTGAGAATTCACATAAGATCGGATGGTGCTGCCTCCTTTTTCAACCGCTTCAGACAAGGTGTTGACAATTTCCTTGAAAAGCACTTCTTCCTCTTCCCTGGAAAGGGAATTCGCTAACCGCTCCGGGTGGATTTTTGCCCTGAACAAGGCTTCATCAACATAGATATTGCCAAGCCCGACAAGGATTTTCTGATCAAGAAGGGCTGGCTTGATCTTCCTGGTCGTCCTTTTCAGCTTGGCCGAAAGCCATTCAATAGAAAATTGATCTGAGAAAGGTTCCGGTCCTAAATCAGCCAGTGGCTGTATTTCAAATTCCTTTCCCTTTTCGTAAAGATGCATGGTCCCAAATTTCCTGACATCCTTGTACCTTAATTCTGTCCCATCTGTGAAATGGAAGATTACATGTGTATGCTTGTCCACAGGGTCATCGGATTTAAAAAGGCCGTATTTGCCTTCCATCCTTAAATGGGATACAAGAGCCAATTTTTCTGTATAAAAGATCAAGAATTTCCCTCGTCTGCCGATTTCCTGTAAATGCTGGCCCTTTAAGGCGTCACTGAACTGGCCCGTCTCTTCAGGCCGTTTGATCATTTTCGGCCAGGTTATCGTAACATCATTGATTTGTTTTCCCACTGCAAGCACTTCTAACGTTCTTCTTACGGTTTCTACCTCTGGAAGCTCAGGCATGAAATTCCTCCTTTCTGCCTTACTTTGCGTCGTACCATGTAGGACCGTAAGAGAAATCCACTTTCAGCGGAACTTTCAATTCTATGGCATGCTCCATGACATCCGGTACGATTTCAATTAGTTTTTCGATTTCGCTTTCAGGTGCCTCAAAAATCAATTCGTCATGCACCTGAAGGAGCAGCCTTGCCTTCAGTCCTTCTTCTTTCAGCCTGTCGGCCATTTCAATCATCGCTTTTTTGATGATATCCGCAGCGCTGCCCTGTATCGGCGTGTTCATTGCTGTCCTTTCCGCAAAACTGCGTAAATTGAAGTTCCTGCTTGTAATTTCCGGGAGATATCTCCGGCGGTGCAGCAATGTCTCTACATAGCCTTTTTGCTTGGCGTCCTTGACGATTTCTTCCATATAATCCTTTACGCCTGGATAGCTTTCAAGATAACGGTCGATAAATTCTCCAGCTTCCTTGCGTGTGATTCCCAGGCTTTGCGACAGCCCGTAGTCGCTGATTCCATAGACAATCCCGAAATTAACAGCCTTGGCATGGCGCCGCATATTCGAAGTGACTTCATCTTTCCCGGCCTTGAATACCTCCATCGCTGTCTTTGTATGGATATCCATGTCATTCCTGAAGGCGTCAATCAGCTTTTCATCCCCTGCGATATGGGCGAGGACCCGCAGTTCGATTTGCGAATAGTCGGCTGCGAACATGACCCAGTCTTTTTCCGAAGGAACGAATGCCTGGCGTATTTTCCGTCCTTCTTCAAGGCGGATTGGGATATTTTGAAGGTTCGGGTCTGTCGAACTCAGTCTTC
This sequence comes from Bacillus sp. REN3, assembly GCF_017912555.1. Lineage (GTDB taxonomy): Bacteria > Bacillota > Bacilli > Bacillales > Cytobacillaceae > Mesobacillus. The sequence continues at coordinate 182,406 of NZ_JAERSD010000005.1, read as the reverse complement.
CGGTTTGTGTCAATGCCTGGTTGAATCTTGTGTGGACTTTCTCCGTCTTTTTATTGACGACTTTTTGCAGTCCCTCTATATACGTGGACTGCAATTTTCCCAACTGGCGGTATTGCAGGATTTCTTCAATGATTTGGTGTTTTGGCGCAAGCTTTTCCAGGACATCCGCAGACGTTGAATAGCCAGTTTTCGTTTTCTTGACCGGGGGCAAACCCAGCTTTTCAAACAGGATCACTCCAAGCTGCTTCGGGGAGTTGATATTGAAATGTTCCCCGGCTGACTCAAAAATCTTTGCTTCTATTTCTGCAAGCCTGGCGCGGATTTCTTCCCCCATTTTTGCAAGCCTGCCCAGATCCAGCTTCACACCTACGTATTCCATTTCGGCCAGGACTTTCGATAACGGCATTTCCAGGCTGTTGAAAAGCTTGAACTGGTCATTTTCCCATAATTCTTTTTCCAGTTTTTCCTTAAGGAGCCCCAGAACAGCCGCCTTCCTGACCAGGTGCTCTCCAAGTACCTTATTTTCCGGAATCGTCCGTTTCGCTCCTTTTCCGTACACTGCCTCATCTGCCCGGACGTCCGTAAAGCCATGCTGCTTTGCAATCACTGTGAGATTGTCGGCTGATTCAGAGGGGTTGATGATGTAGGAGGCAAGCGCCACATCGAAACCAGCTCCCCGTAGATGGATACCGTGATGCCTTAATGTGACCTCAGAACGCTTTGCGTCGTAAACGGTTTTCTTTTTCGTCCCATCTTCTGCCCACTTCCGAAAGGCTTCTGATTCAAGGGCGCTTTTAACCGGGAGATAATAACTGCCATTCTCATTGACCAGTGCGAAACCGATGATATCTGCATAGTGATAGTTATCCTCAAGGACTTCCACATAGAAGGAGCCCTCTTGGGTGAAAATCTCTTCCTTGATCTCATCTGTTTGAGTAAAGTCGATTTCATCAAGCTCAATAGGTTCTCCAGCTACTGCAGCGCCGCCTATTTTTTCTAAAAGGGAATTGAAGCCAAGTTCCTTGAATATCTTGAAGACCTCCTCCTGCCGGAAGCCTTCATAATGCAGTTCGTCAAGGGAGACTTCGACAGGAGCTTCTCGTGTGATGGTCGCCAGTTCCTTGCTCATCACTGCCTGGTCTTTGAACTCTGAAAGCTTTTCCTGAAGCTTTTTCCCGCTTACTTGATCGATGGATTGCAGCAGGTTCTCCAGAGTCCCGTATTCCTTCAGTAGTTTGATGGCCGTTTTTTCACCAACGCCAGGCACCCCTGGTATGTTATCGGATGAGTCACCCATTAACCCCTTCATATCGATGATCTGCTTTGCAGTCAGGCCGTATTTTTCCTGAATGTGACTAGGGGTATATTCCTCGATATCCGTGATGCCTTTCCTCGTGATGTTCACCGTAGTCTTGTCCGAGCTTAACTGTGTAAGGTCCTTGTCGCCGGAAATGACCTTGGTTTCAAAGCCTGCTTTCTCGGCAGCCAGACTCAGTGTCCCGATGATGTCATCGGCTTCGTAGTTTTCGAGTTCGTATTGGGCGATCCCATATGCCCTGAGAAGTTCACGGATGAATGGAAACTGTTCCGAAAGTTCTGGAGGAGTCTTTTGTCTGCCCCCCTTATATTCGCTGAAAGTTTTATGCCTGAAGGTCGTCTTGCCGGCGTCGAAGGCAACCAGCATATGTGTCGGCTTCTCCTCTTCAAGTATTTTCATCAGCATCATCGTGAAGCCGTACACTGCATTCGTATGTACTCCCTTGTCATTGTTCAAAAGCGGAAGTGCAAAAAAAGCGCGGTATGCAATACTATTTCCGTCTATCAAAACAAGTTTTTTAGACATGTAACTCCTCCCGAAAGAAAAAAATAAGACCATTAAATTACTTCCTATTTTATCATGATTGATAATAGAAAGAAAAATAACGGTCCTAATGCTTTTCGTTTATTACTCAGTATAGCCCATCAGCATTCTTGCGTATGGTGAATCCGATGGAAGGACAAGAACGGTTTCGCCATTGATTGTCTTTTTATAGGATTCAAGCGTACGGAACATCGAGAAGAACTGCGGATCTTTGGAAAAAGATTGGTTATAGATTTTGGCCGCTTCCCCTTCCCCTTCACCCCGGATCAATTCTGCTTCTGCCCAAGCCTTTGACAGGATTTCCTTCACTTCCCGGTCAGTTTGGGCTATGACCCTGTTCTTTTCGGCATCCCCCATGGAAAGGTATTCCTGGGCTTTTGATTCACGTTCCGAAATCATTCTCGTGAACACGGACTTCTCATTTTCAGCAGGCAGGTCTGTTCTCTTCATCCGGACATCCGTTACAGTTACGCCATAATTCCCATTTGCCAGTAATTCATTCACTTTCTCTGTGACACGGTCATTCAAGGAGCCTCTGGATGATTTTTCATCATTGATGATTTCATCATAGTCCAGTTGGCCAAGCTCCGAACGGACAACGGAATAGATGAATTCCTCCATGCGTGATTCTGCTCCTTCAAGCGTCCTGGCGTTCGAAATCATTTTTTTCGGGTCTTCGATCCTCCAGATTGCATAGTTGTCGATCAAAATTCTTTTCTTATCCTTTGTATTGATTTCGGCCTGGGAGACATCATAGGTCAGCTGGTATTTAGGCAGCGAACTGACGCTTTGGACGAAAGGCACTTTGTAATTGAGGCCAGGTTTATCGATAATCCTGACAACCTCGCCGAACTGGCGGATCACTTTGTACTCACCCTGCTTCACGATAAAGACATTGGTAACAATGAAGACAATGATGAAGATCAGGATGATGAGGAACAGACCAAACTTCGTATATTTCCTCCAATTGAACGAACCTCCCGAACGATCCTTCAGGTTAATTACATTTTTATCAGTCATTATTCTTCTCACTGCCTTCCTTCTCTGACTTCGGCTTTTCTGTCTCTAGCGGGCGAATCGGGAAATACTTCATGGTATTGCCGTCATCATTCATGATATAAATTTCTGTTCCTGGGAGCACTTGCTCCAGCGTCTCGATAACAAGACGCTGCCTTGTGATTTCAGGATTCTGCTTGTATTCCGTATATAGCTTATTAAAAACAGCGACATCCCCTCGCGCCCGCTCGATCCTAGATGCTCTTTCACCTTCAGCCCTTGATTTCAATGCATCTTTTTCACCCTGGGCTTCATTCAGCTGTTTGTTCCGGTATTTTTTCGCTTCATTTATTTTCGTATTCATCGTTTCCCGCGCATCCGTTACATCTGTGAATGCCTTCCGCACTTCTTTATTCGGAAGCTCGACATCCTGTAGCTTGACTCCCACCACAGAAATGCCCATATCATATTTTTCGATGAGCGTTGAAAGAAGGTCACGAACTTCTCCTTCGATTTCTGCTTTGCCTGATGTCAATGCATCGTCAATTTTCGAGCTGCCAATAATGCTCCTTACTGATGCGGAGGTCGCATCATAAAGGATTTCCCTCGGATTATCTGCGTTATATAAGTACTTGGCAGGCTCAGTGATTTTCCACTGGACAACAAGGTCTGCCAGAACAATGTTCTCATCACCAGTGATCATTTTTGTCTCATCCGGGAAATCACGGATGTCTTCCCCCTTTTGGTCATAGCCGAACTGAAGGCTGAACGTTTCTTTCGATAGCTTTTCAACGCTCTGGATCGGCCAAGGGAGCTTGAAATGCAAACCAGGCGTACTGATTCCATCTTCTACTTTCCCGAAAGTCAGGATGACCGCCTGTTCCGATTCATCAACTGTATACCATGTCGTAAAAACCAACAGGCCCGCGGCGATTGCAAGAACAGCAATCCCGACACTTATGTAAACCTTCTTCAAACTCACCATATTCCTTCCCCTCTTTCTATCCTTCTGTATATGGATAATTTTACGTTAAAATGGGAGGAAAAGTTTCAAAATATTTCATTTTGTTTACAAAATAATCTCCAAAGCGGAAAAAGACGCAAGCGGGGTATGCTTGCGTCTCTTTCATTGCTCCTTGGATGAAGGGGTTTTCACTAATGATTGTAGCAACAGAGTGTTAAGACAAAATAAATCGGCTGTTAAGGTATTGTAAATTTAAGATATTTTTCCTTAATTCTCCCGGTTTACCCAATTAGTGCAGATTCCACACTCCTATCATCATGTGATCTGCCGGCCACAACAGGATACCCTTATGAGAGCAGTTTATCCATTGATGCCGCTTCCTGTAAGGTATTGTAAAAAGCGAGTCAAGAAAAGAAAAGCATCCGGTTCTATAGCATGATAATATGCGATTAAGCAAAAACACCGGCCGAAAATTCGGCCGGTTCCAGTTTATTGAGGAAAAATCTTAAATAGCTTGATCTTGAAGGCAGTGCCTTTCCCTGTCTCGCTTTCCACTTCGATACTCCCTTTATGCGCCTCAATAATATGCTTGACGATCGCAAGACCTAACCCAGTGCCTCCTGAGTTCCGGCTTCTTGCTTTATCAATCCGGTAAAACCGCTCAAAAATTCTTGGAATCTCTTTCTTTTCAATACCAATCCCGGAATCCTTGACGATAATCGAAACCGCATCCTTCAACTCCTCAACCGTTATCGTGACTGTGCTTCCATTGGGGGAATAGGTAATCGCATTGCTGACAAGATTGATGAACACTTGTTTGATGCGATCAGCATCTCCTTCGATCACAATATCCTCGCCGGGATCTTCATAAACAAGGTTGATCGCTTTTTCTGAAGCTCTTTTCTTAAGGATTTCCAGCACATCAGTGATTTCTCTCCTCAAATCCACCAGTCCCAGTGTCAGCTTGAATCCATGCTGTTCTATTTTCGAAAGATCAAGCAAATCCTGGATAAGGACCTGAAGGCGATCGCTTTCCTTCAGGATGATTTCGAGGAAGGCTCGAAGTGTGTCTTTGTCATTCAACGCCCCATCAAGAAGTGTCTCGGAAAATCCCTTGATGGAAGTGATCGGCGTTTTCAGTTCATGCGAAACATTCGCAACAAAGTCCTTGCGCATTTGTTCGAGCTTTTTCAATTCGGAAATATCATGGAACACTAGCAAAATCCCTTTCCAGACATTGTTAGTCCCGATGATTGGTACACCATACACCTCGAAATGTCGCCTTTCAATATCGAGGGGGAGGACAATCTGCCTCCTGACCTTTTGTTCAGTCATGAATATTTCTTCAATCATTTCAGTGATCTCATTATGCTCGATGACTTCGTAATACAGCTTATCCAAATACTCCGACGTGTCCACTCCGAATATTTCCTTATACGGGCGGTTGACCAAATTGATATAACCCCTGCTGTCAATCAGGATCAGGCCGCTGCCCATATTCTCGATCAATGTAGTCAGCCGGTCTTGCTGGGATTCCTTAAGCTTCATCAGATCCTGCAAATTCCTGGCAAGGACGTTAATGGATGCACTGAGCATACCGGTTTCATCGATATGGTCCTCATATGTCCTGGCCCTGTAATTCCCTTTCGCCAGTTCAATTGCGACATTGGTGGCTGACTCGATTGGTTTTGTATATCGGTTAGTGATCCTTGTCCCAAGGAGAATGATGACAACTAGAGCAAGCCCAAGGCTGACCGTCAAAATCCACCAGATCTGGGTGTACGCTTTCTTCAACTCATCGACCTTGGTCGTCAAAAAGATGTAGCCTTCTATTTCTTCTTGATGGACGAGCGGCATCCAATAGTAGTGAAGGTCATAGCCTCCGCCAATTTCAAGTTCATCTTGTTTGTCAGGCCGATCATCAATGATATCGCCGATAATTTCCTTATGCCTGCTGATGTTTGTGCTGGATATTCCGCCTGTGTCATAACGGATATCCCCTTCCAAGTCGACCAGTGTGATCCGTGCGTCCAGTAAATCGCCCATCCGGGAAATTTCAGTCTTATCCAGTGACTCCAAGCCACCATTTTGCTCAATATGGGCAGTCAGCATGCTCATTTCGATTTTCAGGCGTTCATTGAAAGTATTGATGTAATAATTCTTGAATAATTGTCCAAGAAGCAATCCAAGGCCAAGCAAAACAATGATAATCAGGGTGATCAGCGCAAAAAGGAGGCGGGTGCGATACTTTGTCATTCTCCTTTCGGTTCCTCCAGCTTGTAGCCCAATCCGCGGATTGTTTTGATATAAGATGGTTTTTTCGTGTTCTGTTCCACTTTTTCACGCAAGTGGCTGATATGTACATCGACAATCCTTGTATCACCTGCAAAATCATAATTCCAGACCGCTCTCAATAGCTGGTCACGAGTCAATACCCTGCCTTTATTCTTCGCCAGGTACAGGAGCAGTTCGAATTCCTTTGGCGTCAATTCAAGCAGTTCACCCATGAAATATGCTTCATAAAAATCAGGAAGGATTTTCAAGTCCCCAATCTTTATTTGGCTCTCATCTTCCAGTGCATCTTCGGCCGTCTCAGGCTGTGCCTGTGCCCTTCTCAGGATCGCTTTCACCCGGGCAAGCACTTCGCGCGGACTGAAAGGCTTCGTCATGTAATCGTCTGCCCCTAGTTCCAGGCCCAGGACCTTGTCAAACTCATCATCCTTCGCTGTCAGCATTAAGATCGGGACCATGATTTTCTGCTGGCGAAGCTGTTTGCACACTTCAATCCCATCCAGCTTCGGAAGCATTAAATCCAAGATCATCAAATCCGGTTTTTCCTCTGCCGCTGCCTTGATCCCTTCTTCCCCATCCATAGCCGTGACTACTTTGTAGCCTGCTTGCTCCAGGTTATACTGCAGCAATGTCAGGATTGACTGCTCATCATCAACAACCAAGACCTTCTTGTCCATACAAGCCTCCAAAAAAGTTATTACCCCTGTTTCATCCAATAGCTATATCCATTATACTATCAATCCGGCCGCTAAAATCAAATCTAAAACGCAAAAAAATGAGATGCACAATGGTAACCAGCGCATCTCCTGTTAACTTCAAAAGTTTTCTAATGCTGTCCCATCCATTTTCTGGACAGGATAGGGTGGACAAACCAGTAATTTGCCGCTGATGACCGTTTCATCTCCCTCTTTTTTTCCTGAGACTGTGATTTCCACCGTATGTTCCTCCCTGTGGATATCCGTCACTTCAAACAGGAACTGGACCGTGTCATAATGGTACACAGGCTTCAAAAACTCGATGTCCTGCTTCAGAATATGGCTTCCTGGTCCCGGGAGATATTTGGATACAGCAGAAGTAATGATTCCTGACAGCATGATCACCGGGACAATAGGCTTTCCATATGGTGTTTGTGATGCATAGTCATGCTGGATGTACAAAGGATTGGCATCATTTGTCAACCCTAAATAAAGAAGAAGGTCCTTGTCCTCGATTTTCTCGGTTAGCGTCAATTTTTCCCCTGCCGTCATTTCTTCCAGATTCCTGCCAAGTTTGCGTTTTTTTCCAAGCAGCATAGCATTTACCCCTTTGCAATAGATGTTCAACATCGATTAAACTTCATACCCCATCCTCGGATATTCTATATCAATTTGCAAAAAAATCGGGGAATATTCCCCGATTTTTTAATTGAAGGCTGTTTTAGTCATGATCTTTGCTCTTGAATCAGCGGCTGTCTTCAACCTCAGGCGCCTGCTCTCCCATGTCGAGCGGGCAATACGCTCAGGCCTTCTTAGCCTGCAGGATCCGCTCGCTCGTCCCTTCTGTTCCAGATGGAGTCCGGTACATGCCCGTTTCAGCCTATAGAAAAGAGTCAGATTGAACGTACCTTCTTAAGCAATCTATGCCAGAACTGACATTACATTGCGAACAGATTCGGCAGACTTGTCCAGTGCTGCTCTTTCATCTTCCGTCAGCTCAAGCTCGATTACTTTTTCAATGCCGCCGGCACCAAGGATTGTCGGTACACCAAGGTAAATTCCTTCGTAGCCGTATTCACCTTCAAGATAAGCGATAGCCGGAAGGACACGGCGCTGATCCTTCAGGATGGCTTCACACATTTCAACCAATGAAGCTGCCGGAGCATAATAAGCGCTTCCGTTCCCAAGCAGGTTGACGATTTCGCCTCCGCCTTTGCGGGTGCGTTCCACAATCGCATCAAGACGCTCTTTTGGAATCAATGTTTCAAGCGGGATTCCGCCAGCATATGAATAGCGGACAAGAGGTACCATGTCATCACCATGGCCGCCGAGGACAAAACCTGTGACATCTTTGACGGACAGGTTCAATTCCTGGGCAATGAAAGTACGGAAGCGGGCTGTATCCAATACACCTGACTGTCCAATTACACGGTTTTTCGGGAAGCCAGACTCTTTGAAGATTGTATAAGTCATCGCATCAACCGGATTCGTGAGGACGACGATGAACGCTTCAGGAGAATGCTTTGCGATTTCCCTGGCGACACTCTTCATGATTTTTTGGTTTGTCTGAACCAGGTCATCACGGCTCATGCCTGGCTTACGTGCAATCCCGGCAGTAACGACAACGATATCAGAGTTTTTTGTGTCCTCGTAGTTGGATGTGCCAATGATGTTAGCATCAAAACCCTGGACAGGGCTAGCCTCAAGCATATCAAGAGCTTTCCCTTTTGTCGGGTTTTCCATTTGCGGGATATCAACTAACACAACATCCCCAAGCTCTTTCTGTGCCAGTAGAAATGCAGTTGTTGCTCCTGTGAATCCTCCACCAATGACAGAAATCTTCTTGCGCTTCAATGACATGGTATTTCCTCCTCAATTCATATGGTTTGACATGCGGAAATTTTATGAAAAAGCTATCCGCCAAACATTCCCTTGGCGGACAGCCCTCTACCTAATTACTCCATGTTCTTGATCAGTTCATCGCCGAATTCGGAAGTCTTGACTTCAGTTGCGCCGTCCATCAGACGGGCAAAGTCATATGTCACGACTTTCGAAGCAATGCTTTTCTCCATTGACTTCACAATCAGGTTCGCAGCTTCAGTCCATCCAAGATGCTCGAGCATCAATACACCTGAAAGGATGACAGAGGATGGATTTACTTTGTCAAGGCCTGCATACTTTGGAGCAGTTCCGTGGGTCGCTTCGAAAATAGCATGTCCAGTTTCGTAGTTGATGTTCGCACCTGGAGCGATACCAATTCCTCCTACCTGTGCAGCAAGAGCATCGGAAATGTAGTCGCCATTCAGGTTCATTGTCGCAACGACATCGAATTCCTTCGGACGCGTAAGGATCTGCTGAAGGAAGATGTCCGCTATCGCATCTTTAACAATGATCTTGCCTGCTGCTTCTGCATCGGACTGTGCTTTGTTCGCTGCGTCTGCACCTTGCTCTTCCTTGATTCTGTCATACTGGGCCCAAGTGAAGACCTTGTCGCTGAATTCTCTTTCCGCTAGTTCATAGCCCCAGTTTTTGAACGCGCCTTCCGTAAACTTCATGATATTGCCCTTATGTACTAGCGTAAGAGACTTGCGGCCTTCCTTGATCGCATAGTTGATCGCTGAACGTACAAGGCGTTCTGTTCCTTCCTTGGAAACCGGCTTGATTCCGATACCTGATGTTTCTGGGAAGCGGATTTTTTTGACACCCATTTCTTTCTGAAGAAAATCAATGACTTTCTTGACTTCTTCAGAACCGCTCGCATACTCGATACCCGCATAAATATCTTCTGTATTTTCACGGAAAATAACCATGTCAGTATCCTGAGGACGCTTTACTGGAGAAGGCACTCCTTCGAACCAGCGTACTGGACGCAGGCAGACAAACAGGTCAAGTTCCTGGCGCAGTGCCACGTTCAGGGATCTGATACCGCCGCCAACCGGTGTGGTCAGAGGCCCTTTGATCGCGATCAGGTATTCATTGATCAAATCAAGTGTTTCACTTGGAAGCCATTCGCCAGTCTTGTTGAACGCTTTTTCGCCGGCAAGGACTTCCTTCCAGACAATCTTGCGCTCTCCCTTGTAAGCTTTCTCCACTGCAGCATCCAGGACGCGGACAGCTGCTGCCCAAATATCAGGGCCTGTTCCGTCACCTTCGATAAACGGGACGACCGGATTGTTTGGTACATTCAATACTCCATTTTTAACCGTGATTTTTTCACCTTGCATTTTTTTCTCTCCCTCCAATATCATTCGCCTAACATTCGACACAATCAAAGGTTAGCAGGCGATGTGCCACTAACCTTTGATAGCCGGAAATCCGGCCGCTTCCTTACATGGATTTCACCAGCAGGGGAAGCAGGCCGAACTTTCTCCACTCTTCTATTACAGCAATTTTTTACCGAAAAGTAAAATCTGCTCTCTTTTTTTATCTAATCCCTTGCCTCAATTGCCACATATTCCTGTTTTCCAGGGCCAATATACTCGGCACGAGGACGGATGAGGCGGTTGTTGTCATACTGCTCCAGGATATGGGCAAGCCAGCCTGACACACGGCTCACAGCGAAGATCGGCGTGAATAAATCATGGTCGATTCCAAGGCTGTGATACACAGAAGCAGAGTAGAAGTCGACATTCGGCGGCAATTTTTTCTCGCCGGTTACGATTTCTTCGATCCTGGTGGACATTTCATACCAGTGAGGCTCCCCAGTAAGTTCGGTCAGCTTCTTGGACATCTCCCTCAAATGCTTGGCGCGAGGGTCTCCCTGGCGATATACGCGGTGTCCAAAGCCCATGATCTTTTCTTTGTTCGCCAGCTTGTTGCGGACAAACGGCTCGACATTTTCAAGTGAACCGATTTCAGTAAGCATCTTCATAACCGCTTCATTCGCACCGCCATGAAGTGGGCCTTTAAGCGCGCCAATCGCTGCAGTCACCCCGGAATAGACATCCGAAAGAGTCGCGACACAAACTCGGGCGGTGAATGTGGATGCGTTCAGCTCGTGATCAGCGTGCAAGACGAGCGCCTTATTCATCGCTTCTACGGCGATTTCATCCGGCTCTTCGCCTGTCAGCATATAAAGGAAATTAGCTGCGAAGCTGAGGTCTTCCCTCGGCGCGACAGGTTCAAGGCCTTTCCTGACCCTTGCGAACGCGGTTACAATGGATGGCATTTTCGCCTGGAGGCGAATGGCTTTTTCATAGTTCGCTGATTGTTCCATTACGTCTGCTTCATCATCATATAATCCTAAAAGAGATACAGCCGAGCGAAGTGCAGCCATAGGATGGACTTTATCGATCGGGTACATCTTGAAATGATCAAGAACTTCTTTTGGCAGTGCAGAGTTTTGTGCAAGCTGCTGCTTCAACTCTTCCAATTCCGCTTTATTAGGAAGTTTTCGATGCCATAGAAGATAGATAACTTCTTCAAAACTTGCATTTTCAGCGAGGTCATCGATATCATAGCCAACATAAGTCAGCGTATCATCGATGATTGAGCTGATGGAAGAGGTTGTAGCGACTACCCCTTCAAGTCCCCGTGTTACTGTCATACAAAATCTCTCCTTTGTAGTTAATTTTCCCCTATCCCATTTGTCTGCTTTTTATAGAGCTGTTGTTCAACAGCAATCAGAAAAAAATTCTGACAGATTATTAGCCCGGAGGCTGTACAAAGCTGGATGGCTCCCCAGCGACAGACCAATCATCAATGGATGCTTCCTGCCCAGTTGCCGTTCATCGAGCGCTTGCTCAGACAAATGGCAAAAAGAAAATGCTTACATTTCACTATAAGGAAAAAACAACCGCAGACTCCTGTCCGCCCATCCTGTAAAAGGATGGGAACAGTTACATGTCCTATTATAAACAATTATCAGACTTTTGTGAACGAAAAGAACTTAAAACAGGGGAAAATATTATTTTAAAAAAAGGCTACTTGAACAATTCGAATATTTTCATTGCTGCAAAAGCGATTCCCGCGCCAATCAGGGGGCCTACAGCAACCCCTTTGAACAGAGAGACGGCAAGGATGGTCCCTAATACAAGCGCCGTCGTGATATGCGGATCTTCAGCAAGCAATGTCACCCCGCCTTTCGCAAGCAATGCGACTGCCATGCCTGATATTAAGGCAATCCAGGCATATGGCGACTTAAAAGCCCCTGACAAATCTTTGAAGCCGATATCCCCACTGGCAATCGGGGCAAGGACTGCGATCGTTATGATTGTCACGCCCCAATTGATCCCCTTTCCCTGGATGAATGAAAAGGTCTTCGCTTCAAAGCCCGCCAGTTTCATCACAAGCAAAACGAGCACGGCAATGATCAGTGATTGGTTCTTTGCCACGAAGGCAATTCCCAACAGGATAAACAGAAACAATAAAGGTTCAAGCATTCATCTTCCATCCTTCCACGGTCAAAGCTATTTTAACATAATGAAAACCCATCTCCAAATCAGGATGCTCCCTACCAATCCTTCTCCCTCTTGACTGAAATATCGAAGTCATGAATGAAGCTGTCATGAACATTTCCTCCTTAAAAAGGATTTTTAAGATTGCCAGTCGAATCTTTTTTATAAATGCTCCGTATATTACTGTAAGCTTTCGGAGACGTCTGCCAGCTGGTATGATATAAAAATATGGCCCTTCCAGCCGGTCAAGATTAAAAGGAGGAAATTTGCTTGAATCACGTATACATTAACAGGGCATTAAGATTCATCCTGGTCATCGGCTCTGTCATAGCCGGGGCACTGGCTTTGTTTTATGTTTCAAAGGTTACATACCCATTCATCATCGGCTTCATCATTGCATTCATGATGAATCCCCTCGTCAATTTCCTTGTTGCCAAAGCAAAGATGCCTCGGGCCCTTGCTGTAATTGTAGGCTTGACCCTGATCTTCTCGGTCTTTGCAGGGTTGATCACTTTGCTTGTAGTAGAAATTGCTTCAGGAGCCGAATACCTCGCCCGTGTCGTTCCTGAACATCTCGTCACCTTGATCGATTATATCGAGCATTTATTCGCCGCGCAGATCATCCCGCTCTACAACCAGCTGACCGGGCTATTTCAGAACCTTGAAACAGGCCAGCAGGATACGATTGTGGAAAACATCCAGAACGTCGGGGCGACCATCGGAGCGACTGCCGGAAATTTCATCAAGAATTTTTTTGAAAAAATCCCCAATATCCTGTCATGGTTCCCGAATGCGGCAACCGTCCTGATCTTCTCCCTTCTCGGGACATTCTTCATCAGCAAAGATTGGTACCGGCTGTCGGCATTGGGGACCAGGCTGTTGCCAGCAAAAGCGAAGCACAGCAGCAAAACTGTATTCGCAGATTTGAAGAAAGCACTTTTCGGATTCGTCAAAGCCCAGGCAACCTTGATTTCGCTTACGACCGTAATCATCCTGATCGGCCTTTTGATCCTGAGGGTCGACTACGCTATTACAATCGCACTTATAACTGGGATTGTTGATATCATTCCATACCTCGGGACTGGAGCAGTTTTCGTTCCTTGGATTATTTATGAAGCGATTGCCGGGGAAATGAGCATGGCGATCGGACTTGGGATCCTTTACATAGTTGTCCTGGTCCAGCGGCAGGTGATGGAGCCGAAAATCCTGTCATCCAGCATCGGGCTTGATCCGCTTGCAACGCTGATTGCTCTTTTTGTCGGCTTCAAGACGATTGGATTCCTTGGGCTCATTGCCGGCCCTGTCACTCTCGTCATTTTCAAAACCCTGCAGCGCGCGAATGTCTTCCGCGATCTGTGGGCCTTCATCAAAGGAAATAATCAGCCTGTCATAAAGTAGAAAAACGCCAATCCATGTTGGCGTTTTTCTAACGAATGACTTTGATTGTTCCTTTGTTGATCCAATTCCGGAACAGCTTCAGCATCAAAGCCTTGAAGAATTTCCTCGTTGGCGGAGCGAGCAGCAGGAAACCGGTGGTATCGGTCACAAAGCCAGGCGTCAATAGCAAAGTGCCGCCAACCAGGACACTTATGCCATCAAGAATCGCATCCCCAGGCATCATTCCTCTTCGTAATTGCTCCTGTGCCCTCCTGATTGTCTCCAGCCCCTGCTGCTTCGCAAGGTAAGCTCCAAGGACACCAGTGAAGATGATGAGAAGGATGGTCGGCCAAACACCGATCAGCTGGCCGGAAACAAGCAGGATGCCAATTTCGGCAGCTGGAACTATGATTATTAACAGAAAAAGATACTTCATGCTACACCTCTTATTATCTGCCTGTCACTTTTAATTATATTTGCGGTTTTCAGCCGAAACAAATTTTTGGTCCAAGAAAAAGCTCTTTGAAGAAGGTGCATATGCCACTGCGACATCCCTGCGGCAAGTCTGGGGGATGAAACCAGCAGCGATCTTGCCGTCTCGGATAGGGCCTGCCCAGGAATCCCCCCTGGATGCTTTGCGGATGCAGGCGGCGCAGGGCAGAATCACCCCCTGCTTCAAAGCTTCAATACCGGCTTCTCTAACTATATTTTCCCCTCAAGGGCACCTCCTGGAAGCGCAACAAGGGTTGAAGCGGATGAATGTTTGAACTGGAAGAGGCGCCCGTGTGCAATAACCAGTTGAAAAGAAGGATGGGATTGCCCCACCCTTCTTATATTTTTCTGTTAAAGAACACTTGCATGCCCGTTATAGATGACACCTCTGGCAGAATCAACAGTGATTTCCTGCCCATCGCGGAACAGTTTCATCGCATTTTCGACACCAACGATGACGGGGATGCCAAGATTCAGGCCGACAACAGCCGCATGGCTTGTCAATCCGCCTTCCTCTGTGATCAGTGCGCTGCACTTCTCGAGGGCTGGCACCATTTCACGGTCAGAGCCTATCGTCACCAGGATGCTGCCTTCCTTGACTTTGTCCAATGCTTCCTGGGCATCCTTGGCAATGACGACCTTCCCATATGCTGATTTCCTGCCGATTCCTTGTGCTTTCGCAAGGATATCACCAACTACGTGGATCTTCATCAGGTTCGTTGTTCCGGCTTCACCGACAGGGACTCCGGCTGTGATGACAACCAGATCGCCATGTGAAACAAGACCGCTGTTCACACTGACATCAACTGCCAGATCCAGCATTTCATCCGTTGTTTCAGCCTTCTGGCCAAGAAGCGGATAAACGCCCCAGACAAGCGCAAGCCGGCGGACTACATGATCGTTAGATGTGGAGGCAACGATTGGCGCCTTAGGACGATATTTAGAAATCATCCGGGCTGTATGCCCGCTCTCTGTCGGAGTGATGATTGCATTGACGTCAAGGTTCAACGCTGTATGCGCAACCGATTGTCCGATCGCATCGGTCATATTGTGATCTGATTCCTTGCTTCTCGCTGATAATAACTCTTTGTGGTCAAGCGCCTGTTCTGCCCTTGAAGCAATGCTATGCATTGTCTGTACAGCTTCAACAGGATACAGGCCTGCTGCCGTCTCACCTGAAAGCATGATTGCATCAGTACCATCGAAGATTGCATTTGCAACATCGCTTGCTTCCGCACGGGTAGGTCGTGGATTGCGCTGCATGGAGTCTAGCATTTGCGTTGCCGTAATGACCGGCTTGCCTAGTGCGTTACATTTTTTGATCAATTCTTTTTGGACAAGAGGTACTTCTTCTGCAGGAATTTCAACTCCAAGGTCCCCACGCGCTACCATAAGTCCATCGGAAACTTCAAGAATTTCATCAATGTTGTCTACGCCTTCCTGATTCTCAATCTTTGGGATAATCTGGATATGAGTGCCGTCATGCTCTTCAAGCAACTGGCGGATTTCAAGGACATCCGAAGCCCTGCGGACAAATGATGCCGCAACGAAATCAATCCCCTGTTCTATTCCGAAAAGGATATCCTGGGCATCCTTTTCGGTGATGCCTGGAAGCTTGACTGAAACACCAGGAACGTTGACACCCTTCTTATTTTTTAACGTCCCGCTGTTCAAGACCTTTGTTCTAATTTCATTATTCGCTTTATCAATACTAGTCACTTCAAGACCGATCAAGCCGTCATCGAGGAGGATTTTTGCACCGGTATGGACATCTTCAATCAGACGATCATATGTTACAGAGAATTTTTCTGCTGTCCCGAGTACTTGTTCCATGGAAACGATGGTTTCCTGTCCTGTCTTAAGCTCGATAGCTCCGTTTTCCATTTCGTGTGTACGGATTTCTGGCCCTTTTGTGTCCAGCAGGATCCCGATGCTTTTTCCTGTCTTTTCGGCAGCTTCCCTGATGTTCTTGATACGGGCTGCATGCTCCTCGTGGTTTCCATGCGAAAAATTCAGGCGGGAAACATTCATGCCTGCTTCCATTAATTGAATTAGTTTTTCTACATTTTCACTTGCAGGGCCAATCGTACAAACAATCTTCGTTTTGCGCATAGCTCGCAACCTCCTGGTTCACTATAAAGAAATTATATCGATAATTCTTTCGATAATTTATATAAGTTAATATCAACAGTATGTTCTTTTGACAAAGCTTCGATGATGTCATAATCAACCAATTCATTTTTCTCGATGCCTACGGCCCGTCCGCCTCTGCCATCAATCAAAAGTTCAACCGCCCTCGCTCCAAGCCGGCTTGCCAGTACGCGGTCAAATGCTGTTGGAGAACCTCCACGCTGCACATGCCCCAGAACGGTGACCCTGGTATCGAAGTCTGTAGCTTCCTTAAGTTGTTTCCCGAATTCATATCCACTCATTACACCTTCGGCAACAATGATGATACTGTGCTTCTTGCCACGCTCATGGCCTTTTTTCAGCCTATTTGCAATATCCTCCATATCAGGATTGTCCTCAGGAATCAAAATTGTTTCCGCTCCACCGGCTAGTCCTGCCCACAGGGCTAGATCACCTGCATCGCGGCCCATCACTTCAATGATGAATGTCCTTTCATGTGAAGAAGCGGTATCACGGATTTTGTCGACGGCATCGATCACAGTATTCAGCGCGGTATCAAAGCCGATTGTGAACTCTGTTCCAGGAATATCGTTATCGATGGTTCCCGGAACGCTGACACACGGAAAGCCCTGTTCGGTCAGCGCCTTGGCTCCTCGGTATGAACCATCACCGCCGATGACGACCAGACCATCAATGTCAAGCTTTTTAAGCTGTTCGATTCCTTTTTGCTGCCCGTCTTTTGTTTTGAATTCGTCACAGCGCGCGGAATAAAGGAACGTGCCTCCACGGTGGATGATATCACCAACTGAACCTAATTCAAGCTTCTTGATATTGCCGTTGATGAGTCCTGCATAACCGCCGAAAACTCCATACACTTCCATCTCATGATAGATTGCCTTCCTAACGACCGCGCGAATTGCCGCATTCATGCCAGGGGCGTCGCCTCCGCTTGTCAAAACCCCAATCCTTTTCATAACCATCACCTCATTCAATTTCATCTATGTACATTTAAAAAATAATTCTCTTATGCTGGATAACCTGCCATCCTCCAGACGGGAACAGATTACCGTGAGTAGTTCTAAAATAACATGTACCCTCTAGTATCTCAACTGAATCCTCCATATTGACATAAAGACGGAATTATCGTATAACTGGAAGCGCTTTTAACCCTTTTTCCAGTTGAGGAAATGAATCAATGTCGTTCATTTCCTTGAAAGACGCTTCCCTTGCTTCCCTTCTGGAAGGAGCTGGGGCTCCCTGTCATGGAGCCGAAGCCGTCCCAAGAATGTCCACGATTCTCTATAAAAAATAAAACGTGCAATCATGCACGCCCTATTTTACTCCTATAAATTCGTTAGGAACCGAGTACTCGCCAATTCGTTTGTATTTTTGATATCTTTGTTCGATTATATCTTCTTCATTCATCGACAGTAAACTGGTCAATGATTCTTTTAGAATCTTATCCATATATTTGGCTTGCTGGGCCACATCTTTATGTGCGCCTCCTTTGACTTCGGGGATGATCTCATCGATGATTCCCAGCTCCTTTAAGTCAGGGGCAGTGATTTTCATTGTTTCTGCAGCTTTTTTCGCCTGTGATGCATCCTTCCAGAGAATGGCGGCGGCACCTTCTGGTGAGATGACGGAGTAGGTCGAGTTTTCCAGCATATGAATGTGATTTCCAACACCGAGCGCAAGGGCACCACCGCTTCCGCCTTCCCCGATGACGACGCAAACGACTGGTACCTTCAGCCCCGCCATTTCAAACAGGTTGCGGGCAATAGCCTCGCTCTGTCCGCGTTCTTCTGCCGCCTTTCCTGGATAGGCACCCTTTGTATCGATGAAGCATAGGATCGGACGCTTGAATTTCTCAGCCTGCTTCATCAGCCTCAAGGCTTTCCGGTATCCTTCCGGATGCGGCATCCCGAAGTTCCTGCGAATATTCTCCTTCGTATCCTTTCCCCTTTGATGGCCAATCACGGTCACCGGCACTCCATGGTATTTCGCAATCCCGCCTACGATGGCCTCATCGTCGGCAAATAGCCTGTCCCCATGGCATTCGAAAAAATCAGTGAAAAGCAGGGAAATATACTCAAGAGTCGTAGGCCTGCTTGGATGGCGGGCAATCTGTACACGGTCCCATGGTTTCATGTTATGGTATATTTCTGCCTCAAGCTTCTCCAGCCTGGCTTCCAGTTTGTTGATTTCAGCTGACAAATCGACATCTGTATTCTTCGTGAATTCTTTCAGTTCGCTGATTTTCTTGCGAAGCTCAATTACTGGTTTCTCAAATTCTAGTTCTCCTGCCATGCGAATCTCCCTCCTGGCTGATGGATTTCAAGGATCCCTGCGACCTTTTCCTTTAAATCAACCCTGGAAATGACCGCATCCAGCTGTCCGTGTTTCAGAAGGAACTCAGATGTCTGGAAATCTTCAGGCAGTTCCTCACGAATTGTCTGTTCAATGATCCTTCGGCCTGCAAAACCAATCAACGCTCCCGGCTCCGCGAGATTATAATCACCAAGCGAAGCAAAGCTCGCAGATACCCCACCGGTAGTTGGATGGGTCATGATCGATATGATCAAACCTCGATTGTCACTTAACCTTTTGAGAGCAACACTTGTTTTCGCCATTTGCATAAGGCTCAGAACGCCTTCCTGCATTCTTGCCCCGCCTGAAGCTGTGAAGATGATAAAAGGGATTGAAAGCTCATCGGCTTTTTCAATCGCTCTTGCTATTTTTTCACCAACAACAGAGCCCATGCTTCCCATCCTGAAGTTTGCATCCATGACCGCGATGACGACATCGTGGCCATTGACACTGCCAACCCCAGTCACGACAGCCTCATTCAGCTTTGTTTTCCGGCGATCCTTCTCAAGTTTTTCGGCGTATTCCGGGAAGCCCAATGGGTTGCCGGAGACAAGTTCATGGTCAAACTCCCTGAAGCTTCCTTCATCAAGGAAGCTTTTGATCCGTTCGGCTGAATCCATCTGGTGATGATACCCGCACTGGATACATACCTTGTTATTCTTATTCAATTCTTTTGTATACATAATCTTCTTGCAGCTCGGGCATTTTGTCATGATTCCTTCTGGGACATCCTGCTTCGCTGCTTCAGATGGGATCGTAGCGTATTTCTTCTTTTTTGTCTTAGTAAAAAGTTCTTTCAGCAAACAAAAACCCCCTCCGTCTTTTTGCTTATCTTATCCATAACCCTTTTAGTCCTATCAGACTAGTGGCCAGACCACTTAAGTGAAAAAGAAAGACCTGCAGCCTTCTAAGTTTTTGCCGGGCATGTCCTAAACTATATAACATCCTTTTTGCAAAAGATGCTGGATGCTGTCATCCATTCGCCGACATTTTCCGCAGCTTTCGATACTTTTCCAGGATCAGCTCTTCTTTTTTGCTTTCAAGCGCCTCAGCAAGATGATAATAATCTTCCTTTGCCGCAGGCGAGATTTTCAAATTAAGTGATTTATAATAATCATTCAGTATGTTCCATATCCGGTAAAAAAGATGATTATCCGCATATCTGGCAATTTTTTTGAAAAATTCCTCATCCTCAAAATGTTCCCCTTTTATCCAGTCCTTTAGAAGCTGGCATTCGCCTTCATGCATTTTAGCAGCAGAAAGGTATAAGCAATCTATTTCAATCATGTATTTTGTTTCGACCACGTCCAACTTTGCTTTTTCATCCTGCAGGATGAAGGTGCTTAATAATTGGACAAGCTGATTTCCCCGAAAATCCCTGATGAAGGTCCCTTCTCCCCTCCTAGTTTCAATCAGTCCGAGGAGTTCCAGCGCCCGCAGGGCCTCCCGAACGGAGGAGCGCCCTGCATTGAGGCGCTCTGAAAGTTCACGTTCCGAAGGAATCTTATCTCCGATTTTCAATCCATCTTTTTCAATTATTTTTCTTAGCTGCCTGACAATCTCCACGTATACCTTTGTGTTCTTTTTAGGTTGGACCACTCAGCGTTCACTCACCTTTTCCAATGGCCGCCAATCGCCTTGTACGTTCTTTTACTTCGTTGGGATCCACTTTAATCCGTGCAACTCCTGTTTCCATAGCTGCTTTTGCCACAGCGGCTGCCACTTCAGGCGCCACTCTTGGATCAAATGGACCCGGGATGACATAATCGCTTGATAGCTCCGAATCATGGATCAGGCCGGCAATTGCGTTAACGGCCGCAACCTTCATTTTCTCATTGATATGGGTTGCCCTTGCGTCAAGTGCGCCGCGGAAAATGCCCGGGAATGCCAGAACATTATTTACCTGGTTAGGGAAGTCGGAACGGCCTGTTCCTATCACCTTCGCACCTGCCGCCTTCGCTTCATCGGGCATGATTTCCGGAATTGGATTGGCCATCGCGAAAATGACCGGATCACGATTCATTGTCTGGATCATTTCTGTTGTCAGCGCCCCTGCGACTGATACGCCAATGAAGACATCAGCGCCTTTGATTGCTTCAACGAGGCTGCCTTTTACACTATCCCTATTTGTGAATTTAGCGACTTCATCCTTGATAGCGTTCATGCCGTTCGGCCGGCCTTCATAAATGGCGCCCTTCGTATCGCACATGATGATATCACGGACACCATAAGAATATAGAAGCTTGATGATGGCAATTCCTGCCGCACCTGCACCATTGGCCACCACTTTGATTTCATTCATTTTCTTCCCTGTAATCTTAAGGGCATTCACAAGCCCGGCCACTGTCACGATTGCCGTTCCATGCTGGTCATCATGGAAAACCGGGATATTCGTTTCCTTTTTCAGCCTTTCCTCGATCGCGAAGCAGCTTGGAGCCGCGATATCCTCCAAGTTGACGCCTCCAAAAGTAGGTTCAAGAAGCTTGACAGTATCAACAATCTTATCGATATCCGTCGTATTCAGGCAAATCGGGAATGCGTCAACCCCTGCAAAGCTCTTGAACAGTACGGCTTTTCCTTCCATTACAGGAAGTGCGGCCTCAGGTCCGATGTTCCCAAGGCCCAGGACAGCAGTTCCATCCGAAACAACCGCGACCATATTGCCTTTCATTGTATAATCATAAACAGTTTCCGGTTTATCATAAATTTCCTTGCATGGCTCTGCAACCCCAGGGGAGTAGGCAAGGCTTAAATCCCTGGCGTTCGTTACAGGCACTTTTGATTTTGACTCTAATTTCCCTTTATTTATGAGGTGCATGTGTAAAGCTTCTTCACGTAAAGTCAAGTTAGGTCCACTCCTTAATTTTGAAAAGTCGCCGTTTAAAGTGGTCTGACCACACATATTCTTTTCCAATATAACACAATTCTTTCCTTTGTAAAGGACTAATTTTTCAGGACTACATTGTTTTCGCCTAATTTCTTTCTAAGCATTTCCATGCTGCTGTCCGCTGCATCTGCCATGGACTCCCTGCCGAGAAAGAGCGTCTTTCCCGCTCCTTCATGATAGACAATGACAGGTATGTCGCCTGGATGCTTTTGTAAAAAAGCTTTAAGTTCATTCATCTTTTCCGCAAAATCCGCTTCCTTCTCGATCCTTACATAGAGAGCCGGCCTTTTCCCCTGAGATTTTGCTGCTTCTTTTTTCAGGTCCGGCACAGCGCGGACAATGAATTGGCTGTTTCCCTCCCTCGTTTCAAACCGGCCTTCGACAAGCGTGATTGTTCCTTTAGTCAATAAATGGCCAACCTGTTTGAAAACAGTCGGGAAAACGACCCCCTCAATCTCTCCGCTCGCATCACTTAAGGTTAGGAAAGCCATGGCTTCGCCCTTCTTCGTACGGATTTTCTTCTGCTCGGTTATGTAGACCCCGAGCCTTGCCCTTTGGCCTGCAGTGTGCGATGCGACCGGTTTTACGCCTGCAGCTTTGAATTCCTGTTCAAAGATAGATGCCGGGTGTTTCGATAAATATACTCCAAGCACTTCTTTTTCCATAGAGAGCTTATCTTCTATCCTCATTGGATCGACTTCCGTATATTTTGGCTTGAGTGAAAATTCGTCATCCTCAAACATATCGATTTGACCAGAACCCTCAGGAGCGACAAGCTGGGCGTGTTCAATCGCAACATCGATTGTCGCTAGCAGGACAGCGCGATCTTTGCCGAATTCATCAAAGGCGCCGGAATACACAAGGGCTTCAAGGACTTTTCTGGATGCTGCTTTATGCGGCACGCGGATGCAAAAGTCGAACACATCTTTAAACGGATGGTTCCTTCTTGCCTGGAATATCTCTTTAAGGGCTGCGATGCCGACACCTTTGATACCAGCAAGGCTGTAACGGACCCCGCCTCCTTCAGGAAGGAAGCTGAACGCACTTTTGTTGATTGATGGCGGGAAGAGTTTAATGTCCATTTGCTGCAATTCCCTGGCATATTGGGCGATTTTCGAATCGTTCCCGATTGCGGATGTAAGGAGTGCCGCCATGAAATATAGCGGATAATTAGCCTTCAAGTATGCAAGCTGATAGGCAATCATGCTATAGGCCACGGCATGGCTGCGGTTAAATCCATAATTCGCGAACCGGACGATCAGGTCATAGATTTTATTCGCCGTTCCCTCGTCATATCCTTTATTAAGCGCACCATTGATAAAATGGTCCCTTTCCTGTGACAGGACTTCCTTTTTCTTCTTGGAGACAGCCCTGCGGAGCAGGTCAGCTTCACCGAGCGAGAAGCCTGCCATGACAGATGCGATTTGCATGATTTGCTCCTGATAGACAATCACGCCATAGGTATTGGCCAAGACGGATTCCAGGTCTTTATGGTAGTAATCGATTGGTTCATTTCCATGCTTTCGGTTAATGAACAACGGGATATTTTCCATCGGCCCAGGGCGATAGAGTGCGTTGACTGCCACGATATCCTCGAAGCGGGTCGGCTTCAGTCTTGTCAGCACTTTTCTCATTCCCTCGGATTCAAGCTGGAAAATCCCGCTTGTCTCACCCCTGCTCAGGAGGCGAAACGTTTTTTCATCATTGAACGGAATATCATGGATATCGAACTTCCTTCCCGTCTTTTTATAAATCGAGGTAAGGATTGAGTCAATCAGGGTCAGGTTCCTCAATCCAAGAAAGTCCATTTTAAGCAGCCCGATTTCCTCAAGATGGTCCATTGAATATTGGGTCAGAAAGACATTGGACTGCCCTGACTGGATTGGAACGACATTCGTCAGCGGTTCCTCACTGATCACCACACCAGCGGCGTGCGTCGATGTATGGCGCGGCAGCCCTTCAATCTTGAGGGCAGTTTCGAGAATCCTTCTGTTTGAAAGGGATTCCTCCATGAAATTCCTGAGACCTTCCGATTCGGCAATCGCATCTTTGAGGGTGATGCCAAGCCGTGACGGCACAAGCCTGGAGAGACGGTCAAGCTCCTTTGGATTCAATCCGAAGGCTCGTCCGACATCCCTGACGGCTGCTTTGGCCGCAAGTGTCCCAAATGTGACAATCTGGGCGACGTGAAGCTCCCCATATTTCCCGGCGACATATTCAATCACCTCGTCCCTTCGATTGTCGGGGAAGTCGATATCAATGTCCGGCATCGATATGCGCTCTGGGTTGAGGAAGCGCTCAAACAGCAAACCATGTTTGATGGGATCGACATCCGTTATGAACAATACAAATGATACGATCGACCCAGCAGCCGAACCTCGTCCCGGTCCTGTGAGGATGCCTTTTTCCCTTGCGTATTTCATAAAGTCCCATACAATGAGAAAGTAATCACTGAAGCCCATTCTTTTGATGATCGACAGCTCATACTTTAGCCTGCCGATGTGTTCTTTGGAGGGTGATCCATAGCGCTCCCTAAGACCCTTGAAGCATAGGTCCTCCAATAATTCCCCTGCCTGTTTGCCTTGTCCTGCAGGATATTTTGGGAGATGCCTCGTTTCAAAGTCGAGCATGACATTGCAGCGTTCCGCGATGTCCAGCGTATTTTCGAGAGCTTCAGGATAATCTGAAAATAACTCGCACATTTCGGCGCTCGTCTTTAGGTAAAATTGGTCGCTTCCTAGCATTTCTCTTCCATCATCGCTGAGTTTATCTCCATTTTTGATCGCCAGCAGGCATTCCTGAGCGAACGAATCATCCCTTTTCAAATAATGGACCTGGTTTGCAGCCACGAGCGGTGTATCCGTCTCCGTTCCCAGCCGGGCAAGGCTCTCCATTAATTCCTGCTGCCCTGCAAGTCCGTGGTCCTGCAAGGACAGATAGAAATTCTCCCTTCCGAACATCTTCTTATACAATTCTACTGCCGCAGCGGCATTTCCTGTTTGGCCAGTTGATAAATAATACTCTATTTCCCCTTCGTTTCCTGGGGTTAAAGCAATAAGTCCTTCTGCATAATGCTTTAGCCATTTGATCGGGATTCCATCCGGAGATTTCGTCTGTACTGCACTCGAAATCTTGATCAGGTTTTGAAACCCCTGGTTATCCCTTGCGAGGAGGACAAGCGGAAACGAATCTCCTGCTGAAATATCGCTGATAATATCCGCAGTCAGTCCCATCAAAGGCTTGATCGAGTTCTTCAAGCACTCTTTATAAAACGCCACAGCCCCATGCATGACATTCCTGTCGGTCAGCGCCAGAGCGGGAAATCCTTTTTCCCTGGCATCGCGGACGAGCTGCCCGACTGTGGCAGTGCTTGTCAGGAGGCTATAGGCACTATAAACATGAAGGTGAATAAATGGCATCTTTCTCACACCCTTATGGTTTCTACTAGTATTATAGGCTGTAAGACAGCAAAAAGAAAATACGTTCTCATCCAATCCGCAACTTTAAACATATTGAAGGCAGGATGTCCATATGATGGAATTACAAGGGCATCAGACTTTTATCCAGAGGGTGGTTTCGATGAATCAGCCATTTGTTTCCCATCTTTTCGAAAGCTATTTCATTGCGCTTGGCGTTTTACTTGGCGGTTCTCTGGTTGGAGCGATCGCTTCCTTCCTGACAGGCCAGCCATTGCTGACAGAAATCAGCCGACTGTCGAACTCCATCCGGATCTGGGCGATCATCGCTGCGATTGGGGGCACGTTCGATACAGTCTACAGCTTTGAAAGAGGACTGCTCAATGGGGAAACGAAGGATATCTTCAAGCAATTTTTACTGATCCTGACCGCAATGGGAGGCGCGCAAACTGGAGCGCTCCTCATCAGTTGGCTGACACAGGAGCATGTCTGAAATGAGGATTCCTGCTTATTACCGCAAGCCTGCATGGCAGCGTTTCTTTTCCGGTATGGCTGTCGGTGCGATCTTGAGCTGGGTCTTGTTTTTATATATCAATGGCGTATGGATGGAAAAGAATGCGAAGAAGATCCATGAACAACAGGATAAAATCGCTGAACTCGAAAGCGATATAAAAATCTGGCAGGAAGATTATGCGGAACTGAACAAAAAAAACGAGGAAAAGCTGACTGTCCAGGAGATAAAAGTCAAAATCGCGAATGATAAAAAATACAAGCAGTACCTCGATGCGTTAAGCATCTATGAGATTGAAGAACAGACAAAAACCCAGCTGAATATGCTGCTTGCCAAAGACCTGGATTCCGTTTTCAAGAGCCGGGAGCTGATCACGAAGCTGATTGAAAGCCAGTCGATCCCTGTCAATGACAAACGATTCAAGCTGAAAATAAAATCGATGGTCATCTACACATCTGTCAGCATCCAGGTTGAAATCATGCTGGATTGAAATATGGATGGCCCTGCCTGACGGCGAGGGCCATTCGTTATTCTTTGCAAGCTTCGATCAGGTCGAATAGAACCTGGCCAACTTGTTCCCATGAATGGATCGAAGCGCCCGCAGCCAAGGGATGCCCGCCTCCGTTGTATTTCCTGGCAACACCGTTGATGACAGGCCCTTTTGAACGCAGGCGCACCCTTATTTGGTCTTCCTCTTCAATAAAAAACACCCATGCCTTGATTCCCGATACATTTCCCAGCTCGCTCACAAGCAGAGATGCTTCAGAGGGAATCACCGAATATCTCTTTAACAATTCTTGCTTCATCATGACGCTTGCCACGCCACTTTCATGCATTTCAAAATTCTGGAGGACATATCCATTTAATTTCACAACGTCTGCCGGCAGTTCATACATGCTATTATATAGCTCTGTCCGCGAAAAATCATAATGGATCAGTTCCCCTGCGTAAGCAAATGTTTTGTTCGTAGTGCTCGGGTACAGGAACCGCCCCGTATCGCCAACAATCCCGGCATACAGCAGTCTCGCTGCCTCGTCGTTCATCCTCAATCCTTCTTCCTTGGATGATAGATAAAGCTCATAGATCATTTCACTCGTCGAGCTTGCCGTTGTATCCACCCACTGAAGGTCCCCATATGGATCCTCATTCGGGTGATGGTCGATTTTAACGAGCATTTCCCCGCGTCGATAGCGGCCATCACAAATACGTTCAGCGTTTGCAGTGTCACATACGATCACAAGTGCACCTGCGAAAGCTTCATCAGGAACTGTGTCCAAACGCCTCAAATAATGGAGGGACCGCTCTTCCTGCCCAACTGTATAAATATTTTTCCCAGGATAGGATTCTTTAAGGATCTCTGCCAAGCCTCCTTGCGAACCGTAAGCATCAGGATCCGGACGGACATGGCGGTGGATGATGATTGTTTGATACTTTTTGATAGCTTCCAAAATTTGCGCTTTCATCTGTTTGCTCCTTCATCAAGTTCATATATTGATTATGACCATTTTTCCTGAAAAAGAAAAGAAAGATACATAGAAGGTGATGTTAGGGGACCCAGGGATGGAAATCATTCAGGATTAACGTTAAAATGGAATTGATTTTGAATTTGGGGGAAATGAAATGCCAATACTCGCAGCACTGATAGTCATATCTTTTGTATTTTATATTTACTATAAGGTGAAATATGTCCGCAGCCGTCGCCCGGCGGAACGCAAATGGCTTTCGGCAAAATCAAGCATCGCGCTTGGCCTGTTTGTAGCTCTGTTCGGCGTGAATCAGCTGTTCCTGTTCCATACAACCGTCACTTACATCGTGGCATCGATTTTCATCATCATCGGTTCAATGAGTGCGTGGGCCGGATTCAAGGCCTATAAATACTTTTTGCCAATCGCCGCAAAAGAGGCTGAAGAAGCAAAATGACGTGAAAACGGAAAGGCTGGTCACCAGGTCTATTTTCATATGCAGAAACGAAAAAGGCAGTCCAAGTGAATTTGGACTGCTCAGACTGTAGACAAACTCGATGAAAATCGTGTTTGTTTACAGTTTTTTTGTTGGTGCTGGAATGGGGCTGTTGATTTCCGTTCCAGGCGCTTCGCTTTCCGCGGGGCTGGCGGTGAGCCTCCTCACCGCCGTTGGCGTCTGCGGGGTCTCACCTGTCCAGCTGAGCCCGCAGGAGTCTACGCGCCTTCCACTCTAATCAACAGGACTTCCAAACTTAGCGTGGAACTAAACATAAGTCTATTTTAAAATAGATACATATAACGCTTGAGGGTTCGGAATGAAAACATTCCGAACCCCTTTTGTCTACAAACTGGGCAGTCCAAGTGAATTTGGACTGCTTTTTTTCTAGGTTAATTAGGTTTTTGATCAGCGTGTAAAGAGATCATCATTCCTTTGCTGGATGGATTCACGCCAACGACTCCTCTACTGCCTTACAAAATCCCCGTAAGACAAAAAAGCCCTACGTAATCCTTATTGCCTGTCAATGAGCTGGCACATCATCATCGCCTTTCCGACTAGGACACCATCATTATAGGCTTCGATGTCGACCTTCCCAAATTTCCTTCCGACTTCAAGAACGTTAGGATAAATTTCAATGATACTGTCAATCTGGACGGGCTTCATGAAATAAATCGTCATGTTCTCGACGACAAGGTCTCCTTTTTTATAGCCTCTTAACACTCTGTTCGCAGCTTCAGTCACGACTGTCGTAAACACCCCATAGGAAATCGTTCCGAGATGATTGGTCATTTGCGGGGTGACCTGGCAGCGGAATATGTCTTCATCCTTCGTTTTTCCCCTGGTGATCACAATCTGGCTGGTGATTGTATCATCTATTGTTTCCCCTACTTGGGGCTGGCGCTGAATCATTTGCAGGGCTTTCAGGACGTCCTGCCTGCTTACGATCCCAAGCAGCCTGTTCGAATCATCGACGACCGGCAGGACCTCGATTCCTTCCCAGACCATCATATGGGCTGAAGAAGCAACGCTTGTCTTTCCGCTGACAGTCATCGGATTTTTCGTCATGGTTTTTTCAATTGGTGTATCGAAATCGTGACCCATGGCATCCTTCGGAGTAACCATGCCGATCACCTTCATGCCGTGATCGACGACTGGAAAACGGCTGTGCAAAGTCTCCTCCTTATAACGGTACCAATCGGAGACTTTCTCATCGTTTCTCAGGAAGATGGTCTCGGAAACTGGTGTCAGGATATCCTCGACAAGGATGATTTCCTTTTTGATCAACTGATCATAAATCGCGCGATTGATCATGGTGGCAACTGTAAAGGTGTCATAGCTGCTTGATATGATTGGAAGCTGCAATTCATCTGCCAGCTTCTTGACATGGTCCTCAGCATCGAAGCCGCCTGTGACAAGGACGGCCGCCCCGGCTTTCAAGGCCTGCTCATGCGCCTTGTCGCGGTTTCCTACAATCAGCAGGTTCCCAGCACCTGTATAACGCATCATCGCCTCCAGCTTCATTGCGCCGATGACGAATTTATTGAGGGTTTTATGTAGACCGGCCTTCCCGCCGAGGACTTGACCATCAACGATATTGACAACCTCGGCAAAAGTGAGTCTCTCGATATTCTCTTTCTTCTTCCTCTCGATCCTGATTGTGCCGACACGTTCAATCGTGCTGACGTATCCCTTTACCTCGGCATCCTTGATGGCTCTGTAAGCAGTCCCCTCGCTCACATTCAGCGCCTTGGCGATCTGGCGGACCGAAATCTTTTCTCCTATTGGCAATTGATCTATATATTGAAGTATTTGTTCATGCTTTGTTGCCAAGTCTTTCACCCTTTATTTTAAATTTCCGATCTCTTAGTATATCTATCCATTTTCATTATAAAGTGAAAGAAGCCCTGATTCAATCGTACCAACAGGTTTATTATTAAATCGCGGTCCGCATTCCCTTCCAGCCGGATGGAACATCAGATTACCAAATAAAAAATGGCTGAATGATCAGCCAGCAAACAGACGAGCCTTTTTCTTTTTTCCAGGTCCGGTTATTGTTCTTCCGGAAATCCTGCTTTTCCTTGGCGAATACAGATAGGCTGCCAGGTTCCCCGCAAACACGAGCAGGCCGAAAAAAAGCCAGGAAGCGGCATAAATCCCTTCCATCCTTCCCTGCGCAAAGCTTAGCTCAGGAATCGCGATATAGAACATCAGCCCGCACAATAAAAGATACAATAAATAGCGGTTTTTCTTCATTTTCACCCTCCTAAGGTTGTCTCAATTAAATATCTATGCCAGCGGAAGAAAAAATAGCATCCCTGTAAAAGAAAAATACAAGCAGCCTGTCAATCGGACGGTTCACGCCTATGCCCCGTACGGTGCGATTGAACCGATTGCCTAGCGTTACGGCATTGAAAAAGGAATAGCCGTGCCTGCTGGTTGAAGACGGATCGTTAAGAGAAAGCGGATCCTACATTCAAAATATCCGAGGCTGTGCCGGATCATCACTTTGTTTCCAATTCGCCAACTCCACTCCCTTGATAAGGGAAAAGCTGCACAAGTAAAGGCTTGTGCAGCGATAGATTACAAAACGATGGATTCCCCGGCCTCTAGGACCTTTCCATTCTTTTTCTTAAGAGATTTTACAAAGGCATGCGGATCCTGCTTGATCGGCGGGAACGTATTGAAGTGGATCGGCACGATCACCTTTGCGCCAAGAAATTCAGCCGCCAGGGCTGCATCTTCCGGTCCCATCGTAAAATTATCGCCGATTGGCAGGAAGGCAAGGTCGATCGGATGCCTCTCCCCAATGAGCTTCATATCCGAAAATAGTGCCGTATCTCCTGCATGGAGCAAGGTTTTCCCTTCCGCCATGACAAGGACGCCAGCCGGCATTCCGCCATAAAGGATTTCGTTATTTTCCGTCTCAATGCCTGAACCGTGGAAGGCCGGAGTGAATTTCACTTTTCCAAAATCAAACTCATAGGCCCCGCCAATGCTCATTGGGTGCGTCTTGAGACCCTTCCGTCCCAAATATGTAGCCAATTCGTAATTTGCAATGACAAGTGAATCGTGCTTTTTCGCCAATTCCAGTGTGTCCCCTAGATGATCTTCATGGGCGTGGGTCAAGATGATCACATCAGCCTTGACGTCTTCCACTTTTAAGTCAGTCAGCCCGTTGCCAGTAATGAATGGATCAATGAAAATCGTTGTCCCGCCTGTTTCAATTTTAACAACAGAATGGCCATGATAAGATACTTTCATTCCAATCTCTCCTTTTAAAACGTCCTTAATTGTTATTTCAACGCAGCAGTGTAAAATCCTTCCCACATTTGTTATACCCGGTTTTTGAACAGATAAAAGTTTTACTTTTCCCGCCTGAATTGCTAATGTGATAATTGGAGATACATAACGAAGGAGTGGTTTCAATGACAGATCGACTGTCAGCATTATCAGGGTGGATGAGAGAAAAAGATATCGATGTTGTTTTCATCTCCTCTCCCGATAATGTCTTCTACTTAAGCGGGTTCCTAAGCGACCCTCATGAACGCCTGCTCGCGATAGCAGTTTTCAAGGATGCCGAACCTTTCATGATTTGCCCTGCGATGGACAAGGAAAATGCAAAGAACGCAGGATGGAGCCTGGAACTTATTGGCTACAGCGATACGGATGATGCGATGGAGCTAGCCTATAACGCAATCAGGAAGCGCGCCCCTTCAATCAAGCGGACAGCGATTGAAAAAGAACAATTGAATGTCGATCGCTATGAAAAACTTGTTTCATTGTTCCCTGATTCACAATTTGTCTCAGCTGAAGAAAAACTCCACCTAATGCGGATGGTGAAATCGGACGACGAACTGGCTAAAATCAAGAAGGCATGCGAGTTTGCCGATTTCGCAATCGAAACAGGGGTCAGTGAGATCAAGGAAGGGAAAACAGAACTCGAAATCCTTGCCGCCATTGAATATGAACTGAAGAAAAAAGGCGTCACTGAGATGTCGTTCTCCACAATGGTACTCACCGGCAAGAACGCTGCATCCCCTCACGGGACTCCAGGCCTGACGAAAATCAAGAAGGGGGACCTTGTCCTGTTCGATCTCGGGGTCATATGGGAGGGTTATTGTTCCGATATTACCAGGACCGTTGCATATGGCGATTTGAACGAAAAGCAGGAAGAGATTTACACTACTGTGCTGAAAGCCCAGTTGGCTGCGCTTGATAAAGCACGTGCGGGAGTGAAAAGCTCGGATGTCGACCTTGCAGCCAGGAATGTGATCGAGAGCGCAAGCTATGGTGATTACTTCCCGCACCGGCTTGGCCACGGACTTGGAATCAGTGTCCATGAATTCCCATCGATGACAAACACGAACAATCTTCCGCTTGAAAAAGGAATGGTCTTCACAATTGAACCAGGCATTTATGTTCCTGGCGTGGCAGGAGTAAGGATTGAAGATGATGTCGTCGTTACAGACGAAGGGATTGAAATCCTGACGAAATATCCGAAGGAACTGGTATATGTACGATAGGCAAAGATTTTTCGTCCTGAAAAATCACTAAAAAAGGAGCTTCCCGGACTTGTCCAGGGCAGCTCCTTTTTCATCCAACAACGTATAGCTTTCGCTTTGGTATAATTCGATGAATTCCAGGCAATACAAAAATAACAGAGTAGTTTCAGCGATTATCGACTTTTTCGGGGTACATATCATGGTTCATCAGCCTGTACTCAGCCATGTTTTCATATTTTGTTCCGGGCTTGCCATAGTTCGTGTACGGATCGATCGAAATCCCGCCCCTTGGCGTAAATTTGCCCCACACCTCAATGTACTTGGGATCCATCAACTTGATCAGATCATTCATGATAATGTTAATGCAATCCTCATGGAAATCCCCATGATTCCTGAAGCTGAACAAATACAGCTTCAATGACTTGCTTTCAACCATCAGTTCATCGGGAATGTAACTGATATAGAGAGAAGCAAAATCAGGCTGTCCGGTGATTGGGCATAGGCTTGTGAATTCCGGAGTATTGAATTTCACGAAATAATCGCGGTATGGATGTTTGTTGTCGAATGTCTCAAGAATTTCCGGGCTGTATTCAAACAAATATTTCGTTCCCTGATTCCCAAGCAAAGTTAAATCTTTCATTTCCTCTTCTTTTCTACCTGCCATTTTAAAAGCCCTCCTAGTATTTCTGCATGCGCAAGCAGAGGTCCTGCTTCCTGATCAGCCCTGGAAAAAATAAAAAACCATATCCTCCTGGATATGGTTGATGTCCATCAAAGCCATAGTTTTTTATAGAGGGTGTCTGCTATGAACCTCTCCCGCTATGCAGGAAATGATATTTCATTATACTGCAACTATAATGAAATAGCTCCTAATTGTCAAAAGGATTTATCCGGCACCTTTGACTCTTGTTTACTTCTTTAATTGTGACATATCTATGTATTTTCACTCAAGTTTTTACATATGTTCATTTACTTATTTACAAATGTTCAATCGCCTGATATAGTGATTATGTAAGATTTCCCTAAAAAATACAGCCTTAAAATTTTTTATTCTTTTTGAAAGCGTTTCAACATACTTTGGATACGAAAGGGTTTGATTTAGGTGACAAACGAATTAAACAGGATGATCGACCACACTTTGCTAAAGGCAGAGGCTACGGAAACACAAATCGTTAAATTGGCTGAAGAGGCAAAAGAATATAAATTCGCGTCTGTATGCGTGAACCCGACCTGGGTTAAGACAGCTGCAGAGGTATTGAAAGATACAGAGGAAGTGAAGGTCTGTACGGTCATCGGTTTTCCGCTTGGCGCTTCCACTTCGGAAGTAAAAGCATTCGAAACAAAGAACGCCATCGAAAACGGAGCGACTGAAGTTGATATGGTCATTAATATCGGCGCTTTAAAAGACAAGCAGTACGATGCAGTCGAAAAGGATATCAAAGCAGTTGTAGAAGCAGCAAAAGGCAAAGCTTTAACAAAAGTCATCATAGAAACCTGCCTGTTGACAGACGAAGAAAAAACCATGGCTTGCAAGCTATCTGTAAATGCCGGTGCTGATTTCGTCAAGACTTCCACTGGGTTCTCAACAGGCGGAGCAACCGCTGAAGATGTAGCGTTGATGAGGAAGACAGTAGGTCCAGACATTGGAGTAAAAGCTTCCGGCGGTGTCAGAAGCCTGGAGGATGCACAGAAGATGATCGAAGCAGGCGCAACAAGAATTGGAGCAAGCTCAGGTGTGGCAATCATGAATGGGCTGGCCTCTGATTCTTCATACTGATCTTCAAAAATTATCTTAGGAATGGGGAATGCTCCGATGGATAAAAACATCCTGATTGAAAAAGCGATTGAAGCTAGAAGCAAAGCATACGTTCCATATTCTGATTTTCAAGTCGGCGCCGCTATCATCACCGGCAATGACAACCTTTATCTTGGCTGCAATATTGAAAACGCTTCTTATGGCCTGACGAACTGTGCTGAAAGGACCGCCATTTTCAAGGCTGTATCTGAAGGGGAAAAGGAAATCAAGGCAATCGCAGTAGTCGGGGACACGGAAGGTCCGATTTCTCCATGCGGTGCCTGCCGCCAGGTAATCGCTGAATTCGCGACAGACGAAACAAAGATTTATCTTGCCAACTTGAATGGCGATGTCAAGGAAACAACGATTGATGAAATCCTTCCGGGCTATTTTTCGTCGAAAGATATGGAAAAATGAAGATAGATTAGAAGAAGGGCAATTCCTTCCAAAGGAGTTGCCTTTTCTTTTGGCAGACTGTCTGGATTGGGAAGTT
The DNA here is from genome assembly GCF_017912555.1 of Bacillus sp. REN3. Classification (GTDB taxonomy): domain Bacteria; phylum Bacillota; class Bacilli; order Bacillales; family Cytobacillaceae; genus Mesobacillus. Next base: position 148,267 of record NZ_JAERSD010000005.1, on the reverse strand, counting down.
GGACCCATTCCCGGCCGCTCGCTTTGCTGCGGAGCCATCATTTCCAGTGAAGCGATTCCCCTAAACCACCAATGGTTTCAAACAGCTTATAGAAAAAGGAGGAAAGGCCGTAGGACGATTGGGTGTTACGGCCAAACATCATGGGAGATGCAGGTTTATTGCTGTCAGGCGCAGCATTGTTCTTGAATGGCTTGATGCTTATGGGGAAGGCAGATGCGAAAAGCGCTGCTGTCTTCAATCTTTTTATCGGTGCACTCCAGGTGATCGTCCCATTATATCTCATTATCGTGTCAGACCAGAGCAATTGGACGATCTTCAGCCTCGCGAGCATTTTTTTGTTCGGCTTCACTTATTTATATGTGGGTGTAACTATATTGAAAGACCTTAATGGAAGCGGCCTTGGCTGGTATTCCCTTTGGGTGGCAGTGGTTGCAGTCATTTATGCAGTTGCAGCTTATCTCCATTTCGAGGATATCGTCAGCACACTGACATGGCTGATGTGGGCATATCTCTGGTTCCTGTTCTTTTTATTGAACAGCCTGGGCAAAAAAATCGATGCCTATGTCGGCAAGGTTGCCCTCATCCAATCATGGCTTACCCTGACTTTCCCCTCCCTGCTATCAATGGCTGGTTTGTGGAGAAATCCGCAAGTCGTTGAAGCATGGATTTACATTTCGCTCGCAACATTCGTTTATTTCGCAGCGATTACAATCAAAATCAGGGTTTCCATCCTAAAAGCGAAAACGGCATGATGGGAAGAAAAAGCCTGGCGGAACCCGCCGGGCTTTTAAATGTCTTTATAATAATTCGAAAAATGTTCACAGATATGGTTCCTGGTTTGTGGTTTACGAAGGCGACCGGCTGAGAACACTTTCCGGCAACGAAATAAAAGCCCCCCTCCCCCAGCTGAAACGAAGCGAGTCCCTCTTAAGGCAAATCTTGAAAAACCTTGGCTACAACCTCCCCGTAGAAGCTTATCTCATTTTTTTCCATCATGATTTTACACTTTACCGAACTCCCCTTGACAAGCCGATTATTTTTCATAGTCAAATGCATCATTTTATGAAAAAGTTAAATAAGAAAACATCCAAGTTTAAATGGGAGACTTCATAAACTGGCAGATCAACTGTTGAAATCGTATGTATTAAGATTCCTTACACCCGATTAATGGGGTAGTGACTAAAAAGGTTATAAGAAGAGTCTTAACAAAGAATTTAAAAAGAAATACTGAAACGAAAACGCATTATTACGATTTGGCACTAAACATTTATGCTTAAGGGAGCTAACTGAAATAGTCTGTACCTTTTACAGCTGGTCGGTCGTGGCTTAGTGCATCATTTGATTATAATCGTCCACATCCTCCCTCCGCTAGAGGTTCATAGTGTATTATTTAACAAAGATCGATCCCATTTTTCATTGGAGTAGCCGTTTTGGGAAAAGTCTTTTGAGGATCGTTCCCATTTTCCTTTTTCAGCTACCGATTGGGCACGATCTTCCGCGGATCGTTCCACTTTCGTGTTTCCGGGAATCCGTTTGGGCACGATCTTCCGCGGATCGTTCCACTTTCGTGTTTCCGGGAATCCGTTTGGGCACGATCTTCCCCCAATCGTTCCCATTTTCTCCAATCCCCTTTGTGCACTAATCACAGCCTTGATCCCGGCGCCACTTGCGTACTAATAACTGCAAAGCTTATATTATCCATCAAATAATAGTGCTGAAAAAAAACCGCTATGCCAGGAAAGCAAAGCGGTTTTTTCATTTTCTTATTTTCTTGCCGCAAGTACGTTAGTCAGGACAGGCACAACTTGTTTCTTGCGGGAAACGACACCTTTCAATGTCGCAGTATTGTTCTCCAGTGTGACATCGAAGGCTTCCTCGACAGCAGAAGCTTCTTTTCCAAGGGCAAGTGCTGCAGAGTCGTTCTTCAGGATATCCGTGATGACAAGGACGAATAAATCAAGGTTTTTTCGATCAATCGTCTTTAAGAGTTCTTCTTCCAGCACGGCCTGGCGTTCAAGGACTTCATTTACATCGACTGTATTTACCTGGGCAATTTCAACCTTCGCCTCGCCCATCTGGAACTCTTTTGCATCAAGAGAGATCAGTTCTTCAATTGTTTTGCTGCTTAAATCAGCCCCTGCCTTCAGCATTTCAAGGCCATACTGCTCAGCATCAACGCCGGCAATCGCAGCCAATTCATGGGCTGCTGCTACATCTTGCTCTGTGCATGTCGGGGATTTGAACAGCAAAGAATCGGAAATGATCGCTGAAAGCATCAGTCCTGCAATATTCTTATCGATTTCGATATTGTTTTCTTTGTACATTTTATTCAGGATTGTTGCTGTACAGCCGACTGGCTCCACACGGAAATAAAGCGGGTCGCTTGTTTCGAAATTAGCGACACGGTGGTGGTCGATGACCTCGGTGATTTTTACCTTATCAATATCATCCGCGCTCTGCTGGCGCTCATTGTGGTCAACAAGAATGACTTCATCAGCTTCAGAAGCGACCTCTCCAACGAAGCGCGGCGATTCTGCATTAAAATAATCCAGCGCATATTGCGTTTCTCCATTGACCTGCCCTAAGCGTACAGCTTCAGCATCGACTCCAAGCTTCTGCTTCAGATTCGCATAGGCAATCGAAGAACAAATTGTATCCGTATCAGGATTTTTATGTCCGAAAACAAGTACTTTTCCCATCTTGCCACTCCTCAATTACATTTTATCACGGCGGCCAGGCGCAACTGGACTGGCACCGTATACTCATAAATAAATATACGCTAAAATTCGAGGAATTTAAACAGCTTTGCGCTATTTTACCTCGTCATTCATGATTCGGCAGATAAAAATAAAAGGATCCGGATGCTTGTCCGGACCCCTGGGAATTCAGTTTTGTTCAAGCAATGATCTTGTTTCAGAGTAAACAAGATCATGCGCTTCCGCTACAGCTTTGTATGTGACATAGCCATTGAGCGTATTGATTCCCTTTAGCAGAGCTTCATTTTCAAGGCACGCTTGCTTATAGCCCTTATTCGCAATTTGCAGTGCGTAAGGGACGGTGACATTTGTCAAGGCTATCGTTGATGTTCTCGGCACTGCGCCTGGCATATTTGCTACGGCATAGTGGACAACCCCATGTTTTTCATAAGTTGGATTATCATGTGTCGTGATCCTGTCCGTCGTTTCAAAAATTCCGCCTTGGTCGATAGCGATATCGACAACAACTGATCCAGGATTCATGGATTTGATCATTTCCTCTGTCACGAGCTTAGGAGCTTTCGCACCAGGAATTAGCACCGCACCTATTACCAAATCCGATCTTTTGACTGCCTCTGCAATATTCAACGGGTTGGACATAAGCGTTGTGATATCTGCTCCGAAAATATCGTCAAGCTGGCGCAGACGGTCTGGATTCAGGTCGATCATGGTCACTTCTGCTCCAAGTCCGACAGCCATTTTCGCTGCATTCGTTCCAGCTACTCCGCCGCCGATGATTGTGACCTTCCCTCTTTGGACTCCTGGAACTCCGCCAAGCAGGATCCCTTTTCCTCCATGCACCTTCTCAAGGAATTGGGCACCGATTTGTGGAGCCATCCTTCCGGCAACTTCACTCATCGGAGTGAGCAATGGTAAGGAATTGTTAGGCAGCTGTACTGTTTCATAGGCAATTGCAACAACCTTGTTCTCGATCAATGCCTTTGTAAGCTCAGGCTCTGGCGCCAAGTGTAAGTATGTAAATAAAATCAGTCCTTCACGGAAGTACACGTATTCCTCCGGCAGGGGCTCTTTGACCTTCATGACCATATCCTGGTCCCATGCTTCTTCCGCGCTTTCAACGATATGAGCTCCAGCTTCTTTGTAATCTTCATCCATAAAGCTTGAACCGATTCCTGCCCCTGTTTCAATAAACACTTCATGGCCGTTGTGAACAAGGTTCACGACACCGGCAGGAGTCATTGCCACGCGATTCTCATTGTTTTTTATTTCTTTAGGTACACCAATACGCATTCTTGCATACCTCCTATGTAAATTTTGCCCTTCCATTCATGGCCGCCATCATTACATCAATCCTATACCCATAAGAAAAATCCTTATTCATGAATGGACGGGATGAAAACACTTTCATTTTATTAGAAAAAAGACCTTTTGGCAAAACAATTCGTTCAAAAATTAAATAAAGTGAATCCTTTTTTATATTTTCTGATTCTCCGAATATGTACAGAATTAAAACAAGCTGCCTCAGGTGGCAGCCTGTCCTCGATGCTTACCTTTGCTCTTCTTCCGTTTCAATGATAGATCCTTTTTGCTCCTGGCCGATCACTCCACTGTTGTATGAGTCCATGATTTGCTGGCTGACCTCCGTGATCCCCTTTTCCAATTCTAATTGCCGAGCTGGCTTCTGTTTGCGTTTTTCCATCCATGATCCTCCTTGATTTTTCGGCTTGCATTTTTATTGTTCGTTCGATTGTCACCCATATACAGATGAAAATAATGTATAATATAGTTAAGGAGGCGAGGGCGATGGCACTATACTATAAAAACATATTAGTAGCCGTTGATGGTTCTAAAGAAGCAGCATGGGCTTTCAAAAAAGCAATTGAAATTGCAAAAAGGAATGACGCAAGGCTTGTCATGACCCACATCATCGATTTACGCACCTTTGCAACTGTGGAGGCATATGACCGCACGATTTCAGAACGTGCGAACAAATTTGCCACCGAACTCCTTGAGAGTTATAAACAGCAAGCAATCGATGCCGGTCTCAAAGATGTAAGCTATGAAATCGATTACGGATCTCCGAAAGTCAAAATCGCCAAAGATGTTGCTAAAAAATACAACGTCGACTTGATTATCTGTGGAGCGACTGGTATGAACGCAATGGAGCGCTTCTTCATCGGCAGTGTGTCCGAGCATATCACCCGCTATGCTTCATGCGATGTCTTGGTCGTCCGGACGGAGAAAGACAACTGACGCCTCATTCAACCAGAATAGCCTAACGGCGATAAGCAAATGCGTACCTTCCTGAAGGATTAGCTTTTGCCCTCGCTTCGATGGGGCCTGATGATGAACATTTAAAAAACCACTAAATAAAAAGTACGCAGCCAGGCTGCGTACTTTTTATATTGCGGCTTTTGCCTTTGCGATTTGGGATTCAACCTGGGAAAAACCTGTGCCTCCTGAGCTATTTCTCCGTTCAACCGCTTTGTATGGATTCAATGCCGTATAAATGTCTTCCTCGAATAAAGGATTCATCTTTTTGTATTCGTCCAATGGCAGATCTGAAAGGAAGCAGTTTTTATGGATGCAGGCAAGGACTAGTTTCCCGACAATTTCATGGGCTTCGCGGAATGGCACTCCTTTGGCAGCAAGATAGTCAGCGAGTTCAGTCGCGTTCGAAAAATCGTTTTTCACGGCCTTTTCCATTTTTTCCGCCTTTACTTTCATTGTCCTGATCATACCGGAGAATATTTTCAGTGAACCTTTAACGGTTTTCACTGTATCGAACATCCCTTCCTTATCCTCTTGCATGTCTTTATTGTACGCAAGCGGAAGTCCCTTGAGGACTGTAAGCAGGGAGAACAGGCTCCCGTATACGCGGCCAGTTTTCCCGCGGATCAATTCAGCCATGTCCGGATTTTTCTTTTGCGGCATGATGCTGCTGCCTGTCGTGAAGGTATCCGAAAGCTCGATGAACTGGAATTCCTGGCTTGACCAGAGGATGATTTCTTCGCAAAGCCTTGACAGGTGCATCATCAGGATTGAGCTATCTGACAGGAACTCCAGGATGAAGTCACGGTCGCTGACAGCATCTAAACTGTTTTCATAAATTCCGTCAAAACCAAGCATTTCCGCTGTAAAATGGCGGTCAATCGGAAAAGTCGTCCCTGCCAGTGCGCCTGCTCCCAGCGGTGATAGATTGGTCCTTTTCAGGCTGTCAGCATACCTCTGTTTATCCCTGTCAAGCATCCAATAATATGCCAGCAGATGGTGGGCAAAAGAAATTGGCTGTGCTCTTTGCAGATGCGTATACCCCGGAACAATCGTTTCGATATGCTGCTCGGCCTGTTCGATGATCGCTTTTTGGAAGTCCTTGATCAGTTCGATGATTTCTCCTGCCTGTTCTCGCAAATACAGATGCATATCTGTGGCAACCTGGTCATTCCTGCTGCGCGCAGTATGAAGCTTGCCGCCAACAGGACCAATCAATTCTGTCAGCTGATGCTCAATGTTCAAGTGGATATCTTCAAGCTTTGCTGAGTATTCAAGGTCATTGCTTTCGGCTTTTTGCTTCAACTGCTTCAACCCGCCGATAATTTCGTCTGCTTCTTCTCGTGTAACGATGCCAGACTTGGCAAGCATTGTGGCATGGGCGATACTGCCTTCAATGTCCTGCTGGACTAATTCCTGGTCGAAAGCGATGGAAGCGCCAAATTCATCGACCCAGTCTTCTGCCGTTGCGGTAAATCTGCCGCCCCATAATTTTTTCACACTGTCACCTTCTTGCCCTGGACCATGCTGTGGACGACTGTAGGAAGTCCCCACAGATTGATGAAACCAACCGCTGCTCCATGGTCGAACTCGTCTTCGGCTGTATAAGTAGCCAGTTTTTCATTATAAAGGGAGTATGGCGACTTTCTTCCTTCGACGATTGCATGCCCCTTGAATAATTTGACTCTAACAGTGCCTGTCACATGCCTCTGGGTTTCCTTCAGGAATCCCGCAAGTGCTTGCTGAAGAGGAGAAAACCATAAGCCTTCATAAATCAATTCAGTGATTTTCTTTTCAATGACAGGCTTGAAATGGGCAACTTCCTTCACAAGCGTGATATCTTCCAATTCTTTATGGGCTTTGATTAGCGTCATGGCAGCTGGAGCTTCATATACCTCACGGGACTTTATGCCGACAAGGCGATTCTCTACGTGGTCAATTCTTCCGACCCCATGTTTTCCGGCAATGAAGTTCAGTTCAAGGATCAATTGGGACAATGAGTATGATTTTCCATTGATTGCCACGGGAACTCCTTGATAAAACTCGATTTCAACTATATCCGGTGCATCCGGTGTATCTTCAAGTGCTGCCGTCAGCTCATATGCTTCCTCTGGCGGAGATTGCCAAGGGTCTTCAAGAATGCCGCATTCATTGCTTCTTCCCCAGAGATTCTGATCAATCGAAAATGGACTGTCCAGATTGACAGGAATCGGGATGCCGTTCTTTGCCGCATAAGCGATTTCCTCCTCACGCGACCATTTCCACTCACGTACCGGGGCAATCACCTTAAGATCCGGATTCAACGCCTTGATTGAAACTTCGAATCTTACCTGGTCATTCCCTTTTCCGGTACAGCCGTGTGCAACTGCCACCGCTCCTTCCTTCTCGGCGATCTCAACCAGCTTTTTGGAAATCAGCGGGCGGGAAAGAGCCGAAATTAGCGGATATTTTCCTTCGTAAAGCGCATGAGCCTGAAGGGCAAACAGCGCGTAATCATTCGCGAATTCCTCCTTGACATCCAGTACATAGGATTGTACGGCACCGACTTTCAATGCCTTTTCCTTTATAAATTGCAAATCCTTTCCTTCCCCAACATCGAGACAGCAGGCTACTACGGAATACCCTTGCTCCTTAAGCCATTTAATTGCGACCGATGTATCGAGCCCGCCTGAATAGGCAAGAATCACTTTATTTTGAGTCATTTTGCATTCTCCTTTATGCCGAATATTTATTCATCGCTATAAATTTTTATTCATGAATATTAAATTAACAGGTTTTCCTGAATATTTCAAGATAAAACTTCAAATTCCCTGAAAATTTTTCCCGTGTGCTTTTGGATTGTGGTAGCAGATTTAGAAGTATAGTAAAATGGAAGCAATGATTCGCGATTGGGGGAACCATCAGAAATGGAGCATTTTTTTCTTTTTAACAGCCGACTGGGCATACCCCTTCCTGCTCTTAGAGAAAATTGGGAAGACTATAGCCTTGAAAAACAGCACGCAATTCTCCTTCACTGGGAAAAAATCCGCGGAAGCATCCCTGATCGAATTGCCGAGCTTGAGGAAACGATCAACTTTAAACAAGCACAACTGGGAGACGAAAGCAACTTCCTCCGTTCCTGCGAGTTGAACAGCGAGATTGCCGAGCTAGCTTCAATCATCAATGACCTTTGGTTGTGGTACAGGACACAACAGGACATCAGTGCCGATAAACTCCACCAATAACAAAGGACGCTTCAACCAATATATGACAAGAAGGCTTTAAAAAAGTTCTTCCGCTGTTTGAATGGATAGAATATTCATCTTGCCGCGTGGCGACTGGGCATTTTCAGGATTGCTGAAATGAAATTTGGCAGAACATGGGTAAGCACCTCATTCATCCCTGACAAGTGCTGGCTGAATAAGATTGCAACATCCTATGGCAAACATCGGCACCAGTGCATCCGTGTCCATTGAGGTCCTGCCAGTGAAGTCAAAGAAACGACTTCTGTGGCAGGACCGAAGCGTTTCGCGGGGGCTAAGCTCTGGAGCTGGATTTTGAATACTGCATTTAGTAATCCACCCCTAAAGAATTTTATATTTTTCCAATAAAAAATCCCTTCATTCGTTGAAGGGATTTTCCTATTACAGATCCTTTGTAAGCTCTCTTACAACATGTCCAATTTCGGGAATGATCAGCTTTTCCATCGCCAGGCGGACAGCTCCGCTCGATCCAGGAGTTGAAAAGACAGCCCGGTCATTCACAACGCCCGCTGCAGCCCTGGACAGGATCGCAGCTGAGCCAATGTCCTCCTGATAGCTAAGCATACGGAAGATTTCGCCAAATCCCGGCAATTCTTTTTCATATAGGCTCTGGACGGTTTCAATCGTGACATCCCGCCTTGCTACACCTGTCCCTCCATTTGTGAGGACGACATCTACCTGAGGATTTCTGCAGCCTTTCAAAACTGCGTTTTTAATTGATTCTCCTTCGTCTTTGACAATTTCATAGTCTGCAATGATATGTCCTGCCTCTGTCAGCATTTCCTTCATGAGCCTGCCGCTCTTGTCTGTTTCTTCATTCCTTGTATCACTGACGGTGATCACCATACAGCGGACCTGCCTTGGGGCGGCCTGTTTGTGTTCATGGGTACTCATAGATCAAGCGCTCCTTTTTCCAAAAAAAATCGCATCTGATAATACTTATGGGCGAATTCAGTAACCCTCCGTGTCAGCTGATAGTTCGTACCAGCCCCGATGGCTATGCTGATGACTGGCAGCCCCTGCAGTTTCCTTCTGCGGAACATCAAGATGGCCATTGCTTTGAATAACTGCTTGATAGGCTGTTCAAGCCAGGTCACATCTGCGAGTTCATCGTTTCCTTCGTAGAAATAATAATCCCCCTCTTGCTCAAGGTCACCCTTCAGTTCGGCCCAGCCGGTGCTTTGGAGCCTCGATGGCATTGTCGCCGTACGGAACACCTTCAGCGCTACCATCATTTCAAAAGGGGTGTTGACTTCAAATCCGTAGGTCATCGCAATCAATTGGACAACCCTCAGGTTAATGACTGCCATCGCAGGAATATCAGCTCCCAGCACGAGACTGCCACCGCTCCCGGAGAGGCCCCCCTGTGCCAGGGAATAAAGCCTGTGGCGGGCAATCTGCTGCCCGGCAATGAACTCAAGTTTTTCAAGCGGAAGCTGCCTAAGATCGTAAATTGTCTCAAGCCCCGGCTCGAACACCCTGCCAGCCTCCAGTATCCGTTCCTTCGCATCCATCTGGAGCTGGGAACCTTGAATCAATGAATGGAGATGGAAGAGCCAGCTGTCAAACACAGTGAAGAACTTCTCCTGGGTCTCTTCGGGCAGCAGCGAGAAGGATTTCTCGAGATACCGGTCATACGCAAGCTCAAAGTCATTCGGTTCATAGCTGTACAGCTCGTTTTCCCACTCCTTTAAATCTTCCAGAACCTTCTTTTCCCGTTCAGTCAAAGGCATTGAAAAACCCCCAGCAATCGATTTTCTTCCAGTATAGCACAAAGGAAAACATTCATGAAAAATGAAAAGGCAGAAACAGGGTTATACCGTTTCTGCCTTTTAATCAATTACTTTGTCAGGCGGACAACATCGCGGGCAATCATTACTTCTTCATCGGTTGGAATAACCAGGACTTTAACCGGGGAATGCGGATAGCTGATGAAAGCTTCCTCGCCCCGCACTTTGTTTAGTGCAGGATCCCAGTATACTCCCATGAACTCAAGTCCCTGCAGCACACGCGCACGGATAGCAGTGCTGTTCTCACCTATGCCGGCTGTAAAGACAATGGCATCTACACCGCACATACGAGCTGCATAGGAACCGATGTATTTGTGAATACGGTCCGCAAAGACCTTCAAAGCAAGCTCTGCACGCTCATTGCCTTTTTCCGCTTCTTCCTCGATGTCGCGAAGGTCGCTAGAGAAGCCGGAAACGCCTAGCATGCCGCTTTCCTTGTTCAAAACATGCAGAACTTCATCCGCACTCTTGTTTGTTTTTTCCATGATATATGGAATTAGGGCAGGGTCAATGTTGCCTGAGCGTGTACCCATTGTCACACCGGCTAGCGGAGTGAAGCCCATGGACGTATCAATGGACTTCCCGCCTTCGATCGCCGCGATGCTCGCACCATTCCCAAGGTGGCAGGAAATAAGGCGCAGTTGTTCAACGGGGCGGCCTAGCATTTCTGCGGCCCGCAGTGAGACATACTTATGTGAAGTGCCATGGAAACCATATTTGCGGATGCCATAGTTCTTATAGTAGTCATATGGAAGACTGTACAGGAATGAGTTTTCCGGCATTGTCTGATGGAAAGCGGTATCGAAAACTGCCACTGCAGGAACATTTGGCAGCACATGCTGGAATGCACGGATTCCGATAGCATTAGCTGGATTATGCAGCGGAGCCAGTTCGGACAGTTCTTCAATCTTCTGCAATGTTTCGTCCGTAATCAAAACCGAATCGGTGAAGGTCTCTCCTCCATGTACAACACGGTGTCCGCTTCCTTCGATCTCATCAAGCGACTTGATGATTCCCATTGAGGTCAGTTTATCGAGAAGAATCTTCACAGCTACTTCATGGTTTGGAATCTCTGTGATTTCCTTGATTCTTTCGTCATTTACAGAGATTGTGAAAATGGAATCCTTTAGGCCGATCCTCTCAACAATCCCCTTTGTGATGACTTCCTCGCTCGGCATTTCAAACAACTGAAACTTCAGTGAGGAACTGCCGGCATTGATTGCAATGATTTTTGCCATTTTTGTACCGCTCCTTTTATATAACAGCTTGGTTAAATATACAACAAAAACTGATACAGTTAATGTTTGCGCAGGCTGTAAATACATCTCTTATTTTCTCATTTAAACACTGTCCCATCCACTTTTCAAGCAAAGCCATCATATTGTCGAAATGAGTTTTTATTCAGATACTTCGAATGATTGGAAAAGCGGTTATTGCAAGCCTTTCCTTTCTTATTTCTGGGTCATATTGGAAAAATAAATATGTAAAGATAATTATCTTTACACACAAGAATAAATGGTAAAAAAAACTGGTTTGAAGAAAGGGGAGGAGGGGGCAATAGCTTCGGGTGAACATTGCCGGATGCCAAAACGGAGGAGTGCTCTCAGCATAGAAGTTTCTGTGTTGAGGGGCCATCACCAGCTTCAAGCCAGCTGCTGAGTATCGGCGTGCACTGCACAGACTAGGCTTATGACAGTCAAAGGATTGCCTGTGCAAGCATTAAAAAAAGGGAACCGGAATCAAATCCCGGTCCTCCTTCATTTATTGGCAAACCGTTTATTTTCAGTAAACCATCCATCGATTTTCCCAAGCATCCGGTTTACTGCAGGTCCATCCGAAAGCTTGGGCAGTTCAGCTAACAACACCTGTTTCGGCGCTTTTACCCCTTCTCCCTTTCTTTGAAGGATCAAAATGCTTTTCGCCGCATTCTTGGTCTTGAATAACGATTGAGGCAGCTGCAGGATTCCCTGGATCAAGATATTCTCCTTTATGAATTCGTGGAGAAGGGGCGCCTGCTCGCTCTCAAATAGGCCATTTGGAATCACGAAAAACATATAGCCTCCTTCTTTCACATACCTGGTACTCTGTTCGATGAACAAATGGTGGGAATAGGTATGCCCTTCGCTCGCTTTCACTTGATATTCCTGTGCCCTGAGGTCATTTGGATAATAGCCGACAGGCAAGTCGCAAATCACTGCATCCGCAGGATCAACAAACAGCGGTTCAAGGCTATCCTGATTGAATAACTCGACTGAATGCCTTTGCAAATTGGCATTCACATATGCCAATCGGATCAGCACCTCATTAATTTCGATGCCAATGGAATCAATGTCCCTGCTTTCGAGCTGGTTCAGTACTGTGGAAAGGAGATTACCGGTCCCGACAGCAGGATCAAGCAGCCTGAAACTCTTATCCTCAACAAATTTACTGACCAAATATCCAATGAACATCCCTATCGAATCGGGTGTCATCTGGTGATTTGGCTGGACATGCTTCTGCATGCCTTTTAAAATAGCCAGTTGGAATCCCTTACGGATTTCTTCTTTGGAGAACTCTTCCAGCCTGATTCCTCGATAAGCCTTATCGAGTTTTTTCCTTGAGAATTCAGTGACTTCATCCTGGAGGACTGCCCCATGGAATAAATTTTCCCCTGTCTCGGCTAACGCCTCAAGATATGTAGACGATAGCTCATCCTTTAAAAGATCAGCTGTCGTATTGAATAAAGTAAATAATTTTTCTACCGGAGTCATGCTCAATCCTACTTCCTCCTGATCAATAAAAGTATCTTTTTATTTTATCGTTGATTGAACAAGGGTTCAAGCCTGCGGCACCATCCGTATAAGGTTTCTGCCACGCATCAAACAAAAGAATGGCTATTTCTCAAGCTCCCGGAAAGGGAAGGGCACGAACCTAGTATCACAACTCACATCACTATAAAGGCGTTGCGGTAAGGAACAGAGGGGAACACCTAAGCCTATGAATCGCGTACATCACAAAACACTCGGTATCCATTTGCTGGGTGTTTACTTTTTCTGCGATACAATCATAAGCGTAGGAAAAATCAGCTTTTCTTATGTCGGAATTTGCTTAGCGTTGTTTTCCGCGTTTTGTTGGTGGGACCCCATTTTCAGGAGATGATTCCTGAATGGATTCCCTATTCTAATGATTATTAAAGTTTCTGGTGTAAACTCTTTTGGATAAAAAACAAGCCGCAGGATCCTGCGGCTTGTTTCTGTAATGCTTTAGTTCGCTTGCTTTGCAGCTTCCACTGCTCCCTCATAGTCCGGATGGTCTGTCGCTTCGCTGACATACTGGACATATGTTACCTTATCGTTGGAATCAACGACGAAAACCGCACGTGCCAGCAGGCGAAGTTCTTTGATCGCTACCCCGTATGCTTCACCGAAAGAAAGATCGCGATGATCGGAAAGTGTCTGGACGTTCTCGATTCCGTTCGCTCCACACCAGCGTTTTTGCGCGAAAGGAAGGTCAACACTTACTGTCAATACCTTCACATTACCCAATTTAGCTGCCTCTTCATTGAAACGGCGTGTCTGGGCATCGCATACACCAGTATCGATTGAAGGAACGACACTGATCAGCCTAACCTGTCCTTTTGAATCCTGGAGCGCCACTTCGGATAAATCGTTAGCGAGCACTTTGAAATCCGGTGCCTTGTCTCCAACCTTCACTTCATTGCCAAGCAATGTAACCGGGTTTCCCTTAAATGTAACAGATGCCATACCTGATCATCCTCCTTGTCCATATTATGTACAGTGTTACTATATCTTTTCATTACTGTTTTTGCAATTATTTTACCACTTCACCAAAATACAAAGCTGCCCCCCAGGTGTGGAAGGCAGCAATCATTTTTAGAATTCAAGATCTGTTTTTGGCCCGTTATATGCGGATGGGTTCCCTTGCTGCTGGCTGCTCTGGCTATCCTTCTTTCCCATCATTTGCTGAATCTTATCCACTGCCTGCGGAGCGAGGTCCAGGATCTTCTCATACAGATGGGTGCTTTCATCGAGATGGAGCATTTTGACGCCCTTTGAGCCAACGATCAGGAAAGCGATTGGTGTAATGGAAACTCCTCCGCCACTTCCTCCGCCAAATGGATGCTGCGATCCTCCTGACTGGCCGTTTGAGGCATTTTGTCCCCCGGACCCATTAGAGTTTTCGAGAATGAATTCACTGCCTCCTGCAGCGAAGCCGAAACCTACCTTTGAAACTGTCAGGATTACACTTCCATCCGGTGTTTCCACAGGGTCTCCAATGATTGTGTTGACATCAATCATTTCTTTCAGGCTTTCCATGGCAGTCGTCATTAGTCCTTGAATTGGATGGTCGGACATTCCTGTTTTCCTCCTTGTTTAAACGGATTTAGTCTTATCACCAGAAAGGGCGGACAATGGCTTCCTCTTAAATTCCGGCATGCCGCCTTTCCAATATTTAACCATTTTTATTCCTGCTAAAATAGCATGCCCGACTCTGACTTGAATCATACATTTAAATCTAGTTTGTGAAATCGCCTGCTGGAAATTTGGCGTCACCGTCATTACAGGCATGTCTTTCATTTTCATATAACGGCTAAGGATCCCGACTATCCCGCCTTTTACTGCCCAAAACGCGCCAGTGACCGTACCGGTAGCCGCAGCATCTCCAACGCCGATGACCGTATGCCATTCCAGCTGGGAAAGCGATACTTTCTTCAGGAAATTCCGGACAATTTTATGGAACCCGACAACATGGGCAAGCAGGGTCTTAAAATCTTTTATGCTATTCAGAAGATCGGTCTTATCCAGCTGGTCCGTTTTTTGTTTTTTCTTGCTTCCTTTCGGCCCTGCTTCTACTTTTTCTTCTGCTATCAGTGTTGGTGAATCATCATCGATCTTAATGACCGGAATTTCAACCTTGTACCTTAGGATGCCGCCCCAGGCCTTCATAAGGATTTTGAGATGGTCATTGTCTTTTGCATGGTAATAGTCGACATAGACCTTCAATTTTGTAATGAGGAGAGTGAGCACGAATAAAGCTATGAGCATGATGGTCAGCAGCAGCCATTTCATTGTCCTCCACAACCTTTCAGCCCACCATTATCGACATAAAACAAAAAAAATAAACCCGCCTTTGCTAAATCGCTGAAAACGAAAAGCCGACCCTGACTCCAGGAATCTGGAACAGGGCCGGCTTTTTTGATCACTCAACAAAATCAGCCTGAGAAACGAACAGATTTTCAGCGGCTCGCCTTAAGAGCTCTTCACTTTAGCGTGGCTCGATAATGACAGTAGTATCCGCAAACAGGTCATGGAGCCCCTGTTTCTTTTTCGTAAACGCTACGACGACATAAAGGATGAAAATAGTGGATGAAATGAAGCGGCCAATCCATTCACGGAACAGAACAGTTCCCCATGAAAGCCTCCCTCCATCCAGTTCGACAACCTTGAGGCCGAAGACCATTTTCCCGATTGTCTGTCCGTAAAACTTTGTCATTAGCACAAAGTATAAATAAAACACAATAGCGGTGGAAACCGAGATTGCCGAAAAAATTCCTTCCTCGATAAGAGAAATGTCCAATGCGCGGAAGACGGGATAGACTATCAGTCTCTGTATGCTTCCAATCACGATCAAATCAAGCAGATAGGCCCAGAAGCGCATCCAGAAGCCGGCGTACAGCCTCTCCAGTCTTGCATCCCCGTCTGGGTACTCTTCCGTTTCATCGTATACCTCGCTATGCCCCCCGAGTGGGCCGCCTGAGTACACGATTCCTTCAGCTTGGTCAGGAGAACGATGCACCTCCCCTTTCTCCTCTGCGTCCACCGTTCCCTGTCCATCCCTTTGAGGGACTTCATGTACCATTCCATGGTCCAAGTTTGTCTGCTCTTCCCGATTCTCATTTGAATTCATATCTGTCCCCTCCTTACTCCGCATACAGGTACATCAGACGCGGTGAATTGGGCTGGGACAGCAATTTCATCAATCCTGCCATTTCGGCGTCCTTGCTGATCAGCTTTTGGGCATTCATAGTGAAAAATGATCCAAAACCGAGGTTTTCGCTATACTTGACGACCATCGCATCTTCCAGCTTTTCATCCTTCCTCACCTTCTGGATGACATCATCAAGATAACCAAAACCATCAATTAAATTGAGTTCCTTTGCCTGCCGCCCATCATAAATCCTGCCATCCGCAATCTTTTTGACTTCATCGGCAGACATCCCACGCCCATCAGAAATGACTTTCACAAATCCTTCATAGGAATTATTGATCATCGATTGAAGGATTTTTCGCTCTTCTTCTGTCATCTCCCTCGCCGGGCTCATGATGTCCTTATACGGACCGCTCTTGATCGTGACGAAATCGACTCCGTATTTTTCGGCAAGGCCTGCATAATTGATGCCCTGCATAATGACGCCGAGCGAGCCTGTCAGCGTTTCTGGACTGGCGAAAATTTTATCCGCAGGGGCAGAAACATAATAGCCTCCGGAAGCAGCCATCGAGCCCATTGATACATAAACAGGCTTTTTAGTTTCTTTTTGGATTTCCTTGATTTTATCGTGGACCTCTGCGCTTTCGACAACACCGCCACCAGGTGAATTCACCCTAAGAACGATCGCCTTCACATCATCTGATTCTTTTACATAATCAAGCTGTTCCATGAACGTTCTGTGGTTATAGAGCGGGCTTTCAAAAAAAGACCCCGCGTCCCCCGTATCCTGGATGACACCATCAATGGACAGGACCGCGATTTTGCTCATCATGTCCCCTTCCTCGATGATTTCTTCTGTAATATTCCCTCCAGCCATCGCGAATAAATCCGTGAACGCATTCTCTTCGTCACTGAAAGCAAAAGCGGAAAGAAAATTAATGACTGTCGAAGCAATCAATAAACCAGCAGCGACCCCTAAGGCCGCCCATCTTTTACCATTCATCTTGAAGCCTCCCTAACCTTGTCATTTCAAAAATAATGAGAAAATGATAAACTTATTTCCATACCATCCATTTTAACAAAAGTTATTCCGATGTGAATAAAGATATGGAAAATAATACATAAGTTTGGAGGAATCACTCATGCCAAATCGTCGTAACATATATTTTTATCATACACCAGATTCCATAATGGTGGAAAAAGTCGAGCCTTTATTCGAATTGGCCAAGCAATACGATTTCAATATCGTAAGCGACCACCGAAAAGCCAACATCATCATCAGCATTGGCAGTGACGGGACGTTCCTGCAGGCAGTAAGGAAAACGGGATTCCGCGACGATTGCCTTTATGCCGGTATTTCCAGCACTGGTTCATTGAATATGTATTGTGATTTCCATCTTGATGACACATCGAAAATGATTGAAGCAGTCACGAATGCGCAAATTGAAGTAAGGAGATACCCGACAATCGAAGTGACCATCGACAAAGAGACTTCTTTCGTCTGCCTGAATGAGTTCAGTGTCCGCTCGGCGATCATTAAGGCATTCGTGATGGATATTTTTATCGATGACATCCACTTCGAAAGGTTCCGGGGCGATGGCATGATTGTCGCCACCCCTACAGGAAGTACAGCGTACAATAAATCCGTCAACGGTGCCATCGTCGATCCGCTGCTTCCGTGCATGCAAGTCAGCGAGCTTGCTTCAGTGAACAACAACCACTACCGAACACTCGGGTCTTCGTTCATTTTGAGCGGCGACCGGAAACTGACTTTCAGGGTAGTCCAGGCTGGGAATGATTATCCAATCATGGGCATGGATAACGAGGCACTCAGCATCCAGCATGTTGAAAGGTTCGATGTGAAGCTTAGCAACAAAATCATCAAAACAGTCAAACTAAAAGACAATTCATTTTGGGAAAAGGTCAAGAGGACATTCCTGTAAAAAGGATGGAAAGAGCTGCAGAAGGTTTTCCGCAGCTCTTTTGTCATAAGTGGATTCCTTTTTCCTTTTTCATTCTCAGCGCCAAGGCTGTCATCCCCTTGGTCCTTGAAAAAGAATAAAGAATCAGCGCTGACCAGATAAAGGTGAAAGCCAGCAAATGGACCGCTGAAAATGTCTCATCATAAATAAAGATTCCAAGTAGCAATGTAAGGGTCGGAGCGATATACTGCAGGATTCCCAACGTAGAAAGCGGGATTCTTTGCGCCCCTTTCGCAAAGTATAGGAGCGGTACAGCGGTAGCGGCTCCTGCTCCAGCAAGCAGCGCGCTCGTCAGCCAGGAACCGGAGAACAGCGAATTTGTCCCATCCAGGAACAAATAGGCAATGTAGATTCCGGCAATTGGCATTACAACCAGTGTTTCAAGTGCCAGCCCAACCGTAGAATCAACTTTTATCAACTTCTTTGCCAGACCATAGAGCCCGAATGACACGGCTAACGAAACAGCAATCCAGGGGAACTGCCCGTATGTAACTGTCATGATCAGCACGCCAATTCCAGCGAGGAGAAAGGATACATACTGGATTGCGGAAAGGCGCTCTTTCAGGAATACCATCCCAAGCAGGACGCTGACTAGCGGATTGATATAATAACCTAGGCTTGCTTCGACCATCTGGTTCGAATTGACCGCCCATATATAGATGAACCAGTTCATGCTGATCAGCATCGAGGCTGCGGCAAGGGCTGCGATTTGTTTTTTATTCTTCGCATAGCCCCGCAAAGTAGTAGTGAACATCTTCGATTTCCCGTTAAAGAATAGTACAGCGGCTATGAAAAAAAACGACCAAAACACCCTGTTGGCAAGGATTTCATCCGCACTTACATCGTCAAGAAGCTTCCAATAGATTGGCAGGATTCCCCAAAGTATGTAGGAAAATGCTGCATACAAAACTCCGGATTGCAATTCTGTCCTCTTGTGCAATAGCGGCACCCCCTAATCTTTCTGAATACGAAATAACATCATTATAAGCGGGAACAACCTATCCTGACAATCCTTTCAATCTCTGGGAACCATTTTCGAACTATACTGTGATGATTATACCGGAAACCCGATTTCCTTCCCCTTATCATGGGATCCTCCGCCCCATTTTTTGTATACCATATGAAAACAGCTAAAAGCAGGCGATCTGAATCGCCTGCTTCCACAGCCTTGATCATTTTGCTCCTTCGAGTTCACGCTTCCTTAATTCTATACGGCGGATTTTTCCGGAAGTTGTTTTTGGGAGTTCGTCAAGGAATTCGATTTTCCTCGGATACTTATATGGCGCAGTCAATTCCTTGACATGCTCCTGCAGCTCAGGCACAAGGCTGTCCTTATCTTTGTCGACTCCTTCCCTAAGGACCACAAAAGCCTTTACGATATGGCCGCGGATTTCATCAGGTGAAGCGACCACGGCACATTCCCTAACGTAAGGATGCTTAACGAGTGCGTCCTCGACTTCAAAAGGCCCAATGGTATAGCCGGAACTGATGATGATATCATCTCCGCGGCCCTCGAACCAGAAATAGCCATCTTCATCCTTGCTTGCTTTGTCTCCTGTCACATAATAATCCCCCCTGAACTGCATGGAAGTCCTTTCCGGATCTTTGTAATAGTTTTTGAACAGGGCGGGGGTCTCGATATGGACAGCGATGTCCCCTACTTCACCAGGAGCACACGGTTCACCATTTTCATTGATGATTTCCACCTTATTTCCGGGAGTCGGTTTGCCCATCGATCCAGGCCTCAATTCCATTCCTTTCGTGACACCGACGAGTAATGTATTTTCTGTCTGGCCATAGCCATCGCGGACTTCTATATTGAAATGCTTCTTGAACGTATCGATGACTTCGCGATTGAGGGGTTCTCCTGCCGATACCGCACTGTGTAGTCCCGGAAGTTTATAATCGCCGATGTTTTTTACCTTGGCCATCAATCGGTATTCGGTAGGTGTGCAGCAAAGCACATTCACATCATAATCTTGCAAAAGAGACAAGTATTTCTCCGGCTCGAATTTTCCATGATAAACAAAACCGGTCGCTCCTGATCCTATGACTGAGAGGAACGGACTCCATATCCATTTTTGCCAGCCTGGTCCTGCTGTTGCCCAGACTGTGTCGCCTTCCTCAATTCCCAGCCAGTTCTTGGCCGCTGTGCGCAAGTGGGCATATGCCCAGCCATGGGTATGGACGACCCCCTTTGGATTTCCTGTGGTCCCTGATGTATAGCTTAGGAACGCCATATCATCCCTGTCCGTATCCGCTATTACCAATTCATCTGAGGCAGTTTCCATTTCGGCCCCAAGACTGATCCACCCATCCTTCAGTCCGCCAACAACAAATTTAGGCAATTCCTCAATTCCTTCTATATCTTCAAACTGGCTTGTAAAAGGAGCAAAGCTCACTATCGCTTTTACATCTCCATGCGAGATCCGGTACTGGAAATCTTTTGTCCTTAGCAGTTCAGAGCTTGGTATGACGACAAGCCCGGCTTTAAGTGCTGCAATGTATACTTGGTAGGCTTCGATCAATCTTGGGACTACGACAAGAACAACATCGCCTTTTGCCAGGCCGTTCTCCAATAAAACGTTTCCAATTTTATTGGCATTGTCAAGCAGGCCACGATATGTAATTTCCTTTTTGTCTCCCGCCTCATTTTCCCATAATATTGCTTTCCTTGTTTCGCTAGCAAATTTCTCCATTTCAGAAACAAGGTTGTACTTTTGTGGCGCAATCAATTGCTGCGTGTTCATATAACTCCCCCTTTTAGATATTTTAAAAACCCCCGCTTTTATATTATACAAAATTATTCAAAAATTATAAATTATAAGATAACATTTTTTCGCAATAATAAAGGAGCGGGACATTGCGCCCTGCTCCTTGTAGCCATATTTATCAACTTTTTTAATTAGCGAGAGAATCCGCCACCAAGGTGTTGTTCAGCCATTTGAACCAAACGCTTAGTGATTTCTCCTCCAACAGAACCGTTAGCGCGTGAAGTAGTATCAGCACCAAGGTTTACGCCAAATTCAGTAGCGATTTCGTACTTCATTTGGTCAAGAGCTTGTTGTACACCAGGAACTAGAAGTTGATTTGAGTTGTTGTTTGCCATGTGATTTCACCTCCTTGTGAGTATAGAGTGTGTAGAATCACATGGCTTAATGCAGGGGGCATGCTGGTAATTGTTCACATATTTTGAAATACCCAAACCCCTTTATCAACAGGGATTCCCCTGATGCCCATTCAGGAAAAACATAAGGCCCACAGGCAAATGAAAGGCAAGGATTACCTCAAAGGACGGCTTTTTAGTTCATGATGGCTCGTCCGGAGGCGCCAGGTAACTCACTACCAAGGAGGTTCCACATATTGGTTGGTTCCAATCAAAAAAGGTCATCGCCATCCTTATTTTGTTGCTGAGATGCTGGCTTGATAACCATCGATTCTGTCCCTTTCACTGCTTTGTCGATTAGTTCATCAAAATCGAAAAAACTTTCAAAGTTTTTGACCTTGTCTAGCCTCGGTTTTGTTTTTGGCGAAGAAGGGACGAAGACGGTACAGCAATCCTCAAATGGACGATTGGAAATATCAAGAGTGTCAATTCCCTGGGCAATGTCCATGATCTGATGCTTGTCCATCGCAACCAACGGCCGAAGGATCGGGGTCGATGTCACATCGTTAATCGCAAACATACTTTCAAGAGTCTGGCTCGCGACTTGGCCAAGACTTTCACCTGTGATGATGGCAAGCCCATTTTCCTTTTCCCTGAGTGCATCAGTAATCCGGAGCATCAGCCTTCTAGTGGTCGTCATCGTATAATTCTCAGGCACCTGTTTGTGGATGGCTTGCTGGATTTCTGTGAACGGGACAATATGAAGAGCAAAGTATCCATTTACTTCTGCAAGCTTTTCCGAAAGGTCGATTACTTTCTGCTTCGCCCGTTCGCTCGTGAATGGAGGGCTGAAGAAGTGGACCCCTTCCACCTCAACCCCTCTTTTCATTGAAAGATAACCTGCTACAGGACTGTCTATGCCCCCTGATAGCATCAGCATTGCTTTCCCGCTGGAACCCGCCGGTAATCCCCCCGCACCTTTGATGGTTTCAGCTGAAAGGTAGGCAGCTTCTTTCCTGATTTCGATCACCAGGTTGATATCCGGGTTGCGCACATCCACTTTCAACCCTTCGACATTCCTTAAAATATGCCCTCCAAAGGTTGAATTAATTCCGTTCGTATCAAGCTCGAACGTTTTATCCGATCTTTTCGCGGTAATTTTGAAAGTATTTCCTGGCTTATATATATTCTGGAACAGTTCGAGTGCGGCATCTTTCATCTGCTCAATGTCTTTTTCCACTTTGACCGCGGGGCTGAATGACTGAATGCCAAAGATCTTCCTGAGACGGCTGCTGATTTCCTTGCCATCCTCTCCATTCAGGAGAATGAACATGCGGTCGCGATCCGCTTTGATAACGGCATCAGGAAAATCACTGATGGAGCTTTTGATATTTTTCCTCAGGCGGTCTATGAACTTGTTCCTGTTCCTGCCTTTTGTCGATAGTTCCCCATATCGGACAAGAATACGGTCATACATCATCTTTTTACTACCTCTCTTAAATGGTTTACAGTCTTTTCAATCACTTCTGCTGCCGTTTCAGCTTCTTTTTCCGTATTGCTATACGAGAGACTGATGCGGATCGCGCTTTCAGCTTCTTTACGCTGGACACCCATTGCCAATAAAGTTCTGCTCGCAGCCTTCCTCTTGGATGAGCAGGCACTTGTGGTGGAAACAATTAGATCCTTTTCTTCAAGAGCGTGCACAAGTGTTTCCGCCTTCAAGCCTGGGACAGAAAAGTTCAAGATATGCGGCGCACAGCCGTCCTCCGGGGTATGCACCGTTATATCCTTTATTTTTTCAATGCCTGCCCTCAGGCGTGACATCACAATCCCCATTTCGCGCTTCTTCTGTTTTTCCAGCTCCTTGGTCATCCTCAAAGCTTTGGCCATTGCCACCACACCTGCGACATTTTCCGTTCCACTTCGCTGTCTCCATTCCTGATTCCCTCCAGACAATAGAGGCGACAGACGGACTCCTTCTTTTACAAATAAGGCGCCCGTCCCTTTCAATCCATGAAATTTATGTCCGGAAATCGTAGATAGATGAACCCCTGCCTGATAAAAATCAAGCGGGACCTTCCCAACTCCCTGTACATGGTCAACATGGAAGATCACTTTTGGAAAATCCTTGAGCATTCTGCCGGTCGCGGAGACTGGCTGGATGGTACCCACTTCGTTATTCACATGAATGACTGAAACAAGGATCGTATCTTTCCTTAAAGCGCTGCGGATTTTTTCAGCGCTGATGAAGCCATTCTGATCCGGGTCAATGTAGGTAACTTCGAATCCAAGCGTTTCAAGCTGCTGCATCGGACTTTGCACTGATGCATGCTCAAGGGATGTTGTGATGATATGCCTGCCCCTGTCCCGATGTGCCATTGCAACACCTTTGATTGCAAGGTTATTGCTCTCAGTGCCGCCCGAAGTGAAAATGACTTCAGAAGGCTTCACACCGAGAAGGTTAGCTGTTTGATTCCGGGCCTGATGAAGGAGCTTCTCAGCTTGGCCCCCGATTTTATGAAGCGAAGATGGATTGCCGAAATAGTCTTCAGCCACCTTCATAAAAGAATTCAGGACTTCTTTGTAAGGTTTGGTTGTTGCGCTGTTGTCAAAGTAAATCACGGTTTTCCCCCCCTGGTCCAAAACCTTTGCTGCTAACTAAAAATAATATCATAACACGTTTCCTTTGAAAAACAATCGAAGTTACTCTCCTCCCTTCGTTTGTTTCCCGTTACTATTCCATAAAAAAAAAGCCTCCATTTCCTTCTGGAGGCCTTTGTGCTTCATGATTGTTCTTCAGAGAGCATTTTCTCGATCTTCTTCAATGCGCCTGGCTCTACTTCTTCAATCGAAGTAGCCGCCTGTTCAAGCGACTGTCGATAGTCATAGTTCCTGAAGCTTTCCTCCGCTTCCCGGAGGCCTTTGTCTACCGAAGGATAGCGGCTTCGGTATCTGTTTCCGTATTGGATGACTTTTTCGGCAAGCGCAACAATTTCAACGATATCCTCAGTCGATGACTCAAGCTTGCCAACAGTAAGAACTGCTATTTCCAGGTGCTGTTGGACAGCTTGGATATCAAGCGGCTTCTCCTCGAGTTTCTCTGTAACTTTTTTGATGCTCTCATGTGCATCTTCAAGAAGGTATTTGTATTCCAGAGATAGTCCAGGCATATTGCTTTTTGAAATCTGACGAATCATTTCCCCTACTTTCCGGGAAAGTTCCTTGACCTTATCCCTTGCTGAAATTTCATCTTTTCTTAGCGCATTCAGCTTTTCCTTGAGTGCCTTCTGATCTTCTACAAGAGCGTCAAGCTGCTGTTTCGCTTCATCGAGTTCTGTTTTAATCAGGCTTTGCGCTAGGCTGTTTTCAGTGATCGTATGGTCAATGATTTCGAAACGCTTGATCAATGCCTTCAACTGGCGCTCAACATTTGTCTGTGCCGCAAGTTCCTTATCGGAAAGATGATACGTTTCCTGGATATGCTTCGTCTCTTCCTTCAAGGTTTTGCTCTCGGTAATAGCCTTGATCAGCAGCTCTTTGGCCGCAGGTTCAGTTTCCGTTATATATTGCTTGGACAAGACTTCTGCCTCAAGCTGGTCGAAAATGGCCTCAACCCTTCCTTTAAGGCTGAGGATTTCTTCTTCTGCTTCTCCAACGTCCCCTATCTCGAGTGAAGAAATGTACTTTTCAAGCTCTTTTTCGATCTCCTTGATCTCCTTTTCGGCATTCAGGTGGTCAAGGACATATCCCTGGTCAGCCATTTCTTTCAAGCCTTCCTTGACTTCGCTGACAGATCCCGGAATCGCTGTATGGCACTCATGAAGCAATCCAGGTAAAGCTTCCATTTTCCTTGAAACTTGATCGAGCGTCGCCTGGATGGATAGAACCACTTCCCTTGCCTCAAGATAATCTCCACTTCCCGTTTTCTCATCGAATTCCACAAACTGCGCCTCGATTTCTTCAAGAAGGGTTTCTAGGTTCGCTTCTGCTTTCCCAAAACTATGGCGATGGGTCAGCAGGTTCCTTTTGTTTTCGCGGTATTGCTCCCTGAGGATTTCGATCTCTTCCCGGTTTTTCTCTTCACTGCCAACTAGTTCATTCAGTTCATCCAATATTTTCTTAATCTTGTTTTCTGTTTCTGTCAGCTTTTGTTCAATGGCAGCGAAGGTTTCTTTTGCTTTCTTGAACCTGTACTTGTCTATATATTCTTCTGCATCGAACAAATAATCCTCAATGCCTGGCAGCTTGGATGTCACAAGTTCATCCCACTCCTGGCGCCAGTGTTCAAAGAGTTCTTCCGTCTGCCCGGTCATATTCAACTGCTTCACTTTCGACATTTCATCAAGGACCGGCCGGTTCATGATATCGATTTTCCATGCTTCATACCGATCTACTTCGCTGAAATATTTTCTTTTCATTATGTATCCTGTTAAAAAAAGGATGAATAAGATAGCAATCCCGCCAATTATGTATTCCATTGTTATCCTCCTGGCCTCACAAATTCCAAGATCAAAAACGTTATATATAAAATGGTTTTATAATCCGTGTATAATGTATTTATATTACCATGTTACCGACATTTTTTGACTATTAATTTCAATTTTTTTGTTGAAATTATCCGAATTCATACGTTTTCTCTCTAAATAAGCTTAAAACATTCCCGGGATATTATCCAACAGTTTACTTAAAGGATGTGTTTTTATGAAAGATGGCCATGTCCATACACCATTCTGTCCGCATGGGACAGGGGATCCTATCAGCGCATATGTGGAAAGGGCACTTGAACTGGGCTATTCGGAAATCACCTTTGCCGAGCACGCACCTCTCCCAAAGGGATTCACCGATCCGACACCATCGATGGATAGTGCAATGAGACTGGAAGACCTCGAAGGCTATTTTGCTGCACTTGAAGAAGTTAAGCGGAGCTATAAAGGACGAATCAAAATCAATCTTGGGCTTGAAGTGGATTTCATCGAGGGCTTCGAGAGCGAAACAAAAGCGTTCCTTGATGAATATGGCCGCCACCTTGATGATTCCATTTTGTCTGTCCACTTTTTGAAACTTCCCAATGGGAGATATGACTGTCTTGATTACAGCCCCGGGACATTTGGGGCAATGTTGGAGCAATACGGTTCAGTCAAGAATCTCCATTTACATTATTACTTGACAGTGCTGAAATCAGTACAGTCCGATCTCGGAACCTTCAAACCAGGAAGGATTGGCCACATCACGCTAGCAAATAAGTTTCAGCTGAAATATCCATTAATGGAAAGCTTGGGTGAAGAAGTCTCAGAAATATTAACGGAAATAGCAAGGAGGGAATATGAACTTGATTACAACGGGGCAGGCACCGCAAAACCGCTTTGCCGTGAACCATATCCGCCTGATTGGATAGCGGGCAAGGCAAAGCTGCTCGGAATTCAGCTCGTATACGGCTCTGACGCACATCAGGTCAAGGAACTTGGCCAGGGATTAGATAGGATGCAAATCCGGAAAAAACATGAGGAAGCCTAAGCGAAGCAGGCTTCCTCATGTTTTCATCAGCAGGTTTTCCTGCGGATGGCACAGTGTCCCTTTTATCCATAGCGAAATTTCTTTGCTGTACTTTGCAGCAAAATACTTTTCATGCGGGAGAACATGCAGTACCTCAGTTACATAATGCATGTTCAAGAATGGCATCGACAACAAGGCCTTCAGCTGCAAAATGGCATATTGGATCGATATGTTCCTGAACTCCCCTGACTGAATCCCTGCATCAAGCACTTTTTTAAAAAAATAGCGTTCCTTAACATGATAGGTTGACATGATTTCTCTCACGACCTGTGAATCGATCGTCATTTCCCTTAAGATGAATCTCGTCAATTGGGTATTTTCGCACTGATACCTCAATACATTGTCGACCATCGCCTTCAAGCAGATTTCAGCACCACATTCCAGCAGCGAAAAACCATGCTCAATTTCTTCAAGATAACGTTCAAAATAATCGGTGAAGCAGTTTTCCAAGAGACCATTCTTGTTTTGGAAATAGTAAGCGATATTGGCTGCGTTCACATCTGCTTTTGCCGCGATGTCCCTGATAGAAGTTCCGCTGAAGCCTTTTGTATTGAATAAATATATGGCTGCCTCGATGATTGCGGCTTTTGAATTTTTCTTCACTCCCTGTCCCTCGCTTTCCGATTACGTTCCTTTCTAAATTATCTTCTGGAAAGCATCCTGATTCCCTCCACAAAAAGCTCGACAAAGTTATCCTCTATTCCGCTTTTTTTGATACAATGAATTGTAAAACTCCAGGATGAAAGGGGAAAAACCTTGTTTATAGTCGAAAAATACAATGAGAGCCGCGATAAAAATTACGATTTGCTGATCAAGCAGCTGAAGGCACTGATTGAGGATGAAAAGAATAGAATCGCGAACCTTAGCAACGCATCCGCACTTTTGAACCAATTTCTTGACCGGGTCAATTGGGTTGGATTTTATTTGCATGAGGATGGCGAACTTGTACTGGGACCGTTCCAGGGTCTTCCTGCCTGTGTCAGGATCCCCCTTGGGAAAGGGGTATGCGGGACAGCTGCTTTTAAAAGGGAAACTGCCAGGGTCGAAGATGTCCACCAATTCCCGGGCCATATCGCATGTGACGCAGCATCACAATCCGAAATTGTTGTCCCAATTGTAAAAGAAGGGGAATTAATAGGCGTACTGGACATCGATTCACCGGAAAAAAACCGCTTTGACGAACTGGACCAGCAAAAACTCGAAGAATTTGTCTCCGTTTTAGTGAAATTTCTATAAAAAATGCTAAGCGGCTATCACAATCGATAGCCGCTTTTCGATACTTATCTTACCATTCCTGTTTCCTGCCTGTTTTCCTTCCTGACGGACTCGAAGGCCGCTTCCAAATCGTCCTTCAGATCTTCCCATGCCTCAAGCCCGACAGATAACCTGAGCATATTTTCCTTGATCCCCATCTTCTCCCTGGCTTCCTTAGGCACCACCGCATGGGTCATGGTTGCCGGGTGCTGGATCAAAGTCTCGGCATCGCCAAGGCTCACAGCGATTTTGATCAGCTTCAATTTATTCATGAAGGTTTGTGCTGTCTTCTGGTCCCCTTTCAACGTAAAGGCAATCAGCCCTCCTGGTTTACGCATTTGTTTCTTTGCGATGCTGTAATCCGGATTGTTCGGATCTCCCGGGTAGAAAATTTCGTCGACCTCCGAATGGCCAGACAGATAGTTCGCAAGTTTTTCAGCATTCTCGCAATGGCGGTCCATCCTGACTGGCAGGGTTTTCAGTCCGCGCAACAAAAGCCAGGCGTCAAACGGAGAAATGATCCCTCCGATATCCTTTTGTGTATGCATCGCAATTTCTGACATCACATCTTTTCTCCCAATCGCAATGCCTGCGATCACATCTCCATGCCCGCAAATATATTTCGTCGCACTATGGATGACGAAATCGCAGCCCAGCTCAAGCGGATTCTGCAGGTAGGGCGAACTGAAGGTATTATCGACAACCACCGGAATGCCCTTCTCCTTCGCTACTTCGGCTACCATCTTGAGGTCCACTAACCTCATCGTAGGATTGATTGGAGTTTCAATGTAGATGCAAGCCGTTTGAGGGGTAATTGCAGCCAATAGTTCTTCTTTGGACGCCATCATCGAAAAATCATGGCTGATATTGTATTTATCTTTCATTAACTGGAGCAAACCAAATGTACATCCATAAACACCTTGTGAGCAAAGGATATGGTCACCAGCTTTTGTCAAATGGACAAGGACCGCCGATACCGCGGCCATTCCCGATCCGAACGCGAGTGCTTTTTCCCCTTTCTCAATTGCTGCCATCCGTTCTTCCAGTATGGAGACAGTCGGGTTTCCAAGACGCGAATAAATGAACCCTTCCTCTTCTCCGGCAAAGCGCCGCGCCCCCTGCTCTGCACTGTCAAAAGTAAATGTACTTGTCTGGAATAACGGTGGAGCAAGGCTTCCTCTGAATTCTTCGGGGCTGTACCCCGAATGGATCACTTCTGTCTCAAATCTCTTTTCTCCCATACGATTCCTCCCGTTTTGTTGTAAACGCTTACAATAACCCCATTATCAGCATATGATATTTTTGGAAAATAGGAAAGTCTTTTTGCTATCCAAAAAGAAAAAGCACTCATTCCTGAGTGCTGCTAAAGTGGAAACTTTCAGTCTGGACAACAACTTTATTCTTGCCTGAGCTTTTTGCAAGGTAAAGTGCCTGATCAGCCCGTTTGAACAGTGTTTTCACTGTATCTTCCTGGCCTTTTGCCCAAGCGGAAACCCCACAGGAAATCGTAATGCTAGGAGCAGTCTGTTCTTCGACATGATCGACTAGCCTGTTGGCTATTAAGACACCGGTCTCAAGAGGCGCCCCCGGCAAATATACAGCAATTTCTTCCCCGCCCCATCTCGCGCCGATATCGGTTCCACGAATGTTCCGGGAAACATGCCTGGCCAGCTGGACAAGCACCTCGTCCCCTGCCTGATGCCCGTATTTATCGTTCACTCCTTTGAAATCGTCGATATCGATCAAGATGAACGCGCCCTGCGAATCTTCAAGCATGGACTGGCTCATCCTCTCATCCAGGTAACTCCTGGCATAAAGCTTTGTCAAATGGTCCGTGATGACCATTTTTTCAAGTTCCTCACGGAGGATGGAGTTTGTAAAGGCAAGCGTCGAATGATGGATGAGCGATTGCAGCAATTTAAAGGTCTCAAAGGTGAAATGATAAGGATCCCTGTGCAATATGAGCGCGAACCCCTTCAAAATGCCGCTTTGAATCATCGGGACCCCCATAACGGACCGAAAATGCACAGATCCCTCCGCGTTTCCGGCGTTATAATCGCCAATGAACAGCGGTTCCTGATCCTGCTGTATGCGCATGCCAATCTCCTTGATGCAGTCAGAACCTTCCTTTGAAAAGAAATAATCCGTGCTGCCCTGAAGAACGGTGAATGGTTCATTCCCTGAATCAAGTACAATGAAGCCCACTTCCTGGGCTGCAAAAGAATCCATGATCTGCCTGCAAATAAAATTCATCGTGTCAGACAGGCGCAAATTGGAATTGAGCTGATGGGAGGTTTCGTTGATCAGGCGCAGATCGCTGACCAGCCTTCTTGACTGCTCATAGAGCTTTGCATTCTCAAGGGCACCCCCGGCTGTGTTCGCAAGAAGCTTGATAAACTCGACTTCATTCTGCGGAAAGACAAGCACATCGGTCGCAATGACCTGTAGGACACCATAAACACCCTGTTTCCCTTTGAGCGGAGCATACATGATTGAATTTTTTTCAACAATTGAATCCTCGAACTGGACTTGTCCGCTGACATAGGATTGCATCGCTGTAATATTATCCCCGCCGTAGTCAAGTTCTTTCACCGGCAGGTTTCCATACCCCTTGTGATCGTGGGAAAGCAATAAATAATAGATAAAAGATGGATATACTTCTTTTAATGTCGCGATGATTTCTTCAAGCACGGCATCCATATCCATTGTCGAATGAAACTTTTCCGTCACCCTGTACAGCAGCCGGTATCGTTTTTCCTCCGACAGTGTATGGGAAAGGCTGCGGATCTTCCCGATGAAAGACAGGCATTCATGAGCAACCATTTCAAGCAGCAAATCTGATGCCATTCGGCTGGGTTGCCCTTCATTCAGTTCAAAGCCAATCAAGCCCATGAAACGGCCGTCATCCATGAACACGAATAAGAAGTCATAATGCTCAAGTCCCGGGATGGTGTGGGGCTTCTTAATGAAAGAACGACCTTTTGCTTCCTGTTGGATGGCCATACAAACCTTGTTCAAGATAGAACCAGCTCCGGACGTCCGGGTCGTAGCCTCGATGGTCAGCCCTTCCTTCCACTCGACACAGCCATAAAAGTCGGCTTCTTGTATATCCAGATAAGATCTCAAGGTAAAAAGCATTTTTGTTATCAGTTTTCGATAGGAGAAAATATGGCGATCCGTGCAAATCAAATCGAGCAGGCTGGCTTTGATTTCAAGCAATGTATCTCGTTCTGGGATTTTTTCCATTATGTATCACCTATTATCAGCGCCTATGTCCAGCAAATTCCCGACAGCGCTTTCATATATAATTGAGTTCGAATAGATTGGAGAAAATACAACAATTACCATTATTATACCATAGACCTATGACATTAGTATGATATATGTTCCTGTATCCTCAAAAATAAAAATAGTTGACGGGATAGCCTTGACTTATGATAACGAAAAATTATATAATACACTTTGTGTAAAATAATATCGCAGCCTATGTGATCGACTTTATGGATGTATTTTGTTCCTCAAATTCATTTTGATGGTGTATCTCGTAACCCGCTGCTGCTAGGGCGAAGGTACATGAAAACAAAATACTCATATTCGTGAATCACAATCTGTTTTTATTTTACAAAATAAAAACTAAGGAGGAGTCATTCATGGCTCGTTATACCGGCCCAAGCTGGAAACTATCCCGCCGTCTTGGAATTTCACTGAGCGGCACAGGAAAAGAATTAGAAAAACGCCCTTACGCTCCAGGTCCACATGGTCCTAACCAGCGTAAAAAACTATCCGAGTACGGATTGCAGTTACAGGAGAAGCAAAAGCTTCGCCACATGTATGGAGTGAACGAGCGCCAGTTCCGCAACCTGTTTGACAGAGCAGGTAAAATGCCTGGCATCCACGGCGAAAACTTCATGATTCTTCTTGAATCACGCCTTGATAACCTTGTTTACCGCCTTGGCCTTGCACGTACTCGTCGTGCAGCTCGCCAGCTGGTGAACCACGGTCACGTCCTTGTTGACGGATCTCGTGTGGATATCCCGTCTTACCGATTAGCTCCGGGACAAACAATCAGCCTTCGTGAAAAGTCACGTAACCTTGATGTTGTGAAGGAAGCAATTGAAGTGAACAACTTCGTGCCTGACTTCCTGACTTTCGATGCTGACAAGCTAGAAGGAACTTTCACCCGCCTTCCTGAGCGTTCTGACCTTCCAGCTGAAATCAACGAATCTCTTATCGTTGAATTCTACTCACGTTAATAAAGCTGCTTGGAGAACAAAGCATCTTAAAAGCCCTGGAACCTTGATAAAACAAGGTTCCAGGGCTTTTTACTTTAGTTCGGATCTGGGAAATAACGTATCCTAACGTATTATATAGGATCAAGGCGAAACAAATGGCCAGAAATTAGCACAATAGCGAATTCGGGCCTTAACAGCTGCTTACTGAAAAAATCTGTCCGCCTTTTTGGTCGCTTCATTTGGAATAGCTGATTTTTTGCAGATTCTCTTCATCTACTTTCCAGAAAAGCGGTAATGTTCCTCCATCGTTTTTCCACTCTTAAATATTTTCGTTGCCCGCTCCACCCCAACATATCGAAAGTGCCAAGGCTCATACATGTATCCAGTCACCGATTCTTTCCCCTTTGGATAGCGCAAAATAAATCCGAAACGGTGCGCATTGGCGGCTAAATATTTTCCTTCCGCGGTCCTGTCAAACGACTCTTTCAGCCAGTATGAACGATTCGGTCCGCCAAAGTCAAACGACAGTCCAGTCTGGTGTTCACTGTGGCCGGGTCTTGCGCTAAATCTGGATGCTTCCCTTTCTCCGTATTGTTTAACATAACGATTATACAACCTTTCCTGATAGTCGTAGGTCCGATAGCCACTGATCACTTGGATGCTGGCTTTTTTCTTTTTTGCATCCGCAGCCATCCGGTTAATGGCGATCCGTGCTTCCTTGCTTTCTCCCGGGTTATATGTGGAAGGCAGGGCGTATCGTTTATTGACCACAATCACCCCATCTACATACACGATTCCGTTTTTAACGGTTAGGACTGGATTATCGCTCGTTAACAGTAGCAAATACCGCGAGCTGACATATCCTTTCTTACCTGAAAAACTTACTCTGTACCAACCCCCGTGTTTTGAAAGTATGGCCACCTGTTTTCCCTTCGGGATGACAGTGATGACTTTGTACTTCGTTCCTGCACCAGATCTCAAATTTAAATTAGCAGTGGTTTTATATTTCATGGTCTGATTGGGTGTGTTTTTATTGGAGGTTTGCCCGGCCAGTTTAACATACTTGGAACTGACATATCCGGTTTTATCAGAATAACGGACTTTATACCAGGCGCCATGCTTTGAGATTAAGGTCACTTGTTTTCCTTTTGGGATGACGGTTATAATTTTGTAATTTGTCCCTGCCCCGGTCCGAAGGTTGAGATTGGCGGTTGTCGCATATTGAGTTGTTGCCTGAACTCCACGGACGGTATCTGGCATGAATGATGAGTTCCCCATTGGAAAGGATGTCAATGCAAAGATCATCGCCAACATGACTGCAATTCTTTTCAATAATTGTTTCAACCTTATCTCTCCTCACAAGAATGGTCATAAAGGACTCTCTGAATACCAATGTATGAAGCAACAGGCCCCTTGGTCAAAATGAATGCCCCCTTCGCAAGTTGAACTTCCTTTTCCTTATTGCCCCACCAGAAAGAAAATCCATATAAGGATCGGTCAAGCAAGCATAAACCAATAAATTAATAGATGAATACGCCATATCTCCTTTTTTCCTGAAACTAAGCAATGCAGCCAGTTCTTTCAGCATTTTGCATTCTCCGGCCTTATTATTGTTTTTTTGGAGAACACCATTACAGGATTTCCCCGACATGCGGAGTTGAAATAAAGTTTGTTCGAAATCTCTAATAAGCATTTTTGATGGAATAGAAAAGGGTGTATTCAAAATTCAACGGTTCAAAGGTAAATTCCTGCTTTTTTTGTTAAAGTTGATTCTGCACAAAAAAACAGCCTTCCTGACCTATCACCAGGAAGGCTGTTTGTAAAAAATCAGTATTGGATCAAGAAGTATTTCTTTTTACCGCGGCGGACAATCGTGAACTGGCCTTCAATGCGGTCAGCTTCACTCAAGACGTAAGCAGTGTCAGTCACGCGATCGCCGTTCAGGGAAACTGCGCCATTGCTGATATCTTCGCGCGCCTGGCGTTTGGATGGAGAAATATTCGCAGCAACCAGCAAATCGACCAAACCTGTTTCTCCCTTCCCTTCTACTGTAAAAGAAGGGACATCCTTGAAGCCTTGCTTGATTTCTTCAGCAGAGAGCTCTTTCACATCCCCGCTGAAAAGAGCGGCAGAGATCTTGATGGCCTGCTGAAGCGATTCCTCGCCGTGGATCATGCGGGTCATTTCCTCAGCAAGTGTCTTTTGTGCCTGGCGCAAATGTGGCTCATCCTTGACAGCTTGTTCAAGCTGTTCGATCACTTCCTTGCTTAGGAAAGTGAAGTATTTCAGGTATTTGACTACATCTGCATCCGCTGTGTTGATCCAGAACTGATAGAATTCGTATGGTGATGTTTTTTCAGGATCAAGCCATACAGCGCCGCTTTCTGACTTGCCGAATTTCGATCCATCCGCTTTCGTTACAAGCGGGATTGTCAGACCGTATGCCTTTGAACCTTCCCCCGTTATTTTGCGGATCAGTTCGAGTCCTGTCGTGATATTCCCCCACTGGTCACTTCCGCCAATCTGCAGCTTGCAGTCATGGTTCTTGTACAAGTGATAGAAGTCCATAGCCTGTAAGATCGTGTAGGTGAATTCAGTAAAGGAAATTCCTGTTTCGAGCCTTGAAGCAATCGTGTCTTTCGCAAGCATGTAATTGACACCGACATACTTGCCGAAGTCGCGCAGGAATGTGACGATATCCATCGATCCTGCCCAATCATAGTTATTGACCATCATGGCTCCGTTTTCGCCTTCAACATTAAAAATTTGTTCAAGCTGCTTCCTGATTCCTTCTACATTGTGCTGGACCTGCTCCAGTGTCTGCAGCTTGCGCTCTTCGCTTTTGCCGCTAGGATCCCCAATCAGGCCAGTCGCTCCGCCAACGAGGACGATCGGACGATGGCCAGCCTCCTGAAAACGACGCATTGTAAGGAAAGGCAGAAGGTGCCCGATGTGCATGCTGTCAGCAGTTGG
Source organism: Bacillus sp. REN3 (assembly GCF_017912555.1). GTDB lineage: Bacteria > Bacillota > Bacilli > Bacillales > Cytobacillaceae > Mesobacillus. The sequence continues at coordinate 113,219 of NZ_JAERSD010000005.1, read as the reverse complement.
GTCGACCCCGCAGTAGAGGGAGATTTTTTCCTTCGAAAGAATGTCCTTGATGCCTTCTTCATCTGTCTGCTGGTAGATGATCCCCCGCCACTGCAAATCCTGTAATAAATCCATGATCCTTCCTCCATTCAATATTTTCAATTCCACCGAACAAGGTCAGTGAAGCTGTACACAAAACAAAAAGCGCCCCTGCAATAAAATTGCAGGGACGCAGGAATGCGCGGTACCACCCGGCTTGAAAACAAAATTGTCTTCCACTCAAATAAGGTAACGGTTAAACCGTCCGATGCTACTATGTAAATCCAGTTCGCCATCGGCGCTCAGGGAGGTAATTCATCCTTTTGTATGTGCCGGCTCGCAGCGGCCGCCGGCTTTCTGGTACAGTGACAAAAGAACTACTGGTTCCCTTCACAGCTTTCTGCTATTAAGTTAATATTATACTTTTACCATATAGGTATGTAAATTGTCAAATATCGATATGAAATTTCAGAAAAATTCAGGATTCCAAGATTCCGGTTTGCATGTTTATGCTATAATGTATGTGATTTTAGGGGGAATGATATGGATGCAAGAAGAAAAACAGCCTTGGAAAAAAAGATTGCAATCCTTGGGTGCTTTTTTTACTAATAAACGAACCGTAAAAGGAGCAAGGATTACCTACCAGGTTCTCTGGAACATGGTGCTGATACTGATCATCATCACGATCCTCGGAGCCGGGTTTGCAGGTGGCGTTGGGGCAGGATATTTTGCGTCTCTCGTGAAGGATGAACCAGTAAGACCATACGAAAGCATGAAGAAAGATATATACAACTATGAGGAAACTTCTGATTTATATTTTGCTGACAATGTTTATCTTGGCAAACTCAGGACGGACCTCTACCGTGAAGAAGTTAAGCTTGAAGATGTGTCCAAGCATCTGATGAACGCCGTCGTAGCTACTGAAGATGAATATTTCTATGAGCATGATGGTGTCGTACCAAAAGCCATCATGCGCGCGCTTTTCCAAGAGGTCACGAATTCTGCGACATCCTCAGGGGGGAGCACGCTGACACAGCAGCTCATCAAGAATCAGATTCTGACGGATGAAATTTCTTTCGAGCGGAAAGCAAAAGAGATTCTCCTGGCCCTGCGGCTGGAGAAATTCTTTGACAAAAAAGAGATCCTGGAGGCGTATTTGAATGTCGCCACCTTTGGCCGGAATGCGAATGGCAGCAATATAGCAGGCGTCCAGGCGGCGTCAAAAGGCATTTTCGGCAAAGACGCCAAAGACCTAACACTGCCACAGGCTGCATTTATCGCCGGCCTTCCTCAGAGCCCATTTGGCTATACGCCATTCAGCAGCAACAACGGCGCTATGAAGGACCCGAAAGGCCTCGAACCGGGGCTCACCAGGCAAAAAACCGTATTGGCACGAATGCATGGCGCAGGGTTCATCACGGATAAAGAATACAAGGAAGCGATCAACTATGACATCACCAAGGATTTCGTCAAAGAAGTCCCAAGTGATAACACCGTTGAGGAATACCCATTCCTTACTTTCGAAATCGAGAAACGGGCAGTCACAATCCTCGCGAAAATCCTTGCAAAGCGCGATGGCTATGAAGTAGAGGATTACGAAAAGGACAGCGTATTGAAACAAGAGTATCTCGCGCTTGCCGATCGGGACCTTAGGCAGAACGGTTATAAAATTTATTCTACGATCAACAAAAAAATATACGATAAGCAGCAACAAACGGCTAAAAAATACGCCTACTATGGAAGCGACAAACCGCAGGTAGTACCTGACCCGGACAATCCTGGACAGACGATCGTCATCAATGAGCCTGTCGAAATCGGATCGGTCATGATTGAAAATAAGACAGGAAAGATCCTCAGCTTCGTCGGCGGACGCGACTTTGACCGGATCCAGGTCAACCATGCAACAGATTCAAAAAGGCAAAATGGTTCGACCATGAAACCATTGCTTGTCTATGCACCAGCCATGGAACTTGGGAAACTGCATCCTGGTACCGTTTTGCCTGATGTCGAGGTTTTCCTGTACGGCCCAAGAAAACCATGGCCGCACAATTACGACATGCGATACAGCGGACTGACAACGGCGAGACATGCGCTGACAAAATCCTATAATGTGCCTGCCGTTCTTGCCTATAAAAATATCCTTGGCCAGCAACCCGCAACCTTCCTGGATAAGATGGGATTCTCGAATCTCAAGAAAGTTGATTACTCGAACTTATCTACTTCTATTGGATCACTTGATGGAGGGGTCACAGTTGAGGAGAACACCAATGCATTCGGCACATTCGCCAATGGGGGCAAATTCATCGATGCCTATTTGATTGAGAAAATCGTGGATAAAGAGGGCAATGTCCTATTCCAGCATAAATCTGAACCTGTCGATGTCTTTAGTCCGCAAACAGCGTACTTAACGATCGATATGATGCGTGACGTCATTAACCGCGGAACGGCAACCGCAGTAAAAGGCAGGCTGAAGTTCAGTTCGGACTGGGCTGGAAAAACAGGGACAGGACATGATTACTATGATTCCTGGTTCGTAGCCACAAATCCAAACATATCAGTTGGCGTGTGGCTCGGATATGACCACAATAAAGCCCTTGAAAGACATTACAGAGGTCTTTCATACGGAGTGAGAACCCAATACATCTGGGCGGATCTAGTGAACGACGCGTATGATGTCAATCCTAACCTAATCGATCCTGCTGAGCGCTTCAAAATGCCTGGCGGAATCGTCAAACGTTCCTTTTGCGCTGTTTCAGGGCTGCTGCCCTCGAGCGCATGTTCCAAGGCTGGCCTTGTAGAGTCGGATTACTTCATCGCAAAATACGCACCGACAAAGGTGGATGACAGCCTGGTTGAAAGCAAGTTCGTTTATGTGGGCGACAAGCGCTACCTCGCACTTGATTCAACACCTGCTGAATTTGCGGAAACCGGGGTAATCCTGAATCCTAAATACATGGAAAGCATCATTGGACATAAAATCAGGAACCCGGCCCAGCTAATCCCGAACAAAGACAGGTGGGGGAAAATCCTTGCTGCCGATGATAAGCTGACAGAGAATGGGAAGACACCTGCAGCTCCTGGCATCAAGGTATCCGGTAATACGATTACGTGGGGCAAACACCCTGAAAAAGATGTAATTGGCTACAGGATCTATAGCGGCAATAAAAAAGTCGGCAGCATCAAAGCGGGAGCGGCTTTATCCTTCAAAGGAGGAAATGGTTCTTACCATGTAACCGCCGTTGACATTGCCGGAAAGGAATCGGCTCCATCTAATGTCATCCAGATTGGAAAGCCTGCTGAAGATCCAAAAAAAGATGGGCAAAAGCCGGATAAACCGAAGACAACAGACCCGAAGCCTAAGGATCCGCCATCGGACCCTAAGCCACAAAACCCCAAACCACAGGACCCGCCTCCTGGTGACGGCGGCACAAATGGGGATGGAGAACAAAACGAAACATAATTTATCATAAGAAAGGAAACCGCATCAACGAGGATGCGGTTTCCTTTTTTAAACACTATCCATGAAAAAGAAAAGGTCCAGCTCTCCCCACGTGGAATGGTTCATCAATGACTGAATTAAGAATACCCTATTCATGGAAAAAGAGCACAAATTTTCAACGTTTGCGCTCTTTTTCCAATCTTCTATTATTCTTCCATTGTTGACAGGTCTCCTGTAGGAAGATCAAGTTCCCATGCTTTAAGGACACGGCGCATGATTTTACCGCTTCGTGTCTTTGGCAGTTTATCGCGGAACTCAATTTCCCGCGGTGCTGCGTGGGCTGCCAAGCCTTTTTTAACGAATTGACGGATTTCCTCAATCAACTCGTCCGATTGCTCGTAGCCATCCCGTAAAGCAATGAACGCTTTGATGATTTCCCCGCGTACTGGGTCAGGCTTTCCAATGACACCCGCCTCAGCTACTGCCGGATGCTCTACCAGCTTGCTTTCGACTTCGAACGGACCGACGCGCTCGCCGGAAGTCATGATAACATCATCGACTCTTCCCTGGAACCAGAAATAGCCGTCTTCATCCATGTAAGCTGAATCCCCGGAAACATACCAGTCTCCAGGCATGAAATAAGATTCATATTTTTGCGGATTGTTCCAGATGGCATGCATCATCGCCGGCCAGCCTTTCTTGATCGCCAGGTTCCCCATTCTGTAAGGAGGCAGCTCATTGCCCTGGTCATCTACAATCGCTGCTTTTACTCCTGGAATTGGCTTGCCCATTGAACCAGGCTTGATCTCAAGGCACGGATAGTTGCAAATCAGCTGTGCACCGGTCTCTGTCATCCACCAAGTGTCATGAATTCGCAGGTTGAACACCTTCATGCCCCAGCGGACAACCTCAGGATTCAGCGGCTCGCCTACGCTAAGAATGTGGCGAAGTGAGCTAAGGTCGAATTTCTTCACGATTTCATCGCCTGCGCCCATCAGCATCCTGAATGCCGTTGGTGCACTATACCAAACAGTTACTCCGTAATCTGCGATCATCTTGTACCATGTCTCAGGATTGAATCGACCGCCAATGACGACATTGGAAGTTCCCGTCAGCCATGGAGCGAAAATCCCGTAGGCCGTTCCTGTAACCCAGCCTGGATCAGCTGTGCACCAATAGACATCGTCTTCTTTCAGATCAAGGACCCATTTAGCTGTCATGTATTGCTGAATCATCGCATTATGGACATGGAGGACACCTTTCGGCCTTCCAGTCGAACCGGATGTATAATGGAGAATCAATCCATCTGTGCGCTCTACCCATTCGATATCAAGCTTGTTGCTTGCTTCGGCAAGTTTCTTCTTGAAGTCGATGTATTCCTCTCTGTCCTCAAGGTTATCACCTACGAGAAGGATATGCTTCAATTCCGGAAGCTGGTCGGCAGGCACCCTTTCGAGAAGCTCAGGGGTCGTAACCAGCACTTTCGCTCCGCTATCTTCAAGCCTGTCCCGAACCGCGCCCTCCATAAAGGCTTCGAACAAAGGGCCGACAATCGCACCAAGCTTGATTGCTCCCAGAATGGCAAAATAAAGCTCCGGTGAACGTGGCATAAAAATAAAGACGCGATCCCCTTTTTCGACGTCTGCATATGTTTTGAATACATTTCCCGCTTTATTGGAGAGCTCCTTCATTTCCTTGAAGGTATATTTTTCTTTGCGGGTCCCATCTTGATAATACAATGCGATTTTATTTTTCCTGGAGCCTTCCGCATGGCGGTCGATTGCTTCATATGCCATATTCACCCTGCCGGTATCATGCCAGGAAAATTCCTTTTCGGCAGCTTTCCAGTCAAACTGGCCTTGAAGCTCCTGGTAATTTTTCAAATTATAATCCCCTTGTGTAACTGGCAGCGCTTCCACTTTCATATATCCATCCCCCTTGAAATTTTGATTTAAAATACATTATAGTATAAAAATCTTCTTTTCTCAATTTTTAAAATATTCGTCAGCCATCAGCTGCTAAGCTGGAAATCCATTTAATAAAACAGAAAATTTTGTGAAAGCGCTTTTCTTTGCTGCATTTTATGTATAATAGAGTTGACGTTTTGAATTGTTGACGGGTGGTGACCGAATGGAACACAAGAAAACTTATAATGCAAAAGAACTGAAAACTCCCCATGGCCGTCTAATCATTGAAGGCCCCATTTCTCCCGAAAAATTGGCAAGCTACGAATTCCATAAAGACCTGGTAGCTTTCCGCCCTCCCGCCCAGCAGCACAAGGCATTGATTGAAATTGCCGGCCTGCCTGAAGGAAGGATCATCGTGGCCCGATCAGGGCACGTGATTGTCGGGTATGTCACATTCCTTTATCCAGATCCGCTTGAACGCTGGTCCGAAGGCAAAATGGAAGATTTAATCGAACTTGGGGCGATCGAGGTAATACCCGAGTTCCGCGGCTGCTCTGTCGGCAAGAATCTGCTGATTGTTTCAATGATGGATGATGTCATGGAGGACTACATTATCATCACGACGGAATATTACTGGCACTGGGATTTGAAAGGCACCGGACTGAATGTCTGGGAATATCGGAAGATTATGGAGAAGATGATGAATGCAGGCGGACTCGTCTGGTATGCAACCGATGATCCTGAGATCAGTTCTCACCCGGCAAATTGCCTGATGGCCAGAATCGGGAAAAGAGTGCCGACCGAGTCCATCCAGAAATTTGACCAACTGCGCTTCATGAACCGATTCATGTATTAAACCTATCACCAGTCAACATGACAGATGGCTTATCATTCAAGGAGGAAAGCATATGATCGTTGATGAGATAATGAAAAAGGATGTAACCGTGCTTTTTCCTGAAGACTCGATTGCAAAAGCGATCAAAGTGATGGCAGATAAGAAAATACGGCATATTCCGATCATTGATCAAGACCATGCCGTCATCGGGCTGGTTTCAGACCGCGATATAAAGGACGCCGCCCCTTCCATCTTCCACTGGGACGAGCATAAGGAATCCCTCGAAAGGCCTATTGAATCCATCATGACTACTAAAGTGATCACCGGCCATCCTCTTGACTTCGTCGAGGAGATTTCCGCGATCTTTTATGAGCACAATATTAGCTGCCTGCCGATCATCAAGGATAAGAAGCTCGTCGGTATCGTGACCGAGACAGACTTGCTGCATACACTAGTTGAACTGACTGGAGCCCATCAGCCGGGGTCGCAAATCGAAGTTAGAGTTCCGAATAAGGCAGGGATACTATGTGAAATCGCGACTGTCATCAGCATGAGAAAAGCTAATATACTGAGCGTGCTTGTTTACCCTGATAAAAAGGATGATCGTTACAAAATCCTTGTGGTAAGGCTTCAGACCATGAATCCGATCGCGGTGATCGAGGATCTGAAGAAAGCCGGACATCAAGTATTGTGGCCGAATCTTCCGGGGGTTTCATCATGAGCGACCCCTCTGTTTTTGTTTTTTCCGAAGAACTGCTGAATTACCGATTCAGCAACCATCATCCTTTCAATCAAATGCGGTTGAAGCTTACTTTGGATTTGCTGAAAAAAATCGAGGCAATAGATGACAAACAGATCGTCGCTCCGCGAATGGCTACGGATGAGGAGCTCTTCCTTATCCATGACCCGAATTATGTGAATGCCGTGAAGATGGCTGGCCATGGCAAGCTAAAGGGCGATGCTGCTGAGGGCTATGGTCTTGGGACGGAGGATACGCCCATTTTCCCGAATATGCATGAAGCAAGCGCGCTGCTGGTGGGGGGCACGCTGACAGCTGTCGATTATGTCATGACAGGAAAGGCACGCCATGCCCTTCACCTTGGAGGCGGCTTGCACCATGGCTTTAGAGGCAAGGCATCGGGCTTTTGCATCTATAACGACAGTTCAGTCGCCATCAAATACCTTCAGGAAAAGTATGGCGCGAGAGTCTTGTATGTAGATACAGATGCCCATCATGGCGATGGCGTACAGTGGTCTTTCTATGATGACCCTAATGTTTGTACGTTGTCTATCCATGAAACTGGACGCTACCTGTTCCCAGGAACAGGAAATGTGAATGAACGCGGCCAGGGAAAAGGCTACGGATTTTCTTTCAACGTGCCTGTCGATGCATTCACTGAGGATGAATCATGGCTACACGCTTATAAAACAGCGCTGACAGAAGTAGCTGAATTCTTCAAGCCAGATGTCATTCTTACACAAAATGGCGCCGATGCGCATTATTTTGACCCGCTGACCCACTTATCGGCAACAATGGGCATCTTTAGGGAAATCCCACGGCTGGCCCATGAAATTGCCCATGAATACTGTGATGGCAAGTGGATTGCTGTTGGCGGCGGAGGCTATGACATCTGGCGCGTGGTTCCGCGTGCATGGTCACTGATCTGGCTGGAAATGACTGAAAACTCAAACTGTTATGGAAGCTTGCCACAATCATGGCTGGATGCCTGGAAGGAAGAGACATCAGTTGAGCTCCCGACTGGCTGGGACGACCCGGATGGCCTCTATGCTCCCATTCCTAGAAAACAGGAAATCAGCGAGAAAAATGCCCAGACAGTCGAGAAAGCACTCTACCCAATCCGCAACAGCAAGAAGTCTGAAACAATATAAAAAGGCTGGACAGCAACCTGTCCGGCCTTCTTCAACATTCACTTCGTTGACTTCCTGCTTTCAATCCTGTGCGGCAGGATAACGATGTTTTCTTCGACATTTTCTTTGTTCATGTATTTTGTCAGCAGGCGCATCGCCACTGCGCCGATATCATATAACGGCTGGACAATAGTAGTCAGCTGTGGACGGACCATCAGCGCTAGTCTTGTATTATCTGATGCAATGACCTCGAAATCATCCGGTACATTAAAGCCTACATCAGATGCGCCATGGACCACGCCAAGAGCCATTTCATCTGAACCAACGAGAATCGCGGTTGGCTTCTTATCAAGCTCGATGATCCTTTCGATGGCTTCAAGGCCGGAATCATACGTATAATCCCCCTCGATGACCAGTTCTTCATTGTACTCGATACCGGCATCTTTCAAGGCGCGCTTGTAGCCAGCAAGCTTTTTGTCCTTGTTGATCGGTTCCCGCAAAGGTCCAATCACAAAGGCTATCTCTTTATGCCCTTTTTCAAGAAATTCAGAAACAGCATCGAATGTTGCTTGTTCATAATCGATATTGACTGATGGGATTTCTCCTGACTCCTCGATGGATCCGGCAAGGACAATTGGAACAGGTGACTTTTTGAATTCTTCAACATGTTCTTTTTGAATGTTCCCGCCCATGAACACGATTCCATCCACTTGTTTCCCAAGCATCGTATTCAAAAGGTGCAATTCTTTTTCAATGTTCTGGTCTGAGTTGCTGAGGATGATATTGTATTTATACATCGTTGCAATATCTTCGATCCCCCTGGCCAGCTCGGCGAAGAACGGACTGGAGATATCTGGGATAATGACCCCTACAGTCGTTGTCTTCTTGCTCGCAAGCCCGCGTGCAACGGCATTTGGACGGTATCCGAGACGGTCGATAACCTCCATTACCTTCTTCCTGGTTGCAGGCTTGACATTCGGATTTCCATTCACCACACGTGAAACCGTTGCCATAGAAACGTTGGCTTCCCTGGCCACATCATAAATAGTAATATTCATCTATTCCACTCCTTCAGCTTTTTAACGGGATTTATTGTTTTAGTTTACAGCAAGTGCTGCATCCGTAATCATTTTAGTTTGTGATTTTTTGTACAAGTATAATTATGTTATTAATCATACGATATCCACACAAATCCCGCAATCTGAAGGGCTCATTTTCTCGACATTTTTACGTAAAAATCTTGTCCGGATCGGAAAATGGCAATGTAACAGAAAAACCTTCCTCCGTAGAGGAAGGTTCAAAGCCGATTTTATATCCTTACAAAGGGTGTTGATTTCAAGCCTGCCAAAAATTCATCGAATTGCTTCAAGTCCATTTGCTGGGCATTGTCGGAAAGGGCTACCGCCGGATCTGGATGCACCTCAGCCATCACTCCATCCGCACCGATTGCCAATGCTGCTTTAGCTGCTGGCAGCAGAAGGTCCCTTCTGCCTGTGGAATGGGTGACATCGACCATCACCGGCAAGTGTGTCTCCTTCTTTAAAATTGGCACTGCTGATATATCAAGGGTATTCCTCGTTGCCCGCTCATATGTCCGGATTCCGCGCTCACAAAGAATGATTTGGCCATTTCCCTGTGACATGATGTACTCAGCAGCGTTGATGAATTCCTCAATCGTTGCCGCAAGCCCCCGTTTCAACAGGATTGGCTTATTCACTGCACCTGCCGCCTTGAGCAATTCGAAGTTCTGCATATTCCTTGCACCTATCTGGATGACATCAAGGTACTCAACTGCAGTCTCTATATCCGCCGGGTTGACGATTTCACTGATGACCGCTAAATCATATTCATCGGCGACTCTTTTTAAAATTTTCAAACCTTCAAGTCCAAGTCCCTGGAAATCATATGGCGAAGTCCTTGGCTTAAATGCGCCGCCTCTAAGCAGCTTGAAGCCTTTCGCTTTTATTGCTTCCGCAACGGTCGCAACCTGTTCATACGATTCAACCGAGCATGGGCCGAACACGAAGCTTGGATTCCCTGATCCGATTTTCTCGCCCTTGATCTCAATGACTGTGTCCTCAGGCTTTTTCTTTCTCGATACAAGAAGTGCCTTGCGATGGTCATCCGACTGCATTTCGAGACCCGCTTTGAAAATTTCCTTAAAAATATGTTCAATCGTCGAATTTTCAAATGGACCGTGATTATTTTCCTTGATCAAATCAAGCATTTCTCTTTCGCGGACAGGGTCATAACGATATACGCCCTGAGTTTCTTTTGCTTTGCCGATTTCCTGGACTACCATCGCCCTTTCATTAATCAAGGACAATAACTCCAGGTTCAATTCATCCACACGGTTTCTTAGCTGGTCTAGATTCTTGCTCATTTTCCCGTCCCACCCTTTCGGAAATCATTTTAGCCCCAATCCTCAACATCGCACTCGAAGAAGAATATCGTTCTCTTCCAACAACAGCTGTATACTTCAGATTCTTTCCTGAATCAGTTTTGCAGTGACAGCAATGTTTTTTGTAATAAAAGTAATTATATCTGAATTAATTTCAATTGTCACGCTATTTTTCTTTAATAATTAAACGCTTTTAAGCAATAAAGCATTTTGCTGTACTCAATACCAGCACACATACGCCCTTTCCAACAAGAATATGATTTTAAAAACCTCTTGCTTACGAAAAAGATAGAACAAAACATCCATATCACCGAAAAACATCTCAAGGTTATGAATCTTGCTAAACAGCCTTGCTTTCGACTCGCTTTCCACCTGCGGCCAGGGACCTTCTGGGCGCTTGACGCAGCGTGTTATTCCTTTGAGTTGTTTCTGCAGTTGGAGCCAGCAATCCACCTAGAGCCACTCAATCCGTAACTGCTGGGGGCAAATACTGTTAAAAGCGAATGCATTGTTGGAAAAAAACCGAGTTCATTCAGTAACGATGGAATGAACTCGGTTTTTTAAATTTTACGGTACCAGGAAGACCGCTTTCAGTGCGCTATCCCGCAACTGATATTTTATTTTGAGTTTTCTTCCCTGGCCGCGTCAAGGCTTTTGGCGGTGATTTTGAAATGAGATGCATGCCAGGCTACATCGGAATTGACGAACATGATGGCCTGTGGTGATTCATGCTTAATATGGAACTTCTCTTCGATATGGTTTGAAAGATTCCTCGAATCCTGGACTGTCAGGAAATAGCAAGGTTCACCGCTGCTTCTCCCAAACTTTGAGAATTCATCAAATCCTGCCTGGCTGATTGGACAAGTCGTGCTATGCTTAAGCATGTAAAATGTCTCCCCGGAATCCACCAGCTGATTGAACTTTTCAATGGAATCGATTTTTTTCATTGACTTGATCTCCTTTTGAAAAAAATAAACGGTGAAGTAATCTTACCACTTCACCGTTTATTAGACAAACTTACTGATTCAATTTGCTTTCCGTGTCGTCAAAAGCTTTTTGTGTTTCTTCAAGCTTTTTCTGGACTTCATCTCCAGCAGCCGTTCTGGTATTATTCATCGAGCTTGTTTCAGCCATTGAGGTTGGTATTTCCTGAAGCTCATCTTCAGTCAGACCATCTTCTGCTGTTTGTGAGGCTTCGTCTTTTGGCTGGGTTTTCATGTCCTTCACTTTATTGATCAGTGTGGAAGACTGCTGTGTCACCGTTTCTTTTAATGCACCTGCCTTGTCCATTGCGACACTCGCAAGCTCGGATCCTTTGTCTTTGAGGGTGACAGTTTGTTCATTCAAGCTTCCTCTCAGCTCTCTTCCGGATTTAGGAGCAAGCAGCAAGGCTGCAAGCGCACCGGCAATTCCCCCAACAATCGCTCCTGTGACAAAGTCCTTTGAGTTGCTGTTTTCCCTCACTGAACCTTTTGCATCATAATGATTTTGCTCTCTTACTGGCATATTTATCTCCACCTTTCATTAATACTCCGCTTTTTCCTTCTGTCTGACCACCGTTTCCCCGCTTTCCATCTGGTGGTCAATCTGGACTGTTTTTTTTGACTTCCATTTTTCCTTTAATTCAAGGAAGACGTTGCTCCACTGGACAATCTGGGATATTTTATCCTTGTTCCTGTCAATTTGCTGGTCAACCAGCGAATGGACATTATGGATTGTTTGGTTGAATCTTTGCACGGAATTCCCTACATCCTTCACCGCAACAATGACACTGTTAAGGCTTTCGGATTTTCGTGAGATGTCATCTGCCAAGTTGTTCGTTTTATGCAGGAGCTCGGTTGTTTCGCGAGTCACTCCGTCAAGTTGCTTTTCCAGGCCATCAAGTGTGCCTGAAACACTGTCCAATGTTGTTTGCAATGATTTCAATGTTTTTGACAGTGCCACCACCAGCACTAAAAAGGCAATTGCTATTACAGCAACACTTAAGTACAAAATAATTTCCACTCTATACACCTCCGTTTAGCATATGTACATTTTACCCCCCAGATAGGTACGTAAACCAGTCTTGTCCAATAAGTATTTCAATATAATAGACTCTTATTCCTTCTTGAAAAATGAATAACTTTCTGCATGCCACAGGCATTTCGGTTACAATATGGATATATGTCAAATTTTTAGATTCCTAGGAGTGATGATCATGAAAGATCCGCGAATCCAGACACTGGCCAAAAATTTAATCAACTACTCGGTAAAGTTGAAAAAAGGCGAAAAAATCCTGATTGAAAACTTCGGGCTCCAACGAGAGCTTGTTACCGCGCTGGTCAAAGAAGCATACGCCGCAGGAGGCTATCCGTTTGTTTCGCTGAAAGACCAGCAGGTAGACCGCGCCCTGCTAATGGGGGCACAGGAAGAGCAATTCGAGATGCTGGCAGATTTCGAAGCGAACGTGATGAGCAAAATGGATGCTTACATCGGCCTCCGCTCTGGCGACAATATCAATGAGCATGCTGACGTACCGGCAGATAAAATGAGAATCCATGGCAATACGGTTGGCAAGAAAGTCCATAGAGAAATCCGCGTCCCGAAAACAAAATGGGTTGTCCTTCGCTACCCGAATCCGGCGATGGCCCAATTGGCCAAAATGAGCACGGAAGCATTCGAAAATTTCTACTTCGATGTATGCAATCTGGATTACGGGAAAATGGACATGGCGATGGATAGCCTTGTGGAACTGATGAATCGCACGGATAAAGTAAGGATTACTGGCCCGGGGACGGATTTGACTTTTTCAATCAAAGACATTCCGGCAATCAAATGCGCTGGTGAACTGAATATTCCCGACGGCGAAGTGTATACTGCCCCGGTGCGTGATTCTGTTAACGGCGTGATTACATATAATACCCCTTCCCCTTATCAGGGCTTCACTTTTGAAAATGTGAAACTGACATTCAAGGACGGAAAAATCATTGAAGCAGAAGCGAATGACAGCGAGAGGATCAATAAGATTTTTGATACGGATGAAGGGGCCCGTTACATTGGTGAGTTCGCCATTGGCGTGAACCCATACATCCTTCACCCGATGCAAGATATTTTGTTTGACGAGAAAATCGATGGTAGCTTCCACTTCACCCCTGGCCAGTGTTATGATGATGCCTTCAACGGCAACCATTCCAACATCCACTGGGATATGGTCAACATCCAGCGCCCTGAATATGGCGGCGGGGAAATTCACTTTGACGGCGTCCTGATCCGGAAGGACGGCCGCTTCGTCATTCCTGAGCTCGAAGGATTGAATCCTGAAAACCTGAAATAATAAGAGGCTGCAGACAACGCCCTCAAAACTGGCAGCTTCTTAACCAACGAACTCCAGGGCATGTCAAGAAACGCGGCTGAAAAATTCATAACTATCGGAAGGCTAGGCTAGTTTCCGTGGGAGCAGCATGATTATCCAGGTCAAGACTTAACATTCATATATTATAAAAAGGGAGGCGGGTCTGATCCTAAATGTTTCGTTTATGTGTGGGAACATACTGAAATAACATACTAATGAGCAGGCCAAATCGCAAAGGAACGAAAGGTAGCTTTATTGAAAAAGGCATAAACAAAACAGAACGCTTGAAAATCCAAGCGTTCTGTTTTGTTTGCTTATTCCAACTGTTTTTTATGGTGTTAAACGAACTGTGTTTCAGTATGTTATTTCACCTGTTTTTTTGGATCCGCATCCCATTCTCATTCATGACTGCAGCTGCTCTTCGTACGCCTCCTGGAACTTTTGGATATCCCCGGCCCCCATGAACAGGATGACACCGTCTTCGTGTTCTTTTAGGACAGAGGTATCTTGCTCTGCCATCAGTTCTGCATTATCTATTTTTTCTTCCAGGTCTGCAATCGTTAGCTTCCCATGGTTTTCACGTGCTGAACCAAAGATTTCGCACAAATAGACTTTATCCGCTTTGTTCAGGCTTTCGGCAAACTCCTGCAAAAATGCCTGGGTCCTTGTGAAAGTGTGGGGCTGGAAGACAGCAATGATTTCCCGATCTGGATATTTTTGCTTGGCTGCTTCAATGGTCGCTTTGATTTCCGTAGGGTGATGCGCATAATCATCAATGATGATCTGGTTTGCAACCTTCTTTTCAGTGAATCTCCTCTTTACTCCTTCGAATGTTTGAAGCTGTTCAGAGATTACTTTCGAATCGATGTTTTCATAATGGCAAAGCGCAATGACCGCAAGGGAGTTCAACACATTATGGTCTCCGTATGCTGGGATTGAGAATGAACTATAGAACGTATTCCTGACAAAAACATCGAAGGTGGTACCCTCGGTGGATTTGACGACATTCCTTGCCTGGAAATCATTCTCTTCGCCAAATCCGTAAAAAACGACAGGCACTTTCGCCTGGATTTTTTGCAGCTGTTCGTCATCCCCGCAGGCAAAAATGCCCTTTTTCACTTGCCATGCCATTTCCTGGAATGCAGAAAAAACATCTTCGATATTCGCAAAATAATCCGGATGGTCGAAATCGATATTTGTCATGATTGCATAATCAGGAAAATAAGAAAGGAAATGGCGGCGATATTCGCAAGCCTCGAACACGAAATATTCAGCATCGCGATCGCCTTTTCCGGTCCCATCTCCAATCAGGTAGGAGGTTGGCTTGGCCCCTCTCATCACGTGTGCCATCAATCCAGTGGTGGAAGTTTTCCCATGTGCGCCTGTCACCGCGACGCTTGTGAAATTCTGCATGAAATCACCCAGGAACCGGTGGTACCTTACAATCGGCAATCCGAGCTTCATTGCCTCCTGGATTTCCTCATGAGTGTCCGGATAGGCGTTCCCGGCAATGATGGTCATTCCGGGCTTGATATTTTCCTTATTGAACGGAAGGATCTTTATTCCGGATCTCTCAAGGGCAACCTGGGTAAAGAAGTGCTTTTCGTAATCGGAGCCCTGCACTTGATAGTCCATATCATGGAGAACTTGAGCCAGCGCACTCATTCCAGACCCCTTTATACCTACAAAATGGTAAATAGTCATATAAAGAACCTCCAACAACGTCTGTATGTAACACAGTATATGACAGATATGCTATTTTGCTCACGCGGGAAGGACAGCTCAAGGCATGGTGCCACTTTGCTGTCGAGCCGCATGAACAAATCTTCTTTTATCTATCTTCTTTACAATTTTAGTGTGAAACTACTTATTTTATATAACGCACAAAGCAAGACCCTGGCGAAAACCTGCGCAAATCTTCTATTTCCCCTATTATGGGGAGTTTAAACTTAAATGAGTTTTATTGCAACCTATAAAAGTCCGATGTTATAACTCAACTTTTTCCAGACGCGGATTCGGCCTGTACTTGCGGCCTGATTTGGCCTGATTCTTGCCATTAAGCATGACATTGTCTCCGGTGAAGCCGATTTTCAGCTTCAACAGGCTCCCGCCAACCCCATACATATCAACTGGTACATTTTGCTTTTCGAATTCAAGGATTCTCTGCTCACTAAAACCGCCGCTTACAACAATTTTCACATGGCGAAATCCTTCATCGTCCAGGGCTTTCCGCAAAGCGAAAATCAACTCGGCGTTCACGCCCCGCGGGTCAAAGGTGCCAAGTAGGTGCTGGTTACGTAAGAAATATTGATCAATCAACGTTCGTGAAGTATCGACACGGATTCCCTTCAATTTCTTCCCGAAGGCCCTTGCAACCTTCAGCGAATCGGTGATGGCGTCATTGTTATAATCGACAAGGGCAATCAATTCATCATTCGGGAAGGTTTCATGGTACGCCTCGGTGGCCGCAACGATATCGCCATTGAAAACTTGGACCAATGCATGTGGCATCGTTCCCATTCCCTGTTTGCCCCACCATTCATTCATCGCATGGGTCGCCTGGGCAGTGGCGCCGCCGATGTAAGCAGCATAACCATCGCCAGCCTGGGTAGTATAGTGATCGTCTCTGTCACCCATGAAAATAACCGGCTTCTGCTTTCCTGAATAGCTGGCAGCCTTGACAACATTATAAACATTCGTTGCAACAGACGTCCTTCTTGCAAGGATGCCATCGATGATCCCCTCGAGGTAACCGAAATTCTGATAAGGCCCGGTAACCGTCAGGACCGTTTCGAACGGCATGATTTTATCGCCATCCTTGAGTGAATAGATTTCCAGTTCCTTAGGATTATCAGCAAATGTCTGGATCAGCGCGATGACTTCATCCGTCCCGCAGAGCACCGCTTCATCCTTTTGAAAAAATTGCATCGTGACAATGTTATTTTCATGGTATTTCTTCACAAGTTCTTGTGTCTTAAGGAAATATACAGCAGAAAACCAGCCATCTCTGATTCTCTCATCAAATTTGAACGTATTGTTCGTCAAACGGCTGATTTTCCCCTGCATCTTCAATTCGATCTCTTTCATCCAAAAAGCTCCTTCAACATCTGCCCTTTCAGGGTCTTTAGGCATTTATCCTTATTTTACACACATAAATAAAGAATAACACTTTTTAAATGAATGTACTAGTCTCCCTGATGGACTCAAGGTCGGAAACAGTAATCAGGACATCCCTAGGTTTGCTGCCCTTCCCTTCTGAAATGAATCCGTGCTGTTCCATCATTTCAATCAATCTGGCAGCCCTGTTATAGCCGATTTTAAAACGGCGTTGGACACTGGATGTAGATGCTCCGCCCTGCACGACGACAAACTCGCAGGCTTCATAGAATAGTTCATCCTCTTCCTCCGTAACCTGGGCTTTTCTAAGCAGTTCTTCCTGCTCGAATAAGTATTCAGGCTCCCGCTGGTCCCTGACGAATGCCACAATATCATCGATTTCACTGTCAGTAACGAACGTACCCTGGAGACGGAACGGTTTTGAAGAACCGTTTTCAAGGAAAAGCATATCCCCGCGCCCCAGCAATTTTTCTGCTCCGCTGATGTCAATGATGGTTCTCGAATCAACCTGGGAAGACACGGAGAATGCAATCCGCGTAGGGACATTCGCCTTGATTAAGCCTGTAATGACATCAACAGACGGCCGCTGTGTCGCAATGATCAAATGGATGCCGCAAGCACGCGCTTTTTGGGCAATCCGGCAAATCGCTTCCTCTACGTCGCCTGGCGCCATCATCATTAAATCAGCTAGTTCATCGATAACAATCACGATATAAGGAAGCTTTTCAGCAAACCGCCGATGTTTGATGGCGAGTTCATTGAATCTGCTGATGTCACGCACCCCTGAGTGGGCAAACAGTTCATAGCGGCGTTCCATCTCCTCTACTGCCCATTTAAGTGAAGCTGTAGCGGCTTTCACATCTGTGATGACTGGGCTGACAAGATGAGGGATTTGGTTGTATGGTGCCAGCTCAACCATTTTCGGATCGATCAGCAAAAGTTTGACATCATCCGGATGGGCTTTATACAGCAAGCTGACCAGCATCGTATTGATGCAAACACTTTTCCCTGAACCGGTAGCCCCGGCAATCAGGCCGTGGGGCATCTTTTTCAAGTCCGTGATGATCGGCTTGCCTTCGATATCAAGGCCCAGAGCGACGGATAATGGCGATTTCTGTTCAAGGAAGCTGCCAGTCTGCAAAATCTCGCTTAACAAAACCGGCCGGCTTGAATGGTTCGGGACCTCGATCCCGATTGTATGCTTTCCGGGAATCGGTGCTTCAATTCTTATATCTTTGGCAGCAAGGCTTAATTTTATGTCATCTGACAGATTCGTAATTTTATTGACCTTGACGCCTGGTTCAGGCTTCAATTCAAATCGGGTGACGGATGGACCCTGGGTCATGTTCACTACTTTTGCTCCAACATTGAAATTCTTCAAGGTTTCATTCAGCATCTGTTCCTGCTCAGAAAGCCAGCTAGGATCAGGTTCCTTAAAAACTGGCGGATTCAGCAAATCCAATGGGGGAAACTCATATTCATCCCGGTGTTCAACTCCTGGGAGGTTGGCTGACCCTGCATTTTTTTCCGCAATGGAACCCTCTGCGGGTGCGTATGGAGTTTCCTCCTGGACCATTGTCTGAACGTGTTGCTTTTCTCCACTATCTCCCTTGGCCGTCGTTTCGTCGTTATTTGCGGTCTGTCTCTCACGTGAAAGCTGATTGCCAGAATGGTCAGTCAAGGTCTCCCTCATTCTTTCTTGACCGGGAGAAGTGTTTGCTCTTGCCATATTTCGTGCTTCCCATTTTTTCTTGTCCTGCTTTAGCATAAGCACATTGAATGGCAGCTGCCTTCTTGGCTGGACCTGCCTTGCTTGTCTTTCATCCTCCGGTCCAGGAATTCCGGTTCCTTCCCCTCTACCCTTTGCTTTTGCTTCATTGGCAGCATCTCCGGCAGCAACGATTTCCTGCTCGTTCCCGGCTTCAACCTTATTTTCTGCTTGCCAACGACCAGATTCCTCTTCACTATTTGCCTGGTGGCGGGTTTCTTCATCATTTTCAGGCATCACACTATCTTCCGGCGATGGTCTTCCCGTGATTTCCTTGTTTTGTTCTACTGGATATCTTGTTTGGTGCTGCTCTTTCGATTCAGCCTCCGGAACTGGTCTGCTTCCGATCGGTTGTATTGCCTCTTCATGGTTTTCGTGATCAAGTGAAAATTCTGCTCCTGTTTGTTCTTTGTGTTGATTTTCACGTTCTCCGTCATGCAGTACCTCGGATTCAATTAAAAGGGCGTTGGGAGCGCCTTCCATGTCCCTTGATTCTTCCTCAAGTCCAATCAGTCCTGTTTCGTGATATTTCTGCTTGATTGTCACCTCAGTTGTTTCCACCCGGTCCTGCCCAAACTCAGGTTCTTGCATTGGATGTCCATCGTTACTGGATTCAACCATCTGTGCGTCCTCAAGCTCCTTTCGTCTATCTGGTAATAGCCCTTGTTCATGGACCTTCTCCTGTTTTCTATTAAACAGCGAATCATCTTTCACACCGGGAGAGCGTTCAAAGCCAGTCAGTTCATATTCGATTTGTCCTGTCCTATTTGGACTGATTGGCTTCGGCCTTGCCGGCGGCCTGTTAAACGCATGGATTGGTGAAGGAATTTCCGTCGGCTTGAATGGCTGATGCGGTTTCACTCTGGCATTCTTTTTTGAATCATGGCGATATTTAAATCCACCGCCCTTTCTTGTCTCGAGGCGGTGTTTCATTCTTTCATTCTTATATGATCCTGGATTGGATGCGGGAACTGGGTTGCTCATTGTTTCATTGATGGACGAGCCTGAATCACCCCGTACCTCCTCCTGGATTCTCGCTGCCCTTTCCACTTTAGGCTTTGAATTTGACCGACGTGCAGGTTTACCTGCCTGACTCATTCTTAAAGGACCTTTTTCAGCAGTAATCGGCTTTACCCCATGAGCTTGCTCGAAATTCTTTACTCTTCCTGTTTTATCCTTTTCTCCCAGATTCTTTTCATCAGGGATAAGCGGGAAGCGGAACTGCCCTTTCGGATACTGATAAAGCACCCTCGTTTCAATCTCTTTCGCCTGATTATGTTCTTTTTTCCCTTGTATCGCTGCCTGTTTTTGTTCAGGCCAGACATCAAATTCATCATCTTCATTCTGAAAGATCGTAAAAAGCTTTTTAATCCAACTCAATTTTTATCACTCTTTCTTTCGCATTTCATTACTATTTTAACAGTTAATGAGTTTTTTTCGAGATAAATCGAAAGAATGAGCCAATTTTACGAGCTATCACCCTTCAACCGAATCAACTTTCGGCTTACGGATTTACAATACCTTACAGCCTCGAGTGCAAAAGGAAAAAGCCCGAAATCGGGCTTTTTCAATCCTGGGAAAGATTATTGCTTTTTGTTTTGCCTAAAATGAAAATTGGCTCCAATTCTCCGTTTTCATAAAGAAAAGATAAGGCTGTAATCGGAACCCGGCCTCCAGCAAAAAAGCTCATGGTCATCTGTGCGAGAATGTCATATCCGGTATCGTTCTCGATATCCGCGATGATCAGGACGTCCTGGTGGGGAACAGCAACCGCCATCGTACCCTTCATCCGGTTCTTCATTTCGTTCAGGAAACTGATGTTCAAGATCCTGCTTGCATCATAGCCATCGTTTGAATTAAGGAAGTAAAAGGTATTGTCTGCTACCCGGTCTTCTTTTAGTTTAACTGAAAGCGACCGAACATTGAAAAGAGCCGTCTCCCTGACCTGCCTTTTTTCCCACCCTTCTTTTTCCAGAAGTTTCTCATCAATCAGCCTGTAGGTCTTCCCCATATCAAGGGCGTAATAAATCCTTGTCTCGGCTGTATGGTCATCATACAAGAAGGGAACGCCCTCCTCGGCTTCCGCTGGAAAAGAAGTGGAGCGGATGACCGGAAAAATGCGTTTTTCACTTCCGGATAACTCCGGCGTGCTTTCCATGGCCTCTAGCCCTTCAGATATATAATAAACGACTTCATCGATGGCTTTTTCTTTCTGGTCCTGCCATTTAGCAATGATTCCAGGCAGCGCTACCGTGATCCCACGGCCAGTATCCGTATTTTCAATCCTGAGTTGGTCCTTTTCCCGATCATATTTAAAACTGCGGCCAGGATGCTTCAGGCGTTCCTCCAGCTCTTTCCTCATTTTCCTGCTATCCATCATTGTCCCTCCGTTTCCCACTTTTGTGAACCTATTTTACATGAAAATTCCCCCCACCTCAAAAAGGCTGGAGGGAAAAAGTTTTAGGAAAGACTTTCGATGAAGCTTTCGATTTCCTGCTGTGTCTTGCGGTTTTTGCTGACAAAGCGGCCAAGCTCCTTGCCGTCCCCAAATGCGATGAAACTTGGAATTCCGAATACATCCAGCTCAATGCACAGATCGATGAATTCATCGCGATCCACGGAGATGAAGGTATATTCCTGATATTCATTTTCGATTTCAGGCAATACAGGTTCGATCATTCGACAGTCCGGGCACCAGCCTGCTGTAAAAAGAAATATATGTTTCCCGTTGTTTTTCAACGTTTCGAACTGTTCCACAGATTCCAGCTTTTTCACATTTGTTCCCCCTGACTGATAAAATTTGCTCTTTCTATTTTAAACATGAATGGA
Organism: Bacillus sp. REN3; assembly: GCF_017912555.1. Taxonomy (GTDB): domain Bacteria; phylum Bacillota; class Bacilli; order Bacillales; family Cytobacillaceae; genus Mesobacillus. The sequence continues at coordinate 91,705 of NZ_JAERSD010000005.1, read as the reverse complement.
GAAAAAAGAAACAAAAGCGAACCGAGATGGAAAACCTGGGATTTATCGCCTTCAGGGACAGCATTTGATATTTTTCTTTCCCCATTTGTTGGATGGGGTTAGGGATTCATACACCAGTCCATACGCCTGCCTCCTTTTCCAGTGTTACAGGGAACGGGGAAATGTAAATAAAAAAAACGCCATCTGCTGACGGCGCTATTCCACTTTGACCGAGTTTGCGATTTTCATCATTTCTTCAGCGTCTTTTTTAATGTTTTTCGCTTTCGTTTCAGTGGTAAGCTTGATGCCGCCAATCCCGACAATCAGCTGATAGGTATCATCCTTGACCTTTTTGATCAGCATATAGCCAAACTTGCCGTCCTTTGTGTATGTTTCATTCCCATCCCAATCCTTCTCCTGTTTCAAGGCAGATTCATAGACGACTTTGCTGTCAGCGCCTTCATGCTGGTTGTAAAAAAGAAGGTAAGTCCTTGAACCATTCACGAGCAGGATGTTATTCGGAGCTTCTTCCTTTACTTCAACGCCAAGCGGCAAATGGTATTTTATATCTTTCGAACTATTATTCGCTTCCTCAGGCTTTCCATTAAAAACATTCCCAACTGCTTCTTTTGCTTCGCTCTTTTGTTCAGAAAACGAAGCAGAGCAGGCTCCAAGCAGCAATACGGCCATGATTGCAAGCCCGATGGCCTTTATATTCATCATACTTTTTTCCTCCTTGCTAAGGACTGACCACTTCTTTTCTATCATACTTTCTTAATAAATAGGAGACAAGCCTTGCAAGCAATAATTTGTTGGAATTTATGACATTTTTCAGAAATTTGTCGAATCATCTCTCTTCCTATTGCTTCCTTCATTTCTCTTGATTTTGTATTCATATTGTCCAACGAGCAATTTCATGACATGGAGGAACATTTCACTACGATTGACCTGCCCTTCCGTAAAAATCCCTACAGCCCCTTCGTTTTTCCTTACATTCCGCTTCCTTGCGTATTCATCCATCACTGGCCCAAGTTCCTCACCTGCTAATAACCTTTTGGCAATTTCTTCTGGAAGCGGGATCCTGGCACCCCCGGCGATCAATGGTTCCATGCCTTTTGCTGCCAGGGCACCCCAATTGCACAATACTAGGCCATAATGAGTTTGCTGTACTCCTCCTTCCAGCCCGATCCCGATTTGGGCTTCTCCTCTTTCAGCAGCTTCCAGCGCCCTGTTGACCGCCCCTTTGATTGTTTCGTCATCAGACATCGGCTGCTCACTGACACCAGAATGTGCATCGATGGAAATGACTTCAGCTGAAAGAAATTTGAATGCTTCCTCGACTGCCAGGATTTTAGCTGGATTCTTTGAACCGATTGCGACCCTCATTTTGTTCTCCTCCTCTTAAAACCGTGAAAAAGAGGCAGTTTGGCGGCTGCCTCTTTCAATTAAGCATTATTCTTGATTGTTTCGACTGTTCCCTTATCAGCTGCCTTCACGAGCTTGATGAGCAGTTCCTTTGCAGCTGCATAATCATCTACATGGATCATCGATGCTGCTGTATGGATATACCGGGAGCAAATGCCAATTACCGCACTTGGGATTCCCTGGTTAGAAGTATGGACTCTTCCCGCATCTGTTCCTCCCTGGGAAACGAAATACTGGTAAGGGATATCATGGGTTTCTGCCATATCCAGGACGAACTCTCTCATACCCCGGTGTGTCACCATAGAGCGATCGAGAATCCGCAACAAAGTTCCTTTTCCAAGCTGGCCGAATTCATTTTTATCTCCGGTCATGTCATTTGCGGGGCTTGCATCCAGTGCAAAGAAAAGATCCGGATCGATCATGTTCGCTGCTGTTTGCGCGCCTCTCAGGCCGACTTCCTCCTGGACAGTCGCACCGGAGTAAAGTATGTTAGGGAGCTTTTCGTCACTGGTTTCCTTCAGCAATTCGATGGCAAGTCCGCATCCATAGCGATTGTCCCAGGCTTTTGCCAAGATTTTTTTCTCATTCGCCATTGGCGTGAACGGACAAATCGGGACAATTTGCTGCCCTGGCTTGATGCCGATTTTCAATGCATCTTCCCTGTCATCCGCACCAATGTCAATCAGCATGTTCTTGATTTCCATTGGCTTGTTCCGCTTGGATTCATCCAACAGATGAGGCGGGATGGATCCAATCACACCTGTTACTGGCCCGTTTGCTGTGATAATCTGGACACGCTGGGCAAGCAGCACCTGGCTCCACCATCCGCCAAGTGTCTGGAAACGGATCATCCCATTCTTCATGATCGATGTGACCATGAAGCCTACCTCATCCATATGCCCTGCCACCATGATTTTCGGGCCATTCGGATCTCCCCTTTTGACACCGAAGACACTCCCCAGCTTATCCTGGATCAATTCATCTGAATACATGCCCAATTGTTCTCGCATAAAGCCGCGCACTGCATGCTCATTTCCCGGAGCCCCAGGCAGTTCGGTCAATGTTTTAAAAAGCTTAAAGGTTTGCTCGTTCATTTCACTGCTCCTCTTCAACTATTGCTTAGATTTCCTAAAGAATATGTATATATGTATTTTACAGAACATTCTTTATGCTTGCCAGTATTTATTCAATTTCATTCAAGGAGGAAAGCGCCGCTGGAAATCGTTTAATTCTTTGCCCGCAACCGATGATTTGTTATGATGGATATATCAAAAAAAACCATTTATCCTTGGAGGTCCAGAATATGAATTGGAAACCATTTCTCCTCGGTGTTGCTACAGGACTGGCTGGTGCCTATGCCATCAATGAGCTTGCTTCCCAAAAAAAGCAGGTCTCAGCTGATAAGGTCCTTGTACATGCGAAAGAGTTATTTAAGAAGTCAGGGCCCATCAGCGGTTCCTGGATCAATATGACGGCTGAACCGTACATAAAAGCTCCCCTAGATTATATGGTTTACAGGGGCGGCATCTCCCGTCATTCGAATGGAGGCACAGAGCAGTACGAGTTCCTAGCGGACGTTTCTACAGGAACGATCCTCGACGCCTATCCGCTAAAATGAAAAGGCAGTTCAAAAGTCCTTCCCAGGCCTTTTGAACTGCTTTTTTTTATTTCCTGTGGGAACAGGCCAAGGCTGAGGGTTTAGGGATAAATAATCCACCCGGGGCTGCTCTTGTTCCTTTTATGAACCGCTCCATCTGATGATTGCGGCGGCTTTCATAACTCAAAACCGGATCCAACAGTTCCACTTTGATTAATCATTTTCCATGCTCGATGGCTTCTTTTATTTTTCCTTCCCCATCGAACTTGATTGCCCTGTATATGGCATCATGATAAAAAGTGAACCAGGCATCACGGCTTTGTCCGAAATCCAGCCATTTTTGCTTTGCCGCAATTGAATCCATGGGATAGTCATCATAAGCCATTACCCAGAGCGGATTTTGATGGGCATGGGTAGGCATGATGTCAGCCATGTGGACAATCGTTTCGTCCCCATCTTCGATGATCATGATGGAATGGCCGTCGCTGTGCCCCCCGGTATGCACCATTTTAATAGGGCCATAACTCCACTCTTTGTCGAATGTCTCAACCTGTTGTTCGATTCCCTGCCAATTTTCCTTCCAGTATGTACTTTTTGACCGGATATTCGGATTTCGCATTTCCTCCCATTCAATACTGGAGACAATAATTTTTGCATTCGGAAAAGCAGATACATTTTCTTTTTTCGTCAAACCACATGCATGGTCAAAATGCATATGGGTCATCAATACATAATCAATATCAGCAAAAGCCAGCCCGTGTTCGGCAAGGCTTTCCTCCAGCTTCGACTCTTCTGTCACGCCAAAATTCCTTTTTTGCTTCTCGTTCAGTTTGCCATTCCCAATCCCGCTTTCCAACAGAAAGTTCTTTCCCTCCGCGCGGATTAAAATCGGGTCGGTCCGCAATTCGATCTGATTGGACTCATTCACTTCATACTTCCTTTGCCACAGCGGTTTCGGCACAACGCCAAACATCGCCCCTCCATCAAGGTTCGTGACTCCGCCATTCAACCAGTTCAGTTTCACATTCTTCAGCTCAAGCTTTTCCATATCCATTCCCCCTCGTCGATCTTTTATTAGATTGTATCATTAAGGTTTCGAATTTTTAAATAATTTCTTCTTTGTTTAGTTGCATAAATGGCTGCCATGCACTTTTTCGTTATGAAACAAAGGCCACGCGCTTAAAGAGTAACGGCAAATGCGGGATTCCGGACTTAATTCTCCCAAAGGCAACAGCCCGCAGCCAAGTAAAAGCCCCGCCATCGCCGGCGGGGCTTAGGAGATCATCTACATTGGAATTGCACTTCGCAGCGGTAAATCCGGCTGCCTTTTGATGAGAACTTCTCTTCGTATTCTGTCATGATGTTCCCTTCGAAATCACTGTTGTGGAGATCGAGACTTACAAAGTTCAATAACATTCCATATTGTGAAAAGCTTACTAGAGAGTATTCGAATAATCCCTGGTTATCTGTCTTAAAGTGGATTTCGCCATTTTTGACGAGGATGGATTCATACACCTCGAGAAAAGATTTGAATGTCAGTCTCCTTTTTTCATGTCGCGTTTTCGGCCAAGGATCCGAGAAATTCAGGTAAATCCTGCTCACATCACCCTGCTCGAAGTATTTGGAAAGCTCAGCGCCATTTACATTCATCAGCTTGCAATTTGGCAGCTCTGCATCGATTAAACGGTCGAGCGCGCTGACAATCACGCTCTCCTGCAATTCGATACCAATATAATTGATATCCGGGTTCGCTTTGGCCATCCCAGTGATGAACTGGCCCTTTCCTGTCCCGATTTCAATATGGAGCGGCTGGTCTTTTTCAAATACAGCCCCCCAATCACCGCGGAATTTTTCTGGTTCATGGATGACGTAATCCGGATATTGAAGCAATTTATCTTTCGCCCAAGGCTTGTTTCTTAGTCTCATACCTGCACCTCTGTACTATTTTCATTCGTTTCAAACAATATCATGCAATACATATGTTTTCAAGCCGAAAATGCAGTGGTGCATAAACATAAAAAGGAATCCACAATCTAATAGTGAATTCCTTCAAAAACGAAAGGGTGATTGTTTTTATGCCTTTAAGCCATCATGACCAGGTCAATTTGCTGAAAGATATATTAAGCAGCCAGGAAGCAGACTGCTGCGGTTCGGTTGCGGAATATCAACAATTGGAACGGCTGATAAAATCCCTGCTGGTCAATACGGATGTTGACAGCAAGGTAAAATCGCTTTTGCAGGATGTTTATCAGTACAGCCAGAATGGAATCAACTCCCGAGATACAGAAGGACATATCGAGTTACACCGCGGCCAGCTGGCACAATGGGTCAATGATATCGGCCAGTTCACCTGATCACTCGACCAGGTTCTTCAAGAAATCGACCCATTTTTCCATTTCTGCCAGCCTGTCCTGGTTTTTGTGCCATTGGATGGATGAAAGTGCCTGTGAATAAACATACCACTTCATCCTTTGCTTAAGATCCTCTGTCAGCTTCAAGCCATACTTCTCAAGCCAGCTCTCCCATTCCTCGAAAGGGATATAGGAATAAAGAAGAAGGCCAAGGTCGATTGCAGGGTCAGCAATCATCGCTCCATCCCAATCAATCAGGTACAGCTGGTTATTTTCTGTCAACAGCCAGTTGTTATGGTTGACATCGCAATGGCAGACGACCTTTTCAGCGCAGTCTACCCTGCGGGCATTCTCAGCCAGGAACTCCATCGCCTTTTTCACAACAGGCTTGCTAAGAATATCATCGTCCAGGTCATTATTTAAGGCTGTAAGGATCATTTCAGGCTGGAGAGGGCTTTTTCCAAGCCTTGTCAGCATGCCAAGCAATGGATCAGATGCATGGATTTTCTTGAGCAATTTCGCAACCCGGTCGTTATTCATATCCCCGGGCTTCAGCTCTCTTCCATTCATCCATTGCTGTGCCGTTATCACATCTCCGTTCTCTAACCTTTTTGTCCAAACAAGCTTGGGGACAATTCCTTCTGCGGAAAGTACAGCAAGAAAAGGGGACGAATTGCGTTTTAAAAACAGTCTTTGTTCTTCATGCTGCGCAAAATAAGCAGCGCCTGTCGCGCCGCCTGCAGGAACGATTTCCCAATCCTGTCCAAATAAATGTTCCAAAGTTAGTCACCTTCAATTTATCACTATTTCCCTAATTCTGCTGAAAACTGGAAATGTAGCATAAAATATCAATCTATCTTCTTAATAAAAGTCGGAATAAGAAAGCGCGAGGCGCCCCAAAAAGAGGGACGCCGGCTAAAAACCGCCCGTCCTTTGGCAGTGTGGACGCCAGCGCGTCCCTGGCCAGCCCAATGCATAAGGCTGGCTAGTTCTTTCACCTTACGGACGGATTGGCTTGTGGCCTCAACCCGATGGTACCTGGAACTGGAGATTTCTCGAAGTACCAGATACATTGTGTTAAGAATAAAAAGACAGCTATTGATCGAATCGTAGACAATAGCCATCCTATAAATTTTATCCTCAATAGGCTTATCGCGTCAACCCCATGAGGATCAATTTAACATCAGGCAACATGAAGGTCCCTTACCTTGCTGCAGTGAACAGCGACCACGGTTCAATCAGCGCCTTGCTGCCTTCCAGTTGGCGGAAAGGCCGTTCGCTGGCATTTTCATGGTCGGCGAGGACGTTCCATCTCGCATCCTTGCTTAAATCAACAAGCTGCTGGCCATTTGTCGGATTGAAAAAAACAATGATTTCATTCCATTTTCCTAGGTTGCCGATTTCATGCAGCCTATACCCGATTAGCGGGGCATGCACCGGAATGAAGGACATATGCCTGCAGATCCCCGCTTTATCCGGAAACCGGAAAGCTGCATGGCTTTTGCGGATACTGATGATTCCTTTGATATATTCCACATTTTCAATATTTTCGTCCCGCAAATCCCAATCAAGCCAATTGATTTCATCCGGGGAACGGTAGCTGTTCCCGATCCCCTTCTTTGTCCTGAAAAATTCCTGTCCGCTATGCAAAAAAGGGATGCCCTGGGCAAGAAGGACCATTGAGGTCGCCAGCCTGTGTTTCTTCTTCAGTACAGAAGTATCCAGTTCAGGATCGCAGACTGACAGTTTATCCCAAAGGGTATGGTTATCATGTGATTCAATATAGTTGACAGATTGTACAGGCTCGAGGAATAACCCCGTCTTCCTTCTGCCGATTCCGACACTCCCGGCCATGACTTGTTTGGCCGCCTCAACGAGTCGTTCGTTGCCCATTGCGTAGCCTCTGTCATATAAATTGAATGTACTCCCTTTGATCGTATCACGGAACCAGTCGTTGAACTGGCCAATTCCACCAAGCTTTGCCTGGTTCCCGATGTTTGCTTTCCTGTCAGGGGCGAGCGGTGTATTAAGATCCCACCCCTCCCCGATGATCAGTGCCGCAGCGTCTGCCGCCAATACGGCCTCCCGGACAGCTGCCATTGTTTCGACATCCAGGATCCCCATCAAATCGAACCTCAGACCATCTATATGGTATTCCGACATCCAATATAAAACAGAATCAAGGATGAATTTCCTTGCCATCTGCCTTTCGGATGCAAAATCATTGCCAACGCCTGTGCCATTGGATGGAAGGCCATTTGAATCGTGGCGGAAGTAATATCCGGGAACGATTTTTTCAAAGGAGGAATCCTCGCGGATGAAAACATGGTTGAAGACAACATCCATGATTACCCTTAAACCAATTCGATGGGATGCCTCTATCAGCTGCTTCAGTTCCAGGATCCGTTTGTAAGGGGCGTCGGGAACCGTCGAATAACTTCCTTCGGGCGCATTGAAATGAAGCGGGTTGTAGCCCCAATTGTATGAACCTGATGGCTCAAGTTCATCCACACCTTCAAAATCATTGAATGGCAGGAATTCAACGTGGGTTACGCCCAGGCTTTTTATGTAGGAAAGCCCGGTCGGTATCCCCCTTGGACTCGCCGTTCCTATCCCTGCGGCTCCGGTATACGTTCCTTTGTCTTTAGTACCGCTTCCTGGGTGCATCGTCAAATCCCTTATATGTGTTTCATAGATGATTGCATCGATGGGAGCGCCATACTGAGGAGGGATGACATGGGCAATGCGCGCCTTTTCAGGATCGATGATGACCCCGTGCCTCCCATTTACGGAAACTGCCCGAGCATATGGATCAACCGCTTCACGCCACCTAAGATTCACACATACCAAAAAACTATAACGGTATAATTCGAGATCACGGGCGATTTCAACAGACCAGACGCCTTTCTCCCCTCTGTCCATCCTGACAAACTCTGCACCATCCTCATCCTTTGGAAAAAGCTTGAGCTTGACGTTAGTGGCAGTGGGAGCCCATACTTTGAACCCGCTCATTCCTTCTGCATATGACACCCCAAGGTCATTGCCTTCATAAAAGAAAAGCTGGTCAAATTCCTCTGAACGGATAACAGAGCCAATCTGCAGGTCTGTCTCGCCGCCGTGCTCATCCACTATCGTATATTCCTTGCCGATTTCAGGAGTGATAGCTGGAACACAAACATACTTCACAGCCTGGTCAAGACGGATGGTTTCCTGTATTTCCAACGGCAAATCAATGCCATTTCCTTTGATCCTGAAAGCTTTGGATTCACCGCTAAAATAAGGATAAGGAAGCAGAATGGTGATTACATTCAATTGATCTAGGTAGGCATTAAATATACGCTCAATGGCCATCATCGCTTCTCAACTCCTCCATTTGCTCTGCGGTGTCATATCCTGCAAGAATCCTCAATTTTTTTGGGCACACATCAATCCTCAAAGGAGTGTGGCCAACTATTTCCCCATCTGCATGGACCAGTACTTTTCGTGGTGAATCAATCGTGATCGTCTTTGCAGTGAATTGCAGTACTTCCTTAAACATTGTATGCTTTCCCCAGAATACGCTGATGAAGACAAGAAGAAGCTTCCATCTTGAAAGATCCGAGACGACCGTCACATCCAACAGCCCATCGGATGGATGTGCGTGCGGAGCAATTTTCATTCCGCCCCCGTAAAACCGCTGATTGGAGACCGTTATGAACCAGGCTGACTTGAAACTCATTTCTTTCCCATCAACCGTCAGGTCATAAGGAACGAGACGATAAGTGAACACATTTTTCACGAGGATGAAAACATAGACAAGCCTGCCTAGCGACAGGCGATTCAAAAGCTTTTTCATCCTCGATTCATTCGCTTCTTTGGAAATGATCGCATCGAAGCCTACGCCCATATTATTCATAAAATATGTTTCATGGACTTCATTATGTCCGATTTTCCCGATATCGATATCAATTGAAGCGCCTATGTTTTCTCCGATGAACAACTGCAATGCATCGCTTGCTTTTTTAGGAATCCTGTAGCCTCTCGAAAAATCATTTCCAGAACCGCCAGGTATGAATCCTACCATTGTATTCGGGTATGCCGCGGCCCCGTTCACCACTTCATGCATCGTACCGTCCCCGCCAACAGCTGCAATGATGAGTGGCTGGCCCGAAGCTTTTCGGGAAAGCGTTTCCGCAATCTCCTGTGCATGGCCGGGATACTCCGTAAAAAAAGCAAGGAACGACACCCCGGTTGCTCTCAGATCCACCTCGAGCTTTCTCCAAGTCTTCAGGCAGCTCCCATTCTTGGCATTCGGATTGACGATAAAATAAATCTTCCCCATATGACCAACCTTCATTTTATTATTGATGATCGCCATCCGGATTGCTTTCCCATTCAAGTCTCCTGACAGCTGTTGTCTGGCAATATTGCAAGAGGACCTGCGCTGCTTTTAACTGAGTATGCTTAAGAGGTGATTTCATTCTTCTCAGTTCCTTGAACCAGGATTCGAAATTCCGTTTTTCGATAAATTGTATGCCATAGGGAGGCTGAGGGTAATCAATGAAACCATTCCTGCTCAGCAACAATTTTTGCACTGGCAGTTCGACCCCATGCATGTCAAAAAGTGATTTAACAATTTTCCCGGTCCTGTTCAGCGCGATCAGCGGATTCAGGACCTTTTTCTGTCGATGCTTCGTTTTCTTGACCCAAAAACGCTCCTTGCTCCCGACAAATACCGCATCAGCCTCCTCTTCAAGAAAGGAAATGCAAATGGCGGCAGCCGGGGTAACAATAATCAACTCTGCTTCTACAGGTGCTTTCTTCAGTAAAAAGATAGGTTTATATAAAATAAGAAAAGTATCAGGGAAACGCTGAAGCAAAAACTTCAGTGTCCGGTCCCTTGTGAAATCCTTGTCAATGAAAGATGTTTCTGTCAAAGTCGAACTCGCCCACTTCAACTGGAAAGGCATCAGCTCATTCAGGAAATACTGCTTCAATTGCTCGACCGACTTGATATTCCCTGGTATCCCGCCTATCACTTCCTCCATTAACGATTCTGCGGAGCCATTCGGAAAAGGATCAGCCTCGGGCTTTTGCAGTTCATTGGATTTCCTGAGTTTGCCCTTGAGTTTCTTTAAAATGCCGACAGACTGCCCCTCCTTCTGTTCAAAGTTGGATGCAGCGTCTGCCTGCTCGACTTTGCCTTGTTCCCATTTATCCTTCATTCCATCCCATTGCTGTTGCTTCAGCCGGACAAATCTCGAAGGGTACAGATAAATATCCTGGGCATAACGGGAAACATAATCCTGGAGCTTTATTAATTGTGCCATGCTCATGACCTGCCTTTGATCCTGCAGCCTTCAACCATCCTTGCGGACTGCAAGCGGAAATATTGTGATTGGTTCATACTTTGGGCTATTCCCCAAATGAGTCTTGTACAAAACGACTCTGTCAGCGCAGAAAGGCAATCCTCCCTCGAATGGATTTTGCCCGTATGTATAGGGCGCTTCATCCAGCCACCTTCTCGCAATCGTAATATGAGGGCTGAACGGCCTTTTCTCAAGGGTGAAACCGGCGTCAAGGCATGCAGAGAACACCTTTTCCCTCAAAGCAGCAAGGGCAAGTGATCTTTCAAGCCCCGCCCAAAAAATACGCGGGGAATCTTTTCGCCCGAATGTACCGAGATGATCGATCCTGAGCTCGAATGGAGCTAAGCCTTCAAGTGCCTCCTCTATCCGCCGGTTGGACGTATCGATGGCGTCAAACGGAGCATTCCCCAGGAATGCAAGCGTAATATGATAATCATGGGGATGTACCCATGTCTTGAATGCAAGCTGCTGTTTCAATCCTTCTGCCGCTTTTTCCAGGTATCTTTTCACTTCCGCGGGCAATTCGAGGGCATAAAAATAATGGGCTTGCTGAACCATATTGAACATCCTTTCTAATCTTGAATTCATTGTAGCAAATGGGAAGGGTTTTTGGCAGATTTTCCTTTATCCGTTTTTAATCCGTAATCATTGATAGGAATAGTCTATATTTTGTATGATAAAGAAGGAACATACGTTATTTTTCATTCTTCAATCTTCAATTATTCAATTCTTTGGAAGACTAAACCAAAGGAATTTAGCAGCAAAGGGAGGTAAAATAAAAATGAAAGTTGTCAATAATATCGCTTCATTGATCGGGGAAACACCATTGGTCAAACTGAACCGACTTGCGCCTCAAGGCGGCGCTTCTGTCTATTTGAAGCTTGAATTCTACAATCCAAGCAAAAGTGTCAAAGACCGTGCAGCCTATAATATGATCGTGGCCGCCGAAAAGGAAGGCTCCCTGAAGCTGGGCTCGACGATCATCGAGCCAACAAGCGGGAATACCGGAATCGGCCTCGCGATGAATGCCGCGGCCAGAGGATATAAAGCAATCCTTGTGATGCCGGACACAATGACACTCGAAAGGATCAATCTCCTGAAGGCATATGGGGCTGAGGTTGTTTTAACTCCTGGAGATGAAAAAATGCCGGGTGCTATTAAAAAGGCTGAGGAGCTGCTGGAAGAAATACCGGACAGTTTCATGCCAATGCAATTCGAAAACAGCGCAAATCCTGACGCCCACCGGAATACGACTGCAAAGGAAATCATCCAAGCCATGGAGGAACTCAAAAAACCGCTAAGCGCTTTTGTTGCCACGGCGGGAACAGGAGGGACAATCACTGGGACCGGGGAAACACTCAAGGAAACATTCCCGGATTTGTCGGTCCATGTTGTTGAGCCTGCAGGATCTCCTGTGCTGTCAGGAGGAAAACCAGGGAAACACAAGCTTGTCGGAACAAGCCCTGGTTTCATCCCGAAAATCCTTAACCAGGACGTCTATGACAAAATCCACAAGATTGAGGATGAGGAAGCATACGAGACTGCGAGGCGCCTTGCAAAAGAAGAAGGTATCCTTGTTGGCCCTTCCTCCGGTGCCGCATGTTTTGCCGCGATCAATGTCGCGAAGCAGCTAAAGCCCGATGAAGTCGTAGTCTGCATCGCCTGTGACACCGGTGAACGGTACCTGTCCAGCGATGTGTTCAGATATGAATAAGTTCCGCCGGACGATGAACAAAAAAGTGAGCTCGCCCCGATATGGGCTTCCCATATCAGTGGTTACGATATAACTTCGCAAAAGAATTTCTATGCGCAGCCCAACTTACAAAAGGGAAAGCACAGTGAACGATTAAAATCGCTCATTGTGCCTTTTTTATGTAGAACTTCTGATTCTCACGTTTTTTTCCGATATCCTTACGTGTGTCACCAATTCAATCGTTAGAATTGTTAAAGAAGTCCCTCGTTCTATCAATTACGCTCTGGTGATATCAGACGAGGACCGCTGGCTTGAGTGCCTGGGCTTGTGTGAAAATCCGGTGCCATTCACGATTGGCCTCCATCCCGAAGAGCCTGAGATAGCTTTGGTGATGAGTGGAGGCTCTGGTAATTTTTACGCGGCAAACAAGCCCCGGCGATGCTGGTTGGTACCTGTGGGGATGTTCCATTTCCGGCCAAAACGATGAATTAACCTGGTTTAGCGCTGAATTTTTGCTGGCTAACACTGGGCAGCCAAAGTGTGCTGCTGTCCATTCGGCGTTCGTTCCACTTTTCAAGCTCCTACTCTTGTTCCTCCTCATCCTCGAAAATGGTGCCCGAATGCAGGGTCATTCCGGAGAAAATTTCTTCCATTTCTGCCTGGAGCCTTTCAGTGATTTCCTGAGCTTCTTCAGTAGTTAGAGAGTCCTTTGTGTAACCGAACAAATAATTGTTCAGGTCGAACTCACGGAGCTTGCATTTCGTATGGTAGATGTTTTCCTGGTACACATTGACATCGACCATATCGAAAAGGTTCTTCACATTCTCAGGTATATAGTTTTGGATCGAGCTGATATCATGGTCGATGAATAGCTTGTTTCCTTCCTTGTCCCTTGTGAATCCTCTCACCTTGTAATCGATTGTCATGATATCAGTATCGAATGAATGGATAAGATAATTCAACGCCTTCAAAGGCGATATCTCCCCGCAAGTGGAAACATCAATATCCGCCCTGAAGGTGCTGATTCCTTCATCAGGATGGAATTCAGGATAAGTGTGGACAGTAATATGGCTTTTATCAAGCTGCAGGACGACATTGTCTGGCAGAGGGCCTGGGGATTCATCGAAGGACTCCTCGGGCACTTCGACAACCGGTCCTTCAGATACCAGGATCGTGACGCTGGCTCCCTGTGGCACATAATCCTGCTGGGCTACATTCAGGACGTGCGCCCCGATAATATCGGCGACATGCGTAAGGATTTTTGTCAGCCTCTCTGCATTGTATTGCTCATCAATATATTCAATATAAGCTTCACGTTCTTCCCGTGATTTCGTGTAACAGATGTCATACATATTGAAGCTCAAGGACTTCGTTAAATTATTGAATCCATGCAATTCAACGTGCTGCGCTGGTGTGAATTTCATTCATTGTTCCCCCTGTCAGAATTCTGCTAAGCCCAGTCTGATTACGAACAAAAGACAACGAATCAAGCAGATTATCTTTGATTAAATATTTTTATGATACCCACTACTTCAATTTAAAAACTAATCGCCTTTCCAGAGAAGTCCCCCTAATTCGCCAATCGTATCCCAGGGACGCAAGATGCCTTCGTGTCACCTAATCCACTGGAATGGCTGGATTCCTTGACGTGGCCGCTTCGCTGAAACATCCATGAAGGCAGATAAGCAAAAAATGATAACAAAGATCGAAACCATCCTGAGAAATGGACTTCCATCAGCCATAAATTGCGGACTAGTTTAGAATGGCATAAAAAAGCCCATAGACATAATGTCTATGAGCTTATTGCTTTTTTATTGGATTGGTCCGCACTGCGCCTCAATTTCCGCCTTGAAAAGCTCCTGCAGACGTCTTGTGACAGGACCTGGTTTCCCATTGCCGACTTGCTGCCCTTCTATTTTGATAATCGGCATGACCTCAACAGTCGTCCCGGATGAAAAGACTTCATCGGCTGATAGAAGGTCTTCGACTGTGTATGCTTTTTCTTCATACCCCATTTTTTCATTTCCGCAAATCTCAAGAAACTTCTGCCGCGTGATCCCGTTGAGAATATGGTTATCAGCAGGGTGGGTTATGATGACACCATCCTTGACGATCGAGATATTGGAATGGCTGCCTTCGGTAACAGTCTGCCCCCGGTGCAAGATGGCTTCGAAGCATCCTGCCTCTGCAGCTTTTTGCTTTGAGAGCAAATTCCCCAGCAGGTTCAGGCTTTTGATATCGCAGCGAAGCCAGCGGATATCCTCATCAAGAATCGCCTGTACGCCTGCTTCCATCGATTCCTCAGGTCGAGTGACCTTCCTTGTATAGGCAACAAACGTCGGTGAAACCCCTGAAGCCGGAAAAACGTGGTTCCGAGGCGAAGTGCCCCTGGTAAACTGCATATAAACAATCCCTGTCCCCAATTCGTTCCTCGCGATTAGATTCTCGGTCATCTCGACAAGCTGCTCCTGGCTATACGGAAGTTCCATCCTGATTTTTTTCGCGCTTTCTTCGAGCCGGTTCAAATGTTCCTTGCCTGTGAACATTTTCCCGTTGTATACCCGGATTACTTCATAAACTCCGTCACCAAACTGATAGCCTCTGTCTTCAATGTCTACTTTCGCTGAAGCTCTATCTGTGAGCCTGCCGTCTACAATTACGAATTCCATCCAATTTCCTCCTGTTTCTTTAGCGAGCCAACTCATAAATGGCTTGTGCATAGATTGCCGTTGCTTTTAAAAGATCCTCGATGGTCATGTATTCATCTTTTTGGTGTGCTATATCCGGCCTCCCAGGGAATAATGGACCAAAAGCAACTCCTGATTCCAGGGCCCGTGCGTAAGTGCCACCGCCGATCGACAGCAATTCCGCCTTTTCTCCTGTCTGTTCTTCGTACACTTTTTTCAAGGTCTGGACTAGGAAACCCTTCTCATCGACATGATGCGGCCTTGAATCAGAAAAGTTCTCGATTGCAATTCCTTCCGAAGCAAGGACATTGTTCAGGATTGCCTTTGTCTTATCCAGGTCAGTTGTGACCGGATAGCGCATGTTCAATCCTGCCCGTCCTCCATTTTCACTCGTATACGAAAGCTTCCCGACATTGATCGTCAAATCGCCGGTAATATCATCTTTATAAGCTATGCCCAATTCTTTTCCCCGTGAATCCTTGTATAGATATTTTACGACGAATTGAAAGAAGCGGCTGCTGTTTTGGTCCAGGCTTAAACCTGCAAGGAAATCAGCCATATGCAGTCCTGCATTTTTACCGTTATCAGGCTCCATGCCATGAGCAGATACGCCTTCAAGTTCAAGGATGAGTTTGCCGCTCTCGACATATGCCCTGCCATTGAGTTCATTTTCCTTTTTATATTCCTCGAACCTCTGGACGATATCTGTCTGTGATTGAGAGACAGCGAGGGTGGCACGCGCGTAGTCGGGTACCATGTTATAACGCCTTCCAGAAGCGAAGCTCATCACCCTGGCGTCATGGCCTTCCCCTTCCGCTGATGATGCCCGATAAACTAAATCATAATCGGCAATCCCTTTTTCTGCATAAATAATCGGAAAATCCGCATCAGGTGCAAACCCCATTGCAGGCGTTTCTTCATGTTCGAAATAGTGGTCAACACAGCGCCAATTGCTTTCTTCATCTGTACCGATGATCATCCTGACACGCTTATTCAGCGGCAGATCCAGTTCCTTGACGATTTTCATCGCATAGTAGGCAGCCATCGTCGGCCCCTTGTCATCGATAGCACCACGGGCAAAGATTTTCCCTTCACGGATTTCCGCCCCAAACGGATCGCTCGTCCAGCCATCCCCCTCTGGGACGACATCGACATGGCATAGGACCCCGACAATTTCCTTTCCCTGACCAAATTCCAGGTGTCCTGCAAGGTTGCCAACATTTTTTGCCGTGAAGCCATCCTTTTCGCCTAATTCAAGCATGAATTCAAGCGCCTCTTTGACCCCTTCACCGAGCGGCGCATTCTCGGAAGCATTTTCTTCATCAAGGACGCTCTTTATTTTGAGAAGGTTTTGCGCATCCTTGATAAGGCTTTCCTTCCTTTTTTCCACTTCATTCATCCATTGGATTTCAGCCAATTTTACATACCTCCAGATTTTTATCATCTATGTATATTATGTTCACTTCATGCGCTTTTGGCTGCATGTCAGGAACGATATTCTTATTGTACCTTATCTTTGTCTTTTGGAAACTTAAATTTCATTTTACCCCTGACAGCATCGCTAGTTCTTATTTTTTCAATTTTCTAACTCCTGGCATATTTAGCCTGTTTAGAACCATATCGTAAAGTAAATATAGGTTATTGAGGAAGGGAGGAAGAACACGCTTACTTATTAAATTTTTGTAAAAAACAGTGAATTGGCTGGTATTTTCCTTGAATTAGGAGTAAAATAGTCCAAAAGGTAAGACATCTTATAACTGCCTTTTTAAAATGGACGCAAAAGGAGCTGTCTGGAAAGAAGAAAACTACATACTTGAGGATTCGTCTTCACTCAGCTGTCGGTTGCAGGATTATGACTAGGGGTTTAAAAAAAGGATAGGGAGTGGTTGTTTGAAACCTTCGACTAACCGGATGATAAACCGCATCAAATCCATCTACATGTTCATATGTAAGAATGGCACTGTCACAACTCAAGATCTTGTAGAGGAATTCGGAATTACTCCAAGGACCATCCAGAGGGATTTAAATGTCCTGGCATATAACGACTTGGTAAAAAGTCCTAGCCGAGGTAAATGGACAACGACCCAAAGAAAGGTAAAGATGTCATCATAAAGGAATGAAGAGAAAAAAATCGCCATTTGGCGATTTTTTTATGGTTCATATGACTGGAGCAGCTGAACCTCTTCATCGGTCAGCTCCCGATACTCGCCAAGCTCGAGTGTCTCATCGAGTTCGATCGGTCCCATCGAAATTCTTTTCAAATACATGACCCTTTTGCCTACAGCCAGGAACATCCTTTTCACCTGGTGGAACTTTCCTTCCGTAATCGTCAGCTCAATATCGGAGGTAACGCCTGATTTCAGGATGGCGAGCTCTCCTGCCTTCGTCTTGTAGCCGTCTTCAAGTGTCACTCCGTTTTTGAACGCCTCGATATCTTCTTCTGTCACTTCTCCTTCTATGACAGCGAAATACGTTTTTGGCACGTGCTTCTTTGGTGACAAAAGCTTGTGTGAAAGCTGGCCGTCATTTGTGATGAGCAGCAGCCCTTCGGTATCTTTATCAAGCCTGCCGACAGGAAAAGGCTCGAAGACAAGGTCCTCGGCCTCAAGCAGGTCGATTACCGTTTCATCGCGGTCGTCTTCCGTAGCGGAAATGACTCCCGGAGGCTTGTTCATCATCAAATAGATAAATTCCCTGTATTCGATTTCTTCCCCGTTCAGCGTCACGGTATCGCGTTCAGGGTTGATATGCTGCTTAGCGTCCTTTACGATGGCACCATTCACCCTTACGACACCATTTTTCAGAAGTTTCTTCACATCTTTCCTGCTTCCATGACCCAGGTTAGAAAGCATCTTATCGATTCTCATCAGGGGACCTCCCTCATAATGGGCAGCAGCCCACTCCATTTTCCGCTAACTACATAGACTAATATCATACTTTTATAAAAAAGAGGAGTGACTGTTATGAATTATCGCCAGCATGGCCAGGAGCTTTATTTTCCGATTCCCGGAGGGCCAGGTTATCCCGGAGGACCAGGAATCCCAGGCGGAGGGAATGTCAACCAGCGGCTGGACCGCCTGGAGCGCCAGGTTGACCGGCTGGACCGCAGGGTGGGCAGGATCGAGCGCCGCCTTGGCATCCGCGATCATGACCAGGAATTTTATTATTGACGATGGATAAATGGCCTTTGCTATGAAGGCCATTCTTTTTATGGCCGTTTTCTAAAAGATTTGAAATGATCTTCAAAATAATTTCGTTGACTGGAGCGAAAGGTGCTTAACTCCTTGAAAATGAGGCAGCATTTTCTTCGTGCATGGGCAAACTAAAGGGAGCCTGTTCCATGTCCGCCTGGATTGCGGGACGAAGATTAGCCCCGCTTTCTCCGGCAAGGATGCTCACCATCCGTCCTTCGGAAAGCGATGATCCTTGAGCGGACTTTACCAAAAATTTACTGGCAAACGGAATCTATTTTCTTAAACTGGCAGCCGGAGTTTCTGTTTCAGCCTTGTGACCCGATCACCGAACAGCCTGTCCACCAGCTTGCTGCGGAACCCAAGGTAGAAATAAACTACTGAACCAATCACTGCACAAATAACAATGATCATAATGGATTGGAACTTGGCAGCGGGAGACAGGAACTGAACGATCACCTTGTAGAACGCAGCCGTCACCCCCGCCATCAGCCCGGAAAATAAAAGAATGAGAATGATCCTTCTTGTGACGAAGCCCATTGGGTATTTGGCAAACGTCTTGATCACAAGCATATTGATAATGATTGCCGCAGCGTAACCAAGGGCGGTTGACAGCACTGCCCCCTGTGTTTCGAATAGCTTGATCAAAGGAATATTCAGGCTCAGTTTCACGAGCAAGCCCGTTAAAAGACTAAGGATCGTGAAACGCTGTTCGTTGATGCCCTGAAGGATTGCCGCGGTTACCGAGTATAGGGCGAATAAAATCGCGACAGGGGCATATGTCATCAATACTTCTGTTCCAAGGCTGTTGTGCTTATAGAAAACAGTGAACATTGGCTCTGCAAGAAGCGACAAGCCCACCGCAGCGGGAACAGTGAGGAACATCAACACCTGGAACGTCTGGTCCAGCTGGCGCCTCATCCCTTTTCTGTCATTTTCCACAAAGGCTTTGGTTATACTAGGGACCAGTGTCAGCGAGAATGCCATCGCAAGCGAAACTGGAATGATCACCAGCTTATGTGTCTGGAAGTTAAGCACTGAAAAAGCAGCGTTCGCCTCATTCCCTGAAAAGCCAATGGTTGTCATCGTCTTGGAAAATGTCATCATATCGATAAACTGGAACAAGGGATTGGCAATCCCGACAAAAACAAACGGTGCTGCATAAAGCAAGATTTCCTTGTAAATCTCTTTAAGGGAAATATCCATTGTCCCTTTGTCTTCCTTCAGAAGCTCATCAAGGTACGGTTTCCGTTTGAACCAGTACCACCCCAAAATCGCCAGGCCGCCAATTGCCCCGATGAAGGCCGCGAATGTCGCGACACTGACCGCGGTAACGATACTGCCTCCAAGCAAATGAAGGACAATGTAGGCTCCCGCAAGCACAAAAATGATCCTGACAATCTGCTCGACAACCTGTGATACAGCGGAAGGGCCCATTGATTGATGCCCCTGGAAAAAACCTCGAATCAGACTCATGAACGGCACGACAATCAGCGCGAAGCTCACAGCGCGGATGACTGTTGTGGCGTCTTCAGCAGTGACCTCCACATCCTCCCCGCCTGTACTGATCGCCATTTCCGCAAGGACAGGTGCAGTGAAATACATCACAAGAAAAGAGATCGTTCCGGTTGCAAGCATGACAGCAATCCCTGATTTGAACAACTTCCTCCCGACAGCGTATTCCCCCATCGCATTATATTTTGCAATGAACTTTGAAACGGCCAGCGGGACACCTGCAGTCGCAATGCTGATGAAAATGGTATACGGAATATAGGAAAATGAATAAAGCGCAGTCCCATAATCTTTTACAATGGCATAAAAGGGAATGACATAGAAAAGCCCCAGCACCTTCGAAAGGATTGTGCCGAGCGTCAATATGAATGTACCCCTTAAAAGCTTCGATGACATATAATCCCTTCCTAATAAAAACTTTTCAAATCAATCTAAAAATAACAGTCGCTACAAACTTGTATTTTACCATATTCAAAATCATAAACGATGATAATCCTCATTTACAAAGACTTTTTTCCACTTTCATTAGTTTACTCCTCTTTTGACCATGATGCTAGTTTCGCAAGCCGCTGTTATTCCATCAAATAACACATACTGTTATCGGGAAATGATTTAAGAGATGCTATATAATAAGAAAAGCCCGGCGAACTGCCTTGGGGGAATTGCATGGAAAAGTTGGTGGGAGAATGAAATATGATGTAATAGTACTAGGTGGCGGACCGTCAGGATTGATGGCGGCAATTGCGGCAGGGGAACAAGGCGCCAGGGTCCTCCTCATCGATAAAGGGGACAAGCTTGGGCGGAAACTCGCCATCTCTGGGGGCGGCCGCTGCAATGTGACCAACCGCCTTCCCGTAGATGAAATCATTAAGCATATACCAGGGAATGGACGGTTCCTCTACAGCGCTTTGTCCATTTTCAGCAATGAAGATATCATTTCTTTTTTCGAAGGACTTGGCATCAAGCTCAAAGAAGAAGACCATGGCCGGATGTTCCCGGTGACGGACAAGGCACAGTCCGTAGTAGATGCCTTGCTTTCAAAGCTGGAAGAACTGAAAGTGGAAATCAAGACAAACAGTCCGGCTGCCGATGTCCATTACAAAGATGGGAAGGCGGAAGCGGTAGAGCTGAAGAACGGGGAGAAGATCTATGCCCGCAGCATCGTCATTGCGGTTGGCGGAAAATCCGTTCCCCATACCGGCTCAACAGGCGATGGCTACGCTTGGGCTGAAAAAGCTGGCCATACGATAACCAGCCTGTTCCCGACTGAAGTCCCTGTTACTTCAAACGAAGCTTTTATAAAAGAAAAGACGCTTCAAGGCCTCTCACTGAGAGGAGTTGCTCTCAGTGTCCTGAATCCAAAAGGGAAACCGCTGATCATGCATGAAATGGATATGATTTTTACCCATTTTGGCATCAGCGGGCCGGCTGTCCTCCGCTGCAGCCAGTTTGTTGTCAAATCGATGCAAAAGTGGAATCTCGACGAAGTGGTCATGTCACTGGACGCGCTTCCCGGGAAGAAAGAAGAAACGCTGTTCCAGGAAATCATGGAACTGATCAAGTCAGAGCCGAAAAAAGCGGTCAAGAACCTGCTGAAAGGCCTTCTTCCTGAACGATACCTGCTATTCCTGCTTGAAAGAAGCGGCATCGATCCTGCCGTGCAGGGCGGCCAGGCCGGCCATGAAAAAATCCGCGGGTTCGTGAAATCGGTCAAACAATTCCATTTCAAGGTGAATGGGACTTTGCCGCTTGATAAAGCATTTGTCACCGGCGGAGGTGTTTCGGTAAAAGAAGTCGAGCCGCAGACAATGGCATCGAAAAAGACGGCAGGCTTATATTTTTGTGGAGAAATCCTTGATGTCCATGGCTATACAGGCGGCTACAATATCACATCCGCACTCGTTACCGGCCGGCTTGCCGGAGTGAACGCAGCCGGCTATGCAATGGAATAGCCCCCGGTCCTTCCGCGTGCATTCGCCACGCGGAATTTCTTTTTCTTCGATATCGTGCTTTCCTCCTCCTGGGAAAGCTTCTGAACAGCGGACCCCCTGTACCTTTCCATTTTATTGTCCGAAGAAAAACAGAGCCTTGGAAATTCAGGCTCTGTAGACAATCATGGCGGAAAAACAATAAATCTGTTCTTCTTCCAATTCTTCATGAATGACTGCGACATTGTATTTGATGTCAAGCAGTTTTTTCTCATCAAGTCTTTCCAGGAAACTGTTCATATCTTCTTCGAGATCCTTCTCATGTTCATGGTCAAAAACTCTCACCTGGATCAAAATGTTTCTCCCTCTCTTTTTAGATCCAGTATTGCCATTTTTTCAGCACTCTATAATTACGGCCTGGTCGTTTCGCCTTTCCAATCCAGCATCCCGCCAACCATGTTCTTCACTTTGAAACCCTGGTCGCTTAGGTAGTAGCACACGTTGCCGCTGCGCGCGCTTGAACGACAAACAAAAATATATTCCTTCTCCTTATCGAATTCATTGAGCCTCTCGGGGATTTCCCCCATCGGGATGTGCTTTGCTCCTGGAATCATCCCGGCTTCCACTTCATCATGCTCGCGGACATCGACAAGCTCAAGCTTTTCCCCCGCTTCGATTCTCTTCTGAACTTCATCTGTTGTGATTGTTTCAATATTTCTCATAATCATTACCTCCAATTAATTTTCAAATCACCCTGTCTGACCAGGAATCGTACCATCCTTCATTTTCCCCTATTTATTATAGGAAAACTCATTCCCATTCGCAAAAAATAAACACCACGGGGTATCTTCATAAAGGTTTATACTGTACTCTATAAAAAAATATAGGGGATGTTCCTACATATTCCCCAAGAAAAAAGCCGGCCTTTTATGGTATCTATCCAGATAACCTTTATGGCCAGCTTCATCCCTGAATCATTCAATTTCTCTTCAATTGATTTCCTTCCTAGTTCGCAACGATGTTGACTAGTTTTCCTGGTACAGCGATGACTTTACGGACAGTTTTGCCATCGATCTGTTCCTTTACGGCATCATCATCCATCGCAATTTGCTCCATCGCTTCCCTGCTGGCATCTGCAGGAACCATCATTTTCGCTTTGATTTTCCCGTTCACCTGGACAACGATTTCTACTTCATCGTCGACAAGCTTCGCTTCATCATATGCAGGCCATGCCGCATAGGCGATTGATTCATTGTGGCCAAGCTTTTGCCAAAGCTCTTCTGCGATATGCGGACAAACAGGTGCAAGCATTTTAACGAAGCCCTCCATATACACCTTCGGGAGTTCAGTTGCCTTGTAGGATTCATTGATGAACACCATCAATTGGGAAATGGCTGTATTGAACCTCAATCCTTCATAGTCCTCTGTTACTTTTTTCACTGTCTGATGATAGACTTTTTCTAGGTTCTGGACGTCTGCATCCTTTATTTTCGGATTCAGGGCGCCGTTTTCATCGATGAACAAACGCCAAATCCGGTCAAGGAATCGGCGTGAGCCATCAAGACCGTTTGTGGACCAGGCAATCGAAGCTTCAAGCGGCCCCATGAACATTTCGTAAAGGCGAAGCGTATCCGCTCCGTGGCTTTCCATGATATCATCCGGGTTGACGACATTCCCTTTCGATTTACTCATCTTTTCATTATTTTCACCAAGGATCATGCCCTGGTTGAATAGCTTCTGGAAAGGCTCTTTCGTGTGGACGACACCGATGTCGTAAAGAACTTTGTGCCAGAAGCGCGCATAAAGCAAGTGCAATACCGCGTGCTCGGCTCCACCGATGTAAATGTCGACTGGAAGCCATTCCTTTACCTTTTCAGGATCAGCAAGGGCTTGATCGTTCTCTGGATCAATATAGCGAATGTAGTACCAGCAGCTTCCTGCCCACTGCGGCATCGTATTCGTTTCCCGGCGTCCCTTCCTTCCAGTTTCTGGATCGACAACATTCACCCACTCATCGATATTGGCAAGTGGGGACTCGCCAGTGCCGGATGGTTTGATTTCAGTCGTTTTCGGCAACATTAGCGGAAGCTGGTCGTCAGGAACCGCCGTCATTGTGCCATCCTCCCAGTGAATAATCGGAATTGGCTCGCCCCAGTACCGCTGGCGGCTGAACAGCCAGTCTCTCAGGCGGTATGTCACCTTCTTCGTGCCAATGCCTTTTTCTTCAAGCCAGGCAATCATCTTGCTGATACCCTCTGCCTTATTCAAGCCGTTAAGGAAATCGGAATTCACATGCTCCCCGTCACCAATGTAAGCCTCTTCAGCAACATTCCCGCCGGCAACGACTTCCCTGATCTCAAGATTGAATTTCTTTGCGAATTCGTAATCGCGCTCATCGTGAGCCGGAACTGCCATGATCGCTCCTGTTCCATACGAAACAAGTACATAGTCGGCAATCCAGATCGGCATTTTCTCGCCGTTAGCCGGATTGATCGCATATGCTCCCGTGAAGACGCCTGTTTTGTCCTTTGCAAGGTCGGTCCGCTCAAGGTCGCTCTTGCTCTTGATTTCATCGATGTATTTTTCAACGGCACTGCGCTGCTCAGCTGCCGTGATTTTATCGACAAGCTGATGCTCTGGCGCCAGGACTGCATATGTCGAGCCAAACAATGTATCCGGACGGGTAGTGAACACTGTGAAAGTTTCATCGTGTCCGTCAATCTGGAAGGTGACTTCAGCACCTTCAGAGCGGCCAATCCAGTTGCGCTGCATATCCTTCAGGCTTTCAGGCCAGTCAAGCAAGTCAAGGTCCTCAAGCAGGCGGTCCGCATAAGCTGTGATTTTCAGCATCCATTGCCTCATCGGGCGGCGTTCAACTGGATGCCCGCCTCGCTCGCTCTTTCCATCGATGACCTCTTCATTTGCCAGCACGGTGCCAAGTGCAGGGCACCAGTTCACTGCGACTTCATCAATGTACGCAAGTCCCTTTTCATAAAGCTTCAGGAAAATCCATTGCGTCCACTTATAATAATGAGGGTCAGTCGTGTTGATTTCACGATCCCAATCGTATGAAAAACCTAATCCCTTGATCTGGCGTCTGAATGTATTGATGTTCTGCTCCGTGAACTTTGCCGGGTCATTCCCTGTGTCAAGCGCGTATTGCTCAGCAGGCAGACCGAATGCGTCCCAGCCCATCGGGTGAAGGACATTGAATCCTTGCATCCGCTTCATGCGCGACAAAATGTCTGTCGCCGTATAACCTTCCGGGTGGCCGACGTGCAGTCCTGCCCCAGAAGGATAAGGGAACATGTCAAGGGCGTAAAACTTTTGTTTCCCCTTATCGTCAGTCGTTTTGAACGTTTTGTTTTCTTCCCAGTACAATTGCCATTTCTTTTCAATTTCCTGATGGTTAAAGCTCATTGTTTTGACCTCCCGATCTTTAGTTTTATTTTTAGCGGGATGTTTTGGAGAAAGCAATGTTAAATTAGGCTGTTGAAACCCGTTTCTGGTACTTCGTTTTTCTCGGGCTTGCCAGGGAGCCCACACTGGGCTAAGCGCCTCCATAGCCTCCCCTTCTCCCGCTGGACAGAATGGGCTTCCTCGAGTTTGCCCACGTACGAAGGAAATGCGTTAGCATTTTCGAGGAGTCTTTCGTACCTTCCGCTCCAATTATCAGGTATTTAAAAATCAACATTGTCTTTAACAAAGCTTTGGAAAAACAAAAAACTCCCGCCCCTGATAAAAGGGACGAGAGGATATGTATGATCTCCCGCGGTACCACCCAGATTAGTGTGCAACACTCGCTTCATTGGTCCTTAACGCGGAAAACGGCAAGCATTACTGGCTGCTATTGTTCATGCTTGCGACTCAAAGGCGAGTTCATGATGGACCTGTCTGGCTTGCACCGTCCGCCAGCTCTCTTTCAACAGGCTTTGCACCATTACTACTCCTTGTCAAAGTCTTTCGAAATATTAGATATAGGGATATTGTAATAAAAATTCCTGCCCGATGCAAGCGGCCAAGGTTTTTAGAAGCTAGTATATGCATTTTTGGCACAACAGTGAGGGTGTATTGCAGGAAAAAAGATAATTTTAAGTTTGAGCAACGCCTTTTTTGTATGTTCTTGGGAATATACCCAGTGGGTTTGGGCATTGAGCACCGCCTTTTGTATACCTATACAACTTGGTAAAAAACCGCTTGCAATTTCCAACCTGCACGACTCTTACGCTTTTTGCCTACTGGAACGACAAGAAACAGGATGGATTCGATGTCAAGCGATTACTGTGGGTATCAAGTCTTACTGTTAAATCGTTGTTCTTACAGGATTATGCAAAGGTTTAATTGGACTGGAAGTCCAGCATTTATTCGGATAAACCTCCAGGAAAAAACAACATTAAAATAGGAAGAAGCACTAAGCCTCTTCCTTTTGACAATGCTCTATTTCGTTTCCGCAGCCTCGAGCAATAAATCGACAATATGAACGCCTTTCATCGTGTCTGACAGGCCTTCGCGTTCGATGCCGAGCTTCATCTGTAGCAGGCAGCCAGGATTCGCAGTAACGATTGTAGTCGCATTGGTCGCTTTTGCCTGGACCATTTTCGAGTCGAGGAGCTGCATCGACATTTCGCTTTCGATAATGTTGTAGATCCCTGCGGAACCGCAGCAGCGGTCCGCGTTCTGCATCTCGCGGTACTCAATGCCTTGGATCGACTGTAGCAGCACCCTTGGCGCGGACGCTGTCTTCATGACATTGCGCAGGTGGCATGAATCCTGATAAGTAATGACCTGGGGCGGAAGTTCAAGCTTTACTTTTTCATGGAAACCAACCTCAACAAGTATTTGCGAGATATCCTTGATTTTATCGGCAAAAGCTTTCGCGCGATTCTTCCATTCAGGATCATCTTTCAGCAGGTGGTCGTAGTCGACCAAAAACGCACCGCATCCGCCAGCATTCGTGATGATAAAATCAACACCTGTGTCTTCGAATGCCTTGATGTTCCTCCTGGCGAGCTCCTTGGCGTCTTCCTTTTCTCCGCTGTGGCCATGCAGCGCCCCGCAGCATGCCTGGTCCTGAGGAATGGCGATTTCGCATCCTGCCAGCTGCAGGAGCTTCATGGTCGCATTGTTAGTATCCATGAACATCGTGTCCATCAGGCAGCCGCTGAAAAAGGCCACTTTGTGTGTCTTCTTCCCGATTGCTTCAAGGTGCTGCGGACGATTTTTCATTTCCTTCATCGTCGGCACCTGCGGCAGCACTCTTTCCATTGTGGCGAGCGATTCCGGGAATAGCTTCATTAAGCCAGTACCCCGCGCCACCTTTTGCAGCCCGGAACGCTGGTAAAAACCAATCAGGCCAGTCAGGCCGCGCATCCGGCCCTGATTTGGGAACAAGCCTTTGAAAACAACTCTGCGCACCGCTTTTACAGGCAGCGAAAATTTCTTGTTCTGGTTAACGATATCGCGCGCTTCTTCAAGTAGATGGCCGTAATTCACACCGGAAGGACAGACTGGCTCGCAAGCACGGCAGCCGAGGCAGAGATCAAGGGACCTTTCGAAATCCTCATCAGGCTCGATCAGCCCGTCGGCGACTGCCTTCATCAACGCGATCCTCCCGCGCGGCGAATGCGTCTCCTGATAACCTGACTCGATATAAGTAGGACACGTCGGCAGGCAAAAACCGCAGCGCATACAGTTCAAGAGTTCATCCTGGTCCATCTTTTCCTGGAACTTCGCCTGGATTCTCTGCTGTTCTTGTATTGTTGTCATTTTGTTACCACCACTCGTTTCCTGCTGTCTTTCGCGAATATCTTTCCAGGATTCATGATATTGTTGGGATCTAGTGCTTGTTTGACGGCTTTCATCGCAGCAATCCCTTCTTTTCCGAGCTTCAGTTCAAGGTATGGGGCCTTCATGACGCCGACGCCATGTTCACCGGTTATGGTGCCGCCAAGTTCAATCGATTTCATGAATATCTCGGCAAAAGCCTTTTCGACCCGTTCCATTTCATCATGGTCACGGGAATCTGTCGGACATGTCGGGTGAAGATTTCCATCCCCTGCGTGTCCGAAGGTGCAGATTTTCACATTATATTTCTCCGCGATTTCATTGATGGCATTCACCATTCTGGATATCTCTGAGCGCGGCACCGTCGCGTCCTCGAGGATTGTGGTCGGCTTCAGCCTCGCAAGCGCGGAAAGCGCGCTCCTCCTCGCTGTCCTGAGTGCATCCGCTTCTTCCTCCGTCTTTGCAACCTGTACGGAAACAGCATTCTCTGCACGGCAAACCTCCGCTATCCTCGCCATATCCCTCTGTACAACCTCCACCGGTCCGTCCTGCTCAATCAATAGAACGGCTTTGGCATCAGTCGGCAATCCAATCCTGGCAAAATCCTCTACTACCTTCAGCGTAGGCTGGTCAAGGAATTCAAGCGTGGTTGGAATGATCTTCCCAGCAATGATCTGGGAAACTGATTTCGCAGCGGACTCAATGTCCTGGTACAGGGCAAGCATTGTCTGTTTCGATTCCGGCATGGGGATAAGCTTCAAAGTTGCTTCAGTGATCACGGCAAGCGTCCCTTCAGAGCCGACAAACAACCTTGTGAAATCGTATCCGGCTACATCTTTTGCGAGCTTTCCGCCGGTACGGATGATATCGCCATTAGGAAGTACCGCTTCTAGTCCCATGACGTAATCTCTCGTCACTCCATACTTCAACCCACGCAGCCCGCCTGAATTTTCGTTCAGGTTGCCGCCGATCGTCGAGATTTTCATCGAACTTGGATCTGGCGGATAAAACAGCCCCTTCGCCTCAACCGCGTTGATCATATCAAGCGTGACAACGCCAGGCTGGACAGTGACCGTCAGGTTTTCTTCATCGATTTCTATGATTTTGTTCATATGTTTAAAAAGAAGCACAATCCCCCCTTCAGTCGGGCATGTCCCTGCACACAGATTCGTGCCCGAACCGCGTGGAACGATTGGAATATTATGTTCATTGCAGATCCTTACAATCTGTGAAACTTCCTCTTTATTCCTTGGACTGACAACCGCATCCGGCATAGACTGAAAGTTAGGCGTCGCATCATATGAATAGACAAGCCTGCCTGTCTTGGAATCGTCATAATTGGCAGCCGTTACAATCGAGACAATCTGTTCTTTCACCGTATTGGAAATCATTTTTTCCCCTCCATGATTTTTGAGATGAGTGTGGCATTACGCCTTCCGTTCCCTCACCTTTTTGTATTTCGGGCATGCGAGGCGCAGCCCAAAAAGTAATCGCTTTCAACAGGTCATCTGATGACTTGATGAATTTAGCTTTAATAAGAATTATAGAGGACTTTCCATGGCATTTACAATCCTTTTAACGAAATTCTTTAGATAACCGAAAAAATATCAGCAAGAATTTTCACAGTCATGTATTCGTTATTCCCCAAATGGAGAAAAATTGTATAATGAGAGTGAAGAGAACAAATTTTGGAGGCTTTAGTTTGCAATATAAAAAAATCAAACCTAAGAAAATATATGAAGAAGTTGCCGAAACCATTTATGAAATGATCCGCAGCGGACAACTGAAGCCCGGTGATAAACTTGACTCAGTCCAGCAGCTTGCCGAAAACTTCCAGGTTGGGCGTTCTGCCATCAGGGAAGCACTGACAGCGCTTAGGGCGATGGGCCTGATTGAAATCAGGCAGGGCGAAGGAACGTATGTGAAGGAATTTGAAAGTGAACAAATCAATTTCCCGTTGTCCACCGCTGTTCTGATGAATACTGAAAACATCGCCCACCTGTTGGAGGTCCGAAAAATACTCGAGGCAGGGACAGTATATTGCGCGGCGGAAAAGCGGACAGACCTGCAGCTAAAATCGATGGAGGATGCCTTGGAGGAAATGGCAAAGGCCAACGGCGATGAAGAGCTCGGCGAAAGAGCCGATTTGCAGTTCCATTTGGCTATTGCGGAAAGCTCGCAAAATCCTCTGCTGATCAGCTTGATGAATCATGTTTCAGGCTTGATTGGCGAAACGATGAAGGAAACACGCAGACTATGGCTGTATTCGAAGCAAACGACCACGGACAGGCTGCATGATGAACACTACAATATCTACCTGGCCATAAAAGAGCAGGATGCCGAAAAGGCAAGGAGCCTGATGCTCAGCCATATCGAAAACGTCGAGGACATCCTCCATAAGTATATCAGCCAAGCCAAAAATCCGGCAAAATAACAGCAGCCGCACTTCAATCATGAAGTGTGGTTTTCTTTTTTTATTGAAACCCCTTTCACATCAATGCATTTATGTAGTAATATTAATTTAAATAACAGGTCATCAGATGACCTGTTTAATAGAGTGAATAGAAAAGGGGTTAAAACATGAAGGTAACTCTTTTTGCAACATGTTTGGTTGATATGTTCCAGAGCAATGCGGGTAAAGCTACAGTCGAACTGCTGGAACGGCTTGGTTGCGATATCGAATTTCCTGAATCCCAGGTGTGTTGCGGCCAGCCTGCTTATAACAGCGGTTATGTAAAAGAAGCGAAAGAAGCTATGAAATCGATGATCGACACTTTCATTGATGCTGAGTATGTGGTATCCCCTTCAGGTTCATGCATCACAATGTTCCATGAATATGCGCGGATTTTCAAGGGAGACCCTGTCTGGGAGCCAAAAGCGAAGAAGCTTGCGGCGAAATCCTTTGAATTAACTCAATTCATCGTTGATATATTGAAAATCGAGGATGTTGGCGCCCGCTTTGAAGGCAAGGTTACTTATCATACTTCCTGCCATATGACGAGACTGCTTGGTGTCAAAAAAGCTCCATTGATCTTATTAAGCAATGTAAAAGGCCTAGAGTTCACCGAACTGCCTGGCAAAGAGCAGTGCTGCGGGTTTGGCGGCACCTTCTCTGTGAAAATGGCTCAGATTTCCGAACAAATGGTCGATGAAAAGGTCAGACACGTTGAAGAAACTGGCGCAGAATACTTAATCGGCGCAGATGCTGGCTGCCTGATGAATATTGGCGGACGGATCGATAGACAGGGTAAACCTATCAAAGTGCTTCACATTGCTGAGGTTTTGAACAGCCGCTGATCGACTTTCCACCAAAGATTTTTTTGAATTGGCTATGTTAAAGACCAGTGTTGATTTTTGAATACCTGTTGGTTGGAGCAGAGGGCACATAGACTCCTCGAAAATGCTAACGCATTTTCTTCGTGCGTGGGCAAACTCGAGGAAGCCCATTCAGTGTCCAGCGGAAGTACCGGACAGGGGAGACCCGGACGCTCAATGCGCCGAGGAGAAAGAAAAGCGGAAGCGCATTGGCCATCCCGACAAGCGCTGGGCGACTAAGACTGCCGCGTACTGCGGCAATGTCGGCACTAGGACTTTCTGTCCTTCGAAGTGCCTGGAGTGGAAATCAACAATCAAATTTAACATAGCCTTTGAATGAAGAGGAGGGAATATTCTATGGCAATGAAGATCGGAACAGATGACTTTAAAGTACGCGTCGACCAGGGGATCAAGGATTCTTTTATGAGAGGCGCTGTTGCCGGTGCACAGGAACGGATGGGCACACGGAGACTCGATGTCACAGAAGAACTTGGTGACTGGGAGGAGTGGCGTCTTCACGGGGAGGAAATCCGCCAGCACGTCCTTGAGAACCTCGACTTTTATCTTGAGCAGCTGAGCGAAAATGTTGCGAAACGCGGTGGCCATGTCTTCTTCGCCCAGACAGCCGAACAAGCGAATGAATATGTGAAGAGTGTGATTGAGAAAAAAAATGCGAAAAAGGTCGTGAAAGCCAAATCGATGGTTACAGAGGAAATCAACCTCAATGCAACCCTAGAAAAAGCTGGGTGCGAAGTGATCGAAACAGATCTAGGAGAATACATCCTCCAGGTGGACGACCATGATCCGCCATCTCACATTGTCGTCCCTGCCCTGCATAAGAATAAAGAGCAAATCCGTGATGTTTTTGCCAAGAAGCTCGGCTATCAAAAAACAGAGAAGCCTGAAGAGCTCGCCTGGCATGCACGTGAAATGCTCCGCCGTGAATATTTGACTGCGGACGTCGGCATCACTGGCTGCAATTTCGCTGTTGCCGAGACTGGCTCATTCAGCCTTGTGACGAACGAAGGAAACGCCGATCTGGTCACTTCCCTGCCGAAGACACAAATCACCGTGATGGGGATGGAGAGACTGGTGCCAACTTTCGAGGAGATGGAAGTGCTTGTCAGTCTGCTCACAAGAAGCGCTGTTGGCCAAAAACTGACCAGCTATATCACCGTTCTCACCGGGCCGAGAGAAGAGCTTGATGCCGATGGCCCAGAGGAATTCCACCTCGTCATCGTTGATAACGGCCGTTCAAAGATTCTAGGGGGCGAATTCCAATCCGTCCTGCAATGTATCCGATGTGCAGCATGCATCAATGTTTGCCCGGTATACAGGCATGTAGGCGGACACTCATACGGGTCGATATATTCCGGACCGATTGGTGCTGTCCTTTCTCCTCTACTTGGAGGATATGATGAGTACAAGGAGCTTCCGTATGCTTCCACACTTTGCGCAGCCTGTACGGATGTCTGCCCTGTCAAAATCCCGCTGCATGAACTTCTGCACAAGCACAGGCAGGTCATTGTTGAAAATGAAGGAAAAGCACCAATTTCGGAAAAGCTTGCCATGAAGGCTTTCGGACTAGGAGCTGCTTCCCCGATGATTTACAAGCTTGGTTCAAAGATTGCGCCAACCGCAATGAATCCATTCACATCCGGGGACAAAATTTCAAACGGGCCTGGCCCATTGAAAGCATGGACGGAAATAAGGGAATTCCCAGCCCCTAACAAAGAAAGATTCAGGGACTGGTTCAAAAACCGCGAAAAAGGAGGCAAATAGGTATGCCAGGGACAATCCATAACCGCGATGCCTTTTTAGACCAGATTGCCGGTTCGCTTGGAAGAGGCAGGCTTACATCAGGCGTAAAGGTACCTGCCTGGAAACATCGTCCGCAGGACAGGGTCCTTCGAGGTGCAACCCAGGATGAACTGCTCGAAGTTTTGAAAAACCAATGCCTGAAAATCCATACAAGCCTTGTCATCACTGACTTGAATAAGCTCCCTGATGCTTTAAATGAAGCCGTGAAGAACTATGGCGGCGGACCAGTTGTGTCCTGGAGGGATGAGCGCTTCTCTAAATGGGGACTTGATGGCCTGATGAAGGAAGAGTGGCCAGCCAAAAATATCGATGTGCATGAATGGGACTACACAAAAGGCGGCGAAAATATCCTTCATGCTGAAAAAGCGAATGTGGGGATTACCATAAGTGAAATCACGCTGGCAGAGTCCGGTACAGTTGTCCTATTCAGCGACAAGGATAAAGGACGTACGGTCAGCTTCCTTCCCGCAGCCTATATCGCCCTGATTCCTAAGAGCAGCATCGTGCCGCGGATCACCCAAGCGGCAAGGAAAATGCGCGACATGCACCTTTCCGGAAACCAAGTAGCATCTTGTGTGAACTTCATTACCGGTCCGAGCAACTCTGCGGATATCGAGCTGAATCTCGTTGTCGGTGTCCACGGCCCCGTAAAAGCTACCTATATTGTCATTGAAGACCTATGAACGGAGCATTCCCAATGGGCTAACATATATAAATCAAGCCGGCAATCCAAATATTGGATGCCGGCTCTTTGATTCTCATTGCACCGTATAGCCCCCATCGATGACTGCCGCCTGGCCGGTGATTCCCTTCGCCTGGTCGCTTGCGAGGAAAAGGACATAGTCGGCAACTTCCTCAACTTCAAGCAGCCGTTTTTGAGGCACGAGCGGAAAGATAATATCATCAAGCACTTTTTCCAGCGGGACACCCCGCGTCTCAGCAAGCCCCGCAAGCTGGTTCCGGACCAGCGGGGTGTCAACATATCCCGGACAGACAGCGTTCACGGTAATGCCATGTGCTGCCGTTTCCAGGGCTGCTACTTTCGTCAAGCCGATTACTCCATGCTTGGCGCTGTTATAGGCTGCCTTTCCGGCAAAGCCGACAAGTCCATTGATGGAAGCCATGTTAATGACCCTCCCGAATGATTGCTTTTTCATGATTGGCAGGACATGTTTAAGAGCCATGAAAGGTGCTGTCAGCATGACTTTTAGCAGCCGTTCGAATGTTTCTGTCGGAAAATCCTCGATTAACGAAACATGCTGGATGCCAGCGTTATTGACAAGGATATCCACTCCGCCATACTGCTCCATGCACATCTCAACCGATGCCTTTATTTCCTCCTCCTCCGTCACATCGCATGCCATCCCTGACGCTTCAAAACCAAGCTCACGCAAGGATTTCACCGCACAATCGACATTATCCCCCTGTAAATCTGTCAAAAACACCTTATTTCCATTGCTAGCGAATCTTTTTCCAATTTCATAACCGATTCCACGCCCAGCACCCGTTATCAGGACTGCTCGACCTTTTGCCATAATAACACTCCTTTCATTATATCCCCAGACCAAGCGAGAACAGAATGATTGCTAGTATCACCCCGATTGCCGGGACGATGACCGTGACGGCAGCTACAGGATTATAGGCGTCCTGGTGGGACTCCCCGCATATTGCCCTTACTGTCGTGACTACATAGCCATTATGTGGCAATGAATCGAGGGCTCCCGAGGAAATGGCCACTACTCTGTGAAGCGCCTCCGGGTTGACCCCCATATCAAGATAGTGCGGCGCCAGAATTGGCAGCGCGATCGCCTGGCCGCCAGATGCCGATCCCGTCATCCCGGCAATGACACTTACAGCAATCGCACTGCCGATCAGTGGACTTCCAGGTATGTCTGTCATGAAGTTGACGGCAGTCTGGAACGCCGGCACAGCCTTCGCTACCCCGCCAAATCCAACTACAGCCGCAGTGTTCCCGATTGCGATCAACGCTCCGATCGTCCCCTCTGAAACAGCATGCCAAAAATTCTTGAAGTATTTGCGGTTCAGCAAATAAGCAGATACCACGCCGCCAAGAAGGGCGAGGATCAGGGCTGATTGCATCAATCCCTTATGGAAAATGAAGGAAATAGCAAGAACGACAATTAAAGGAATCAAGCCCAAGGCAGGATGCGGCAATTCGCGTTTTTCCTGGATCGGGTCTGTTTCGCGGGAAACGAATTTTTCCCCCTTTGCTACAGCCCGTGTAATCATCCGCTTCAGCCACCAGTAGCCAAAAATCATCATGAAAATCGCAACGATCAAACTAACCTCCCAGCCTGCATACGGGGTCGTATTCAAATACTCAATCGGAATCCAGTTCTGGATTTCCGGAGAGCCGGCGGACGTCATTGTGAAAGTAACAGAACCAAATGCAAGCGCAGCCGGGATGAAGCGCCTTGGCAGGTCTGCCTGCCTGAAAAGGCTGAGCGCCATCGGATACACCGAGAAGGCGACGACGAACAGGCTTACCCCGCCGTAAGTCAATACAGCACATGCAATGACAATAGCGAGGACGGCAAATTTCATCCCGAACTTACCGACAATGTATTCGGAAACACTGTCTGCCGCACCACTATCCTCCATTACCTTCCCAAAGATCGCTCCTAGCAGGAACATCAAGTACCATGAAGTCACAAAACTGGAGAAACCCGCCATGTAGTTCCCGACAAAATTAGCTGCCCCTTCCTCAACCAACTGCGGGAATAGCGGCATTCCGCTCAACAAAGCCACAAATAAGGCTGAAATTGGCCCTACAATCAGCAAGTTCATGCCCCTCATTGTTAAAAAAATCAATAAAGCCAGGCCGCCAATCAATCCAATCATACTAAGCATTTCTCTTCCCCCTTTTTCTCTTCAAGAATCTTGTTAGACTAATAATCTGATAGCGCTTTCATCCTCCTTTAAATTTGTATGGACGGCTGCTAATTCTAATGCAACTTCCGTGCCAAGTTTTATGTTTATGTATTGCCTCTTATTTTTTCGGAATTTTCAGTCATCCGGTTCCGAAATTCCGGACACTCCCGTTCTTCAATACTTCGGAAGATCTCATTGTTTTTCATATTTTTTATCATGCTAATAGTTCTTTGGAATGCCACAAAAAAGAAAGTCCGGAAATCCGGACGCCAATCCGGATTTTCGGACTAAAGCAAATCGTGCCTTTTTAATTTCTCATAAAGCGTGGACCGGCTGATGCCAAGCTCCTTTGCTGCCATTAATTTATCGCCCGGATGCCTGTCGATGCTCCGCATCAATACCCACTTTTCCGTTTCTTCGAGTACATCCTTGAGCTTCTTATTCTTAAAACGGTATAAAACATTTTGTGTCTTCAGGTAATCCGGAAGCGAATCGACCGATATCCGCTCCCCGGTTGTAAGATGGACAGCGGCTTCAATCACATTCTCGAGCTCCCTGATATTCCCCGGCCAGTTATACGTCTTCAGGATTGCCATTACTTCATCCTCAATGCCTGTTATCCTTTTTCCAAGCCGATTCGTAACTTTCCTGATGAACTGGGCGATCAACAGGCTGAGATCCTCCGCCCTTTCCCTTAACGGAGGGACGCTGAATGGCACAACATTGATCCTGTAAAATAAATCTTCCCTGAAGCGGTTTTCTTCAATCATCGATTCCAGCGGCCTGTTCGTCGCAGCGATGATTCGGACATCGACCTTTCCCGGCATGGTTGAGCCGATTGGCTCTACCTCACCATCCTGCAATGCCCTGAGGAGCTTTACCTGCATATTGAGCGGCATATCCCCGATTTCGTCAAGGAACAATGTCCCATGATCAGCTAGCTGGAATTTGCCTTTTTTACCGCCTTTCTTGGCCCCCGTGAACGCCCCCTCTTCATAGCCAAACAGCTCCGACTCCAGCAAATTCTCTGGTATCGCGCCGCAGTTCACTTTTATGAACGGCTTCTGGCTCCTGCCGCTCAGCCTGTGGATGCTATGGGCAAACAACTCCTTGCCTGTTCCGCTTTCGCCCCTTATCAAAATCGATATATCACTATTTGCCACGAGCTTCACTTTGTCCTTCAGAGTTGAAATTTGAGGTGATTCACCAAGGATGTCATCGAGCGAATATTTAACACCGGAATCGATTTTCTGGATATACGGCTGCATTCTCGTCAGCAGGCTTTTCACATGGCTGTCCATCTTCATCCATTCCTGTGTATCACGGAAAAACACCGTCCCGAACGCAGCGATAACCTCTCCATTCTTGAGGATCGGAACACGGTTCGCAATCATGTAATTCCCCTTGATGTACTGGAGGTCAGCCAGTTCTTCCTTTCCAGTCTGCGCGACGATATGCATCCTCGTATTCTCGATCACATCTGTCACATGCCTGCCAATCGTCTCATCGCGGTTGACTTCAAGGAACTCACAATAATTATGGTTTATGTAGATGATCCTGCCTTCCCTGTCGACGACCACAAGCCATTCAAAAGCATTTTCGATAATCGTTTCAAGGATATCATCCGGGATATACAGCGGTTTTACTTTCATGGCCATCACCCATTTTTCCTTACATTTTATCATATTTTTCTGATAATTGATTTCTGCATTCACCCATTAGGAAAGGAAGCCACCCAATTTGGACAGCTCCCTTTTTTGATCATGAAACCCTTGCAGTCATGCTGCTCGCTTCCTTCAATTTCCTATCATAGATGGCAGCAGTGAAAATCGCTGCGAACATAATGCCGATCAGTACGGTAAAAAGCATTGGCATACCAAATAGATCTGCAAGGATTCCGCCCATCAACGGCCCAATCATCCTCCCGCCTGTCGCGGTACTATTGACAATTCCCTGGTAAAACCCTTCCCTGCCTCTTGGGGCAAGGGTGTCCGCGATCGTCGGGACAGCTGGCCAGACTAGCATCTCTCCGATTGTCAGGATGACCATCCCGGCAACAAAGCCCGTGAATTGTTCCGCTCCAGCAGCTACAGCATAAGAAATGATGAAAATAACCATGCCGGCAATAATCTGAAGCTTCAGCTTACTTTCAAATGGCCGTACTAGCCTGTTGATTACAGGCTGCCCGAGCACAATAAGCGCGCCGTTTAGTGTCCAGAGGATGCTGTATTGGTTTAAAGAAATATTCAGCTCCTGTGTATAAGCTGCAATCGTTGTTTGCCACTGGACATAGCCGACCCAGCATAACAGGTAGCCTGCCGAAAGGATCAGCAGGGCATACAGCTTAGTCCGGTTCCTGACTGCCCCATTTTCCTGGAGGATACTTGTTTGTTTGGCAGTTCCATTATTGATGCCGCGGTAACCAAAAACAGCGATCAAAAGGAAAATGAAATACATCAAGGCATTTGCGATGAATATCAGCTGGAAGGAGTAAGAAGCGACAAAGCCGCCAAGCGCCGCACCGACAGCAACACCGAGGTTCTGGGCAACATAGATGGCGTTGAAAGCCCTGCGGCCGCCCTCCTTCCACACAGATCCCGCCATGGCGTACATGGACGGGAACACAATTCCAGAGCCGAAACCGGCCAATGTCAGGAAAATAATGTACTCCGGCCATCCATGCCAGAAGGTCAAACCAAGCAGCGAAACGATTGTGATCCCAATACCTAAAAGGATCGCTTTGTAGCCGCCGATTTTATCAAATAAGCTGCCGCCGAACAGATTCCCGATGACGCTCGCAGCCGCGTTAACCATAAGGACAATCCCGGCAACAGACAGGGACTTGCCGAGGTGGTCATGGATATAGATCGTGTTCAAAGGCCATAAAAAAGAAGAGCCAGTAACATTCACTGCCATCCCTATTATCAAAAGCCAGAGGGTACGAGGCATGAAAAACGCTCCTTTGCCTGTAAGGAGTGTTTCGGCTCCTTACATCCTATAAATTTCGATTACCAAAGTAATTTTAGAGGTTTTCAGTTTTGGATGCAATAGGAAGCACAGATGTTTTTGAAGTCCAAATTTTCTACAATTTACAGGGTGCATTATTCTGGTTTTTTCATCGAGATTGATGAGGTTGGTGGACTGATTAAATCGGTAAACCACCGTGGAATCTCCAATTCGCAAAATTGTGTAGGTTTTGCGCTAAATTAGGAATCATTTGCGCTAAATAAATTCACTTCTGGAGGTAAGTATCCCCGCTAAATAATGGGTTCGGCCGCTAAATTCCTGGTCCTTCCCGCTAAATTGCTCGCCAAAGCAAGCGACTTCCATATTTCCTCAAATGAATGGTTTTGCGATCGAAAATTCTACTGAATCTCACATCCTGTAACTCTCGTTTGGGCAAAAATGCCTGTTTACATTCCGCCAACCTCTACTTTTGACAGGTATTCCCCCACTTAACAGCCTCCACGCCTTTTTTACTGCAAGAGCATATGTAGTGAACAGCAGTCGAATCAAATTCCTTAAAAAACCGCAGCACCCTTGACAATTCCTGGATTTTTTGCAAAACTAAAGAAAACACCATGCAAACCATCATTTGCACAGTGTTTTCGTGTTAAACTATTCTCTATTTACTATTCTACTTTTTAGGCGATGGTGTCGCCGGAGGCTGTTGGGCCGGGAAGTAACTGTTTATCGCTTTGTCTTTTTTCTTGAAGTTATCTTTCTCGTCGTATACAGCCTTCTTCACTTTTTCAATCTCAGTCTTTAATTCTTCAAGATTGACATTCTTCTTGGTCAGCTCTTCAATTGCCAGGTTGATGGCATCGTTTGACTCTTTGATTGAAATCCTCAACGTATCCATCGCGCCCTGCGGATTGTGGAATCCTGCGGAGCTTTCCGCAGCGACGATGTCCCAGAACCATTGGCCCCTCCTGATATGCTCCTGTGCTTCTTTGATTTTCTCCTGGCTGACGCCTGATGTGATCATTTTATTTACATAGTAGTGTGAAGTAATTGATACATCTTCGGCTTCATGCAAGGCTTCCATATGTGTATCCTGAATCTTCAGGACTCGTTCTTTAAGGTCATCCATATCCCTGTTGCTATGGCAAGTGGAGCATGATTGTTCCATCGTCTTAAGCGGCGATGTCCACCAGTGTGAACTGATTTTCTTCTTGCCATCCACCCTGTCGTAAGGCATGTGACAGTCTGAACATGTTACGCCAGCCTCGCCGTGAGGACCTTCCATATGTGTCTCGAAGTCCGGATGCTGGGATTTCAGCATAGGCGTCCCTGAGACGTTATGGATCCAATCCTTATCAAATCCCTGTTCCTTAGCAGTCGTTTCATAATATTTATACATGTCTTCGGGTTTGAAGCCGTTTGCCCAAGGATACGTAACCTCGCCATTGTCTGCGGCAAAATAGTACTCAACGTGGCACTGTCCGCAAACATAATTCCTCATATCATTCCTGCTTGGATTGGACATGTCGATACCTTGTGATTCCATCGCTTTGATGAAGCTTGGGCGCGTGACACGCAAGTCCATTGTCTGCGGGTCGTGGCAGTCAGAGCAGCCGATTGGCGAGTGTCCCATCGCTTCTGCTTTTGGCCAGATGTCCTTATTGAAGTTTCCGCTCCAATAGTCGTCTCCCATTTCCTCAATCATATGTGGTACGGCAGTCGACTTACAGGTTAAGCAAGAACCAATCGATTTATCAGTGATACGGGCAATCGCTCGAATATCTTCGTTTGCATAAATATGTCCGCGGTCCTCGTTGTATTCAGTCGCGAATCCGTATCCGTTGAAAAGAACCGGCAAATAAGGTTCCTTATCGTGGTCAAACTTGCTTCGCTTAACCGAACCACTGTACTTCGTGTCTTCCATCTTTTCATTTTTCTTATAGCTGTCATACTGCAGCGGGAAGAGATCCTTGAAGGCCTCATTGCTGATTTCATCCTTGCTCAGCCCGGTTTTCAGCTCTTTTGCTGAAGTGGCTTTGTCTTCAGAACTGGCGCAGCCTGACAGGATGAGCATGACAGCGGCAAGGAGCAAATATGCCCAGCGGTAGTTCCTAGCCATTGTTCATCGTACCTCCCTTTTTTTCTATGAGCTCACCTGGTTTTGGCGGTTTGAAATAATCTTCTGTCTTGAAGCCTTTGCCATGCGGCACTGCCTGGTGACAGCTTGAACAACTATCCTTTGCATCATGGGACACGTTTTCCAAGGTGTTCTCGTGGCAGCTGATGCAGTTTTCATTGATGACTTCATCCGAGCTTTCGGTGGCGTGCAGCACCTTAGGGATTTTTTTCTCCCCAAGGGTATTGAAATACACGTGCGTCATGCCTGCTTTTGCCTTGTATGTGTATTTTTTGACCATACTGTCATGCGGCAAGTGGCAATCGCCACAGGCAAGGCCTGCATGGTTGGAATCAGCGAACGAATTGTGGACTTCAGTCATGATATGGCAGCTGCTGCAAAAATCAGGTGAATCTGTGTAGGCAAGCGTCTTGACGGTCACGACTGAAACGATGATTCCAGCAAAAACACCAATGAACAACAGCATTTTTTTGTCAATTCCAAGTAGCTTTTTCAGCATTCTTTTTCACCTCCCCCAGCCCGCTTAAAGCCGGACGCCTTGGCAAACGCCCGGCTCTTGGAAAAATCTATTAAAACACTTATGTGCTTTAAACATGGTTATGGTGAAACTTTTTCTTTAATCAAGCTGATTAGGTCTTCTTTGGTCGTCGGACCTGAAAACCTTTCGACGATGACCCCGTCCCGGTCAATGATGATGGTTTCAGGCTGGCCGATCACATTGTAATCCTTCGATATTTCCTCTTTTGTATCTAAAAGGTATGTCAGCTTTGAGTTGCTTTCCCCAATATACTTTTCCATCCTTTTCCGTGATTCCCCTTTGGCTAGAATCAAAAGCTTGGCGTCTTTGTACTCTTTTCCGAAGGCTTCCAGTTCAGGTGCTTCGTCGATGCAAGGGGCGCACCAGGTCGCAAAGAAATTGAGGACGACTGGCTCGCCTTTGAGGTCTGACAGTCTATATATTTTTCCGTTCACATCCTTAAGTTCGAAGTCTATTGCCTGATCTCCAGGCTGGGCTGACGCCTTGCCCCCTAGTCCGCTGACCAAAAAGCCAATGATGCCGATGACTGCGATGATGACGGTAATTTGAACGATCCTCTTGCCCATTGTCTTCACCCGCTTTTATTTTTCTGCATTCCATTCTTCCAGAAGCTGAAGTTCTTTCTTCAAAGCCTTCTGGCGTCTCCCCAGCACCACAACATAGCCTGCGATCAACGTCCAGATAACTGAGTATGCCATGAATAAATAAGTCATTTTCTTTTCCTCCTTAAGATTGATTTCAATGGAAAAATGTTTTCCTATCCAGCGAGTTTTTCAATTGCCTTGCTTTTGGCTTTCTTGACAACCTGACGCATGTTTTCGATGTCAATCCCTTTGCGCATCAGGAAGATGTACAGGAGCGTGATCGTTAAAATCGAGAAGAGAAGGGCAACAAGCATGTTTGGCTCGATTCCGCCTCCCTGCTGGTTTTTCCCATCACCGAAAACGACTGGGTGCAGCTTTGTGTTCCACCAGCGGATTGCCATGAATACAATCGGGACGTTAATGACACCGATGATGCCGAATACCGCGGAAAGCTTAGCAATCTTCTCCCAGGACCCTTCCATCTTGCGGATGAAAAGATAAGCAACGTATATGAACCAGAGAATCAATGTCGTCGCGAGACGGGGTTCCCATGTCCACCATGTATTCCAGCTCGATTTTCCCCAGATCATCCCGGTAATCAAGGTGATAGTGGTGAACAGGACGCCGATTTCAGCTGATATGCCGGCATTGATATGATGCTGAATGGTTGGCTTGATCAATGTCCTCACGCTGTAATAGCCTACGACAATGAAAGCCAGGAATGCCACCCAGGCACTGCCGACATGGAAATAAAATATTTTTTGAGCGGCACCCATGAATTTTTCGACTGGCGACCAGATGAATACAAGATAAAGTGCGATAAAAAACGCTGGTACAAGTGTATAGAATAATAACCGGTCAAAGATACCCGAATTCTTTTCCATTACGATCCCTCCATGATAAATTCGAATAGGAAAAAGCAGGCTGCGAGAAACAGCAGGTCATATGCGGACATCAGCCGCAGCCAGGAAACTGCATTGGTGATGGTCTCATTTTCAAGGATGATCCCCGTTGCCTGGACAGCCGCGATCATCAGCGGGCTTAAAAGCGGCAGCAGCAGGACCGGCAGCAGCATCTCGCTGTTCTTCGCGTTTGCTGAAAGTGCTGCGAGGAAAGTGCCGACAATGATGAATCCAAGTGTCCCGATGATTACAACCGCGATGAACCAGACGAGTTTGCCATTGAAACGGTAATCGAACAAGATAAATAACACAGGAATGCTGATCAGCTGTACTGCTGTCACTAGCGTGAAGTTCGCCAGCACCTTCCCAAGATAAATACTCGAGGCATCAATCGGCGCCGACCGCAAACCGGTCAGGGCATCATTTTCATACTCGGATATAAACGAGCGGTTCAGCCCCAGGATTCCTGAAAAAATGGTGATTAGCCATACAAGCCCTGGAATGACCGCCTTTACCATGTTGTTTGTCGGATCGAATGCAAAGCTGAAGACCAGGATTACAAGACTTGAAAAGATGATCATCATCCCGAATGTCTGCTTTGTTTTTAGCTCGTTGCGTAAATCTTTGCTTGCGATCGTCCAGGCGTCAGCCACAATGCTGCTCATGCCCCGTCCACCTCTTTTCCATACCACTGCTTCATAGACGGAAGATCGAAATCGGATGCAAGCGGCAGCGTCGATATGATCCTCCCCTTCCGTAGCACGGCGACCCTGTCAGCCAGAGCATGGACCTGTTCGAAATCATGCGAGATGAGCAATATCGATGTGCCGCCTTCCTGTTTCTTTTTAATGATTCCATTCAACAAAGCGACTGCTTCTTGGTCCAGCCCGGTATGCGGTTCATCAAGCATCAGGATTTCCGGATCGGGCAGGAGGACCCTGGCAATCGCTAACCGCTGCATCATCCCTCTTGAAAAAGAACGGATAGGCATATCCCTGAACAAGTAAAGTCCCACTTCCTTAAGGAGGTCATTCGCTTTCCGTTCCAAGTCTTTCACTTTGTAAAGTTTGCCGTAAAACCTCAAGTTCTCGAGCGGAGAAAGCGTATTGTACAAGAATGATTCATGACCGAGGAACCCGATTTTCTGTTTGATTTCGGGCGAGTTATTCTTTACCGGCTTTCCGTCCAGCAAAATCTCGCCGCTCGTTGGCTGCAGCAAACCGACCGTACATTTGAAGAATGTACTTTTTCCCGCTCCGTTTGGCCCAACGACTGCCAGGATCTCTCCTTTTTGCAATGTCAGCGTGATATTCCGCAAAACTAATTTGTCCCCCAGCATTTTGGTCATGTTCCTTAATTCGAGCATGTTCCCCAACTCTTTCATAATGTG
This sequence comes from Bacillus sp. REN3, assembly GCF_017912555.1. Taxonomy (GTDB): domain Bacteria; phylum Bacillota; class Bacilli; order Bacillales; family Cytobacillaceae; genus Mesobacillus. Next base: position 47,667 of record NZ_JAERSD010000005.1, on the reverse strand, counting down.
TATTGTTGCAGTTCTTTCATCACTTGATCCAGATGTTGTTCATAATCGTGACGTTTCCTTGCGTAATCTAGCTCAGTGATTTCAGCATCCATGAATTTCCCTTCCAACCCTGCCAACTGTTCTTCAATGACGTTCTTCTTCAGGAGCAAATGCTTGAAACGCTGATCCTCATTGTCCTCAACCCTGATTTCCTGTCCCCTGCGTTTTTTCAAGAAGAAGACTGCAACCAGGCCTGCACCAATCAGAATCAGCAAATAATGAGGATTTATCCATTTCAGGACCGGCGTGGTAAGCCAGAAAGTGACAAGCCAGTCAGGATGGTAAGCAGGTCCCATCTCCATCACCCCTTCTGTTTGCGGAGTTTGCGCAACTCCCTGAGGATTTCTGCTTCCGCTTCGTCACCGTTCTCCCTGCTTCCTGCTGGCTTCTTGCCATCCATGCCTGTCTTCATCAATTCAGCAGCCAGCAGCTGATACTGCTCCTTCAATCTCCCGAAATCCTCCGCTGTGATTTTCTTCATCAAATAGTCCATTTCGAGTTCATTGACAGCACTGTAAATCTGGTCGAGCGTTAGCGTTTCCTCCTCTACCACAGCTCTTTCCGAATGCTTTTCGGCCGTGGTGAAAAAAGGCGAGACAATGAAGTAAAAGCAAGTAAGAATCACGATTGCTCCTGCTATTAAAAATACATAATCCATTCTGATCAGCTCCTAGAAAAGCTTCCGGCGCTCTTCGTCAAAAGTTTTTGTGGCGATTTCCTTCTCGATTTCCGATTGCCAGTCACTGTCGGTTCCCGCTTTAGCCTCTGCTTTGCGGGCGGTCAGCTTCTTCAGCCAGATAGCCACTATGATGCTGCCGATGGCAAATCCGGCTGCCGGCATTCCCCAGGCAATCCAGCCGCTTGTGCCGCCTCCTGGCGTCCTTAACGCAGCCTGACCATACTCATCTACATACGATTGGATGATCTGTTCTTCCGATTTGCCCCCATTCAGCATCTCAATGACTTCCTCGTAATATATTTTCTTGACTGAGCATGTTGAAAGTTCATGGTCGGCGTGGCCCTGCATGTCAAGCTGGGCGATAATGTGTTTGAATTCCTTCGAATTATAGGTGAACGCCGTTGCCAGGCTAGGGATCAAAACAAGGAAAAGAAATGTCTGGAATAGAATTTTCTTTTTCATCCGCTTCACCTTCCCGCAGTTTTCAGGCCTTTATTGATTTGGTAGCGGAACGAAGACGGCCGACCTCCTGCAAGGGCGAACGCTGTCCCGATAACCATGATGATGCCTCCAGTCCAGATCCAGCTGACGAATGGATTTACTTTTACCATGAAAGTCACTTTATCCTTGTTCTCCCATGAGCTTACGACAACATATAAGTCCTGGCTCCAATTCGTCTTGATCGCAACCTCTGTTGAAGGCTCTGGCCATGTTTCGTAAAAGATTTTTTCGGGTTTGATTTTTCCGATATCCTTGCCTTTATAACTTACATCAATATCTGCGATGATAACGCCATTTCCATTCTTCATATGTTCTGTCAATTCATTGAATTTCAGGCTATAATCGCCAACCTTGATGCTTTCCCCCGCGTTGACAGTCTTCAGCACCTCAGTTGAATAGGAGTGAGAGGAGATGACCCCCACTGCGATGATGGCAATCCCGATATGGACGATATAGCCGCCGTATCGCCGCTGATTTTTCACCGTCAACTTGAATGCGGCTTTGAAAATATTCTCTTTCGTCGCTTTTCTTCTTGCGCTGATTCCCCTGATGAACTCAAGGATGTGAGTCCCAAACATGAATGCTGTTGCCGATAGGCCGACGACCGCATAAATGCCTTTCACCCCGAAGGCAAACAGCCCAATCGCAGTCACGACTCCCATCGCAAGCGGCCAAATCATACTTTTTACGAACCTTTCAATAGCAGCTTTTTGCCAGGCAATCAGCGGGCAGATGCCCATTAGCACAATCAGTACAAGCAGGATCGGAGCCATTACCTTGTTGAAATAGGGGGCACCGACATTCACTTTCGTTCCGGTGAACGTCTCGGAGATCAACGGGTACATCGTTCCCCAGAAGACCGCGAACGCCGCGACCACGAGGATCAGGTTATTCAGCAGGAAGCTGCTTTCTTTTGAAAAATAGGCTTCGATCGGGCTGCTGTCCCTCTTGATCAAGTTGTATCTTGACAGCACGATATACAGTGACAGGATCATCATGAAAGACATGAAGATTAGGAAGTATGTGCCCAGATTGCTGTCACCAAAGGCATGGACGCTCGTCAAGATGCCGCTTCGGACAAGGAAGGTACCGAACAGCGTCAGGATATAGGACAGGATGATCAGGCTCAGGCTCCATGTCTTCAGCATGTTCTTCCGTTCCTGGATCATCACTGAGTGCAGGAAAGCAGAGACCGTGAGCCATGGCAGGAAGGAGGCGTTCTCAACTGGGTCCCACGCCCAGTAACCGCCCCAGCCAAGCTCAAGATAGGCCCACCAGCCGCCGATGATATTGCCAAGGGTCAGGAAAAGCCAGGCTAACAGCGTCCATCTTCTTGTCAATTTGATCCACTCTGCATCCATCCTTTTCAGGATCAGGGCAGCAATCCCAAAAGCGAATGGAACTGCCAGGCCAACGTAACCCATATAAAGAGTGACTGGATGAAGGATCATCCCGGGATTTTGCAGCATCGGATTCAGGCCTTTGCCATCCGCTGGAATTTGGTCTGTCATTTCAAATGGATTGGCGTTCAAGGCCATCACCATGAAGAAAAACAGGATATTCAGCATCAGGATGCTTGAAACGTATGGAACCATCTGGTTTCTTTTTTCCTTTGAAAAGACGACCATCGCGGTATAGATTGACAACAGGAATGCCCATAGCAGCAAAGAACCTGCATTGCCTGCCCAGAATGCCGTCAGTTTATAGACAATCGGCAAGCTTTCATTCGTATAGGATGCGACATATTTGTATTGGAATTGACTCGTTCCCAAAAGGTAAAGGAGCAGGAAGGCAGCGACGCTCGATACAAATGCGAGCGATAGGACGGCTCCCCTTCCGCTTTCAATCCATCTTTCATCCTTTTTTTTAATCCCGACCGCATTCGCAATCAGACCGTATAATGAAAGGGCAACGCCGAGGTAGATTGCAATATTCCCGATTAAATACATACAGATAACCACCCATCTGTTTTATTCCTGTTTATCATTTTTGTATATTTCCTTGTGCATGTCGGTATCGTAATTTTCCATATCTTCGCCTTCGTATTTACTTGGGCACTTTGTCTGGACCTTCTCTGCTTCGAAAACACCGTTTTCCTTTATAAAGCCTTCAACCAGGACAATGACATCTTCTGAAAAGTTGTCCGGCTTAATGCCTTCATGGAAGACCTGCAGTGAACCCCCGTCCTCTTCATAGATTTCAAACCGGAGTTCAAGCTGATCGGCATCCCATTTGACGGAATCTTTATCAAGCAGGCCCTGTGTCATGATATAATCGCCCTCATATCTGGAACCATCTTTCACCAGATCGGCAATGGTAATTTCCTTGCTGCCTGCGCTTGGCATCGTCGAAAACATCATGATGATGACCGCAGCCGCAGCCAGGGCCAGTCCGCTGATAATCTTTTTGTTCTTTGACATCATCTTTTCCCTCCAAGCTTATTGATCAATTCGTTATACTCTTCTTCGGAGATGCTTCCTTCCATCAGCATCGATCTCAATTTCCTTTTCTTGATTTCAAAATCATCATTCGGCACTGCAGTTTTTGGCTTATACTTCCCTGTCCTGCGTTTAAGAACAAAAACCAGGATGGCAGCTGCTGCCAGGCTGATTCCGCCGACTACAGTTATCACGATCCAGAGCGGGATTTTTTCATCATTTTGTTTGACGCTCCCAGCCTTCTTTGAATCACCAGCCATGTCGTCCATGATTTCCGCCGTGGTTCTTGTTTCCTCCCGTTTATATTCGAGAGCGACTTTCTTTTCTTCGCCAGGCTTCATTCCCTGGATTTGATACAGAAACATGTTCATGTTATAGGAGTTTTTCTGGTGCTGTTCCGCTTCCGGGTAAAGCTTGAAGCTTTCTGTCTTCAATGGTTCGATGAAAATCAAGTTCATTAGCCCGATATCCGCGAAGCTCTTGAAGCTGTATGACAAAGTGTTTGTGCCATTCTTCTCCTTGATGGCGTCTGTATAATATTCAATTACGAACTTGTAAATTTCCTGCGGCTGGATTTCTGCGCTCGTTTCCCAGGAGATGGTCCCTTTTTTCTTGTCTATTTCATATTCAATATCATTCATTTCGCTGAGGTCCCGAGAATAATCAGCAACATACCCGATCCTGAAATTCTTATCGTCCATCGGCAGCGGAATGACGACCTTGCCCTTTTGCGGCTCTGCAGCATTGTTGATTAACGCCCCATGATAGCCGATCAGCAACGGAGGATTCTTCTGTTTCTTATCCTTAGGATGGTAGGAATATTCCGGCATAACCTGAACAGTCAGCTCCTCCATTTTCAAAACATTTTTTGTATCCCCTGCATTTGCCAGCTGAGGCAGCGGGAGCAGGAGCAAAAAGAACATTGCCAGAACGAGCTGTATTTTTTTCATTTCGTACATCCTTTCTATATGTGACAATCCTGTGAAACTTTTCACATGAATTGTCTGCATTCCATTCATTAAAGACGGCCTAAGCGATTTGAATGATTTTGGTTTTTAATGTAAAAACCTGATTCTCATAAGGCTTCTACATTATTTAAACCATTTCTCCGATGGCTCAATCTGTGATTTACATCACGGAATTTCAGCCAGTTTTATCCGAATTGTGAACGAGGGGGATCCCGATGATAAGAATTCTGCATCTTTCCTTACCAGCTTCTCCCTTTAGATCCGTTAATTCAAGCCATATTTTAAAAAACAAAAAACCTCACTTCGTCTTTTCGAAGTGAGGGTGTTACAAATTTATGAAGATTGCCCTGGTTCAGGGTGGAATTTAGACTTAACAGCCTGACCGCCTTTTTGCTCATATTTCTTTTTTGCTTCCTTTACCGGGTTATAATCCTGCCCCAATTCAAGATCCTCGCTGTTGATGCCATTCCGCGTTTTTTGCTCTGGATTATTTTGTTTCGAGCGCTTTTTCAACGATATTCCCTCCCTGTCAATGATCCAATAAAATCATGTTGTTCTGTACCTGCTGGAGCTGGAGCCTCATCCTATGCAGACGCTCACGCTGCTGGGCATTGGCGCTGAGAGCGAGCTTGGCAAGGTCATTGTAGGCATCCTCAATGGTTTGGAGGGCATTTGTGAAATCCCCATCGTTATAATGCTCCTGCATGCTGGCATCCTGATATCGCTCTTGAGCGAGCCGGATTGCATCCTCACATTGCTGGAGAAGCTGGTCAACTGATTGTCGAGTTGCCAATTTCAGTCCTCCTTTATATGTCAATGAAGCAAGTCTGCTTCTTTTTTATTTTTGGTCACAGAACATTTTCCTATCACCTTTTTAACAATAATCCTGGCTGCCAATTATTAATAAGGATTGGATTCGTTTACTCTTAGTGATACAATTCTTTAAGGTATTTATTGAACAGATAGGTACAAGGAGGTTTCTGATATGTCTCAGGCCAACCCTTTTCGATATGCTTCGGATGACAAACGATACTACACCTGGAATTACCACTTGCGGAAGCATTTTGGCCATAAAGTCTTCAAGGTCGCTCTTGATGGAGGCTTCGACTGTCCGAACCGTGATGGTACTGTCGCCCACGGCGGATGCACATTTTGCAGCGCCTCAGGTTCAGGCGATTTTGCGGGTAACAGGGTTGAAGACCTTGGCACTCAATTCCTAAAAATCAAAGAAAAAATGCATTCAAAATGGAAAGACGGAAAATACCTGGCGTACTTCCAGGCATTCACGAACACACACGCACCCGTCGAAGTGCTGCGTGAAAAATATGAGTCGGTCCTTGAGGAAGAAGGAGTTGTCGGCCTCTCGATTGCGACCAGGCCTGATTGTCTTCCGGATGATGTCGTCGAGTATCTTGCAGAATTGAATGAAAGGACATATTTATGGGTTGAACTTGGTTTGCAGACCATCCATGAAAGTACAGCCACATTGATTAACCGTGCCCACGATTACGAAACGTATAAGGAAGGCGTGGACAAGCTCCGGAAGCATGGGATCAGGATCTGCTCCCATATCATAAACGGGCTTCCGCTTGAAACAACCGACATGATGATGGAAACAGCGAGGGAAGTCGCGAACCTTGACGTCCAGGGCATCAAAATCCACCTGCTCCATCTATTAAAAGGCACCCCGATGGTCAAGCAATACGAAAAAGGATTGTTGGAATTCCTTTCTTTTGAACAATATATCAACCTTGTTTGCGATCAACTGGAAATCCTGCCGCCGGAAATGATCATCCACAGGATCACCGGCGACGGGCCAATCGATTTGATGGTCGGCCCAATGTGGAGCGTCAATAAATGGGAAGTCCTGAACGCAATCGATGCAGAAATGAAACAGCGCGGCAGCTGGCAAGGAAAATACTATGCCGCGGAAAAGGCGGTGGCTTTGGAATGAAGCTTGAACGGATCCTTCCATTTGCAAGAAGCTTGCTTAAGCTTGCCGTTAAACCAGGCGATATCGTGATTGACGCCACTGTAGGAAATGGCCACGACACAATTTTCCTTGCAAACCTTGCTGGCCGTACTGGCAGGGTATACGGATTTGATATTCAGGATGAGGCTCTGGCTTCATGCAGGACAAAATTACAGGAACATGGACTGCAGGAACAGGTCACATTGTTCCATACAGGTCACGAAAATATCCTTGAAACGATTCCACCTCTTCATTTCGGCAAGATAACAGGGGCGATTTTCAACCTCGGGTATCTGCCGGGCGGAGACAAAAGCATTGTCACTGTCCCTCACACTACGATTTCAGCCATCGAACAGCTGCTGCAGATCATGGCACCAGAAGGGATCATCGTCATTGTCATTTACCACGGACACCCTGAAGGTGCGGTCGAACGTGACTACTTGCTCCGTCATGTAAAATCAATCAGCCAGGATGAAGCACACGTCCTCGAATACCGGTTCCTGAACCAGAAAAACAATCCGCCATTCATCATCGCGATTGAGAAAAGGTAAGAGGAAAATTTAAAAGCTGTTTTTCACCAGAGAAATGCTGGTGAAAAACAGCTTTTTTGTTGGCGGATTTCTTTCCGAATGTATCTCTTTCCGAATGTAAAAAAGCTTGACTAGATTGATACCTTGTCTTTGGGCAGGGCAGGTTCCCGCCCTCAGTTGTTCCCCTTGCTCGGCAAGCAGCCCTTGGGCCCGATCCGCGCCTTTGCGGTACCTTTTCACCCTCCCGGCCACCCGTTCGGGCACGAGACGGCCTCTTGCGGTACCTTTTCACCCTCCCGACAGCCCATTCGGGCACGAGACGCCCTCTTGCGGTACCTTTTCACCCTCCCGGCCACCCGTTCGGGCACGAGACGACCTCTTGCGGTACCTTTTCTCCCTCCCGACAGCCCGTTCGGGCACGAGACGGCTTCTTGCGGTACCTTTTCCACCTCCCGGCAGACCGTTCGGGCACGAGACGACCTCTTGCGGTACCTTTCTTGCTAAAATTGCTGGGATTTGGGATCTATCCCGCGTCATTCCCTTCTTTGCTAAAGCAGCTGGGAACCCAAGATCTATCCCGCGTCGTTCCCTTTTTGCTATAGCAGCTGGGAACCCAAAATCTATCCTGCCTCGTTAGCGCCCTTCCTTTCTTGCTTTGCCAGCAGCTGCTCTCGTATATCCTTATTCAGCAATCTATCCCACATAGTTTGAGCCGCTGCTAGTTCCTCAAAGGGCACGAGGCATTATGACCAAAAAAGAAAGCGGCTGTAATTCCAATCATCTGGATTTACAGCCGCCATAATGGTATTTTAGCCAAAATTCCAAGACTAGGAAAAATTCCTATTTTATCAAAGCCCTGGAAAGGCCATGCGGGATCCACTTTTGCAGTGAACGATAGGCCCGTCCATTGATGTAAAAGAAATAGCTGACCGGACCTGCTTTCCTGATTATTTCCCTGGAAAGCTTTCTGATTCCTTCCTGGCTCCTTACCTTTTCATCGGACAAGTACACGCCAAGCAATCCGCGGTTGATTAGTTTATGGAATTTGCGGTGCGGCAGCTTTGCGGTATGGTAATCGGCATTTTTCACGAAATGGCCAAGCCTCCTGAAAAGCGCTTCCTCATTTTCATAATAGAAGCAGAAATTCAGATCGCCGCCCTGCCTGTCTTCCTCCTGGTCTATGAAGTAATCAAGCAGGATATGCAGGCCCTGTATGTATGGAAAATAGCCATGGCGGATGCTTTCCGCATATTCTTGCTTGAAATCGTCGCGCATCGCGTACGAAACAAGGCAGAAAATACCGAGAGTCGAGCCTGTACAGGCCGAAAATTCATACCATTCCATATCCGGAATGTCTGCACGATGGTCATTGAACCATGTTTTCAGCCTCGGGACGCGGTCTTCGACTTCTACGTGCTTGTGAATCTGCAAATCGCAGTAATAGCTGCAGAGTTCCTTAAGATGCTGTTCGATGAAATCAAAATGCTCCAGCTCCGCCAGTACTTCACGGCAGACCGTGACAAGTTCAAGAAGATAGCCACCATCGTTCTGGTCTTTCCGTTCACGATAGTAATTTTTGGGCTGGCTTTCAAGATTAAGTGAATCGGCCATCGATTCATGCAGTGCGGCAAAATCCGCCGGATCCAAGGAAGTACTTCGATCGCAGAGATTATCGAGATAGTCGCTGATTGTTTGGTAAGCGACAATGAACCGGATTGCCTGTTTGTATTTTCCTTTTGCTGTAAGGCTGAGAATCGAACCTCCCTCACAATGGAATGTTTTATGTTCGATACTCGCAAGCGCCTGTTTCCTCAATTCAGGATTGGGAATTTCCGCAGCCCTGCTTTTCCAATAGGAAAGCTCCCGGTGTACCTGCGGCAGTACCTGTCGATAGACTCGGTACATTAAACTTAGCGGCATAGATGGAATGAGCATGAGTCCGATTCTCCCCCTTCCATTTTATCTTTAGTATACATATCCAATCGCCTTCAGCTGGCTAATCACGAAGTCGAGCGCGTAAGCGAAAACCTCTTCGCGTTCAGGCTCATTGAAAACCTCATGGTAGCATTTCGGCCATTCCTTGTATCGTTTTTCCGAAAGCGGAGCGTGGTTGAACCATTCCAGGACTGAATGCTTATTGACTATTTTATCGTCCCCGCCCTGCATCACAAGCATTGGGACATCCTGTAGTTTATCCATGTTCTCGTAAGCAAGCTCAATCGCGGAAATAAGTTCCCGGTACCATCTGACAGAAACCTTGGTGATATAAAGAGAATCATTTTGGTCAGCCTGCCTGACATCTTCATTCCTTGTCGCCATTTCGACTGTAAGCCCAGGTGACATCCTTAATGTCGGCATGATGACATTGATGCCATGGGAAAGCATCTCCATCATTTTTGAAGGATAGTTGACAAGCCCAAGGCATGGGGAAGAAAGAATGACCCCAGCTATGTCCATATGCTCCTCCTGAAGCAATCGGATCGCAACAAGTCCTCCCATGCTATGGGCAAGGAGGAACACAGGCAAATCGAAATCATACGCGGCCTCGATCCAATCCTTCACTTCGTTGATATATTCGTCAAACGAATCGATATGGCCTCGGTTCACTCTCGTTGTCATACCCTGGCCCGGCAAATCACCCATGATGACATGAAAGCCGGAAGAACGCCACATCTCGATCAGCCAGCCATACCGGCGATGATGCTCAAGCGCTCCATGGATCATGACGATGACAGCCTTGGCTTCCCCGTCCGCTTCCCATTTCCACATGATGATTCCCCCTCTTATTACTTTTTCTTTATTTAAAAGAACTATAATATATAATTAGATGAATTTAAAAATGAAAGCTTTATTTACCGAAAAAATTTTTGAATCAGGAGTGTGCATAATGATTTATCCTTATCACGGCAAGACACCAAAAATAGCGGATTCTGCGTTTATCGCTGACTATGTGACCATTACAGGAGATGTCGAGATTGGCGAAGAGTCCAGCGTCTGGTTCAATACGTCGATTCGAGGTGACGTTGCGCCGACTATTATTGGCAGTAAAGTGAATATCCAGGACAACTCAGTCCTTCACCAAAGCCCGAATAATCCGCTCATTCTTGAAGACGAAGTGACGGTTGGGCATCAAGTCATCCTCCATAGTTGTATCATCAGGAAAAAAGCGCTGATCGGCATGGGATCCATCGTATTGGATCAGGCGGAAATTGGCGAGGGTGCTTTCATTGGCGCAGGAAGCCTTGTGCCACAGGGCAAGAAAATCCCGCCCAATACTCTCGCATTCGGAAGGCCCGCAAAAGTTATCCGCGAACTGACCGAGGAAGATATCAAGGACATGGAACGGATTTCAAGGGAATACGCCGAGAAAGGCAATTATTATAAAGGCTTGAAGAATTACCTGTAACCGAATGGTCAGCTGCCATGCTTAAGATTTTCCTCTCTACACCGATAATAACTTATATACCCGCATACTTCCATGTTTATGCGGTAGGACAAGGTGATGAAGGATGAACTCGGTATTTTTAATGCTGGCAGCCATTGTACCGCTGCTTTCCTTATTTTTTTACCTGACAAGCAAAAGCAGGAGCATCATCAAATCGACGATGATGTTCCTGGTTGTCTTCCTTTCCTTTATTGGCGCTTTCGCATTCGAAAACCTGCAGGAGGCAAAAGTGGCGAAGGCGGTCGAGACAGTCAAGCAATGGATCAAGCCATCAGTGAAAAATCAGGTCCCGCTCATCAAGGACGGCCCGATGGCGGAAGTGATCCCTATAAAAGATAATGTGTTGCTTGATGCCCCAATCATCGGGCAGATGCCTGAGCTTCCCCGCGGGTGCGAGGTCACCAGCCTTTCCATGCTCCTGCAATATGCCGGAGTGGGGACAGACAAGCTTACCCTTGCAAGGGAAGTGAAAAAAAACCCAGCAGAGTACAAGTTAGCCGATGGAAACATCTATTTTGGCAATCCGAATGAAGGTTTTGTCGGCAACATGTATACATACACCGAACCAGGCCTCGGTGTTTACCATAAACCCATCGCCGAATTGGCTGAACGCTATCTCCCCGGGAAAATAAAGGACATCACCGGAGCGGAATTCTCGGAACTGAAAACCCATCTTTCAGATGGACGTCCCGTATGGGTCATTATCAACACTCTGTATAAAAGAATCGATGAAAGCTATTTCCAGACGTGGTACACCCCCTCCGGAAAAGTGAAAGTGACAACAAAAGAGCATTCTGTGCTAGTGACTGGCTACGACCAGGAATATGTATTTTTCAATGACCCGCTCACTGGCGAGAAAAATAGAAAAGCACCCATGCATGATTTTGAGCAAGCATGGGTGCAGATGGGAAAGCAGGCGATTACGTTCCTGCCAAATTAGCCTTTCAGCGACTGCAATACCTTTTGCGTTTCATACTCCTTTTGAAAGGAGTATTTTTTTTCAACATACACATCATGCCAGAGCATGAACATTAGGACAGTCCAGATCTTCCGGCTGTAATCCCCTTTGTTCCGGCAATGGTCATCCAAAAGCTTCAGCAAGTATGCTTTGTTGATCAAATGATCCGTTTGGCTTTCCGTGATCAGCTTCTTTGCCCATTCGTTCATTTCATCTTTCAGCCAGTGGCGGATCGGTACTGGGAAACCGAGCTTTTTCCGTGTCAGGACATGCTCAGGGACCACCCCTTCAGCCGCCTTGCGGAGAATGTATTTGGTCGTTCCGTTGGCTGTCTTCAGGCTTGTCGGAATCTTGGAGGCCGTTTCGAACACAATCTTGTCAAGAAACGGGACGCGAAGCTCAAGTGAGTGGGCCATCGTCATCTTATCCGCCTTCAACAGAATGTCGCCGCGCATCCAGGTGTGGATATCAATGTACTGCATCGTATCGACTGGATCATACCCCCTGCTCTCGCGATAGAGCGGTTTTGTGATATCTGTAAAATTGTACTGGTTATTGTAAACATGGAGAAGCTGGCTTTTCTCTTTTTCAGAGAACATTTTCGCATTGCCGATATACCGCTCTTCCATTGGTGTCACGCCTCGTTCGATGAAGCTCTTGCCCTTCACTCCATCCGGCATCATCCTCGCGATGCCGCGCAGCATTGCCTTGCCTATGCGGGGCACCTTTTCGAATACTTCAAGATCCTGAGGCTCACGATAAATATTGTAGCCGCCAAACAACTCATCCGCGCCTTCGCCGGACAGGACAACGGTAACATGTTTTCGCGCCTCGCGTGCTACGAAATACAAAGGTACCGCTGCTGGATCGGCAAGCGGGTCATCCATATGCCACATGATTTTCGGAAGCTCTTCCATGTATTCTTCCGGGCTGATGACATAACTGATGTTTTCGACGCCAAGCTTGTCGGCTGTTTCTTTTGCTACATCGATTTCACTGAAGCCGTTCCGCTCAAAACCGACAGAGAATGTCTTGATCGCCGGATGGTATTCTTTTGCAATCGAAGCGATGATCGAAGAGTCAATCCCGCCGGACAGGAAAGAACCGACTGGCACATCACTGCGCATATGCATTTTAACTGATTCAAACAGGACATCCTTAATTTCCTTGATGAACTCATCTTCTGATTGATGGACCGGCTGGAAGCTTGCCTTCCAGTAGCGCCTGATTTCCATTGGAGAACCGATTTTCTTCGTGAAATAATGGCCAGGCTCCAGCTTGCGGATCCCCTCTGACATCGTATGAGGCTCAGGAACGAACTGATATGTCAAGTAGTGCTGCAGTGCCTTGTAATCAAGGACATCGTTTTCAAGCGCAAGCAGGATGCTCTTTTTTTCGGAACCGAAGAATGTGCGTTCTCCGTTTTCATAATAAAAGAACGGCTTGATGCCAAAATGGTCACGGGCGCCAAAAAGCATCTGTTCCTGCTTATCCCATATCACAAAACCGAACATGCCGCGAAGCTTGTCTACTGCGTGTTCCTTAAGCTGGCTGTACAAAGCAATGATGACCTCTGTATCCGAGTGGGTCTCAAATTCAAACCCTTCCTGGATCAGTTCTTCACGAAGCTCAAGATAATTATAGATTTCTCCGTTGAAAATGATCCAATAACGCTCATTTTCATATGACAAAGGCTGGTGCCCGCTCTCAATATCGATGATGCTCAGACGGCGGAAGCCGAACTGGATATGCTCATCGTAAAAATACCCATCATCATCGGGACCGCGATGGGTAATGATATCATTCATATTTTTAAACAGTTGTTTCTGTTCGCTGCTGAATTCCTGTGGTTTTTCATGTAGACAACCGATAAAGCCACACATTGGGTACTTCACCTTCTCCATTCAAAAAAAGATTTATAAGCATTTCCTTTTACATCAAAAACATACTATCTAATACTACCACTAATTGAGTAAGTTTTGCAGTAAAATTTAAGGGAATACTCTATTTTACACTCGCCGGGCCGAAACCAAACCTTCTAGCGCCACCAGATTGCAAATATAGAGCATCCAACGAAAAGAGGAGCTGCATATTTTCATGCAACTCCCCTGGTATTTTATTTTCCTTGTGCCTGTGTGCGGAGTGCTTCGGCTTTATCCGTCCGCTCCCAAGGAAGATCGATGTCAGGACGGCCAAAGTGTCCGTAAGCGGCTGTCTGCTTGTAGATCGGCTTTCGCAGATCAAGCATGTTGATGATTCCTGCCGGCCGCAAATCGAAGTTCTTATTGACCACATCGATCAATACATCTTCTCTTACAGTGCCAGTGCCGAATGTATCGATGGAAATCGAAACCGGCCGGGCAACACCAATCGCGTAAGCAAGCTGTACCTCCACCTTTTCAGCCAAACCAGCAGCAACAATGTTTTTCGCAACATAGCGGGCAGCATAGGCAGCAGACCTGTCAACCTTTGTAGGATCCTTGCCGGAGAATGCTCCGCCGCCGTGGCGAGCATATCCACCGTAAGTATCAACAATGATCTTGCGGCCCGTCAATCCCGCATCCCCTTGTGGTCCGCCAATGACAAAACGGCCAGTCGGGTTGATGAAATATTTTGTATTTTCATCAATTAGCTCTGATGGTACAACAGGATTGATGACGTGTTCTTTCAGATTGCGCTGGATTTGCTCCAGTGACACCTCTGGATGGTGCTGGGTTGAAATGACGATTGTATCAATCCTGACAGGCTTGTCATTTTCATCGTATTCAACCGTAACCTGGGTTTTTCCATCCGGACGAAGGTATGGAAGGACCTCTTCCTTGCGAACCTCGCTCAGGCGGCGTGATAGTTTATGTGCCAGTGATATCGGCAGCGGCATAAGCTCCTTCGTTTCATTGCAGGCAAATCCGAACATCAATCCCTGGTCGCCAGCACCGATCGCTTCGATTTCTGCGTCAGACATTTGCCCTTCACGAGCTTCAAGTGCCTGGTCGACACCCGCGGCGATGTCAGGAGACTGTTCGTCAATTGAAGTCAATACTGCGCAAGTTTCCGAGTCAAATCCATACTTTGCGCGAGTATAGCCGATTCCCTTAATTGTTTCGCGGACGATTTTTGGAATATCTACATATGTAGATGTTGTGATTTCCCCTGCAACAAGCACAAGGCCAGTTGTCACGGATGTTTCAGCAGCAACCCGGGCATTCGCATCTTTCGCCAGGATGGCATCCAGGATCGCGTCAGAAATCTGGTCGCAAATCTTATCCGGATGTCCTTCTGTTACTGATTCAGAAGTAAACAAACGACGTTTTGTTGACATCTGATTTCCTCCCTTTTTTATAAAATAAGCAAGGCTATCCCAATCCAAGCCTTGGTTGATACGGTACTCATTCCCTACGTAGTATGAAATAAACGCTGAGTTTTTATTAGAAAGCCATGATAATGCACGCTGGCACCATTGTTTCTAATCCTGCCCATGGGAGCAATGTCACCTGAGGAGGCAGGGAACAGAAAAAAACATAAAAAAACCTCTCCATTTGATGAGGAAAGGTTTTAGCTTTAATCTGCGCCTTTCGCTCTTATCGTTCAAGGGCATTTCCCTTGCGTCAGGTTAGCACCTTTGCCCGGAAAAATCCGCCTGTGATCCAGGTTCTTTTTCTCGTCTGCAGGTTGCTGGGTTTCATTGGGCCTGTCCCTCCACCAGCTCGGGATAAGAGAGTATCCGTTCAAATCAAAATCATATCCGACCTACAAATACATGTCAATGATTTTCTCGTAAATTACTCCAGTGAACAGCTTCCATTTTCACATTTCCGACGCATGAATCTATAACGGTTGGCAGCAATCCATTTATAGAAAGGGTTTCCCACAGCTGGAGCAAGTGGAAGGTACATCAACAATCCCGCAGCAAATGTCAGCGGGAACAACAGGAATAGCCGCCTTACAGCATAGAAGCCTTTCAATACTTTTCCGTTCTGGTCAATGATGTGAAGTTCCCGTCTTAAAGCCGCTGCCCTGAATCCGGGACCGCTCCCAGCCTTTTCATGTTCTTGAAGCGAAATCCACTCCACGCGATGGAACCAGTCCAATTTTTCCATTGTCCTTTTCGTTTGCTGGCAGAGGCTGCAAGATTCGTCATACAAAGCCATTGTTTTACGGGACATTTTTTTCACCTTCCTTCCATAATTTATACGATATGTTAACATACTATAATCACAGTATTTTTTTCTCTATCCCCGTACTCCTATATTCTCTATAATTAACGTTAGGAAAAGTGAATTTTTTCTGGCATCAGTATAGACTAATCATACTAATGTGTTATACTTTTACCTGGATGTAAACACTTTCAATCTTATCAATCTGGAAAAAGGAAGGTATTCATCAGATGAGTGTTGTAGGATTTTCAACCGAACTTTCAACTTTATTAAAAGGAAGCAATATCCGCACCCAGCTTTCTGTGCCGCAATTGGTCGAGAAGATGCTGAACCGCAATGAGGGCTTGCTGACTTCAACAGGTGCCGTCAGGGCTACAACTGGAAAGTACACTGGCCGCTCCCCTAAAGATAAATTCATAGTAGAAGAAAAATCAGTAAAAGACAAGATCGACTGGGGTTCTTCCAACCAGCCGATTTCCGAGGAGTCATTCTCCAAGCTATACAATAAAGTACTGAATTACCTAAAGGAAAGAGAAGAAGTTTTCGTCTTCAAGGGATTTGCAGGAGCAGACAAGAAATACCGGCTCCCTATCCAGGTCATTAACGAATACGCCTGGCATAACCTATTCGCCCACCAGCTGTTCATCCGCCCGGAAGCTGGAGAGCTTGCGGACCATGAGGCGAAGTTCACGGTCATTTCCGCGCCTACCTTCAAAGCGGACCCTGCAGTCGATGGAACGAATTCAGAAACCTTCATCATCATTTCATTCGAACAACGCGTTGTACTGATTGGCGGTACAGAATACGCTGGAGAAATGAAAAAATCGATTTTCTCGGTGATGAACTATCTTCTCCCTGAAAACGGGATTCTTTCCATGCACTGTTCAGCGAATGTCGGACGGGAAGGGGATGTCGCTTTATTCTTCGGCCTTTCAGGTACCGGCAAAACGACCCTTTCTGCCGATAACAACCGCCGTCTGATCGGCGATGATGAGCACGGCTGGTCTGCCAATGGTGTGTTCAACATTGAAGGAGGATGCTACGCAAAGTGCATCAACCTGTCAAAAGAAAAGGAACCGCAGATCTTTGATGCCATCCGGTTCGGTTCCGTGCTTGAAAATGTCGTGATTGATCCAGAAACACGAATTGCCGATTATGATGACAACTCGCTGACTGAAAACACCCGTGCCGCTTATCCAATCCAGGCGATTGACAACATCGTAGAGCCTAGCATCGCCGGCCATCCAAATACGATCGTCTTCCTGACAGCCGACGCATTCGGCGTACTGCCTCCAATCGCCAAGCTAACGAAGGAACAGGCGATGTACCATTTCCTTAGCGGCTATACTTCGAAGCTTGCTGGAACAGAAAGAGGGATCACTTCCCCACAGGCAACATTTTCGACATGCTTTGGCTCTCCGTTCCTGCCGCTTCCTGCGACCAGGTACGCAGAAATGCTTGGCGAGAAGATCGATGAGCATAATGCGAAGGTCTTCCTTGTGAACACAGGCTGGACTGGCGGAGAATATGGAACCGGCAGCAGGATGAAGCTTGCGTTCACCCGTGCCATGGTCCAGGCAGCGCTTGAAGGTGAACTGAACAATGTTGAAACTGTCAAGGACCGGATTTTCGGCTTGGATATTCCACTGCATGTTCCAGGTGTTCCTGATGATGTCCTCCAGCCAGTGAAAACATGGAATGATGAAAAAGCTTATTACGAAAAAGCGAATGAACTTGCCGGACAGTTCCGTGAAAACTTCAAGAAGTTCTCGAACGTCCCAGCAGAAATCGAAGAAAAAGGCGGACCTAAACCGCAGCTATAATACAGAAAAGGCCATTCCCAAACCGGGCTGGCCTTTTTTCTTTAATTCGTCGAGTTGAGTGAAACAAGCTGGTACGTAATAGAGGTCATGTTCTCTGTCCATTCCACCTTTTTGATGACACCCGTTCCAATGAGGTCTCCGTGGATTGTTTTTTTCACTTCCAGCGGAATGTCAATAGGGTAAAGCCTGTAGCCTTCCTTTTGCAAAAAGAAGTAATTGTCTTCAAGCCGATTTTCCCTGCCCTTCGTTACGATCATTGTATTCAGCTCTAATGGCATTCCCATCAATCTCTCTCCTCTTCAATGTCACTTCAACCTTATTCTATCACTTTTCTGAATGGGTTTTCATCCACTTCGATAAATCCTCAACGACTTTCCGGTTGGTGACCGGAGGGAAGTAATGGGTATATTCATCAAAATACCAGCTTTCAACCTCCTTCCCCAATTCCTTCAGCCTCTTTTCCAGCCTGAAGGAATGCTCGACAGACACATTCCGATCCTGCATTCCATGGATCAGGAGGACAGGTACCTCGAGTTTGTCAATCTCATAAAGGGGCGTCCTCGATTTATATCGTTTTGGATACTTTGCTGGCGTCCCGCCAATGACCCGTTTCATCATCCTTCGCAGATCCTTTCTTTCCACATAGGTCAGGGATAGATCTGTGACCCCGCCCCATGTGACGATGGACGCTGCTCTTGGAAACCGGATGCCTGTCAGCAATGCCATCAGACCGCCTCTGGAAAAACCGAAGAGATGGATTTTATCCACCCACGGAAGGGACTGGAGAAGCTCGAAACCCGCGTATGCATCATTCCGGTCTTCGCCGCCGAAATCTTCGTCCCCTTCCCCGCCCTGGTTGCCGCGATAAAAAGGCGCAAACACCGTAAATCCCTCCGAAGCAAACTGGGCGATCCTTGCCGGCCTGACCTTGCCGACATTCTTGATGCCTCCCCGCAAATAAAGGAATCCGTCCGTGCTGCTGCAGTCCTTAGGCTTTGCGAGGAGGCCCTTGACCTTCAATCCCTCAGAATAATAGGTTACCAATTCCAGCTCGACTGCAGGGTTTGGCGATGGAAATTTATATGCTGAAATGATTTGTCCTTCCTTTTCCAAGCGTCTCACTCCTCATATGTTTTTTTTCCTGGGCATTCACACATTTTTATCAAGCTCATACGATATCGTAGATTGCATAACTACTCATTTCCAAAAGAGTTTTTAGGAGGCACCTGTATGAAAAAGTGGTCCAGAGCGGGTTTATCTTTATTGATGGTCATGATTCTTATTATACCTCTTGCAGCCTGCGGAACAGAAAAGGTACAGACAATCCGCGTCGCTGAGGTAACACGGTCGATTTTCTACGCTCCTCAATATGTTGCCCTTGAAAAAGGATTTTTTGAGGAGGAGGGGTTGAAAGTTGAACTGACAACTACATGGGGCGGAGACAAAACAATGACGGCCGTCCTTTCTAATGCAGCTGATGTTGCCCTTGTTGGCTCTGAAACATCGATTTATGTGTATGCCCGAGGTTCAAATGATCCTGTCATCAACTTTGCCCAGTTAACCCAGACGGATGGCACTTTCCTTGTATCGAGGGAAAAAATTGAAAACTTCACCTGGGACCAGCTGAAAGGTACAACTTTCCTCGGACAGAGGACTGGCGGCATGCCCCAAATGGTCGGTGAGTTCGTCCTCAAGAAGCACGGCATCAATCCGGAAAAAGATCTGAATCTCATCCAAAACATCGACTTTGCCAATATCCCGAATGCCTTCGCATCTGGGACCGGCGATTTCGTCCAGCTGTTCGAACCCACTGCCAGCTTGTTTGAAAAAGAAGGAAAAGGGCATATTATCGCTTCTTTCGGAACAGAGTCGGGCCATGTACCTTATACCACATTTATGGCTAAACGAAGCTATATGAAAAAAAATCCCGATACAATCGAAAGATTCACCCGAGCGATTTACAAGGCGCAGCAATGGGTGGAAAACCACAGCGCAAAGGAAACCGCTGAAGCTATCCAGCCATATTTCAAGGATACAGACCTTGATTTGATCGTAACAGTCGTAGATCGGTATAAGAGCCAGGGGTCATTTGCAACAGATCCGATCCTTGATGCGGAGGAGTGGAGCAACTTGCAGGACATCATGGATGAAGCTGGTGAGCTCCCGAAAAAAGTAAGCCATGACACTCTCGTCAATACAGAAGTGGCAGGCAAAGTCATGAAATAAACAGGAGGTTGCAGCCACGTGGACTTTTTATCATTAAAAGGAATCCATCATACTTATTTCACGAACGTTTCCGCTACAACAGCCCTTGATGATGTTTCGCTTGATGTCAGGAAGGGAGAGTTCGTCTCCTTTCTTGGCCCTAGCGGCTGCGGCAAGACAACCCTCCTTTCGATTATTGCCGGGTTGATCGAGCCGACCGGCGGAACCATCACCCTCGAAGGAAAACCAGTGAAGGATGCTGCCGATAAAATGGGATACATGCTGCAGCAGGATTATTTATTCCCTTGGAAAACCATTGAAGAAAATGTCCTTCTCGGACTGAAAATCGGCGGAATTGAAGATGTGTCCAAGAAAAAGAAAGTGTTGGCAATGCTTGGTGAGATGGGACTTGACAATGTTGAAGCTCTCTATCCGAAGCAGCTATCCGGAGGGATGAGGCAGCGAGTTGCGCTCGTCAGGACACTCGCGACTGAACCAAAGCTCTTGATGCTTGATGAACCCTTTTCGGCGCTGGATTACCAGACAAAGCTCAGATTGGAGGATCTTGTTGCCAATACATTCAAGGCTTTCGGAAAAACAGCTATCCTTGTCACCCACGACATCGGGGAAGCGATTGCGATGAGCGACCGTGTTTTCCTGTTTTCCCCCAGGCCTGGCACGCTATATAAAACGTTTTCGGTGCCAGAAGAATTGAAGTCATTGACACCTTTCGAATCGAGGAACCACCCAATGTATAATGAATTGTTCCAAACAATTTGGAAGGAGTTGGAATTCATTGAACCCGCAGAAGAATACTGAACTCCTCCATAAGCAATACTTAAAAACGTTAAGCCGTGAGCGAAAAGTCGTCCGCCTTTACCAGTTCACTATCTTCATCGCCTTTTTTGCGCTTTGGGAAACCGCTAGCAGGGCCCAGTGGCTCGATCCGCTCCTGTTCAGTTCTCCGCTGAAAATCTGGAAGCTCCTTGTCGAAAAAACGCTTGATGGCTCTCTGATGATGAATCTTGGCGTGACGCTCGCGGAAACCGTACTGGGCTTCATCCTCGGAACACTGCTGGGAACACTGCTCGCTGCGATGCTCTGGTGGTCGCCGATGCTGTCAAAAATCCTGGATCCATACCTTGTCGTCCTCAATTCAATGCCAAAGGTCGCACTTGGGCCAATACTGATTGTCGCACTTGGCACGAATTTAACATCGATCGTGGCAATGGGCGCCATCATTTCGATTATCATAACAACGATTGTCGTCTATACAGCTTTTAAGGAAGTCGATCCGAACTATTTAAAAGTATTGCAGACTTTCGGCGCCAAAAGGTCACAATGCTTTAAGGAGGCAATCCTGCCCGCCTCCTTCCCGACGATCATCTCGACGCTTAAAGTCAATGTCGGGTTATCCTGGGTCGGCGTCATCGTCGGCGAGTTCCTAGTATCTGCACGAGGCCTCGGCTATATGATTATCTACGGTTTCCAAGTATTCAATTTCACGCTTGTTTTCCTTTCGCTGTTTGTCATTGCGATCTTCGCAACCTTGATGTATCAGCTGGTTGAGCTGCTTGAAAAGAAACTGATCAAGGGAAATCAATGAACAACCCCTTTTTATTGGACGGTGTATCCAAGACAGATTCAGATAAAAACACAAAAAAATCGGTCCCCTGAAATCATGGGGCCGATTTTCAAAGTGTATTTTGGTAAACAATGATCCTCTAAGCACTGCCGGCTTTAAACAACAACCTTTTACGAAAACTCAAATTTATTCCGCAGAAATTGCAGGCTTCTTTCCACGACAGCATCTTTCATGATAAAGCTGTAACCATCCTTCATTCTTTCTAAAAGCAAGTCTCCGCTGACAAGGACGGGACCAGCAGTTTCCAGGTAATGATCCCGGATGATCAGCCTTTCTGCTTCACCGTAAAAAATCCTTTTGACAAAGGGGCTTTTCCCATCGTCAACGCGGTATTCCCCGACGCTTTCCAGTTTTCCAAGCACGGCGCCGGTTTCCTCAAGAACTTCCCGCCTTGCGGCCTGCTCAAGCGTTTCCCCTTCCTCCACTTTTCCACCGGGAAACTCCAGGCCTCTTTCTTTATGCTTCGTCAACAGCCAATCATTTTTATATCGGCAAATGACAAGGATATGCCTCGCTTTTCGATCAAACGCATTTTCCGAAAAAACAAGGGTGACCTTTGCGCCGTTCATATCAATGAATTGTTCCATTCCCTACCCACTCCCTATATTGATTATATAGGGACGTGGCCGACATGCAAATGCCCCGGGATCTTTTATTTGCCAGGAAGGATTCCCATGCTTTCGATATGCTGTTTCGCTTCTTCGTCCCCAAGCTGGTAGATTTGCTCATAGACCTGGACAAGCAATCTGTCGAGCGCATCATTTTCCCTGTCATAATGATATTGGATATAAGGAACATGGGCCCTCATGAAATTTTGCCAGCCAGTGGAATACGCCTGTTCGAAAATCTCCCTCAAATCGGTGATTTCTTCATCCGTTGCCTCTATTTTAAAATTCCATGGCGATGCCGTCGAAACGGTGGAAATTTCTCCATCGCTCACATTGATGTAATACGTCTTCTTGTCATTAGCCATACAGTTCACCTCATGGATATCGTTCCCTGCACCAGCATGCCTTTATACTGCCTTTTCACAATTGAATTAATTTCCTATCATCTTCCCAGGAGATGGGATACAATTGAATTGCCACGCGCTGTCTCAGGAAAATACTTTGATTTCAAGGAATATTTTTTCTGGCAAAGGGTATTTAATAAATACAACGAATTGATTATGGACGCAACGAATTGTGAGGTGATTCGAAATGAAACTCATAGATGAACTATATGAATTATACAGGAACAAATTGACCGGTGACGAAGAGGATATTGATATGCTTGCGTTTGCGTTCCTTGAAGAAATGAGCCGCGAAGATTTATTGAAGATCATCGAAGACCTCGACAAGCAAGAGCTTTATGACTTGATGGGCCTGTATTTGATCGAGAGCCTCAAGGGGAAGTTCGCCCAGGAAGATTTCGGAACACGTTCTGTCGGTTCCTTTCCATCCCGGAATATCCATTGATTTCAAAAATCAAAAATTACCGCATACATACAAACCGGCCTGCGCCGGTTTTTCTTTTTGGAAAATGAAAAAATGGCCATCGGCGGCCATTTTTCTGTTTATCCGAGGTATGCTTTGAACATCCACATATGCTTCCTTAGGCTCTTCTTGACGCCTAAAAGCATGTCCGCTGTCCCTTCATCCTCAGCCTTCTGGGCAATTTCAATTCCTTCTTGAAGCTCGTCGACAATCTTGGAGAAATCATCGTACAACTGGCTGACCATATCTTCTTCCTTTTCGGAGCCAGACGCTTCTCCAACGGATGACAACTCCAGGCACTCTTTCAATGTTGCTACAGGCTTTCCTTCAAGCGCCAGGATTCTTTCCGCGAATTCATCGATGATGACGCTTGCTTCATTGTACAGTTCTTCAAATTTCGTATGAAGTGTGAAGAAGTGGCGGCCTTTCACATACCAGTGGTAATTGTGAAGCTTAGTGTAAAGGACCGTCCAGTTTGCTACTTGTTTGTTTACCGATTGAATCAACTCTTGATTTGCCATGATTTCATCCTCCTCATGATTGTATATTCCCTTCCCGCCATATAAAGAAACATCAAAACAGCAACTTTTTTCCTATGGGAGAGAAGAACATGCTACAATAATTTTGAAGCAAAGGAGGCCTTTTTATGTATACTATAGTAGTTATTTCAGTCGTCATTGTCATCGTTGTCCTGGTTTTAAGTGTGCTCACGACTTCAAAAGCCTATCAGTTCAAACATACCGTCGATCCCCTTGATGAAAGGCTGGATGGAACGGATAAGATGAAAAATAATCAAAAACAGGCAAATGGCAAATCCTGAGTAGGTGCCCTTGACTACCATTGCCCGCTAAATTTTCTGATACCTGACAAATGCCTTAGCACATCCTTGATTGAAATTGCGGCTGCCCATTCATCTTGCCGATTCTTGACGTGGCTCGTATCTGCCTTCCCAGGCTGATGGACACCTGTCCGGATGATGGGCAAGGTTAGGATCTCAAGCCGATGTGAATATTTTTTGACATACAAGATAACTAGGAACGATCAATAAAAGGAGCTGAAATCCAGCTCCTCCAATTTAACAAATTAAAACCTGCAGTAAGGAGTCATGCAGCCATGATGAAAAAAGCCATGATTGGCTTCATCCGTTTTTACCAGACAGTCATTTCGCCGCTAAAGCCGCCAACTTGCCGTTTCTATCCAACATGTTCGCACTATGGACTTGAAGCGATCCAGAGATTCGGGCCTTTCAAGGGCGGCTGGCTGACGATCATCCGCATCCTCAAATGCCATCCACTCCATCCGGGAGGGATCGATCATGTCCCAGAAGAATGGCCAGCGAAAAAGAAGGTCAAGCCTCATAACCATTGATGACAGGATCAAGCCTGCCCGTCTCGGGGTCAATGACCAACCCGTGAACCGGAACGTCTGCAGGCATCAATGGGTGGTTCTTGACGATTTCAACACTGTGGGCAACACTGTCTTTAACGTTATCAAATCCATGCAGCCACTGGTTGATGTCAATTCCAGAGTAATTTAGCGTATTGAGGATATCATCCGAAACACCCCGCCGCTTCATTTCCCCAATCACAGCATCGGGCTTCATCCCACTCATGCCGCAATCATAATGGCCGATGATCATCACTTCCTCAGCTTTCAGCTGATAGACAGCCACAAGGAGGCTCCGCATGATACTTCCAAACGGATGCATGATCAGCGCTCCGGCATTCTTGACAATCTTCACATCCCCATTCCGGACATTCAATGCCTTAGGCAACAGCTCCACAAGCCTTGTGTCCATACATGTTAAAATCACCATTCGCTTGTTAGGGAACTTTGTCGTCTTAAACTCCTCATATTTTTTTTCTTCAACGAATTTCTGATTATGTATCAGTATCTCATCAAGCATTTTCATAACTTCAACCCCTTTGAAAAAATTTCTCTATCTAAGAATACCGCAAAATGTAAGTGAACAAAAATCTTTTACTTGATTTTAGGGCATTCTTTATGTAAGATACTTAAAGATAAATCGTAACGATTACGATTAATATTGTTATTATAGACTTCTTTTTACTTTAATAGGAGGCTCCAAAATGAAACGATTGGCCATTCTTTTTTCCATTTTATTGTTTGCTGCTTTCTTTTTAGGCGGCTGTGCACAGGAAACCGACAAAAATATTCAAGACCAGAAAGGAAAGCTGCAGGTTTACACAACTGTCTATCCACTGAAGTACTTCACGGAACAAATAGGTGGAGAATATGTGGAAGTTGACACAATCTACCCCCCAGGAGCAGATGAACATACCTTCGAGCCATCGCAAAAAGATATGATCACTCTTGCCGATGCAGACTTGTTTTTCTATGTTGGATTAGGCCTCGAAGGATTTGTTGACAAGGCAAAGAAAACACTTGAAAACGAGGATGTGAAAATGGTGCCTGTCGGCGAAGCCATTCATTTGGAAGAAGGAAGCACAAATGAAGAGGAAGTGGCCGATCACAATGAGGATGACCATGGAAATGGGGAAGGACATAGCCATGGTGATGTTGACCCACATGTTTGGCTCGATCCCCTTTATGCAAACGAAATGGCTGCTGCGATAAAAGACCAGCTTGCAAAGCTGATGCCTGAGCATGAAGATGCATTCCAAAAAAATTACAGTGAACTATCCGCTCAGCTTAAAGACCTCGATCGGGATTTCAAAGCTGCCATCGATAGCTCCAAACGGAAGGAAATCATTGTCTCACATTCAGCCTATCACTATTGGGAAAAACGTTACGGCATTGAACAAATCAGCATTTCCGGAGTTTCAACAACAAATGAGCCATCCCACAAGGAATTGAAAGAGCTGATTTCCTATGCGAAAGAGAAGGAAATGAAATATGTCATCAATGAGCAAAACTTCCAATCAAAACTCGCAAAGACCGTCCAAAAAGAAATAGGTGCTAAGTCCCTGACCCTTCATAATCTTTCCGTGTTGACAGAGGATGATCTCTCCAAAAAAGAAACCTATTTCACATTGATGGAAAAGAATCTCTCCACACTAAAAAAAGCTTTAAATGAATAAGATCGAACAGCCTCCCATTCGGGAGGTTATTTTTATCCTGATATGTTATTTTTGGATACTATTACAAATACAGGGAGGAAGTCTCCGAGCAAAGATCCGCCCTGCCCTGGTTTCCGGTGAGTCGTGCCCAAATGGGTTGCCGGAAAGCCAAAAGCAGAACGATCCGAAGCAAATCGTGCCCATACGGGCTGCCGGGAAGGCGTGAAGGGAACGCAAGAGCGTCTTTCGTGCCCAAATCGTCTCTCGAGAGAGCGTAAAGGGAACGCAAGAGGGCTTCTCGTGACCTAATGGGTTGCCGGAAAGCCACAAGAGGAACTATCCGGGGCTGATTCCCTGCCTGATTTTAACGCGAATAAGGACGTTTACGTTATTGCATCCTAATGGTGTATCAAACAAAAAGGAGTGATACGTATATGGCAAAGGATGTATTGTGCGAAGTAAACAACTGCCAGTACTGGGAGCAAGGAAATCTCTGCAGCGCTGACAAAATTTATGTCGTAAGCCATATTGGTGAAACAGCAGAGAACAACAAACACACAGACTGCAAAACATTCGAAGCGATGGAGTAGCAAAAAACCGGGCATCTGGCCCGGTTTCTCTTCTGAACGTCTCCTTCCCAGCAGACCGATTGCCAGCCTCCAGAAAGGACCTTTACCACAAAAAGCGCCCTCCGGATCAGAGAGCGCCATTTAAAATCAAGCTTCAAGGCTTGCCATTGGTCCAAAGAATTCATAATGGATCCTGTCTTCTGTGACACCAAGGTCCTTCAAAGAAGCATTGATTGCTTTCATGAATGGGACAGGTCCGCAAAAATAGAAATCAGCTTCTCCTATGTTGGTGTGTTCTTTCAGCCATTCTTTTGTGACATAGCCTTCTGCGTCGAAGCTCGCTTCCTTGCGGTCCTCTTCTGTTGGTAAATCGTAAAAGACAAATGTTCTTACGTTCGTCTTTTTAGCAGTGGCCGCTACCTCCTCCTTCAATGCGTGCATATTTCCATTTTGTGCTGCATGGATGAAGGTTACTTCCTTTCCAGGCTGCATATCGGCTATGGTATTCAGCATGCTGACCATCGGAGTCAGGCCAACCCCTCCGCTGAGCAGCACGATTGGAGTTTCTTTTTCAGTATCCAGGAAGAAGTCGCCTGCTGGTGCGCTGATGTTCAACACATCGCCCTCATTTATGCTTCGGTGCAAATAATTGGAAACTTTGCCGTCTGGCGTCTCCATTCCAGTTTCTTTCTTGACGCTGATCCGATAATAGCCTTTTCCTGGCGCATCAGACAAGCTGTATTGACGGATATGAGAGAATTCTTCGCCTTCGATTTCAACTTTGACACTGATGTACTGGCCAGGCTTGAAGTCTGCAATCTCTTTGCCATCCACAGGTTTCAGATAGAAGGAAGTAATCACTTCGCTTTCTTCGACTTTGTTAGTCACCACGAATGCGCGGAAATCGTCCCAGCCGCCTTTTTGGGAAGCTGCTTTCTCATACATATCCGCTTCGACGGAAATGAAGGCATCTGCAATGATGCCGTATGCCTCTGTCCAGGCATTGATGATCTCATCTGTTGCCGCATCTCCAAGTACCTCTTTGATTGCGAGAAGCAAATACTTCCCGACAATTGGATAATGCTCAGGCTTGATACCTAGGCTGCGGTGCTTATGTGCGATTTGTTCCACAACCGGGAGGATCGCTTCAAGATTGTCGATGTACTTTGCGGCTGCATAGACCGTTCCAGCAAGCGCTCTCTGCTGGCGCCCCTGTTTTTGATTTGCGTGATTGAAAATATTCAGCAACTCCGGATGGTTTTCAAACATTCTTTTATAAAAAACTGTCGTGATTTGTTCGCCATGTACTTCAAGTACTGGTACTGTCGATTTGATGATTTCGATTGTTTTTTTATCGAGCATTCTTATCCACTCCTTACACTGATTCTGACTTTTTCTTATTCTCATAGTGATTATAATAAAAACAAACCTTCGAATAAGTGATGCACATCACACTATTCTAAAATAGCATTAAAAAAAGCACTGACAGATGAACAGTGCTAAAAAATATATTCTTCCTTAAACGTCGTGACTTCCTTAAGCCTTTTACGATTCAGTTCATATCCTATCCCCGGCTGATCTGGTACATGGATGAAGCCATTCTCCACACGAACTTCCGGTTTGATGATATCTTCCTCCCAGTATCGGGCGGAACCCGAAATATCGCCGGGAATCGTGAATCCTTGCATGGAAGCGAGAGCGATATTATGTGCCCTTGAGATCCCAAATTCTATCATCCCGCCTGCCCAGACAGGAATGCCTTTCGCGAAGCAGTAATCATGGATTCTCTTTGCTTCTCCAAGCCCTCCAACACGGCCGGCCTTTATGTTTATGACCCTACAGCTCCCAAGCTCGATTGCTTTGCGGGCGTCATCAAAGGTTACAATGCTCTCATCCAGGCATATCGGTGTCGCAAGCTGTGCCTGGAGCCTGGCATGATCGACAATATCATCATGGCCAAGCGGCTGCTCGATCATAAGCAGCCCGTATTCATCAAGCGCTTTCAAACGACTTGCATCCGCCAATGTATATGCAGAATTGGCATCTGCCATCAGCTGCAGGTCTGGAAATCTTCTGCGTATTTCAGAAACGAGCTCCACATCGTTTCCGGGATTGATCTTTACCTTGATACGGCTGTAGCCAGCTTCTAAATAACCTTCGATCTGCCTGATTGCTTCAGTCGGATCGGGATGGCCGACAACAACACCAGAAGGAATTTTCTCCATAGTCCCGCCAATTAACTGTGATAGGGGAATCCCTTGGCGCTTCGCCTGAAGATCCCAAAGCGCTGTCTCAAGAGCTGATTTCGCCATGTGATTCCTTCTGATTCCTTTGAACAATCCAAACGCTTCAGAAGGGTGTCCAAGACCTTTATTCTTCAGGAGCGGAACAAGAAAATCCCTTATCATATGGTAAGAAGTCTTGATGGTCTCTTCTGTGTACCATGGCGACGAAAAAGCAACACCTTCCCCATATCCGACATAGCCATCCTTCCCTTCAGCCTCGACAATGAGCGCTTCCCTGGCTGCTACTGTCCCCAGATGGGTCATGAACGGCTGTTTCAATGGCATTTGAATGACACTTAGCCTGACCGCTTTAATTTCCATTGCTGTCGCCCCTCGTTTCAATCCTCTCGCGCAGCTTCCGTCTCAATAACTTTTTCGCTGCATTGCGCGGGAGATTATCTATAAAATAATATCTTTTTGGCAGCTTATATTTGGCGAGTTTCTCGATGCAGAACTCGGCTAATTCGTCCGCATTGACATCCTGGCCTGGATGCAAGACGATAAACGCTGCTGGTACATGGCCCCATTGCTCATCTTTCACACCCACGACCCCTGCATCGGCAATGGCCGGATGGGAAAGGAGCACACTTTCGATTTCTGCCGGGTAAACATTTTCCCCGCCGGAAATAATCAAATCTGAACGGCGGTCAAGGACGTAAAGGAAACCATCGCTGTCGAGATACCCAATATCACCGGTATGCAGCCACTGGTTACGGATTTTTTTCGCCGTTTCTGCTTCTCTGTTCAAATATCCGATTGTTACATTCGGCCCTTTGACAAGGATTTCACCTTCCGTATGAGCTGGAACGTTGGTTCCCTTCTCATCGGCAACCCTTATTTGGTTGGGGAACAAAGCCTTTCCTGCAGAACCTAGCTTCGTAAAGCTGTATTCTGGTGATAAAGTCGCAAATTGGGAGGAAGTCTCGGTCATTCCGTATGTCTGGAATACCGGAATTTTTTTTTCAAGGCATTCCTCCAGCATTGGCAGAGGTGCTGGTCCACCGCCGAGAAGCATGCATCTGAAAGCGGCTGGCAGCCTTTCTTCTCCCAGCCCGGCCAGGATCCTTTTCAGCATGGTGCTGACAACCGACATTACCGTAACCTGATGATCGCGGATATCTTTAATCACCTTTTCCTCATCAAACGAAGGATGCAGCACGATCGGCATTCCATATATTTGGCTCCTCATCAGGATTGAGTAGCCGCTTATGTGGAAAATCGGCACTGCGCACAGCCATTTATCGTGTTCATGCAATCCAAGGTTCAGGGCGGAACCCGCAGCGCTCCACCAGTGATTGCCATAGGTCTGCATGACTCCCTTAGGATTGCCTGTCGTTCCAGAAGTGTACATGATGGTTGTAACATCCCCCAAATCATACTCCTCAAGGATCTCAGGCTTTCCTGCAGGAATATCCGCTAGTTCGGCTAAGCTGACGAACTGCGACTTCGAATCAATGGAATAGACCTTTTCCGAAAAAGCTGAGTCATAGATCAGGATTTCCGCCCCTGAATCATCGAGCTGCCAGGATAACTCTTCCGCTGTCAGCCGATTGTTCAAAATCACCGTCCTGATGCCGGAGATTTGCAGGGAGTAGAGCACGAAAACAGAGTCAGCATTATTGGATAAAAGGACGGCGGCAACAGACTTTTTTCCAGGAGTGATGGAGCGAATTTTTCCTGCCAGGACAGCAGCGTATTCAAACATCTGATTGAACGTATATGTATGTCCCTCATATATCAAGGCTTCCCTGTCCGGTGTCAGTTCAGCTCTTTTCTTCAGCCAGTTCGGCATCATTTGATCCATGCCGATCCCCTCCTTCCACTCGCTTTTTAATACGAAAACAGCCTGATGGATCACCCATCAAGCTGTTCTTCAAATCTTCTTCCTAGCAAATGATCAAGGGAATCTTGGAAACTGGCCGAAGTCTGGCTTGCGCTTTTCCTTGAAGGCATCGCGCCCTTCTTTCGCCTCGTCAGTAGTATAATATAACAGCGTGGCATCGCCAGCGAATTGCTGGAGCCCGGCTAGGCCGTCTGTATCAGCATTCATTGCCGCTTTCAGGAAGCGAAGAGCTGTTGGGCTCTTCTCAAGGATTTCTTCACACCATTTGATTGTCTCCTGTTCCACCTGATCAAGCGGAACAACGGTGTTGACAAGACCCATTTCAAGTGCTTCCTGGGCATTGTACTGGCGGCACAGATACCAGATTTCACGAGCCTTCTTATGGCCGACGATCCTTGCCAGGTAACCGGAACCATAACCAGCGTCGAAGCTGCCTACTTTAGGTCCTGTTTGGCCGAAAATAGCATTGTCAGCGGCGATGGTCAAGTCGCAGACGACGTGAAGGACATGTCCCCCTCCAATTGCATAACCCTTTACTTGCGCGATGACAGGCTTTGGAATTACACGGATCAGACGCTGAAGGTCAAGGACATTCAGGCGGGGAATTTGGTCTTCGCCTACATAGCCGCCATGGCCGCGAACCTTCTGGTCTCCACCGGAACAGAATGCTTTGTCCCCTGCACCTGTAAGCACGATGACTCCAACGCTTGCATCATCGCGCGCATAAGCAAATGCGTCAATCAGTTCCATTACCGTTTTTGGACGGAAAGCATTTCGAACTTCAGGGCGATTGATCGTGATCTTAGCGATTCCGTTATATGTTTCATAAAGAATATCTTCATATTTGCGTTCTGCAACCCACTCAACTGTCATTGAATTACCTCCTAATTATGTATTCGACAAAAACTCACTTACTATTGTACCAAATTTTTCAGCATGTTCCACATGAATTGCATGACCGCTGCCTTCAATCGACACATGTTTTGCCTTCGGAAGCCTGGAAGCCATCTTTTCCGCGATTTTCTCAAACTTTTCATCAAGTGTTCCAGTGATCAGCAGTGTCTCAAACGGGAAAGAACCGAGTTTATCCCACCAGGAAGGCTGCCTGCCAGTTCCCATGCCGCGCAGGCTGTTCGCAAGGCCTTGTGGATTATTTAGCATTCTCTGATTCCTTATTTGTTCCCTTACATGATCAGGTAAATTCAGCTGGCTCTGGAAAAGCGGGATGGACTCCCAATAATCAACGAATTTTTCGACCCCTTCAGCTTCGATTCTGGCAGCGAGTTTGCTGTCATTTTGCCTGCGGAGTTCCCTGGCAAGAGCATCCTCTATCCCAGGTGTCGTGCTTTCAAGCACAAGTTTCCTGACTCTTTGCGGATAAAGGGAGGCAAATGTAATCGCCACCCTGCCACCCATCGAGTAGCCTAACAAATCCGTCTTTTCGATTTCCAGCTCATCAAGCAGTGTTCTTAAGTCATTTGCGATTTTTTCGATTTCGTACCTTGCTTCATCCGCAGGTGAATCCGTTTGGCCATGCCCTGGAAAATCAGGGATAATCACGCTGGCATGTGTGCCCCAAACAGGACAAAACGGCTTCCAAGTGGAAGCCGCCCCTGTATACCCATGGAGAGCCATGAGCGAGAATCCTTCCCCGCACATTTCGACATGGTAGCTTAAGCCATTGATCGTCTTTTTCATTCCATGTCACCCTTTACCATTTCACTTATTTCCCGGGAAACAGATTTCCACAAATCTCGATGTTCTGTCAGATTCCTGTCCCTTGCCGTCTGTATTTCCATCACTTTCAAGCCATGGATTCCTTTATTTTCATTCAGAACCTCTGAAAAGTGATCCCAGTCTTTGATAGCATCATATTTTCCGCCATACATAGCAACAACATGGCTGAAATCAAGGTCAAGTGGCGTTCCGAACAACTTTTCAAAATGCTTCGGCTCATCAGCCTGCGGAAGGAAGGAGAAAATCCCGCCGCCGTTGTTGTTGATCAACAAGATATTGATATCCAGATTATATAGCTTGGCAGGGAGAAGGCCATTCAAGTCATGATAGAATGTGAGATCGCCAAGCACAAGATAGAAGGGCTGTGAAACGACAGCAGCGCCAAGCGCTGTCGAAACGACGCCATCAATCCCGTTGGCTCCCCTGTTTGCCATAACCTTGATGTTTTTCTCATTGAAAAGGAAAAAGGAGTCCAGATCGCGAATTGGCATGCTGTTGCCAACAAACAACACAGCGCTCTCAGGCAGCCATTCCATGAGCTGATGGAAAAGCTTTCCTTCGCTCAATTCTGCAACTTCGGAAACAGCAGCCATCTTTTCTTTGGCCGCAGAATTGGCAGCATGCCATTTTTCGAAATAAGCCGATCCATTTGCAGGATGAATGTTCTCACTGATTTTTTTGCAAAAAACAGCCTCATCACTGTACAGCATATCCGATGCTGACATGGACGGTTCACGCCATCCTCCTCCGCCATCGACAACTATCTGCCTTGCGCCGCGGTTTTCCTTTATGAAAATCGTCAGCGCTTTTGAGACCGGCATTGCCCCGAAACGGATGATCAATTCGGGCTTCAGCGCCTCCCTGGCATCTTCATTCCGTAAAAAAGCATCATAGGAATCTACAATATACCGGCCATCATGCGTTCCGCTCCGCAGCTGGGAAAGCGGGTCAGCAAGGATAGGGAACTTGAGCTTTTCGGCAAGGACAGTCACTTCTTCAGCGAATCGATCGTTATCCATTTGTCCGCAAACAATGATTCCCTTGCTGTAATGTGAAAGGTCCTTCCCAAGCTCTGCGTAAACTTCATCCGGCAAGCACAGATTCCCGGTCTGGATTTCCACATACCCGCTTGATCGTTCCGTTGTTTCGAATAACTTGTCATCCATGACAGGAATGAGCGGCTCCCTGAATGGGAAATTCAAATGCACCGGACCGGCTGGATGGCTTGAAGCCGTGGCAGCTGCCCTCGCGCAGACGGTCCTTGCATACCTGATCATGTCGTCTGTTTTTTCTGGAGTCGCCATTTCCACAAACCATTTCACATTTTTTCCGTAAAGATGGATTTGATCGATTGCTTGAGGGGCACCGACATCACGAAGTTCATGAGGCCGATCGGCCGTCAGGACAATCAGAGGAACCCTGGAGATGGCCGCCTCGATGACTGCGGGATAATAATTGGCTGCTGCAGTTCCCGAAGTACATAGGAGGGCAACAGGCCTTTTCGATGCCTTCGCAATTCCCAGGGCAAAAAATGATGCAGACCGTTCATCCACATGGACATGGATCCGCAATTCCGGATGCTCTGACATGACCATGGCCATTGGCGTCGATCTAGAGCCAGGGCTGATGACGACATCTTGGATCCCCGACGTTGTTAATTCAGCTACGAAAGCTGCTATATAGGCTGTTAAGTCTTCCTGGTGGCTCATTCTTTATTTCCTCCCAGTGCAGTGAGCATCGGTTTGAACTTGATACGTGTCTCAGTGTATTCACTTTCGGCATTTGAGTCCGCAACAACCCCACAGCCGGCGAACAGTGACGCTTCATTCCCCTGAATCAGGCCAGAACGGATGGCTACTGCGAATTCCCCGTTTCCCTTATGGTCCATCCAGCCAATCGGCGCAGCATAATATCCACGGTCAAGCTGCTCGACTGCCCTGATTTTTTCAACAGCTGCCTGTTTTGGAAGCCCTCCAAGCGCTGGAGTCGGATGGAGTTTGTCCACTAAATCGAGAAGCGATGTACCTTCGCGGTTTTGGCCGACCACTGGCGTATATAAATGCTGGATGTATTTCATTTTCATCAGCTTTGGCTCGTCAGGGATGATAACCTCATCACATGTCTCTCTCATGGCTTCCTTGATCATGTCCACTACGTATTGATGTTCAATCAAATTCTTTTGGTCGTTCAACAGCTCCTGGCCAAGCTTTTCATCTTCCGCGGATGTACAGCCCCGGCCGATCGATCCTGCAACACATGCAGAAAAAACATTCCCTCCATCCTTCTTAACAAGCCTTTCAGGGGAGGCGCCAATGAAGCAGTCTCCATTCGATTCGAACGCAAAGGTAAAACTATCTTTCTGGACATGCAAAAGATTGTGAAGGACGGTTTCAGCCTGCACAGGATCTTTGAAGTGGAGCCTCAGCTCCCTTGCGAGTACCACCTTTTTCAATTCACTGTCTGCTAACCCGTTCACCACATCGGTAACAGTTTGTTTCCACGTTTCGGGCTCGATTTCCTCCATGTTTTCCATCACTGGCTTCGCAAGTGGCGGACTCTCTTCCGACACCTGCAGGATCTCTTGACGTTCGTTGATCACTTTTTCAAATAAGGACTCATCATCATGCTGTGTGCAGATGACATTCGTCGTGAAGTAAACATCACCATTCACAATTGTCAGCATATATTTTGGAATATGGAATAATGCTCCGGAATACTTGGCCCACAGGCCGGTTTTCTCTTTCATCGGATCAAAGGAAAACCCGCCAAACATAACAGGCCCTGTGCCATTCACATTGAATTTATTGAAAACAAGAGCATTTTCATTAAAACGCTTCCACTTTTTTTCTACATGAAAAAAGCGGTCAGCACCCTGATCCGACTGTATTTGTCCGCATATTCCCAATCCAGATATAAAAGCAGTTCCTTCAGGATCCTTCCAAAAAAACCGTTCTCCTAAAAATCGTTCCCTGCCTGATGCAAAAAAATTAAATGGGTCTATATGGTCTATTTTATGCACTTCACTGACAAGAACAGACTGAGAAAGTCCTTTGGCATGCTCTATTGCTGCAAGAATCCCCTGCCTTAACTCCGTTTCTTGAATCGCAACCAAAAAAATCCCTCCAATAACAGCCTCTCATCTGTTATCACACGTTTTAAAGCTTATTATAAGATACACCTCAAAAATAACTCTGTCAATCATGACCATTCCATCATGCCTGGTATTTTCCTTATTATATATAGAATCGCAGCGATCTAGCTAAACTGGTAAAACTAACCAACAGGAAGGACAAAAATACTAATTGACAGTCTATATGTGAATACCTACACTAAATATTGTAAGCCAATATTACCCCATTTTTAAAGGGCTTTTTGACAATTTTGGCTCTTTTAGATAATATATAAAGGTTTGTAATTATGAAGCAAAGGGAGAGAATTGAAATGCAACCACAGCTACAGCCCGGCACTTCTGCAGTAAAGCAAGAAGCAGACTGGAAAGTTTGGTGGCAGCTGACACGGCCTCATACATTGACAGCATCATTTGCGCCTGTTCTTTTAGGGACTGCGCTGGCGCTCGAAGAAAATGGCGGGATCCATTGGGGATTATTTGCGGCCATGCTGGTGGCAAGTCTGTTGATCCAGGCTGCAACCAATATGTTCAATGAATATTATGACTTTAAAAGAGGGCTTGACACTGAGAAATCCGTCGGGATCGGAGGTGCCATTGTCCGCCATGGCATCAAACCAAATACCGTTTTATCACTGGCGTTTGGATTGTATGGAATTTCAGTGCTGCTTGGTGTTTACATTTGCATGAGCAGCAGCTGGTGGGTTGCAGCTGTAGGCGTTGTCTCGCTAGCGGCAGGCTATCTATACACTGGCGGTCCGCTGCCGATTGCCTACACCCCATTCGGTGAGCTTGTGGCAGGGTTTTTCATGGGAATCTTGATCATCCTGATTTCTTTTTATATCCAGACAGGAACAGTGACGACAACAAGTGTGCTTGTATCAATGCCGAGCTTCCTGCTGGTCGGGGCAATCCTCCTTGCCAATAACATCCGTGACCATGATGGAGACAAAGAATTCGGCCGCAAGACTTTGGCCATCCTGCTCGGCAGGAATGGAGCGATCAAGCTTCTCTCAGGAATGTTCATCATCTCTTACCTCTGGATCATTGGCCTGATCATCACGGGCATTGTCTCGCCGTGGGCCGCGATTGTGGGGCTAAGCATTCCGAAGGCAATAAAGGCGGCTAAAGGCTTCATCGGCAAGAGCACCCCAATGGAATTGATGCCGGCCATGAAAGCAACTGCCCAGACAAATACCATTTTTGGCTTCCTATTATCTATTGGCATTTTCATCGCGGTCCTCTAGTACGTAAGCTTCCGTTCATCGGAAGCTTTTTCTATGTTTCCTGGAAATGAGACCGGGTATTCATTAGATAAGAATAAGTTCCTGGCAAACATAGGGAACGATAACGAAGAGGAAGTGTAAAAATGCTGACAAAGGTGCAATTGAACAAATTAAAGGAAAGTCTGATAGATGAAAAGGAAAGGCTTCTTGATCAAGTCGGGGATGAAGCAAAGGAAGGATACCTAAATGGAAGCCAAAGGGATGCCACAGGCGATCTTTCAGCGTACGATAACCATCCTGCTGATAGCGGGACAGAAATGTTTGAGAGGAGCAAATACCTTGCCATCGATGGGCATAATGACGACCTCCTGGAGAAAATCGGAAACGCACTGAAAGCGATGGAAGACGGCACTTACGGAAAGTGCGCGGAATGCGGAAGGGCAATCCCTTACGAACGCCTGGAGGCAGTTCCCTATACGCTTTACTGTGTTGATCATACCCCTGAGCAGACTCTGCCGAACGACAGACCAGCAGAGGAAGAAGTATTGGAACTGACGCACAATACCGACTTCGACCGCAGGCAAAATGAAGAAATGACCGACAATAAAAACAGTTTCAACGATGTTGCCCAGTTCGGGACATCTGAGACACCTGCAGATTTCAACACCCATGAAGAGGACTATAATAAGCTCTATATCGATGAAGAAACTGAGGGCGGCTTCACAGAAGACTATGAATCATTCAGCACTGCCGACCTCGAAGGAAAGAATCGCCGCTTTGTCTATAGCGAAACAGAAGCTGAATACGAAGAAATGCTTGATGATGCGGGGATTGAGTCCCAGCTGGGAGACATTCCTTACCGAAAAAGGGACAGTTATATCCAGGATAAAAAGAAAGAAGGGAAAAAGGAGACCGATTGATCGGTCTCCTTTTCTTATTTCTTCAATACTGATTGAACATGCCATATTTTGTCTGCATATTCACTGATCGTCCTATCGCTTGAAAAATAGCCCGATTTAGCAATATTGACAAGGCTCATATCAAGCCAGTCTTTTCGGTCAAGGTATTTGCGGCTGACTTCCTGGTGCACCTGGACATAGGACGCAAAGTCACGCAGGACGAAGTACTGATCATTGTGCCCGAGCAATGAGTCATAAATCTCACTGAAAAGGTGTTCAGTATCCGGAAAGAAACCATTCACAAGCTGATCGGCCACCTGGCGGATCCGTTTGTCATGGTGGTAATATTCCAATGAATGGTAGCCGTCATTTTGCTGGTACCCCAACACTTCCTCGGCAGTCAGGCCGAACAGGAAAATATTCCCTCTTCCGACCCGCTCAGTGATTTCCACATTGGCGCCATCCAGTGTTCCTACAGTGAGGGCGCCGTTCATCATGAACTTCATGTTCCCTGTCCCGGAAGCCTCCTTGCTTGCGGTCGAAATCTGTTCACTGATATCGGCCGCCGGAAAAATGCTTTCAGCCAGGGAAACACGATAGTTTTCAAGGAAAACGACCTTCATTTTCCTATTGACATCAGGATCGTGGTTCACTTTGTCCGCGACAGAATTGATCAGTTTAATCACTTTTTTAGCAAATTGATAGCCAGGCGAAGCCTTTGCCCCGAAGATGAAAGTCCTCGGATAAGGAAGCACATCCTCCCCTTCCTTCAGGGCATTATACAAATACATGATGTGGAGGACATTGAGCAGCTGGCGTTTGTACGCATGGAGCCGTTTTACCTGGATGTCGAAAACCGATTCTGTGTCGATCTTCATACCTGTTTTTTCAAAGATCCTGCTTGCGAGTTTCTCCTTATTTGTCTGCTTGACTGCATGCAGCTGCTGCATGAACGCCGGGTCCCCCCTGAACTCCATAAGTTCTTCAAGCATTTCAGGAGATCTGATCCAGCCTGGTCCTATGGAGTCTGTAACCAACTTCGCCAATCCAGGGTTCGCCTTCAGCAGCCAGCGTCGGTGGGTAATCCCGTTTGTCTTGTTGTTGAAACGATCAGGAAACATCTGATAAAACAAGTTCATTTCCCGGTTTTTGAGAATTTCGGTGTGGAGCATCGCCACTCCATTGATGCTATGGCTCCCAACAATCGCCAGAGGAGCCATCCTGACCTCTCCATGCGCGATGACTGCCATCTTCTCCACCCTGTCCCAATCACCTGGGTATCGGTCCCAAACATGGCTGCAGAACCGCTCATTTATTTCCTCTATGATCATATAGATCCGTGGCAGCAGCGGTTTGAAGATGCGGATTGGCCACCGTTCTAGGGCTTCGGCAAGCGTCGTATGATTCGTATAGGAAAGAGTGTTAACAGATATATGCCATGCATCGTCCCATCCAAGGCCTTCCTCATCCATCAGGATCCTCATCAGCTCGGGCACCGCAATCGCTGGATGGGTATCGTTGATATGGATGCTGACGTATTCATGGAAGAGCATCAGGCTCTTGTGCTTCTTCTTGAAAGACAGAATAATTGCCTTCAGGCTAGCCGCTACAAGGAAATATTGCTGCTTGAGACGGAGGATCTTTCCCTCATCCTGAGTATCGTCCGGATATAAGAACTCGGAAACCGACTCGGTCTCCTTTTTATATTTGAAAATGTCTGAATGGAACGGGTACCTTGATGGCTCAGCGTTCCACAG
The DNA here is from genome assembly GCF_017912555.1 of Bacillus sp. REN3. Classification (GTDB taxonomy): domain Bacteria; phylum Bacillota; class Bacilli; order Bacillales; family Cytobacillaceae; genus Mesobacillus. The sequence goes on along the minus strand of NZ_JAERSD010000005.1, from coordinate 8,351 downwards.
CCTCAATGTATTGACCGTCCCCGTACCATACCCGATCACTGGCAAATCATATGGCACAGCCATGATTGTTTCTGCATTGAGGTGCCTGAAAACGAGACGGCCATTTTCCAACCTGCTTTCGACTTCACCCCAAAAAGGGACCTCGACGGCAGCATCCGCCTTCCTCACTTCCCATACATGGCCATTCCTTAGCCATTGCTCAGGCAGTTCGACCTGGTAGCCATCGACGATTTTTTGCTCGAACAAGCCATGCTTATAGCGGATTCCACACCCATGGCCAGGCAAATCGAGCGAAGCGAGTGAATCCAGGAAACATGCCGCAAGGCGGCCAAGGCCTCCATTGCCTAGAGCGGCATCCGCCTCTACTTCTTCAAGACGGTCCAGGTCGATTCCCAGCTCCAGCAAGCCCTCTTCCACAACCTTCTCCACACCCAGATTAATCAGATTGTGACGCAGCAGGCGCCCAAGAAGGAACTCAATCGATAAATAATAAACCTGTTTCTTTGCCTCTGTACGGTAAAGCTCATTCGTCCTGATCCAATCCGCGCTCACATACTCTCGAATCATATGGCCCAGCGTCTGGAATTGCTCCCGTTTTGTGCTTTCTTCAAAGCTGGTTCCAAACATCATCTCAAGTTTTTTCAAAAAAGCTGTCTTGAACTCTTCGACATTAGAAAACATGCGACTCACTCCTTGAAATGAGATCGGAATAGAGAGCCTCATATTGTTTTGCCGACTGAGCCCAGCTGTAATCCATCTCCATCGCTTTTATGGAAAGCTCCTCCCATTTCTCGCTGTCACGATAGATTGACAGCGCCCTCTCAATCGTAAACAGCATATCATGGGCATTGAAATTTGCGAATGTAAATCCATTGCCTTCTCCGGTGAATTCGTTGTACGGCAGGACCGTGTCATTCAAGCCGCCCGTTTCCCTGACAAGCGGGATTGCGCCATAGCGCATCGCAATCATCTGGCTCAGTCCGCAAGGTTCGAACTTTGATGGCATCAGGAACAGGTCGGCTCCAGCATAGATTTGATGAGCAAGCTTTTCATCAAAGCCAATGTAAGAGCGGCACTGCTCACGATAATGTCCAGACTTCTCACTGAAAAAATGTTCAAATTCCCGATCTCCTGTTCCAAGAACGACAAGCTGGACACCCGCAGACATGATTTCATCGAAAACCCACCTGACAAGTTCAAGCCCCTTCTGCTTTGTCAAACGGGTAATCATCGCCACTAAGGGAATGTCACGGCTTTCAGGAAGACCAAAAAACCGCTGGATTTCCAGCTTGTTATCAACTCTCATTTCAAATGAATCGATACCGAAATTCCTTTCGATCGCCACATCTGTCTTAGGATTGTATAATTCGTTATCAATGCCATTCAGGATACCCGAAAGGTCTTCCTTTCTCTTCCTGAGGATTCCATCCAGCTTTTCCCCGTAATAGGGAGTCTGGATTTCTTCCTTGTAGGTAGGGCTTACGGTCGTAATGTGGTCAGCGGAAATCAAGGCTGCTTTCATGAAGTTTGCGTTCCCGAAAAACTCAAGCTGCTCCTCATTGAAATAACGGCTGTCGATATGGAGCAGGTCACCAAGGATTTCACGCGGAAAAATTCCCTGGAACTGCAGATTATGAATCGTAAATACAGAACGGATAAAACCATAACCAGGCTTCCGATAGTACTCCGTCCTCAGCAAAAAGGGAATCATCCCTGTATGCCAATCATGGCAATGGATCACATCAGGGTAAAACTCGAGTTCCGCAATGAAATCAAGGACTGCGCGGTTGAAATAGGAAAAGCGCTCGCCATCATCATAATGCCCGTAAAGTGAATCCCATTTGAAATAATACTCATTATCCACGAAATAAAAAGTCACGCCATCGTATTCAAGCGTTTCAATGCCGCAATACTGTGTACGCCAGCCAAGCTGCACCGTATACTCCTTCACTCTTTCCATTTCATCCCTGAAGCTTTCTGGAATCATCCCATATTTAGGCAAGATCACCCTGACATCTGCCCCAAGCTTTTTCAATTCCTTTGGCAGCGAACCTGCGACATCTGCCAAACCGCCCGATTTGATGAACGGAACACATTCTGATACTGCAAACAAAATTTTCACGAGCCTGCCCTCACTCCCTGTACCGTCCCTTTGCGGATAACGGCCGGTGAATTCGCTGAGGCCGTGATGATCGTTCCTTCTTCAACTTTCACATCTTTATCGACAATGACAGATTCCAATATACAATTCTCCTTGATTTGTGTTTTTTGCATGATGATGCAATTGCGGATCATGCTGCCTTTTCCGATTTTGACTCCCCTTGCTATGATGCTGTTTTCAACCTTTCCTTCTATCAATCCTCCGTTTGCCACCATGGCATTCCTTACATTTGCTTCTTTTTCATAGCGCGTGGGCGGCTCATCCTTGACCTTCGTCAGGATTGGCCTTTCCTTCGGGAACAATTCCTTCCAGACTTCGGGCTTCAGCAGATCCATGCTGGCGCTGAAATATTTGGCTAGAGAGTCAACCATCACTGCATACCCCTCGAAGTTGTAGTAGCAAAGATTGAACTGGCTGTCGGTGTCCATGATGACATCCCTTAGATTTGAATAACCCGTTTCCTTTCTCGTATGGATCAAATCCATCAGGAGGGTCTTCTTGACAAGGTAGATGCCTAGTGATTCCCTGCCTTTCCTGACTTCTGTTATATCACAGCCTGATTGGATATGCCAGTCAAGCAAGGGCTGGAAATCCATATTGAAAACTGTATAGGAATTGGCAATCAATGCATATTCCTGAGTGCTGCGTACAAAAAAATCAATATTATCCGCAAAATGGTCAAGTGACCCGATTCCTGGATATGGCTTATCAAGGTTAGGCGAAGGAAAGAAAAAGAGTCCATCCCTCTTCCGGTTGAGGTCCCAGTTCCTTCCTGAACCTAAATGGTCCATCAGCGAGCGATACTGGAACTTTGGAAAAATCGCCACACTCTGGATACCAGAGTTCACCATATTTGACAGGATGAAATCGATCAGCCTGTACCGCCCCCCGAAGGGTATGGCGGCGACTGAACGGTGGAGAGCCAGTTCAAGGAGATTCTCGTGGACAGTTGTCGCGTCTATTACTCCCAATAATCGTTTATTCATTTAGATTTCCTCCTGATTCCGATCAACTGGATTGCAATTCTCCAATTGTTTCTTCGCATATTAGAGTGATTTCATTGCTGCCTTGGTCCGGTACAATAATCATCCCATCAGGCACATATACGCCTGGGGACACAATCGCTTTCTCAATCCGGCAGTTATGGCCAATCACCGCATCAGGCATGATGACCGTTTCTTTGACCACTGCCCCTTTTTTTACCGTCACTCCCTGGAAGGCAACTGTTTTCGAAACTTCACCTTCAATTTTGCAGCCTTCATTCACAAGCGACTCAGTCACTTCCCCCTCAGGACAGATATATTGGGGCGGCTGATTTGGATTCACTGAATAAATTCTCCACGAATGATCAAACAGCTTCAATTCACAATTCCTGTCCAGCAGGTCCATATTGGCTTCCCACAGGCTCTGGATTGTCCCTACGTCTTTCCAGTACCCCTTGAATGGATAAGCGAACAACTTCCTGTCTTCCTTCAGCATCAGCGGGATGATATCCTTGCCAAAATCATGGCTTGATTGAGGATTCTGATCATCTTTTATCAAATATTCTCTTAATACACTCCATTTAAAAATATAGATACCCATCGATGCAAGATTATTCTTTGCATTCTTTGGCTTTTCTTCAAATTCAACGATTTTTAAATCGGAATCCGTGTTCATGATCCCAAAGCGCTTTGTTTCTTCCCAGGGCACCTCAATGACCGATATCGTAGCATCCGCTTCTTTTTCGATATGGTAATCCAGCATCGTTTCGTAATTCATCTTATAAATATGGTCGCCAGAAAGGATAAGGACATATTCAGGGTTATACTGATAAAGATAGTTCATGTTTTGATAAATGGCGCTGGCAGTTCCAGAATACCATTTCACCTCGGACGTTTCGGCATATGGCGGAAGTACAGTTACACCGCCGTCTTTCCTGTCAAGGTCCCATGCGCTCCCGATCCCGATATATGAATTGAGTACCAGCGGCTGGTATTGGGTCAGGACGCCTACCGTATAAATCCCGGAATTCGTGCAGTTGCTCAAAGGGAAATCGATGATCCGGTATTTCCCTCCGAATGGGATGGCAGGCTTAGCGAGATTCTTTGTCAGCGATTGGAGCCGGCTTCCCTTTCCTCCTGCCAGCAACATTGCTACGCACTTCTTCTTTTTCATGATGGTTCCTCCCCTTTCTTTTGATAACAGGACGCAAGATAATAAACCCGAATGGAGAAAGATTCATTTCAACTGAGAACTTCCTTCCATGAAAAGCAGTCTCTTTCGCCTTCAGGACTCTTTTATTAATGACACCAGAACCCCCAAAAGCTTCCGCGTCACTATTGATGATTTCTCGATACTCCCCTGCCTTTGGAACGCCGATCCGATAATGGCTGTATGCTTTTTCGGTAAAATTGCAGACGATGACAAGAAATTCGTCTGGATTCCTGCTTTTGCGAATGAATGAAAAGACAGATTGCTCATGGTTATCTGCGTCGATCCATTCAAAGCCTTCGTGCACATAATCAAGCTCATACAGCGGCTTTGACCGTTTATACAGCCTGATTAAATCCTTGACATACTGGTCCATTTTCTGGTGCATATCGTAATCAAACAAGTTCCAGTCAAGCTGCTCACGGTCCTTCCATTCAGTGAACTGCCCGAACTCAGTTCCCATGAAGGTCAATTTTTTTCCTGGATGGGCGGCCATGAAGCCCAGCAGTAAACGGAGTTGGGCGAATTTTTGCCAATAGTCGCCCGGCATCTTATCGAGGAGCGATTTTTTTCCATGGACAACTTCATCGTGTGAAAAAGGAAGGATAAAACTTTCGGAAAAGGCATAGAGCAGGGAAAAGGTGATTCTGTCATGGATATGCCTGCGATCCTTCGGCTCTGTTTCCATATATTTTAGTGTGTCATTCATCCAGCCCATGTTCCATTTGTATGTAAAACCAAGCCCGCCATATTCCACAGGGGCAGTCACCTGCGGCCAATCGGTAGAATCCTCTGCAATCATCATCACACCAGGCCCGAATTCTTTCACAACTTTGTTCAGCTTTTTCAAAAACTCGATGCCATACGAATTCGCGGCCTGATGCGAATTCGGCCAGTAAATGATATTTGCTACCGCATCCACCCGGAAACCATCGATATGATACTTTTCCATCCAAAATAAGGCGCTTGAAATCAGGAAGCTTTGTACCTCCGTCTTTCCCAAATCAAAGTTAGCAGTCCCCCAAACATGGTTTTCACGATCATTTTCATGTTTGTATTCGAATAGATGGCTTCCATCGAATTTATATAGGCCGTGAGCGTCCTTGCAAAAGTGCCCCGGAATCCAATCAAGGATGACACCTATCCCGTTTTGGTGGCATTGATCAACGAAATACATGAAATCATGCGGCGTGCCATACCGGCTTGTGATTGAAAAATAGCCGGTGGATTGGTAACCCCATGAAACATCGAGCGGATGCTCGGTTAGCGGCAATAGCTCAACATGAGTGTAGCCATGGGAAATGATGTAAGCAATCAATTCGTCCGCTAGCTCCCGATATGTATAGAACGTTCCATCTTCCTTCTTTTTCCAGGATCCAGCATGTAGTTCATAGATGAACACAGGCTGGTCCAAACTGTTTCTTTTCTCCCGTTTCCGGAGCCACTTTTCGTCATTCCAGCTATATCCATCAAGCGGACAGACGACCGATGCAGTATTCGGCCGGACTTCAGAGAAAAAAGCATAAGGATCTGCTTTAAGGATTCTTTGATCAAAGGAAGTCTGGATTTCATACTTGTAAATGGAACCCGTTAAATCCTTTTCAACAAAAAGCTGCCAAACTCCCTCATCGTTCATCCTGCTAAATTCATAGCCGTCCCCATTCCATCCATTAAAATCACCAACAAGCCTGACAGCAACTGCAGCTGGAGCCCATACACAAAATCGAGTATATGTACAAAAGTCTATTTTCATGACATGTGCCCCAAATAATTGATAGCTCTGGAACAAAGTGCCCTCATGGAAAAGATGCAATTCAAAATCGGTTGGATGGTTTGCCAAAGTTCACACCTGCCTCTAAAAAACATTTCATTCTAAGTAGTATTCTAGTTAACCGGCAGAAACCCTTGTAAACATTTTTTTAATTTTTTGAAATTTTTCTTAACATTATCTTAATATCATGAAAAACCGGGAATGAAAACGATGGATGCACTGAATTTCCCAACTATACGATTTAGTGGATTACTGCTTTTAGAAGGGCAACGCTTTCTATCCTAAGGGAGAAATCATTCATGCAAGAAAAATCACAGTCGAAAGACTGAAACGAGGGATGGATGCCATGATTGGAACTTAGTTGAGCGGGAAAGCGGTAATATTCGTCTTTACAGACTTTTAAAGGAACGCAGCAAAGATAATTACCAGAATGAAGGAAGAATGGAGTGAAATTATATTTATGAAGCAAAAAAAAAAACAATCAGCATGATTGCTGACTGCTTTTCTTATGACCCCTACGGGATTCGAACCCGTGTTACCGCCGTGAAAGGGCGGTGTCTTAACCACTTGACCAAGGGGCCTTATGGCGGAGAAGGAGGGATTTGAACCCTCGCGCCGCTTACACGACCTACGCCCTTAGCAGGGGCGCCTCTTCAGCCTCTTGAGTACTTCCCCAGACCTTATAAATAAAAATGGCTCCGCAGGTAGGATTCGAACCTACGACCGCTCGGTTAACAGCCGAGTGCTCTACCACTGAGCTACTGCGGAATAGTGTGATGATATTTAAGAATATGGGCCTAAGTGGACTCGAACCACCGACCTCACGCTTATCAGGCGTGCGCTCTAACCAGCTGAGCTATAGGCCCGTATGGAGCGGGTGATGGGAATCGAACCCACTACATCAGCTTGGAAGGCTGAGGTTTTACCAGTAAACTACACCCGCATTTATTTGGAATGGGGCGACTGATGGGAATCGAACCCACGAATGTCGGAACCACAATCCGATGCGTTAACCACTTCGCCACAGTCGCCATAAAAATTGATGGAAATAAAGGTGGCTCAGGACGGAATCGAACCGCCGACACAAGGATTTTCAGTCCTTTGCTCTACCGACTGAGCTACTGAGCCATAATATTAATTGTGCTGCCTATACTTTGATAAGCTTCGTCCTTTGCTCGAAAGACCTCCCGGCCTTCCTCGCAGATTGCCGCAGAAGCTGAATCGTGATGTGAGCAATCTGCTCTACCGACTGAGCTACTGAGCCATAATAATAATTGTGCTGCCTATACTTTGACAAGCTTCGTCCTTTGCTCGAAAGACCTCCCGGCCTTCCTCGCAGATTGCCGCAGAAGCTGGATCATGATGTGAGCAATCTGCTCTACCGACTGAGCTACTGAGCCATAATCATTTTGCTGCCTATACTTATAATCAAAATGGCGGTCCCGACCGGGATCGAACCGGCGATCTCCTGCGTGACAGGCAGGCATGTTAACCGCTACACCACGGGACCAGATTGCGGGGGCAGGATTTGAACCTGCGACCTTCGGGTTATGAGCCCGACGAGCTACCGGACTGCTCCACCCCGCGACGATAATAAATGAAACTATTTTGTTTATGCTCCAGGAGAGCAAAGACTGTCCCGATCTCAGGAAGTTGAATCAAGATGCTGCTCGATCGGTACAACTCGCCGTTTCATCAGTGAAGTAACGCTCGTTGCTCCACCCCGCGACGATAATATTTTAAAAATGGAGGAGGAAAGGGGATTCGAACCCCTGCGCGGTTTGACCCGCCTGTCGGTTTTCAAGACCGATCCCTTCAGCCGGACTTGGGTATTCCTCCATAAATAACAAAAATATAATGGTGGACCTTGTAGGACTCGAACCTACGACCGGACGGTTATGAGCCGTCTGCTCTAACCAGCTGAGCTAAAGGTCCATATTCAGCGCGTTAATCTTATAGCTAAGACTCACTTGAATGTCTGTCCCCATCTCAGAAAGCTAATCCAAGAAGCAGATCGATGGGTACAACTCGAAGTTAATTCAGGGAAGCTTCGCTCGTTGCTCTAACCAGCTGAGCTAAAGGTCCATATTCAGCGCGTTAATCTTATAGCTAAGACTCACTTGAATGTCTGTCCCCATCTCAGAAAGCTATCCAAGAAGCAGATCGATGGGTACAACTCGAAGTTAATTCAGGGAAGCTTCGCTCGTTGCTCTAACCAGCTGAGCT
>NZ_JAERSD010000057.1 GCF_017912555.1 Bacillus sp. REN3 | reverse complement strand
TGTATTTGGCAAGCGGGAAATGTATGATTTGGCAGTTAAAAATGTAGCTACTTGCCAACATCCCTTTTTAACGATTAAGTAATGATTCTCTGTGTCGAAAACTTTCTCGATTGAACACTATTAAATGCGAATAATGAATTAAGCGATCAATAAATGCTTCAGTCAAGATAGGATCTCCGAATATATGATTCCACTGTCCGAACTGAAGATTTGTCGTAACGATCACACTTCGCCGTTCGTAACACAAATTAAGCACTTGAAACAGGAGCTCTGCTCCTTGCTTATGCAGGGGTACATAGCCAAGTTCATCTAAAATCAATAAATCCAATCCTTCTATCTGCTTATAGATTTTACTGAGCGTGCCTTTCTCATGGGCTTCCAGTAGTTGATTCACCAGCTGTGCCACCGTATAAAAGCGTACTTTCCTTCGTGTCTGATGAATCGCATTCCAGCCGCACAAGGAGGCTAGAAGGGTCTTCCCAACACCTACCCCTCCATACAAAATGAGATTCTCTTTCCTTTCAATAAATCTTCCTGCTAATACATCCTCTTTCAATAGATCGCCGTTCATATGAATGCCATCCCAATCAAATTGCCTGCCGGATATATCCGGCAATAACGATTGCTTGATTAGGAGATTCAATTTCCGTTCTTCCCGTTGCTCAATTTCCTTTTCAAATAGTTTCAGTAAAAACTCCTCTTGAGAGGCTGCTTCCACTTCATGATAATGTTCGCGAATCCAACTTAGCTTTAATCGTTTCGCATGCTCTTCGATCAATTGCTTCATGACTGCTCACCCCCGGCCATCGCGAATAATTGGTCATAATGGGTAAGTCCCCGTGAAGCAGATTCTGCCATAGGTAATTTCTTCGGTAGTCGCGGAAGCGACAAGGTCTCTCGAATGCCCCGTCCATTCACTAACTGATAGTAGACATGCTTGATTGACTCGGCAGTTGGATGTCCATGCTCAGAAGCCATACGCAATGCCTCGGTCGGCAGGTCGAAGCCCTGCTCCTTCAGAAGAACGGCCAGTAAGCTCAATGCTGCTTTCTTCTCTTCCAGCGAACAGGCTTCAAAGTATAGCTTCCATTCTTCCGGTAGCTGGTCATAGAAGGAGCTGTATTTCAATGCTGTTGGCCGTTTGGCCATCAGCGTTAGGTATGGCTGC
>NZ_JAERSD010000056.1 GCF_017912555.1 Bacillus sp. REN3 | reverse complement strand
GAACACGGAAGTTAAGCTTCTCAGCGCCGATGGTAGTTGGGGGTCTCCCCCTGTGAGAGTAGGACGCCGCCGGGCAATTGCATAATGGAGGATTAGCTCAGCTGGGAGAGCATCTGCCTTACAAGCAGAGGGTCGGCGGTTCGATCCCGTCATCCTCCACCATGAATATGCCGGTGTAGCTCAATTGGTAGAGCACGTCCGGATGAACTTCCTGAAAAAGCTTCAGCGTACTGATCGAGCTGCTACTTGATTTGGCTTTCTGAGATCAGGACGACCTTTCAAAGCTCAGGATGGGAACTGAATATTTTCACTCACGATGCCGGTGTAGCTCAATTGGTAGAGCAACTGACTTGTAATCAGTAGGTTGGGGGTTCAATTCCTCTCGCCGGCACCATGTCTCTTGCTTCGCAATATTGGTAGCGGTGGGAACAGCGAGAACTATTATGCTGTGGAATAAAAGATAGATATTAGACAATATTGAGAGCCATTAGCTCAGTCGGTAGAGCAGATTGCTTGCTCCATCGGAATGCTTCCTCGGCAATCTGCGAGGAAGACCGTAAGGTCTTTCGAGCATCGTAGATGCGATAAGCAATAAAAAGCTGTGGAGTCCAAGCTAATTATTAAATAATATTGAGAGCCATTAGCTCAGTCGGTAGAGCATCTGACTTTTAATCAGAGGGTCGAAGGTTCGAGTCCTTCATGGCTCACCATTTTCATTTGAATATGCGGGTGTGGCGGAATTGGCAGACGCACTAGACTTAGGATCTAGCGCCGCGAGGCGTGGGGGTTCGACTCCCTTCACCCGCACCATTTTTTGCGGAAGTAGTTCAGTGGTAGAATACAACCTTGCCAAGGTTGGGGTCGCGGGTTCGAATCCCGTCTTCCGCTCTTAAATTCCAGGCCGGGGTGGCGGAACTGGCAGACGCACAGGACTTAAAATCCTGCGGTAGGTGACTACCGTACCGGTTCGATTCCGGTTCTCGGCACCACACAATGACAGAATGCGCCCGTAGCTCAATTGGATAGAGCGTCTGACTACGGATCAGAAGGTTATGGGTTCGACTCCTTTCGGGCGCGCCATTATTTTTCTCTATAAACGGGGAGTAGCTCAGCTTGGTAGAGCACTTGGTTTGGGACCAAGGGGTCGCAGGTTCGAATCCTGTCTTCCCGACCATGTTACTGATTTATATGGGGCCTTAGCTCAGCTGGGAGAGCGCCTGCTTTGCACGCAGGAGGTCAGCGGTTCGATCCCGCTAGGCTCCACC
>NZ_JAERSD010000055.1 GCF_017912555.1 Bacillus sp. REN3 | reverse complement strand
ACAAGACCTTACTCAGCGGAATCGAAAGGCAAAATAGAACGCTTCAATAGGGTCATAGATTCATTCATCAGTGAAGCGCCATTGAAAAACCAAATACCCTTGATCGTCTGAATGAACTATTCCAAGTATGGCTGGCAGAGTGTTATCAGAATAAGCCCCATTCGGCACTTGGAGAAAAAATCAGTCCTGAAACGGCATTTCGTTCAGATAAGAAAGCGATTCGGTTCATCGATTCTGATACGTTAAGTAATGCATTTCTCCATTGTGAAACGAGGAAAGTCGATAAATCAGGATGCATCAGTTTCATGGATCAAAAATATGAGGTGGGCCTGGCATTCATTGGACGACAGGTGGATGTTGTCTACGACCCTGCGAGTCTTGAGGAGCTTACGATCGAGTTTGAGAATTACGCACCTTGGAAAGCCAGGAAGCTCGTCATTGGGGAAAGAGCTGGGAAGCGTCCAGCATTACCTGAGCACCTGCAGGTGCAGGAGGTTGACTCTTCAAGATTGTTAAAGGCAGCTGAACGGAAGAATCAGGAACGACAAATCGAACAGAAGCCTGCCGTCAGCTTCCGTGCCGTTTGGAAGGAGGATGATCCGAGTGTTTGAATCCTTCTATGAAATGGACAATACCCCTTTCTCACGGGACCTGCCAACGGACCAGCTTTATGATTCATCCATGATGAAAGAAATCTTGGGAAGGTTGAAATATGCGGCAGAAAGACAGCTTTTTGCGGTTCTGAGTGGCGATAGTGGTACAGGAAAGACGACGACAATCCGTAAGTTCGTGGACAAATTGGATAAAGGGAAATTCCACGTTCTTTATCTCTCTGATTCCAAGTTAACGCCTCGCCATTTTTACAAAGGCCTATTGGAACAACTGGGGTCCGAGGCAAAGTTTTATCGCGGAGACGCAAAAAGGCAGCTTCACCGGGAGATTGAATTGATGAAAGGCATACGAGGGCTACAACCTGTAGTGGTAGTGGATGAAGCCCACCTCCTCGACCGGGAAATGCTTGAAGAAGTCCGTTTCCTACTGAACTTTAAAATGGACTCTCAAAGCCCCATGGCCCTTATCCTTGTCGGTCAGAGCGAATTATGGGAACGGCTGCGCCTGCAGTCATATGCGGCAATCCGCCAAAGAATCGATATACAATTCCAGTTGGGACACCTGGATCGTGCCCAGGTCGGGGAATACGTTTCCAGGCATCTCCGTTACGCAGGAGTCGACCAGCCGATATTTTCTGATGGGGCGATTGACGAAATCCATCGGTTTACTGGGGGAGCCGCAAGGCTCATAAATAAACTATGTACACATAGTCTTCT
>NZ_JAERSD010000054.1 GCF_017912555.1 Bacillus sp. REN3 | reverse complement strand
TGAGGTTTTCCCTCATACGGCTTTCCGACGTTCTTCTTTCTTTGGCAGTACGTACCGGCCTAACTAGCCAATTTCACTAATACATGTTCGACTTCTTTCCTTACATCTTTGAAGTTCCCATGCTTCTTGCGATTGTTCTTCTTTTTGTTATAGAACAAGACCAATCTCTCAAGAACATACCAATCAATGCGATTAAGCCATTTCTTACCCTGAGGGGAAATTTGATAGTAATTCTTAAACCCTTGTAGTTTCCGGTTCAAGCCTTTGACCAGTTCATGGATATCCATGTAAAGTTTGCTTCTTGGCTCCATGTAGGCTTTTATCTTCGCCCTCATTTTCTTCATGGCATTCCTTTTCGGTATGTGGTTCATGACATAGAACGTGTTGCCGCCTTTCCGGCGGATAGGGAATTTCCGATTATGGAAGCCGAGGAAGTCAAATCCATCTGTGTCATTCCAAATATTGACCAGCCTGGACTTATCCCGATTGATGGTCAAGTCCAGTTTCCCCATTATCGCCTGGATGACTCGGATGGTTTCCATTGCTTGTTTCTTCGTTTTACACATGATGACGAAGTCGTCCGCATATCGGATTAGTTCTCCAAGTTCTCCAAATCTCTCCTGCCATAACTTATCCATGACATTCAGATAGATATTGGCAAGTAATGGGGAGATGACTCCACCTTGAGGTGTCCCTGTTAGTGGATTTCTGATGTTTCCTTCCTCCATGATTCCGGCCTCTAACCATTTGCGAATCAGTTTCAAGACTCTTCTGTCACTTATGCGTTGCTCAAGAAGTTTCATCAGTTTTGCTTGATTGATATTGTCGAAATACCCTTGGATATCGACGTCGACTACCCAAAAGCAACTCTTACTCGCTTTCCTGATTTTCGCCATGGCTTTATGTGCATTCCTTTTTGGTCGGAATCCGAATGAACATTCATGGAAATCAGCCTCGAATATCGGTTCTATGACCATCTTCGTTGCCGTCTGGACCACCCGGTCTTTAATAGTCGGGATTCCTAATGGTCGCTGTTTTCCGTCTTCCTTCGGAATATAGGTGCGGAGCACTGGACTGGGGTTGTACCGTTTCTCTTTCAATTCAAGGAAGATTTCATTCATGAACTTCCTTTCCCCGTAATCCAGGACGATTTGTTCAATCGTCTGTCCGTCAACTCCTCCGCTTCCTTTCTTCCGTTTCACACGTTGCCATGCTTCCCATAAGATGTCAGGCCGATAAATCTTATCATATAGTGCGTGAAATCTACGAGTTGGACTTTCCTTAGCACAAAGATATAGCGTCTTCCAGAGTTCTTGAGCTTTGTCATTATTGGTGTAGTTAGCCATTTTCCTGGCATTCACTGACTCTTACCTCCTTTGGACATATGAACGAAGTAGGGTACTGGCATTCGCCGTCCTTCCCTAGACAATGTTGTGTTGTCATTGTCATCATTGGTACTATGACCCCTTCCGACTCCCTCTCATCCCTTCACCATTTCGTTTTCACTTATAGGTTTCAGCTTTACTTTCATAAGAAAGTGACGAGGAGGGGATCCCCAGTTCCGTTAATTACTTTCCTGACATGTCGCTCCCCCTACCCCGAGAGATTCTTCGGTGC
>NZ_JAERSD010000053.1 GCF_017912555.1 Bacillus sp. REN3 | reverse complement strand
TCAGACTGTAGACAAACTCGATGGAATCGAGCTTGTCTACAGTTTTTTTGGTTTGTGCTGGAATGGGGGCTGTTGATTTCCGTTCCACAGGCTTTCTAAACTTAGCGTGGAACTCAACATAAGTCTATTTTAAAATAGATACATATAACGTTTGAGGTGATAAAGATGCTTTCGAAGAACAATCCAATCCAGCGAGATCAATTAGAAATGGTTACTTTAGACCAACTGGTTCCTCAGGAACATTTAGTCCGTAAGATGGAAGCAGCCATAGATTTTTCTTTCATTTATGACTTGGTGAAGGATGTGTATTCGGAAGTAGGGCGCCCAAGCATTGACCCTGTGATTTTAATTAAACTTACCTTCATTCAATATACCTTTGGCATCCGTTCCATGCGCCAGACCATTGCCGAAGTAGAAACAAATATGGCCTACCGCTGGTTTTTAGGTTATGGATTCCATGATAAAGTGCCCCACTTCTCCACCTTCGGGAAGAATTACGAACGCCGTTTTAAAGAAACCGATTTGTTTGAACAGATCTTCTATCGAATTCTTAAGACCGCAGCTGATAAGAAACTTATTAGTGCTGAACATGTCTTTATTGATTCGACCCATGTAAAAGCAAGTGCGAATAAGCATAAATTCGAGAAGAAAGTGGTGCGTAAGGAAACACGGGCATATCGAGAGAAACTCCAGGAAGAAATCAATCTGGATCGGGAAGACCATGGGAAGAAACCTTTTCCTCCTGATAAGTTCGAAAAGGAAGAAACGAAGGAAATCAAGGAAAGCACCACCGATCCAGAGAGTGGATACTACGTCAAGGACGAACGGACAAAGCAGTTTGCCTACTCCTTCCATGCGGCATCGGATCGTAACGGATTTGTCCTGGGGACAATTGTGACACCCGGTAACATGCATGACAGCTTGATCCTTGAACCACTGGTAGAACAAGTGATAGAGAACGTCGGAAAACCTAGTGCTGTTGCGGCCGACGCAGCCTATAAAACTCCAGCTATTACGAAGTTTCTGTTGGAAAACGAAATGACCCCGGCTTTGCCTTATACCCGTCCACGGACGAAGGATGGCTTTTTCCGCAAATATGACTATGTCTATGACGAATTCTACGACTGTTACTTGTGTCCTGCCGGTGAGGTCCTGAAGTATTCAACCACAACTAAGGAGGGGTATCGTGAATATAAATCCCCCAAACAGGTCTGCACCAACTGCCCTTTCTTAGCCCAATGCACAGAAAGCAAGGACCACCAAAAGGTGGTAACGCGTCATATCTGGCAGGAGTACGTGGAAGAGGCAGACCACTTGAGGCACCAACCAGAAGTAAAGCAAATCTATGCGAAGCGCAAAGAAACCATTGAGCGCGTATTCGCAGATGCAAAAGAAAAGCATGGCATGCGTTGGACAACCCTAAGGGGACTTAAAAAATTGTCCATGCAGGCGATGCTTACTTTCGCTGCCTTGAACTTGAAAAAGATGGCCAGCTGGATATGGAGAAGTCCAGAAATGGCCTAAAAAGTATAGCAAAGAGAGTCTATTTCCTTTGAAAAATCCGATGAAATTCAAAAAGGGGTTCGGAATGTGAGCATTCCGAACCCCTTTTGTCTACAAACTGA
>NZ_JAERSD010000052.1 GCF_017912555.1 Bacillus sp. REN3 | reverse complement strand
TCAGTTTGTAGACAAAAGGGGTTCGGAATGCTCTCATTCCGAACCCCTTTTTGGATTTCATCGGATTTTTCAAAGGAAATAGACTCTCTTTGCAATACTTTTAGGCCATTTCTAGACTTCTCCATGTCCAGTTGGCCATCTTCTTCAAGTTCAAGGCAGCGAAAGTAAGCATCGCCTGCATCGACAATTTTTTAAGTCCCCTCAGGGTTGTCCAACGCATGCCATGCTTTTCTTTTGCATCTGCGAATACACGCTCAATGGTTTCCTTGCGCTTCGCATAGATTTGTTTCACTTCTGGTTTGTGCCTTAAGTGATCTGCCTCTTCCACGTACTTCTGCCAGATATGGCGCGTTACCACCTTTTGGTGGTCTTTGCTTTCTGTGCATTGCGCTAAAAACGGGCAGGTTGCGCAGATCTGTTTGGGGGATTTATATTCACGATATCCCTCTTTCGTTGTGGTCGAATACTTTAGGACCTCACCGGCAGGACACAAATAACAGTCGAAAAATTCGTCATACACATAGTCATATTTGCGGAAAAAGCCATCCTTCGTCCGTGGTCGGGTATAAGGCAAAGCCGGGGTCATTTCGTTTTCCATCAGAAACTTTGTAATAGCTGGAGTTTTATAGGCTGCATCAGCCGCAACGGCATTAGGCTTTCGGACTTTCTCTATCACTTGTTCTACCAGTGGCTCAAGGATCAGACTGTCATGTGTATTCCCAGGTGTCACGATGGTTCCCAAAACAAATCCATTACGATCTGATGCCGCATGGAAAGAGTAGGCAAACTGCTTTGTTCGCTCGTCCTTGACGTAGTATCCACTCTCAGGATCGGTCGTGCTTTCCTTGATTTCCTTCGTTTCTTCCTTCTCGAACTTATCGGGAGGAAAAGGTTTCTTCCCGTGGTCTTCCCGATCCTGATTGATCTCTTCCTGGAGTTTCTCTTGATACGCCCGTGTTTCCTTTCGCACCACTTTCTTCTCGAATTTATGCTTATTCGCACTTGCTTTTACATGGGTTGAATCAATAAAGACATGTTCAGCACTAATAAGTTTCTTATCCGCTGCGGTCTTAAGAATTCGATAGAAAATCTGTTCAAACAAATCGGTGTCTTTAAAACGGCGTTCGTAATTCTTCCCGAAGGTGGAGAAATGGGGCACTTTATCATGGAATCCATAACCCAAAAACCAGCGGTAGGCCATGTTCGTTTCTACTTCGGCAATGGTCTGGCGCATGGAACGGATGCCAAAGGTATATTGAATGAAGCTGAGCTTTATTAGAATCACAGGGTCAATGCTTGGGCGACCTACTTCGGAATACACATCCTTCACCAGTTCATAGATGAAAGAAAAATCAAGGGCTGCTTCCATCTTACGGACTAAATGGTCCTGAGGAACCAGTTGGTCTAAAGCAACCATCTCTAATTGGTCTCGTTGGATTGGATTATTTTTCGAAAGCATCTTCATCACCTCAAGCGTTATATGTACCTATTTTAAAAGATACTTAAGGTTAGTTCCACACTAAGTTGAGGAATCCTGTTGATTGTAGTGGAAGGCGCGTAGACTCCTGCGGGATCAGACGGACAGGTGAGACCCCGCAGGCGCCAGCGGCGGCGAGGAGGCTCAGCGCCGGCCCCGCGGAAAGCGAAGCGCCTGGAACGGAAATCAACAGCCCTATTCCAGCACAAACCAAAAAAACTGTAGACAAGCTCGATTTCCATCGAGTTTGTCTACAGTCTG
>NZ_JAERSD010000051.1 GCF_017912555.1 Bacillus sp. REN3 | reverse complement strand
GATGATTTCTTCACTGAGCTTGTAAAAATGCTGCCGCAATCGCTCTTGACAAACACGCCAATGGTTTGTGGGGTGTTCATCAAGGGCGAAGGGGACAAAAGAAGGCATGCCAAATAAGCCCTTGGTTTTTCCTATTTTAAACCATTGGCAAGTTCGGTTTGTCAAGAGTACGCTTCGCCGACTGCTAGTTAAGGGCTCTGCTAAACAAAAGCTAGGCTGTCTGATCTTCGATCCAATCCTGGGCTAAACCAATCAGCTTGGCCCATCTGGCAGGCATGTTCGGCAGTTGAAGCAACTCTGGTTGAAGGACTGGTACTTTCCCTTCCAGCGCTGAGTGTGGCCGTAAGAAGTTAAAATACGCCACAAACAGTGTCACGTAAGAGACGGAACCTTGTTCGGATCCAAAGCCGTACGTTTGGCGATAGTTGCCTTTGAAGGTCCGGTTCAGCCGTTCGATGATCTGTTTCAACGGCCGGTATTCAGCCGATACTGGATCTTCGTTCGTCAGGCCAATGACTTGCTTGATGTCGAATGATATTCCATGGTGTGCGAAGAAGTGCTGCGCCAATAGGTAAATGGGGTTGCCATCTACTACGAAGGTCAGGTCCTCTGGGATTTCCTTGAACTTCATCAAGACTTCATCGATGGCTAGGATCGCCGTTTGAGTATCCCGATCCCGGGATACGGGATAGGACAGAATGATCTTTTTCACCGCATCGAAGAAGAAGAACAGGTAGTGCCAGCGACCACCAACCCGAATATACGTCTCATCGCCACAGAATCGGTCGGAAAGTTCGTAAGGATAATGATCCACATACGGCTTGAGAAGCAAAGCCACACTGTTTTCGTAATTCAGGATGCTTTGGTGCGAGATATCCAGTCCGTGCACATCCTTCATCAGGGCAGCTGTTTTCCTGGCAGACAGTCCATAGTTCACATGGTAAGTCAGGATAAGTCCCAGGGTGTGAGGCGACACATAAAGCCTGGAAAGATCCACTTTTGGCTTCTTAGGTGATTCCTTCGAAAGTGGCTTGTATTCAATGCGGAACTGGCGAAACAGGTAACGCATCTTGAAATCCTGGGGGGTCTCCTTGAATCGTTTTCTCTCTTTGGACGAAAGTCCATTTAGGTTCCGCTGGTAGAAGGAACACGCATTGTTCTTGCACTTGTAGAGGTCAAAATCTTTCCGTTCCTTCACTTTTTCAAGGGTCTTCAAGCAATGCGGGCATTTCAGGATGGCTTCCTTGGCATACTGGTTTTTCCGATTGAACACACACGCACACACCTTACATTGAAACTGTCCCTTGCCTCCATTATTGGCATAAAGGTAATCTGCAGGAGCACCACACTTTGGGCAGGAAATGTTGGTTGGTACGGATGATTTGGAATTGGAATGACGCCTGACGGGCTTCAGTGGCTTTCCTTTCTCTTCGAAGTACTCTTTCATGAGGATTTTATAATCCAGCTTTTGAAGAGGCTCGATAACCGGAAGTTCATCCACCTGGAGCTTTCGATAAGGCTGGTTCACCGGCTGTTCTTTCGGCTTGTCAAACATGTTCTTGCCGATAAGCAGCGTAAGAAGAGTTCGGATTATTTGATCTTGGTACTTAATAAAAGTTAATAAATAGGTTATAATTTGAGGGTACAACTTGTCACTTCCTTTCTGGGAATTGGGTGTGTGGTAACCTCAATTATCTCCAGAATTCAGGGGGTGACAATTTTTTTGCTTAAAAAGCCCTCTATCATAGGATTTTATAACCTATTTCTTATAAAAGTTTTGACAATACG
>NZ_JAERSD010000050.1 GCF_017912555.1 Bacillus sp. REN3 | reverse complement strand
TGCGGCAGCATTTTTACAAGCTCAGTGAAGAAATCATCCCTTAGAATTGATTTTTCATAGAACTTTTGACACTACCTAATTCATCTAAAAGTATAAATTCCTTCTTCAACTCTACTGCTGGTTTAGTTCGATAACAAAAATGCCACCCTTAATGGCAGCACGATTTGGAACTATTGTATCCTATATTCCAAGTATATTTCTTCACGATTGATGAAATAAGTATGTGTTATCTACTATATTTTTTCTTACCAATGTAAAGTAAGTGTGTGGAAATTCCAAGAATATTAGGGTCAGTCGCTTTTTCTTTTATTAAATCGATGATTTTTTTTACTTCTAGATCACCTTTATCTCTCCAATAATTCCAACTATCATTGCTTAGAATCGCTCCTGGATTAGAACCTATTAACTCCAAAGTTTCAAATCCTTGTGATTCCATAAAAGGATTGATGTCTGCAATATTAAAATAATATGCCCCTGTAAAACGTCCCTCATCTGCGTGGTTAAAACACCCTGTTAGAGAAAACTGATTAATGGTATCCATATTATCATTTGGCTTCCAATTCTCCGGACTTATCAGCGAAGTAAGTATGTGTCTAATTCTTGGCATAAAGGCTACGAAAACAAGGCCTCCCTTTTTTGTTACTCTATTTAACTCTCTAACCGCCTGGATACGTTCACTTTCTTTTTGTAAATGATACATAGGACCAAGCATTAATGACGCGTCGAATCGTTCATCTTTAATCATATTAAGCTCTCTGGCATCCGCTGCAAAAAACCCTTCAAATTAGCCTTCTAATTCCAGTTCTTTTGCTTTATCTTTTGCAATTCCAACTAATCGTGGGGTTAAATCCGTGAGTGTTACCTTATAACCTTCTTTAGCAAGTTCCATTGAATATTTACCTGGTCCGGCACCATTATCAAGGACGTAACCTGTTCGAGGCATATATTTTTTTATATAATGCCAATTTACTTGGAATTCAATTGGTTCACGCTCTAGTCTTCCCCACTCATCAAATTGATTGTAATAGTTAATGATCTTACTCATATTTTCACCTATATTCCACTTTTTACCTAATACATTCGGTACAAAGTGTTCAAATCCTTCTTAAACTAAACTGCCCCGTTTAGTGGTATAAGAAAAAAAAGCCGACTGATTTGACAGCTAATCAAACTTCAAACCCACTTATCTGTAAAATCATAAAGGCTCTATATTAAAAATAGTTACTTAAATGCTAAAAAAGGAGAAGTACACTTAATACTCTATTACAATCTCTCCTTCACCCTTTGGTACTTCGAATCCATTTAGGAAAGTAGTTAATATTTCCTCGGTTATTGGGAAGGCAGCATTTGCATCAAACCGGCTGCTTCTTATCTTAAGACGGTTACGCAAATCATTGTGATTCACTTTCAAATAAACAAGACGCCATTTACCTCCAGCAGCTTCAATTAGCTGCTTATATTCAACCCTTTCAGACTTTCTCCAAAAACTAGAGTCAACCACTACTTGGTCCTTATTAAGAATTAACTTTACTAGTTTATCACGCATTCTAATATGAGCTTTTTCCAAATACTCTCTATACTTTTCTATCGGATAATCAATTCCGTAGCGGCCATTAGTAGACCAGACTTCTTCATCTATAGAAAGACGAACAAAACCCGCCTTTTCTAACTTTTGAGAGAATGTGGTTTTTCCAGATCCGGCGATTCCACACATCATTACTACTAAAGGGGTAATGTCATCTCTCTCACGATAAAGGTAATCCAAAGCAGATTTCTCAACCATCTATAATCCCCCCTTTAATAATCTTATTTCTAAAATTTCTGCACTTTATTATAATATTCCTTCTTCAACTCCTGCCTCGTTAGTGTGGGTGTAATGATTCACAAACTTGGGTAGAGTAAGAAACTGATTTCAAAGAGGGAGCCTTCCTGGCTTCCTCTTTTACTTTCAGTCCCTCCTCATCAAA
>NZ_JAERSD010000004.1:54329-294803 GCF_017912555.1 Bacillus sp. REN3 | reverse complement strand
ATGGCTCAGTAGCTCAGTCGGTAGAGCAAAGGACTGAAAATCCTTGTGTCGGCGGTTCGATTCCGTCCTGAGCCACCATTCCTTGGACTGGATACTCCGGGTTTCAAGGTTGAAAAATGCTGGTATAGTGGTTTTTCAACAAGAGGATTCATGTTATAATACGGAGGGGTAGCGAAGTGGCTAAACGCGGCGGACTGTAAATCCGCTCCCTCAGGGTTCGGCGGTTCGAATCCGTCCCCCTCCACCATTTTTACTACAGGGGTATAGTTTAACGGTAGAACGAAGGTCTCCAAAACCTTTGGTGTGGGTTCGATTCCTACTACCCCTGCCAATTATATAATGGCGATTGTGGCGAAGTGGTTAACGCATCGGATTGTGGTTCCGACATTCGTGGGTTCGATTCCCATCAGTCGCCCCATTATATTCATAATTTCGTGGGTATCTGAATAAGATTTTATTGGGCTATAGCCAAGCGGTAAGGCAACGGACTTTGACTCCGTCATTCGTTGGTTCGAATCCAGCTAGCCCAGCCATTTGCGGAAGTAGTTCAGTGGTAGAATACAACCTTGCCAAGGTTGGGGTCGCGGGTTCGAATCCCGTCTTCCGCTCCAGAATATATGGCGGCATAGCCAAGTGGTAAGGCAAAGGTCTGCAAAACCTTTATTCACCGGTTCAAATCCGGTTGCCGCCTCCATTGATTCTTAGTGGATTAGCAATGGAAGAACCATTGCTAAAAATCTTAATATGCCGGTGTGGCGGAATAGGCAGACGCGCACGACTCAAAATCGTGTTCCGTAAGGAGTGTCGGTTCGATCCCGACCACCGGTATCCATTTTATAAACAGGTTTGCCTGTTTTCTTTGTTTCATGCGGGTGTAGTTTACTGGTAAAACCTCAGCCTTCCAAGCTGATGTAGTGGGTTCGATTCCCATCACCCGCTCCATACATACGTGACTAACGCAGCATTTCGTTTCCAGAAAACGAGGTGTTGCGTTTTTTCATTATCCTCATTTTCCGCATCTGACCAAAATTTCCGTCATCAAAGGCAAAGCCCTTCACGTCCACAATGAGTTCGTTTTAAAATGCCAAAGGAGGTGTGTCTGAATGTCTCGAAATCCACTGGGAGTGCCCTGGATAACTTGGGCGAGGGTTTAGTGTACCCACACCCATTAGCATTGTCCTGGTTTAGTCAAAATTGGCGCCGGACCACCATACCATGTCCCTTTCCGCAGTTTTGGCTGCAACAGGAAGGGAGAGGCAATCCACGCAATATAGATGCCTTAGCATGTGATGACTTTATAGGTACCATTCCCTCCATGTATTTGTGTGAACATGTCCATCAGTGATTTGGTCATTTTTTCTTGGTTTTCTCTTGGCTCAGAGGGTCTTAAATAAATGATTTGCATAGCGTTTGTCGTTGCTTCGGTGACGAGTGTCCGTTCAGAATCCACAAAGGGACTGCCAAAAGGACCATGGTCATCAGCTGAAACAATCAGGTTGGCCAGATTGTTCGATCTGCCATTCAAGCCTAGATATTCTTCTGATTCTTTTCCAAGTTTGATCTGGACTTCGCCATTTATTTTGTCTCGATCATAAACCCCGATTGGCAGCTGGTATTGGAGGGAGAAGAAATTGTTCAGGTCGATGGCGCTGTGTACTGACTGAAGATAATTTTGCTTCTTGACCCTCCGGTACAATGCTTCAGCGGAATGTCTGTAACGGTTCGGATCTTTTCCGGTCTTTCTGAAAATTTCGCGCCACTCTTTTATTCCTTTAAGATCTGTCACATTCTTTTCCAACAAATCAAAGTAAATCGATTCCTGAAAGAACTGCAGCCTGCCTTTAAGCATTTGCGGCGAAGCTCCTATCTTGACACCGTCATACTCAATGACTCCGATGGAGAATCGGGGAATGAGCGTGCATACTGTGTTGGAAACTTTAATTTCCATTGATTCCACCTCCAAAACTGCTTTAAAATAGTTTATCATAAAAGGGATTTGCTTTTACAATCAATGGATTCTTATGAATAGATCAGCTTAAAAGAAAGGAGGGATACCATGGATGTAAATAAGCTTAAACAAGAGCTAATCGACTATAGCAAAGAGATCGGGATAGATAAAATCGGATTTGCGGCTCCGACAGCTTTTGAGGAAATGAAGATACGGCTGTACAGGCAGCAGGAGCTGAATTATCAATCTGGTTTCGAAGAAAAGGATATTGAAAAGAGGACAGAGCCAGGATTGATTTTTGATAAGCCTAAATCAATCATTTCGATCGCGCTTGCCTATCCCTCGAAAATGGGGACAAAGGTCGTCAGCAAGAGGGGGGAAAGAAGAGGTATCTTCTGCCGGGCATCATGGGGAACGGATTATCACATAGTCCTGAAGGCGCGGCTGGAAAAGCTGGAACAATATCTTGCTTCAAACGTACCGGGTGCAAGGTTCAAATCGATGGTCGATACGGGAGAACTGGTTGACAGGGCAGTGGCTGAGCGGGCAGGGATTGGATGGAGCGGCAAGAATTGCTCGATTATCACTCCAGAATTCGGTTCTTATGTCTATCTTGGAGAAATGATTACAAATATCCCTTTCGAGCCTGACCAGCCAATGGAAGATAAATGCGGGACATGCAACATGTGTGTGGACGTTTGTCCAACTGGGGCGCTAGTCCAGGGCGGCCAGCTTGACTCGCAAAAGTGTATAGCTTTCCTGACCCAAACGAAGGGTTTTCTTGCGGATGAGTTCCGGGGTAAGCTGGGTAACCGTTTGTACGGCTGTGATACTTGCCAGACTGTTTGTCCTGAAAATAAAGGGAAGGATTTTCATTTCCATCCGGAGATGGAGCCTGATCCGGAAATAGCTAAACCGCTGCTAAAGCCACTTTTAAAAATGAGCAATCGTGAATTCAAAGAAAAATTCGGCCATGTTTCGGGATCATGGAGAGGGAAAAAGCCGATTCAAAGAAATGCAGTCATCGCACTTGCCCACTATAAGGATGATACTGCTGTCCAGGAACTGATTGCGGTGATGAAGGATGATCCCAGACCGGTCCTTAGAGGAACAGCAGCATGGGCACTTGGTAAAATCGGAGGTCCTGCTGCGTTTACAGCTTTAGGGGACGCTCTGGAAACGGAAAAAGATGAAGAGGTACAGAACGAAATACGTAAAGGGCTGGATTTTTACCGGGACAGAGCGGAAGTGAATGCCTGACTAAGAATGGATGCAATATCCATTCTTTTTTTATGCGTGAAATCGCCTTCTCTTTCATACATATGAATGATGGAAGGAGCGGGAGGGATGAAAGTGCGTGATCAACTGATGGAGCTGCTTGAGCAGCGTGTTCTTCAATGTGTCTCGATGCCGCGGAGCCAGCTTCATGAATGTCCGGAAATAGAGAAAAAGAAGCAGAGCTGCGCAAGAAGGGCTGCTGATATCGTCAAAGCAACTGCGCAGGGCAGAATTAAAAGTACATCCAATGAAAGGGAATCAGAGAAAGTCTTATACGAGGTTCACTTTCAATTCTTGATCAGCCAAAAAGGGTTGTTTTACATTGAGGAAGAAGTGGAACAAAGATGCGCTGAGTTCTACAAAAGGGTCCTTGTGAAGGATAAAAAACTGGATGAATATCGGCCCGGGTTAGAATTTGAAGGAGATCCCGAGCAAGGACAGGATGACAGTCTGGACCGGATCCAATATGAATACAACCGGCTTAAAGCTGTCCAGTATGCGGAAAGATGGTGGAATGATTATAATCCTGCATACAAAAAGTTCGAAGTGGATTGTACGAATTATATCTCCCAGTGCCTCCATGCCGGAGGTGCTCCAATGAGGGGGTACCCGAACCGTAGCAATGGCTGGTGGATGCAGAGCAGTAACTGGAGCTATAGCTGGTCAGTCGCCAATGCGATGCGCTGGTATCTTCCGGGTTCGAAGCTTGGCCTGAGGGCAAGGGAGGTAAATGGAGCAGAACAGCTGAAACTCGGGGATGTCATTTGCTATGATTTCCAGGGAGACGGCAGGTTTGACCATACGACGATTGTCACCGGACATGATGCCAATGGCATGCCGCTTGTCAATGCCCATACGTACAACAGCCGGAAGCGGTACTGGGCATATGAGGATTCGACCGCCTACACGCCAAACATGAAATATAAGTTTTTTACGATCATGGATGACTAGTAAACGTGTTTGTCGCACGGGTCCAAAATGGTATAATAGCTGTTAGAGTTTAATTTGAGGTGAAACCATGGCATTGCATGTAGTATTATATCAGCCACTGATTCCAGCGAACACAGGCAATATCGCGCGTACATGCGCTGGAACGGATACAGCCCTGCACCTGATCAGGCCGCTTGGGTTCTCAACAGACGACAAAATGCTTAAACGCGCAGGACTGGATTATTGGGAACACGTTAAGATCCATTATTATGATTCTCTTGATGATTTTTTTGAAAAGAATCAGGGCGGGCAATTTTACTATATTACGAAGTTCGGGCAAAGAGCCCATTCTGATTTCGATTATAGCGCTGCTGAAAAAGATTTCTTCTTCGTTTTTGGCAAGGAAACGACCGGGCTGCCGAAAGAACTGATCAAAGAAAATATGGACCGGTGCCTAAGGCTGCCGATGAATGAGAACATCCGGTCGCTGAATCTGTCGAACACGGCTGCGATTTTGATTTATGAAGCGTTGAGGCAGCAGGGTTACAGGGATTTACGTTAAAATGGGGGAGACCGGGAGACCGGTCTCTTTTTCATCACCATCCTAGACATGGAGTTGACGGTATATGAACCAGGTAATCGAAACAATCCTGAACCACCGTTCTGTTAGGCGGTTCCAGGACAAGCGTCTAAGCAAGGAAGAAATCGATATGATTGTCCAGAGCGCCCAGGCCGCTTCTACATCAAGCTTTATCCAGGCGTATTCCATCATCGGGATTACGGACAGGGAAAAAAAACAGAAGCTTGCAGAGATCGCTGGCAATCAAACTTATGCGGCTGAAAATGGCCATTTCTTTGTTTTTTGTGCCGATCTTAATCGCCATCGGGTCATAGGCAAAATCGAGGAGACCGACCTCAACGATTCGATTGAAAGCACGGAAAAGTTCATGGTAGCTTTGATCGATACGGCCCTGGCTGCCCAGAATGCCGCAATCGCGGCGGAATCGATGGGACTTGGGATTTGCTATATTGGCGGAATCCGCAATGATCTTGACGGGGTTAAAGCACTGTTGAAGACACCGGAATATGTTGTACCACTTTTCGGCTTGGCAGTAGGGTATCCGGACGAGCAGAACGACAAGAAGCCCAGGCTGCCGCTGGATCATATCTATATGGAGAATGAATATGAGCAGGATGAGGATAAGTACAAAGTCCAGCTTTCTGAATACAACCGGATCATATCGGAGTATTATCGGGAAAGGACAGGCGGAAAGCGTGAGGATACCTGGACAGGGCAAATGGCGAAAATGCTCGGACGGAAATCTCGCATGTACATGAGGCGATTCGTGGAAAATCAAATGATGAACAAAAAATAAAAAGCTGCCAAACGGCAGCCTTTTTATTTTTTGTTCATCCCCGGCTTATCATTGTATCCTGCAGTGAAGATCGCAGACAGGAATGCAACGGAAACGCCCAATATCAATAGAAGTTTCATGTATGTAAGCCTCCCTTTGATTGGAATTTGTCCATATGGAACCATTATAGCCTAATAATTCGAAACTGTGAAGGAATGGGCAGTATTTTTTATGCCTGGGACAACGAAAATATCCTGCCCACCATGTTTGAATCCAATCCTGCCGTCAAGGAAAAAATATCCTATCTTTTTAGGGATTTCCTTACAAGCGCAAAGGAAAAAAGGACGATATGGACTGCCGTGCGTTGACGCATGTTCAATCTACCTGCTGCATACAGTATAGTAATCGTCTCTTGATTACGCTACATGGGGAGGTCCATATGGATATTTTAAAAAAGATTGAGTTGTATCGCCAGGATGAAGAGAAGCTGAAATGGGAAGGGACGTTCAGGGAGTACCTGGAAATAGTGAAGGAACAGCCATGGGTTGCGCAATCGGCACATTCTCGTGTGTATAATATGATCAAGGATGCAGGAATAGAGACGGTAAAAGGAAAGAAGCGCTATTCATTCTTCAATTCACAGCTTTTTGGGCTTGAAGAGGCGCTCGAACGTCTTGTGGAAGAGTATTTCCATCCTGCCGCCAAGAGGCTTGATGTGAGGAAAAGGATCCTCTTGCTGATGGGACCGGTGAGCGGCGGTAAGTCCACACTTGTCACAATGCTGAAACGGGGGCTTGAAGCCTATTCCCATACAGATAGAGGAGCAATCTATGCCATCAAGGGATGCCCGATGCATGAAGACCCGCTTCATATGATTCCCCACCATTTGCGGAAGGATTTTTATGATGAATATGGCATCCGTATCGAAGGGAATTTATCGCCTTTGAATATGATGAGGCTTCAGCAGGAATATGAAGGGAAGATTGAGGATGTGATGGTCGAGAGAATTTTCTTCTCGGAGGACCGGCGAACTGGAATCGGCACCTTCAGCCCGTCTGACCCAAAATCACAGGATATCGCCGATCTGACAGGCAGCATCGATTTTTCGACCATTGCCGAATATGGTTCAGAGTCCGATCCAAGAGCGTATCGGTTTGATGGTGAGCTTAACAAGGCGAACCGCGGCATGATGGAATTCCAGGAAATGCTGAAATGTGATGAAAAATTCCTCTGGCATTTGTTGAGCCTTACACAGGAAGGCAATTTCAAGGCGGGCAGGTTCGCGCTGATCAGTGCCGATGAATTGATTGTCGCGCATACCAATGAAACTGAATACCGTTCGTTCATTTCAAATAAAAAAAATGAAGCGTTGCATTCCCGGATCATTGTCATGCCGATTCCTTATAATCTTAAGGTCACCGAGGAAGAGAAGATATACGAAAAAATGATCAGGGAAAGTGATGTCAGCGATGTCCATATTGCTCCCCACACCCTTAGGGTCGCGGCAATGTTCACGATTCTTACTCGTCTGAAGGACCCGAAAAAAGGCGACATTGACTTGATCAAGAAAATGCGGCTTTACGACGGGGAGAGTGTGGAAGGATATAACAGTGCTGATGTTGATGAACTCAAAAAAGAATACCAGGATGAAGGGATGAGCGGGATCGATCCACGCTATGTCATCAACCGGATTTCGTCTACGATCATCCGGAAAGAAATCAAGTCCATTAACGCACTGGATGTACTAAGGTCCCTGAAGGAAGGTCTCGATCAGCACCCATCCATCACTAATGAGGTGAGGGAGCGCTATCTGAACTTCATTTCCATCGCCCGCAAGGAGTACGATGAGATCGCCAAAAAAGAAGTACAGAAAGCATTCGTCTATTCATATGAAGAATCAGCCAAGACCCTTATGGATAATTACCTTGATAATGTCGAGGCCTATGCCAATAAGGCAAAACTCCGTGATCCGCTGACAGGGGAGGAAATCAACCCTGACGAAAAGCTGATGCGTTCGATCGAAGAGCAGATCGGCATTTCGGAAAATGCCAAAAAGGCGTTCCGCGAAGAAATCCTGATTAGGATTTCCGCTTATGCAAGGAAAGGAAAGAGGTTCGATTACAACTCGCATGACCGGCTACGTGAAGCGATCCAGAAGAAGCTGTTTGCTGATCTTAAGGATGTGGTGAAAATCACGACTTCCACTAAGACTCCGGATGAGATGCAATTGAAGAAAATCAACAGTGTCGTGGAAAGATTGATTGACGAGCACGGATATAACTCAACGTCTGCTAATGAACTGCTGCGTTATGTAGGCAGCCTGCTGAATCGGTAAAGCATGGGGAGCCAGTAAAGTTGCTGGCTCCCTGAACGTTTACAGAACGAGCTATCAGGGAATAGTAGAGGCAAGGGGTGATAAAGATGGATAAAAAAGAATTGCCGAAAAACTATACTCCCAAGAATGGCTCTATGGCCTCTAATGAAGAGGAGATGGAAAACCTCGGTAAACAGATGGAAAACCGCCGTACAGGACAAGTACTGAAGGAAGATTATGACAAAGCTCCGGACCCGGTGCAATTTGATCAGGATAAAAAATAACCTTTGCCAATTGGCAAAGGTTATTTTTTGCTGTTAAAACGGGCTTGTCCATTCTTGGATAGATTGCCTAATTGTCGAAATTATTTGTAAATTATTTTTGCTGACTGCATATGATAGAGTAATTACATTTCCCTTTTGGATTTTTGCCATCGGGTTATTGTATGAAAGTCAGGTCCATTGTGTTACAGACTTGTGAGAATTTTTTAGGAGGGGTTGAAAATGACCGATGACAGCAGCCGCCAGTTTGTGATTTCACAGGAAGATTGGTCCCTCCACCGCAAAGGGCATGATGATCAACAGCGCCACCAGGAGAAGGTGCAGGATGCCATCCGCAATAATTTGCCAGATTTGATCACGGAAGAAAGCATTATCATGTCCAATGGCAGGGATGTCGTGAAAATTCCAATCAGATCATTGGATGAATATAAGATCAGATATAATTACGATAAAAACAAGCATGTCGGCCAGGGGAACGGTGACAGCAAAGTCGGTGATGTCGTTGCCCGGGACGGTTCGGGGCAAAAGGGTCCCGGAAAAGGCCAGGGAGCAGGTGACCAGGCTGGGGAAGACTATTATGAAGCTGAAGTATCGATGATGGAGATTGAAGAAGCGCTGTTCAAGCAATTGGAACTGCCAAACCTGAAACGCAAAGAGCACCAGGAACATCTGGTTGAAAACGTGGAATTCAATGATATAAGGAAGACAGGATTGATGGGCAATATCGACAAAAAACGGACTATGATGACTGCTTATAAACGGAATGCCATGGCTGGAAAGCCCTCATTCCATCCGATTTACCGTGAGGACCTTAAGTTCAAGACATGGAACGAAGTCATGAAGCCGGATTCAAAAGCCATCGTGCTGGCGATGATGGACACGAGCGGTAGCATGGGATTATGGGAAAAATATATGGCGAGAAGCTTTTTCTTTTGGATGACCCGTTTCCTTCGCTCACAATATGAAACCGTAGAGATTGAGTTCATTGCCCATCACACTGAAGCAAAGGTAGTATCTGAGGAAGATTTCTTTTCAAAAGGAGAAAGCGGCGGAACAATCTGCTCATCCGCATACAAAAAAGCTTTAGAACTTATAGATCTTAAATACAATCCGAACAAATTCAATATCTATCCGTTCCATTTTTCTGATGGTGATAACCTGACCTCCGATAACGCCCGCTGCGTGAAATTAGTTGAAGAACTGATGAAAGTCTCCAATATGTTCGGCTATGGGGAAGTCAATCAGTACAACCGCCACTCGACTCTTATGTCCGCATATAAAAACATCAAAGACGAAAACTTCCGTTACTATATCCTCAAGCAAAAAGCCGATGTGTTCCATGCGATGAAAAGCTTTTTCAAGAAAGAAGAGAATAAGCTTTATGCGTAACGGCAGGCAGGGGAGGCAGCCAGGTAAAAAAAGAGACCTATCCGTGCTAATGGAGGTTCCGATTATCATTCAGTTGCTTCATCCTTACGTAAAAATGCAAAGCATTCCAGGTTTCAATAGGAAGGATTTGCTTTATTTCCAATGAATGACGGCAGGCTCCGAGCCTGCCGTCTAATTATTGGTTTGGACGTTTTCATTTTGGGGTTTCAGTATGCGTAAGTGATGCTTCAATACCTGGATATAGCCAGGGGTATTCAAATAGACTTCGCCATCCATATCAGCTTCCATTTCGTTTTCAGTTTTGATTGTTATGGCCTGCCCCCTGTAATGGTCAAGCTCCCTGCTTGCTTCATTGCCATCGACTGTGACATCGGCTGTCGATACTTCTTTAAGAAGAACCAGATTGGCATTTTTGATAATAAACACGTCCGCCAGGCCGTCATCATATTCGATTGCTTGAAATGGCAATGGGTTTGTTCCAACATATTTTCCGTTAGCAACAAAAATCATCACTGCTTCGCCATCCACTTTCTTTCCGTCAACCTCCAGTTCGTACTTGAAAGGATTCATTTCCTTCATAGTACGCATGACACTAAGCATATAGCTTATCTTCCCAAGCCGTTCTTTTTCCGTTTGATTGATATTCATTGAAGTTTCAGCGATCAATCCAATCCCCCAAAAATTCAAACTATAGTGATCATTCACCTTTAGGATATCTACGGACGCTATCTCGCCATCCATCAATTGTTTTGCTGCCATCCGGAGGTCCATGTCGATTCCCAATGTCCTTGCGAAGTCATTGCAAGTACCTCCAGGCAAAATCGCTACTGCCGGCCTGTGTTCCAGTCCTGCAAGGCCATTGATGCATTCATGGACCGTCCCATCGCCTCCGAGGATGATGATGAGGTCGGTCTGTTCACCATATGTTTCACAAAGTTTTCTTGCATGGCCTTGCTCTTGGGTTTGGAAAATCTGTAAAACCGGGACGGCAGCAGCTAGAATCGGAACAGTTGGCCCAAGTATTTGTTCAATGTCTTTTTGGCCCGCTGAGCCATTATAGATTAAGATAGCTTTCTTGAATTCCATTTTTTTCACATCCTGAGACTTCGTTAACTATTTTACCCAGACAATAGAGTATTGAGTCGCTTATTCTTTTCCACCGAAAGGCAGGATCCAACCTTATTAAAAAGTAAAAATGTGTGAACGGAGAAATCCCGGAATATTCCAGAATGGATTCAGACGGGAGTTTCAGATGTTGTGAATGTCTTCAGCACAAAGAAAGAAGGTTGAGACAAAAAATCCTTGGCAATTGACCCGGAAGCACTCTAGATACCCGGAGGTTATGATAATATCCTTTGGGTCCACGAAACGAAAAGGACTAATCGTTGCTGGGATTCCATTGGAAATCCTCCCATCTTATCCAAATAATTATAAAAATCGGCGAAAAATGAACATATTTACTAAAAAACGGAAATAATACCTATGTCGCGAGTACTATGTTTCAAAAATGTGAAACTTTGTGATAGGGTATTAAAGGGCCAATAAATAAAAGCAAACGTATAGAAATGAAGAAGGGAGTTTTTTGATGAAGAAAACTTCATCGGTATTTCTAATATCGGCTGGAATCCTGTTATTAATGGTTCTTTTTGGAATCTTTGTTCCGGATAAGCTGGAAAAAATCACTGCAAATATCCAGACATTCATAACTGATTCATTCGGCTGGTATTATTTAATTATTGTTTCTCTGTTGTTGATTGTAACTTTGTATTTTTTGATCAGTCCGCTAGGAAAAATCAGGCTTGGGAGGCAGGATGAAAAACCTGAGTTTTCAAGGCCGACGTGGTTTGCGATGCTGTTCAGTGCCGGCATGGGGATCGGGCTTGTGTTCTACGGGTCGGCAGAACCAATCAGCCACTTTATGGTTCAGACGCCATCCGGCGGAGAACCGGGAACGGACCAGGCACTGCGGGATGCGCTTAGATACACGTTTTTCCACTGGGGCATCCATGCCTGGGCGATATACGGAATTGTTGCCCTGGTTCTTGCCTATTTTAATTTCAGACATGGAAAGCCGGGAATCATCAGTGCTGCTCTTGAACCTGTACTGGGCAGGCATGCAAGCGGAGTCACTGGTAAAGTAATCGACATTATTGCTGTTGTCACGACCGTCTTTGGCGTAGCGACCACTTTAGGATTTGGAGCTGTACAAATAAATGGTGGGTTAACCTACCTTTTTGGAATTCCTGCAGGCTTTTTAACCCAGTTTGTCATTGTCCTCATCGTAACCGTACTTTTCATGATTTCTGCAATGACTGGACTTGGCAAAGGAATTAAAATTCTAAGTAACACGAATATGATTTTAGCCGTTCTCCTGTTGTTCCTCATGTTTGTCCTGGGGCCGACAAAGTTCATCCTGAATATTTTCACCAATACGATTGGCACTTACATCCAGTATCTCCCAGCAATGAGCTTCAGGATTTCTCCTCTGAATGATGATGTACGATCATGGATCAATGGCTGGACCATATTCTATTGGGCCTGGTGGATTGCATGGGCTCCGTTTGTAGGCATTTTTATAGCTCGAGTTTCTAAAGGCAGGACTATTCGGGAGTTTGTGTTCGGTGTATTGCTTGTACCGTCGGTTGTAAGCTTCTTCTGGTTCTCTACCTTTGGTGGGACAGCAATGCTGCTTGAACACGAAGGGGTTGCCAAAATATCGGAACTTGCTGTTGAAGAATCCTTGTTTGGCGTATTTTCTAATTTTCCTCTCGGTTCCGTCATGTCCATTTTGGCTATCATATTAGTAGGGACATTCTTCATTACATCGGCAGATTCCGGTACCTATGTGCTTGGAATGATGACGACAAATGGATCACTTACCCCTGGCAACAGGATCAAGCTGACATGGGGGGTTCTGCTTGCTGCTACTTCATTGGTACTTCTTTATACGGGAGGACTGCAGGCGCTGCAAAACACAATGATCATCGCCGCCTTGCCGTTTTCTCTAATTATGGGACTGATGGCAATCAGTTTGGTCAAGGCTTTGAGCAAGGAGGCAAAAGAGCTTGGCATCGGAAGGATCCCGAAGCACAAGCATGAATAGTCATTGCAAAACACCTTCCGCACTCTAATCGGAAGGTGTTTTTTTTATTTACAGGAGGAAGTCCTTCACTTATAATGAGTAACATGTAAGTAACTACTTACACTCATTAAAAGGAGGGGGAATCCGCTTATGCTTAATAGACTTGCAGGATTGCTGGCGAAATATCCAATTAAGTCGATGTTGTTCACCTTGCTGGCTATCTTGATCCTTGCAGGAGGCGTTAGAAATATCGAGATGAATACCGGAAATGATACCCTTGTTAGCAGAGATTCGAAGGTTTACAAGAATAATCAACAGCTTGAAGAGGAATTCGGAGGCGAATCCATTGTCGTATTATATGAAGCGACTGGTCCTGGAAATATCCTTGCGACTGACCGGCTCAAGCATATGAAGAATCTTGAAGAGAAACTGAATGTCAATCAGGATATTTACAGTATCATCAGCCCGATTTCAGTGATCGAGCAAATGTCAGCAAAGCAGGGAGAGAAATACCATGAAGGCATCAATGAAATTGCAGACAGCCTGGAAAAGATGGGTAATTCATTGATAGATATTGGAAATAAGGTGAATGATAGCACTTCAGGAGGAGCGGACCAACTTAGCCTTGATCGTCAGATGCAGGAATTAAATCAGGAAATGACCAGGATGATGGAAGGCCAGGAAAAGCTAAAGGGAGACAAGGATGAGCTAGTTAATGGCTATGTCCAGTTTGGCAGCCAGACAAAGGAAGCTGGCATCAAGCCTGGTGAATTGGCATCAATGATGGAGCCAGCGAATCCCCAGCAAAAAGAGAAGGAAGTCCAGCTTAAAAAAATGAGCATGCAGTTATTCCAGCTTTCAGAAAAAATGATTCAGGTATCAGAGAAGTCTGCTTCCCTTCCACAGGCTTCCAGTCAGACTATCAATGACCTGAAAGTCGAAAGCGGACTGGCAAGGCAGCAGGACCAGTTTGGAAAAATGCAGGAAGAGCAGGCAAAACAAAAAAAGGAATTGTCACAAATGGGGACCGGCCTTGGGGAAATGGGAAATAAGCTAGGAGCAATCAGTGATCATCTTGAGACGATGAACCAGTATGCTGATACGATGCATCCTGCCCTGCCCGATCAGCAAGAGACTCTTGACCATCTAGTATACGATGAAGATGGCAAGCTTAAAGAAATTTTTGAAGAAGTAGTTATGGACGATCAGACAATGGCGATGATCATAAAATTTGAAGGGAATGCCAGTGATGCTTCCAAAGGCGAAATAACAGCACTCATCAAAAATTACTTAGCTGATGAGAAACTAGCATCAACAAAAATGATGGTTTCAGGCAAGCCTGTATTGGATGATGCAATCCGTTCTTCCATGAAAGAAAGCATGCAGAAAATGATGATACTGTCGCTTATGTTCATGGTAGTCGTCTTATTGTTCACCATGAAAGTTAGTTGGCGCTTACTTTCTTTATCAGCTATTTTGGTTGCTGTGATGGGTACAGTTGGCCTTATGGGCTGGGTGCAAATCCCAATAACGATGGTATCGATGGCAGTGTTTCCAATACTGATCGGACTTGGAATAGATTATGCCATTCAATTCCAGAGCAGATATTCCGAAGAAATGGAAGTGGAGGCGGATCCAAATGAATATGAGTAAACACAAAGGAAAAGCAGAAAAAAGCCTTTACCAAACAGTTATGAAAATGGTGCCGGCTGTTCTGACAGCTTTGATTTCAACAGCTCTGGGATTTATCGCTTTGTACACATCGCCTGTCCCAATGATTAAGGATTTTGGGAAAATGCTGACATTAGGCATGGCAGTCAGCTTTATAGTGGGCGTTTTCATACTGATTCCTGTTCTTTTCACCAGAGATCATTTCTTCCATTCAAGAAAGAATGAAAATAGTGCGAAAAATAATCGGGGTACTGCAGAAAAAATACTGAGCTCTCTCACGCAGAAATTGCTTACATTTAGATGGAGCATTATCATTATCGCCTTCCTCACAGCAGGACTGGGAATCTGGGTTGATCTGGAGGCAGGGGCGGAAACAGATGTTGAAAATTTCATGCCGCAGGATACACAGGAACTTGAAGACATTCAAAGATTGCGGGAAATCCTTGGAACAACAGATCAAATTTCAATCATATATGAAGCAGATAACGTGACGAAAGAAGAAGTTATCTTATGGGTCGATCATATAACCCAATCACTCTCTGAAGATTATCCAGAAACAATTGTCGGCTCACGTTCGATCACCAGCGCGTTGAGACAAATGAACGAAGGGAAATTGCCTCAGCAGGAAAGTTTGGACATCCAAATTAACGATATGCCGGAAAACCAGCGGAAGCTGCTAATCAATGAAACGCAGACGAAAGGAGTCATAGCAGTTGGAATCAAGCATCTTGAGGGAGAACCATTGAAAGGTTTCCTTGAACGCTTGGATGATTATTTAGAAAGAAAAGGAGTAAATGGGATTGAAACGACAGTGACCGGCAAGGCGGTGTTGGATGCGGAAATGGTGATCGCTCTTACATCAGGCCGATATAAAATGACACTTCTTGGCATGGGGCTTGTATTTGTAGGGTTGCTGGCTATTTATCGTCATCCTGTCAAAGCGTTCCTACCCCTCCTTCCCATCATCCTGATCGTCGGCTGGTCAGGCGGGGCTATGCACATGATGGGAATGGAGTATACACCTCTGACCGCAACATTGGGTGCGCTGATCATTGGGATAGGGACAGAATTCACTATTCTGATCATGGAACGTTATTTTGAAGAACGGAAAAAGGGAAGAGCAAGCAGAATGGCGATAGGCATCGCTAATCAAAAGGCAGGCAAAGCAATTTTCGCTTCAGCATTTACAACAATTGGTGGATTTAGCGCACTGCTGATTTCCGACTTTGTGATCTTAAGCAATTTTGGGCTGATGACACTCATCAATATATCGCTTGCTCTTATCAGCACCATGATTGTCATGCCGGCCATCTTGATTATTCTCGACCGATTTGTGAAAATAAAACATGAGGACAAGAATGTTGAAGCAGCAAACGCGGGGTGAAAGGGTTGAAGGACAAAACAGAACAAATCATAAATGCAGCAGTGAAGGTATTTATAAAGAAGGGATTGCAGGCCACTACTCAGGAAATAGCAAGAGAAGCGGATGTCGCTGAGGTTACACTCTTCAGGAAATTTGCCACGAAGCAAAACTTGTTCGTTACAGTCATCAAGAATGCATTGGAAAAACAATTCGATTCACATCTCTTTAAGCTGGCAGAAGAAAAGGACACAGAGGAGTTCCTTGTGAAGATCATCGAAAATCGTTTGGAAATCCTGTCGAAGAACTCTGCGCTTATAAAAATGCTGGTTTCAGAAAGCCTAATGGGGAACTTGCCGGACGAAGTGAATCTTCCAAACATGATTTTTTCCAGCATAGAAAAAGGTCTGTCAAGGCACTTTCAAGCCACAGGGAAAACAGCTGATACCGAATTGCTTGCAAGACAATTAAGCGGGATTTTCCTGAGCCAGGTTGTATTCCCTGCTGAGCAGCCATACCATCAATTAGAGGAAAAGGTGAAACATCAGCAAGCGAGGCAATATGCAAGAGCGGTTCTTTCGCTGATGTAAATATGTCTTCTGTCTGAGGCGGGGAAATACCTGCCTCTTTTAGTGTGTAAAAAATGTGTTATATGATACAATTAATAAAAATGTAAAGGTGATATTTTTACATTTGTAAAGAATTTCTTATTTATGAACTTTTTATGCTTTTTATAAATGTAAATGTTTTCATAAGCTTTTTTTGCTAAAATTAGATTGTTCATTATTTCGATTCCCGAAGGTGAAGAAGAATGGAAAAAGAGAAGCTGTTAAAGATTATCCAGGCTGCAAAGCTCTATTATTTACTTGATTACAACCAGAACGATATTGCGAAGGAACTCGGGGTGTCGAGGCCGACTGTATCGAGGTTTTTGCAAATCGCCAAGCAGGAGGGCATCGTCGATATCAAAATCATGGATCCAACAGAAGATGTGGAAAATCTGGCATATGAGCTGGAACAGAAGTTTGGCCTTAAAAAGGCGATTGTGACACATATCCCTCAATATGAGGATAGTGTGATTAAGAACTTCCTGGGTGAGAGGGCAGCTGCCTATTTGCATGAGATTGTCAGCCATGATGATATCATCGGGGTGACATGGGGAACCACGCTTTATCACATAGCAATGGAATTGAAGCAGAAGGCGCTGAAAAATGTGAAGGTTGTCCAGCTGAAGGGCGGTGTCAGCCATTCCGAGACTAACACATACGCAAATGAAATCCTCTATTTGTTTGGAAAAGCGTTCAATAGTGCTCCCCACCATCTGCCATTGCCAGCGATTGTCGACCATGTCATCGTCAAGCAGGCGATGGAAGCCGACAGGCATATCAAAAGGATACTTGATATGGGAAAACAGGCGAATATCGCCGTCTATACAATCGGTCCTATCAAATCCGAATCTCTATTATTCCAACTAGGCTACTTTACGGATGAGGACTTAAAAGTGATTTATTCAAAGGCCGTAGGGGACATTTGCTCCAGATTCTTTGATAAGGATGGAAATGTCTGCAGCGAGAATCTGGATGCAAGGACGCTGGGAATCGAATTGGATGAATTGAAAAAGAAAGAATATTCGATCCTGGTTGCGGGCGGAGCCCATAAAATTGAAGGCATATATGGGGCATTGAAGGGGAAATACACGAATGTCCTCATCACCGATCAAATCACAGCAAAGTTTTTAATTGATAAAACGGAAGCATAAAGTGTGCCCGTCAGGTTTCATACTAGAGCCTGACGGGTATTTTTTTGACGAAAAGGTGAAAAGTCATTTTTTTCATTTTACATTTGCTTAAAAATTGGTTTACAAAAGTTCTTTTTGTTTGGTATATTGACTATAGAAAGTTTATTTAAACAAATGTAAACGTTTTAATGAAATTTTTTTCAGGTGATGTGAAAACGTTAACAGAGTTTAATAAAAATACAACAAGAGGTGGACCAGTAATGAATATACTATGGGGCTTGATGGGTATTGCGGTTGTGTTCGGGATTGCTTTGATTTTTTCCAATAACCGCAAGGCAATCAACTTAAGGACAATTCTTGGTGGTTTGGCGATTCAGCTTTTATTTGCGTTCGCTGTGTTGAAATGGGAAACAGGCAAGCTTGCACTTAAGAAGCTTTCGCTTGGTGTAACGGAAATCATCAATTATACAGATGCAGGTGTGCAATTCCTTTTCGGTGGATTGTTCCAGGCTGAAAACATTGGATTCATATTTGCCTTCCAAGTCTTGACAGTCGTTATTTTCTTTTCTTCTTTGATTTCTGTTCTTTACTATCTTGGAATCATGCAATTTGTCATTAAATTCATCGGCGGCGCTCTTGCAAAGCTTCTCGGCACAAGCAAAGCTGAATCCTTATCAGCAGCAGCCAACATTTTCGTTGGCCAGACTGAAGCACCATTGGTCGTAAGGCCGTATCTTGCTAAAATGACTAAATCTGAGCTTTTTGCCGTAATGGTCGGCGGCCTGGCATCCGTTGCTGGTTCTGTGCTAGTCGGTTACGCGATGCTTGGCGTGCCACTTGAATATTTGCTGGCAGCGAGCTTCATGGCTGCACCCGCAGGCTTGATCATGGCAAAGGTCATGATTCCGGAAACTGAAAAATCAGAGACATCTGACGATATGCAAATGGAAAAAGACACAGATTCAGTAAACGTGATCGATGCTGCTGCACGTGGAGCGAGCACAGGTCTCCAGCTTGCTTTGAATATCGGTGCCATGCTCCTTGCGTTCATCGCCCTGATTGCATTGATCAATGGAATACTGGGCTTTGTAGGCGGATGGTTCAATGTCGATGGCTTAACGCTTGAGAAAATCCTGGGATATTTATTCTCCCCACTCGCATTCGCAATCGGTGTTCCATGGTCCGAAGCTGTACAGGCTGGCGGATTCATCGGACAGAAGCTGATCCTTAACGAGTTTGTTGCTTACTCTTCATTCGCACCGCAAATCGATCAGCTTTCAGCTAAGACTGTTGCAGTCATCAGCTTTGCGCTATGTGGTTTTGCGAACGTGTCTTCAATGGGCATCCTGCTTGGCGGACTAGGAAGCCTGGCGCCAAATCGCCGTGGTGATATTGCTAAGCTTGGAATCAAAGCAGTCATTGCCGGTATGCTTGCTTCACTATTAAGTGCCGCAATTGCCGGAATGTTACTCTAATAATCTGTTTACAGAAATTTGGGCGATTCACCCTGCAATTTCAATTGTAGGATGAATCGCCCTTTCTCTTTTCGCTGCAATGGATACAATCAACTCAACGCGCGTTTTAATCTGGACGCCCCCTTCAAATTCTGCTTGTACCAGTGAACCTATGTCGCTGCCTAATCTTGAATGAGTCTTTGTGCTTCATATTGATATCCATGGTACTGATAATTTTGCTTTTTATACATTTCTTTAGGGGTATCCTCTCCATCAGCCACTAATATGACTTTCTTTTCAGGATATGATTCCATTACAAATTTCTGTAAGCTGCTGCCAATCCCTTTGTTCCGGAACTGCTCATCAACAGTCAAATTATCAATTTCTGCTGTTTCATCAGAGATAATAACATCTACGTAGCCTGCTGCAGATCCTTGATAAAAAGCTAAAACCTGCTGGATATGCCGATCCTTAAATTGACGTCTTATCAAATCCGCCTTCTGTTGGGCAAATTCACTGCTAAAGGATAAATCATGCTGATATTGCAAACGAAGAAGGGTTTCCAAATTTTTATCCGTCACTGCTTGAATATCGATATCTGGATTGTTTTTCACCTTTGGAAAGTCTTCAGGGTCGATGGAAAACAGTTCAAGGAAACCTGTTTCATAACCCATATCCGCCAAGTAAGCATTTAGTTCGCCTGTTGGCTTGATATTAGCCGGAAAGACGAACTTCAAATGTTTTTGCCCCTTCTTCCGATGAAATTCTTCCAGGTAACTTTCAGCGTCTTTAAATTCAGTTAGAGACGGAAGAACTTTAAATTCAATGAAATTACTGGCATACCTGGTTAACATCTCAGGATAATGGTAGTGCCTATATTTGGAATTTTCAACTACTATATTTCCAAGCTTATAAATATGCCCGAAAGATAAATGTTCCATAAATACCTTGCCTCCTTGATGATGAATGATTGAGTTAAAATACGCTTACCTAAAAGGATAACACCCTTTACGTGAAGAAGCGCTATTGTTTTTTGATGAATAGCATGTTCCTCCTTTAAAAACGAGCCATCACTCCAACAAAACTAATTATAATGTTCTATTTTACTTTCAACTCGTACGTTCCGTCCCTGAATATCACTTTATTCATTGGATTTGTCCGGATTGCTGTGTGAATTCAATATAGAAATGAACTATGAGTATGTTCGAGATTAAATAATCAAAATTCTGTTATTTTTTGCAGCCTTTCAATTTGATAAAAACAGCGAGCCATGGTGGGCAGGCTGTTCAAGCCTTGAATCTCAATCTGTGATGACTCTGAACTGGAAATGTGGACGAAGCAATAGTTGAATCACCTGGTGATTTAGTTTTCCAGTTCGCAATCCATTGTTTTCAACTCTTGTCCATTATTAAAAATGATGTGCCCAGGATTATTTGCTGTTTTCCTTGAACCAGTTCACTGCGAGCTTTACTTCTTCACGATGTTTTTCGAGAGAGTCCTTATTTGGCAGGCCTATTTTCAAATTTCTTGTGAAAAAGGATTGAATCAAGATGAGGATTTCATCCATCGTTAATACTCCGCCAACTAAATCATGGTCGGCACCTTTTATCTCCAGATAAGATGAGTCTTCAAGTGCCAGGTGAAGGAGCCTGCCTTGCTCCACGGGGCAAATATCATCTGTCTCCCCGTGGATAATTAAAGTTGTCGGTATGTCTCCATTCAGGTAGGTTAGGGGATTTGCCTGCTGCGCTTTTTCCGTTTGCTGCTGGACCATTCCGCCGAGAAACTTCGATTCAGGAGAATTAGGGTTGTCATGCCAGTCCCCCATTGACAACAAGTCAACAGGAGCTGCTAAAGTAGCAACAGCATGTACTTTTTCCAATTCCGGTGTCCCGGTTGAGAACAAAGGATGTCCTGCACTGAATGCTGCTAATGCGGCAAGATGCCCTCCAGAAGAATGTCCCCAAATCCCGATTTTGTCCGGGTCGATCCCATAATTCCCGGCATTCGATTTAACCCAGCGAATTGCTGTCTTGATATCCAATAAAGCAGCTGGGAAAACAGCCTCTCTGCTCAGCCTGAAATTAATATTGATGCAAACGAATCCGGATTTCGCGAACGAAGCGTTTCAGCCTCCGCCTGCTTTCCATTTATCTCCAGACATCCAGCCCCCTCCGTGTATATTAATAAGTGCAGGGAATTTTTCGTTTTCAGAGACCGATTTGAAGATATCGAGTGTAAGCTCCCGTTCCTTTGTATGACCGTAAACAATGTCTGCTATTTCCTCACTTCATATTTTTCCATAAATATCCTCCATCCTTTTAATGGTTCAATAATAATTGAACTATTAAAATGTGTCAATATGTGTTAAATTGATTTCGAAAATCTTTTTGCGGAGGTCTATTATGCGCATTAAAGTTGTTGACTCCATTGTCTACGAGGTACTCCTTAGCCTGTCACTTTATAAAAGGCAGACCCATCTGAAATATTTAGGGATTTCTAAAAATTGGTTCATAGAAACGAAGGAGAAGATATCGGAAGAGTTGCATAATGGAATAGAAGGCCTTGAGGATTTGCAATTTGAGGATTTATCGGTCCATCTAATAGAAAATTGCCCCTCTAAAGATTTTTCGGGATACTGCTCCTGGCTTGCCGGATTGTCCTTAGGCGCACTATATGAAATGCTGTCGCCATTTGTGAACGAAAAGAGGCCAATGCCTGCCAATCTCGAACAAAGGAAGCAGCAGCATTTGACCCTTTTATCAATGTGGTATGAGGAATATTTTTCGGAAATCGAGGGAGAGTTGGCTGCTGTCCTTAAAGCGGAGAGCCAACAAGTTGAGGAGACTGCTATAAATGGGAAGTCCTTTTCATGGATAGAAGAAATCACTAAAGGCTTTCAAATTGAAGGGCTCGGCTGCAGCGAAGCAGTGTTGTTTCCATCGTGGCATTTCCGTCCACTGTCGCTGATCGATGTTTTCAATCACAAAGCAGTGCTTACTTTTCCATGTTCTATGGGAGATAAGGAAGAGGCCCTGCTCATAACGAAAGCGCTGGCGGAAGAAAAACGGCTGGAAATGCTCAGCCATATGAAATCGAAGGAAAAAACATTCACAGAGCTTGTCGGCATTATGGGGATGTCCAAAGGGAACATCCATCACCACCTTTTGTTATTAAGGTCCGCTGGTCTCCTAAGAATCATCCCGACAAGACAGGATTATTTTCTTTATGGATTCAGGACCAGCCAGGTTGAAGCACTTTTAAGCTTATTGCTGAAAATCGGATAGAAAGGTCGTGGAAGATATGTGTTTGATTTTATTTGCCTATAAGTCACATCCGAAGTATAGCCTTATCATCGCAGCGAATAGAGATGAATTTTACCATCGCCCGACTGCCCCTGCAGGTTTTTGGAAGGATGAACCTACAATTCTCGCTGGCCGTGATCTTGAAAAGCTGGGAACATGGATGGGCGTAACATCGACTGGACGATTTGCAGCGTTGACAAATTTTCGTGACCCTTCTGAAGTAACCGAAGGCAAGCGGTCGCGCGGCGAGCTTGTTGCCGATTTTCTAAGAGGAAAGGATGATCCCCGGACCTATTTGGAGGAGGCGGCCAAGAAACGCGAATTATACCCCGGTTACAATCTGCTGGCAGGAGACCAGTCCCAGCTGTACTATTATTCGAATAAGAACGGCGCTGTACATGAAGTACAGCCAGGAATCCATGGGGTCAGCAATCATTTGCTGGATACGGATTGGCCAAAGGTCAAACTCGGGAAAGCAGGGCTCGCTGACACCATTGAAAAAAACGAATCCTCCCTGGCGGAGAATCTCTTTGACCATTTGGCAAACGCCGACCCGGCAGAGGATCACTTTCTACCTTCCACAGGAGTTTCTTTGGAATGGGAACGGCTGCTGTCACCAATGTTCATCAGGAGTGAAGGCTATGGGACGAGAAGTTCGACTGTCATCTTGATGAATGATGAGGAAATCTTCTTCAAGGAACGGGTATTCAATGGCGCTGGGCATAGTGACCGGGAGTTTGAGATAAAGATAAAGGGATAGAATGACGGGCTATGGGGGCTATGGGGGCTATGGGGATATCCATCCATTTCCATTATCGAGGATATCTGCAAGAATTCGATGTTACCGTATGTTCCCGCTAATCCCGGCTGGACTTTAGGAAGCCAGCCGGGATTTTAAAAAGAAATACGGCAAGCTGGTGATGATGATAGCGAAAACGCGGACAGTTGTCCGCGTTTTCGCTATCCTAGAAATCAAAATGATCCGGATCTGGCCCTACTCTTTCGTTCTTGTTCAGGCTGTTCAGTTTCTCCATGTCTTCTGCAGAAAGCTCGAAGTCAAAAATATCGGCATTTTCGATGATGCGATGTTCCTTGACTGATTTTGGGATGGTGACAACGCCATTTTGTAAATCCCAGCGCAGGATGATCTGAGCAGGGGTTTTCTTATGTTTTTCTGCTATTGCCACGATTGCAGGCTCTGACAGCAGTTCACCCTGCTTCAGTGGCGACCAGGCCTCCAGCTGGATTCCTTCCTCTTTGCAGAATGCCAGCAGCTCTGTTTGCGAGAGATGGGGGTGATACTCAACCTGGTTGACCATTGGCTTGATTTCAGCGTCCGCCATCAAATTTTTTAAATGGTGGACATGGAAGTTGCTGACACCGATTGCCCGAACCCGTCCATCCCGATAAAGCTTTTCGAGTGCTTTCCATGTATCCTTGTACTTTCCTTCAACCGGCCAGTGGATCAAGTAAAGGTCAAGATAGTCGAGCCCTAGTTTCTCCATGCTTGTTTCGAACGCTTTTAAAGCAGACTCATAGCCCTGGTCAGAATTCCACACTTTTGTAGTGATGAATAATTCCTGACGCGGGACGTCGGATTCTTTGATCGCCAGGCCGACCCCTTCTTCATTTTTATAGACGGCTGCTGTATCAATGCTTTTATAGCCATTCTTGATCGCTGCCTTTGCGGACTCGATCACCTCTGATCCTTCCTGTACCTTGAACACACCA
The DNA here is from genome assembly GCF_017912555.1 of Bacillus sp. REN3. Lineage (GTDB taxonomy): Bacteria > Bacillota > Bacilli > Bacillales > Cytobacillaceae > Mesobacillus. The sequence continues at coordinate 270,967 of NZ_JAERSD010000004.1, read as the reverse complement.
AGTCCAAACCATGGCATTTTTACACCGTTGTGTAAAGTGGTTGTATCCTGCAGGCTTTGTGGCATCGAATTTCCTCCTTTATACTGGTTTGTCAATCCATTTTCTCATATTATAACTGCAGGAAAAAGAATTTTACTTTAGGTTATCACTTTCATCAATAAGTTTGTCTTGTATAATGTTTATGATGCATCTTGTTTACAGGCTCTTTAAGGAGGGGGAAACCAATGAACATCGGGCGAAACGATCCTTGTTACTGCGGAAGCGGGAAAAAATATAAGAAATGCTGCATGAAAAAGTCACGAGTGGTCGAACTAGGGAAAGCAAAAGAGGAAGAGTTCTCAAAACAAAAGCATTTGCTGGTAATGGACATCATCGACTTTGTATATAAAAGAATCGACTTTCAGGAGATGGACAGCCTCAAGGCGGGGTTCCGGAAGCGGATAACCCTGTCGCAACAGCATCCGATGTATGTAGGGCTATTTCATTTCTGGCTTATTTTTTTTCGGCGTTTCAAGAATGGGCGGCGCGGGATTGAATGGTTTGCCATGGAAGGAAGAAGCGGGAATGCCAGCGAAGCGAAGCTTGCTTCCAAATGGACGAAGCTTAAGCCTGCACTGTTCCAAGTAGTGGAGCCTCATCCAAAAGGGGCGATGGTTGAAGACTTGTTCACAGGCGAGCGAGTGCTTCTTATTAAATCGGAGAGTTTTTCAACAGCCATCCCATGGGCAGGAAGCTTTGCCTTGCTCGAAGAGTTTGATGTTGGATACATGATCAATGGAGTGACTGTGTATGAAGGTCCTGATTGTTTATTGGAAGTAAAAAAGAAAATTGAGCAGCTGATGGAAGCAAAACAGCTTTCATATTCTGAGGTGGTATTAGATTATTTCCCTGAGATTTTCTCTGTCTTGCTTGGACGGGAACGAAGCGAGACAGTAGAAGGAAAAACGGGGGTCTACACAAAGATTACTTACGAGATTTCCGATAAATCCAAGTTTCTTCATTACTTCTTCGTCCATGAAAACATCCATATTCAAGAGTGGGAGAACGAGGACGGTTATGCTGACTTAACTGGGGAGTGGTACAGGTACGAAGACAGCGAGGCTCCTGGCAAACTCTATATGGCAAAGGCTTATGGAAGGTTGGAAGTAGAGGGGAATCTCTTCAGCTTCAGCGGGCTGGAAAACGGATTGAGGCTTTTTCATGATTGGCTCTCACCAGTCAAATACATTCTTTCTGAAGTGAGAAAGGAGGAAGAACCATTCCAGAACTATGGGAAAGTTGAACTGAATTCCTTCATCTTTCATGTAGAAGAAGGAGTGGACCAGTGTTTTGGCATGATTGCCTTTGAACAGCTGTTGATTCAAGAACCAATCAAGATGCTGGATCATCTCACTGTAGAAGAGCTCATTGCGGATGGACGCTCAGGAGATGCGGAATGGTGGCTGAAGGCCAGGGAATATCATTTCTGGAATCTGATCGAGGAGGGTTCTCCTACAGCCGATTATAATAGTGTCAGACGACAACTTGGTTTGTCGCTTTCCCCTTTCGTCACTGGGGGAGAAAAGCGCAAGTCATGTATCGTGAAGGTTGCATACCCATTTGCCCGACCGCGATATCTTAGCGAACAGGATATCCCTGTCTATCGTGATCTCGGTTTTACGCCTTAAGGAACATATAGAAGGAAAGTCAGCCGCTACAGTGACAAAATACCAAAAAAGCCTGGAGCTGCTTGCTGGGTATCTTGAATGGAGAGAAGCAGAAGATTGGGGAGAGTTATCAGGCCGGGACTGGGCTGAGCTGATCGGCAGCTTTTATTTCGAACGCAATTTTGATACGAGCATCAACCATGCGAAATCGTTTTTATCTGTTCTGAAGAAATTCCTGAAATATGTCGATCGTAAATACCAAACGAGCCATTCGGAATTTCTTAAACAGCTGCTTGACGAGTCAGAGCAGGAAATCTTCTCATGCATTTCGATGCTGGACCAATTTGTTCCATACCAGGTGCGTAAGTATGGAAGTCCTTTTTATGATGCTGAATTGAGGCTTAGGAGCGGAATCATTGGTGTATTTCAGATCCAATCAATAAATGCCAGTTCAGTGAGGGTGAAAGAGATAATAGACAAATCCCGCAAAACCTATACAGTTTCATTGCCTCGGGATGTTATGGAGAATGTGTTTTTAGGGCAATTGATTGAAGGCAGCATTAGGAAAACCAATATAAATTCATGGGGATTTGAAACCGTTGAAAGGGTATTTCCTAGCTTTGCCAGACATTTTCTATGATAGCGAGCCCTCCTCCTTCGATGATTCGAAGGATGATTTTTCATGAAATTTACACAGAAGTAAATTACAAAACTATGTTTTTAGTTTTATAATCTTAATATGATCAATTTTTAGGAGTAATTGAAGTGAAGGATAACGTATGGATCATCAAATCGAATGAAAAGATGGCTGAAATCCTTGAAGAAGCGAAGAGAGATTGGCCAATTGCAGCTGCAGAAAGTGAACTCGAGGTTTTTGCTTCCTTCTTTAAGGGGCTGAGTGATGAAACAAGGCTAAAAATCATGGCAATGCTTTTGAATCACGATTTATGCATGTGTGAAATCACTTCTGCATTGAAAGCAGCTCCTTCGACAATCAGTCACCACTTGAGGATTTTGGAAAAAGGAAAGGTGATCCATTCTAGACGGGAGGGGAAATTCACGATCTACAGTCTGGATGAGCAAGCTGGGAAGTTACTGAAATTGCTGAAAGAAGGCGTATCGCATGTTTGAAGCTCTTGCTGATTGGATCGTCTTTGATTTGGTCGGGCTTGATGGGGATTCAAGGCTTGGGGGAGCGTTGCATTTTTTTATATATGACACAACAAAAATACTGTTCTTGTTGATCGCTATGGTGTTTGCGATTTCTTTCCTGCGCAGCTTTTTTCCTCCAGAAAAAGTGAAGGGCTGGCTTGAAGGAAAGCGAAAGGGAGCGGCAAGTGTCATGGCTGCGATTCTCGGCGTTCTTTCACCTTTCTGCTCGTGCTCAACTGTACCGTTATTCATTGGGTTTGTCGAGGCTGGTATTCCTTTGGGCATCACTTTTACGTTCTTGATTGCCTCGCCGATTGTCAATGAGATTTCGATTGTGATGCTTTTCTCGATATTCGGCTGGGAAATTGCCACTTTATATGTGTTGATGGGAATGGCCCTTGCGATTGGGGCCGGCCTGATTATCGGCCAGGCAAAAATGGAAAATCAAGTCGAGTCGTATGTCTATGAAATCGCGTCATCAAATGAGTTTTCCAAAGAAGGCAGCAGAGAACTTAGCTGGAAGGAGAAGTTTTCATCATTCTTTTATGCTGAAAGTTTCAAATCGAGAGTTCGTTTTGCAGCAGGGAATGTGAAGGAGACAGTAAGGAAAATATGGCTGTATCTTTTACTGGGAATTGGAATTGGTGCTTTCATCCATGGCTATGCACCTGAAAGTCTCCTTGTGGAATATGCAGGAGCGGATAATTGGCTGGCTGTTCCCATAGCGACAGCAATCGGAGTACCATTGTATTCAAATGCAGTAGGTTCACTCCCGATCATTGAAGCATTGATGGATAAAGGCGTTGCTGCAGGAACGGCCCTTGCATTCATGATGGCCATCACCGCATTGAGCCTGCCAGAAATCATCCTGCTCCGAAAGGTGATTAAGCTTAAATTGATTGCTGTTTTTATTGGTGTAGTATCAATCGGTATCATACTGATTGGTTATTTATTCAATTTGATTTTATAAGAAGGCGATTTTTAAAACCAGTGTTGGTTTTTTGAATGCCTGTTGGACTGAGCGTAAGGCACGAAGCTCCCTCGAAATGCCATCGTGAGTGGGTGAATTCACGGAAGCCCATTTCGGTGTCCAGAGGGAGTAGATGGCAGGGGAGATCCCGGATGCGCAAAGCAAAAAGGAGATTCCCAGGCACACATGAGCTGCCTGGAGCAAAACTGAAGAGTGAATTTTTACATAGCCCATATGAAAAGGAGAGAAAGGCATGGAAATAAAAGTTTTGGGTACTGGATGCAAGAAGTGCAGGGAATTGGAAGAAAATGTTCATATAGCGATACAGGAGTCAGGTGTTTCGGCTATTGTCGAGAAGGTAGATGATATCAGGGAAATCATGAAATACAAAGTAATGAACACGCCAGCACTCGTCATTGATGATAAAGTAGTTTCCACGGGCAAATTACTGTCAGTAAAAGACCTCAAGAAAATGTTGTGAAAAAGGAAAGCTGGTCTCGCTTCTATCAGAGACCAGCTCAGTTTGTAGACAAAAGAGGTTCGGAATGGTTTCATTCCGAACCTCTTTTGTCATAATTTTGAATTTCTCAAGAGGATAGACTCCTCTTACGGCCATTTCTAGGCTTTAACTGGACCCTTCCATGTCCAGTTGGCGATCTTTTTCAGGTTTAAGGCAGCGAAAGTAAGCATCGCCTGCATGGACAATTTTTTAAGCCCCCTTAGGGTTGTCCAACGCATGCCATGCTTTTCTTTTGCATCTGCGAAAACTCGCTCAATGGTTTCCTTCCGCTTTGAATAAATTTCTTTGACCTCTGGTGTATGCCTGAGATGGTCGGCTTCCTCAAGGTACTCTTGCCAGATATGACGGGTAATCACCTTTTGATGGTCCTTGCTTTCTGTGCATTGTGCCAGGAATGGACAGTTTGCGCATACGTGCTTTGGTGATTTATATTCACGATATCCTTCTTTCGTGGTGGTTGAATACTTGAGGACTTCCCCGGCAGGACATAGGTAACAGTCGAAATACTCATCATAGACATACTCATATTTCCGGAAGAAACCATCTTTGGTCCGTGGTCGTGTATATGGCAGGACCGGTGTGATTTCCTGATCAAACAGATACTTCGCGATGGCAGGTGTCTTATAAGCAGCATCTGCCGCAACTGCTTTAGGCTTTCCCACATTCTCCTCCACTTTCTTTACCAGTGGCTCAAGCATGAGGCTGTCATGGGTATTGCCGGGAGTCACAATGGTTCCGAGGACAAATCCGTTTCGATCTGATGCGGCGTGAAAGGAATAAGCGAACTGTTTTGTCCGTTCGTCTTTCACATAGTAACCACTCTCAGGATCTGTGGTGCTTTCCTTTATTTCCTTTGTTTCTTCCTTTTCGAACTTCTCTGATGGAATCGGCTTCTTGCCATGTTCTTCGCGATCCTGGTTGATTTCTTTTTGAAGCTGATCCTGATAAGCACGTGTTTCTCTCTCGACCATCTTCTTTTCAAATTTATGTTTATTGGCACTGGCTTTTACATGTGTGGAATCGATGAAGACGTGATCGGCACTGATCAATTTCTTTTCAATCGCTATATTCAGGATTTCGATGAAGATATCTTCGAACAATGTGCTTTCTTCAAACCGACGTTGATAATTCTTCCCGAAGGTGGAGAAGTGAGGAACAGGATCATGGAATCCCAATCCCAAAAACCAGCGATAAGCCATGTTTGTCTGGGTTTCCTTTATTGTCTGGCGCATGGAGCGGATGCCGAAGATATACTGGATGAATGGGAGTTTGATTAACAGTGCTGCATCGATGCTTGGGCGGCCCACTTCCGAATAGAGATCCTTTACCCGATCATAGATGAAAGAGAAGTCGATGGCTGCTTCCAGCTTCCGGACCAGATGGTCTTGGGGAACAAGTTGGTCGACGGTAACCATTTCTAACTGATCGCGTGCTGTGGAACTCTTTTTGGATAACATCTTCATCACCTCAAGCGTTATATGTATTCATTTTAAAATAGACTTGGGCATAGTGCCACGTTAAGTTTAGAAGTCCTGTTGATTGGAGTGGAAGGCGCGAAGACTCCTGCGGGAGCAGCGCGTCAAGGGGAGACCCCGCAGGAGCGAAGCGACGAGGAGGCTCCCTGACCGCCCGCGGAAAGCGAAGCGCCTGGAACGGAAATCAACAGCCTCGTTTCTCAACCAAACAAAAAGACTGTAGACAAGCTCGAATTTCATCGAGTTTGTCTACAGTCTGAGCTGGTCTCGCTTCTATCAGAGACCAGCTTTTTTTCTCCAGGGAAGGCTTTTACTCACGGGGAGAATTCAGAACGAACAGCTAAAAGCTGCTGGTGCTGCATTATGTTGGGTAAGGCAGGAATCTTTGCACATGTTTGCGAAGTATTGCGGCAGTGTGTGCCTAACGAGAAATTTCCAATAGGTCAAGAATCCGGAAGACATCGATAAAGTTAGTCCCACAAGGAATAAAGCCAGTAAAGACAGGGAATAGATAGCGTGAATAATAGAATCTATTAAAATGATTCAGAAGACAATAATCTTTTTAGGAAACAGCCTTTTTTGAAAATGAAGCAGGTTTTAAAAAATTCCTGATAGATTTCATTAGGCTTCCTCCTTTATGATAGGACTTAGTAAATATAAGACTATTCTAGCCAAATTTTTTCGAAGAACAGGAGATATTATGACAACACCGAATGAAATCGCATGGATTACAGACAGTACGGCTTCCCTTGACGAGGAATTCATAAAAAACAATCATATATATGTAGTTCCGTTGAGCATCATTTTTGGAGACGAAACGTTTTTGGAAGGAGTAGATCTCACCGCTGAGGATTTTTACCCTAAGCTTGCTGCATCCAAGTTCCTTCCTAAAACTTCACAGCCAGCTATCGGTGATTTCGTCGAGCTTTATCGGAAGCTTAAAAACCAATATAAATATGCTGTTGCCATCCATGCTTCCAGTTCCCTGACAGGTACATACCAGTCATCGGTTGCCGCATCGAATATAGTGGGATACAAAGTAGATGTCATTGACTCCAAAATTGGTTCCTATCCGCTTGGAAAGATGATCGAGAAAGGTGTTGAGTTGCATAGAGCAGGGAAATCCTACGAAGAAATAGTCGCTGCTTTGAGGACTCTCCCCGACAGAGCCAATCTTTACATGGTACCTGGAAGCCTTGAACAGCTTCACAAAGGGGGGCGCCTGTCCACAAGCCAAGTGATTATCGGAAGCTTGATCAGGTTAAAGCTGGTTGTCCGGTTTGAAGACGGAAAGGTCGTTCTTTTTGATAAAATCAGGACAGAGAAAAAGGTGAAACAACGGCTGTTCCAAATTTTCGAGGAGACGGCAAACCATATTAAAGAGGCAAGTGTCATCCATGGCAATGCGGGACAGCTAGCAGAAGAATGGCGCCAGGAACTGCAGCTGAAGTTCCCGGAAATTTCATTTGTGACGACCACCTTCAGTCCGGTTGCCGGCACTCATACAGGGCAAGGGACAATCGGCCTTGCCTGGATAAACGGATAATCAATGGAGGAAGGAGCATTGGCGGGCAATTTCTTTTTAGGGGACAATAACAAATAGATGATTTTAAGAAAGTTTTCGTAAGGGGGAAGCCGGAATGTTGAAAATCGGGGTCATCGGATTAGGGGATATCGCCCAAAAAGCGTACCTTCCTGTTTTTGCGGAAAAGGGTGAGACGGAATTCCATTTGTATACGCGCAATCTTTCAAAGCTGGAAACATTGGCAGGAAAGTATCGATTCCCACATGTCCATTCAAGTTTGGACGAGCTGATCGCTAGTGGAATCAAGGGGGCCTTTGTCCACAGTTCGACTGAATCGCACTACGGGATTGTCCTGAAGCTGCTGGAAGCAGGGATCCATGTTTACGTCGACAAACCAATTGCTTATGAATTTGAAAGAGCAAGGGAATTGACAGAGATAGCAGAAGCAAAAGGCTTGATTTTGATGACCGGCTTTAACAGGAGGTATGCCCCGGTATACAAACGGCTGAGAGAACTGAAGGAACCGAACATGGTCATCATGCAGAAGAACAGGAGGTCACTGCCTGGTGAAATCCGGACTTTCATTTTCGATGATTTTATCCATGTCGTTGATACGCTTAAGTTTTTATTCCCATATGCAGTGAAGCGTGTGAATGTCACAGGAAAGAAAAATGGCGCATTTTTAAATCAACTTGTGCTGCAGCTGATCGCCGAAGAAGGAACCGCCATCGGTATCATGAACCGTGACAGCGGGGTGGTCGAGGAAAAGGTAGAGGTTTACCACCCTTCTGAAAAAAGAATTGCAATCAATGTTTCAGAGCTGCTGATCCAAAAAGACCGGGAAGAAACAAGGTTAGGGGGAAGCGACTGGGAGCCAACCTTAAGGAAGCGCGGCTTCGAGCAGATCATTTTCGACTTCTTGCAGGCAGTCAATACTGGAGGGGCTCCCTTCATCTCGGCCAGGGAAAGCCTTGAAACCCATGAACTATGCGAGAAAATTGTCAAGGAGATGGAAAGGCTGTAGCAATTTTAAAAAGTAGGCTGTATTAAAGCTGAATGTTGTTTTTAATAGAGTTGATTGGAACGGAAGGGACTGACTCCTCGAAAATGCTAATGCATGCACTTCCTTCGTGCGTGGGCGAATTCGCCGGAGCCTTTCAGTGTCCTGCGGGATGCAGCGGCAAGGTGGAGACCCCGAAGGCGCAAAGGGCCGAGGAGATAGGGAAGCTGAAGCGCTTTGGTCAGCCCCGACAAGCGCTAGCCGACTAAGACCGCCGCGTCCTGCGGCAACGTCGGCACTAGGACGTCCTGTCCGTCGAAGGGCCTGACAGTGAAGTCGCTCTTTGACTTCATTGGCAGGAGCGAAGCGACTCGGACGGGCTAAGCGCTGAAGCTGGACCAGCTCCACTGACGCCCCGCGGAAAGCATGTCCCTAAAGTGGAAATCAACACCCAGGTTTAACAGGGTAGAGCCAAAAAGTAAAAATGATAAGTAATCCACGTGAAATCATGTTATTGACAACTTTTTGTCGTAAAGATGTGAAGAATACATGAATTAAACTTTAAAAAACCCCTGGATGGATTCTAAACCACTATAATGATAGTGTAATACAAACGGAGGTGCCGATAATGAACGTGACAACGATTATTGAATTGGAAAACCGCGAAGTTGAAAAGATGACTGGCGCAAAACTGGTTTTTACGCAGGAACAAATTGACTCTAATATTGTTGAGACTTGTGTGGATTGTTTTAAATATGATGGATCTGAGGAATGCATCCCAACCGATGAAGCAATGGAAAGAGTTTTCAACCAGCTGAAGGGTGATGGAGTGATTCCTGAGTCAGTGGAGGCTTTCTCCTATGAAATGCCATCATGCGAAAGATTGAAAAAAGATGTATACAGCGAGCAGGACATGCCTCAAAAAGTCATCCTCAGTTTCGTTTTATAAAAGAAGTTCTTTCCGAACTTCTTTTTTTTATCCCAATTACGCTAATCGTGACTTTTATCAAAGAAGAAGTTGGAAGAAATTTATATAATTAAACTGGCATTAATGAAAACGCTTACAAAGAAAGGAGAGGAGAACAGGTTGGATAATGGGGCTGATATCACGATCATCACCGGCCATTTTGGCAGTGGAAAAACAGAAACGGCAATCAATCTCGCTTTCGAATGGAAAAAGAAGCATGATAAAGTAGCCGTCGCCGATCTCGATATAGTCAATCCCTATTATAGGGCGAGGGATGTAAGGGCATTATTCGCAGAAAACGGAATTGAACTGATTGCTCCTGCAGAGAAGCTGGCGCAATCAGATTTGCCGATTGTAACCGGAGATATCTATCGGGTCCTTTATGACCCGGAATATAAAGTCATCATCGACGCTGGCGGGGATAAAGACGGGGCAATGGCTTTAGGCCAGTTTTATAATGACTGGGCAGGGATGCAGCCAGAGGTATTATTCATCTTGAATGCCAACAGGCCATATGTAAGTACACTGGAGGGAGCCATTGATACGGTTCTGAAAATCGAGAGTGCCTCAAGGTTAAAAGTTACCGGGCTGGTCAACAATTCGAATGTCGGATCCGATACAAGGGTTGAGGATGTGCTTAAAGGGGTTGAACTCAGCCGAAAATTGTCAGGTGAACTGGGCATTCCGATAAAACAGACGATTTTGTCCGGACATCTTGAGGAAAAAGCCGAATCTTTTGATCCCGGCCATCCAGTAAAGGTGATGTCGAGATACTTGAAATTGCCATGGGAACTGTAAAGGAGGCAAAAACAGTGGAGCAGAGAGTCGTTTTTAAGGAAGAGACATGCAAGTCATGCCAGCTGTGCGTGAAGGCATGTCCGACCAATGTCATATATCTTGCTGATTATTTGAATGCAAAGGGGTATCGGCCGGCAGTCGTAACCGACCAGGATAGTTGCATCAGCTGCGGGAAATGTGCCCAAATGTGCCCTGATTCAGTGATTACTGTCTACAGGCCGGAAAAGGCAAGGCAAACTGTATAGCGAAGGAGACTAGGACAATGGCAAAAGTACTGATGAAGGGAAATGAAGTTATCGCGGAAGCAGCAGTCCATGCTGGCTGCAAATACTTTTTCGGCTATCCGATCACACCTCAAAGTGAGCTTGTTGCATATATGGCTAGACGCCTGCCGGAAGTCGGCGGTTTGTTCCTCCAGGCTGAAAGCGAAGTTGCGGCAATCAATATGGTATATGGAGCGGCAGGGACGGGAGTCCGGGTGATGACATCTTCGTCCAGCCCGGGATTCAGCCTTAAGCAGGAAGGTATTTCCTATCTGGTCGGAGCAGAGCTTCCGGCATTGATTGTCAACGTTGTTCGAGGGGGTCCCGGACTTGGCAATATCCAGCCTGCCCAATCGGACTATTTTCAGGTAACGAAAGGCGGCGGACACGGAGATTACCACACCCCTGTCCTGGCACCATCTACCCTCCAGGAGATCATAGAACTGACAGCAATCGCATTTGATCTGGCGGATAAGTACCGGACACCGGTAATCCTGCTTGGCGATGGCATGCTCGGGCAGATGATGGAGCCGGTAGAATTCGATGGAATGGAAGAAAGGGTGCGCGAAGAGAAGGAATGGACCACAACAGGCACACGCGGGGATGGAAGGCCGCGGGTCATTACTTCGCTTGAATTGAATGCTGATGCGCTTGAGAAGCGGAATGAGCAGTTGCAAAAGAAGTTTGCCCTGATCAAACAGCAGGAGGCTCGCTATGAAACATATGAAACGGAGGATGCTGAGTATATCATTACTGCCTATGGAACAACCGCGAGGATTGCGATGAATGCCATCAACAAAGCGCGCCAGCAGGGAGTGAAGGTTGGCATGATTCGCCCAATCACTTTATGGCCATTCCCGGAAGAGCCATTCATTGAAACTAGGGAGCGGGTAAAAGGCTATTTATCCGTCGAGATGAGTGCAGGGCAGATGGTCGAGGATGTCAGGCTAGCTGTCAATGGGCATGCACCTGTATCGTTTTTTGGGCGGACAGGAGGGGTCGTTCCTACGCAGGAAGAGATCTACAGACAGATTATAAGGACAGCCGGGGGTGTTGAAGTATGACAATGAAGACGGTTTTTGAGAAGACAACTGGACTTACCGATACCGAGACACATTACTGCCCTGGCTGCACCCATGGCATTATCCATCGTATGGTCGGCGAAGTTCTAGAGGAAATGGACATTCTTGAGGATACCGTAGGGGTCGCTTCCGTTGGCTGCTCGGTCCTGTCATATGAATATTTCAATTGTGACATGACACAGGCAGCACACGGCCGTGCACCCGCCGTGGCGACAGGGGTCAAACGCGTACTGCCCGACAGGTTTGTTTTTACCTATCAAGGGGATGGCGACCTGGCGTCGATTGGCATTGCTGAAGCCGTACACGCTGCGGCAAGAGGGGAAAACATTACAGTCATCTTCGTCAATAATGCGATATACGGAATGACTGGAGGGCAAATGGCCCCCACCACATTGATTGGACAGAAAACCGCCACCAGCCCTGCCGGCAGGGATGCGGCTCTCCAGGGCTTGCCAATCCGCATAGCTGAGATGCTTTCTACTCTTGATGGAACTGCTTATATTGAACGTGTGTCGACACATGATGTACAGAATATCATAAAAGCGAAGAAGGCAATCCGCAAAGCGTTTGAAACGCAGAAGCAGGGGCTTGGGTTCTCAATGGTCGAGATTTTATCCAGCTGTCCAACAAACTGGGGACTTGATCCTGCTGAGTCGCTTGGCTGGATCAAGGAAAATATGGTCCCGGTTTATCCTCTTGGCGTATATAAGGATGTGAACAAGGAGGGGAACCGATAATGGAAGAAATCTTGATTGCAGGCTTTGGCGGCCAGGGCGTGATGTCAATGGGCCAATTGATTGCTTATGCCGGGATGAGCGAAGGCATGCATGTTTCATGGCTGCCATCCTATGGTCCAGAACAGAGGGGCGGCACAGCGAATTGCGCTGTCGTTGTCAGCGGGGAGCAGGTTGGATCGCCGCTTGTTTCTCAACCGACAACCGCGATTGTCCTGAACAATCCATCCTACGATAAATTCGAGCCGTCCGTTCGGTCGGGAGGATTATTGATAGTGAATGCCTCACTCGTTTCAAAGTCATCAAAAAGAACGGATATCAACGTTTTGGATATCAAAGCGACAGACCTTGCGAACGACCTTGGGAACCCGAAGGTGGCCAACATGATCCTGCTTGGCGCTTTCCTTGGAGAAACAGGACTTCTTCCTGACAGTGCGATATTAGATGCACTGAAGAAAGTGCTCTCTCCCGAAAAGCATTCCCTTCTCGAACTAAACCAGCGCGCACTTTCGCTTGGAAGATCACTTGTTCAAGTGACGATGTGATATCCGTACACGAATTTCAGACTTTCCAAGATTCGTATTGAAACGGAACCATCCCCAATATGAAATTATCAAGCAGTCCATGATGATTTACTGGGCTGCTTTCACTATGCTCAAGGCCATGTAAAGACAATGCGAACACCACTCATGCTTCAATCAAATGAAGGATTATCGGAACGGCATCCTTCAGGGAAGGAGCTTTCTCATCGGCGCCTGTTTCTTCCGTACCAATAAAGACCGTCTTGCAGCCCGCTTTTTTTCCAGCTTCAATATCCCTTTCATGGTCGCCGACCATCACACTGCCCGGAAGGTGGATATTATGGCGATTGGCAAGGGAAATCAACATGCCGGCATTCGGCTTCCGGCATTCACAGCCTTCTTTTGGTTTATGGGGACAATAAGCCACCTCCTTAATTTCGCCGCCATGTTCTTTGATCATTTCAATCATCCTGCCATGGATTTCCTGGAGTTGCGTTTCTTTCATGAAACCAAGGCCTACTCCGCCCTGATTCGTGACAACAAAGATTTCATATCCTGCCTTGCTGAGTTCCGCGACTGCTTCCGCTGCTCCATCAAGCAAGAAGAGCTGGCCAGGCCGGTTTACGAATTTAACCCGTTCTGTCAACACTTCATTAAGGACACCATCCCGGTCCAGAAAAATCGCTTTTTTCATTCTTACCCCTCCGAAGGTTCTGTGGTTATTATTTTCATAGCTTTTTGATGCCTTGATACATAACGGTTTCCTGTGATCCAGAAGCGCCATGGATAATCCCGGGCTGCACCGGCATTATCGATGCCGATTCTCTTTCCGATGGAAACACTGGCCGGCTGGCTGCCAGCTGCGATGAAAAGTGGTTCCCTTGTTAAGGGATGCCCGTAATCTGACATCTTTATGCCAAGGGCTTTCGTTAATTTGCCAGGCCCGTTTGTCAGGTTGGGCGTATCCTCGATCCCGCGCCTTTCCATCATTAGCTCCAGCCCGGCCACAGGCTCGATAGCCCTGATCAATACCGCTTCTGGATTTTCAGGACCGCCGCTGACGACATTAAAAAGGCAATGGGTATGCATCACATAAGTATAAGCCAATCCTGAATCATGAAACATGATTTCAGTCCGTTTAGTCCTACGATTGTTAAAGCTGTGCGCTGCCTGATCCATCGGCCCGCGATATGCCTCCGTTTCGACGATTTTGCCGGCAGCAGTTCCATCCTCCGTTTGTTTCACAAGCAGACAGCCAAGCAGAGAGGCTGCAAGCTCCAAAGTAGGCTGCTGAAAGTATGCAATGTCCACTGGGGTGTAAAAGGTGCTGTTCTTTTTCATGATGCCTCCTTGATTCCTTATTATCCACTGTATACCCTTAGTTTAGCAGGGGCATCCTCCATCAGCACAACAATCAGCTAAATGGATAGCGAATAAAATCCATTTGGTTTATAGTTATTTTTATAAAACATCATGAAAAATCGAAAATACAATTAGAGGAGTAGCGAGATACATGTGGAAAAAATGGGGATGGACAGCTGCTGTCCTATTAGTCGTACTTTTCCTTGTCCCATACAGCCTTCCGCTCATTTTTGCTTTTATAACAGCTGTGATGCTTGAAGGTTTGGTTCAAAGGATCATCAATCGTTTTTCACTGAAAAGGTTCCAGGCTGTTGTGTCTGTTTTCATTAGCTATGTCTTGCTGATCGCTGTTTTGGGTTACAACCTGATTTCAGTCATTGCCCATCAGACCGTCTCCCTTTCCCAGAGGACGCCTACGTTTGTTAAGGATTTTTACCGGACAGGGATTTTGCCGTTGATGAGGAAATGGGAGTTTTACTCAAAAAATTTCCCCCCAGAGGTCATTGCGCAAATCGAGGATACTATCGAAAAAAATATCAATACATTGGACTCGTTTTTTCAGCAATTGATTGCAAGCACGATTAATCTGCTGACAGCAATCCCTGGATTCCTCATTGAACTGCTTGTATATTTGATTGCGCTCTTCCTGTTCAGCCTTGAATTGCCAAGGCTGAAGCTGAAGCTTGAGTCACACCTGAAGGAAACGACTAGGCAAAAGGTTTTCATGGTAGGAAGCCAGCTTAATAAGGCGGGATTGGGATTCCTGAAAGCCCAGGTTATCCTTAGCTTCGTCACCTTCCTGATGGCAGCAGCAGGGTTAAGCATACTTGGAGTAAAATACACCTTATTGCTGTCGCTGTTGATCGTTGTTGTCGATATCCTGCCGATTCTCGGAACAGGCTCTGTCCTTGTTCCATGGGCAGTGATAGTCATTTTACAGGGGAATAACTTCCTCGGAATAGGCTTGATCATCCTGTTTTTAGTGATAACAGTTGTCCGCCGTGTCATCGAACCAAAGATCTATTCCACGAGCCTGGGGATTTCCCCTCTTGCCACCCTGGTCAGTATGTATATTGGACTGAAGCTGATGGGCCTCGCAGGAATCTTTGTCGGTCCGATCCTCGTGATTATTTATGACACATTGAGAAAAGCCAATATCATTCAATTGAAATTCAAGATATAAAACGGGAAAGGGATTCCCGTTTTTTTCGTTGGCCAGCTTTTTTAAGTCCATGACGGGGAATAACTTAAACAGGCCCTGACGAATTCGATCCACGAAATCCTGTACTCTCCCGAAGGTGGGGAAGTTCGGGCAAAGGTTTATGGAGGAAGGAAAAGTCATTATGGAAGTCAATGATGAAGGGTTGGGCATTCCCAGGGAGGCAATCGACAACTCTGATCTGTGTTCAATAGGGGGACTGGCCTTGGATTGGCAATTGTCAAAGAAATCAGCATGTGCGACAGCGGTGAAATAAAAATAGAGTCCCAGTATGGGGTTGGAAGCAAATTCATCATTTCTTTGCCGGAAGCCGGGAGTTTTGATTGACGGGAACGCATCCAACTGGATGCCGATGTGGCAGTAAAGGTATAATATCAATAAAAGCATCCAGCAGAGGAGGACATAGAAATGGCAAAGAGTTCGCTTGTCTTATACACAAGGCCGATGTGAAGCGATTGCCAGGATGCGAAGGAGTTTCTTTCGCGAACCAATGCCCCTTATCAGGAGATCAATGTCCAGGGAGAGCCTGAAAAGGAAAAGCAGTTAAAGGCAGAGACGGGTACGATCATAGTTCCAGCATTTATTTTTACACAAACAAAATTGCTGTTCCTGAAGCAAAAAAAGGTTCTGATCGGGTTTGAACAGAACAGGGAAAAAATTGAAGAACTCGTAAAGGGAATTCAAAGCTAAAAGCCATCAAATGATTGGCTTAGACTGCAGACAAAGCCAAAGAAAATCGGCTTTGTCTACAGTCTTTTTTTCTTTTGGGCAGTGGCTGTTGATTGCCGTTCCAGGGGCTTCGCTTTCCGCGGGCGGTCAGGGGGCTTCCTCGTGGCTTCGCTCCTGTGGGGTCTCCCTTTGACACGTTACTCCCGCAGGACATTGAATTAGCTTCTTTGAGTTTGCCCACGCACGAAGGAATTGCGGTAGCAATTTCGAGGAGCCTTCGCGTCTTCCGTTCCAATCAATCTTTTCGAAAACGATTTGTTTTTCTGAAAATTGGTTTTGAAAACAACAATCTTTTAGAAAACAGCGTTTGTATAAAAAATTTATGTAATGGTTCGGAACATTTTGCCGTCTCCAAAAATAGGATGAAAATATATTTATTATCGAGGAGAGGAATATTAATTCCTAGTTGACACATTGGAATACATGTAATATATTGATTCAAGAAAGAATGAAGGGGGAAAAAAGATGACGACTGCTCTTGTTAGTTTGAATATTGCTATCATGCTTGTCATTATTGGCAGCCTGTTTTACTTGCAAAAGAAACATTTATCCTTCTCGAAACGTGTGTTCATCGCATTGGGGGTCGGAATTGTCTTCGGGCTTGCCCTGCAATCCATTTACGGGCCGGCTTCTGAAGTCGTCACGAAAAGTGGGGACTGGTTCAGCCTTGTCGGGAGCGGCTATGTGAAGTTCCTGCAAATGGTTGTCATGCCGCTTGTATTCATATCGATCCTGACAGCATTCACGAAATTGAAGCTGACGAATAACATCGGCAAAATAAGTACGTTGATTCTCGGCCTGCTTGTTGGGACAACGGCAATAGCCGCAGCTGTAGGGATTGCCACAGCAGTAGGTTTCGACCTTGAAGCCGTCCAAATCACGCAAGGGGAGGCTGAACAGGCACGCGCCGAACAACTGGAAGAGACATATGGAGGAATCGAAGGGCGCACAATGCCACAGCAGATTCTTGATTTGCTTCCAGCAAACCCATTCCTGGATTTCACAGGAGCTCGTCCAACTTCTACTATTTCGGTCGTGATTTTTGCAGCTTTCATTGGTTTGGCATATTTGGGAGTCAGGAGAAAGTCACCAGAACAAGCTGAGCTTTTTGCGAAAATCGTTGATGCTTTCTATGCAGTCATCATGAGAGTGGTTACCTTGGTTTTGCGCCTGACACCATACGGCGTGCTGGCAATCATGACGAAAACTGTGGCGATGAGTGATATTGATGCAATCTTGAAGCTTGGTAAATTTGTCCTCGCTTCCTATGTCGCACTTGCTGTTATGTTCCTCATCCATTTGCTGTTACTGAGTGCAGCCGGACTGAATCCTGTCACATACATCAAGAAGGCATTCCCGGTTTTGGCTTTCGCATTTACCTCCAGAACGAGCGCGGGGGCATTGCCTTTGAATATCCAGACACAAAGGTCACTAGGTGTTCCAGAAGGAATTGCCAACTTTGCCGGGTCGTTTGGCCTTTCCATTGGCCAGAATGGCTGTGCCGGTATTTATCCGGCAATGCTTGCCGTCATGATTGCTCCGACGGTCGGCATTGACCCGCTAAGCCCTTCCTTCATTGCTACCGTGATCGCGATTGTTGCGATAAGTTCATTCGGTGTAGCAGGGGTAGGAGGGGGAGCGACATTTGCAGCGCTGCTTGTCCTTTCAGCGCTAAATCTTCCAGTCGGTCTTGCCGGATTGCTGATCTCCATTGAACCACTGATTGATATGGGCCGTACAGCGGTCAATGTCAGTGGATCGATGACATCAGGTATCCTGACGAGCCGCATCACGAAGGAAATCGATTCTGCCGTCTATACGGATATGAACCAGAAAATTGAAGCGGAAATCTGATTGATGAGGAGGCTGTCCTTGGGCAGCCTCCTTTCTTATGGAAGTTAAGGAAGCCTACACTTGAAATCCACTGTAAATTTACCGGTTCTGCGTGATTTCACGTCCGCTTGATCACGAACAAGGAAGTCATCAGCCCAACACAGGTAATCGTCAGCAGCGAATAAGCGAACCTCTCAAAACCAATCACTTTTAATCCTGAAATAACCACAAGCCCGTCTATGGCAAAAATCAGGATGCCGACATTGACTGAGAGGAATTTATTGAATAGCTGGGCGAGTAAATCCGTTCCTCCAGTACTGGTTTCATAGCGCAGCATCAGGCCGATCCCGCAACCGACAAGAATTCCCCCAAGGAGAGAACTTGGCAGGATGCCAACTCCCATATGCTGATTGGACGATGAGAACAGATCGATGGAGAGGCTTGAAACTAGTAGCCCATGAAGACTGTGGAAAAAGTATTTTCTCTCTATAAACCAGGCAAGCAAATAGAGTGGGGCGCTCAGAATGATGATTGCCATTCCAGTCTGCCAGCCCAGGAAATAGTGTAAAATCAAGCCTAGCCCGATCATTCCTCCATCGAGCAGGTGGTGAGGGACCAGGAAGCCGTTGACCCCAATCCCCAAAAGAAGGCTGCCGATCAGGACAGCTGTTATTTTCGCTAACATCGTCACCTCACCCGCCTTTGTCCTTCTTATTTTTATGAAAGGAAAACAAAAAAAGAACCCGTCCAAGGACGGGCTCAAAGAATAAGTCAGTGGGGGAGGAAGGCAAGCTGGTAGAAGAACAGCACTGCGAAAATATAAAGCAGTACGGGGACTTCGCGCCATTTTCCCCTGACGACTTTCAGTAAAGGATAAGAGATGAAGCCAAGCGCAATACCTGTTGCGATACTTGATGTAAGCGGCATGCTCAGAATGATCAGGAATGCCGGGAAAGCTTCGTCGAGCTCTCCCCATTTAATCTCAGCTATGCTTCCCATCATCAGGCTTCCAACGATGATCAATGCCGGAGCGGTGATGGCTGATAGGCCTGAAACGGCGCTGACCAGGGGTCCAAAGAATGCTGCAGCGATGAAAAGGACTGCGACTGTAACAGAAGTCAGGCCAGTCCGGCCGCCGGCAGCTACGCCTGATGAAGATTCAATATAGGCAGTCGTTGGGCTTGTCCCGAACATGGCACCTGCTGCAGTCGCGATCGAATCGGAGAGCAAGGCTTCCCGGGCGCGCGGCATCGAACCGCCTTTCATTAATCCCGCCTGGTGCGCGACGCCAATCATCGTTCCTGTCGTATCGAAAATCGTGACAAGAATGAACGAGAAGACGACCGCATACAGACTGTTCTGGACTACATCCATCAGAGCTGTCCATGGGTTAAGGACGATAAAGCCTTCTGGCAGGGACGGAATTGACATGAAACCCTGTTCGAAAGATAATTGGCCAGTAAAAAACGCGATGATACCGGTAAAGACCATACCAAGGAATAGAGCGCCATTGATATTCAGCATCATCAGGATAAGGGTAACCGCCAGGCCGGCAAGGGCAAGCAGGGCGGAAGGCGAATGCAAATCTCCTAAACCAACAAGGTTTGTAGGATGATCGGTAATGATGCCTGTCAGCCGTAATCCAATGAATGCGATGAAAAGGCCGATTCCTGCAGTGATTCCATGTTTAAGATTGGAAGGTATCGCTTCAATCAGCTTTTCCCGGAAGGAGGTCAGCGACAGGATGACAAAGATGAGTCCGGCAATGAACACGGCGGCAAAAGCTGTTTCATATGTAAGGTTTTGATGGTTTCCTACGACTGAATAGGCAAAATAAGCATTGAGGCCCATTCCAGGAGCAATAGCAATTGGGTAATTCGCGAATAAACCCATCCAAAGTGTCCCTATGACCGAAGCGATGATTGTCGCTGTAAAGACTTGTTCAAATGGAACTCCCGCGTCTGCAAGGATAATGGGGTTTACGACGACAATATATACCATCGTGAAAAAGGTTGTAATGCCCGCCATCATTTCCGTTTTTACAGTCGTGCTGTTTTCTTTTAATTTAAACATAAGTTCCTCCAAAAAACGAACGATTTTTAAACACATTAACAATAATATTCGTTTTTAGGTTAGAATACAAGTGGAAAACAAGAAAAAATGATTCATTAGCCTTCAATTCTCTTCCTCAGAAAATCCCTGGAAAAAAATAAGCCTATTATGTAAAGAATGATGGCAATGTAAGCTGGGAGCAAATGGATGAAATCAGTATAACCAATATAATAATGTGTGTAAATTCCTGTGAAAAAAGCAGGCATGCCGCCGAATAGGAAGGTATTCCATACCCATGAATCTCCTTCATGAAATCCCCAGAGAGCGAGCATCAAAACTAAAAGACCAACACTGAAAAGGGCGCTGCCAAACCCTGCGCGGTCATGGGCGATGACCGGAATCAGCATTTCATTAAACTGAGTGAGCTGGTCTGGTGTCATACAAATGTATTGAAGGTCGGTATCGACAAAAACGCTTGTGGCTCCGATTACCGAAATTGCTGCCCCCCCTGCGACAAACGCACATCCTAATAGCACAAAAGCCAGCTGGCCATAATTAGCCTTCTTCCATGCTGGATGGTTTTTCCTGTTTGCGGATTCCGGTGATTGGTCTGCATCCACTGTAGACCGCCAGCCCAATAAAAAAAGCGGAAACAAAATAAGCCAAAATACCCCGTGAAGCCAGTCGAAGTAGCCATAACCTAGGAAAAGCGAGATACCAAGAAATCCGAGAGTGCCGGCAATATTGATGGCTTTCCTCGCCCAGTGGATGCCGTGGCGCACGCCATGCCGGGCCAGCTGCATATAGACAAAACCACCCGAAACCATCGTGCCGGCAAGCGTCATCCGATCATGGGACATGAACTTATATAGGCTGGGACTAAATGCTATAAGTTCCAGTCTTGACATTTGCAAGAAGTCCTCATCGTAAAACAAGATGACTTTTGTCAGGCTGAAGACAAGAGCGGCAACGCCTCCAATAAGGATGGATAGACCAAAAAGCCAGTACCAAATCCAGCCCTTGAAGTATTTGCCCTTTCCAATAGACGCCTCTGTCCTTCGGTTCTGATCCACCATTCGATCAAGCAATGCTTCATTGATTCTTTTCGGGAGGCCAGGCCCTGAAGCGACATATCCGCCTGACAGCAATACAAGATCGGCACCCGCTTCAAAGAAGGCAAGGGCATCTTCGGGCTCCTCTACCCCACCGGACGCAATTACTGGAAGAGAAAGTGCCCGGATCAATTGTATGGCAGTCACCATCGTATCTGCCTGCTTTAAAGGGACGCTCATTGCCTTTCCTTCTGGAAGGGCGTCTTCCTCAATGACAAAGCCGCTAATGACTTTTCCGAACGATTGTAACCGTTCAAGACAGGATCTTGTTTCAGAAGCTTTTATCGCCACCAGCAATGGTTTTGGCCCTATTTCGTTTTTTAAAGCCAGCAAGTGTTCATTTGAATGAATTTGGCTAATTTCTACCGCGAATAAATCTCCGCTGTCAGCTAGAGCTTTTGCAGCTGATAAAAGCGTTGCGTCTTCTCCGCCAAGTCTGATCATCGTCCTGGCATGGTGATTCCGAAATCTTGCCAACTTTTTAACTGTCATCTCGAGTCCGATTGATTCGGGGGTGATTGGGTACAAAATGGCGTGATCGTTAGCTGAATACCTAGCTGCAAAGTCAGGCCTCGAAGGCAAGGTGGTTACCGGCCCTACTTCAATCAAGCCGAATCCCAAGTGAGGAAAAGCGTCTATCCCGGATAACAGCGGGTCTATCTTGCCGCTTAATCCTACAGGGCTGCTGAAAGTCAGAGAGAATAATCGTTTTGTAAGTCTATCAGAGGGGGCCATATGGCCAAGGAATTCAATGAAATGCATCCCGCCAGGAAGCCTGGATATCGCCGACATTCCTCTATGGATGAATTCACGTCCTTTATTTCCTGGCAAATGGGACAACCATGGCTTGAATAATGGATGATAAGACCAATCGGGCATACAATCCCTCCTGAATCGTTTTCCTTTATTTTAACGTAAAAAATTTCCTTCTGGACAAACAACTCGAATAAAAAGGATCTTTTCTTGAGAAGATAAATGGGAAAAATGATTGTGGAGGGAACGGCAAAATGGATGTTAAGCGAATCAAACAAATACTTTCATCTCCGGCAGATATCGACGTGGTGTATAACGGGGCAGAGGTGTGGATCGATAAGCTGAATGAGGATGGCAGGACGGCTACAGTCCATCTTAGGGGGCCATTGGAAGAAAGGACGATCGTAGAGATTTCCGAACTGGAGGAAAGATGATGGCTTCAGTTGGACCGCCATGCAGGGATGACGGCGGTTTTTCTTTTGGAAGGGGATTCAGGGAACGCAATTTCCAATATGAACCCAACCGCCATGTGAAACTAAACAAATAGTTTCAATCAGGAGTTTTGCCTGGAGCATTTCTGTGTACAGCCGGACTGTAATATGGCACTATGAGGATAAATACCTCCAGAGGTTTCTTTGGTAGGTTGGAGTGGTATTCATAATAAGGAAAGGGGAGATTAGTATGTTCCATTATACTATTGAAGTGAACAAACCATTGAATGAAGCGGCATCAGCACTGGAAGCCAGCCTTAAGGAAGAAAAGTTCGGTGTCCTTTGGTCCCTGAATATGAAGGAGACACTGGCAGGAAAAGGTGTCGAGCTTGATGGGGATTATATAATCCTTGAGGTATGCAACCCGCATGAAGCGAAACGCGTCCTTGAAAAAAATCCGCTGGTAAGCTATTTCCTTCCGTGTAAAATCGTCGTTTATTCTGACAATGGTACAACCAAGATTGGAATGGCCAGACCGACGGAACTGATCAAAAATGTTGATAACCAGGAGTTGCAATCCATTGCAGGAGATATTGAAAAAAGGTTGATTGGAAGCATTGACAAGCTGAAGTAAAACATGAAAACCCGGGAATTTCCCGGGTTTTTTTTCGTTTTTTAAAAAAAAGCGTTCAAAATGAAATAAGCAATGCTTGCCACTAGTGCCGAAATGGGTAAAGTGATGACCCAGGTGATAATCATCCGCTGGGCTGTTGTCCATTTGACACCCTTTATACGATGGGCACTGCCTACCCCAAGGATCGAAGATGAAATTACGTGGGTCGTACTTACAGGCAGATGAATGAACGTTGCCCCGAAGATGATCATCGCACCCGTAAGGTCAGCGGCTACTCCATTGACAGGACGGATTTTCATGATATTCCCGCCAACTGTCTTGATGATTTTCCAGCCGCCGACCGACGTTCCGAGGCCCATGGAAAGCGCGCAGGAGAACTGGACCCAGAAAGGAATTTCATCAGTTGAATGGAAGTTATTGGCGATCAACGCCATCGTGATGATTCCCATTGCCTTTTGTGCATCATTCGTTCCATGGGTGAACGCCTGCAATGCAGCTGTCCCGATTTGGAATAGGCGGAAATTCTTATTGGTTTTCGCAAGGTTATGATTCCTGAAAACGACCTTGAAGATGCTGTAGACAATGTAACCAACCGTGAATGCAAGGAGCGGTGAAATAATCAGCGCCTCGATAATTTTCAAGAATCCGCTGTAATTCAATGCATTTACTCCTGCAGCCGCAATCGCGGCTCCAGCTATCGAACCGATGATGGCATGGGAAGAGCTGCTTGGGATTCCATAATACCATGTCAGCAGGTTCCAGAATATCGCGGCGATCAATGCAGCGAGAATGACGAGAGAGCCATTTTCGAGCGTGAAAGGGTCGACGATATCCTTTGTGATGGTCTTTGCCACACCCGTAAAAGTCATGGCGCCAACAAAATTCATTACTGCAGCCAGCATAATGGCATGACGAGGTTTCAATGCTTTTGTCGATACGGATGTTGCGATTGCGTTGGCCGTATCATGGAAACCGTTAATGAAGTCAAACGCCAGTGCGCCGATGACAATCAAAAACGTTAAGATGAGTAATGTATCCATTTGTAAAACTCCTTACGCATTTTTCATGACAATGCTCTCAAGCGTGTTGGCAACATCCTGGCAGCTGTCCGCGATTTCCTCAAGTGCTTCATAAATTTCCTTGTACTGGATAATACGGATCGGGTCCTTTTCAACAGAAAATAAATGCTTGATTGATTGGCGGAGGACGCCATCACATTTAGATTCCAAATCCTTGATCCTGATAGCGTGTTCCCTGATTTTCGGCAATTTTTTCGTCGTAAGCAGCTGGACCGCCTGTTCGATTTCAAATGAGGCACTCTTGATTGCTGCGACAAATTGCAGCATAAAGTCATCGGCTTTCACGATGGAATAAACATCGAATAAATTTGCGCACTGCTCCATGCCATCGAGGACATCATCCATGGACATGGAAAGCGCGAGGATATCTTCCCTTTCAATCGGTGTGATGAAGGCATTGTTAAGCTCCATGATAACTTCATGTATCAAAGAGTCTCCTTTTGTTTCCATATCCTTCATTTTCTCGGTAAAGATTTTCAGATCGCTAACATTATTCAGCTTATAATCTGCGAAATACTCACTGCTTTCCTTCAAGTTGATAGAAATATCCGTAAGTAAAACAGCGAACTTGTCCTTTTTCCTGAAAACCATTTTAAAACCCCCACTTTTATCCAAACTGCAATATTTTATAGGCGAAATTAATTTTAGCCGAAAGTTGTCGAAATAAGAAGCATGTTTTTACAAAAATAATAAATTTTTAACAAATAACATCTTTCTAAATTTACATTCGATCGGGAAGATAGTATTTCTTTCCTTTTTTCGATGGGTTGAAAACCTCTTTCGGATGACAGACCCTTATTTGAAATAATGCCCATCACGCGGTTTAGGACAAATTTTTGCCGGGAACTTTGGAATCTACAGGAGAAAATGCCGGCTTCATGCCGTTCATATAAATTGGCGGCCGCAGAGATGGCCGCTTTTAATTTGTTTGTGCCCGTAAAACTGGATAAAATGAAGGAAAAGGAGTGATGGAGTTGGCAGCATCTATATTTGATACCGTGACATTGGGCAATGGTGTGAAAATGCCTGTCTTCGGGCTTGGTGTCTATAAAGTGGAGGAAGGCGACCAGGTGACCGAGACCGTGAAAACTGCCCTCAAGCTTGGTTATCGGCTGATTGATACCGCCTCATTTTATGAGAATGAAGAGGGGGTTGGCAAAGCAATCAAGGAAAGCGGGATTCCGCGGGAGGAAATATTCGTAACGACAAAGGTATGGAATAGCGATCAGGGAGAGGAAACAACCTTGAAGGCTTTTGACGAGAGCATGAGGAAGCTTGGCCTTGATTACATCGACCTCTATTTGATTCATTGGCCTGTAAAAGGAAAATACTTAGGTACATGGCGCGCTCTGGAGAAGCTTTATAAAGAAGGCAGGGTAAGAGCGATTGGGGTCAGCAATTTCAAAGAACACCACCTCGATGATTTGCTGAACAATAGCAGTGAGAAGCCTGCAGTCAATCAGGTAGAACTGCATCCATTGCTGTCTCAAGAACCCTTAAGGGACTACTGCCGCGAGAAAAGTATTCAAGTGGAAGCCTGGTCCCCACTATCAAGAGGCAGGTTTTTCGACGAGCCGGTCTTAAGGATGATTGCCTCCAGGCATGGAAAGACACCCGCGCAAGTGATTTTAAGATGGCATCTTCAAAATGCGATAATCGCAATCCCGAAGTCTGTCACGCCAGAAAGGCTAAAAGAAAACGCCGATATTTTCAATTTTGAATTGAATACCGAGGAAATGGAAGAGATGAACGGACTTAACAGAAATCAACGTTTTGGAGCGGATCCGGATCATTTTGAGTTTTAAAAGGGCTGGTTTGGCTAAAATAATGGTAGGAGGGAGCCGTGTGGATTACACACTTCCTCCTGCAGAATTCCATAAAGGATTCTGGTCCGCTAACCAATGCAGGAGAGTGGTGATGCTAAGGAATTTTAGCCTTTACCCGGAAAGATAGCACCAGATAACAGGTGTATTTTTTTGTTTTTGGTATCTCGATTTCAAGATTTTTGCATTGATGAGACAAGAAATGATTACAACAAAAACGGAGGCGATGACATGGCAAATGTGAACCTTGCAATCATCTATTACAGTTCGACAGGAACGAATTACAGGCTGGCAAGAATGGCGGAGCAAGCTGGAAAAGATGCTGGAGCTGAGGTGAAGCTTAGGAAGGTTGAGGAGCTGGCACCCCAAACCGCGATTGATTCTAATCCTGCATGGAAAAAACACATGGAAGAAACGAAGGACGTACCAGTCGTTTCCCTTGATGACCTGGAGTGGGCAGATGCGATTATTTTCAGTGTTCCGACCCGTTTTGGCAATCTGCCTGCACAGATGAAGCAGTTCCTTGATACAACAGGAGGGCTGTGGTCCAAAGGGAAATTGGCAAACAAGGTCGTCAGCGCGATGTCTTCAGCCAGCAACTCTCATGGAGGACAGGAAATGACCATCAACCATCTGTATACGTCAATGATGCACTGGGGGGCGATTATTGCTGCGCCAGGCTATACGGATCAGTCGATTTTCGCAGCCGGAGGAAACCCATATGGAACTTCAGTGACCGTAGGGCAGGAGGGCAAGATGGCAGAGGATGCAGAAGCAGCAGTCAAGCATCAGGCTGCCCGTACCATCCAGGTTGCTGGATGGATAAAACAAGGATTGAACAATTAACACAATTTCCGGACTGAAGTTTTATTCAGTCCGTTTTTAATTTTGAAAACTGGATACATTAAAACCAAGAGTTGAAATTCCTGGTTTCCGAGGATGTTTTAACTTTTCAAGAAGGTGGTATTGTAGGTGTACAAGCGGGACATACGGTGAGGGCCAATGGACCTCCAACAAATTTCCATCGCTTGGCATTCTGCAAAAATAAGGGTTTAAAAACATCGATTAAGAGGTAACTTAAGATTAAAGCTAGCTGAAAGATAATCCCGGGATTCAGCGATGCTTAATCTAAAAAAATCACTGCAGTTGAACTCTTGAATAGGGTGTTGATCCCTTAGCACTTCTAACTACTTGATTTTAAATTTCGAACTCTAAGGAGGAAGTACACTATGTTAGCATTCTTATGGTCATTAATTATCGGAGGAATTATTGGTTGGTTGGCAGGCTTAATCCTAGGCCGAGACATTCCTGGCGGAGTCATTGGAAACATCATTGCAGGTTTTGTTGGTGCCTGGATTGGACAAGCAATCCTCGGAGATTGGGGTCCGATTGTCGCAGACTTTGCGATCATCCCAGCCTTGATTGGTGCTATCGCGCTAGTCTTCATTGTAAGCTTGATTATGCGCAGCATGCGTAAAGCTGATTAATAAGAAAAATCCTTCCGATCGGAAGGATTTTTTTTCGTCTTTGTTATTCGCCTTTCATTTTGCATCTGTTTTTTTCCTGCCGACCCAGACTAAAGTTCAAAATCTCACAGTTGTAGGGAAAGGTTATATTGCCAGCTTTTCCATTCCCTTTAGAAGCAGTGGCGAAGCGATAAAAGCTGCACAGCTGCCCCCTCATGAAGCGGGAAATCGACGATGTT
The DNA here is from genome assembly GCF_017912555.1 of Bacillus sp. REN3. Classification (GTDB taxonomy): domain Bacteria; phylum Bacillota; class Bacilli; order Bacillales; family Cytobacillaceae; genus Mesobacillus. Next base: position 243,582 of record NZ_JAERSD010000004.1, on the reverse strand, counting down.
GATTTCCTACTGATTTTATATGGCTCCAGTCTTAGGCTCCTTTCACCTTTCCTTCTTTTCTAAGGCATGAAAAAGATAGCCACTGAAATATCTCTCTTAAATCGTGAATGGATCAATCCCTTTGAAAATTGGCGGCTCATCAAGGAAGGGCGCATGGCAGTTGATTTTCTCCCCGGTGAAAGGATGGACAAATTCAAGCTTCACGGCATGAAGCGCTTGCCTGTGGAAAAGACTGCTCCCTCCATAAAGGTTATCTCCAGCAAGCGGGTGGCCAAGATAGCTTAAATGCACACGGATTTGATGGGTTCTTCCAGTATCGAGCGTGCATGCAATAAGCGTCAGCTCCTTCTGCCTAAGCCGCTCGATCACCTTAAAATGAGTGGATGCGCTCTGGCCTGTTTCTGAAACCCGCCTTCTAGTCGGATGATGGCGATCCCGTCCAATCGGTTGATTAATTGTCCCTTTTTTCTGCTTTATGATTCCGTCCGTCAATGCCAGATATGTTCGGTTGATGCTGCGCTCCTCAAGCATTTTATCGAGGATCGCTGCCATGAATGCATGCTTGGCAAAAAGCACTGCACCTGTCGTATCGCGGTCAAGCCTATGAATGTGTCGGGGACGGGTCAATTCACCGTTTGCCTGCAAATGAAAGGCAGCTACGTTTTCCAGGGTGCCGGTTTGTCCTGCTTGATTTGGATGGGTATCCATCCCGGCAGGCTTATTGAATACGATCAGGTGTTCATCTTCGTAAAGTACGCCAATTTCCCGGTATTCAGGAATAACATCGTACGGCTCTTCTGCAAAAAACTTTATTCTCAGCTTATCGCCTTTGGCCAATGGCACGGTCCAATCAGGGATTTTGCTGTTCAATAAAACGAGTTTGTCCATGCGGTAAAGATGGACAAGCTTTCTCGGTGCCTTCCACCAGTCCCTGAAAAGGGTTTCGAGTGTGTAATGTTGCCATTCTTCCGGGATGGTCAGTTCAAACCAATCCCCTTTTTTTGAAGTTTGAATCATAATCGTCTCCTGTTATGTATAGTTATGATGTGAAAGATATTGCCTGGGTGGCGCAATCATTTTGGTTCTTTCTATGGGCATAATTACCACTCTTTTGCCAGCAACTGATATGTTATTCTTTAGGTATATATTACGGAAAGATTTCAATTGTTATAAAGGTGGGTCCCTCATTGAAAATCGTTTTTTCATCTACACCAGGACAGGAAGAGAAAATCCGTGAACTGTCAAGGTATTTTTATACTGATGTGTTCCCGCTATACTTCAGCGACGAAGACATTGAAGAATTTGAAAGGCTGGAAATATTGCAGACCAGGCCTGACCAATTTGATCGGTTCAGTACATTAGGCGACGCTTTCAAGGTCATCACGTGCATGCAGACGCTGATCTCGATACTAGAGGCAGGGCATATACCGGAGAGATACCAGCAAATGTTCCGCCGGAATGTCCAGACATTGACAGATTACGGGATCTGTTTCCCATTCAACTATCATCAGTTCTCTGAATCCAGACACGTCCATCTCGACTATATAAGTACATACACTAAAGCAGCAAACAGATTGCTGCTTTAAAAGGATCATCAAAACAGTACTTATGAAATGTATGACGCCAAATACAAACGCCTGCTTCATGCAGGCGTGTTCTTTTTCATAGGCTCTCTTCGTAAACATTGCTGCTCTTCAAGTAATGTCACGGACCTCCTCTCTTAGGCTGTCGCCTTCCAAAAGGCAAGTTGCGGCGCACAGCGCCTGCCGGGTACCGCTTGTCCAACTTGCTCCCGCCAGCGTCTCACACCTTCATTACTTCTCCATCGTTTTGATTTGCTTTCAAACGATATGTCAGCAATCACATTCCATATTATTTAACACTATTTTCTTCGAACCAGGATTTAAAGACAGGCTCTTCGTTATAACCGACAATCCGGTTCACTTCTTTTCCATCTTTATATTGGACGATGGTTGGCGTCTCTTCGATGCCATAGTCATTCCAGCCTTTTTCGAATTCAAGCAGATTGAATTGAAGCAGGTCAACTTTCATCTCCTTTGCTAGCGGAGCAACGACAGGTGTGGTACGCACGCAGTGAGGGCATGTCGGACTGTAAAAATAGACTGTAGCATCTTCGCCATTTTCAATGATTTCATCCAATTCATCAGGCGTGATGATGTTTTGGTAATTTGGATCGTCCAGCTGTTTAACCGTTTCCGGGTGCAAAGAGCTTTTTCCATAAGGATTCCCTTTGGATTTCTCTTCCTTTTGCGCATTATTCACAAAAAATAAAGCAGCGAATAAACCAATTATGATAACGAGGAAAATGATGATTTTTTTCATACTATGCTGCCTCCTTAGTCTTTTTCCATATCAGCAGGCTCATGGAAAAAATGATGATGAATGCTGTGAGTGCCAGTAAGGGAATCGTAATGAAGCCGAACCAGTTGATGTATTGGCCGGTGCAAGGAACCCTTCCGCAAGTGTCAGCGTTATCTGCCATGAATGGAACCTTTTGCAATGAATAATGGTAAAGCGAAATGATGGCACCAATTGCAGCCAGCACCATAGAATACAGGGAAATCCGATAATCTTTCCTGACAATCGCCATCCCGAGGATGATTGTGAAAGGATACATCAATATACGCTGGTACCAGCATAATTCACATGGTTCATACTGGCGGATTTCCGAAAAATAAAGGCTGCCGAACATCGCAATGATAGCTGCAGCCCAAGCTGTAAATAAAAAAGTCTCCCTTGAATCCTTCTTTTCATCCGCCATCTCTATCTCTCCTCTGGTATAGACTGTCTCCCTCATTACATCTTAAGGAAAACCTCAGAAATTTTCAATCAGGATTTCATGATTTTGAAACGGCTGATTTTTAAAAAATATTGAAGGGGAAGCTAAAATATGAGCAAGATAGGGTATAGGTATATGTATTTATAGATAGATGAAAGGTGTGTAAGACTGTATGTCGGAATTGGACCTCTCCAAATTTGAGAAGAGAATGATCATCCGTAATACAAGACATGAGGATATGGATGAAATCATCAAAATGCAAAGCAGTTGTTTCCCAGGAATGATCCCATGGGAGCGTGAACAGCTTGAAAGCCATCTTGAAATTTTTCCCGAAGGACAATTCGTTGCTGAATATGATGGGAAAATTGTTGGATCATGCTCAAGCCTGATCATCGATTTCGATGAGTACGACGATCGGCATAATTGGGACGATGTTACAGATAATGGCTATATAACGAACCATAATCCCGATGGCTATAATCTCTACGGAATCGAAGTCATGACCCATCCTGAATTCAGGCGGATGAAGGTAGGCTACCGCCTCTATGAAGCAAGGAAGGACCTTGCGAGACAGCTGAATCTAAAAAGCATCATCATTGGGGGAAGGATACCGAACTACCATTTATATTCCGGTGAGATGTCCCCCAGGGAATATGTCCGCCAGGTAGCTTCCCATAAAATATATGATCCCGTGTTATCCTTCCAGCTAAGGAATGATTTCACGCTCATGAGGATCAATCCAAATTATTTGCCGGATGATCTCCAGTCCAATAAATATGCGACTTTGATGGAATGGAACAATGTCGATTACCAGCCGACGACGAAGCGCTTCTTCAAAACCAGCAATCCGGTCCGCATTTGCGTGGTCCAATATATGATGAGGCAGATCAGTTCCTTTGAAGATTTTGCCCATCAAGTTGAGTACTTTACGGATGTGGCTTCAGATGCAGGCTCGGACTTTGCTGTATTCCCAGAACTTTTCACAGCACAGCTGATGTCTTTCCTTGATGAGAAGACCCCTTCCCTTGCAGTCCGCAAACTGACGGAATATACAGAGCAATATATCGAGTTGTTCACGGATTTAGCGGTCCGCTACAATATCAATATCATCGGCGGCTCCCACTTTGTAAAAGAAGAAGATGAAGAAATCTATAATATTTCATATTTGTTCCGCCGTGATGGCACGATCGAGGAACAATACAAGCTTCACATCACGCCGAATGAACGGAGGTGGTGGGGAATCAGCCGCGGTGATGAACTAAAAGTATTTGATACAGACTGCGGCAAAATTGCAATCCTTATTTGTTATGATATCGAATTTCCGGAACTGGCCAGACTTGCGACTGATATGGGGGCGAAAATCATTTTCACGCCATTTTGTACAGAGGATCGCCATGGCTATTTAAGGATTCGCTATTGTTCACAGGCAAGGGCAATAGAGAATCAGGTTTATACTGTCATTTCCGGAACAGTAGGGAACCTGCCGCAAACGGAAAATATGGATATCCAATATGCGCAGTCGGCAATTTTCTCGCCATCTGATTTTGAATTCGCGCGGGATGGGATTGTCGGGGAAACGAACCCGAATATCGAAATGGTCATGATTGGGGACGTTGACCTGGAAGTGCTAAGGCGCCAGCGCCAGGATGGAACAGTCCGCCAGCTCAAAGATCGCCGCCATGATATATATAGCATCCAGTATAAAAAATAACCGAAAAGGCAGCCCGAGGGCATGCCTTTTTCACTGAAAAGGAAAAGGAGGAAGAACGAGTCAAGCATCATTGCCCGACCAGTTTTTACGTTGAAAAGTTTGCGAATGGGCGTTCCTGCTTTGATGAGCCCCCTGAGACGAAGAGAATGGAGAACGGAATGCAGCATTTGCTGATGCGCTGTGTACTCATGACAGCAGGGATGCAGCTTGGGCCGGAAGTTCGGCAACATCAAACTTAGACATCCTCGCAAGCCCGCTATGCAGAAGATAATAGGGAGCTTCCCCTGGGCTGTCGAAAGAATGGGCATACATGAAAGTTCATTCTTTTTCCAACCAGAAGAGTAGGTTTATTTCAGGCGTAAAATAAATAACGTTTCAACTCTTGCCCCGTCTTGCTTTATAATGGCAATGAGATCAAAAACTATGATAGGGAGGGCGTCCAATGGATTGGAAACAAAAGGCCGAGAAATGGCTGGTTTTTTCTGGACTGGATTCAGAAATTAAGGCAGAGCTTGAGTCCATTAAACAGAATGAACAGCAACTGGAAGAACGCTTTTATAAGGATCTGGAGTTTGGCACCGGCGGCATGCGTGGAGAAATTGGCGCGGGTACAAATAGGATGAACTTATATACGGTCAGGAAGGCATCAGCTGGCCTTGCTGCATACATAGAGGAAAATGGGGAAGAAGCAAAGCGGCGCGGAGTCGTGATTGCGTATGATTCCCGGCACAAATCACCGCAATTCGCGATGGAAGCAGCAAAGACGCTCGCGACTCGCGGGATCCAGACTTATGTATTCGAGGAGCTGAGGCCAACCCCGGAGCTCAGTTTCGCTGTCCGACACCTTCATGCAATTGCCGGGATTGTCATTACCGCAAGCCACAATCCGCCTGAATACAATGGCTATAAAGTATATGGAGATGATGGCGGCCAACTGCCTCCTGCGGGTGCCGACAGGGTCATCGCCAAAGTGAATGAAATTGAGAACGAACTATCCATTGAAGTGCTAGCTGAACAGGAGCTCAAAGAAAAGGGCTTGATCAAGATGGTCGGACCAGAAGTCGACCGGGCTTATCTGGAAAAATTGATGACGATTTCCGAAAATCCTTCATTAGCAGATGAGACTGATGTCAAGGTTGTATTCACCCCTCTTCATGGTACAGCCAATACTCCGGTGAGGAATATCCTTACAGCTATGAAGTATCAAAATGTGGTCGTTGTCAAGGAACAGGAAAAGCCTGATCCCGAATTCTCCACGGTGAAGAGTCCGAATCCTGAAGAGCATGCCGCTTTTGAACTCGCTATCCGGGAAGGGAAAAAAATAGATGCAGATTTATTGATCGCCACAGATCCTGACGCAGACCGCCTCGGAGTAGCTGTGAAAAATCCTGAGGGAGAGTATGTTGTCCTGACTGGAAACCAAACTGGTTCATTGCTGCTCCATTATATCCTGAAACAAAAGAAAGCAAAAGGAACACTGCCGGCTAATGGCGTTGTCTTGAAGACAATCGTTACTTCTGAACTTGGCAGGGCAATCGCATCCTCTTTCGGTGCTGAGACAATCGATGTATTGACGGGGTTCAAATTCATCGCTGAAAAAATCAAGTCTTATGAGGAATCCGGGGAATATAAGTTCCTGTTTGGCTATGAGGAAAGCTATGGTTATCTGATCGGTGATTTTGCCCGTGATAAGGACGCTGTCCAGGCTGCAATGCTTGCAGTGGAAGTCTGTGCCTATTATAAAAAGAAGGGGATGTCCTTATATGAAGCTCTAATAAGTGTATTTAAGGAGTTCGGATATTATCAGGAAGGTCTCCGTTCCCTTACCCTAAAAGGAAAAGAGGGCGCAGAACTGATTCAGAAAACACTTGGTGTATTCCGTTTGGAGCCGTTAAAACATCTTGGCAGCCTGAAAGTGACTGCAGTTGAGGATTATCTCACAAGGGTCAGGGTAACGGAAGACAATAAAGAAGAAAAAATCGGCCTGCCGCCTTCGAATGTGCTTAAATATCATCTCGAGGATGGTTCATGGTTATGCCTTCGCCCCTCCGGAACAGAGCCGAAAATTAAGTTTTATTTTGGCGTGAAGGACAGCAGCCTTTTCGCCAGCAAGCAAAAGCTGCAAATGATCGAGCAGGATTTCATGAAGCTAGTCGAAGAAAAAATGGAAGAAGCGAAAAAATTATAGAACCCACCATCTCCATTTTGGATGTGGAACGGGCATTTACAGCCGAGGCCTGCATCAGCAGACCGCTCAATATGGAAAAATCCGAAGAGGTCTTCTCTTCGGATTTTTTCTTAACTGGATTCTGTCCTTGTCCATCGAAAATAGCTTAAGCAAAGTTACCATTTTCATCTCCTGTCCTGGGTCGCTTTTTCTGCGACTTTTGACTGAGGAAAAATCAGACTTTTTTTCAAGACGGATTTTTTCAGGAAAGGATATAATGGAAGAAATGAGGTGAAAAGATTTGGCAGTTGGACAGAACAAAACAGAAATTGGAATATTGAAAGAAATCGCCGAGCTATTAAATGAAGGCACGGAAATCAGGAATGTGCTTCCTGAGGTTTTGAAGAAGCTTCTGAACATCATCGGGCTTGAAACCGGATGGATTTTTTTGATCGACAAGGATGGCGATTTTCAGCTTGCAGCAAAAGCGGAATTGCCGCCTGCTCTGTCCTTGGACCAATATGCACCGATGTGCAGCGGCGACTGTTGGTGCGTGGACCGATTCAACGATGGCCGCCTCAATAAAGCGACGAATATCTTTGAATGCAAGCGGATTGAAGATGCGATCCACCACAAGACAGGGGAAACAAACGGCTTGACCCACCACGCTACGGTTCCATTAAGAGCAGGGGATGAAAAATTCGGCGTTCTAAATGTAGGATCGCCTTATAAAACGCATTTTAAAGCAGAGGAGCTTGCCTTACTCGAAGCCGTCGCGTTCCAGATTGGAACAGCAATCAAAAGAATCAGGCTGACCCAGCAAGAACAGGAACTCGCCTTGGCAGCCGAAAGGAACAGGCTTGCAAGAGATTTGCATGATTCTGTGAACCAGCTATTGTTTTCGCTTAGCCTCACAGCACGCGCCGGAGCGGAAATGACAGATATTCCAAATATTAAGGATACCTTTTCTTATATCCAGGATCTTGCACAGAAAGCCCAAGGAGAAATGAGAGCGTTGATCTGGCAGCTAAGACCCTTTGGACTTGAAAACGGCCTTGTCTGTGCACTTGCTGGATATGCTGAAATGATCGGTTTGTCTCTTGAAACAGAAGTTAAAGGGGTTTCCAGCTTGCCAGGAAAGGTCGAGGAGGCTCTCTGGCGTATTGGCCAAGAAGCATTGGCGAATTGTAAAAAACACTCCCAGGCAAGCAGTGTCATCCTCCAGCTGGAAAACAGCAAGGAGGAAATCCGGATGACAATAAAGGATGACGGTTGCGGTTTTGTGTTCGATCCGGAAAAAGCGATTCCGTCTCTTGGCTTAAAAAGCATGAAGGGAAGGACAGAAGCGTTGGGAGGCAAGTTCGTGCTGGACACCAGCCTTGGCAAGGGAACGGAAATCTCCGTCTCCCTTCCTGTTTGAAGCGAGAGCAGTGATTGAAAAAGAGAGGGGCGTCGTGATTTATGGCAATAAGGGTCTTGATTGCAGACGATCACCATATCGTACGCAGGGGGCTGGTTTTCTTCTTTAAAACCAGGGAAAAGATCGAGGTTGTTGGTGAAGCAGTAAACGGGAAGGAAGCTGTCGAACTGGCAAGGGAGCTTCGCCCCGATGTTATATTGATGGATTTGATCATGCCTGAAATAGATGGAATCGAGGCGACCAAATTGATAAAAGCAGAAATGCCTGATGTGAAAATCATGATGCTGACGAGCTTTGCCGATCAGGAACATGTCATACCTGCCATAGAGGCAGGAGCATCCGGCTATCAGCTGAAAGATATCGAACCGGATGAATTGGCGGCAGCGCTGATAAAGGTTGTGGAGGGGGAAGATCAGCTTCATCCGAAGGCAACCTCCCTGGTATTGAAGCATCTTACCAGCAGGAGCAGACAGGAGAAGAATCCAATCAGTGATTTGACAAAAAGAGAACTGGAAGTACTGAAGGAAATCGCCAAAGGAAAAAGCAATAAAGAAATTGCTTCGTCATTGTTCATCACAGAAAAAACAGTGAAAACCCATGTATCCAATATCCTTGCGAAACTTGGGCTTGCCGATCGGACTCAGGCTGCACTTTTTGCTGTGAAAAATGATCTGTGAGGCTGGTAGCCGCCTTTAATCTGAGAGACAAAAGAACAGAAATCCTATGGTGGAATGATTTAGAGATGATCGTATTCAAATAGGTGCTGGTAAAGGTGCTGGTAAAGGCGGAAAGGGAACGAAAGGGAGCCGATCGAGCTCAAATGCGATCCTGAAAAAGCTAAAAGGCAACGATGCAGGTCTTCTCGTGCCCAAAGGGACTCCCGGGAAGGCGGAAAGGTAACGCAAAAGGTCTTCTCGTGCCCAAATCGTCTCCCTGGAGGGCGGAAAGGTACCGCAAGAGGTCTTCTCGTGCCCAAGTCGTCTCCCGGGAGGGCGGAAAGGTACCGCAAGAGCGTCTTTCGTGCCCAAATCGTCTCCCGGGAGGGCGGAAAGGTACCGCAAGAGCCTCTTTCGTGCCCAAATCTTCTCCCGGGAGGGCCCAAAGGTACCGCAAGAGCGTCTTTCGTGCCCAAATCGTCTCCCGGGAGGGCGGAAAGGTACCGCAAGAGCGTCTTTCGTGCCCAAATCGTCTCCCGGGAAGACGGAAAGGTACCGCAAGAGCGTCTTTCGCGCCCAAATCGTCTCCCGGGAAGGTGGAAAGGTACCGCAAGAGCGTCTTTCGCGCCCAAATCGTCTCCCGGGAAGACGGAAAGGTACCGCAAGAGCGTCTTTCGTGCCCAAATCGTCTCCCGGGAGGGCGGAAAGGTACCGCAAGAGCGTCTTTCTTGCCCAAATCGTCTCCCGGGAGGGCCCAAAGGTACCGCAAGAGCGGTGCCCAAATCGTCTCCCGGGAAGGTGGAAAGGTACCGCAAGAGGTCTTCTTGTGCCCAAAGGGACTCCCGGGAAGGCCAAAAGGGAACGAAAGGGAGCCGCCAATCGAGCCCAAAGTGGTAATCGGCCTGAAAAACGGAAACGAGCGGGGTCAGATATAAAGTTACACTAAAAAACGGACACGTTAAATTGGTCAGATAGTACCTACCAATAAGGATCCCCCAAAAGGCAAGAAGGGAACGATCCTAATCAGATCCTACCTTAACGGGTGCTCGATTAGCCGAAAAGGGAACTTCAGATGAAGGGAATAAAAAAAAGAAAACACGGCACCTTTAAAGAAGGCGACCGTGTTTTTTGGTGGAATTCTTTTGTTAAATTAAACCAGGGACAGCGGTTTCCAGGAAGTCATCATCGGCGGCTTCATTGGCGTGATCGATATATCTAAGCAAGGAATACAGGCGCTTTTCAATAATGGAATAATCATTTTCAAAATTATAGGCGTGTAGAAAATGTTCAATCCTTTTGGCCAGGAAGTGGTCGTCTGTCCTGACCATTAGAATGAGAAGATTATCCCATTCAGACCGATGCGTATAATATAAAGCCCGGTCATAATCCGAATGGCTCATATCCGTACCTCCTTGTAAGGAGTTGATTATATTATATGGAGTTAAGTCGGGAACTTTCTCAGTAAATGTTGGGCAACATGGTTTTGGAGGATTATCAACTTTTAACTGTATATTGTTGATGATGTTCCTGATTACATATTCAGTTGAAAAATGCAGAACACTAACGAAAAAGAAAGGAGGAAGTACATGAGAAATTTTATGGGAGCAATTTTTGCGACAATCGTTCTTTTTTTGAATGTGATTGGAACGGCATGGGCAGAGGAACCAGGGTACGAAAAGTATGGGCGGATTGCCACCTCTGTCATCAAGGAAGATTTCCCTGGTGAGGAAGTGCGTGACTACGAGTATTTAGGCAGGAGACAAGTCAGCGCTGATGAAGTGGTTGATTCCTTTCATTTCAAAGTCATGGAAGGGGGCAGACAGAAACTTGTCACAGTCCAAATCAGCCATCATCTGAAGGATAAGAAGACACTCCAATTAGTTGTCACAGAGGAACCTGGCGAGTAATTTTTTTTGATGGCTGTAAGCCGCTCATCTTTCTCCCTTTTCTTTCATACATTGTGGTAAGACACGGAAAGGGGGAGAGAAGGTGTCAGAAGATCAAAAATCATTGGAACATGCCATTGCAGAAATTACCGAAATCGCGAAAGGTTTCGGGTTGGATTTTTACCCGATGAGATATGAGATTTGTCCTGCTGAAATCATTTATACATTTGGAGCATATGGGATGCCAACGCGATTTTCCCATTGGAGCTTCGGAAAACAATTCCATAAAATGAAGCTCCATTATGACCTTGGCCTCTCCAAAATTTACGAGCTTGTCATTAATTCAAATCCTTGTTATGCCTTCTTGCTTGATTCCAATTCGCTGATCCAGAATAAATTGATTGTCGCGCATGTCCTGGCGCATTGTGATTTCTTTAAAAATAATGTCCGCTTTCAAAATACGAAGCGTGATATGGTCGAAAGTATGGCTGCGACAGCTGAAAGGATCAGGAAATATGAAATCGAACACGGCAAACAAGCTGTGGAAGCTTTCCTTGATGCAGTCCTCGCGATTGAGGAACATATTGATCCATCCTTGATGAGACCGAAACTCAGCTGGTCCATAGAGGATGAAGAAGACGATGTTCCAGAGCAAGCGTCCACGCCTTACGATGATTTATGGAACCTGGATTCCAGCAAGCATGAAGAAAAAGCCCCAAAACAAAAAATATTTCCACCGCGTCCGGAAAAAGACTTGTTGCTTTTCATTGAAAGCTACAGCAGGGAGCTGAGCGATTGGCAGCGGGACATCCTCACCATGATGCGCGAAGAAATGCTCTATTTCTGGCCGCAGCTGGAAACGAAAATCATGAACGAAGGCTGGGCTTCCTACTGGCACCAGCGGATCCTCAGGGAAATGGATCTGACGAGCGGAGAAGCGATTGAATTTGCGAAGCTGAATGCAGGTGTTGTCCAGCCATCAAAGACGGGAATCAATCCATATTATTTAGGAATAAAGATTTTTGAAGATATTGAAGAGCGTTATAATAATCCGGATGAGGAAATGAAACGCCGCGGGGTAAAACCAGACTCCGGGCGTAATAAAATGTTTGAGGTACGGGAAATTGAATCAGACATCTCCTTCCTGCGCAATTATTTGACGAAGGATCTAGTCATGCGTGAAGATATGTATTTGTTCCAAAAGCAGGGCCGTGACTATAAAGTGGTCGACAAAGATTGGGAGCAGATCAGGGACCAGCTTGTCAGCATGAGGGTAAACGGCGGTTTTCCGTATTTGACCGTCACCAATGGGGACTACCTGAAAAATGGGGAACTGTATATCATGCACAGCTACGAGGGAATCGAACTGGATATTAAATATCTTGAGAAAGTTCTTCCTTACATTTACCAGCTCTGGGGCCGTAAATGCCATATCGAAACGGTAGTGGAAGGCAGGGAGATGCTTTACACATACGATGGAAAAGGGGTTCACCGGAAATATTTATAAAGCAAAAAAAGGTGTAGCCGGCTGCATGTGAATGCAGCCGGTTTTGTGTGTGTGGAAAAAAAGGTATTTCCTTGGGAGTGAGAGGACGACAAATATCAGGAAAATGAAGACGCAAACGGAAGACGATGCCAGGGAAGGGAAGGAAAACGAGTATATCCGTTATATTCTGCTTCGGCCATGTTTGTCCCTTCATTAATTCGGGACTCATTTAAAAGTGGTTTTTGAAGTGTAAAGCCGCAAGTAAAATGGTATTAGAAGAAGGAAGCCCGTGAATGATAAAAAAGATTGCACCTTTTTCATTACTGGGTCATAATTAAATATATGAACATATATTCATATAAAGAGAAAAGTAAAGGAGAAAGGCGGTCAGAGAATGGGAACTCATTCGCACGGCCACGGCCATAGCCATGGACATGGCCATCACCACCATTCTAACAATAAAAAAGCGCTATTTTGGGCTTTTCTGTTAATTGCTTCATTCATGGTTGTGGAAGTGATTGGAGGGGCGCTGACGAACAGCCTTGCCCTCCTTTCCGATGCGGGACATATGTTAAGCGATGCGGCTGCTCTCGGTTTGAGCCTGTTCGCAATGAAGTTGGGGGAACGGAAAGCCACTTATACCAAGACATACGGTTATAAAAGGTTCGAGATTATTGCTGCGGCTTTGAATGGGCTGACGCTAATCATCATTTCTATCTACATTTTTTTTGAAGCATACCATCGATTATTGAACCCCCCGGAGGTGCAGAGTTTAGGGATGCTGACAATCTCGGTGATTGGCCTGCTTGTCAATATCGCTGCTGCATGGATCCTGATGAGCGGGGACAAGGATGGGAACTTGAATGTCAGAAGTGCGTTCCTGCATGTACTGGGGGATATGCTGGGATCGGTAGGAGCCATCACGGCTGCCTTGCTGATTTACTTTTTCGGATGGGGGCTTGCAGATCCGATTGCAAGTATTGCTGTGGCTATCCTTATCATTATAAGTGGATGGAGGGTAACAAAGGAGTCCTTCCATGTCTTGATGGAAGGTGCCCCAGATGAAATCAAGCTGGAGGAAGTAAGGGCTGCGCTGATGAAAATCCCGAATGTGGCTGATGTACACGATATCCATGTGTGGTCGATCACTTCAGGTGTTTTCATGCTGAGCGGCCATATCGCGATTGAAGGGGAAGGTCTTCATGACCAAGTCCTTCACGAGGCGCAGGAACTGCTTCATGACAGTTTTGGTATCGAGCACAGTACCTTGCAGGTTGAAGGAAACCAAGACGGCTGTCCGTGTGTACACAGGCCATGCAACTAATATATGGATAGGTTCGATTATAAGGGGGCAGCCTTATTCCAATGAGAACATGCCAGCCGATCAATGATGGCTGGCATGTTCTATGCTCTTCTTCAAAAGGTCGATCACGTGTTCATCATCATGTGTATAAAAAAGTGTTGTCCCTTCACGCCTGAACTTGACCAGCCTCAGATTCTTCAAAAACCGCAGCTGATGTGAGACAGTGGATTGCAGCAGGGAAAGCTTTTCAGCAATCTCGTTAACAGAATGCTCTCCCTGGAACAGCAGGTGCAAAATCCTCAGCCTTGTAGGGTCGGAAAGAGCTTTGAAGGTCTGGGAAACGATGAATAATGTTTCCTCATCAAGTTCGGACACTGGTAATTCATTATGTTCATTTTCGGCCAAATCAGCATCCCCCTTTTAAAAATCAACTTGAAATCGTTTTTCCTTTATTATAACGCATCAGGCAAAAAGAAAAATCACCGCTCCAGCCGGCCGTGATTTCCTTTCTTGTTTAGCTGGATGAAGAAACCATCCGTTTCTGACCATTCAGCGAAAAAAACATTTGGTAAGTCATTTATGCCATGCTCTTTCAATGACCGGACCAGCCATTTTTCATCCTTTCCGATTTTCTTCAAATTTTCATGCCTTGGTTTCCCTTCATCCACGACTATGACGGATATATCGCTGTTTGGAGCCTTGATGTCCATACCCGAATAGGTCACCGGCTGTTCCTCTGGCTTGAGCATCACGCTGATGGTACCGCTTGTTTCGAGAATGGCATGTTTCACCTGGTTCAGTGAAAAGACCCCTTTCTGTCTCAGCAGGGCCCGTAACTGGTCCATTTCCAGTTCTGCTTTATCAAGATTATCCAATTGGATTTCCCCATCTTCGATCAGACTCTGTTCCCGCCCTTTTAATATCGGTCGCATCTTATCAAACTTCTGGGTGACTTTTTCAACAATGTAAATCAATACAGCCCAAACGGCAATTCCAAATAACATCTCCCAGATGGAAGCCGGCTTTTTTTTAAAGAGGTTTTCTTCAACTAGTCCTCCCAGTATAAGGGCATAGACAAAATCAAATGGGGTGATCTGTGACATTTCTTTTTTTCCAAGCACCCTTGTCACGATGACCAGGGCAGCGAGGCCAAGAATCAATTTCAAAGCGATCAAGCCATAAGTCATTTGTTCATTCACTCCCTTAGTCTCGATGGAAAACTAATTCCCTTGGGACTGGCAAGCCAAACAGGAAGGAAGTGGGTTTGCATATACAGGTTTAGGAACAGTCCTTGATGTTAAACTGATAGGGAGGAGGATGAGAAGTATGGGAGAGAGCAGAAGCGAGGAGTCCAAATATATCCAGCAGCACTTGGCGAATGAACGTACCTATCTTGCCTGGGTCAGGACCTCGATTGCCATCATCGGAATTGGCTTTCTGGCGTCAAGCCTCCATTTTAACAACATTCGTTCTATAAGCCAGTTTGCCGATACAATCGCTGTGTTCGTGAGTATTTTTTCATTGCTGGTCGGTTTGGTGATATTATTTTTTGCGACTATGCATTATTTTACGGTAAGGAAAAACATCAATAGCCAGAAATTCATATCTGCAAACAAGCTGATTAAGCTGTCAACAGCTATTATTTTTATGATTTTTCTCTTACTCGGGTTGTATTTGTTTACCAGCTTATTTTGAACCGCGAATCTTTAGGAAAGGACATGGATGGCAGTATTAGATGTAAGGTGTGCCTGCAAAAGAGGAGGAGCATGCAAATAAAACGGGCTTCCGTAACTGGAAGCCCGTTTTATTGTCCGGTACTCTTTTTTTTCGGTTTGATATGTGTAACCAGTCCATCATAATCCGTGATATACAGCTCGATTTCCGGCTGTGAATCAAGGCATTTCGTCTGAAGAAGCTGATAGTAATTCACCCTGTTGAGCGGATCATAAGGTAGCATCGGATATTGTTTGTGCTCCTTCACGTACATGTCGACGGCTTTCTGGACTCTATCAATCGTGACGGCGATTTCTCTTTGGTTTTCTTCAAAAATATCGTAGGTTTCTTTTGACATGTAAAATTTGCGTGAGGGGGTTCCGCCCAAGTAGGGAGCAAGCGGTTCAAAATCAATGCTATTGTCATCCTTGACAAGGATGGTCCGATAGACGCCTTTTGGCAATTTATCTGAATAAACCCTGATAGCCTTCCGCACATCATGGATATCTGCTTCAATCACTGGCCATGTTTTGGTAGCCACCTTCTCGGTCTTGGTTTCTGTTTTCCGCTTTTTCGCTGCGGTGTGCTTATAGATCAGCAAATAGCCAGCCAAACCACCCACTACCATTCCTCCAAGCACGCCGATGATCGTGAACAGCGGGAACATCCCCTGGTTCAGGTCGAACGAGGCACCGAGCTTGTAGCCTCCAAATATGGCGAGGATGAAAATCGCGCCGGCCATAATGTTCAGGCTGAGCATCTGGACGAGGAAGTGGAGGAAATCCTGCCATGTGGAATGACTGTCCTGGTTCGATTTCAAATAATTTTCCACATCCTTTCTGATATTTTCTGAAACATGGTATTCATTGAAAAACTGTTCAAGGGCTTTTGAAGCTGCTTCGGGGTCATTCTTCAAGATATAGGTTGCTTTCTCGAAATCCCCCTTGCGATACGCAAGATAGAACCATTTTGGTTCATTTGTCAATTCAAGCATCTCGGAAATCGTGCCGTGTTCCTTAAGAAATGTTTTTTTCATGATTATTCACGCCCCTTCGTTTTTTTAAATCCTCATAAGCTTGGGAGCGGATTTTCATGGCATCTTTGCGGGCATCATACAAAATGGCGTCAGCCTGCTTCTGGCTTTGGAGGATGAGTTCTTTGGCCTCACGTCTTGCCCTTGAAGTTGCTTGCTGCTGTTCAAAAAGCATTTTTTCTGAATCGACCCGGCATTTTTCGGCCAGATGTAATTGTTCGTCAATTGTATTCTGCCTTTTTTCCATCACAGCAACCAATTTGCCGAGGAAAAATTTCTTGAGGATAAAGACCAAAATCGTGAATAACAATGCCTGGTAAATCATTGTGCCGAGCGAAACAGACAGATTGAAGATCTTAAAATCGCCCATTTCATGTTCATCTCCTTTCAATGTATACCATTGACCCTCTGGGAAATATAAACCATTGTCAACGTGACGAAGATGTAGGATTGAATGACACTTATGAAAATGCAGTATGCCTGCCAAACCATCATTGGAAGCGCTGCCGAAAATGCGTAAAGCCAGCCTTTGGCCACCGCGCCGGCAAGAATGGCGAGGATGACTTCACCAGCATAGATATTGCCGAACAGCCTCATTCCAAGCGTTAAAGGCATGCAGAACTGTTCCAGGAGATTGATGGGAAGCATGGCTTTGAAGGGCCTGAAATAACTTGCAGCATATCCCTTGAAACCATGGAGCTTGATGTCGATAAAATGGGTATAGGCAATCATCATGAAGGCTAGGGTCATGGTCACGTGGGCATCCGCTGTCGGGGACTTCCACCAGTTGACATGTTCATCGCCGGTTACGGTGAGTGAAAATGGGACACCGAGAATATTTGCGATAAACAGGAACATCATCAATGACACACCCGTGGAGAGGACGAAAAAGTTGTCTTTGTTTCCCATTGTATTCACCATGATATTCTGGACCACTTCAATCAGCCATTCAAACAAATTCTGCATAGGGTCTGGCATGCCTGAAGTTAAATGACGAGTCGCTGCCCATGCAAACAGGATCACCAAAAATGCGGATGTTGTACTGGCCAGCAGAATCGAAAGGTCGAAGTGCAGATTGAACATTTCAATGATCGGCGGATTTGAATGCATGACAAGTTCCCCCTTTCTGTGGACAGGAGAACAGAAAAGCTTTAGAGGCAAAAATGTTTTATGGTTCTTTTTACCTATCCTACTTCTATTATATCTAATCAACGGAGAAACTGGAACAGAAAACGACTTTAAAATCTAAAAATTCTGAATTATTATCTATGTACAGTTTTTACAGGTTTAATACTTGGTTAATAAAAAATGATGGCAATAGTGTTTTCCGTTTTGGACCATGAATCCAAGCTAGGGAATAACCCTCCTGCTACCATTGTATAATAAAGAAAGCACGATTGCAGTATGATGCTCCATGGATTCGCTTTTTGATCATAAAACAAGGCTTTAATGATCATTTTTTCTCTCTTGCCGACCATGGCGGCTGTGGAAATCACCAGGCATAATTGGGAGGAAGGAAGGAACAGGGCAAGCAATTCTTTTATCCGCTGCTGACACTGGTCTTTAGCCTGCCTCATTTATTTGTGATGCACCCCTCAGGATTCCTTTCACGGTTTATTATGGCTAGAAGGTGCCCTTCCCCAGGAATGACTAAATATGCTTTTTTTGACTGCTTCGATCTATTATGTTACGATTCCTACTATGAAAAGTCTTCTAGGGTTCCGCAGCTGAGCTGGCCTGGTCCGAGAGAGGGCGCACAGGAGCACCTGTGTACACGGAGGGACAAAAACCCGGGAGATATCAGTTGATATCTTTCGGGTTTTTTTCGTGAAGAGGAAGGTGGAGAGGAAGATGGCCTGGTTTTACTTAGTCATCGCAGGTATTTTTGAAGTTGTCTGGGCAATCGGATTGAAATATACGGAAGGATTCACGAAACTTGTTCCATCGGCTGTTACGGCCATTGGCATGGTGATCAGCTTTTATTTTTTATCGATGGCGGTCAAGACACTGCCAATCGGGACTGCTTATGCCGTTTGGACCGGAATCGGGGCGGCTGGAGCGGTCATTTTGGGCATTGTCCTGTTTGGCGAACCAAGGAGCATCCTCAGGCTGATGTTTGTCGCCTTTATACTGATCGGGATTGTTGGATTGAAGGTCACTTCCGGAAACCAATAATCCATTTTTTTACGATCATATTGGGGGATTTTGTGGCGAAACTTCGAACAAAGACAATGATTGTTCCCAGTTTTGTAACATACCAATGTGTCTTATGGTGATAAAATTACCCTAAGCCAATAAAAAGGGGAGCAATGCATAATGGAAGGGAATTTCAATGAAATCCTTGATACATTGAAAGGGATAAAAGACTCGATTGAGGCGTTGAACATAAGGGCTGCGGGAATCGAAAAACGGCTTGAACGGCTGGAGAAAGTTGACAGCATTGAGCACCGTGTTACTTCAAACCAAATAGACATTACCGATATCAAAGAGGCGCTTGAACGGATGGAAGAATTGCAAAGTGCAAGGATTGAAAAAGCACTTCATGAATTGATGGAAAAAACGGAAGTAAGGAATAGCGCGGAATACAACACAATCCATAAGCGACTGGATTCCCATCTTCTCAAAATTGGAAGGATGGAAGAACAGGTTTTGATGGTGGACCAGGATAAACGATGAATGGCAAAAGGCTGCTCCAGGAGGGCAGTCTTTTTTGTGGGGAAGTATAGAATTTCCCTGTGCAAATTTCCAGGTCCAGGTGCCATCGTCCGCACAATGATATCAAAGGAATGAATTCACTAGTTGAGCCCTTTGCCGAGCAGGACGTACAATTGGCAATGTTTCATCAGAATGCGGCAGTCTTAGTCAGCCAGCGCTCAGCGTAGTCGATCAAGGAGGAGTAAAGAGTCCATTTTGTATTGGAGGAAAATCGGCTGCATTAATCAAAATCATTAATGCTTTAGTCTGATGGAAGCATTTAGGAAATCCTTCCCTTAAAATCCAGTTTTTAAATCTGTAAACTTATAATTAGTTTTTAAAATTACTTTTTAGGGAGGAAAGGAGAAAAATGAATTTTTCCCTCAAGCAACTATAAGAATTATTACTGTTTAATTAATCCTTCTTCATTGTTTTTTGCATTTCACCACAGTCTAAGGACTAAAAACATCACCCCCCTGACCCGTTTCATAAATAACAGCGGGAAGCAAAACGGGATTCATCATGAGTTTACTGGCCGAAAATATTTTAGGGTCAAAGAATATCCGGTGAATTTTAAATATCCGTATTTGTTTTTTCAGACGATTCATCTTCTCCATTTTTTTGTAATAAATTTTCAATCATCCTTTATCGCAATTGAAAATGAAACTTGTAGGGAGTTGATTTAATGACGCCATCTTAAGAAGTTTGACAATTTTTCTTTTGATGGGGACTGCGATTTCGTAAATAGGTTCAATGAATCTTTTAAAAGGAGATTATTGCGATGAAAAATAAAGTGAAACGTATGTTGAGTTATTTATTGATCTTTGCAATGATTTTTGGCAGTTTTGGGCAAGCGGTTGTTGCCAAGGGCAATAACAATGGTGAACAAGGAAAAAAGAAGGCGTCTAGTGAGGAGAATGTAAAGCAGTGGTTAAGTGATTTTGAATTCTATGAGGACACCAGAATCGCACAAATCTATGATCAGACTGCAATAAATGAATTAAAGCGTTTCCAGAAAGTAATGAAAGAAACCGGTGCTAAGTTTGATCCTAAACTGGTGGCGGAAAAGGATGAGACGGGGATCTTTAAACAAAAAGATCTTAATGACCCTGCTGTACTTCAACGATTGATTAACCAATATGAACAGGCTGTCCAAGAGGAGTACATACAAGAGGTGGTTCTGAAAAGTGATCGGCTCTTGCAAATCAAACACAAGTTAACGATCTATCTATCGGGCTATGCGGCAAATAACGATTTTAACAAACCAACTAAAGTCTTACTTGCAGATATACTCTTTAACTTTTATTTATCGGATAAAATTGTCAATAAAAATGCGATCGGCATCTTAAAGGATATCTCCGACCAAGCAGATCACAAAGGAAATAGGCATAAAGCCCATTTGAATAATGCTATTAAAATGTCTGAAAAAGGTAATGATTTTCTTGAAAAAGACCTGGATATCCCTGCATCAAAATCCTATCAGAATGCATATAAACAAGTGTTATTCGGACTTGAAAAAGCAGGCTATTCATTCAGCGAAGAGTTCTTTGAATCCCCAGCTGACACGGATGGCGACACTATAACAGATGGAACAGAATTCCTTGAGGGAATGAATCCATTTAAGAAGGATACAGATGGTGATGGATTGCAGGACAATATTGAATATGAGGTTAAATCATCCATTTCCCCGACAAAATATGATTCAGATCGAAATGGCATAAGTGATGCAGATGAAGATCTCGATGAAGATGGTCTGAGCAATAAAGACGAGCAAGCGTATCAAACAAGTTTGATTAAGGAAGATACAGACCAAGATGGTTTAACCGACGGATTTGAAGTACATCAGTTCAATTCATTGCCTAATAAGTATGATACAGATGACGATGGGGTAAGCGATGGAGATGAATATTCTTTAAAGACAAATCCGAATGCTGCTGACAGCGACAATAACGGAATCGGGGATTCTCAAGAACTCTATAAACAATCAATTAGCAAATCATTGATCCAGCCAGATAAACCGGAAATCAAAAGTGTAGAAGTGGAGTTTAGCGCAAAGGATAACATTAATAAAACGACTAGAATTAGCAGTACAAACAAAGTAAATCATAAAACAACTAATTTACACGGCATTGTTGGCCCTCCTGTAAGCATCAATACCCAGTCAACATTTGAGAAGGCAAGCATTACGTTTACGTATGATGAAGCGAAGCTAGGAGACACGTCGGAAGATGATCTGGCTATCATCCGTTACAATGAAGCCGAGGAAATGTTCGAAAGCCTTAACGCTGTGGTGGATACAAGTAAAAATACGATAAGTGCGGAAACTCACACTTTTGGTGAATATCTGGTTGTTGATAAGGCTAAATGGTTGGAGCTTTGGAACAAGAAAATGGACTACTCAGATATGGATGGCCAAGCTGCAAGCAGCGATAACAATATCACAAGCGAAGAGCCAGGTGATGGAGGAATCGATACAAAAGATTCAGATGGGGATGGCTTATCCGACATCCATGAAATCCTGGGGATGAAAACACCATATGGTATCATTTTCACAGATCCGAACAAGAAAGATAGTGACGGCGACGGCTTGACCGATGGGCAAGAAATGGGGCCAATAAAATCATTTACGATAGAAATTTTTGGCGTTAAAATTCATTTTGAAGGTTTCTTTCCAACCAGTTTCCCTGACCAAAAAGATAGTGACGGAGATGGCAAGTTTGATAATGAAGATTCCAGACCGTTGTACTCTGATTTTACCGATACAGTGATTTTTCAATCAGACCGGCCAGAAGGTCATGATGAAAATGGGAATGTAGCCAATGATATGAAAACAAATGACTATACCGACGATCAAATAAAAGACATTAGCTGGATGTTCAGACTCCAATTACTTGAATCATATTTCCCGGGTATTCTCTTTTACGAGTTCGAGGATATGTCTACAAGCTTGTTCTCTATGGGGGAGATGGAAGATGTCATTTTAGACATGATCAATCATTTCAGGGAGGGAAGTGGTGAACATTACAGTAACGAGACTTTAACCAAAGAAGCAAGTGAGCATGAAACAACGAAAGCCTATGTCGAATTTGTCAAAAATGCCTTAGTCGACGAGCTAAAGAAAAATGGAGGAAACTTGGCAGCACTTAAGTTTGATAAAAGCACAAAGGATACAAATGAATTTTATAATAATATACAGAGAAATGCTAGTTACCCAACGTTTAGCTCTTGGAGTGACCGAGTAGGCGGACTTACCATTACAGTAAATGATACCTGGGGGAATACGGTATCTGTAAAAGATTTTTCTGTAAAGGATAATCACTTTAAAGGAGTTATGCGTGTTCGTCTATATGATCATTTTGGGTTGGATCAGCCAGATGTTGAGAAGGTATATGTCAATTTAGCAGGATTCCGTTCCTGGTTTGTCTTACAGCATTATGATGAATACAATGGGAAGTATAAGCCTTTTGTGACTGTAATGGAAATGGATGTCCCATTTGAGGGGAAATTAAGTGATTAAAATGAATTTTAATATGATTGTTTTAATGATTGGGATATTCTTAATTCCAATGAATTTAATTGGATGCGAAAATAATGAGGTATATAGCGGGGAAACAAGAGTTTTCGAAATTGACAATACAGAACAGATCTTGGATAAAAAGGGTGAAGAAAATGTGACTGTTAAAAAGCATTATCTGATTCTAAATCCACCTAAAGATCCAAGAGAACTGAAAGAATTAGTAGGAAAATACAGTAAGGAACATCCGGTGGAAGAAGAAGTGAAAGGAATGGAGGGGAAAAACAGAATTTTTGATCTGTCCTTTTATAGGGAAAGTGAGGATTTGCCAAGAGACTGGCAGCCTGATGAAAGTTATATGAATACAGATCGGCTGGAACATCATAAAAATGATCTAATTGCTTATGTAATTTGGTCAGATGCTGAATCAGAAAAAGAATACAATGTTTATGTTAAAAATAAGGAAGGAAAGATTATTAAGAGGTTGCGTTTTATTGAGGACCAACTTGTTGAGTGAGACACTATCCATCTACCGGAAATGATCATTGTGAGAAGACGCGATAGGAAAACTGTATGAAAGACTGGGGGCCATCATGGATATTTTCCATGATGGTCCCCTCATTTTTCCGATTCGAATCCATAGCTTATTAAAACGATAATATAAAAAATACAGCTGCTATTTCATGGAAAAGCAGCCTTATAGTTCTTGGGATAAGGGTTATCATTACATTGCTTATCTTCGGGACTTGTCTGGAAGAGGCTGGTGTCAGCGCCCACAAAACATAAACGAAGCGGCAGCTTTAAGGAAAATGCGGCTGTATTAATTGACTGTTATTTTATATGCTACTTATCCTTATCGAATACATTCACAGTGAATTTTTTCAGCAAGAGGATGTATACTCTCCCCGGACTAAGTCAGGCTGGAATAATAAATCTGGCGTGGTACGGCTGGGTTGCTGTGAGTGGCTTGATGCATGCCATACGTTATTCTTTATGCACAAAACTTTCAAAAATCCCCTAAACCTCTATATATATGCATTGATAACGCTTACATTCCGAGGTGGTTGTTGGTGTTCACAAAATCGATATCATTGCGGAGATGGGGCGCAGAGCGAAAGGGTTATGATTAAAGTGTAATCATACATTTACCTATTTATTGAAGCAAATTTTCTGTCGAGGTGATTCCTTTGAAATACGATTTAGTATTGCTTCATGCCCCAAGCGTCTATGATTTCAGGAAAAACGCGCTCCTTGCTGGGCCAATCAGTGATGTGGTCCCGTCATCCCCTGTTTTTGAAATGTATCCGATCGGATTGACGAGCATTGCAGAATACCTTGAACGGCAAGGGCTGCGGGTGAAAATCATCAACATTGCCAACCGGATGCTGATGGATGAGAAATTCGATGTCGAGAAGAAATTGAAAAAAATAAAGACTAAAGCTTTTGGAATCGATTTGCACTGGCTGCCGCATGCCCATGGCAGCATTGAACTGGCAAAAATCGTTAAGGGCTTCCATCCTGATACTCCAATGATTTTTGGCGGTTTATCTGCAACGTATTATCATAAAGAACTAATCGAATATCCGTTCATTGACTTTGTTATGAGAGGGGATGCGACTGAAAAATTAATGCTCCTTCTTATCAATCAGTTCAAGAATGGCTCCCGGCTTTTCGGAGGCATCCCGAATCTGACCTGGAAGGACGGCGGGAAACCAGTCTATAATCCTTTGAGCCATGTCCCTGACAGTCTGGACGAATTCGATATTCCTGGTTATCGCTATACGATCAAATCGGTTTTCAAGTACAAAAACTTCCTAGATCCTCTTCCCTATAATGGATGGCTCCAGTACCCGAACACCGCCATCCTGACAGCGAAGGGATGTACGCAGGGCTGCCTGATTTGCGGGGGCTCCAAGCAATCATACAAAGATAACTGCAACCGGAAAAAGCTTGCGGTCCGGTCTCCTGAGAAGCTGGTGGAAGATATCCTCTTTATCCAGAGATTCAGCAGGGCGCCGATTTTCATCCTGCATGATATCCGCCAGGCGGGCAATGCGTACGTTGATGAGTTTTTCGAGCGCCTTGGAAAAATCAACCTGAAGAATGAACTTGTCTTTGAGTTATTCCAATACGCGAATGAAGACTTTTTCAAGAAAATCGAAAAGGTCGTGCCAAAATACAGCATTGAATTGACCCTTGAGACGCATGATGAGAAAATCCGCCGATTTAATGGCAAGTTCAATTGCACGAATGCGAAAGTGATTGAAACACTACAGGCAGCATTGAAGCATAGCTGCAAGAAAATCGATATTTTCTTCATGGTTGGCATTCCGCATCAGGATTACCAAAGCGCCCTTGATAATGTCGATTTTTGTGAAGAAATCCATAACGCATGCGGCGAGGATAAAAGGCTGTCTTACTTTGTCGCACCGCTGGCGCCGTTCCTTGACCCTGCAAGCCCTGCTTTCGAGCATCCAGAGAAATACGGTTACAAGAAGTTTTGCCATTCAATCGAAGACCACCGGAAGGCAATCACACAGCCCTCCTGGAAGTATATGCTCAGCTTTGAAACCGACTATATGACGAGGGACGAAATCGTCAAATCTACCTACGAATCAGCCAAAAACTTGAATGCCTTCAAGCTGAAATACAATCTCGTAGATAAGAAAACCCACGATGAAGTCAACGAAAAAATCGCCAAGTCGCTTGAATACATTGAAAAAATCGATGGAATCATCAACTTGCCAGAGCAGGAAAAAAGCAAGCAGCTTGCCTTGCTGAGCAAGGAAATGGAGGAAGTGAACAAATACAGTATTTGCGGTAAGCATGAACTGAAATGGGAGGTCAAAAAACACTACGCGAACATCTTCTCGTTGACAGCGATTGGCATAGAATTGCTTGTTGAGGATATTTATGTAAATATCAAGCAGCGGCTCTTTTCGAATAACCGCAGGGTCGCACAAGCGTCCAAAAGCCGAACATGATTGGTGTCCATCTTAACGGTCCATTGGGATATTCCTGATGGGCTTTTTTTGTGGCAGGTACAGGATGATTCTTTGAACTGGAATGATGCGCTCCTGATCCGGGTCCTGTGCGGCCAAGTGCCCAGTCCAGATAAGAAAAATAGGGATCTTCCGCGTCATGCTGCCTCATCGACTTATGGCCCGCCATTGGCGGGTTTTTCTTATCTCAACATTTCAACATTTCAAAAAAGGTTTAAAGTCGGGTAGTACGTGAAAAATGTAAAAAAACGAAAAACTATGAAGCGGGTGAAGCAATGGGATTGATTGACTTTTTTAAAAGAGGAAATAAATCTTCGGGGATTGCAGCCCTTGGCAACACTTTTCTTGCAGTATGCAAGGGTGTTGCAGCAAGCATCAGCGGCAGTGGCACTATGATGGCAACAACCCTCCACTCGGTTGCGGATGCGCTGAATCAATTCTTCGTATTCATCGGAAGTTCAATCTCTGAGAAAGAAGCGACGAAGCGCTTTCCGACTGGGTTCGGAAGGGTAGTGAATTTGTTTGTCCTGATTGCTGTCATCATCATTTCCATCATGGCTTATGAAACTGTGTTAAAGGGTTGGCAGCTTATCCAGGATCCAAAAGCTTCATCCAATTTGGCATTGAATGTGGCAATCATGATTCTCGCTGTGCTAGTCGATGGCGGGATCCTGATTAAGGCGATGAAGGAAATTGCCCATGAAACACGGAGTGATGCCAAAGGATTCGGAATCGTAACCCATGCATTCAAGAATGTGAGCCTCGCATCACCGCCGACAAGGCTTGTCTTTTATGAAGATCTGATTGCCACTTCGGGTGCATTGCTGGCATTGCTGTCAATTGTCCTCGCACATGTGACCGGTTTCTACTTGCTGGATGGAATCGGTACATTGCTGATTGGGATACTCTTGATTGTGATTGCCTTGAAAATCGGTTATGAGAATACAATTGGCTTGATTGGCGTTGCTGCGCCGAAGGTAGTGGAGGACCGGATTGCAAAAGCAATCCTCTCGGATCCGGATGTGATTGACATCAATACGTTAAGGGTTGTCCAGGAAGGACGGCAATACCACGTTGAAAGCTATCTTGAGCTTCGCAAAGGGCTGACATTGGCAGATGCGGACGACATTAAGTTCAGGGTAAGGGACACGGTGCTGGAAGATCCCGATGTTGATGATGTCATAATGGGAATCATCGAAGCGGACGACATCCAGACCTGGAAGCTTGAATAATGAAAACTGAGAGGCTGCCCCAAAAGCTCCAGCTGTTGGGCAAATGATGCGGGAAGAGTAGAGTCTCATGGCATAGGGGATGATTTTCAACATCATCCTTGGATGGAATGCCGGACGGCCGCCGCCTTTGTAGAGAGGAAGGAACACGCCGGAGTCCAGTCTGTCCCCAGCGGTGTGGACAATCCGGCACGCATGCGGAAAGCGGCCGACTGAAACCGCCGCATCCTGCGGCAAAGTCGGCACTAGGACCTCCTGTCCGTCGAAGTGCCTGGAGCGCAAATCATCGGGTTGTTTTACAAGCAAAAGAAAAGAGGCGCCCAAAGTTATTTGGACAGCCTCTGCTTATGATAAAACCTCTGTGTTATTGATAAGGATTGGTTCAGCAGATTTTTCTGGTTCCTGCTGTTTTATGACTTCAATATATTTAATATGATGGTCCTCCATCTCAAGGACTTTAAAAAGATAGGGGCTGAAGTCAATCACATCGCCCTGCTTCACTTCGTAATTTTCGGTCAGCATCCAGCCGCCGATTGTGTCGACGTCTTCGTCGTTAATATCCAGTTCAAAAAGGTCATTGATTTCGCTGACAAGAACCTTTGCATCGATGATAAAATGGCCGTCTTTTATCTTTTGGATCATTGGGACTTCATCCAGGTCGAATTCATCCCTGATATCCCCGACGATTTCCTCAAGAATATCTTCAACTGTCACCAGTCCTGAAGTCCCGCCGTATTCATCCATAAGGATCGCCATATGGATCTGTTCCTTTTGCATTTTGACAAGCAAATCGTGGATTGGGATGCTGTCGATGACCCTGATGATCGGGCGGGTATACGAATCCAGCGATTTTCTTGATTGGCCTTGCTCGTTGATCAAATCCGTCATTACTTCCTTGATATTGACCAAGCCGACGATATGGTCCTTGTCTCCATCAATGATTGGGTAGCGGGTGAATTTCTCTTCTTTGACAATTTGAAGGAACTCTTCGAGCGTATGGTCTTTGGACAGAGATACAATTTCCGTCCTTGGCACCATGATTTCTTTCGCGATCCGGTTGTCGAATTCAAAGATTTTATTTACATACTTAAACTCTGACTGGTTGATTTCGCCACTTTTGAAGCTCTCAGAAAGGATAATTCGAAGCTCCTCTTCAGAATGAGCCAACTCATGTCCAGAAACAGGCTTTAAGCCGACAAGGCCTGTTGCCAGGCGAGCTGATCCATTCAAAGCCCAAATGAATGGGTACATGATCCTGTAGAAAAGGATCAATGGACGGGCAGTATTAAGGGCCACAAGTTCAGCTTTTTGTATCGCCAATGTTTTTGGTGCCAGTTCGCCAACCACGACATGCAAAAATGTAATGATGGCAAAAGCAATCCCGATTGATAAAACTGAAACAAGTGATTCCGGGATATCGAAGCGATGGAAAATCGTTTCAAGCCCAGCCGCGATTGTCGGTTCGCCAAGCCAGCCGATTCCCAGCGCTGTAATAGTAATCCCAAGCTGGCAGGCGGATAAGTATTCGTCCAGATTGGAAATCACTTTTTTGGCAGCAACAGCTTTTCTATTCCCTTCTTCGATTAATTGGTCGATTCTGGAACTTCTCACTTTAACGATTGCAAATTCCGAGACAACAAAAAATGCCGTTAAAGCAATTAAAATGGCTATCCAAACCAAGTTAAATATGTCCAAATAAGTTCCCTTAGCCCGAATGGTACGGGTAAGGAGTCACCTCCTGATAAACTGAAAATAAAGCCTGCCATAGAGCAGGCGTATTTCTTTCTTAAATATTATTGCGGCCCTTCCCGATCGGCTTTGCAGCCAGGGCCAGGATCATCGTAAGCGGCTTACTCCGATTCTTTTGCTGTTATTTTCCTGATACGATAGATTACCCCATCATACCACCTCAGCTCTAATCATTTAAGAATTATTATACCATATCAAGTAAATGGAATGTGAGAATAAAATATGGTTGTTATAAGTGTATGAAACAATACCATAAAGTATGAAGTACTGGATATATTATATTAGAAAATTCTGAATTTATCAATTCATAAGCGAAACCTCCCTTCTGACTGGTGCGAATGCCATTCTCTCGCCAGCATTCCATATACAAATAAATCGTGGAAGTTTCCGTTTAAAAATTCTCCATCCCGGATGATTCCTTCAGGCTTGAAACCAAGCTTCAAAGGGATCGCCTGGCTTTTAAGATTCCCCCGACCGCAGCGGATTTCGATTCGATTCAAGCCAAGGTGATAAAAAGCCAACCCAATGGCTGTCCTGGCCGCTCTATGCATGATGCCTTTTCCCTCCATTTTTTTCGCAAGGTAATAACCGATGCTTGTCTGTGAATGGATCCAGTCTATACCATGGAGGCTGATTGTACCTGCTAACTCTCCTTTGTAGCGGATTGCCAGAAAATAACCTTTCTTTTCATAAAAGTGCTGCTCCCATGCACGAATGACGGATTGGAATTGGCCAGGAAAAACCATATCATCGACCCATGGCAGCCATCTCCGCAAATGTTCACGGTTGTCATCTACCAACCGGAAAAGCTCTTCGGCATGATAAGTCTGAAAAGCTTGAAGCATAAGCTCAGAATCAATCGTTAAGGTCAACATGACATCCTCCTGTAAAGAATGGTACTTATTTCATATTGGGTTGATGAGGTTTAAGCGTTTAAAATAGGGGAAAAAGAATTTACGTCTATTTTTAAACTTTTTTCTGGGGAGGAAACACATGAAATTAACAACAAAGATTTTAATAGGTCTTGGTCTGGGTGCCTTGACAGGATTGATTTTGAATATTTTTTCACCTGAAGTATTCTCAATTTTAGATAAATTTCTGTTCACGCCGCTTGGGAAGATTTTTATCAACCTAATCAGCATGCTTGTTGTGCCAATTGTGTTATTTTCCATCATTCTCGGGACAGCAGGTCTTGGCGATCCCAAGAAACTGGGACGGATTGGCTTTAAAACAATCAGTTATTTCTTGATGACAACCGCGGTCGCGATTATTATCGGACTTTCGCTTTCATTCCTGATCAAGCCTGGAATGATCGGAGAATTCGATACAAAGGGTACAGACTTTAAAGCGGAAGAAGCGCCGCCTGTCAGCGAAACGATGCTGAATTTGATTCCGGCCAACCCGTTTGAAGCTCTTACATCTGGAAATATGCTTCAGATCATTGTTTTTGCGATTTTCATTGGTTTAGCATTGACAGCGCTTGGCGAAAAAACAAAAGGCATCTTCAGGCTGATTGAACAAGGGAATGACATCATGATGTATCTTGTCGGTCTCGTCATGAAGTTTGCACCGTATGGAACATTCGGCTTAATTGCCACGGCGATTGGCAGCCAGGGGCTTGATGCGATCCAGGCTATGGGAATATATATGCTTGTCGTGATCCTTGCTTTGGTTCTCCATGCTTTGGCCACATATGGTTCAAGTGTCTACTTCCTGGGAAGGATGAACCCTTTGAAATTTTTCAAGGGATTCTCGCCGGCCATGGGAATTGCTTTCAGTACTTCAAGCAGTAACGCCACACTGCCGGTTTCGATGGAAACAGCGCAAAAGAATCTTAAAGTACCTGAATCTGTCAGCAGCTTCGTGCAGCCCCTTGGGGCTACCATCAACATGGATGGAACCGCCATCATGCAGGGAGTGGCAACATTGTTTATCGCCCAGGTATATGGAATCGACCTTTCCATTGGGGAACTTGCCACGGTCGTATTGACAGCCGTACTTGCCAGCATTGGAACTGCAGGAGTACCGGGTGTCGGATTGATCATGCTTGCAATGGTCCTTCAATCGGTCGGATTGCCAGTGGAAGGGATAGGGCTGATCCTGGGAATTGACCGTTTGCTTGATATGGCTCGAACAGCAGTGAACATTACTGGCGATGCTGCATGTGCTGTCATCGTCGCGGAATCCGAGAAAAAACATGTTGAAAAAACATCGATCAGCGGGATACGATCCGGCCAATCATTTGAATATACAGAGTAATGGAAGACTGCAATTGGAAAGCCCGTTCCTTTCAAGCAAAGGACGGGCTTTTAGTCGGTGTTAGATAGCCGTCATTCTTCATGCCTGTTGATTGGCAGCAGGATGATGAATGAGGTTTTCTCAGGCTCTGAAGAGCAGGCAAGGATTCCTTTATGTTTTTCTATGATTTCCCGGCAAACGAACAATCCAAGGCCGGTACCCAGTGTTTTGGTCGTAACGAATGGTTCAAAAATCGTCTTGAGCATATGATCCGGTATGACTGGCCCGTTGTTGGAAATTTCTAGTTTGATATGCGTTTCATTGACGAAATAACCTTTTACTTCAATCTTTGGGTCATCCCGATACTGGCTCAATACATCTATTGCGTTAAAAACGATGTTGATCAGGACTTGCCTGATTTCATCAGCATATCCGAACAGCATCATTTCATCAACGACTTCCTTGATGATCCTGACATTTGTATCAAGTATACTAGGGTAAAGGAAATTTAATACTTCATCGAGCATTTTGTTCAGGGAAAAAGACGTTTTTTCCTTGCCAATCAATTCTTTCTTTGAAAGCAGCAGGAATTGAGATATTCTGAAGTTCAGTTGTTCCAGTTCGCTGGAAATAATGTCCAGGTACTTCATTTCAGGATTGTCAGCCATCAACAGCTGGATGAACCCCTGTATGGATGTAAGTGGGTTCCGGAATTCATGGATGAAGCTCGAGGTCATTTGCCCAAGCAATGTCAGCCGGTCTTTATGTGTTGAGTCGATGAATTGGTTTTTTTCCTCGATGATTTTGTTTTTCTGCTCGTTGTAATAAGAAACGGCATAATACAGGAACATATCAAAACAATAATTGATCCGATCAATCGTTTCCTGAAGCTCCTCCCATTCCATGTTGAGCTTGTATAAATGCCTGTATATCACGGACCTGCCTGTGTTCACATTAAAGACAAAGTCCCCGATATTGATTTCTGCACGTACACGCTCTTCCCCTACGATAAAAGCAAATCTTTGAAGCTGTTCATCGATTTCATCATTTCCTTTGGAGAATATCTCCAGGATAATATGGTACATTCCATCCGCGTTTCTGATGATCTTGTCCTTGAAAGGATCCTCCACCGAGATAATGATCTTGTCATTCCATTCACTGATCAGGCTTTCTTTTTCATTGATCAGAAAGCCAAGGAGCCGATTTTGAGTTATTGGCCTCATGATTAAAAATCCCCCATTTTGCTATTCAATAAAAGATTCGGTGTGTGAGAAGGATTCCCTTTGTCGAAAATCAACAACATATAGCGGACAGAGTCGAATCTGAAAAAGGGGACTAAAGACTTATGTTTTTAGGCATTGTTGGCTGTTTTTGTCGTATGGACAGGGATAGGGGAAAAGATATCCTTGTTATTTTTCTGCTTGGTCTCCTGCAATTCATCCGTGGTCTGTCGCAAATCTTTCATCCGATCCAAGGGTCCATTGATTAACCAATTGCATCATCAGCTCTTTATTTATACGCTGCACAACAAACCGATGAGTTAGTTGTGCCTCGTAAGTTTTTTTGCTTTTCTGGAATTCGACTTGTAACCACAAGGAATTAGTGTCAATTATATGGATTTTCGGGTGAATGGATGGGTTACAGGTTAATTTTGTGATTTATATCACAGTGAATTTGCTTGAATCTTGGTTAAATAAAGATAATCATTCTCATTTAGATTCCGGCTGGGAATAAAAGTTCTGTGAAGTTGAACGGGTCTACTCAAAAGAGAGAATGGTTCTCAATTAGATTCATATTATTTTTGAAAAAGGTGATGGCTGTGCTGGGAAAACTTAAAACTGGTGAAAAGGGCCGGATCATGAATACTGCAGGAGCAGATAAGTTTGTCAGGAGGAGGCTGCTGGACCTGGGAATTTCAGAAGGTTCAGAGGTCTGCGTTAAATGTATCCTTCCTTTTGGAGGACCTGTAATGGTTGAATCATGCGGGCAGTGTGTAGGCATCCGCAGGAAGGAAGCACTCAGGATCGAAGTGGAGAGAGTATGATGGATATTGCGTTGATTGGCAACCCGAATACCGGGAAAACTTCATTGTTCAATAACCTGACAGGTTCGTATGAATATGTAGGGAACTGGAGCGGTGTGACTGTCGAAAAGAAAGTCGGAGTCTTCAAAAATGGCAAGGATCAGCTGATCGACCTTCCAGGTGTTTATACACTGAACCCTCTTTCAAAGGATGAAGGGGTCGTGACGAAATTTTTCTTGAATGAGCCATTCCAGAAGCTCCTCAATATTCTCGATGCTTCCCAATTAAGAAGAAACCTGCACTTGACAATTCAGCTGTTGGAATACGGAGCTCCCCTGATCATTGGATTAAATATGCTGGATGTCGCCAAAAGCCGGGGAATCCATATCAATTCCGATATTCTTTCCGAATCATTGGGAGTTGCAGTAGCACCTGTTGTCGCGAGGACTGGAAAGGGTTGCGACAACCTAGCGGAGATGCTGACTAGTGAGAAGGCAGGACCGGGCAATCCGAATCTTGTTTATTACGGAAAAGCCATCGAG
The DNA here is from genome assembly GCF_017912555.1 of Bacillus sp. REN3. GTDB lineage: Bacteria > Bacillota > Bacilli > Bacillales > Cytobacillaceae > Mesobacillus. The sequence continues at coordinate 210,416 of NZ_JAERSD010000004.1, read as the reverse complement.
GATGGGGTTCACAAGCTAGAAAATGAAATCTCCGATCTTACCGATCTTTCCGTTCGCTGGCTGGCTTTACAGCTCTTTGAAGGGAATCCTTATGTAAGGAGTTACCTGGAGGAAATCATCTCGGCTGATAACATAGAAGCCCTTATCGAAACTGTTTCTGCCGCCCATGGAAGGATGGAGGGCAAAAGCGAACAACTTGATCAGGCCATATATAGAAAGAGGAGTGAAGCAATTGATAAAATTGTCTCGCTCTCAACGTCGAAGACGGGCAACAAAAAGATTCCGCTGACCGAGCGGATTGATTTAATCGTCACGAATCGTTTCCTCGGGATCCCAATCTTTCTATCCCTGATGTATCTGATGTTCATGCTTACCTTTGACTGGTTGGGTTTCCCGCTGTCAGATGCGCTCGATTCCCTGTTATCAGGACCGGTCACGAAAGGGATTTCTTTAGCGCTTTCCGCTGCAGGGGCCTCAGAGTTCATCAAGGATCTGGTCATTGATGGGATTGTTGCTGGTGTCGGTGGCGTACTTGTATTTGTACCGCAAATCTTTATCTTGTTCTTCTTCATTTCCTTGCTGGAGGATTCAGGCTATATGGCCAGAGTGGCACTTGTGATGGACCGGCTCATGGAAACGGTGGGACTGAATGGGAAAGCCTTCATTCCAATGATGATCGGTTTTGGCTGCAATGTTCCAGGGATCATGGCGGCAAGGACGATCGAGACACCCAAGGAAAGGCTTATGACCATCCTGCTTACTCCTTTGATGTCCTGTTCAGCCCGTCTTCCGGTTTACGCGTTGTTTGTAGGGGCATTTTTCTTAAAGTACAAGGCGCTTGTCGTATTAAGCCTTTATGTACTGGGAGTGGCAATTGCGTTGATTCTTGCCAAGGTTTTTTCAAAAACACTTTTAAAAGGGGAAACGTCACTGTTTGTCATTGAGCTTCCTCCATACCGGCTTCCACAAGCAAGAGCCTTATGGAGAAGCACTTGGGACAAAGGAAAGGGCTTCGTGAAAAAGGCTGGAACTTTCATTTTTGCAGGATCAGTCCTGATTTGGCTCCTGGCATATGCAGGACCTGAAGGAGCAAATGTCCATATGGATGACAGCTACCTGGCTGCGATAGGCGGGCTCTTCGCTCCATTGCTTGCGCCTCTCGGTTTTGGCACCTGGCAGGCCGGGGCATCGCTGTTGACAGGCTTCCTGGCCAAAGAATCCATCATCTCTACCATGAATATCATTTATTTTGTACCGGATGAAGCAGGATTGCAGGGGCTTCTGGCAACTCACTATACACCGCTAGCCGCTTACAGCTTCATGGTATTCATTTTGCTGTACATTCCATGCCTAGCGACAACGGCAACGATCTATAAAGAAACTGGCTCAGCGAAATGGACTGCTTTTTCGATTGGATATGCGTTAGCCATTGCGTATGGTTTGTCACTGCTAATCTATCAAGGTGGAAAGCTTATTGGATTAAGTTGAACTTGAAGAGGTGAAATGTAAAAATGTTGGTGAATATATTGATTGGATCAGCGATTTTTGGATATGCCGGCTGGGCGTTTTACCGTTTTATCAGCAAGTCAAAGCAAGGTAAGTGTGCAGCCTGCTCGCTCCAAAGCTCCTGTTCGAGCAGCTGCAGCACGGTAAAGGATCAACATGGAAAGTGAGAAGGGATGGATGCGCTTTTGCATCCTTTTTCATTTGTCCCCGTCTTTTTGCAAGGCCGCTTTCGAAAAGATTGTTGTTTTCTGAATCAATTTTAATAGAAACAAATCGTTCGAAAAGATTGATTGGAACGGAGGGTGCAAGACTCCGGCAGGATCAATGGGAAAGTTGAGACCACACAGGTGCTTTTGCGCAAAGGAGGCTCAACTCAAGCTCCTCGGAAAGCGAGCAACCTGGAGTTGCAATTAATCATTTATTAAAAACAACAAAGTTTACGAAAACAGCGTTTTGCGGAGGTATGTCGCTTTTTCGGTACGATCCTGATTTGTGGTATCTCTTGGGAAGCATACCAAAGCGCTTTGGAAGGTTTCGGAATGATTCTCAGAAACCAGGATGCTTAACGGTAATCAAGAAAAAAGGCTGAAATAGGATTAAATTCATTTTCAAATGGTTATAAAGGGTGTAATATTACACTAAAAGAACTAAAGGGATGAAGCTGATGACAAGAGAAGAAATCATCATGAGGGTTTCCGAAAAAATAAAAGTCCTGCGGGCAGAAGTAAGTTATACACAGGATAAAATGGCTGATATCATTGGGATTTCAAAAAAAACGCTTGTTCAGATTGAAAAAGGCAGGGTCGAAGCAGGATGGTCGACAGTTGTAACGATCTGCGCACTTTTCAGGGAAACAGAGACCATTCAATTCCTTTTTGGGGACGAACCTCTTGAAGTGTTGGAGACAGTAGCGCATGAGGGAACAGACTATCGTAAGGAAAAAACGCTCGGTGGCAAAGTCTGGTGGCGAGAGATTGAAAGGGCTGGAGGATTTGTCATGCAGCAGAATATTATTAGCCAGCATTACAGGATCCTGGATGAAGATGATTTTCGGATCTTCAGCAGTTTTGAAGAACAAGAAACAAAAGAACGGTTGGTGGAACTCGCCGATGAAAGAAAAAAATGATGAAGAAAAGCCAGCAGCAAAGCTGGCTTTTCTTGCTTCAGACCTATTGCAGGCTATTTTGCAATCAGGACATGGCATGGAGAATGGTTGGCAACCTTTTGGCTGACGCCCCCAAGCAGCTTTCGCTTGAGGCCCTCGGTGGATGAATGGCCGATAATGATCAAGTCGGCGTCCACTTCCCCTGCATAATCGCAAATGCTCTCAGCCGGGTTCCCTTCCAAAACTTTGAACTTCACATCTGCGTTAATAGCAGACAGCTCCAATCTAGCGTTGTATTCTGCCTGTTCCGTGCTATCTGTGACAATGGCATGTTCAGCTTTTTCAACCGATCTTTGTTCAAACGCGAGGGGAGGCACCTGGATTCCATCTGCGGGATAGTTATTGATTGGCAGGGGCTCCATTGATTGCTCATTTGCTTCAACCGTAACATTCTTGACTTTATCTTCAAATACATGGACAACGATAATCATCATCTCCGGACGGACCTTCGCCATCTCCTTAGTCAACCGCAGGGCCTTCTTGCTGCCTTCAGAATCGTCATACGCAACCACCACTTTCTTGAACTCAGACATGCAACTTCACACTCCCGTTATTTATTTATCGGCTGTGCCAGACTTTCCAAATGATTCCCGTCCACCACAAACTTGAAAGGGTTTACATGTTCAATACCCGTTTTTAACTAAAAATATCACTTGGGACTTTTGCACCCCCTGAAATAGAAGGTGAATGGCGAATTTTTTAATAACAAGAAATGTATGATAGAGTCGGCCGAAAAAGAGAAAAGAAAGGAGGGGGTCGTATGGCATCACAAATGACGGTTCATCCGACAATCAGGAAATGCCTGCAGCATTTGGATATCATCCAGGCAGATGACCAAACGAAACAAATTGTCTATATGTATATGGAAACACTTTTACGCGAGCGAAATGTTGCTGTCCCCGAGGACTGCAAGCAAGGAAAGCCAGACGTGCTAGTGGAAAAGTAGATGAACCAATCGGCTTGGATGACCGATTGGTTTTTTTATTTACAAACAGCATTCAGTAAATCAAAGCAGCCAATCGGCCTCGTTCAGCTACGTCCCTCGGCCCACCTCCTGGCAAGTTTTCTATATGCCTTTTTGCCTTGGTTATAGGCAATATGTGTTATACCTTTTGAAAAATGGGTAAATGAAAATGTCATATTTTCTAAACTATTTTAAAAGGTTGGGGTGTCCAGTGAGAAAAAATTCAATGACGAGCCGTTTTCTTCATGGCTGGAAAAGGATGCATATGACACAGATTGTGATGTTGTCCATTTCCACTGCTGTTCTGGCCTTTTTAAGCTTCTTCCATGTTTATTCAGAAGGAGCGGACATAAGCGAACTGAATGCAGATTTGGCCCAGTCAACCATTATTTATGATGTTAATGAAAAAGTGGCCAGCAAGCCATCATCTTCAAAAAATGGAGGCGTGAAGATTGAGGAGATTCCCGAACATGTGAAAAATGCGGTTATCGCAATTGAAGACCACCGTTTTTACGAGCACAAGGGTGTTGATTTGCTTGGGATCTCCAGGGCTTTTGTCCAAAATGTCAAAGCTGGTGAAGTGGTTGAGGGGGGAAGTACAATCACGCAGCAACTAACCAAGAATGCCTTGTTAACAGCTGAGAAAACATATAAAAGAAAGCTGGAAGAATTCTTCCTCGCAAGGGAAATCGAAAAGCAATATTCGAAAGATGAGATCCTGCAAATGTATTTGAACCGAATATACTTTGGAAATGGCAGCTGGGGAATCAAACGGGCGGCAATGGGGTATTTCGCCAAGGATGTCAAGGATTTGTCCCTAAGTGAAGCCGCAACGCTTGCTGGCTTGATTAAAGCTCCATCAGCCCTGGATCCTTACAAGAATTACGGAAAGGCAATGGAAAGAAGAGATGTTGTGCTTTTAATGATGAAAACACACGGTTTCATCACGGAAAAAGAATACAACGATGCCACAGCGGAGAAGATTGTGCTGAACAAGAATGATGGTGATCCGCTGCTTGGACAGTATCCATATTATCTCGACCATATAATCGATGAAGCTATCAAAAGGTACGGTTTGACCCAGGAGGAGATTTTGACAGGCGGATTCCATATTTATACCGAGCTTGATGTGTCGATGCAAAAAGCACTCGAAGACACGTATGCAAAGAATGAGCTCTTTCCCGAGGGAACTGACAAACAATTGGTACAAAGTGGCGCGGTCCTGCTCGACCCGAAAACGGGTGGAATCCGGGCCCTTGTTGGCGGCCGAGGTGAACATGTTTTCCGTGGCTACAACAGGGCGACCCAATTAAAGGCGCAGCCCGGCTCAACAATGAAGCCTCTTGCTGCTTACGCGCCTGCTTTGGAAGAAGGATGGCAGATAACGGATTTGCTGAAGGATGAAGAATTTGAGTTTGAAGATTACAAGCCTAAAAATTATAAAGGGGAATATCGAGGGGAAGTACCAATGTATGAGGCGCTCAGGGATTCATTGAATGTGCCGGCTGTCTGGCTATTGGATAAAGTCGGCATTGAGAAAGGAATGGAATCGGCAAAAAGCTTTGGAATCAGCCTGGATCCGCAGAAAGACCGGACTCTTGGATTGTCGCTAGGAGGCTTGTCACATGGTGTCTCGCCAGTGAAGATGGCCGAGGCCTATTCGGCATTTGCAAACGAAGGAGAACGGAATGAAGCCCATGCGATTACAAAAATAGTGGATAAAGAAGGAAAGATAATCGCTGAGTGGGAGGGCAAGAAGAACAGGGCCGTTTCAAAAGAGACAGCCGACAAGATGACAACCATGCTAATGGAAGCAGTCGAAGAAGGGACAGGGAAAGGTGCACGGATTGAAGGAAGGGAGGTAGCGGGAAAAACCGGATCCACCCAGGTGCCAATCGAAGGCATCAAGGGAACGAAAGACCAATGGTTTGTTGGCTACACACCACAGCTTGTAGGTGCGGTCTGGGTAGGCTATGACAAAACCGATAAAAAACATTATTTGACGACGACAAGCAGCGAAGGAGCAGCCTTGGTTTTCAAAGATTTCATGTCTGGAGCCCTGGAAGGCAAGAAGGCAGAATCATTCAATGTCCCGCCTATATCTAAGTATAAAGAGGAAATTAAGCGCGAAAAGCACGCAAAAACGGTAAATCAATTTAAAGAAAAAATGAAGAAAGAAGCAAAGAAATTGAAGGGAAAATGGAATAAGAAAAATAAAGAGGAAAAAGGCAGAAAAGAAAAAGAATCTAAAGCTTCGACAACAGGAACTGGAGCGGCCGTGACGGGGGATGGAAATGATGGTGAATCACGCACCAATAATGGTGATTCCGCTGCTGAAGGCGATGGCGGCAGTACAGGAGAGGAACCTGTAACCGGGAGCGGTGATGGAAACAACACTGGCGGCACTGATGGGAGCGATGAGGGAGATACCGGTGATACAACCGGAAGCGGTACTAGCGAGGGAGATACTGGTGATACAACCGGAAGCGATACTAGCGAGGGAGATACTGGTGGGACTGGGGACGGCTAAAACTAGTGGGAAGATGTGAGCTTCACACAAAAAAGGGACGGATGGCTATTTGAAGCACATCCATCCCTTTTTATATGTAAAAGCTTCCAGTAGTAAGTTCAGAGGGACTATGGAACGACTACCAAATAGCTGTTAGTTAACAATAGTGTATGGGAAGAGAGCAATGAACAGATTGGAGAACTTTAGGGGGATGGACGCTAAAGCCTTAACCAATCCTTGGTTGCCCCGCTTGCTGAGAATAAACCAGCAATAACAAGGACCAGCTGAGGATTACATAGAAAAAGGACCTGCTTTTTTGAGCAGGTCCTTTTATTGGTTTATAACCAGTTAATGATAGCGCTGATGACGACGATCGCGCCGATGATCATTAGAATAGTTCTAATCATATCTTATTCACCTCAATACATATCTATCGGACTTCTATTTTAAACTTGGAATGAACCAGTAGAATCAAGGATCCGCTTGCGGTTTACGCTTAATACGGATGCTTCGTTTGTCAGCATTTTTGTTAATTTTCCCAGTTGCGGCTCGACATCATTGCCTTCCATGATAATTTTCAAAGTTGTGTTTGGTTCAACTGTCAGCAGGAAGGATACCAACTTCGATAAAGAAGAGGCTTCTACAGCCTTTTGCCGGCTGTATAAATAGGTTGTTCCGTTCAGCTTTTTTGCTGCCTGGTATATATCAAGCATCTTTTTCATTGTGAACCTTTTTTGAACCATCACATTTGATGACATGATTTCTTTCATATCTATGACTCCTTTGGATAACAATTTGTTATTTTTATAAGCTAGTAAAATATTACCCGTCTTTTAATAAAAGAAACCTGATTGGGTAGGCTTTTAGTATGGACTGTTAAATTTCTTTGAACGAAATTTTGCCCTATCCGTCTAATAAGTAGTAAATTAAAAGAAATCACGTAAGAGGTTGGCTGGAAAGCGAGGCTTGATCAATGAATGAGATAGAACTGATCCGTTCTGCTAAAAAAGGGGACCACCGCTCATTTGCCATCCTTTTTCGGAGCCATTATCCGATATTGGTTAAGTATTTGATGAAAATCACAATGAATCCTGATCTGGCAGAGGATATCGCTCAGGAAGCAATGGCTAAATGCGTCGAGAAAATCCATCTGTTCAGCGGGAAATCAAAGTTTTCTTCGTGGCTGATCACAATTGCTACGAATATATATATCGATCAGCAGCGCAGGAAAAAACGGGAGCGGGAATGGAATGAAGGAGAGGCAGCAATCCGCAGGCTCCAGTGGCAGATGGAGTCAAGGAATGAGGAATGGACGGATGCGCTGGCAGCACTTGGCAAGCTTGGGGAGGAAATGAGGATTCCGCTTGTGCTTAAGCATTATTACGGCTATTCATATGATGAAATCGGAGAAACCCTGAATATTGCATCAGGAACGGCAAAATCCAGGGTGCACCATGCTCTTCTGGCAGTGCGAAGGGAGTTGAAATTGGATGACAGACCAAAAACGAATACGACCAAATAGTGAAATAAGAGAGAAGGAATTTAGTGAACCACCCTTCAAGCTTGATGAAGCAATGGAGCAGCTCGATTCCCTTGCCCCCGCCACACCGAATCAGCAATGGTTTGAGCAGCTGGTACTCGATGAGCAGGAGGCGCTCAGAAAGAGATACCGAAGAGAATTGACCTTATTCATCCTAAGCGCCCTGTTTATTTTAAGCGTGGTTTTATTTGTGATGAGGGAGCTGCCGCAAATCTTCCTGGTCCTTCAAGGGGCTGTTTCCGTTTTTGCTTTTCTTTATAGCTATAAAGAAACCAAGAAGCAGGTGGAGAGACTATGAAGGACGAATTGGCACTGTGGCAGATTACCCTGATTGCCGGCATTCTTTTGTCGCAAAGCATCTTTCTGTTCGTGAATGCCCGAAAACATGGGCATAATTATTGGCTTTGGGGAATTCTTGGCTTGATCCAGGCACCGATGCCGCTCCTTTTCTATTTAATCTTCGCCCGTAAAATATTCAAGGGCCACTCCGGTAAATCGTGATGTTACTGAAGGTTTAGAAAAATTAGAATTGACACTCTGCTTCTATGGTGATAACCTAAAAAAGGAATGGAAATTTACGTTAAAAAGGAGGGTTACGGAATGTTCAAGATCTGGAACGAAAACAACGGCCAACTGAATATTCGTAACCTGCCCTTTTGTTTTTGCTGACTTTCAAATGCGGATAACTTTTTGAGCTATGAAGGCACCGGTTACGCATAAAAACGTGACGTGTGCCTTTTTCTGTCTTCAATGCCATGACAAGACATATCGCATGCTGCGGTATGTCTTTTTTTAGGGAAAGTTATGTTCTTCCCAGGAATGATGGTTCAACTAGGCAAGCCGTAACCAGTCGTGGACGAACGATTGGGCCACAGTGTTCGGTTTAAAGGTGACCTTCGTTGATTCCGTGTAAGGGCATTTTAAGTCCATTTTGAAATTCAGCATTAACATTCCGTTAGACGACCATTCCTTATTCACCGAACGAGGAGGAATTGAAATGAACAAGGCAATTGACAAAGAAGCAATCAAAATTGAAAAGCTGGAAAGCGGTTAGAATTGTCCGGTAAATCGGAAGGAGCTGTTTACTTTGTTATCAGTGTTATCTAAACTAAGCTGGTTTTTTAAAGAAAATTGGAAACGATATAGTGTTGCGGTCATCTTATTGACCATAGCCGGGATCCTTGATGTGCTTCCGCCAAAAATTGTCGGGATGGCAATCGATTCAATCCAGCTTGGCACCATGTCGCAAACCCTGATCCTGAAATATATCGGGGCACTTGTCGCCATTACAGCCATCACTTATGCCATTACTTACATCTGGATGTATCAACTATTCGGTGGGGCGTTCTTGATTGAAAGAAAGCTTCGCACGAATTTCATGCAGCATTTGTTGAAAATGACCCCTGCATTCTTCGAGAAAAACCGAACCGGTGATTTGATGGCAAGGGCGACAAATGACTTGAAGGCTATTTCTGTCACGGCAGGGTTTGGTGTCCTGACTCTTGTGGACTCAAGTATCTTCATGCTGACAATCTTGTTCACGATGGGTTTCTTCATCAGCTGGGAGCTGACACTTTTTTCTATTGTGCCGTTGCCAATCATGGCGATGCTCATAAACCTTTACGGAAAGAAAATCCATGCCAGGTTCACTGCTGCCCAGGACGCGTTCGGCGAATTGAATGACAGGGTTCTCGAATCCGTATCCGGTGTCCGGGTCATCCGTGCCTATGTCCAGGAAAAAGCGGAAGAGCATCGATTTCACAATCTAACAGAGGATGTTTACCGCAAAAACATCGAAGTCGCAAAAATTGATTCCCTATTCGAGCCTACAATCAAGATCCTTGTCGGGTTGAGTTATTTGATCGGATTGGGGTACGGAGCTTATTTGGTCTTCCAGCAAAAACTTACCCTTGGGGAGCTGGTCAGCTTCAATGTCTACCTGGGCATGCTGATCTGGCCGATGTTCGCTATCGGTGAACTGATCAATGTCATGCAGCGCGGCAATGCCTCGCTTGATCGCTTGAATGAGACCTTATCTTACGGAGAGGACGTGGCTGATCCCGAAAATCCAGTCGATGCAAACGTACCTGAAAATATCCGGATGTCCGAGCTGACGTTTAAATATCCATCCTCCACCACAAACAATCTTGAAGGAATCAAGCTGCACTTGAATCGGGGAGAGACACTCGGGATTGTTGGAAAGACCGGCAGCGGGAAGACGACGCTGATCAAACAGCTGCTCAGAGAGTACCCAGAAGGAAACGGAGATTTGCTCGTTTCAGGTATCCCTATCCAAAATCACAGTCTCAGGCAGACACGCAGCTGGATGGGGTATGTACCGCAGGAAAATATTCTTTTTTCACGCACAGTGCGAGAGAATATTCTATTTGGAAACCCAGATGCATCAGAAAAAGAGCTTGAGCAAATCATCGACCTCGCAGCCTTCCGCAAAGATGTGGAAATGCTTCCGGCTGGTTTGGAAACCCTTGTAGGCGAGAAGGGGGTCGCGCTCTCAGGAGGACAGAAACAACGGATCTCGATTGCTCGGGCACTGATCAAAGATCCTGAAATCCTGATTCTTGATGATTCATTATCCGCAGTTGATGCCAAAACCGAAAAGAAAATCATCGATAACATTCGCCGTGAGCGAAACGCAAAAACGACAATCATCACGACACACAGATTATCTGCTGTGGAGCACGCCGACCACATCGTTGTGCTTGAGGATGGAAGGATCATTGAGGAAGGAACACATGAACAATTAATGGCTGCCGGCGGCTGGTATTACGAACAGTATCTAAAGCAGCAAGCTGAGTCAGCCAGAGAGGAGGCCGACTCCATATGAGCACAGGAAAACGATTGTTCCACTATGCGTTAATTTACAAAAAGGTCATCGGAGCCGCCCTTGTGATGCTGTCAATTGCGGTTGCCGCCGACTTGGCAGGACCATTTATCGCGAAAAAGGTGATAGATGATCACATTCTTGGCATCGAATCTGTCTGGCATGAAACCAAGGAAGGACCTGCTTCTGTTGAATATGGCGGCAGGCATTATATAAAGGACAGCATTGTTGAAAGCAGGCACACTGATTCGGACACAGTGCGGATTTTACAGGTCGGCAGGAAGTTTGTCTTTATGGATCAGGACATTAAATTTGACGGCAGCAGAAGCTATGAGGACGGAATCCTGACAATCAGCAAAGGAAGCGAAGCTACTCGCTATGAAGCAGAAGTCCTTACGGGAAAAGACTTGATGAAGTTTTACAAGCCGGAAATCCCGCGAATCGCCAAGCTCCTGGCATTCTATTTCGGCCTCCTCGTCCTTGCCGCGATTTTCCAATACGGACAGAGATTCTATCTGCAAAAATCTGCAAACCGAATCATCCAGAAGCTCCGGGAGGATGTGTACCGGCAAATCCAGCGTCTGCCGATCCAGTATTTTGATAACCTTCCTGCGGGGAAGGTCGTCGCAAGGATTACCAATGACACAGAGGCAATCCGCGAATTGTATGTTACTGTCCTATCAACTTTTTTTACGAGTTTTATCTATATAACAGGCATTTACATCGCGTTGTTCATCCTCAATGCGAAGCTGGCAGCAATTTGTCTGCTGCTGCTGCCGATCCTGTTTCTTTGGTCGAAGCTTTATCGGAAATACGCTTCGAAGTATAACCATGTCATTCGTTCACGAGTCAGTGACATCAACGGGATGATCAATGAATCGATCCAGGGGATGAACATCATCCAGGCTTTCAGCAGGGAAAAGGAAACACAGCAGGAATTCGAAGTGCTGAATAAAGAACATTTTATGTATCAAAATAAGCTTTTGAACCTGAATTCAATGACATCACATAACCTTGTCCAAGTGCTGAGGAATATTGTCTTTGTTGCTTTCATCTGGTACTTCGGGGCGGAAGCACTGCAGCCATCCTCTGCGGTATCCCTTGGAATGCTGTATGCAATCGTCGATTATATCAACCGGTTATTCAATCCTGTGCAGGGGATTGTCAATCAGCTTCCCAACCTGGAACAGGCACTTGTCGCGGGGGAAAGGGTTTTTAAGTTGATGGATGAGGAGGGAATTGACGTCAGCGAAGAAAGGATGCCGCGATACAAAGGGAATGTTGTTTTCGAACATGTTTCCTTTGGCTATAAAGTAGGGGAATATGTCCTTAATGATATTAGTTTTGAAGCTAAGCAGGGAGAAACGGTCGCGCTAGTAGGCCATACGGGCTCCGGGAAAAGCTCGATCATGAATCTGCTGTTCAGATTTTATGATCCCCAGGAGGGGCGGATCACGATTGACGGCATGAATATTCGCGATATCCCAAAGCAAACCCTCCGACAGCATATGGGTATTGTGCTGCAGGATCCATTCTTGTTCACAGGGACGGTTGCATCCAATGTCAGCCTCGAACATCCTTCAATTACCCGCGAGCAGGTTGAGCAAGCACTTGCCAGCGTAGGGGCAGACCGTGTGTTAAAAGGCCTTGAGAATGGATATGACGAGCCGGTGATTGAAAAAGCAAGCACCTTATCAAGCGGGCAGCGCCAGCTTATTTCGTTCGCACGGGCACTCGCCTTCGATCCGGCTATCCTGATCCTCGATGAAGCAACGTCGAGTATCGATACAGAGACAGAATCGATCATCCAGGATGCGATGGAGGTCCTGAAAGAAGGGAGAACGACGTTCATCATCGCCCACAGGCTGTCAACAATCCGCAATGCTGACCAGATTCTTGTCCTTGAAAAGGGCAGTATTGTTGAGAGGGGCAACCATGATGAACTGATGGAGCTTAAAGGGAAATATTATCAAATGTACCAGATCCAGATTGGAAATAAGCCAAAGGCCGGATAAATGCTGCCTGCCCAAGGTTGTTCAGGGTGTGGTCTTTCACATCATGATAAGGAAAAAGCTGTTCTCCAAAAGATTGTTGTTTTCTGAATCAATTTTAAGAGAAATCAAAAAGAGTCCTAAAAGGTTGATTGGAACGGAAGGTGGAAGACCCCCATAAATGATAAAGCATTTTCTTCGCGCGTGGGTGTATTTACAGAAGCCAATATCAGTGTCCAGCGGAATCAGCGGGAAAGTTGAAACCTAACAGGCGATATTGCACAGAGGAGGTTCAACACATGCCCCATGGAAGCTGCGTAAGGATGAGGAATGGAAAGCCATTACTGGGAGTTATATGAGGAAACTCACTAACGTTCATTTAAATGTCACAAAATGTTGCGAATTCCTCCAGAAAGAACGATTTCCCTGTGTTAATTTTAAAATATATAGATCGGGGAGGTTTCATTATGGAGGAACTCACAGTCACATTATCGATTGCCAGTATCATGATCCTGGGCTATTATATCGGATATGCCATCCTTAAAGCTTAATCAAACCTACATTATGGACGGAAGCATATGAACTGAAGCGGCCACAAAGGCTGTTTCAGTTTTTTTATGGGATAGGAAACCATCGGCAAATGTCCAGCCCCTAGCCAGTTTTCATCCTTTGATTATCTTCCTCTACTGTTTTCGGGAAGCCTATCCAGTGGCACCAGCATGGGAGAACCTCCTTTCGGTTCGCAATTGCCTGTCGGGCTGGTCAAGGCGCTTGTATCGAAGATTAAAAGCTGTTGCCAGGAGGACATCCCTCCAGTGAATGAGAGAACAGCTTTTTTCATTAGTTAGGGTTCTTCCCGGCCCTTTTTATGCATTTTTCTGTAAAGTCACGAAAAAAAGCGGTATTCTTAAGGCGGAAATGGTTTTAAAAAAGTAAATTAATCCAATAATGAGATTGAGGAGGGATTGTTTTGTCAGATTATCGGATTGAAAGAGACACTATTGGCGAAATAAAAGTGCCTGCTGATAAATATTGGGGGGCACAGACGCAGAGAAGTAAGCAGAATTTCAAGATTGGCACGGAAAAAATACCGCTTGATGTCATTTATGCATTTGCTGAAGTCAAAAAAGCCGCAGCAATCACCAACGCTGCTTCCGGCAAGCTGTCTGAGGCAAAAAGCAAAGTGATTGTCGCTGCATGCGATGAGGTCCTTGCAGGAAGATTCGACGAACACTTTCCGCTAGTTGTTTGGCAGACAGGCAGCGGAACTCAATCAAACATGAATGTGAATGAGGTTGTCGCAAAACGGGCAAATGAATTCCTTGAGCAGGAAGGCTCTGAGGAAAGAGTCCATCCCAATGATGATGTGAACATGTCCCAAAGCTCGAATGATACTTTTCCTACAGCGATGCACATTGCTGCTGTCAAAAAAGTTACAGGCGAACTTCTTCCGGCACTCCAACTGTTCAAGGATACATTGAAGAAAAAAGAAGAAGAGTTTCAGGATGTCATTAAAATTGGCCGGACACATCTCCAGGATGCGACACCACTGACATTGGGCCAGGAAATAAGCGGTTGGCGGGCGATGCTGGAGAAAAATGAAAAAATGATTTCCGATGGCCTTAAGTATGTCCGTGATTTAGCGATTGGCGGCACCGCTGTCGGAACGGGAATCAATGCATCGAAGGACTTTGGAAATAAGATGGCGAATCAGCTGGCAGATCAGACAGGTGAAACTTTCAACTCAGCGCCGAACAAGTTCCAGGCATTGACTTCGCATGATGAACTTGTCTTCCTTCATGGTTCCCTTAAAGCACTTGCTGCGGATTTGATGAAAATCGCGAATGATGTTCGCTGGCTGTCGAGCGGGCCAAGAAGCGGGATTGGCGAGCTGTCGATTCCTGCAAACGAACCTGGCAGCTCCATCATGCCAGGGAAGGTAAACCCGACACAAAGCGAGGCATTGACAATGGTGGCAACCCAGGTGTTCGGAAATGATGCAGCAATTGGATTCGCAGCGAGCCAGGGCAATTTTGAATTGAACGTTTTCAAACCGGTGATCATCTATAACTTCCTGCAGAGCACCAGACTGCTGGCAGATGGAATGAGGTCGTTCAATGATAACTGTGCTATGGGAATCGAGGCGAACCTGGATGTGATCAAAGGCCATGTCGAAAGGTCGCTCATGCTCGTTACCGCTCTGAATCCGCATATTGGATACGAGAAAGCCGCTCAGATCGCCAAGCTGGCTTTCAAGGAAAATTCGACCTTGAAAGAAGCAGCGGTCAAGACCGGATTCCTGACTGCCGATCAATACGATGAATGGGTCAAGCCTGAAAAAATGATCTAACGATGTAAGGCCCCCTTATTAAAAGGGGGCCTGCGCCATTGTATGATATTATTTATTACTGTTGTTGCGATTTAGCGTTGGAAACCGCCAAGCTGCTGCTCAGCCATTTGGACAAGACGCTTAGTGATTTCTCCCCCAACAGATCCGTTAGCGCGGGAAGTAGTATCAGCGCCAAGCTGAACGCCAAATTCTGTAGCAATTTCGTACTTCATTTGCTCAAGAGCTTGTTGAACACCAGGAACTAATAATTGATTAGAGTTGTTGCTTCTAGCCATTAATGTTTCCTCCTTCGTGTTTTCCTTGTTGTATTTTGGGTTAGTTTGGAATTGAACCAATCATGGCGATGCCATGCCGCCTGGTTAACCCGTGTGTAGGCTGGGCTAGCCGGATTTGCACCGGCATGCGATAAGCTGCCTTCTAAGGCTTAACCCAATATGTCCGTTTCTTTATTAATAACTAGTATGTTTTAAAGAATTTTGTTTATTCATTGATAAGGATAGGTATTTAATTCCATTTTATGCTTCCTGTATAAGGGGACTTTGACCACATACACTAGCGATAGAGCAGGAGGAAAGGATTGAAGTACTATGGGGATGTGCCCTATCTGCAATGGCTTGAAAACCATCTCGCCGACGTGCCCTGATTGTGGAAGAAAGATGAAAAATATGGGCAGGGAGGCCGAATTATACGATGACTATAGTCCTTATATGCCAATTGACCAGATGAAGCTTGAGGATGGGTATCCGGATGATTATGCAAATGAGGAATGCCCGCATATATTCAATTGCCCTGTTTGTGGGACCAGCAAAGTACTATTCATCAAGGAATAGAACAAGAGGAAAAAAACAGCTCCTATTTGTGAGGAGCTGCTTTTTTGCTTATTATCGGATTCTAGCTTCTGTATCCGCGTCGAAGAAGTGGACCTTGTTCATGTCAAATGCAAGTTCGATTGTTTCGCCAGGATTTATGTCAGTACGGGAATCGACGCGAGCGACAAAGTCCTGTCCTTCGAATGTTGAGTAGATCATTGTTTCAGCACCAGTCAATTCAGATACTTCGACCGTCGCTTTTATGACAGCGCCCTGTGCTGCATCGATGAATACCGGTTCATCATGGAGGTCTTCAGGACGGACGCCCAGGATGATGTTCTTGCCAACATATCCCTGGTCGCGGAGGACCTTCATTTTACCTTCCGGGATGGAAACCGAAGAATCATTGACATTGAATTTTCCTTCCTCGAGCCTGCCGGTAAAGAAGTTCATTGAAGGAGAGCCGATGAAGCCGCCCACGAACACGTTCTCAGGTTTCTCGTACACATCTTTAGGAGCACCGACCTGCTGGATGACGCCATCCTTCATGACGACTAGGCGTGTTGCCATTGTCATCGCTTCCGTCTGGTCATGCGTAACGTAAATGGTAGTAGTGTTCAAGCGGCGGTGCAGCTTGGCAATTTCAGCGCGCATCTGGACGCGCAGCTTAGCATCAAGGTTTGACAATGGCTCGTCCATCAGGAATACTTTTGCATCCCGGACGATTGCGCGTCCAAGCGCTACCCGCTGGCGTTGCCCTCCGGAAAGTGCCTTTGGCTTTCTGTCGAGATACGGTTCGAGTCCGAGAATCCTGGCAGCTTCTTTTACGCGGCGTTCGATTTCGTCCTTTGGAAATTTGCGGAGCTTCAATCCGAAAGCCATATTATCATATACAGTCATATGAGGATACAGCGCATAGTTCTGGAAAACCATCGCAATGTCGCGGTCTTTTGGGGGAACATCGTTCACCCGTTTGCCATCAATATAAAAATCTCCTTTTGAAATCTCTTCCAGACCTGCAATCATGCGAAGTGTAGTGGATTTACCGCAGCCTGATGGCCCGACGAATACAATGAATTCCTTGTCCTGGATGTGAAGGTTGAAATCTTCGACAGCAGTCACTTTATTATCATAAACCTTATAAATATGTTCTAATTTTAATTCTGCCATGTGCCTTGCCTCCCTAAATGTTTGTCTATATTGCCCACTATACCTAAAACGTTTCCATTCTTCATCGGCACGGTGCACAAAAATCGGACATGGTACTTTATGCATGTTGCAGGAACCCAAGGAAAATCATCGTTTTCCAGCATAAAGGCAGGCGAGGTAGACCATCACGGCACTATCAAAATCCTTAAGGCTGATTCCAGTCCTTTCTGTGAATTTATCAATCCGGTATTGAAGCGTGTTACGATGGATGTACAATTTTTTAGCTGCATGTGAAACGTTCGAATTGTTTTCAAGAAACACTTTGATGGTCGCCATCAGTTCCCTGTCCTCATCGAAAGCTGGGATGATGGTCTTTTCAAGGATGTCTGCAAGAACATCGGGCAGATTTGTTGCCAGCAGAAGTGGGGAAGTTTTTTCAAATGTGAACACCCTAGTCCTATTGTCGATCCCCATGACCTCAAAAAATAATTTTTGTTCATGTTCAAAAAAGCCAGGTAGCCCTTCACTGATTGGCTGGAATTTCCCTGTATAGAAAACTATTTTCGTGAAAAAGTCACTTTCGAAAGTAGATGCAATCGATTCCAGTTCTTCCAGCGTGGACGGAAGCCCTCGTTTCTCTTCAACAAGCACGCCATATGACGCTTGCTCAAAGATAATGAAGTGGTCCGGCAGGAAACCCTTCAAGGCTTCCAGGAGATCTTTTTGGTCCGTGTCCGCATCCAGAATCCGGAATTGTATAAATCTTGCTTCGGAGCTTTCGGAAGGAGGGATGGACCCCTTGCTGAAGAGAAACTGGCGCCAGGCCAGTGCCTTCCCATCAAGATTGGACTGGTCATCTGATCGAACATAATGAAAGAGTACCTTCAAAAGCTCCAGCTGGGTGTCAGGAATGCTCTCCTGCGGGATCCCGATCCACTTGCTGCCTTTCTCTGTTTCCTTGAACCAGTGATAGACAGAGGAAGGATCCGCTGGAGGGAAATCCCGCGTGACAGAATTGGGGAAATAAGTTAATATTTTATTAATCATATGAATGTCCTCAGATTTAGTTTGATTAAACATGCCATTTCTTTTATTATAACAGGTGTACTGCTTAATTGTTCAAGGCTTGGCGGTCTGTTCCCGCGAGAAAAAGTAATAAAGAGCTGGTATAATAGATACAATACGGGGTACCGTTAGAGAAGAGGTGTACAGAAATGGAATACTCAACAGAAATGAAAAATCGCTTAAAGCGGTTGGAAGGACAGGTCCGGGGAGTCATCCGGATGATGGAAGAAGAAAACGACTGCAAGGATGTAGTCACCCAGTTGTCAGCAGTCCGCTCAGCGGTAGACCGTGCCATTGGCTTCATCGTTGCGAAAAACCTTGAAACCTGCATCACGGAGGCGGCAAATGAAGGGAAAAATGCTGATGAGGCGATAAAAGAGGCAGTCAACATGATTGTAAAAAGCAGATAAAGACACCGGCATCCAAAAGGATGCGGTGTCTTTTTTCGCGGGGAGGGGCGTCCTCATCCGCAAGGAGTGGATTCGTTTCTTTCTATTCATTCGGTGGATCTTCAGGGGAGAGGTCGCGGCTTTCTTCAATATTTGGTGTTTTCTCGGAACGGAACACGCTTCCTCCGGCCATCCCTTCATTGATGATACGGTCAACATCGAGATACAACCGGTCCCGTCCTTCATATTCAACATCTTTTGCAAATTCAGGCTGCTTTTTATCCATGTCTTCCCTCCTTATGCTGTCTCTTGCTTATCTTTCCGGATAGGAGAGGGTTTCATGCATGCTTTATTGATCATATACATGAAAAAGCATCAGTTCATGGATTTGCGTTTTCAGAGCTTCTTCATACTGCTCTGGCGGTTTGTTCGAAGTCCATTCGATGTCCCCATTCCGATGGTACATCCCGGTATATTTCAGCTTATTGTGATAGAAAGAAAAACGCCAGCCGGGCATTTCCTTATTAGCGAACAATGGCTTGAATTGAAAGTGAGTGATCAAAATGGCTCCTCCTGTAAAATCGTTTTTCTCGTCTTCATTATATAGTAGATTTCCGTTTGATGACAGTTGTTGGATACCCGGCATTCCTGAATAGCAAATCGGCAAGCGCAAAAATCCGTTTCTTCTCGATTTCTGGTTCGTCAAAACTCATGGGTTTTGAATTTACTTCATATATTACATAATTTCCGTTTTCATCAAGCCCTGCGTCAACCGAGAATTCTCCGAAATACCCTAATTCCTTTGACAGCAATTCTCCGATCACCTTCACAATCTTGCTGAAAAAAAAGTCATGCGCTTCGTTCTTGACAAGCTCATATGGCACAATCCGGCCCCCATTTGGAAGATGAGTAGTCAAATCCTGTTCGCCCGACTGGCGTAATCCTATCCCGGTTATTTGATATCCGCTCGGGCCGTCATGGGCGTGAATCCTGAAATCGAATCGCCTCCCTCCGAGGCAGGAAGGGGAGATTTCCTTTTGGGCAAGGTACTCGTCCTTTAACAACTGATCGCCCATTACGTTCCAGAAGCTTTCCAGTGATGGGTAAGATGTTCTTTGTGAATGGCTGGAAAAAATGATTTGTGCATTCTCGCTATTAAGCCGGTAGATTCCGGCCCCCTTTGATGAAGAAGCTTTCTTGATATAGACCCTAGGGTTCTTCTTAAGAAACGCAGCCAGATTTGCCAAGGAGTCTATCAAGATGCTTTCAGGCATTAAGCCTTGCAGTTTTCCATGTCCTGCGAATAAAGAATACAGTGTGTTTTTATTGATGAAGCCAGGATTGAAAAATGGGATGCCCATCGCTGAAAAAAATTCTACAGCATCATGAAAGGCAGGGAGCCCTTCTGCCTTCCTGAAAGGAACACGATTGTAGACAATATCGGGGAGCGGTGCGGTGACCTGGACCCAAGTTTTACTTTTTGGTACAAATACAACTCCTTCCACTGAATCCAGCGTAAGCTTATCAGGAGGGAAGATGATGGCCATCCCGTTTCTCTTTTGAATTTCTTCCTGCAGCGAACGGAACAGAGGACCATTACCTGACAGGATTGCTTTGTTATTTATTGCCGACATGATGCCAATCAGCGGACCAGCCTTGCCGTTCTGGACATTCAATTCAAATTGGAAGCAATCCATGGCGGAAGGCCGCGGTATGGAAGAAACCGTTCTTTTGTTTGAACCGAAGCAGATTTTTTTTTCTGCTTCGGCTCCAAGCTGCCATTCCTTTGACCGCGGATTGTAGCAAAGGATCATTTGAAAATTTCCTCTGGTGAGGTGATGGCTTTTTCGGCGAGGAACACACCGAAGGACAGCGATAATTTCCTTGACAGCAAGTCGAAGTTCTTCATCTTTGGATGCTTGAAAATAGACCTGCCAGGCTTTGAATTCGCCTCAAACAGCCACACATTCCCATCCTTATCGATGCCAAAATCGAAGCCGAGTTCGCCCACGATCCCATCTATCGTCTGTTCTAAAATCGAGCTAAGGATAAGTGCGGCTTCCTTCAGTTTACTTTCATACTGCTGCCTCTCTTCCTCCTGCTTGAATAATTCATCAAGTGACCTGACTGTTCCCCCGTTGTTCACATGGGTTGTCACGCTGCCGGAACCGGCGATTTTTGCTGCAATCGCGGCAATTTGCCATTCGCCGTTCCCGTCCTTATTCGTATGGACCCGGAAATCAACAAGCCTGCCATCATTCCTCAACAGGCTTATGCCCTGCTGTACCAGCATATGGGCAAGGCGGCGCCCATTAAACAACTTTTTCATCAAGGCTTCGAGATGGTTGAACTTTGTCAGTTTATTTGTTCCTTCCCGGTCACGGTACCGGCAATAATAATCGCCTGTCTGCCTGTCGAAGAGGATTTGGTGGATACCAAGGCCAAGACTGCCATTTGAAGGTTTGATATACACATTCCCATATTTTAATAACATTTCTTCGATGATGGAAAAAGAGGTAAGCGGATGTGTTTCAGGCAGGTAATCCAGGGCGCGTCCGTCCTGTCCAAGCCGTTCAAAGATATCAAGTTTGCTGAAAAATCCCGGATTGTACCAGGGAATCAAATAATCAGACTGCATCCTTTCTTTCAGTCTTTGAAGCTCGGATTTCCGTTCAGTCTTACGGTTTGGGAGCCGGTCATATACAACATTCGGAAACGGCACTTTCATCGTTTTCCATCCTGAGTCAATGAAAAAATAGCCTTCAATCAGGCCGCTTTCCCAATCGATATGCTCTTCGCCGAAGACGAAAGGGAGGGCGCCGACCAGCTTGTTTACGGACAGCAATTTGGCAAAAAACATCGACCTTTCTCCAATCGGCCGCAGCGGATAAGGGGTGAAACCAGAAGTGAGGATCCCGATTAGCGGTCCGATAAATAGCGTGTCATCCGCGGTGAAAATGTGCAGCGGAATCGACAGTTCAGGCAATGAAAGGCTCTTCTGAACATCATTGCTCATGATAATCGCTTTCCTTCCTTTTGGATGCGGGGCAACGGCAGCTTCCACCACCTTATTCCCGAAAGCGATTTTGCTGATAGCCTTGCAGTTGGGAATCTCATCTGGAAGAAAGACGGTTTGTTTGGAATGGTGGATGATGTCAATCGGATACCGTTTTCTCATGATGTTTGTTCCTCTCTTTCTGACTGTTTTTTGGCGAGGAAAAGCGCGTATTCCAGCGGTGCTCTGTAAAGCATCTCCTTACTCCCCGGGTCTGTTCCGTATAAAACCTTCCTTCCGGGCTTCGAATTGGTATCAAGGATCCAGATGGCATGATCCTTTGAAATGCCTAGATCAATCCCAAGCTCGAATAGAGGAGGAAAAGCCATTTCGAGCGCATGTGGAACCTTCATGAGGATTTCCCTCATCTCAATCAGCAAGAACTTTTTTGTCTTTTGGTCGAGTGAGTGGATAAATTCATCAAATGCCATTACTTCGCCACCGGCATTCAGATTGGAAAGAAGGCCACCCATTTTTCCCCGGCGGATTCCTTTCCCTCTGACTACCCATCTTCCCTCCATGTCCTTCTGGAGGAAAAAACGGATATCAAAAGGACGATTTTGTGAATCCGTCAAGTTGAGAAAACGCTGCAGCATATATTCTGTTTTATGGAATATTCCGTCAAGCCATGCTTCGGTCTCATGCTCAGAGTGAAATTTCCTTTCCATGAGTTCCCCGCCAATATCCATCCTTGCCTGGATGGATGAAGCCGTCTTTTCGAGACTGAATATTCCTTTTCCTCCTGAGCCGGATACTGGCTTTAATAGCATCTTCCTCCATGCCTTAAGTTGGCTAAGTGCATTCTTGCCCGAGTAGGCTTTACGTGTCTCCGGGATATAGGGAGAGAGTGATGATGTCGATAGAATCTCGTAGATTGCCCACTTATTTGGAAGGCCATTCCCTAGAAAAGTCAAGTCCTGCTTGTTCTTAAGCCACTTTACAATGGCCATCGTCTGTTTGGAATCGAAGTCATCCGAATAAAAGCAGCGATCATACAAAATTTGAGGAATTGGGAACTCTTCTTCTAGCCAGGCCGCCTGTGCATGATCGTATCGTTCTCCACGAGCCAATTGGCTGATTGGGTGTATGTTAGCGGGCGAAAACTTGTAGCATGTGATTAAATCGGGATTCGCCCGGCGGGCAATTTCGGTAAAATAAGCAAGCTCATACTTTGGGTTCATGGTCATCATTCCAAATGTAATCATTTGTTTTCTCCTCCTGCTCCTCCTGCTCCGGACAAGCCGAAGCAATGTTCGATGATTGCTTTTGTCGAAGGGCGGATCCTTTCTCCTCGCTCTTCAAAATTCTTTGATGGCTTCGAATTTGCCTCGATCAGCCATAGTTTCCCACTCACATCGATCCCGATATCGATACCCAGTTCAGCTGTGTGCCCTTGTGAATAGCGGCCGATGGCATCGGCGACTTCAATTGCTAATTCTTTCATCAGCGCGACTTGCTGATGGGCCTGCTCCTTCCCGAATATACCTGAAAGGACCTGAAGAGGGCGTATCGCTTCTCCACCCCTGGCTATGTTCGAGACAAAGCAGTCCTCGGCAGAGACGCGGGCCACAACCGATGTCGTCTTCCAGAAATGCTGGGCATTTTTATGGCATAGCACCCGGAAATCCATCTTCCTGCCATTGAAGTCCGATAGATGGATACCCTGCTGGATGATACACTGCTGCTTTTCCGCTTTTGAAGCAAGTGACCTGGCCAGGTTTTCAACATCACGGAATACTGGCATTTCTTTTTCCGGAAAGGAAGAGAAAGACACGTGAACGTTCCCTTCCAGTCTGGAAAGCCGGATGATGCGGCGGCCCTGGCTGCCGTGGACGGGCTTTATATACAATAGGTCATGATGTTCAAGCATTTCTTTCAATGCATCCCGGTTATATAATCGGGTTTCGGGAAGGAAAGGGCGGAGGTGTTGTTCTGCACTTAAAGTCTCATGGATTTCCCATTTAGAAAGAAAGCGGTGATTGAATATCTTTATTCCAGATGTATTCAAGTTTTCCAAAAAAGCGTTATACCGGTTTCCAAATTCGGTTCGCCGTGAAGATAAGCGATTATAGATGACCTGGGGGAGCGGGAGTACACCTTTTTTCCATTCATCATTTTCGTAATAATAGCCGGTGATGCCTTCTTCATCGAAGCCGTCTAATGAGAAAACAAAAAATCTCCCCCCCAGCTCCGAAATCCCCTGATGGAGTTCTTCGCAAAATGCATGAACATTTCCAAAGTCTGGTTTATCTGTTTCTTTAACTTCCGTAAGCAAAGCGATAAGGGGACCGATGTGATTGTGGGAATTTATTGCTGAAGCCATAGCCTCTCCCCATTTACAATATTTATAGGCGAACACACATATCCCATCTTATGAACAAAGGCCGGGAGTGGTGCTTTTCATTGGAAAAAGGCTTGCTTCCCGCTGTTTTTGAACCTCTCGCAATTGCCTGCAT
The DNA here is from genome assembly GCF_017912555.1 of Bacillus sp. REN3. Classification (GTDB taxonomy): domain Bacteria; phylum Bacillota; class Bacilli; order Bacillales; family Cytobacillaceae; genus Mesobacillus. The sequence goes on along the minus strand of NZ_JAERSD010000004.1, from coordinate 186,626 downwards.
AGTTTGTTATAGTGAAATGGAGTGTTTAATGGAGAAGGAGTGATTCACATGGCAATTAATCTTTACGATTCAGCTTATGACCTTGAAAAGGCAATCAGGAACAGTTCAGAATATTCAAATCTAAAAAAGATGTATGATGAAGTGAATAATGATGAGTCTGCAAGGAGAATGTTTGAAAATTTCAGGAACATCCAGATGCAGCTTCAAGAAAAGCAGATGATGGGCCAGGAAATTACGCAGGAAGAAGTAGAGCAGGCTCAAAAGACAGTGGCCCTTGTCCAGCAGCATGAAATGGTTTCGAAGCTGATGGAGGCGGAACAAAGAATGAGCATGGTGATTGCCGAGATGAACCAGATCATCATGAAGCCGTTGGAAGAATTATACGGAAACCCTGATAACCAGCAATAAAGAATTTTTAGGCTCTTTGCCCTCTAAGGCAGGGAGTCTTTTTTGTTTTACTTAATGGTTCTTCAACAAAGATTTGAAGGCGGAGAGTGGATTGAAAAGGAAGCTGTCTGTCATTGGGCGGGCCGGCACAATGAGAATAATCAATATCTCTCTGGAGAGATCTAAAAAAGAAGGTCCCCTCAAGCCCACGGAAAGCGGGAAGCACGGAGTGGGAATCAGCCTTACGAAAACTGCCTTCTTTTAAGAAAAGGGTTGGGAAGTCCCCCTTGTTCTAATCCTTTGCTTTCTATCATACAAGTTAAATAAGACAAAAACACCGAAGAAATGGGGGCATGAAAATGATTTACCGTCTGCTCGCACTAAATGTGGATGGCACGACCCTTCAATCGAATGGAAAGCTCCATAAATCCACAAGAGATGCGATTGAATATGTCCAGCAAAAGGGGGTATATGTTACTCTCGTAACTTCCAGAAGTTTTGCTTCGGCTAAAAAGGTAGCCAAAGCGCTGAAAATAAATTCCCATATTATTACTCACCTGGGTTCTTTCATTTCTGCAGATATGCGCACCGGTCCACTGCTGGCGAAGCGAATCCCTGAAGATGTCACGTTCCAGCTGGCAAGGTTCCTTGAGGGCTTTCCATGCCAGATTCGCCTCGTCCATGAGAAATTTTCCCTTGCGAATAAATATAAATTAAACCATAATCTGCTGGCGAAAACGGTATTCACTTCAGGTGACCCGATCTTTTATTCTCAGCAGTTCACCGATTCAATCAGCGAAACTCTTGCAAATGAGCCAATCTCTCCGCCGAAAATCGAGGTATATTTTGAATTTGCGGAAGATCTAGAGGACGCCCGGCAGGCGATCAAGGGCATGTTTTCTGAGATCTCCCTCTCCAAGCTGAATGACTACAGGCTTGATGTGCTGCCTGAAGGGGTCTCAAAACTGACTGGCCTGCTCCATCTCGGAGACCATCTTGGAATACCCTTGAAGGAAATGGTAGCAATCGGAGATGGTGAAGATGATATTGAAATGATCAAAGCTAGCGGACTTGGGGTTGCGATGGGCAATGCCAGCTCCGAAGTGAAAAAAGCTGCCGATTGGGTCACGCGTTCGAATGACCAGCACGGAGTCAGCTATATGATCAAGGAGCATTTCCGCAAGCAACAGCCAATCGATTTCCTGCGTAAAATGAATATCATCAAAATGTAAGGAAGAGCAGGCCTGTACATGCAGGCTTGTTTTTTCTGATTGAAAGGTTGAAATTCAGTTTGAGAAAATAGCCTGCTCCAGCGCTTAGCAAGCCTCCACATGGATTGACTTCCTTTGAGAAATTTACGAGAAGAGCCAGCTTTGAGGATCTTAGACATAAGATTACTGGTTAATGTTCACATGGGTAATTTGTTTCCCATGGCTTACGCCGTGTCGGAAGTCAGCAGGATAGTGTATTTGGGACAGTTGCCTGGCTGGAAAACTGCCTTTCCAAGCTTCGGCTTATGCCTGTCGGGGCTCGCCTGGGTGCTTGCGCTTTTCTTATTGGAAAGTGGCAGTTTTACACTGCCTTGACCTTGCAATCAATATTCTATTAAACTAAATGGAGCAAGGTAAGTCGAAAAGGTGGATATGAATGAAAATTTATATAAAAGGAATAGACGATGACAGGTTCAGGCGGCCATTTCACTTGATAGCGGACCTGTTTTTCGAGGAATCAGAAGTAATCGTTGGACAGGAGGAAGGCGGCGAAGCAGATGCGGTCATCGCCTTTGAAATCGAAATGGACAAGTCAATCTCCGTGCATGCAGTATTGGCATCCAGCGACGGAGCAGAGTTTTCTGCAAATGCCGAAAAAGAAATCCCGGAAGGACTAAGTGAAAAAGAAGTATTCAAGCTGCTGAAAAATGTCGCTTCCAATGCATATTTGCAGCTCCTCCAGGAATGGACCGGTATCATCCAGAAGTGGGGAATCCTGACGGGAGTCCGGCCGACCAAGCTGCTGCACAAAAAATTGCATGATGGCATGGATAAAGAGGCTGCACACAGAGAGCTTGCAGAACAATACTTGATTTCAGAAGAAAAAATAAACCTCATGCAGCAGATTGTTGATCGTCAACTTTCAGTGCTGCCGGACTTTTATGATCTTAAAAATGAAGTCAGCATCTATATCGGGATTCCATTCTGTCCGACTAAATGCGCTTATTGCACATTCCCCGCATACGCAATCAACGGCCGGCAAGGCTCTGTCGAGTCTTTCCTTGGCGGGCTCCATTACGAAATCCGCCAGATTGGCGATTGGCTTAAGAAAAATGGCATCAAAATCACGACCGTCTATTATGGCGGAGGCACGCCAACCTCCATTACTGCAGAGGAGATGGACATGTTATATGAGGAAGTGCAGCAATCGTTCCCGGATGTCCGGAACATAAGGGAAATTACCGTCGAAGCTGGGAGGCCCGACACCATCACGCCAGAAAAGCTGGAAGTATTGAAGAAGTGGAACATCGACCGCATCAGCATCAACCCGCAGTCCTATATCCAGGAAACACTTAAGGCGATTGGACGTCACCATACCGTCGAAGAAACGGTTGAGAAGTTCCACCTTGCCAGGGAGATGGGAATGAACAACATCAACATGGACTTGATCATCGGGCTGCCAGGCGAAGGGACAACGGAATTCGCCCATACACTGGCTGAAACGGAAAAGCTCATACCTGAGTCCTTGACTGTCCACACCCTGAGCTTCAAACGGGCATCGGAAATGACCAGGAACAAGGAGAAGTACAAAGTTGCCGGACGAGATGAAATCGAAAAGATGATGGAGATGGCTGAAGTCTGGACGAAGGACCATGGCTATGAACCATATTATCTGTACCGCCAGAAAAACATCCTTGGCAACCTCGAGAACGTAGGGTATTCATTGGCTGGCCAGGAAAGCTTGTATAATATCATCATCATGGAAGAACAGCAGACAATCATCGGACTTGGCTGCGGAGCTTCCAGTAAATTCATCGATCCGGACACAGGCGTGATTACCCAATTCTCCAATCCAAAGGATCCGAAGACTTTTAATGAGAGTTTCAGCGAATATGCGGAAAAAAAGATAGAAATCCTCGATTCATTGTTCAATAAACAGGGCTCCCAGGTATGATAGGGGGGCCTTTTGCTTTATGAGTCGAACTGGATGGATGCTTTACATTGGAGGAGGCCGAGTGAATTTGTCGAATTCCCTCAGTAATTTGTCGAAACCTCGCAATTAGGAGCAAAGTTACTTTTTGGCACCACTCATTAGTGTTTAAAAAGTCAAAATTATGAGAAAAAAGGTTTTTAAATATAGCGTCTCCCTATATAATAAAGAAAGATTAATATTAGGAGGAGATGGAAGGTGACGATTGAATCATCGACTGAAAGTGTGAAATTGACTGTTGATGGGCGGTTTGCGGTCGTTGAATTGAACAGGCCGGGCTCATTGAATGCGCTTGATGTTGATATGATTAAAGAACTTAACTGGAATTTGAAGGAAATATCCAATTCTGATGAAGTGAATGTGGTGGTCATTAAAGGAGCTGGACGTGCCTTTTCGGCAGGCGGCGACATCAAGACCATGCTTGCCAATGGGAATGAAAGCGATTTCTACAACGTGATGGACTGTATTAATGAATTGATTATCACTCTATACTGCATGCCGAAACTGACCATCAGCGCTGTAACAGGTGCGGCTGCTGGCCTGGGCTTGAGCCTTGCGCTGGCCACTGACTACATTATCGCTGAGCCATCAAGCAAGATCGCGATGAACTTTATCGGTATTGGCTTGATCCCGGATGGCGGAGGGCATTTTTTCATGGAAAGCCGCCTTGGCGAAACAAAAGCGAAGCAGCTGATATGGGAAGGGAAGACATTATCTGCAGGCGAAGCGCTCAAGCTGGGGCTGATCGATGAGGTTCCAGAGGCGGATTTCGCAAGTGCTGTTGAAAGCAAAGTACAGGAGTGGCTTGGAAAACCAATCCAGGCAATGATCAAGACGAAAAAAATCCTTGCTGAAAAAAACAGGCCAGACTTGTTGAAAATTCTGGAACTTGAAAAATATGGCCAGTTCAAAATGCGCCAGACAGAAGACCATCAGGAAGGAATCAAAGCGTTCCTCGAAAAAAGAAAACCGGTATTCAAGGGGAACTAACAACAAAAAAGCAAAGAGGAGCAATTTTCCTCTTTGCTTTTTTACTCCGGAAAATACAGCTGTTCCGTTCCATCGTGCGGCTTGCCAGCTGGTGAACTGCCTTACGGATGGAACAGGACCAGTTTCCCTCTAGGCGACGTGCAGCGATGTGTCTGATCCATAAGATCTTTTTCTTCCAGGATCTTTGAGCCGATTTCTTTTGCTTCTTCATCGCTTCCTGCCTGGAAGGATTCATCAAGCAATTTCTCCCCGTTTGCTTCAAAAGCCGTCAGCTTATAAGTTTCCATCATACAAACTCCTTTATTGAAAATTCTGATCATTACTATTATTTTTGCATAATTTTTGCGAATATGCAAAGAAAATAAGCCTTTAATGAAACTATCGACAATGGACTTTCGTAGTAATTAAGTGGATAAGGAGGAGAAGACATATGGTTTTACGGCTCGAAAAAGTCACAAAGCGGTTTGGCAGCTTCACGGCTGTGGATGGTTTATCGCTTACGATCCCGGAAAAGGAAATGTTCGGTTTTCTGGGCGCGAATGGAGCGGGCAAGACTACGACCTTCAGGATGATCCTTGGGCTCCTGGATGCATCAGATGGCACCATCACCTGGGATGGCAAACCCATCAACTATTCAACAAGCAATTTGATAGGCTATTTGCCGGAAGAAAGGGGCCTCTATCCAAAGCTTAAAGTCCGTGATCAAATTGTCTATCTTGCAAGATTGAGGGGAATGACAAAGCAAGAGGCATTGAGGGAACTGGACCTATGGCTGAATCGTTTCAAAGTCCCGGAATATGCAGACAAGAAGGTTGAAGAGCTTTCAAAAGGGAACCAGCAGAAAATCCAGTTCATTGCTGCTGTGATACATAAACCAAAGCTGCTGATTCTTGATGAGCCATTCAGCGGATTGGACCCAGTCAATGTTGAACAATTGAAGGCAGCGGTTATAGACCTGAAGGAAGCTGGAACAACGATTGTTTTTGCAAGCCACCGAATGGAGCATGTCGAGGAAATGTGCGAGCATATTTGCATCATGCATAAGGGGAGGCCGGTCGTCCACGGAGCCCTGAAGGAAATCAAGCGATCGTTCGGGAAAAAGAACCTTGTCATCCATGCGGATTTTGATACAGCTTTCCTTAAGGATTATCCTGGTGTCACGAAAGCGAAGCAGACAGCAGAGGGAATCCAGCTGCAAATAGAGGGAGAGCCGGTTGCCGAGGGAATTCTGAAGGAAGTGGTAGCCAGGGGCTTCGCCCGCAAATTTGTGCTTGAAGAACCGAGCTTGAATGATATTTTCATAGAGAAAGTAGGTGATTCCTATGAATAATTTCTTCATTATCCTGATTCATACATACATGAGCAAGCTGAAGACAAAATCTTTCCTGGTCACTACTATCCTGACTGCCGCCATCATGCTAGCCTTGACAAGTATGCCGAATATCATCGAGTTTTTTAACAAGGGTGAAGCAGACAGGGTGGCAGTCATCGATGAAACAGGCCAGCTCTATCAGCCCCTTATGGAACAGATGAAGGCAGTCAATAAGGATGTGGAGTTTGAAAAGTATAAAGGGACGGCCAAGGCTGCAGCAAAAGATGTGAAGGATGGGAAATATGAAGGTGTGCTTGAGCTGTCTCTGAATGGCCAAAATCTTCCTGCTGCTTCCTATAAAGCAATGAGCATTGCCGACTCATCGATCCCGGCTGATCTTCAGGCAGCCTTGCAGCAGATCAAGACGATGATGGCTTCAACCCAGATCAAGATTGCCCCGGAACAGTTGGAAAAGCTATATGAGCCGGTTGAGTTTGAAAAAGCTGCTTTGGCCAAGGACGCCAAGACAGAGGAAGAACTGAACCAGGCAAGGGGCCTTGTATATGTCCTGCTATTCGCTATCTACTTTGCTGTCCTAATGTATGCGAACATGATTGCGATGGAGGTCGCTACTGAAAAATCATCAAGAGTGATGGAAATCTTGATTTCAAGTGTTTCACCGATCAAGCAGATGTTCGCGAAAATTCTCGGTGTCGGACTTCTGAGCCTGACGCAGCTCGCCGTCCTTTTGCTGGTCGGATATTTCTCGATTCAGCAAAACCTCGAATCTCTTGATGGGGATATCTTTGAGTTCTTTGGATTCGGCAATATTCCTGCCGCTACCGTTGTCTATGCCGTCATCTTTTTCCTCCTTGGCTATTTCCTTTATGCAACGATGGCTGCATTTCTTGGATCGCTTGTCAGCCGGATCGAGGATGTGCAGCAGATGATCACGCCGATGACCCTGCTCGTAGTCGCTGGTTTCTTGATGGCGATGTTCGGGCTTGGACAGCCGGAAGCGCCGTTCATCACCTATATGTCTTTCGTCCCGTTCTTTTCGCCGATGCTGATGTTCTTGAGGGTTGGCATGATCACGGTCCCTTTCTGGGAAATTTCGCTGTCGATTGCTATCCTTGTGGCAACGATTGCCTTCCTTGCGGTATTCGGCGCAAGGGTGTACCGTGGCGGGGTCCTGATGTATGGAAAATCCAATTCCTTCAAGGATATCAAGAAGGCATTGCAGCTGACGAAGAGTGAATAGGGCGAAACAGGCAGCAGCCGCATGGCTGCTGTTTTTTTCTGCTTTTCCCCTACTTCAAAAAGATAATTACTTTTCAAATGAACGCGAACAAATCATTTGGTGAAAACCGAGTATAACAGACGGGGGAAGACTCCTAAAAAGGGCTGCCGAACTCCATTCGTTGATCAGTCCACAGGAGAAAATCCAGTTGCAAGCGCGACAGCGGCACCTGAGGGGGCTGCGTTACATGTTGGCATGCGGCACGCCTGCACGAAAACGGGTAACCAGGAGAGGGAATCATCCATTGGTTATGGAATGCATTGTTTACGACACAGTCTTTCTATTTGTTTGTGATAATATGGAATTCAGGAATAAGAGATTGGAAGGTGTGTTAGCTATGCGCCAGATTATTGCCCTTGGGGGCGGAGGGTTTTCGATGGAACCAGAGAACCACTTACTGGATTCGTATATCCTGGAACAAGCAGGGAAAATGCAGCCTAAGGTATGTTTTGTCCCGACTGCAAGCGGTGATTCGGAGGGTTATATCTCACGTTTTTATCAAAGCTTTGGGCATCATTCCTGCCTTCCATCCCATCTGTCACTCTTTAGCCCTCCGACCAGGGACCTGGAGGATTATGTATTGGACAAGGATATAATTTACGTTGGCGGCGGGAACACAAAGAATCTGCTGGCACTTTGGAAGGAATGGGGGCTTGATCGAATTCTAGCAAATGCATGGGAGAAGGGGATCGTGATGGCTGGAATCAGTGCCGGCTCGATTTGCTGGTTTGAAGAAGGGATTACGGATTCTTACGGAGATGGGCTTGAACCAATCAAAAGCCTGGGTTTTTTAAAGGGAAGCAATTGTCCGCATTATGACGGAGAAGCTAACCGCAGGCCGGCCTACAAAAGATTCACTTTTTCAGGCCAGGTAGGCGGCGGGTTTGCTGTAGATGATGGTGCAGCGCTCCATTTCCTCGGCACTGAATTGCACAAAGCGGTAAGCTCGAGGCCTAAGGCGAAGGCTTACCATGTTTACCTTGGCGGTGGTGCAATCCAGGAAAAAGAATTGGAAACGATCTATTTGGGATCGCTTTCCTGAGACAAGGCTGTGAATCCTTATGGGTTTGCAGCCTTTTTATTTGGTAGGGCGATAAATGTCCGGCCAGCACCTTGCCAGTTTCCATCCATTGATTGACTTCGTTTAGTATCTTGGCGGAAGCGTCAGCTTCGAGTAGCTCGTTTATCTGCCAGCCGCTGAAGATTTATATGAGAGCCCCCAGTATTCACGGCGATGCGGAAGCAGAAAGGAAGTATGCTGGCAGGTGCCTGGCAAAAGGACTTGCCTTTTTCATGTTCGACTTCCGCCTGCTGTAACTGATCAAGGCGCTTGTGCCTTCCTAATTGAATTTCCCCGCTAACTTCAGGAATATGTTTGCCCCATATTTTCCCAACCTGCACCTGGGCATTTTCTCACTTTGCCTGCTTGGTTAATTCCTTAATATAAAATTAATACTAGTTTAATAGTCTTGGACTATCATGAATACAGCAGATTAAATACATAGTTAATAAAAATTTACTAGGAGGAGTACAATGAAGAAGAACTGGAAAAAGAAGCTTGGGCCTATTATCCTGACATTTACTTTGGCGAGCAGCATGATTTTCCCAAGTTTGACATCTGCACTTGGGAGTTTTGATTTACAATCCTCAGTTGTCCAAACCCCCATTAATCATTATCGGGCAGATCTGGCTCCCGGTGTGAAGGAACACCACTATAGTTTTGAGGGCAAGGATGGAAAAAAGATTGAAAGTTTTGTGGTTGATGTTGATTTGCAGAATCCAAGTGTCACGATTGAGGCAGGTACACCTAATGATGGACCAGCCTTCGGACTCCAGCCAGTCAGACAGCAGGCGAGTAAAGCGAACGGTGAAAATCATAAAGTAGTAGCGGCGGTCAATGCAGATTTCTATAATATGGCGACTGGAGAACCACTTGGTTATGTTTATAAAGATGGCCAGGCAATAAAAAATACGTCTGCTTCTTCCCAAAAGTTCTTTGCGATAAAAAAGACTGGTGAGGCAGTCATAGGGACGGCTGCAGATTTTGAATCTATTAAGGATGAGGTTAAGGAAGCACTTGGCGGAAACGCCATTCTCGTGAAAAACGGACAAATCTATCAAACACCCCAGACTGGCGCTGATAGGGAGCCGCGGACAGCAGTTGGAATCAAGGAGGATGGCAATGTATTTTTTGCCGTGATCGACGGAAGGCAGGAACCTTATTCAGCTGGAATCTCCATGCCGGACCTCGCCCAGCTCATGATTGACATGGGAGCGGTGAGTGCGTTGAATCTGGACGGAGGCGGTTCATCGACCTTTACTACTCGCCAATTGGGCGGAGATGAGCTTGAGGTCGACAACAAGCCTTCCGATCGGGTGGAAAGAAGTGTAGCAAATTCCTGGCTGGTTGTTACGACAGAACCTTCAGACCATATTTTTAATACGGCCCATATCGAACCATACGACAAATCGTTTACTCCGGGTTCAATTATTTCGTTCACAGCAAAGGGAAGAGATAAGTCAATGGCATCCGCGCCCCTGCCTGAAACAGGCTTAACCTGGGAACTTTCGGATCCTTCTGTTGGCACAATCATGGAAAACGGAACATTTGTTTCGAATGGCAAGACAGGCCAGTTCCATGTCCTGTTAAAGCATGAAGGGAAAGAAGTTGGAAAAAGTATCATCGAAATTGCAAAGCCCGATGAAATGTCGTTTTCTTCTGCGGAGTTGACTGCAGCCAGAAACAGTGAAGTGAATCTCGGATTAATCACAAAGTATCAAAAACGGGAAGTTGATTGGAACCTGAATGACATCGAGTTTGACATCCCTGAAGGAATGGGGACGATCGATGAAGCAGGTGTACTGCACACAGGTGATAAAAATGTAACTGGAATGATTACAGCCCATCTAAAAGGAACGGAAATTTCTGCTCAGATTAAGGTTTCGGTTGGGAAACTTCCTGAGGTCATTTTTGACTTTGAGTCAGGGCTTGGCAACTGGAAAACCTCCACGGCGAACCGGGGGGAAAAAGGCGTTTTAGGAATCTCTAAATACCCTTCACCTGTTCGCTTCGGCAGTCAGTCTTTAAAAATGGATTTTGATTTCACTAATTCTCCCGTGGGAACAACTCTTGGCGTTTATGCCGGTCCAGGTGAGCACACGGCAATCAGCGATAACCCGACTGGTATTGGAATGTGGGTGTATGCGACGCCAGAAGCCCAGGGCTATTGGCTGAGGATGCTTATCGTTGACGGGAATAACAAGAATCAGACAATTAACCTGACGAATGAGAAACCGGGGATTGATTGGACCGGCTGGAAGTACGTCGAGGCGGAAATCCCGGCTTCTTTTACCGGCCCTTTCAAATTATCAGGAACTCAGACCATAAGATTAATGTCAACGAAATCAGGAATCACTGGCCCAATGACCAAGGGTTCTATCTATGTTGATAATATCCGCGCCGTATATGGTGAAAAAATGGATGATCTGTATCCCCCTGAGATACAGTCCATAAATGTGGAAGGCAAGAATTTTACAACAAGTGCGGTCAACATCCGGGCCGAAGTCAATGAATACGTGAATGATCCTTTTAAAACAGGAATCGACTGGGAGAAAATCAATGTCTTTGTTGATGGGAAAAATTATTCAGAAGCCGAAGGGCATTTCTCCTATGACATGGATGGAAGCATCTCTTTAACCGGATTGAAATGGGCTGATGGCACCCACAAAGTCACGTTAATGGTTCCCGATAAATTTGGAAACCAGGCGATCAAAACGGTTTATTTCACTGTAGAGACAGGCTCGGCTAAGGTAGATTTGGCAAGGAATCAAGAGATGGCACTTCTCGGTGATGCCTTCAACTTATCGGTCAGGGCTGCTAATACTCATGATTTTTCTGGCTCCTCTATCAAACTGCAAATAGATAAGAACTTCCCAGTTGAAGATGTCCAGTTTGGGGAAGCATTTAAAAACAGTACATCAAGCTATGATGCAGAAACAGGCATCCTTACATTGGATATTATAAAAAGCGGTGACACAGCTGCAACTGTCGATGCTGCGTCGATCAAAATAAGAATTCCTGCATCAATTAAGGAAGGTACAAAGTTAACCTATGAAATCTTAGAAGCCCAGTTAAACTACCAAACTCCTAAAGAGGACAACTTTGTCTCCACCTATTCTATGGAACCCGCCAGCCTCGGCGTTGCAGGTGCTTATACTGTCAAGGGAAATCCGATCCTGATAGGAAAGCCGATTAACTTGACAGTTCATAACCACAACAACGAAGCAGAAGAAGATGTTGAAGTTTATGCGAGTGTGGATGGAAAAAAGGAACCACTGTTATTAGGGAAAACAGACGAGCATGGAAAGCTGGAGATTGAATCAATAACAGATGAAATAAAGAAGGTAGCCATTTATGCAGTAAAAGATGGAAAGTATTCGTTCAAATGGAACACACAAACGTATCCTCCGCTGGCAAGTGCCAATGAAATTAAAAATCTTATATCCACTCCGACAGGGGATTCCTACAAGGAAAAAGCTTTTACCTGGATGTCCAGTCCATTAGCCAAAGAAGCAACTGTCATTCAATTTGCCAGAAAGCAGGACTACGACAGAAAGGGCGAAGCCGCTTTTGTAACGGTTTCTGGCACCACGAGCAGCCATGTATTCTCGGGAGAGCAGGATATCAAGAAAAATGGGATTATCAGGATAAATGAAGTGAAGCTTCAAAAACTGCAACAGAATACAACCTATGTATATCGTGTCGGTGACGGGGATCATTGGTCGGAACTTGATGAATTCACAACGCGGCAAAGAAAGCAAAACTTTGAATTCGCGGTACTTGGAGATACTCAATCGCCATCAGACTTGAGTGATTTTAATAAAATCCTAGGAGATCTGAATAAAAAAGATCTTTCGTTCATGATCCATGTTGGAGACCTGATTGATGAATCATCCAAGTTCGGGCAATGGAATGACACATTGGCTAACCTTAGCCGGTACGATAAGATTCAGTCAACTGATTTCTTAGGAACTTTGGGTAACCATGAATACATGGGAGATCCGGATGGAAGTCTGGCAAAAGCCATTTTCAACTCACCGGGAAATGGTCCTGATGCAGATAAAGGAGGAACATACTCCGTTGATTACAACAATATGCATATCAGCGTGTTAGGATTTTCAAGTGAGGAAAAAATCCTGGAACAACAGCTGGAATGGCTGAAACAGGATGTCAAAAACTCGGATAAACCATGGAAAATCCTCGTGACACATAAACCGCCATATTTCACGAATCCGTTTGGCGGAAACGAGATCATGAAGGAAAAGCTTCCCCCAGTTGTCGATGAGTTAGGAATCGATATTGTCTTCTCGGGACATGACCATTCCTATGGCAGGACGAAAAAGCTGAAGGCAGGGGAGGAGAATGCGAACGGAACCGTCTATGTAGTAGCCGGTACAACGGGCAAAAAACACTATGACGCGGTAGCTGACGAGAAATTCGAATACGTCAACATGGAGAAAATCGCCATCTCTATGCGTGCTAAAGTAGATAAAGATCGAATCACCTTCACGACTGTAACATCAGATGGAGAAATAATTGATGAATTTACAGTCATCAATAAAGAATATGATTTGGAAGAAGAATGAATTAAGGCAATCAGACCTTTGCAACCAGCCAAATGGCTTAAAGGCGGAAAACTCAAAATACCATCAATAAAAGAGGTGCACTCCGCACCTCTTTTGCATGCTTCACTTAAGAACGTGCATTCGTATTTTTTAGATGATAAAATAAAGGAAAATAGAACGAAAGGAATTTCCTTATGAAACAGGTGAGATTTTTACATACAGCGGACCTTCACCTTGACAGTCCCATGGTCGGTCTCAGGCATTTGCCAAAACGGATTTTTGAAAAATTGCAGGAAAGCACCTTCCAGGCGTTGAGGAACATGACAGATGCCGCCATCAGCCATGGTGTTGACTTTGTCGTGATTGCTGGTGATCTCTATGATGGGGAAGACAGGAGCATTCGGGCCCAGGCCGCGTTTCGAAATGAAATGTCCCGGCTAGATGATGTGGGCATCAAAGTGTTTGTGATCCATGGCAACCATGATTATCTTGGAGGACACCGGGTTGGCCTCGACTTTCCTGGAAATGTTCATTTTTTCAAGGCCGAGCTTGCCACTGCAGTGTTTGAAAAAGAGGATGGTACCATTGTCCATTTATATGGGTTCAGTTACCCTGATCGGCATGTCACCGAGAGATGGATCGAGAAATATGACTTGAAAGAGGGCTCAGATTTCCATATTGGTTTGCTCCATGGACATATGGAAGAAGAGAGCAGCGATCACGGTAGGTATGCGCCGTTCCGGCTAACGGAATTGCTGGAAAAGGGATACGACTACTGGGCACTTGGCCATATCCACAAGGCAGCGATCCTGAACGAGCAGCCTCCAGTTGTCTATCCGGGAAACACACAGGGACGCAACCGGAAAGAGCAGGGGAAAAAAGGGGCGTATATAGTTGACCTGACCGAGGCCGGAGCGGCACTGAAGTTTTTCGAAACAGCTGCGGTTACCTGGGAGGAAACGGTTATAGACGGTACAGGAGCAGGAAGTTTCAATGATATTTATGAAAGTTGCCGGATTGCAGTAGAGAAGAAAAGGAGAGAATCAAAAGGGGCGCTGTTATCGATCCGGATAGACGGCATGGGGACCGAACTCCTTGATGTAAAAGAAAAAATCGATAACGGTGAGCTGCTCGAACTGCTGCAGGAGGATGAAAAGGATGAAGAATCCTTCGTTTGGACATACCGTCTGTCATACGTAGAAACTGTCACGGTGAACCGAGCCGAATTGATCCGGCAAAGTGACTTTTATCAGGAACTGTTCAACACCATCGACCAATATAATGACCTCGATGAAGCGATTTCTACTTTATTCCGCCACCATCAGGCTAGGAGGCATCTTTCCGGACCGACGGAAAACGAAAAACACGAGCTTTTGGATGAGGCCGAGCAGCTCCTGCTTAAGCTGCTGCTGAAAAATTGAGGAAAGGAGGTTCCGGCATGAACATCATTGATATCCATGTTTACGGATATGGGAAACTAGAAAATTACCATATTTCCTCCTTGAGTGGCTTGCAGGTCTTTTATGGGGAAAACGAAGCTGGAAAATCGACGGTCATGTCCTTTATCCACAGCATCCTGTTTGGCTTTCCTGGAAAGCACAGCTCAGAGCTGCGTTACGAACCGAAAAATCATTCGAAGTATGGAGGCAAATTAAAGGCCTTTTTTCCTGGAAAAGGCATTGTTGTAATCGAAAGAGTGAAAGGCAGGGCAGCCGGAGATGTGACCGTTTCGATGCAGGACGGAACTATTGGAGGCGAAGAACTGCTCAAGGACCTCCTGGGAGGGATTGATAAAAGCATTTTCCAGGGGATATTTTCCTTCAATGTCCATGGACTCCAGAATGTACAGGCCATGAAGGGGGAAGACCTGGGAAGATACTTGTTTTCGGCAGGGACATTAGGGACGGACAAGCTTTTACAGGCGGAGGGCGTCCTTCAGAAAGAAATGGAACAGCGATTCAAGCCAAGCGGGAAAAAGCCAGTATTGAACGAGAAGCTGAAGGAACTGAAGGAAGTAAAGGCTGCGCTCAAGAACGCGGAGAAGCAAAATGAGCATTACTCCCAGTTCCAGGCTGAAAAGGATAGAATCAACAGCAGGATCGGCCAGCTCGAAGGAGAGATAGCGAAGCTGGAAATGGAGACAGCCAGGCTCAGGGATTATAAGCGCAATGAACATCTTGTCATCGAGGAAGCAAGATTGATAAAAAGACTTGAAGAGACCGGCCTTTTTATTTTTCCGGAGGACGGACTGAGCCGTTTGGAGAAAATTGGGCAACAGATCAAACCGATCAGGGCAAGGATGCTCTGGATTGAGGATAAAAGAGTATCCCTCCTGAAGGAAGCAGAGGGTTGCAAGCCAGATTTTGCATTGCTTGACATGGAAACGGAAATTTCTGCAAGGATCGAAAAACAGCCAATATACGAACAATTAGTGCAGGAAAAAAACTTGCTTGATTTGAAGCTTGAGGAATTATTAGAGGAAATCAGCCAGATCAATGACAGCTTACATACCGAATTGACTGAGGAAAAAATCCAGGATGTCAACACCAGCATTTTCATAAAGGAAAAGGCTGAAAATGTCCAACAGCGGCAGCAGCGGCTGGACGAGAAGAAGCTTGAGCTTGAAGCTGCCTTCGAAGAAGAAAAGGCAGCTCTGGTCGAATTGGAAAAGCAAGCGGCAAGTTTCGAAAAAGAGCGGCTGCCTGAGCAAAAAAGGATACAGTTGTCCAGGGAACTGGATGCAGCTGAGAACCATGAATCAATCAAGTCGGAATTGAATCAGGTAAGAGAACAGATTGCTGCCTATAAGGCAATGGTGAATAATGAGCAGATAAGATTAAAAAGGCAGAGGAAGAAAGATTTTTACCAGCTTGTTTTGCTTGGCAGCATCTTTTTGATTCTTGTGATTTGGGGCTTCATGAATGGGCAGCTCCTGCTGTCAACTACCGGTGCGATTGGAATCCTGGCCATTTCCGCCATTTATATCAAGTCCTCCGCTGATTCAAAGAAAGAAACCAGGGATGAAGGAACTACGAGGCTACTCGAACGTGAAAGGCTGCTGAATGAAAAACTTGGCAGACAGCCTGATGGGGATCTTTTTACAATCAAGAGTTTGCTGCAAAAGGACGATGAACTGAGACAGCAGCACAGGGAACTGAAAGTTAAAATCCAGCAGCAAAATCTACGGTATGAAAAAGTCATCCAGCAATTTGAAAAATGGGAATTCGAGGTTTCGGAACTCAGGAAAGACAGGAAGGAATTGATTGAAAAGCTTGGCCTTAGGGGATCTTCAAGTCCGAAAAAGGTATTTGATGCCTATGTATTGATTGAGAAGCAAAAACAGCTTTTCCGCGAACGGAAAAGAATAGCAGACAGGCTTGGAGCCATATCGGAAACATTGGCGGAAATCGAAACGTCACTCAGCCAATTGGGAAGGCAATTCCTGCAAAATCCTGATCTGCCGCCGGGGGAGACGGGGACATTGTTGAAAAAGAAAATCAGGGAGGCGGTCGCCGACAAGGCAAGGTACAGGGGATTAATGGCAAAGCTTGAAGAATTGGATGAAGAATACACGATCCTTGAAAAAGAACTGCAAATGCTGACAAATGAAAAACAAGACCTGTTCGCCCAGGCTGATGCAGCAGACGAGGATCAATTCAGGATGTATGCCCAAAAGAACAGGCAAAAGAAGGATTGGTCATCAAGATTGGTAGATGTAGGCCATCAGCTCGAAGGGGCGGGAATAACCCCTGAAGATAAGCTGGCGATCCTGAACGGTGAACCCCTGGAAGACCAGCTCGATAAAAAAGCTGGTTTGATCGATCAGTATAAAAAGGAACAGACAGATCTACTCGGCCAGTTTGCTCATGTCAAGCACAGCATGCAGCTTCTGGAGGCGGGAGGAATCTTTAGCGAACTGCTTCATAAGTATAGGCAGCTGAAGCATGAGTTCGAAGAGGATGCGAAGGAGTGGGCAAAATACGCGGTTGCGCGCGACCTGCTCTCAAAGACAATCGATCGCTATAAGAATGAAAGAATGCCAAAGATGCTGGCAGAAGCAGAGAGGTTCCTGGCTCACTTGACGGAAGGAAATTACATCCGTGTCATTCCCCAGGATGCCGGCGCTGGCTTTTTCGTGGAACGTAAGGATCATCTATTGTTCGAAGCGAATGAGCTGAGCCAGGCAACAGCTGAGCAGGTATATGTCTCCATAAGGCTGGCATTGGCGGCCATTTATTTTGACCGTTATCCGCTGCCGCTGATCATCGATGACAGCTTTGTCAACTTCGATCACAAGAGAGCCGCCAGGATGATGGAGTTGCTTAGGGAATTCAGTGGCAACCAGATCTTGATTTTCACTTGCCACCGACATATTCTTGATCATTTCAGCGAATCAGAAATCCTTCAGCTCGGGAAAACACGGGATAAGGCAATATATGAATAATTCTGAATTGAGATTAAAAGAGTAAAAGCTCTATGTGGTATACTTGTGCAGAGAGGAGAGATCGGATAGAGATGAGTAAAGGAATTATGAACTATGATACAGGTGAACATGTAGATCAATTTTTACTGATCAAGCATGCTTCAAAAGGGATTGCCAGCAATGGTAAGCCGTTTTTGACACTTATCCTCCAAGACCAGAGCGGAGAGATAGAAGCTAAGCTGTGGGATGTTTCCGAGACAGATGAAAGCACCTATAGTGCCGAAAGTATTGTCAAAGTATTAGGGGAAATCCAGAATTACCGCGGCCGGAACCAATTGAAAATCAGGCAGATCCGTTCCGCTTCAGCCGCTGATTCTGTTAAACTATCTGATTTCCTGGAAACAGCTCCCTTAAGCCAGGATGAAATGGCTGGCAAACTGACACAATATATTTTCGAGATGAAAAATCCGAATATCCAGCGGATTACGAGGCATTTGCTGAAGAAGCACCATCAGGCATTCATGGCTTATCCTGCTGCGACGAAAAACCATCATGAATTCGTTTCCGGCCTTGCTTACCATGTCATTTCCATGCTTGACCTGGCGAAAGCGATTGCTGCCCTTTATCCGAGCCTTGACAAGGATTTATTGTATGCAGGCGTCATCCTCCATGATCTTGGAAAAGTAATGGAACTGTCCGGACCTGTCTCTACTACTTATACCGTCGAAGGCAATCTGCTTGGCCACATTTCCATCATGGTCAATGAAATTGGCAAGGCAGCGGATGAATTAGGAATCAGTGGGGAAGAGGTAATTATCCTTCAGCATATGGTCCTTTCCCATCATGGAAAAGCTGAATGGGGAAGCCCGAAACCGCCGTTAATCAAAGAGGCGGAAATCCTCCATTACATCGACAATCTCGATGCCAAAATGAACATGCTCGATCGCGCCCTGGTGAGGGTGAAACCCGGAGAATTCTCTGAAAGGGTGTTCGCGCTCGACAATCGTTCCTTCTACAAACCAGTTTTCCATAAGTAATCCCAGCAAAAAGCCTTCCATGCCAGAAGGCTTTTTGTTCTTGCGGCGGCTCCGTTGTAGATGGAGAGGACCTTGTTGTCCGGCTTTGTTGTATACCCCATCAAGAGAAGCTTCGGAAAAAACTCACCTCATCTGGAATATTCAGCAATTCTTTTCATACTAATACAGTAAGGCGGAAATTGGACAACCTGTTAAATAGGAGGAGAATCGGGACATGGAAATTCCAGTATGGGTATTAGTAGTCGCGGCAGGTATTGTATTCAGTGCATTGATGGCGGTGAAAACAGGGAAGGAAGAAAGGAAGGAAGAAATCGAGAGCATCGAACGCGAAGGCGAGATTTATATGAAGAGACTTGAAGAGGAAAAAGAACAGCGTGAAAAAACGCTGGAAGCATAAAAAGAGCGGCCACGCCAATTTGCGGGCCGCTCTTTTTATGGAGTTTATTGCTGCGGCTGTGCTTCAGGTGTTTCAAGCACGCCTTTCAATTCTTTATCCTTTACTTTAACATCAGCATCTTTTAATTCTTCTTGAAGAGTTTCCTGGATTTTGGATGCATCGATTTTTGACATCTTCAGCTCGTATTCCAGCTTGTCCTTCATTTTATCGTAAGATTCCTTTTCCTTCTTCTCGGTTACTTTGATGACATGCCAGCCATGCTGGGATTTTACAGGATCGCTGATTTCGTTGACCTTAAGGGCATAAGCCGCATTTTCGAATTCAGGCACCATTTCTCCAGGACCGAAGAAACCAAGGTCTCCGCCGGCTTCCTTGGAGCCTGGGTCAGTTGAGTATTCCTTGGCGACTTCCTCGAATTTGGCTCCGCCTTCAAGCTTCTTCTTTACTTCCTGTGCGGTTTTTTCATCCTTCACAAGTACATGGCTTGCCTTGATTTCAGGTTTGTACTCATCGTAACGCTTCTTGACTTCTTTCTCTGAAACTTTTACATCTTTCAGGGCAGCTTTCTCCATTAGAAGCTGGTCCTTAAGGATTTTTCTGAATTCTTTTTCGTCCTTGATCTGGTTTTGCTGAAGGACAAGCTCGAAATTATCTCCCAGTTCATCCTTGAGCTCCTTCACTTTCGCGTCTACTTCTTTGTCTGTCACTTTATACTTCTCTGAAAGGACCTTCTGATATAACAGTTCCTGCAATGCCTGCTCTCCATATTTATCCTTCATTGATTCATAAAGCTCTTCTTTTGTTATATTTCCAGCTTTGGATTCCACAATGACTTCTGAAGACCCGCTATTGTCACTGCTGCATGCAGATAATCCAATAACGCCAGCAGCTACTGACAGGGTTATTATCCATTTTTTCATGATGAACATCTCCTAAAAACAAAATTCTAGTGGGCGTTTCTATTTCCACAGGTTCTACTATATCACAATTTCTTGGCTGAACAAAAAATATTCACTGATTTTTTTGACAGCAAAAGGAAGATGGGCAAACATCCAGACCAAATTTTTCGGGATGCATACGATGTAATGAAGTGTAAAAAGGAGGTATTTCATTATGAGTCACTACAAATCAGGTTTTGACTCAATCGTAGTCCTGTTTATTTTGCTGGTCATCGTCGGTGCTTCCTTTTATTGAACAATAAAAGACAAGAAAACAGGTTAACCGCCTATGCGTAAAAGCCTTAAGTTGAATAAGATATTTTAGCCACTTTGGAGGGAGGTGTTAGTATGGGTCATGGATACGGCGGAGGTTTCGCTTTAATTGTCGTGCTGTTCATTCTGTTAATCATTGTGGGTGCATCTTGGTTCTAATCTGCAAATGAAAAATATGGGGGATTGGACACCCCCATATTTCAATTAGACTGCAGCAGGAAGGAGGATTCCCTATGTCTGGAGGACACGGATACGGCGGCGGCTTCGCGCTGGTGGTCGTTTTATTCATTTTGCTGATCATCATCGGTGCGGCATGGCTGTAATCAGAATCCAAGAGATCATACTGGGCACAGGCCCAATAAAAAGCGGTGAGGGTGGCCTCACCGCTTCATTTATGTAGTCATGCATACAAAATTTCAATGAATGATGAGACAAGCAGGATAGTGACTAAGATATTGATCGTCCGAAAAATTTTGCCGTGTTTATCTTCCGGGATTTCCTTTTGGATACAGAGGGAATCTGTCAATTTATTAATATAGAAAAGGATGAAAAAAGCAAACAAGATAAACACCATTAAAACAATGGAGATCATCGAAGAATCCCTCCTTAGCAATCTTTTTTATCTTAAATACAATACCAAATAATTTAAGAAAAAGATAGTCTTTTATATTAGCAGCAAATTTGCAATGGCCACTAAGAATACAATCGAGGCAGGCTGGAGTATTGGTAGGAAATTCAGGGGACGGATGAAAAAGGTTTCATAAAAAAGTAAGTATGCTGGAGTTCCGCTGGGGTTGATGCCGAAAACTGCCGGAGGTTCAATGGAGCCATTCACCGGCTGATCATCGGATCGGCCAAGCCATTGGGAAATGGCATGTGAGGATTTGAGCATAAAACTGGAAACAAAAAGCGGAAGGATTGATGTCTTTCATCCGCTTTATCACAATTTTCAGCTTCCGTTAAGCTGAAGCTGAAGCCGCAGCGAGAGGAAGTAATCGATGCCCGTTGATCAAAAGGCTTATTCCTTCCTCTTACGATGGAGATGGATAGGATCACGATAATTAAACAAACTCCTTCTCGACTGCATCTTTTTTGCGAAGTTTCCCGCTCTCTTCAATGAACTGGCAATCAATGTTCTTGAACGACTTCTCGAAGATTTCCATGAAGTCATCTCCATATATATTCCTGACAATCGCCATGATTTCAATGATGTCAGGGAATTTCCCATACAATTCCTTTAGCGGCATCGTTCCAGAAAAGACTGCATTTTTATCAGGCTGGTAATTTTCCATCAAGTCAAGCAATACAGCCTCACCTTGTTCGGTAAGCTTGATATACGTATTCCTTTTGTCGCTTTCCTTTTTGGAAAATGTCAAATAACCACGCTCTTCAAGCTTTTTGGAAAAGTTGAAGGCTGTGGAAACATGCATGACCCCAAACTTGGCAACATCGGAAATCGATGCTCCGTTCAAATGATAGGCAATCCACAAAATATGGTGTTCATTAATGTTTAAATCATAGGGCTTGATCCATTGCTGCCAGTCTTTTTCCACAGACTTCCACAGAGCTTTGCTCAATTGGGCAATCCGCTGGCTGAACATCATCGCTTCTTTCATTGAATAATTTTTATCTGCCATCCAATCACCTACTTTTTTGATTCTATTTTCATTATGCCAATAAAACAAAAATTAATAAAGATATAAATTTACAAAATTTTTAGAATTTCTCAAAATGCATCTAAAGTCTGTCTCCGGTTGATTTCTTCCAAGAATAGCCACGGACAAATCCTTTTGCATAATATATCTTTCTTTATAAAAAAGGAAAATCCTTCCCATAGAAGTGAAATTCCTTAATGGGAAGGATTTTTTAGACTACTTCGCCAGCTCTGTTTCCAGTTCTTTAATTGTCTGTTCTAATTGCTTTATATCTTTTTGCAGTTCGATTTTATTCTCTTCCGTCTGCAATCGCCATTCGAATAGCGCGGTTTTCACATCGGTAACGAATGACTTGATCACTTTTTTTCCTTCCTTTGAAGCGAATGCGACTGAATCTTTCAGTTCAACCGCTGCGTTTTTTATGTCCTTGATTGAACCGGCAAGTTCTTCTTTGTTTGCCTTTAAAGTTCTTCTCGTTTCATAGCCTGATACAGGGGCCGCAAGCAGGGTTGCAATCCCAGCGGCAGCACTGCCCGCAAAAAAGCCCAACAATAACGATTTTGCTTTCATTTTTTATTCACCTCGTCGTTCTTTCTATTATAAGTTTCTTCAAAAGACAAAAAGATTCCTTCAGCCCTTATTATTTATTTTCCTGATTCTTGATTAATTAAACCGCTTAAGTTTTCATAGCAGCAAATGAACAGGCATAAAGATGAAATATGGTTCGCAATCAGAATGGAGAGGCGGGAGCGGGGATGTTTTCAAACATACTATTGATCACTAGCTTTGTCCTGTTTGCTGGGGCGGTCTATAACCTCCTTGCATTGAAAAAACGCGGGATGTACCCTCCGAAGCATTTGTTACGAAAAAGAGCAGGCTCACTGGCAGCTGGAGCGCTGATCCTTTTGATCCTCGGCGTGATTTTTCGCTGATCAAAATAATCAAAATATGAAAGCCCCTGACCATACTGGCCAGGGGCAATTGTATCTTCTATGATTATTTGGCTTCGGCAAGTCTTGCACGTCTGAAAATCATTGTCGCGACCGGGTACAGGATAGCCATGAAAACGGCGTTGAAAGCTGCCGCAGGAAGAACAACCGCTGCGAACAAAGCTGTGAAAGGTCCTGGCAGGCCAACAATATAATATGCTAATGCAAGAAAAACAATCCCTGAAACGATGGTACCGGCAGCTGTAAGGGCAACCGCAGCATAAAGGGAACCCTGGAATCGTTTCATTGCCAGCAACAGGGCAAAAAACACGAACGCTGTGACAGGTTTGTCGATGATGTTCGGCACAAGCCCTCCTGGAAAAGTTGTCGTCAATCCTGAAATCAGTCCGGTTACGGCACCGACCAATAAAACACTTTTTCTATCAGGAAACAGCATGATTCCAAGAAACATCATGGTAAGCATCATATCCGGTTTCATCCCAAGGAAAAACCCTGGAATAACTGCATGCAGCACAGCTCCCATTCCAACTAAAAGCGATAATGCTACAAGATTCCTCGTATTCAATTCTCATCTCTCCTCTGCTAATCTGGGCTAAAATGCTTCTCCTGCAGTGCGCCTGTGCCTGCAGCGAAAAACTTGCTATTATTATATCATATATACTTACCGGGTAAAGGAAAAAATTCTGTTAATTTTTGCGCTGAAAATCAATCATGAATTGCGCCAGCTGTTCTACGTGTTCCAGAGGCATGGCATTATAGATCGATGCCCGGCAGCCGCCGACAGAACGGTGTCCCCCGAGCCCAACGAAACCCGCCGCTTTTGCTTCCTCCAGGAAAGCAGCAGTAAGTGGCTCATCATTCAAAGTAAAGGTTACATTCATCCGGGATCTGCTATCCTTAGCCGCATGGCCCTGATAGAAGCCTCTGCTCTGATCGATGGTTTCGTACAACAGCGATGCCTTCTGTTCATTCATTTTTTCAAGCTGTTCTACTCCGCCTGCCGATTCCGCCCATTCCAGTACAAGCATCAGAAAATAAATCGACAATGTTGGAGGTGTATTATACATGGAATTCGACCCCGCCTGGACTTTGTAGTTGAGCATGGAAGGCAGGTCATCCCTGGAACGTTCAAGCAAGTCTCTGCGGATGATGGCAAGGGTCACGCCTGAGGGGCCAAGGTTTTTTTGGGCTCCGGCATAAATCAGTCCATATGATGGGATATTCAACGGTCTGCTCAGGATATCACTCGACATATCCGCGACAAGCGGTATGTCTAAATTATCGGGAAGGTCATTCCATTGTGTTCCGAATATCGTGTTATTTGTCGTGATGTGGAGGTAGGAGGAACCAGGATCGATTTTAATATCGGCAAGGCTCGGAATCGATTTGAATCGCTGGTCCTTTGTTGATGCTGCCTCGTACGCCAATCCGATTTTCCTTGCCTCGTTCAATGCTTTCTCAGACCATGTTCCGGTTAGGACATAACCGGCAGACTTCCCAGTTTCAAGCAGGTTCATCGGAACCATTGAAAACTGGAGGCTTGCGCCGCCCTGCAGGAAGAGAATGTCGTATTCTTCCGAAATGGAAAGAAGCCTGGATAACAAGTTTTTTGTGCGATCGATGATTTCTTCAAACTCTTTGCTTCGGTGGCTTAATTCCATGACAGCCATTCCGCTGCCATTGTAATCCATCATTTCTTTCTTTGCTCTTTCCAGTACTGTCTCGGGCAAGGTGGCTGGCCCGGCATTAAAATTCAAAGCGCGCTTCAACTAGATCCCCCCTGTTTAAATGCATCAATACACTAAAGAATTAAAGATAAATCCATGCTATCAAAAAAAGGACCGGAATTCCATATCTATCAGAAAAATTAAAAAAACTTCCGTTTAAACGGAAGTTCCCAAATGGCTGCTAATTTCAACAGCAATCTGCTTGTAGTCGTCCTGTGTATATTGGTCCTGATGGGTCTTCCAGACAGCGCCGAAACCATCCCCTTTTCCAAAGCGTGGAATCAGGTGCATATGGAAATGGAAAACAGACTGGCCAGCAGCTTCCCCGTTATTTTGAAGGATGTTCAAGCCAATCGGTTCATAGGCAGACTGTATGGCGCTGGCGATTTTCGGAACAGCCTTGAACACATTTGCCGCAACTTCTTCGGGAAGTTGATAGACATTTTCTTTATGTACTTTAGGAATCACAAGGGTATGTCCCTTAGTAACCTGGCTGATATCCAGGAAAGCAAGGACATGCTCATCCTCATATACTTTGGCAGAAGGGATCTCGCCATTGATTATTTTACAAAAAATGCAATCGCTCATTTCATCCACCCTTTCCTTGTTTCCCGTATTTTATCATAATTTGCCAGCGATAAGAAAGAAAAAGAAGACAGGATTCAGAGGGAATCCTGTCCTGAAGGGGAATAATGGACTGTTCAGATGCGTTTTTCCACAGGTATACCTTTGATGAACACCTCATTTTCAAAATTCAATTGAATTTCTTCCTGCCAGGTTTTGCATAGGGAGCAAAAGTGGCAGTTTAAATGGGCCGGTGATTCATTTCCTTGTTCAAGCTGACCATCCCCTGTCTTCTTTATAGGTTTACAACATATAAAGCGGAGCGTGATCTGCGACACACACCTCATTTCAGAATGTGGAGTGCTGAACGGCTGGTCCAGATTGCCCGAGCGAGCAATGCTGTCCTGGCATGAAAACGACGAGACAGTTTTAGGAATCGAATAATTTGTCTTTAACAGACACCTCATTTTCGATTGTTTTGTATTCCCCTTCAAGGACTATCATGCCCTGCTCTTTTTGAGGTATGCATTTATTTGCAGGTTCTTGATGATTTGATAAAATGAATTTACACGAAATATGAACTGGAAGGGCGTTGCCAATGTCTTTATTGGAAATCAATCAATTGACTGGAGGCTATACTAGGAATCCGGTCCTGAAAAATGTCACGTTCACTGTCAATCCAAAAGAAATAGTCGGTTTGATCGGCTTGAACGGCGCTGGAAAGAGCACGACGATAAAGCATGTCATCGGGCTAATGGAACCACACCAGGGCAACATTGAAATCAATGGGATAACATTCAAAAAAGAAAAGGAGCAGTACAGAAAACAATTTACGTTCGTTCCGGAAACGCCGATCCTATATGATGAACTGACGCTTGAGGAGCATTTGAGACTGACTGCGATGGCATACGGCCTTGATGAAAAAATATATGAACAGCGGATAGGCGAATTGCTTAAGGAATTTCGGATGGAAAAGAGGCTGAAATGGTTTCCTGCGCATTTTTCGAAAGGAATGAAGCAGAAGGTCATGATCATGTGCGCATTCCTTGTCCAGCCTCCCCTTTACATTGTTGATGAGCCGTTCGTTGGTCTTGATCCGCTTGGTATTCAGTCCTTGCTGGATATGATGGATAAGATGAAGGACAGCGGTGCAGGGATTCTGATGTCCACTCATATCCTTGCTACTGCTGAAAGATATTGCGACCGCTTTGTGATATTACATAACGGCGAAGTAAGGGCAATGGGGAACTTGGAAGAATTGAGATCGCAATTTTCCATGCCTGGCGCCACGCTGGATGATTTGTATATCCAGCTGACAAAGGAAGAAGACTATGTTTAGTCCGGAGGCGTTATGGAAAGAACGTTTTGGCAGATTCATTAAAGAAACAGGAAGTTATTTACGGTACATCTTCAATGGGCATCTTGTTATCGTCCTCCTGTTTTTGATCGGTTCCGCAGCTTTTTACTATCAGGAATGGATTGAATCGCTGCAGCCCGGTTTTCCAGCTGCATGGATCATGGCCCTGATCCTGGGAGCTATGCTTGCACACACCCCGATCCAGACCTTTTTGACTGAAGCCGACAAGATTTTCCTGCTTCCGCTTGAAACGCGGCTTTCTATTTATTTCAGGAAATCGATCGTTTTCAGCATTGCATTGCAGTCTTATTTGCTGCTAATGCTGCTGGCCGTTCTCATGCCGATGCATGTCAAGGTGCATGGGGCTGGATTCAAGTCGTTTTTTTGGCTGCTGGCTGTACTTGTCCTTGTGAAATCGGTAAATGCGGCAATCCGCTGGAAAGTGCTGCATTATATCGAAAGAAGCATGAAGGTTGCCGATGTCCTTATCCGTTTTTTCATCAATACGGTCCTCCTGTATTTCCTGTTCGCAGGGACTCGGCCAGTTTTCGCTGTTGTTCCGGCTGCCATCCTGCTCCTGCATTTTGTTTATTTTAAGAAACAGACAGAGTACAAGGGGCTTAAATGGGAACAGCTGATTGAAGATGAAGAACGGCGGATGAATTCCTTTTACAGGATTGCGAACTTATTCACGGATGTCCCTAAATTAAAGGATAGGACAAAAAGGAGGGCATGGCTGGATTGGATGCCGAAATTGTTGCATTACCGCCAGGATGCGGCCTTCAGCCATCTTTATGCAAGGACTTTCCTCCGTTCCGGGGACTACTTCGGGCTGCTTGTCAGGCTGACGATTATCGGCGGGGCGGCATTGTACTTTTTCACATTCGGTCCAGGACAATTATTGATCGCGCTCCTGTTCCTATACTTGACTGGATTCCAATTGCTTCCGCTATGGAACCATCATCAGAACAAGCTATGGATCACGCTTTACCCTGTACCTGAAGAAGCGCGCTGGAAATCATTCAACATGCTGCTGCTGGCCATCCTCTTTTTTCAATCGCTGGTTTTTGCCCTTATCATCACGTTAAAAGGTGAGTGGCTGATGGCAGCCGGAATACTTGCTGCAGGCACCGTATTCTCATGGTTTTTTGTCAATATCTACAGCAAAGGTAAACTTAAGTCTTGATTTCAGACCCTCCCTAAACGTAAAAGCAGGGAGGGTTTTTTGTGATGAAGATGTGATGCATCAAGCCATGGACAAAGGCTGCTCGTTCTTTATGTTTTCCAGCTAGCATTTATCAAGCGGTGGAAAGGGACGGAGCTTTTGGCTAATCGAAAATTGGGAGGGAGAAAAAAGGAGGGCTCGGCTGACAAATTTACAGCAGGAATACAGAGACATCGTCATTGGGGATGATGCTGCAGCCGCTGCTGGTAATCGGGGGGTGTTTGCAAATGGCATCTTCCTAACCGGAAGGGGGAAACAGCGATGATTGCTTATCGGCATAGCATTAAAACACCCCCGAAGCATTGATGCTGCAGGGGGTGCACGCCTATCATTCCTTTAGTTTTTCCCTTGGCCATCAAGCCATTGAACTTAATGTTTCTTTGCTGGCCTGCTCATGATCCTGATATTGGATTGCAGCCAAACACAACGTTTTCGCTGCAATGAGCATTGCCTTTTCATTGATGTCGAATTTAGGATGATGATGAGGATATGCTTCGCCTGTTTCTGGTTTTGCTCCTGTAAAGAAAAAAGTTCCCTTCACCTTCTGCAGGTAATAGGCGAAATCCTCCCCGCTCATCTGAGGCTCGGTTTCTTCGATTTTTTTCACTTCCGGCACCCGAGAAGCGCAATCAATCAGGAATTCGGTCTCGGCTGCATGGTTAACAACGGCTGGATAGCCGCGGTTATATACATAGTCAAAGGAACAATCAGAGGCAAGGCATACGCCTTTTGTGACCCTCTCGATTTCAGCCGAGATGTACTCTCTTATATTCTCATTGAATGTCCTGACCGTACCGATCAATTTTGCTTTGTCGGCAATCACATTGAACCCATTGTCAGCAACGAATGAACCAACTGTTACAACAGCAGAGTCAACCGGGTTTACCCGCCTGCTCACGATTTGCTGTAATGTCGTGACGAGCTGTGCACCGGCGACGATCGCATCCTTTGTTTTATGGGGCTGCGCACCGTGGCCGCCCTTCCCTTTGATTACGATATCAAACCGGTCTGCCGCGGCCATCATCGGACCAATCCTGTACTGGATTGTCCCAGTCGGCTCGGTTGCCCAAAGATGGGTTCCAAATATCGCATCCACACCATCAAGGCAGCCATCCTCGATCATCGAAATGGCCCCCCCAGGCGCGTATTCCTCTGCGTGCTGATGGATCATCACATAGGTTCCGCTGAGAAACTCCCTCGATTCATGCAATACTTTTGCAAGGATCAGTAAAGCCGCAGTATGGCCATCGTGGCCGCATGCATGCATGACTCCGGGTACAAGCGACTTGTATGGTACATCCTTTTCATCCTGGATAGGCAATGCGTCGAAATCAGCCCTCAGCGCTACGGTTTTACCAGGCTTGGCACCCTGGATTGTCGCAACAACACCATTCCCGCCGACATTCCCATGTGCTTCAATTCCAAGCTGCTCATAAAATGTTCGAATATAATCGGCAGTGTTTTTTTCCTGAAAGGACAGTTCCGGGTGCTGATGCAGATAACGGCGGATTTCCACCATTTCTGCATATAAGCTATCTAACTTGCTGAAAAGCTGAGCCTGCATCGGCGCCACTCCTTTTATATATTTTGATAATTTTTACTATTATAACACTTTCGGGAAATGAAAGCATTTGTTCTTGCATAAAAAAGTGCTTCGATGCAGCAAGTCTTTTACCGGGGCTTCAGATCAGGAACATGGCAACAATCGTGGTAACTCCCAGGCCGACCGCAACAGGGAGGAGGTTCCGCCGGGCCAGTTCAAAAGGGTCGACATTGCAGATCGCTGCAGCAGGAATCAGCGCCCATGGGACAAGGGTGCCGCCCCCGACCCAGATTCCAGCAATCTGGCCTAGCGCGGTCAAAGTTGCTGCTCCTGTCCCAATTGCCGCAGAGAAGATGCTTGCTACCGACCCCGCCAGAGAAATGCCGGAGAAGCCTGAGCCGTCAAGTCCAGTTATCGCTCCTACCGCAGTCAACGTCACCGCTCCTACTCCCTGGCTTAATGGCACGGTGGACGCAAGCGCCACGCCAAGGTCATTGACGATTCCCAGTGAGGCATTCGGAAGGTAATCTCCGATGATATGCGTAAACCCGGAATCTCCAAGGTAGAAGAATGCAGCAATGGGAATCACTGGCCCGAAAACCTTGAAGCCAAATTGGAAACCTTCAACCAGGTAGCTTGTTGTTTTCTCAAGTCCTTTGCCTTTATGCGCAGCAAGGGAGATGAGAATCAGGATGAACATCGAAGTGCCGCCGACCAATGCGGTGGCATCTCCGCCTTGCAGGCGGAACAAAGACATGGCTGCTACGTCTGCAGCGAAGAGCAGCGGGATCAGCAGAGCAAAAAAACTTTTCACCTTTTGGGGCAGCAGCGATTCCGATTTGTTTTCCTCCGTTCCTGATACAGCAGGGAGAGTTTCCGCCAGCCTGCCATTCTTCATATCTCTTTTTAACAATAAGAAAGCTGTCACCGTGGTGACTGTCCCCATGACGATCACCAGAGGGATGCTTGCTTCCACGACTGAGCTGACAGGAAGGCCTGCTGCGTCAGCGGTCAGTTTTGGAGCAGCCTGGATGACAAAGTCGCCTGAAAGCGCAATGCCATGTCCGAACAGGTTCATGGCAACAGCTACCCCCAATGCTGGCAGTCCTACTCGTACAGCGACCGGGAGCAATACAGCACCCATCAGCGCGACGGCAGGGGAAGGCCAGAAGAACCAGGAGATCAGCATCATCAGAATCCCGATTGTCCAGTAGGCAAGCGACGGCGTCCTGATCAGCCTGGAAAATGGCGAAATCATGGCGTCATTGATTCCGGTGGCAGTCAAAGTCCTGCTCATCCCGACAATGATTGAAATAACAAGAATAGTAGGCAAAAGCTCAGTAATAGCATAAATGAAACTATTGAAGATGCTGCTGATTGAACCGCTAAGGGATCCGGTAGAGACTGCGGCCAGCATGAAGATGCCGCAGATCGACACAAGTGCTGTATCCCTTCTCATGACCATCAGGGCAATGATCAACAGAATAAAAATGACGTATATCCAATGAAGTGCGGTTAATTCTACTCCCATAAGCCCTCTCCTTTCAATGGGCAATAACCCAATTCGTACTACAGGATATGATGAAGACTTTAAGTTGTGAGAGCTTGCCGAAGAATCTTTATTCGTCCCGTCCAGCGATGGAAGGATTCGAATGAAATAAAGGAAGCAGTCTGTTTGAAGAGAGCGAGTGATATGAATGGGAAGAAAGAAGGAAAGAGATCTTTAACCTGTTTCCGATGCCTAAGCCCTAAAAAGAGTCCTACTGAAGAAGACAGGATCCTAAAATCAGCGCTACAAATTTTTTCAGTGAATCTCGCGAACGAAAGATGGAACGGTGTTAGGGTGAAATAGACAACCACCAATATCCATGTTGCAGAATGAGAGATAATTCTTGAACCCTACGGAGCCAGAAGTTATAGAGGAAAATCAGATCTGCTATGGGGACAGCGGAGCACGGTTGCGTCTTCGGGGATAATCGGCATGGATGAAAAATGTTTGCGAAAGGTGGAAAAGTTCTGGATTTTGGACCATTGTCCAGAAAAAATAACAATCGTTCTTAATGGCTTCAAAATTGATGGCATTCTGTTTTTTCATTTTGAAGCAGGAGGTGTCTTGCTAATATCTCGCTTAAGAAAGAACGTTAAAAAAGGGAAGGCTTCTGCCCTTCCCTTACTCATTGATATAATACTTTGTTACATAGGAAGCACTTTCGAAAATTTTCGGCTTCGCTCCGTCGATGCCGGCCTTCGTTCCCCGATTTTTATGGGCTTTTTCGTATGCCTTTGATTTTTGCCAGTTCTCGAATGCTCCTTCATTCTCCCAAACGGTCAGGATGATATACGTATTGGATGAGAGCGGGCGCAGCACTCTGATGGCAACGAAACCAGGTTCATTTTCGATCAGCCTTGGCCTGTTCAGGAACCGGTCCTCGAAAAGCGGCCTTCCTTCGTCGGTGACAGGGATATTGTTCAAGACGGCAAACCCTTCCTGGTCGAGAGAACCGGATGAATCGATTACTTCATATTTTCTTGGTTCATTGAAGACACTATCCCCGTCTGTTTCATGAACAAGGAGTGCAGATTCATTATTGGCCATCAACACCATTGTTTCCTCAGGTTGCTTTTCCTTGAAGCGAAGAAGATAATCTACTGTTCCGGAAGTCAAATACAAATTCATGCTTTCACCTCATTTTGATATTCATACTTCTACTAAGCATACAGCATTTTTCCCTTTAATTGAAAATTTGAAAACTAAATATCGTCAATTTATTGACACTTGGAGCCTTCTCCTATGAAATTGACAGTTAAACAGGATATAGTGTATATAGCGGAAAATAGGTGTTTTTTATTTTGTTAAATTTATATTACAATGAGAGACAGACATTTACTGAAAGGTGGATTTCTTTTAATGAACAAAAAATTCAATGACACTTTTTTAAGAGCAGCAAGAGGAGAGCAAACGGATCATGTTCCTGTCTGGTATATGAGACAGGCAGGCAGGTCCCAGCCTGAATATAGAGCAATCAAAGAAAAATATTCATTGTTCGAAATCACCCACCAGCCAGAGCTTTGCGCTTATGTGACAAGGCTTCCAGTCGAACAATATGATGTGGATGCTGCCATCCTTTACAAGGATATCATGACACCTCTCCCAGCAATGGGGCTGGATGTAGAAATTAAACCTGGTATCGGGCCGGTCATCGCAAACCCGCTGAAGTCGCTTGATGACGTTGAAAAGCTTGGCGAAATCAATCCTGAACAGGATATTCCTTACGTCCTTGATACCATCAAGCTGTTGACCCAGGAACAGCTTTCAGTGCCGCTGATTGGATTTTCCGGTGCGCCATTCACCCTTGCAAGCTATATGATCGAGGGCGGACCATCCAAGAATTACAATAAAACGAAAGCTTTCATGTATGCTCAGCCTGACGCATGGTTCGCATTAATGGAGAAGCTTGGCGATATGGTCATTACATATGTGAAAGCCCAGATCCGTGCAGGGGCAAAAGCCATCCAGATTTTCGATTCCTGGGTTGGCGCTCTCAATGTCCAGGATTATCGTACTTTCATCAAGCCGGTCATGAACAGGATTTTTTCAGCCCTTAAGGAAGAAAATGTACCGCTGATCATGTTCGGCGTTGGCGCAAGCCATCTGGCACTGGAATGGAACGACCTTCCGCTTGATGTCGTCGGGCTCGATTGGCGCCTGCAAATCAGCGAGGCGAGAGGAATGGGAGTCAATAAGGCGGTCCAGGGAAACCTTGACCCTGCAATCCTGCTGGCTCCATGGGAAGTCATCGAAGAAAAGGCAAAAGCCATCCTTGACCAGGGAATGGCACAGCCAGGTTACATCTTTAATCTTGGCCATGGTGTTTTCCCGTCAGTGAATCCTGAAACCTTGAAGAGGCTGACTTCGTTCATCCATGAATATTCTGCATCCAGGCTCGGCAAATAACCTCTTTTTCAGCCCTGGAACATTACGATTGGTAAACCAGCCAGGTTTTTGGCAGAATAACTTGGAGACATGAAAAATGAGGTGTGGAAACATGGCAAAGAAAAAGATGGGGTTGCTTGTTATGGCATATGGCACTCCTTATAAAGAAGAAGATATTGAGCGTTACTATACACATATCCGCCGCGGCAGAAAACCGTCCGCGGAGCTGCTTGAGGATCTGAAGCGACGTTACGAGGCAATCGGCGGAATTTCCCCTCTGGCGAAAATCACCCGGGAACAAGCGGAGAAGCTTGAGCAGCATTTGAACAGTATCCAGGATGAAATCGAGTTCAAGATGTATCTTGGGCTTAAGCATATTGAGCCTTTCATCGAAGATGCCGTTAAACAGATGTATGAAGATGGAATCAGGGAAGCGGCCACAATCGTACTTGCGCCGCATTTTTCCACCTTCAGCGTCAAATCGTACAATGGCCGTGTGAAGGAAGAGGCGGAAAAGCTGGGAGGACTGGATATCGTATCCGTTGAAAGCTGGTATGATGAGCCGAAGTTCATAAAATACTGGACGGACCGTGTTAAGGAGACCTTCGCTTCAATGCCGGCAGAGGAGAGGGACCATGCTGTCCTGATTGTATCTGCCCACAGCCTGCCTGAGAAGATTCTCCAAATGGGTGATCCGTATCCTGAGCAGCTGAAAAAAACAGCAGAAATGATTGCCGAGAGTGCTAATGTAAAGAATTACGCGTTAGGCTGGCAAAGTGCGGGAAATACTCCAGAGCCATGGATTGGCCCGGATGTCCAGGATTTGACGCGGGAATTATTCAATGAGAATGCTTATAAAGCATTTGTATATGTACCTGCCGGGTTTGTATCTGACCATCTGGAGGTACTGTATGACAATGATTATGAATGCAAAATCGTCACGGATGAACTAGGTGTGAGCTATTACAGGCCGCCAATGCCGAATGCACAGCCCGAATTCATCGATGCCATGGCAAATGTCATTCTTAAGCACCTGGAAGCTTCCCGTTAAAACTAGAATAAAGAAGGCGATTTACCGTGACAGACTTAAAGAGAATTGTGATAGCAGGAGGCGGCATCACTGGCCTGACTGCTGCCTATTACCTGCAGAAGCTTGCAAGGGATAAAAAGCTGCAGCTTGATGTGAAGCTTGTCGAAGCATCGCACCGTCTTGGCGGGAAGATGCAGACGTACGTCAAAGATGGGTTTGTAATCGAAAGAGGGCCAGACTCCTTCCTCGAACGGAAGGAAAGCGCTGGCCGTCTTGTCCGCGAGGTGGGGCTTGGAGACAGGCTCGTCAATAATAGCACCGGGAAATCATATATTCTCGTTAAGGACCGCCTCCATCCTATGCCGGGCGGATCGGTGATGGGCATTCCAACTGAAATTGCCCCTTTCATTACAACAGGCTTATTCAGCTGGCCAGGAAAATTCCGTGCGGCGGCTGACTTCTTCCTGCCTCCATCAAAAGAGCAGGGAGATCAGTCACTCGGCGAGTTTTTCCGGCGCAGGCTTGGCGATGAAGTTGTTGAAAATTTGATTGAACCGCTGCTGTCAGGCATTTATGCAGGCGATATCGATAACCTCAGCCTCTTGTCGACGTTTCCTCAGTTTTACCAGGTCGAGCAAAAGTATGGCAGTTTAATCCGCGGTATGAAGAAAATCATGCCAGCTCCCCAAAAAGCGAGTGGCAGCGAAAAGAAAAAAGGAATCTTTCTGACCGTTTCCTCAGGGCTACAATCTTTCGTTGATGCAATAGAAGCTAAACTGGAAACTGGATCGGTCATAAAGGGAGTCAGAGTCGATAAAGTCATCAAGGAAACGGAAGGCTACCGGCTGCGGTTGAGCAATGGACAAATGCTCATTGCTGACAGCATGGTCGTTTCAGCTCCACATGAAGCAGCTATGCATATGTTCTCAGATCATGACCATCTATTCGAACAATTCCGGGACATGCCTTCAACATCTGTAGCCACTGTGGCCATGGCTTTTCCAGAGAGTGCGGTAAAGGAAGATATAGATGGCACTGGCTTCGTTGTTTCGCGGAATAGCGATTATACGATCACTGCGTGCACATGGACGCATAAAAAATGGCCGCATACGACACCGGAAGGGAAAGTCTTGCTCCGCTGCTATGTTGGCAGACCAGGTGACGAAGCAGTCGTTGAACTCCCCGATGATGAAATCGTCAATATTGTCCTCGAAGATCTAAGGAAAACAATGGATATCCAGGCGCAACCTGATTTTGCCGTTGTTTCCCGTTGGAAGGAATCAATGCCCCAATATACAATTGGCCATAAACAACGTGTGGAAAAATTGAAAGCTGGCCTCTCCAATGAATTGCCAGGCATCTTTGTTGCCGGCAGTTCATATGAAGGTATCGGCATGCCCGACTGCATCGATCAGGGAGAGGCAGCCGTTGAAAAAGTACTTGATTATCTGAAGATAAAATCCTAAATTCCGGTTTAGGATTTTTTTGTTTAGGAAATTATAAAATTCTGTACTTGTGGATAAACGTTCGCTAAAATGTTGGTATCATTTTTCAAGGTGAATGACAATGGCTAAACAAAACAGTGGCATTATCAAACGGATGTTGAGAGACCATTTTGATGGCTTCTGGAAGATGCATTCAACCCTCTTTCCTGTAAGCTATCGGAAAGATATTGAAGAGACTGTTCAAAAGGCAATTCGTTGCGGTACGCGTGACTTAGGGTATTCACGGTACGAATGTCTCGGGTGCGAGGGAAATCCTTCTCCCGTTTCTGTTTGTTTTACTTGTAAAAGCAGGTTTTGCCAAAAGTGTGGAAAGAAATATACGGACGATTGGTCGGACAAACAACAGGAATTGATTCTTAATGTTCCTCATCGGCATATGGTATTTACTGTTCCTAAAGAGCTGAAAAAATTTTTTTCAAGATAGGAAGAAGCTAAACGAGTTAAGTAAAAAGGTATCCGAGGTATTCCAGTTTTATTATCGGAGGAAAAGCAAGAAGCGAGATCTTCAAGTTGGAATCATAACGGTCATACATACTTTTGGAAGAGATCTTAAATTTAATCCTCACATCCATGCCCAGGTGACAGAGGGGGCTTTAGACAATAGGAACGAATGGGTTTCTAGCGATTTCATACCTTATGAGTATCTCAGGAAATCTTGGCAAAAGGTTCTGCTTGATTCGGTGAAACAATGGTTCCCGAAAAATAAAACGGTTAATAATCTTATTGATGAGTTGTATCTGCGTTATCCGAAAGGATTTTATGTAAATGCTGAAAAACGAATGAGGGACGCCAAAGGGGCTGCTAAATATATTGGCCGTTATTTAGCCAGACCGGCTGTCGCTGAATATCGAATAGAAGAATACGATGGACAATCGGTTCGTTTCTGGTATGAAGACCACCAAACAGAAAAACGGGTGGAGGAAGTCCTTCCAGTCTACAAGTTCCTTTTCAATCTAATACAACACATTTCTCCCAAGCATTTTCGAATGGTTGGGCGTTATGGTTTGTACAGTAGGCGAACTTACAAAAGGGCGAGAATTGCTTTGGACCTTTACTCATTTATGAGGACTAAGCAACTATCTTGGCTATTAGAAGGGAAGAAGAAAAGGAAGACCTATCGTCAACGAATGATAGAAGCCTTTGATCAGGATCCATTCCAGTGTCCTTGTTGCCATCGGCAGATGGATTTGGTGGAGATATGGCAAGCCGACCATTCCTTTATCATTATATGGAAGACATGGAGTGTGTGAAAACAAGGAGGTATCACGGCAATGCCAAAAAACAACGAGCCGGATGAAATGAGTAAAGACCTTTTAAAATGGTTGGAGGAGGAAGATCCCTTCGGATTGAATGAAGATATAAATACCATTCTGTTTAAATGTAAGGATTGTCGGAAAGTTGACGATGTTCCTGATTTTGTTGTGGCTGATTTTCAAGTGGATAAAAAGAAGGGGAAGATGTTGAAATTGAATGTCCTTTTTGTGGTGGGACAATGCTGAGGGCGAAAGAAAGTCCCAAGTGAATCAATCTCACCAGGGACGTCCTTTAAGTCGCGTTAGCGATTTTGTTCTGTAGCCTGAATTTTATTTAAGGTTTGATGCCGGAAATAAATGGACGAATGCTTGATTGTTCAGAATTCAAAGGTTGGTACAAGAAGGAAAATTACCAGTCACAGGTCCTATCACAAAGCGGGTGCGGGAAAGAGTGGAAGGGAACGGAATTCGCTGGATCGTGCCCAAACGGATTCCCGAGAGAGCGAAAAGGTAGCGCAAGAGCGTCTTTCGTGCCCAAACGGGTTCCCGAGAGAGCCGAAAGGTAACGCAAGAGCGTCTTTCGTTCCCAAACGGGTTCCCGAGAGAGCGAAAAGGTAACGCAAGGGGTCTTCTAGTGACCTAACGGGCTCCCAGGAGAGCCGAAAGGTAACGCAAGAGCGTCTTTCGTGCCCAAACGGGTTCCCGGGAGAGCGAAAAGGTAACGCAAGGGCGTCTTTCGTTCCCAAACGGGTTCCCGAGAGAGCGAAAAGGTAGCGCAAGGGCGTCTTTCGTGCCCAAACGGATTCCCGAGAGAGCGAAAAGGTAACGCAAGGGCGTCTTTCGTGCCCAAACGGATTCCCGAGAGAGCGAAAAGGTAGCGCAAGAGCGTCTTTCGTGCCCAAACGGGTTCCCGAGAGAGCCGAAAGGTAACGCAAGAGCGTCTTTCGTTCCCAAACGGGTTCTCGGGAGAGCGAAAAGGTAACGCAAGGGGTCTTCTAGTGACCTAACGGGCTCCCAGGAGAGCCGAAAGGTAACGCAAGAGCGTCTTTCGTGACCTAACGGGTTCCCGAGAGAGCGAAAAGGTAACGCAAGGGCGTCTTTCGTGACCTAACGGGTTCTCGAGAGAGCGAAAAGGTAACGCAAGGGCGTCTTTCGTTCCCAAACGGGTTCCCGAGAGAGCGAAAAGGTAACGCAAGAGCGTCTTTCGTTCCCAAACGGGTTCCCGAGAGAGCGAAAAAGGTAACGCAAGAGCGTCTTTCGCGCCCAATCGGGTTCCCGAGAGAGCGAAAAGGTAGCGCAAGGGGTCTTCTAGTGACCTAACGGGCTCCCAGGAGAGCCGAAAGGTAACGCAAGGGCGTCTTTCGTTCCCAAACGGGTTCTCGAGAGAGCGAAAAGGTAACGCAAGGGCGTCTTTCGTTCCCAAACGGGTTCCCGAGAGAGCGAAAAGGTAACGCAAGGTATGGGCTCCCGAGAGAGCGAAAAGGTAACGCAAGGGCGTCTTTCGTTCCCAAACGGGTTCCCGAGAGAGCGAAAAGGTAACGCAAGGGCGTCTTTCGTTCCCAAACGGGTTCCCGAGAGAGCGAAAAGGTAACGCAAGGGCGTCTTTCGTTCCCAAACGGGTTCCCGAGAGAGCGAAAAGGTAACGCAAGGGGTTTTCTCGTTGGAAATTTTAAATGATTCTTGAGGTGGGGAAACGAGCGATGCCAGCAAGGAGAAGCCGATCCGAAAGCTTGTGGAGGCAAGCTGTTATGCCGAAGGAGACCGTATTTTAAGAAGCGCTCCATGGAACCGAAGTCAGCAGTGGCGATAACAGTTGATCCCTGTGATTATTGACAGGTCACCCGAGTGCGTTGCGCAAAAATATTTAGTTTTTATCTAGGATTAATGCTAGAAAAAAATTATGATAAATGTCTTGAAACTTTGGAAAAGATGTGTTAAATTTATTACCGTACTAACTGACCGTTTTATCCATTTGGTCATTTTACTCAGACAGAGGTGAGGGCATGGCAATTGACAGGAAGCAGCAAATAATCGATGCAGCGACAAATTCATTTTCGATGTTTGGCTATAAAGCGACTACAATTGATCAGGTCGCAAGGATGGCGAATGTCGGAAAGGGAACAATCTATACTTTTTTTAAAAACAAGGAAGAACTATTCGATGAGATCATTGGCAGGCTGATCAAGGAAATGAAGAAGGTCGCTGAAGAATCGGTCGATCCCACTCGTTCCTTTTATGAAAATGTGCATACATCCCTTTATAAGCTTCTTGAGTTCCGCAAAGAACATCAGCTGACGATCAAGTTATCCCAGGAAGCGAGGGATCTCGGAACACCGACTGTGCTGGAAGTGATGGAAAGACTTGAGCTTGCGATTTTGAACTTCATCAAGGAAAAGGTCATCAAAGCTATCCGAAAGGGAGAAATCAAGAAATGCGATCCGGAAATCACTTCGTTCATCATGATGAAGCTTTACATTGCCTTGATCTTCGACTGGGAAAAAAGACATGAGCCCCTTGAGAAAGAAGAAATTTCCCGACTGTTTGAGCTATATATTTTCAAAGGATTATCCAACTAGGTAATCCTTAAATATTGAGTAAGAATGACCAAATGGCCAAAATGGTCATTTGTTATTTAAGGGGAGGACATCAATGAAAAAGACACTATTGTCAAAAGAACTGCATTCAATTTTCCGGAATAAAAGCCTTTTGATTCCTGTGCTTGCTGTTTTATTCATTCCTGTTTTATATACCGGAATGTTCTTATGGGCTTTTTGGGATCCATACGACCGCCTTGGTGATTTGCCTGTAGCAGTGGTCAATGAGGACTCAGGAGCGGAACTGGACGGGGAAAGGATTGAGCTCGGGGATGAATTGACCGAAAAGCTAAAGGAAAGTAAAGATTTCGGGTTCGAGTTCGTAAGTGAAAAAGAGGGAAAGAAAGGTCTGCAGGATCAGAAATATTACATGCTGATCAAAATCCCTGAAAATTTCTCGGAGAATGCCACAACATTGCTGGATGAGCAGCCGCAAAAACTCGAACTAATCTACATGCCGAATGAAAGCTTCAACTTTCTGTCAGCACAGATCGGGGAAACCGCAGTCGAGAAAATAAAGGCATCTGTTTCTGAAAAAGTATCTGAAACCTATGCGGAAACGATGTTTGACAAGATAGGCGAGCTTTCGGATGGGTTAGCCAAGGCGAGTGAGGGTGCTTCGGAGCTTACTGAAGGAGCCGGGGAATTGAAAAATGGATCTGGAGAATTGTACCAGAACCTTGCTGTCCTTGCCGGTAAATCAGTTGAATTCAACGATGGTATGAAATCGGCGAATACTGGAATCAAAGAAGTCGCGAGCGGAGCAGGGGCCCTTTCAGAAGGACTTGGGAAGCTGGAAGAAGGCCATGGAAAGCTTGCGTCTTCTTCTGAAGAGCTCCTGGCTGGAGAAAAAGAGTTATCCGCTGGCGCCGCAAGGCTGAACGCTGGCCTGCAGGAAGCAAGCAGCAAGATGCCGGCGCTAGAGAGTGGGACTGCAGAAATCAAGCAAGGGTCCGAACAGTTGGCCAATAACCTTGCTTTGTGGAAACAGGGCGCGGATCAGACAGCCTCCGGAGCAGCTGAACTGCATGCCGGTATCCAGGAGCTTCAGGCGAAAATGCAGGCAATGCAGCCACTCTTAAGTGCTTATCCTGAACAGCAGAAACAACTGGCTGAGGCCCTTGGAAAATTGGAAGCAGGAAGTTCCCAGCTTGCAGAGGGAACAAACTCACTTTCAAAGTCAGCAGGTCCCCTGGCCGGAGGAGCAACACAGCTTGCAGGCGGTCTCGATCAATTGGCAGCGGGACAGGCACAGCTCCATAAAGGACTGGACGCCCTGTCAGCAGGTAGTGCCCAGCTTGAAGAAGGGACAAACAAGC
Source organism: Bacillus sp. REN3 (assembly GCF_017912555.1). Lineage (GTDB taxonomy): Bacteria > Bacillota > Bacilli > Bacillales > Cytobacillaceae > Mesobacillus. The sequence continues at coordinate 146,087 of NZ_JAERSD010000004.1, read as the reverse complement.
TTGTTTCCGGACAGCAACAGTTCAATGCAGGGCTTGGAACGTTTGGTCAAAAGCTTGGTGAAGCGAGCGCAGGCTCCAAAAAGCTTGCTGATGGATCAGCAAAGCTATCCGGCGGGATGGATCAGCTGTCCGCAGGTTCCTCGGCGATGGCGGATGGAGCGGGCAAGCTGACGAATGGGGCAGGCAAGCTTGCTGAAGGAAACGAAAAAGTCGCTGAGGGCACATCCGAGCTTGCAGGCAAGCTTGAGGATGGTGCCGAAAAAGCAAAGATCGATCCATCGGATGATGCTTATAATATGCTTGCAGCTCCAGTAAAACTGGATAATGAAAAAATGAATGAAGTACCGAATTATGGAACTGGTTTCGCGCCATATTTCCTTAGCCTGGGACTTTTCGTCGGGGCATTGCTGCTTTCGATTGTGTTCCCATTAAGGGAACCTGCAGGAGTTCCGGCCAGCGGAACCAGCTGGTTCGCAAGCAAGTTTTTGATTCTCGCGTCCATCGGAATTTTGCAGGCGCTGATTGCCGATGCGATCATGCTTGCAGGTCTGGGGATTGAAGTGGAAAGCGTGCCGCTGTTCATACTGTTTTCGATTGTAACAAGCCTTACGTTCATCACACTCATTCAATTCCTTGTGACATTATTCGGCGACCCAGGGCGCTTCATGGCGATTCTTATCCTTATTTTGCAGTTGACTACCAGCGCGGGGACATTCCCGCTCGAATTGATTCCTGGAATCCTGCAAAAGTTCAATGCGTTCCTGCCGATGACTTATTCCGTGCAAGGTTACAAAGCCGTCATTTCAAGCGGAGACATCAGCTTCATGTGGTACAATGCCGCTATTCTTGGCGGGTTTATCGCATTCCTTTCGATTGGCACATGGCTATATTTCATTCTCATGCACAAAAAGAAATATTCTGCCGCCGCTGAAGCATAAGGAAAGCGAAACGCGTTTTTGTTTGTAGGAAGCCGGCGAAAACGGCCGAAACTCTTGGCAGTTTTCCCAGCCGGGGTCCAGGATATAGGATGACCTGACTTAAGGTGCGGCCACTAGCCAAACTCCAGGCAAGGTGCCAATTCCATGTTTTTTGGCAGAAAAAAGAGCCAGCCGTTCAAAATGAACGAGCTGGCTTTTTGATTGTGCAGCATCTACTGCGGGAAAGGGATTGTATTACACCCGGAAAAGCCCGGGGAAGGACAAACATCTTAATTTTACAGCTTGCCAGGATCCATGCAGCGATCGCATTTGTTTCCATAGCATTCATGTTGTTCGTTGATCGGCTCTCCACACTCCATACACTGTTTCTGAGGTAAATTGCGAAAGAATTCTACTATACTTTCAATCATGCTGTTCCCTCCATTTATCGTGTGTTTTGATACAGATTTAGCTTTAACGACATTGTATTATAACAGTAATGATCTGTCAACGAAATTTTCTGAAAAAATCCTTGAAGTGAAAAAATGGGTAAAATGAAGTATAGTGGTAGCAAATGCGTGATTGAAGGAGGGATATTGTTGAAGCTGACGATTATAGGCTGCTGGGGCGGTTATCCAAAAGCCAATGAAGCAAGCGCCGGATATTTGCTGGAGCATGATGGCTTTAAATTAATGATTGATTTTGGAAGCGGGGTCCTGGCGAAGTTGCCGAACTATGTCGCACCCGGGGCACTTGATGCCCTGGTACTTTCGCATTACCATCCCGACCATGTTGCTGATATCGGGGTCTTGCAGCATGCACGGCTGATCCAGGGGTTTTTGGGCAAGAAGCCGCCACAGCTCCCGATTTATGGCCATACACAGGACAAGCATGAATTTGAAAGACTTACATACAAAAAAATCACAAAGGGTGTCGGCTACAATCCTAACCAAAAGCTTGAAGTCGGTCCATTCACCATCAACTTCACGCTTGGAGCACATCCGGTCCCATGCTATGCAATGAGAATCGAGGCGGATGGCAAGTCGCTGGTCTATACAGGAGATACTTCCTTCAAGGAAGAATTCGTGCCGTTCGCAGCCAATGCTGATTTACTGCTGTCTGAATGCAACTTTTACGGGGACCAGGACGGCAAAGGGGCTGGCCATATGAACAGCCTCGACAATGGAAGACTGGCGCGCGGCGCTCAAGTGAAACAGCTTGTGATGACACATCTGCCGCATTACGGCGAGCTGGAAAAACTTGTTTCCGAAGCATCAGCTGAATATGATGGCCTGATTGCCCTGGCCAGGGAAGGGCTTGTAATTACATTATAAAAGGGGAGCCAAACGATGTTATTTATTGACAATAAAGGAATTACCGATCCAAGGATTAACCTTGCGATTGAAGAGTACGCATTGAAGAACCTTGATATCAACGAAACTTACCTATTGTTCTACATTAACGAACCATCGATCATCATCGGCAAGAACCAGAACACGATTGAAGAAATCAATACAGAGTATGTTGAAAAGAACGGAATCCACGTCGTCCGCAGGCTTTCCGGAGGAGGAGCTGTATACCATGACCAGGGAAACCTGAATTTCAGCTTCATCACAAAGGATGACGGGGAAAGCTTCCACAATTTCAGGAAGTTCACTGAGCCGGTTGTCACTGCCTTGAAAAAACTTGGAGTGAATGCCGAGTTAAGCGGGCGGAACGACTTATTGGCCGAAGGCAGGAAAATTTCCGGTAACGCGCAATTCTCGACCAAGGGGAGAATGTTCAGCCATGGAACCTTGCTGTTTGATTCGGAAATGGAAAATGTCGTATCCGCTCTTAATGTTAAAAAAGACAAGATTGAATCCAAAGGGATTAAATCCATCCGCAGCCGCGTTGCCAATATTTCAGAATTTTTATCAGAAAAGATGGGAATTGAACAATTCCGCAGCCTGCTGCTGAAAAACATCTTTGAGGACAGGGAAGAAATTCCTGAATACGTTCTCACAGAACAGGATTGGGCAAATATTTATGAACTTTCAAAAGAAAGATATCAGAATTGGGACTGGAACTATGGAAGGTCGCCGAAGTTCAATTTACAGCACTCACACCGGTTCCCCATCGGACAAATTGATGTCCGCTTTGAAGTGAACAAGGGAGTCATCGAGCACTGCAAAATTTATGGGGATTTCTTCGGAGTAGGCGATGTCAACGAAATTGAGGACAAACTGATAGGGGTAAAATACGAAAAGGCCGAAATCACCAAGGCTTTGGACGGACTCGACATCAAACATTATTTCGGAAATATTTCAAAGGAAGATTTCATCAGTTTAATTTATTGAGCAAATGCAGGCGCGCTGGCCATTACAGCGCGTTTTTCTTTTTAAAAATGGAGAGAGCCGGATATATTTCTCTTGAATACATAATTTTCTTTCAATATAATATATTTAGAAAATTTTTTAACAAGATTGGTGATGATTTTATCACCGCAAAGGGGGAAAGGGAGTTAATGAATCTTTCATCACAGCTTCAACTCACTGCCGCAAAGCTTGGAGATAAGCCAGCGTATTTTTTTATGGACAAGGCAAGTACCTACGCTGAACTGGATGGCGCAATCACCAAGTTCGCTTCAGGCCTTAAGAAATTAGGGGTGGAAAAAGGGGATCATGTTGCGCTTTTGCTGGGAAACTCTCCGCATTTTGTCATCAGCTTCTACGGGGCCTTAAGGCTCGGAGCAACTGTCATTCCAATCAATCCGATTTATACCGCAGACGAGATCGGCTATATCCTGAACAACGGGGATGTGAAAGTAGTCGTTGGGCTGGATATGATGGTGCCGCTTGCTGAAAAAATCCACCATCAGCTGCCTAAGGTGGATCACTTTATTATCTGTGAAACAGGACAGGCTGCAGAAGTGGATTTCTCAAAGCTGACATTGGGGCAAAAAATGAAACCGTTTACAGATGTGATTGCTTCTGGTGAGCCTGACTTCAAGGGACCAGAAGTAAACGATGAGGATGTAGCCGTCATACTTTACACATCCGGAACAACAGGGAAGCCGAAGGGAGCTATGCTTACCCATAAAAATCTTTACAGCAACGCAAAAGATGTAAGCGATTACTTAAAAATCAATGAAGAAGACCGAGTCATCACAGCCTTGCCAATGTTCCATGTATTTTGCATGACGGTCGCTCTTAATGCTCCTCTCATGAACGGAGGCACCTTGATAATCGTGCCGAAATTCAGCCCTGCAGAAATTTTCAGGATTGCCAGGAAGTATGAAGCGACCGTGTTTGCAGGTGTTCCGACCATGTACAATTTCTTGTTCCAGTATCCAGAAGGAAAACAGGAAGACCTGAAAAGCCTGCGCCTTTGTATTTCGGGAGGCGCTTCTCTCCCTGTAGCCCTGCTGGAGAATTTCGAACGGAAATTCAATGTAATGATCTCTGAGGGATACGGATTATCTGAAGCATCGCCGGTCACGTGCTTCAACCCGCTTGACCGTCCTCGGAAGCCAGGTTCGATCGGTACTTCAATCATCAATGTCGAAAACAAGGTAGTCAACGAACTCGGTGATGAGGTGGAACCAGGAGAAGTCGGCGAATTGATCGTCCGCGGGCCGAACGTGATGGCAGGTTACTACAAGATGCCGGAGGAAACGGCTGCAACCATTAAGGATGGCTGGCTGTATACCGGGGACTTGGCCCGTATGGATGACGAGGGATACTTTTATATTGTTGACCGCAAAAAAGATATGATCATTGTAGGCGGCTATAATGTCTATCCACGAGAAGTCGAAGAGGTTCTTTATAACCATCCGGATATCGTCGAGGTAGCAGTACTTGGAGTTCCAGATCCAAACCTTGGAGAATCGGTACGCTGCTATGTCGTCAGCCGCAATCCTGAACTCACTGAAGACCAACTGATGGACTACTGCCGTCAACATCTTGCAAAGTATAAATTGCCAAGTTCAATCGAGTTCCTCGAAGAGCTGCCGAAGAACACGACCGGCAAGATTTTGAGGAGAGCCCTCAGAACCCAGGTATACCAGTCACAATAACCAACGATAAAGGCAGGCTTACAGGCTTGCCTTTTTTGCTTGCGATGCTAATAACCGGAAGTCAGCAGTCATTTATGGATTCCGTTGGCAGCATCTGCCGTCCAAGGCTCCGGAATGCGAAAAAATAAACAGAAGGATTTCACGGCCAGCTGGCGAATGATGAGAATGAGGAAAGGAGCTGAATTGCTTGGATCATATCCGTTATGAATTGAAAGGGCATATTGCGGTTGTCACATTGGACCGCGCCGATGCGCTGAATGCCTTTAATTTTGAGACACTTGAAGAGTTGCAGAAGGCAGTGGAAGCGATCAGAACAAATCGTGAAGTCCGAATTGTGATTTTTACAGGAGCAGGTGGGAAAGCGTTCAGTGTGGGGGCTGATTTGAAAGAAAGACGCACCCTGTCAGATGAGGAAGTAAAACGGAATATCTACAAGATCGGAGAGGTCTTTACTGCGATTGACCAGCTGCCGCAGCCTACAATTGCTGCCATCAATGGTTTTGCTTTTGGAGGGGGAATGGAGCTGGCGCTTGCCTGCGACTTTCGGATTGCCGCAGCCGGAACTTTGATGGGGCTGACGGAAACGAGTCTTGCGATCATCCCTGGAGCGGGCGGGACCCAGAGGCTTCCGAGGCTAATCGGACAGGCAAAGGCCCTGGAGCTTATCCTGACTGGCCGGCGAATCAGCTCAGAGGAAGCCCTCCAATATGGCCTTGTCAATGCTGTCGCCGAAAAAGAAAACGTGCTGGACGAATGCCAGAAGCTCGCAGAGGTGATGCTTGGAAACGGGCCTGTCGCGCTGCAACAGGCAAAATTTGCAGTCAAGCAGGGGATGAATGCTAACCTGCAGACAGGGTTGCAAATCGAGCGTAAAGCATACGAGGTAACGATTCCGACAGAGGATCGGCTTGAAGCCCTGGCCGCTTTCAGCGAAAAAAGGAAGCCGCTTTTCAAAGGCAAGTAATCGGAGCACGGCCGAGGCCGTGCTTTTTCCATTTAGGTTAACAAACCTCTTTGCCATACAACTGATAGTATGTATAATATATTTTAATCCATTCGATAGTTTAATTGACTAAAGGATTTTGTAAAATTTGCAATAAGGAAAGGCGGGAAGCAGGTGGAGAGTATATTGGCAGTTAACCAGGCAACAGAATTCAAGAAGGGGATCCAGTCAGGCATCAGTATTGCAATAGGCTATATGCCGGTTGCGCTTACATTTGGATTGATCGCGAAGACGACCGGCCTAGCCTTTAGTGAAACGGTTTTAATGAGCCTGCTCGTTTTCGCCGGCGCGGCCCAGTACATATCCTTAAGCCTGCTGACGCAGGGAATTGGGATGTTCGAAATCGTATTGACCACATTCATCGTGAATATCCGGCATTTCCTTATGTCTGCCTCTTTGAATGAAACAGCGGACGATGACAGCATTGGGGCGAGAATGGCGTATTCATTCGGAATCACGGATGAGACTTTTTCAGTTGCGGCCACCCGTGACGGGACTGTCAATGCCGGATATATGTTCGGATTGATTCTCATCTCTTATTCAAGCTGGGTAATCAACTCTGGTGTCGGCTTCCTGATTGGGGCGGGACTGCCGCAGACCCTGCAGGAGAGCATGTCAGTCGCCCTTTACGCGATGTTTGTCGGACTCCTCGTACCCTCGATGAAAAGCAGTGTGAAGGTCGTATTCCTTGCCATCCTTGCTGCTGCTTTCAATTCCACTTTCACTCTCGGAAAAATGATGTCAACCGGTTGGGCAATCGTCTCGGCGACCCTCCTGTCTGCCATCATCATTGAGTGGGTGGAAACAGTGAAAAAACGAAGGGAGGCAAAAACAAATGGATAAAGAAATCCTCATCATGATCATCGGAATGGCAATCGTCACCTACATTCCAAGAATGCTTCCATTTGTGATGTTCAAAGGAAAAGAACTGCCCCCATTCCTTCAGGGAGTCTTGAAGAACGTCCCCTATGCCACCTTGGGAGCGCTCATTTTCCCTGCCATCCTGTTCATTCAGGAAGACATATGGTATGGCATCCTGGGAGCCGCGGCAGCTTTTATCGTTGCCTTCCTAGGCGCCAATGTCATTGTTGTCGTCATCGGTTCAATCTCTGTGCTCACATTGTATTCCTATTTTTTTTAGATCCGCAGGTGTGCGGGTCTATTTTTATGAGATTAACAGGAAAAGATAATGCTTAAAGGAGGGTCCCGAAAAAGTGAAATAAGCATGTCAGGCGCGGATAGTGCCCAAAAGGGTCCCCAGGAGAGGCAGAAGGTAACGAATAGGGTTGTCTCGCGCTCAACAGGGTCCCCGGGGAGGTGAAAAGGTAACGAATAGAGCTGTCTCGTTCCCAAAAGAAGTCCCAAAAGGTAATGGACGGGGTCAGAGTTGCCATTCGCATTTCATGAATCCCTTGCATCCATCCGCCTCCACACAGCCATTCGTCCCTTCGCAGCGATCCGGCCACCCGCTGCGACTTTGGTAAAATCACTCTTCGCAGGCACCATGCATCGTCCATCTCCCGAAAGTACATTGCTTATCTCCTGGCAATAACTTGTTCTATTTTCAGCGGGATGGACTAAAATAGTTATAGACAGGTTGTTCACGATAGGGGGAAAAACGATGGCGAGAAGATTGGGCTTTTATGGGGTGATCGCCTATATCCTTTATGGTTTTGCTGTATATTGGTATTTGTTTTATTTTGCGGATACAAGCCTTCCGTTTGAGTTCGAGGGGTCGAAGGCGGACCCGGCCACTTTCCTGAATGGCAGGGAGTTGATGCTTAGTGAGGAATATTCGAAAGTCAGGAATTTATTATTTTTCCTTTCGACTCCATTTGAATGGCTGTTCTATTTTTTAATCCTTTTGCTGGGGCTATCAAAGGCATTTAAAAAGTGGAGCGAACAGTCAGTTAAAAATAGCTATGGGCAAATGGCGATCTACTTGATCTGGCTCTCTTTTTTCGCATTTGCTGCAACATTCCCTCTTAGTTATATCAGCTATAAATTATCGAAAATTTACAATATATCCACTCAGACATTCGCTTCCTGGATGCGGGATGAATTGATTGATTTCTGGGTCAATTATGCGATGATGTTTATCATTGTCCTTGTCCTGTACTGGCTGATCAATAAATTCAAGCGATTCTGGTGGCTTTTTGCCTGGCTGTTGTCTGTCCCGTTCACGCTGTTTATCATGTTCCTGCAGCCGGTTGTGATAGATCCGCTTTACAATGACTTTTATCCGTTGAAAAACAAGGAGCTTGAAGCAAAAATCCTGGAACTGGCAAACAATGCGAATATTCCGGCTGAGCATGTGTTCGAAGTGAACATGGCTGAGAAGACAAATGCACTTAATGCCTATGTCACAGGGATTGGGTCAAATTCGCGGATTGTCCTCTGGGATACAACATTGAACAGACTGGGCGATGATCAGATCCTGTTCATCATGGCCCATGAAATGGCGCACTATGTCGAAAAGCATTTATATATTGGAATTGCCGGATATCTGCTCCTTTCACTCGCCGGACTCTATCTTGTCTCGAGATTGATGAACTGGGCGATCGGGCGCTGGGGAGCGGAACTCAAGGTCAAGGATCCCGGCGATATCCGCTCCCTGCCACTATTCCTCATGTTCTTATCCATGCTCATGTTCGCAGCCAGTCCATTATCGAACCTTGTATCGCGGTACCAGGAGTCGCGTGCGGATAAGTATGCAATTGAAATGACAGAGAATACCAATGCGGCCATTGGCGCTTTCCAGGAGCTGACTAGGGCGGGGCTCAGCCAGGTTAATCCGCCGTTATTGGTCAAGGTGTTCAGATATGGGCATCCAACGATGCTCGAAAGGATTTCGAGACTTGAAGAGTATGAAGTACAAATGCGGAACAAGCAGGAATGACGGTCATCCCCGGTTCAACCGGGGATTGTTTTTTTATTGCAGGCTGTGTTAAAGCTGAATGTTGTTTTTTAAAGAGTTGATTGAAGGGAAGGGACTGACGCCCCGCGGGATGCAGTGGCAAGGTGGAGACCCCGCAGGCTCCCTTAGTGCCGAGGAGATAGGGAAGCTGAAGCGCTTTGGTCAGCCCCGACAAGCGCTGGCCGACTAAGACCGCCGCGTCCTGCGGCAACGTCGGCACTAGGACGTCCTGTCCGTCGAAGGGCCTGACAGTGAAATCGCTCTTTGACTTCATTGGCAGGAGCGAAGCGACTCGGAGGGGCTAAGCGCTGAAGCTGGACCAGCTCCACTGACGCTCCGCGGAAAGCATGTCCCTGGAGTGGAAATCAACACCCAGGTTTTACAAAGCCTTATTGTAAAATAACAAAAAATCCCCTGCATAGGGGATTTCACTCATTTAGGTTCCAAATTGTTTATTGAGGACTTTCAACTCTTCTGTCAGCGATAAAAATAATGGCTGATCCCGGTCATCTATTGCCTTATCAATCTTTGCCATCAGTTTTTCCTTTTTTGTATTTAGCTGGATCTCAGAGATCAGCATATCCACATACAGGTCCAGAACAAATGATTCCTTAGCTTTTATCCGTTTCATCACAGTAGATTTCATCATTTCGGAATATGATTTCTCTTTCATTGACCTCACCTCTTAGACCTTTTTTTTATTATATGGAGGAAACTCCAGAGAATCAACTAAATTTTTATAATTTTTAGATAACTAATTCAAATAAGGAAAATGTGACTAAAATTAGAATTTTTTGTGTTACTGGGTATGCGCTTACAAATTATGATAAAATAGGGTATACGGTATTTTAGGAGATGAAGGAATGATAGAAATCCAAAAGAATTTAGTAGAAGAATATGAAATAAATCCTTTTACCATGATCATCCTTCCGGAAGAGTATGGAAGCCGGACTTATTCGAGGGTGATTGAATTGGAGACGGAATATCTGTCGCCTTTTAAGCCGATTGAGATTGTAAAAAAAAGCTGCCGTTATTTTGGATCCAGTTACGAAGGAAGAAAAGAGGGGACGAAGCAACTGACCGGGATCACCCATAAAGTCCCGATCATCATCGACCCCATGAGCTCCATTTATTTCCTGCCTACAAGCTCACCTACAAAACCGGGCTGCATTTGGGTGTCGCATGAACATGTATTGTTCCATAAACGGGTGGACTCCCAGAGCACAAAGGTTACCTTCAGGAACAAAAAGTCAATCATCCTCCCTGTTTCCCATCATTCATTTGAAAACCAGCTCCTGCGGACATCCATGCTCAGGACCAAGTTCATGCAGCGCATGAAAGAGACCGAACGAAAGGCGTTATACTTGCTTCATGGACGTAAATTCGCCGAATCCCAGGATTACCATCACGCAGGAATGGTAAGTGAAGTTTTTAAAGACTTATAAAAAACAAGACTGTATGTATTGATAGCGATTTCGGGGAACTCGAGGTCAGGTCGGGTTCCCCTTCAATTTTTTCCGGCAGGGGCCCCAATGGATTTATATCGCTTGAAAAGATAATATAGCATCAATTCCTGGACTTTGTTGCGGATCCGGGGATTGAAGTAATTGTGGTGTTCCTCATAGCCATGGTAGATGAAGAGGAACATCGTGAATGCCTCATCATGCCGCACCTGTTCAACCTTCAGGTCATTCCTCTTTAAATAGCTCTTCACTTTCGCGAGTTCCTTCTGGACGGCTTTCATTGTTTCTTCGATTAGTTCCAGGTATGGCTTTTTTAGTTTGAATGGACTGTTTTCCACAACAGAAAGATCCCGGTTAAGCACGGTCAGTACCATCGGCAAATAAATGGCCTGCTCCATTATATCGCGTTCGTGCTCAGGAATCCTTGTCATCTTGCTCTGCCCCTTTTCATCATTATAGAACGTTTGTTCGATACTATCGTACTGGAAAATGCGGCTGTTTTCAAGAGGGAAACAAATTTCCTCCTCATTATTTCCCATCCGCCTTTAAAAATGCGTTGAAAAATCGAGTAATGCAAGCAGGAAAAATATTTCTGTTGTCGAAATTTTTAGGATGATTATTACGCTCATGAATGGGAGGCTGGATAGATGGGAAAAAGAAGATTTATCAAACCAGAAGATTTATTCATGCTCAAATCGTTGACAGACCCGCAATATTCACCTGACGGCAGAAAATGTGTTTTTGTCGAAACTGGGATGCTGAAGAAAAAGAATGATTATTCCTCTAACCTATATATCATTGACCTGGAAAAAGAAGAAACGGCCAGACAATGGACATTTGGCGAATTCCGGAATCACTCGCCTAGATGGTCGCCGGATGGGTCAAAAATCGCGTTCGTATCGAACAGGACTGGCGACAACCAGGTATTTATCCTCGATGCTGAAGGAGGGGAGGCCAAGCAGGTTACCCATTTCAAGAATGGGGCAAGCGAGCCTCTCTGGTCGCCTGATGGAAAAAGGATTGCCTGCTCGGTATCGTTGAAGCCGGGCGAAGACCTGCTGGATGATGAGGATGGCAAGAAGGATGAGAAACGGCCAGAACCGCTGGTCGTGGAAGGGATGAAATATAAATCCGACGCTGCAGGTTTTTGGGATGGAAAGTACAAGCAGGCGGCCATCATCGGCCTTGAGGATAGCGAAGCCAGGCTGCTGATGAAAGGGGAGGCAGACTACCATCTGCAATGCTGGTCGCCTGATGGGAAAGCGATCGTGCTGTCTGCGGACGAAACGGCGGGCCGCGATTTCTCTTTCAAAAGTGATTTGCTGCTTGTGGAAGTGGAGACAGGGAAGGCAAAGACCTTGACGGAGGGAACCGGGTATTTCAGCAGCGCAGTCTTTTCCCCGGATGGCAAGTACCTGGGCTATACCGGACATGAAAGAGAGTTTGAGAATGCTACTATTTCCAAGCTTTGGATCAAAGAGATGGGTACAGGGTATGTTCAATGCATGACTGAGAATCTGGACATCTATGTCGGGGATGCAGTTGTTGCCGATTTCCAGCAAGGGGCGGACAGCCCTGGTCTTATATGGGGAGAGGATAGCAAAAGCTTTTACTTCCTTGCGACCGACCAGGGAAATACAGTCATTTATTTTGGGAATCTTTCAGGGGAAATCTATCCGGCGCTATTGGGTGAACAGCATGTGTACGGCTATACACTTGACAGGAGGAATCAAAGGATCATTGCAGCGGTCAGCAATGCGGTGCTGCCGGGTGAATTATTCCAGCTAGAAGTGACGACAGGGGAGAGCAAGCAGCTGACGAACGTGAATGACGCCTTCCTTGAATCGGTTTCCCTGTCAAAGCCTGAATCGATTTCTATTCCGGCCAGCGATGGAACAAGGCTTCACGGCTGGATCATGAAACCAGCAGGATATGAGGAAGGCAGAAAATATCCGCTTATCCTCGAAATTCATGGCGGGCCGCATGCCATGTATGCGAATACGTATTTCAATGAGTTCCAGGTCCTTGCTTCTGAAGGATATGCAGTGTTATACATCAATCCCCGGGGCAGCCATGGATATGGACAGCAATTTGTCGACGCAGTCCGGGGGGATTATGGCGGCAGAGACTATCAGGATGTGATGGATGCTGTTGATTTTGCTCTTGAGCAATATGATTTTATCGATAAGGATAGGCTTGGCGTGACGGGCGGCAGCTATGGCGGATTCATGACAAACTGGATCGTTGGCCATACTGATCGTTTCAAGGCAGCAGCAACCCAGCGGTCCATTTCGAATTGGATCAGCTTCTATGGTGTGAGTGATATTGGGTATTATTTCACGGAATGGCAAATAAAAGCGGATTTGAATGATCATGAAACACTGTGGAAGCATTCACCGCTTGCTTATGCGGATAAAATCGACACCCCATTGCTGATCCTCCATAGTGAAAAGGATTACCGCTGTCCGATCGAGCAGGCTGAGCAGATGTTCATAGCCTTGAAAAGGCAAGGAAAAACCGCGAAACTCATCCGTTTCCCGGAATCGAATCACGAGCTGTCCAGGAGCGGGAAACCGGATCTTCGTTTGAAGCGCCTAGAGTACCTTGCCGGCTGGTTTAATGAATATCTCAAATAAAAAGACAATGGCCCGCAGCAAAAAAATGCTGCGGGCTGCATGATTATTTTTTGAAAAATTCCTTTTAGGAGTTTAAGGTTATATAGAAAGAAGGAAAATAATATAGGTTGCTAACTCTTAAACTTGTAAGGAAGGAATTTTAACTATGAGATCTGAACGACACCATTATAAGAAGAAGAAGCTAAAAGTCAGATGGCGGAGAGTTTTCTTTGCGCTCTTCCTCCTCTTTGCGCTGATCGCGGCTGCTTATTCTTATTTTCAATATCGCGCCGGAGTGAAGGATTCGGAAAAACTGGTGGAACAAAACAAGCCGGAATATGAGTTCAATGGGGAAAAGGCTCCGAATGGAGCGACGAATGTCCTCCTCCTTGGAAGTGATGCAAGGGAGAATGGAGGCTCTCGGGCCGATACAATCATGATTGCCAGCTATGACCCGAAAAAAGGAACGTATAAAATTGCCTCCATCATGCGAGATACGTATGTTGACATCCCCGGTCATGGGATGAATAAAATCAATGCTGCATTGTCTCTTGGAGGGCCTGAACTGTTAAGGAAAACAATTAAGGAAAATTTCAATGTAGAGTTGGAATATTATTCAATTGTTGATTTCGAAGGGTTCGTCCGGCTGATTGATGAGGCTTTTCCAGAAGGAGTGGAGGTCAATGTCGAAAAAAGAATGTCGGAGAATATCGGGGTAACGATAGAGCCGGGAGTCCAAAAGCTGGATGGCAAGCATTTATTGGGATATGTCCGTTTCCGCCAGGATGCGGTAGGAGATTTCGGGCGAGTTGAACGCCAGCAGAATGTCATCAAAGAAGTGGGCAAGGAAATGGCCAGCATCCAGACTGTGCCAAAGCTGCCAAAGCTTATTGGAGTAGTAGCGCCGTATATCAACACAAATATGAACAGTATGGAAATCCTGTCGGTAGGGAAGGGCTTCCTGTCGAAAGAGAACAGGGATATCGAAACGTTGAGGATTCCGGTCGAAAATTCCTTTGCGGATGAAAGGGTTCCCGGTGTGGGAGCGGTCCTGGCAATTGACCTTGAGGAAAACAGGGAGGCATTGCAGAAATTTTTGGAAGAATAAGGCTTGAAAAGCTAGCCTTTAAATAAAATTTAGGTGTACATTATAAACAATGAGGTAAATAGGAAGAAAGAGTGATGGCAGAAGCCTGCTGAGGAGTAGGAATCCCCGGAATGTGTTTTTCGTGCGGTTTTTTGCCTGAAGCTTCTGGAGAAGGAGACTTCAATGGACCTTGAATCAATTAAAGCTTGGTTTACGATCGAAAATATAATGGACTTGCTGAGCGAGTATCGGTCATTCGGGCCGATTCCTGGAATCTTGCTGCCGATGCTTGAAGCATTCCTGCCGTTTTTGCCGCTGTTCTTATTTGTGATGGCTAATGCAAATGCTTTTGGCTTGTGGTTTGGCTTCCTTTTTTCATGGATAGGTGCAGTGGCGGGTGCTTTGCTCGTATTTTGGATTTTCCGCAAGTATGGACAGGCACGGGTGCTCCGGATTATCCATCGGCATCCGAAGGTCCAGAAAGGGATGAATTGGATCGAGCGGCGCGGCTTCGGGCCGCTCTTCCTGATTCTGTGCTTCCCATTTACGCCTTCCGCCCTCGTCAACATTGTCTCTGGATTATCAAATATTAGCATGGCTCAATACATGCTGGCAGTTGTAGCCGGAAAAATGGTGATGATTTTCACAATCAGTTTTGTTGGATATGACATTCGTTCCCTGGTTACAAATCCATCCAGGACGGCGGTCGTCCTGGTAATCATCGCTGTTCTATGGTATGTCGGCAAGCGGATAGAAGTGAAAATGAATATGAGTGTAAAAAAAGATGAGCATTGAGGCAGCTGGAGAATGGATGGTGACAAAATCTATGAGAGCTAGAATCAAGAAGGAAGGAATGGAATGGCTGCAGGCTTTTATTATTGGAATGGTGATATTCGCTTTCATCAGGATTTTCTTTTTTTCGAATTATGTCGTCGAAGGCGAATCGATGGAACCGACATTGGAGGAAGGCAATAAAGTAGTCGTCAATAAGCTTGGATACGATACAGGCGACCTGGAACGTTTCGATGTCATCGTTTTCCATGCCAATGAATCCGAGGACTTCGTCAAGCGAATCATAGGGCTTCCTGGAGATAAAATTGAATACCGCGAAGATCGGCTGTATGTCAACGGAGAAAAAGTATACGAGCCCTTTTTGGATCAACAGCACAGGGATGAAGACAGCAGAGGTTATCAAACGGGCGATTTTACGCTTAAGGATTTGACTGGGAAAGAAAGGGTGCCCGATGGGAAACTGTTTGTTCTTGGCGATAACCGGCTTGGAAGCTGGGATAGCAGGCAATTTGGCTTCATATCCGCTGACCAGGTAGTTGGGAAGGTCAATTTGCGTTATTGGCCGCTTGAGGAAATGGCAGTTTCCTTCTAAAGGCGGGAGCAGGCAATCCGCCTAACTTTATCTTTATGGTTTCGAATCAACATTTCCCTGAAGGAATGGATTTCAGTTAAATAAGCGTAAAAAAGAGAAGTTTGCTAAATCATTCTGTCTAAGGCATAGCTGACGAATTTTTAAGTTTCCGGCGAGTGTTTTCTAAAGGGATTAGCTGCCTTTTCTTTATTTCATGCGAAAATTCTATAACAAAAGCCCCCACCTAGCATGGGGGCTTTTGTTATATGCAAGGAAAACTTATTTTTTATTCCATAATTCATAATAATTAGAAAAAACAGAATTTTTTAATTTTTTAGAAGGAATTTTCCGAATAATTTAGAATTATATAGTTTGTAGGAAAAATGAATAATCATTCATTTTTCTAACAATCAAAGAAGGAGGCAAAGAATGGAAAATTTCACCACATCACTTTCGGCTTTAAAGGAAAGAAAGGGAACGTTGATAGCCCTAATTGCTGTTATCCTTGTTCCCCTAGTGTATGCGATGATCATCCTTACTGCTTCCTGGGGACCTTACGACAATCTCTCCAATCTCCCGGTGGCGGTTGTGAACGATGATGTCGGAGCGATGTCCGGGGGAGAAAGAATCAATGCGGGCGAGGACCTCGTCAAAACTCTCAAAGAAAGCAAATCTTTAGGTTTTGAGTTTGTAAGTGCAAAGGAAGCGCAGCAGGGCATTGAAGACATGTCCTACTATATGGTGATTGAAATCCCGGCTGATTTTTCAGAAAAGATCACGACCGTGCTTGATGCCGAACCAAAAGTCCCGGAAATCAATATCACGCAGAATGAAGGGCTTCATTTCATGGCAGCGCAGGTGACAGGAAAAGCGGCCGACCAGATTCGCGAGCAGCTTGGAAACAAAATTACCGAGACGTATGTAAAAAACATGTTCTCACAGCTTGAACAGGTCGCTGCGGGCTTCAAGGATGGGGCCGATGGGTCTAGGAAACTGAATGAAGGCTCAGTCAAATTGAGGGATGGCACCGGCCAGATCCTTGGATCGCTTGAAGAAAAATCAGGCGATATCACGAAGCTGGCAGAAGGCTCCACAAAGCTGAAAGCGGGGACTGGAGAACTTCTAGGCAACATTCAGGGCGGCACAAGCGGAGTCAATAAGCTTGCCGACGGCTCTAAAAAAGTGGCCGATGGTGTGGGGACAGCTTACCAGGGCGCCAAGGAGCTTTCAAAAGGCGCCAAGGACCTGGACCAAGGCATTACCCAGGTAGACGATGGAGCAAAGAAAATAGGGAGTGGGGCGGTTGCCGTGAATGAAGGCGCAACAGCCCTGAATAAAGGAGCCACAGGCCTTCATGAGGGCGCGCAAGGACTGAAGGCTGGAACGGGGCAGGTCCTTGGAGGGTTGAAATCCCTGCAGGCAAGTGTTGATGGAAAGCTTGCGCCCGGGAGCCGCGAGCTCGCTAAAGGTATGAATGAAGCGAATTCCAAAATCAGCGGACTCCTGGAGCCAGGTGCGCACCAGGTCGCTGATGGAATCGAGCAGTTAGCGAAGCATCCATTGCTTGGACCGATATTAGCAGCGGATAAGGATTTTCAAAGGCTGCGGCAGGGAAGCAAGGATTTAGCGGCTGGCATGACACTCCTGAAGGATGGAGCTGGCAAACTCAGTGCAGGTGCCAATGAGCTTGCTGCCGGGATTGACAAGGAAGGCGCCACCACCCCAACCCTTTCATCCGGCATCCAGCAGCTGGTCGCTGGTCAGACTGCGGTAGACACCGGGATGGGAACTTTGCTGAAAGGGTCTGAAGCGCTTCAGAAGGGGAGTTCAGATCTTGCGGCAGGCACAAACACTTTATCCAGAGGAGCGAGCGATCTCGCAAACGGGACAGACCGGCTGGCTGCAGGCTCAAGCCAATTGGCTGCTGGCAACAGCAAGCTTGCGAGCCGTCTTCCTGAGCTTGTAAGCGGTGCCAGCCAGGTCGCGGATGGAAATGGTTCCCTTAAAGGATCATGGACAAAGCTGACGGATGGAGCAAGGCAGATTGACAATGGGATGCTGCAGGTCAGCGAAGGAAATCAATCTGTTGCAACTGGCTGGGGCACTCTAACGGACGGTGTCCGCCAAGTGGACGGCGGAGTTGGACAGATTGAAGATGGGACAAAAGAACTGCAAACAGGGTTGGAAGGCGGTGCTGAAAAAGTGGGCGGCATCAAGGCAAACGACGAAAATATTGCCCAATTTGCCGCACCAGTTGAGTTGAAAAAGAACGTCTTAAATCGCTACCCAATGTACAGATATGCCAACGCTCCTTACATCCTTGCGCTTGCCTTGTTTGTTGGTGTGTTGATTATGACTGTCCTGTTCCAGATCAGGCAGCCGGAGGACAGCATGGTATCTGGGATCTCCTGGTATGGGAATGTGTTTGCCCGGATGGCAGGAGTGGCAGTGCTACAGGCTTTGGCTATGAGTATCTTCGTCCTGTTCTTCCTGGAGTTGACGGTGTATCATAGCATTTTGCTGGTCTTGTTTTCGGTGATCGCAAGTCTTTCCTTCCTGGCGATCGTATTTTTCCTGGTGGCTGCCGCAGGGAATATCGGCCGGCTACTTGCCCTGGCTTTCCTTGTATTGCAGCTTTCAACCACAGGTTCAAGCCTTCCGGTAGACATGCTGCCATCCGGCTTGCGCGCTTTAAGCCATTTCTTGCCGATGACCTATGCAATAGAAAGCTTCAGGTCGATTATATCCCTTAATAACGCTGGAGAAGGCTGGGCAAATATCATGGTTCTATGCATCTTCCTGATCATCGGGCTGGCCTTGACAGCAGCAGTGGCGATAGTGAAATCGAGAGGAATAGATTCTTCCCGAACCATCGAGACATAACCGAAAGACTCCAAGAGCACTTGCTTTTGGAGTCTTTTTAGCGAATCAAACAGCCGGTTACTGAATCGTCCCTTTTGGATGAAGAAAGATTGGAAGCAGCTTTCTTTTTCGTAGCTAAACTTCATTCTGCTGCCTGCTAACATCCCTGACATAGAATGCAAGCTTCTGAAAAATAGAGGGTTTTATAAAGAAATGTTGAATATGCTCAAGAAAAGATTTTAAAAACAGGAGGATGTTATCATGAGGTTAAAGGATAAAGTCGCCATTATCACTGGGGCCGCAAATGGGATTGGCCTGGCTGCTGCCAGGATTTTTGCCAGGGAAGGTGCAAAGGTTGCAATGGCGGACTTTGATGAGGCAGCCGGGAACGAGCAGGCCGCGGAATTATCCAGGGATGGCTGCGATACAGGATTTTTCCAGGTTGATGTCGCCGACAGGACAAGCGTGGACAAAATGGTGGAGAGTGTGCTTCGAAGATTTGGCAAGATCGATATTTTGGTGAACAATGCTGGAATTACGAGAGATGGAATGCTCCATAAGCTAACGGTCGAGGATTTTCAAAAAGTAGTCGATGTCAATCTGACAGGGGTTTTCAACTGCACGCAGGCTGTCCTTCCGTCATTGATCCAGCAGGGGGCTGGAAAAATCATCAACACATCGTCTGTATCAGGCTTGTACGGGAATATAGGGCAGACGAATTACGCCGCGGCCAAAGCTGGTGTAGTCGGGATGACCAAAACATGGGCAAAAGAGCTTGGCAGGAAGGGAATCAATGTAAATGCGGTTGCTCCCGGGTTCATCGAAACAGGCATGACTGCAAAGGTACCGGAACAATTGATTGAGCAGATGAAGGTGCTGGTTCCGCTTGGCAAGCTAGGCTTGCCGGAAGATATAGCCAATGCCTATCTGTACCTTGCTTCAGACGAATCGAATTATGTGAATGGAACCGTCCTCCATGTGGACGGAGGAATCATGATGTAATGGGAAAGCGCAGAATATGCGCTTTCTTTATTGTTTAGCCTTAAATGTCACATGCTTTTCCGGTTAAGGGTGCTCCGACACCTTATCGTGAATTTGAAATTTTTTTACCAATAACAATTAACCTAGATTTTTAAAAATAAATGCCATCTTCCTGGTTCAGAACAGGGCTTTCCCTCGCTTCTTGGTCTGCATGGAATGAAGCGCCTTTGTACCGCTGTCGGCGCATTTTAAAAGGTTAACTCTATGAGGAAAGTGGTAAATGATAATAAAAAAGAATGAGGTGTTTCAAATGGAAGAACAGAAAAGGAAGTATTACCTTAACATAGAAAGCGGAGAGGTCCTGGATGAACCAGCAGAGCCAGAGGGCCATTTTACTCTCTATGCCACAGGAGAGGAAATCAAGCATTTGCGAGAGTCCCTTGCGGAAAATTATCAAGCGGATCTGAAAACATTCGGCCGCGCCCATATACCATTCAAGGAATACCACAAAGATAAAGAGAATGTTGAATACGATAATACCATGAAGGAAATCTACGCGATGATTTACGAGTTGGGTGACCAGGAAGCGAAGAACCACGTCCTCAGCATGGGAATATTGGATGAAAGCAAGCTAAACAGATAGCGGAGGAACCGCGGCAACCGGCCGCGGTTTTTTGATGCGATAAGAAAGCGGGAAATTTGCATCGAGAAATGAACAGCTCCTGCGCCTGGGCAATCCTTATCCATTCCCTTGAATGTCCCGAAGAAGCGTTAATTTTGGGCAGCTCTAAGCCATACCCAAGCTGATCGAAGGAGCAAGTTTGCTCGGGCGGCTATAGCCGCCCTGCTCGCCAGGCTGCAAGGAAGCCTATTCAGGCACTGCAGCCTGGCTGAGAAACTGCCCTTGGCGATCCTTCTTATGCCTGACGGGATTGACCAGGGCGCTTGCGCTTTTGTAATGCCAAAAAATAACGAATGATGCCCTTACAAAACAGGCTGGAAAAAAGGTATAATGAAATTGGGCAGAACAATTGTTTGGTTTGGGTGCCGCGTGTGCAGCGCCTATTTTGTCCAATAAATCTATTATGCTATCATCGACATATAAAGATTCTTGACAGGAGAAAGGGGAAGTTCGATGTCCGTACGTATGGTATTGGGACGCTCGGGGAGCGGTAAGACGGAGCTGATCCTCCGTGAAATCAAGGACAGGCTCATCGCAGACCCAAAGGGTGCACCTGTTGTCTATCTGGTTCCGGAACAAATGTCGTTCCTTTCGGAATACAGGCTTGCGACCGACCCTGAAATTGGGGGGATGATCAGGGCGCAGGTGTACAGTTTCCCTCGGCTTGCCTGGAGGGTTCTCCAGGAAACAGGCGGATTCACGCGCCAGCACCTTGACAGTGTCGGAATCAGCATGATGATCCGCAAGATCATCGAGGATAAGAAGGACGAGCTGAAGATTTTCCAGCGCGCCGCAGACAAAAATGGATTCATCCAGCAAATGGAACAGATGCTGATAGAATTCAAGCGCTACGCCATCAAACCTGAAGAGCTTGCGGATAAAATCGCTGGCGGGGCGGAAAGCCACAAGGTATTGCAGGACAAACTCCATGACCTTGAGCTTGTCTATCGCCAATTCGAGGATGAACTGTACGGAAAGTATATCGATTCCGAAGATTATTTCAGGCTCCTTGCCGAAAAAATTCCAGTCTCTGAGTATTTAAAAGATGCAGAGGTTTATATAGATGGTTTCTATAGTTTCACGCCGCTTGAGCTGATGATCATTGATCAGCTGATCGCCTCGGCCAGGAGAGTGACGATCGCCTTGCCGGTCGACCGGAATTTCAAGGAAGAACTGCCGGATGAGTTGCATCTGTTCAGGCTGACGGGTGAAACGTGCAAGAATATTCACGAAATCATCAGGACAAAACGTTACGTATTGGAAGATGAAATTGTTGTGGAAGGGCAAAGGCGCTGGGAAGATGAGTCGCTGCGGCATCTTGAGAGGGAATTCGATTCCAGGCCGGCCAGCAGGTATCAAGGTGAAGCATCCATCCACATTTGCCAGGCGGCAAACAAAAGGGCTGAAATTGAAGGGATTGCCCGGAAAATCAGGTCCCTGGCAAGAGAAGAGGGTTACCGTTATCGTGATATTGCTGTCCTCATGCGGGGAAGCGAATACCGGGAAGTGCTGGAAACGATTTTTGGCGACTATGACCTTCCATATTTCATTGACCAAAAGAAGGATATGCTCCACCATCCGCTGGTCGAACTCATACGTTCAAGCCTGGAAACGGTGCTGGGCAACTGGCGTTATGAGCCGATTTTCAGGGCGGTGAAAACAGACCTGTTATTTCCGGCAGGAACAGATATCCATAAAATGCGTGAGCAAATGGATGTGCTGGAAAACTATGTCCTTGCCTATGGGATCCAGGGAGACAAATGGACAAAGAAACAGCGCTGGAAATACCGGAGGATCAGGGGGCTTGAATTTGACAATGCCGTCCAGACGGATGCAGAAAAAGAAATGGAGCAGGAACTTAACGAACTGCGGCTTTTGATTACCGCGCCGTTGCTGCGGATGGCCCGCCGCCTGAAAAGGGCGGATAGCGGCAGGAAGCTTGCGGAAGCAGTCTATCTTTTCATGGAGGAGCTTGATATACCAGCAAAGCTTGAAATCTGGAGAAGGGCTGCAGAAGAAGACGGCAGGCTTGTCGAGGCAAGGGAACATGAACAGGCCTGGGATGGGATCATTGACCTGTTGGATCAATTTGTTGAGATGCTTGGCGACTTCAATGTAGATCCGCGCAAATTTGTCACGATTCTAGATGCCGGCTTCGAATCTCTTAAGTTTTCATTGATTCCACCGGCGATTGACCAGGTCCTGGTAGCGGATGTCGAGAAAACAAGGCTGGCTGACACCAAAGTAGCATTCGTGATTGGCGTCAATGAAGGCGTGCTGCCGGCGAAGGTTTCGGAGGAAGGAATCTTCGGGGACGATGACAGGGAAATTTTACAGGAAAGAGGAATGAAGCTTGCGCCAGACAGCCGTACCAAGCTGCTGGATGAAAACTTCATTGCCTATAAGGCTTTTGTAACGCCATCAGAGCGCCTTTACATAAGCTATCCGATTGCCAATGAAGAAGGAAAGGCATTGATGCCTTCATCTTATATCAAAAGGATTGCCGACCTTTTCCCAGGACATCAGCAGCATTTCTTCCTTCCTGATCCATTTGAGCTTCCTGAGCGTCAGCAGCTTGAATATGTAGCTAGCGAAAACGTCGCCCTATCATACTTGACGGCCCAACTGCAGTTAAAGAAACGCAATTATCCTGTTTATGACTTTTGGTGGGATGTCTATAACCACTATATTGACAGTCATCGCTGGGCGGATACGGCCAGGAAAGTGCTCTCGAGCCTTTTTTACGAAAACAGGACCAAACGGCTGTCCGAATCCGTTGCCAAGGAATTGTATGGGGAACAACTCGAAGCGAGTGTCTCAAGGATGGAGCTTTTCAACAGCTGCCCGTTCTCCCATTATGCCCAGCACGGCCTCAGATTGAGGGACAGGCAGATTTTTCGGCTCGAGGCGCCTGATATCGGCGAGTTATTCCATGCGGCTTTGAAGGAAATCGCGGAAACGGTCATGGAGAACAACTTGAACTGGGCTAGCCTGACGAAGACCCAGGCGGAAGAGCTTGCTCGGGATGCCGTCCAGAAGCTGGCTCCAAGATTGCAAAACGAGATTTTGCTCAGCTCGAACAGGCACCATTACATCAAGCAGAAGCTGCAAAGCATCATTAGCAGGGCTTCACTCGTATTGAGCGAACATGCAAAGGTCAGCGGTTTCTCGCCTGTGGGCCTTGAACTTGGCTTTGGCCGCCAGGGAAAGCTTCCACCACTGTCGTTTTCACTGAAAAATGGCGCGAGGATGGAATTGATGGGCCGGATCGACCGCGTCGATAAAGCAGAGGATGACCATGGTGTGTATTTGCGGGTTGTTGATTACAAATCGAGCGTGAAGGACGTCAACTTGACAGAGGTGTATTATGGAGTCGCACTCCAGATGCTCACATACCTCGATATCATCATCACCCATTCGCCTCTACTGGTCGGGAGGCCAGCAGATCCTGCAGGTGTATTGTACTTCCATGTCCACAACCCGATCATCCAGGCTTCAAAAATGCTGACGATCGAAGAAATTGAGAAAGAAATCCTTAAACGATTTAAAATGAACGGATTGCTGCTGAACGATGAGCATGTGATCAGGATGATGGACCGAAGCATCGAAACAGGCAGCTCGCAAATCATCTCAGCGGGGTTCAAGAAGGATGGAAGCCTGCTGAAGAGCTCGAAAGTCGCAAGCAAGGAAGATTTCGAGAATCTAAGGCAGTTTGTACGCCATAAATATATTGAAACGGGCAATGGAATCATCAGTGGAATCGTCGATGTTTCACCATACAAGCTAAAGGAACGCGCACCGTGCACTTTCTGTTCCTTCAAACCTGTCTGCCAGTTTGACCAGGGAATGGAGTCGAATGATTTCCGCAAACTTCCTCCAATCAAGAAGGAAGACTTGCTCGAGGCGCTCCGCCAGGATGAGAATCTTAAATCCTCTTACGGATTTGCGAATAAATCTGGCAGATTGGAAGAGATCAAGAAACAAGACTTGCTGTCATCACTAGGAGAGGAGGATGAGGATCTTGGCTAAAATGAATATTCCACCTGTACCTGAAGGGGCTACATGGACAGAGGACCAGTGGAAGGCAATCATGGCTTCCGGCCAGGATATCCTTGTAGCTGCAGCCGCGGGATCAGGAAAGACGGCTGTCCTTGTTGAGAGGATCATAAGAAAAATCACATCCGAACACAACCCGATCAATGTCGATGAACTGCTCGTCGTGACGTTCACGAATGCATCGGCTGCGGAAATGCGTCACAGGATTGGGGAGGCGCTTGAAAAAGCGATTGATGAGTACCCGGATTCCATCCACTTAAAAAAACAGCTGAGTCTGTTGAACAGGGCTTCGATCTCGACATTGCACTCTTTCTGCCTTGATGTGATCAGGAAATACTATTACTTGATTGATGTCGATCCCGGCTTCCGGATTGCCGATGAAACAGAAGGCCAGCTGTTAAGGGATGAAGTGATTGAAGACTTGTTTGAAGAGGAATACGGGAAGGCCGGCAACCAGCCATTTTTCAACCTGGTTGACGCGTTCACGAATGACCGAAGCGATGAAGGGCTGAAGGACATTATCGTCGACCTGTTTGATTTTGCAAGGTCGAATCCATCTCCTGAAGCTTACCTGGATGCGATTGTATTAATGTACGATGTTTCAGGGGACACAGGCATCGAGGATCTGCCATTCATAAAAATGCTGGTGGATGATGTGGAACTGCAGCTCCAGGGAGCGAAACAGCTTCTAGTGCAGGGCCTGGAACTTACGCGGATGCCAGGCGGCCCTGCGCCGCGAGCTGCCAATTTCACAGATGACTTGCATGTGGTCGAAACCCTCCTGCAGGCCAAAGAACAGTCATGGACTGCACTTTTTGATGCCATGCAGCTAGCCGATTTTGGCCGGGCAAAGGCATGCAGGGGGGAAGATTATGATAAAGAGCTTGTGGACAAGGCGGCAAAGCTAAGGGACAGGGCCAAGAAGATCGTCCTGGACCTGAAAAGTGAATTGTTTTCCAGGAAACCGGAAAGCTTCCTGAAGGATATGCAGGAAATGAAGCCTTTGATTGCTGTCCTGATCGATCTCGTGAAGGAATTTTCAAGGCGCTTTTTAAAGGTTAAAGAGGAAAGGGGCCTTGTCGATTTCTCCGACCTTGAACACTATACGCTTGATATCCTGTCCGCAAGCGGGGATCAATCTGGTGATGTCCGGCCGTCAGAAGCGGCAGTTTCATACCGCAGGAAGTTCAAAGAAGTGCTTGTGGATGAATACCAGGATACGAACATGGTCCAGGAAGCGATCCTCCAGCTGGTGACCGCCGATGGCGAGGCAGCAGGCAACCTGTTCATGGTTGGTGATGTAAAGCAGTCAATCTACCGCTTCAGGCTCGCGGAGCCGAATCTTTTTCTCGGAAAGTATAATCGCTTTAGTTCAGACGGGGGACAGACTGGCCTGAAAATCGATCTTGCGAAGAATTTCAGGAGCCGGAGCGAAGTGCTTGACGCCACGAATTATTTGTTCAAGCAAATCATGGGCATCGAGGTTGGCGAAATCCATTACGACAAGAATGCGGAACTGAAGAAAGGAGCCGCTTACCCTGAGGATGAACCATATCCAGTGGAGCTTTTGCTGATCGATCAGGGGGCAGGAAACGAGCCAGAAAAGGAATCGGAAGAAAGCAAGTTATCCGCCGAATTCGACGCCGACGACCTTGAACAGTCACAGCTTGAAGCAAGGCTGATGGCGAAGCAAATCAGGGAGATGGTAGAAGAGCGCCGGGGGGTTTACAATCCAAAGCTGAAGCAGTCAAAACCGGTCAATTACAGGGATATCGTCATCCTGCTCCGTTCGATGACCTGGGCTCCGCAAATCATGGAAGAATTCAAGCAGCAGGGCATTCCAATATACGCGAATCTCTCGACAGGCTACTTCCAGGCGACCGAAGTAGCAGTCATGCTTTCGCTGCTAAAGGTGATTGATAATCCGTACCAGGACATTCCGCTTGCCGGTATCCTCAGGTCGCCGATTGTCGGCCTGGATGAGGAGGAGCTGGCCGTGATCAGGGTAAGCCAGAAACGGGGATCATTCTATGAGGCGCTGACTGCTTTTTGCGAACAGAACCCGCCTGGAAAGCATGAAGCCATATACGCGAAGGCAAGGATGTTCTTTGAGAATTTGCAGGGATGGCGGACGGCTGCGCGCCAAGGTTCAGTATCTGATTTGATCTGGCAATTATACAGGGACACAAGATTTTACGATTTTGCCGGCGGCATGCCGGGAGGAAAGCAGCGCCAGGCAAACCTGCGGGCTCTGTATGACCGCGCGCGGCAATATGAGTCGACCAGCTTCCGGGGCTTGTTCCGTTTTTTGCGCTTCATCGAAAGAATGCGCGAACGGGGGGATGACCTGGGGGCAGCTAGGGCGCTTGGAGAGCAGGAGGATGTTGTCCGGATCATGACGATCCACAGCAGCAAGGGCTTGGAATTTCCGGTTGTTTTTGTTGCGGGCCTAGCAAGGCGTTTCAATACGATGGATTTGAAAAAATTTTATATGCTTGATAAAGAATTCGGTTTTGCGGCTAAATATATCAATCCTGAAAAGCGGATTTCATACCCATCACTTCCACAGCTTGCCTTCAAGCGAAAGCATAAGATGGAAATGCTCGCTGAAGAAATGCGTGTCTTATACGTCGCCCTGACCCGGGCAAAGGAAAAGCTGTATTTGATTGGAACCGTGAAGGATTCGGAAAAAACAATAAACAAATGGGAAGATGCAGCAAGTCACGACAGGTGGCTTCTGGACGAATACTTGAGAGCGTCAGCCATGGGCTATATCGACTGGATTGGCCCGGCAGTAATCCGCCATCAGGATTGCCAGCAATTGAAGGGCAGCGGGCAGAGCGAGGCTCTGGAACATGAGATATCCTGCCACCCATCCCGATGGAAAATTGCAGCGATTCCTGCTGAGGAAGTCGCCTCGTATATAGAGGATACGGTTGTAGAACAAGAAAACTTGATGAAGTCAGTCGCGGCAGGCAAGCCTGTCAAGATCGAATCAGCCCTGTCAGAAAAAGTCCGTTATCAGCTTTCCTGGAAGTACGGTTTCACGGAAGCGGCCACGCATCGTTCGAAACAATCGGTGTCAGAACTGAAGCGGAACCATGAAGCTAGGGAAGGTGAAAGCGGGACGCAAATCATCCGCCAGATGACTAGGCCGATTCTTGGAAGGCCGAGATTCATGCAGGAAAAGAAGCTCACCCCTGCGGAACGGGGGACCGCTATGCATATGGTCATGCAGCATATCGACCTCTCCCAGCCAGTTACGGAACAAAGCCTTGAAGTACAGCTGGAAAAAATGGTGGAAAGGGAGCTGCTATTCCCTGAACAAAGGGATGCAGTTGAAAGAAAGTGGATCCTGGCATTTTTTGAAACAGAAATCGGCCAGCGCCTTCTTAACGCAAGAACAGTCAATCGGGAGGTTCCATTCTATCTCTCCCTGCAAGCAAGTGAAGTGTATCCTGACTGGGAGGGCAGCAGCGAGCCTCTCTTTGTCCAAGGGGTGGTAGATTGTATCTTCGAGGACGAAAGAGGCACTGTACTCCTCGATTTCAAGACAGATGGAATCCAGGACCGTTTCAAGGGCGGCTATGCACAGGCAAAGCCAATCCTGGAAGGAAGGTATCGGATCCAGATTGGCTTATATGCAAAAGCTATTGAAAAAGTATGGAAACAGCCGGTCAGCGAGAAATATTTGTATTTCTTCGATGGTGGCCATCTTCTGGAGCTTGGCCAGGAATAGGAATAGAAAACCGGTCGGATAGCTGGAATCCGGCCGGTTTTTGTTTTTTCCATGGCAGGTGGAACTTCATATCAAGTATGATTGGCAATATCAAAAGGCCAGCCGCGTTGGAGGTCCTGCAAATCCGTAGGACATGATCGATTTGTACATCCAAAGGTTTTTGAGGAATAGAAAACAGCCTTCAACTAGGCTGACAAAAATATCGGCATCGAATGGAAGCAGGCGAAGAAGGTGTTAATTATTCCCTACTGTCGGCTGGTCGATGACATTACAATCCAGGACATTGCTAGAACTCAAGCCATTATTCGTGATGATAAAGCCGCCTGTATTGAACGCACCCTGGCCGGAGTTGGTTTTTGAATTAGCCTTTGGCGCTATGTACAGGCTGTCTCCAAACTGTACAGTACCGCCGCCGATATTCACTATTTGTACCGGGCCTATAATTGCTGGCATTGAAAACATCCTTTTTCTGTTGTTGTTAAACAATATGTTGAGATTAATCGTTTTGTTCCTCACGGGGCAGCAACTGCCGGATGTGTTTTACCCTTGCCTCCATGCAAATTTGGCAGCTGTTCCCGATGTGGACTACCGAAGAGGCGGAAACACCGATGATATCGACGTTTTTCACTTTTATTAAAGGATTAAGGTTATGGGTGAAGGAGGCGAATCTTTCGGTAATCGGCAAAAGAGGGATTTCTTCAGAAAAAATCGGGTAATTGGCAAAGTGTCCTTCATTCCCGAAAAAAACGTCAGCTTCTCTTTGTACGGCAAGTGCCCGTGAAAACCCGCAAATTTGAACTGAATCACCAATTTGGCAAATTGAAGAAAAAGTGACAGCGTCGATTTTAAGATGATCGACACAAGATGTTCTTTGCAGCACCATTTATCTCACTTCCGGTGCAAGCGGGACGAACGGCCCGATGATCAATGATTCTGCTGGAGTATCGAATATCGCTGCAAGCTGGATGGTTTGGGCGTCGCCTACCATGAAAACGGAAGAACTGGAAACACCGATAATCCTGATATTATCGACACAAACATCCCGATTGTATACGTGAAAATTCATTCTTCCTTTCCTTCCTTCATATTGTCGGGCAGGTTTTTCAGGAATAGATAAACCCCATTCTGGATTTCCTGCTTCAACAATTCAATTATTTGGTCATCAGCTTCCTTGCTCGTTTCTTCACTGCGCCCTGCGACATGCTGATCCTTCAGATGTGCAGCGACCCTGCCGGATAGCTGTTTTTTGATATCCTCTTTGATAAAGGCAAAGTAGGAGTCCTCGACCTGGATGCCCAATTTTTCCTTGGCATCTCGGTAAATTGTCTCCAGGTCAGTTTCTAAATATTGTTGGATGGCAGTTTCGATCTTAATTGTCCTTTTGAAAATCTGATTTGGCGGAACGGGTACATTCATCGTCTTTTGATCGACACTGAAGTCGTCAATATCCTCCAGGTCAGTAGGATTCAGGCCAATATTCAGGGTTCCCTCAAGAGTTTCTACTTTCAACTGGTCAAATTTATATTCAATATTGCCAATTTGGACTGGAGGCCGCTCTTTAAGTGCTTGAACATCTTCTTGAAGGGCGAGGACCATCTTCTCCAGCCTGGCAATCTTATTATTCTGGTGTTCAACAAACAAATGCAGCCTGGTTAAATATTGATACAATCCAGCATACAATCGAATCACCTCGAATCAAACCAGTATTTTTAAAAGGTAATTTTCGTAAACCTTGTTGCAAGCGGTGGCGTACTCCCATTCCTGTTCTTTTCCGTGTAGAGCCCGGTTAGCCTCTCTTGCGGATGGCAACAGCAGGCCAGATGCTTCCGCCTTAGTGCCTGCCTAGGTCCCGGAGGCATGACAGGCGACAGATGAGTCGCCGGAAATGGAAAGTGAAAGCCCAAGGGGGCGGAAGCTAACACGTACCCCACCCAAGCGGATAGAAACCGATCAGTCATTCCGGACAGGAGGGTGGAGCGGAACAGCAGGGGATAAAAGGAGTCCGGGACTTGGAATGCCTCCCGCTTGTGCCTCTGGGGCAGGTTCAGTGAATCCGCCGGTATTGAATAGATGGGAAGAGGGCTTGATGATACCGGCACTGCCAATTTGCAGGACGGAGGAGTTGGTCACACCGCCTATTTTCAATAGGTTTATGTGGATGGATTGTTGGATATAAAAGTTCATTCGCCATCACCTGCGTTACGCATTAAAGTAATTTCCCTGATCCAAGCCATCATTATCAAAGGTATTCGTAGAACTTTGGTTATTATAGATTGTCAGCCCATCCCCGGTATTGAAAGATCCTGCGCCAGAGAATGTCTTTGCATTGGAAACGGGCATGATTTTATAGACATCTCCAATGTGGAATACTGCGCTATTCCCCAGGGTGACGACCTGGGCAACACCAACGATTGCCGGCATGAGCAACACCCTTTGCATGAGTTTCTTTTTTATCGTATGCGACGAAGGGAAGAATGTGATTAAAATGCCTATATCCGCAAGGCTGGAACAAGATTTGTTATACAACAGATAAAAAGATATAGAACAGCAACAAAAATGTGATACTATATCTATATATTCCGAATTTTAAATTTATTCGAGAGGAGACAGTTTATGAATGTTCCTTTGTTGCTGAACCAATTTTTAGATCGGGCCGTTTCCCTTTATGGGGACAAGAAAGCTATTCTTTCAGAAGACCGGGCGTTTACATATTCCGAATTGAACGAAAGGGTGAACAGGCTTTCCGATGGATTGAGGAAGCTTGGGGCGGGAAAAGGAGACCGGATTGCGTACCTAGCACCAAATTCGATTGAAATGCTCGAAGGCTTTTACGGCGTTTTCCAGATAGGCGGAGTGATGGTTCCGTTGAACATCCGCCTGAAGCCGGAGGATTATTTGTTCATTTTGAACCACAGCGAATCGAAGGTACTGTTCGTCGACCAGGATTTGTACCATCTCATCATGCCTGTTAAAGACAAACTCGAAACCGTCAAGCATATCATCGTCCATTATAAGGAAGAAAGCACTCCAGAAACCGGATATGATGACTGGCTAGCCCTTCAGTCACCAGATGCCTTCGAGCGGGAAAAGCTCGAGGAAGACGATGTCTGCAGCCTGCTGTATACCAGCGGGACTACAGGAAATCCGAAGGGCGTCATGCTCACCCACCGGAATAACTACCTTCATGCACTTAGTACAATGCATCATTTGCGGGTTCGCGATGAAGACGTCCTTCTGCACGTCCTGCCAATGTTCCATGTGAATGGGTGGGGTTCGCCATTCTATTACACGGCCAATGGCTCATCACAGGTGTGCCTGAGGAAGACAACACCGGAAGCCATTTTTCATGCGCTTGAAAAAAAAGGAGTAACAATCATGCATATGGCGCCGACAGTTCTCAATTCCTTGCTTCAATATTATGAAAAGAATGTGCCGGCGATTGAGCAGGAAGTAAGGGTTGTCATTGCGGGATCCGCACCGCCTCCAGCTTTTGTCACAAGAGTCGAGAAAGAGCTTGGCTGGGAATTCATCCAGGTTTATGGCATGACGGAATCATCTCCGTTGAGCACAATTTCAACAGTCCGGTCACATCTGAAAGATCTTCCGCTAAATGAACAATACCGGATGAAAGCCAAAGCAGGAATCTCGATGATTGGCTGTGAAGTGAAAGTAGTGAACGATTACGGTGAAGAGGTCGCGCATGACGGAACGGAAATCGGGGAAGTCGTCACACGGAGCAATGGTGTCATGAAAGGGTATTGGAAGAATGAAGAGGCGACAATGGAAACAATCCGGGATGGCTGGCTCCACACTGGGGATATGGCTACAGTCGACCAGTACGGCAACATTGACATCGTCGACCGAAAAAAAGACGTCATTATTAGCGGCGGTGAAAACATTTCCTCCATCGAGGTAGAGGGAGCACTATATGAGCACCCGGCTGTCCTGGAGGCTGCGGTCATCGCTGTCCCTCATGAAAAATGGGGCGAAACCCCTCATGCCTATGTTGTGCTCAGGGAAAATGAAAATGTGTCTGAAAAGGGTTTGATCGCTTTCTCAAGGGAGAAGCTTGCACACTTCAAAGCCATCACTGGTGTGACCTTTGTAAAAGAACTGCCAAAGACCGCATCTGGAAAAATCCAGAAAGTCCATCTGCGCAATGAATATTGGGAGTCAAAAGGAACGGCAGGAAGATTCGTAAATTAGCGGCAAAAGAACAGAATAATAGTTATTGCGAACGTTCCCGGTTTGGTTATGCATGGCGGCTATCCGGGGGCAGTACCAGCAAATGCACTAAGAGATTCAGCTTAGTATAATAGGGAATAGAAACACACAAAAAATGCTATTTTCCAAATCAGCGTTTTTTGTGTGTTTTTTGGCAGCCTCAATACCCGAAAAGCAGCCAGTGAAGCTCCCTGGAGAAAGAATGGCTAAAGAGAAAAGTCCAGCTGCTTTTGCCAATCATTGAAACGAAAATGCCCTGCTGCGAGGTTTATCCTCATTCTTATTGGCCAGGGTCCATGCTCTTACCTCCGGAGGGTTTCTTGTAGTATGATAATCTAAAATAAACGATGGAATGAGGGGGAGTATGCAGGCAAATGATCGGCCGGGGGGAAATCGGATCGTTTCCATTGACCGGATGCGGGGTTTTTCTTTACTGGGGATTTTCCTCGTCAATATGATTTCGTTCCATTCCCCATTTTTTTATATCGATCCTGGAACATGGTGGGATGGGACAAGCAGCCGGATTACATATAAGCTTATCGATTTGTTCGTCCAGGCAAGCTTTTACCCGCTGTTTGCGATGCTGTTTGGATATGGGCTTGTCATTTTGAGGGAGAGGACGCTTGACAAAGGGATGCCATTTTATCCGATCGCATTCCGCAGGCTTTCGATTTTGCTGTCGTTTGGAATCGTGCATGCTTTTCTGATTTGGTCCGGCGATATCCTGATAACCTATGCAATATGCGGATTTGTTTTCCTGTTTTTCATCGATTGGGGTGCAAAAAGGCTGCTGTTTGCAGGGCTGGCGCTCTATATTATCCCAAACCTGCTCCTGCTTATGATGCTTACGCTGTCTTTACTGGCCGAACCAAACGCTTCATTTTCGATATATGACAGAGAAGCCGCGGAACAGGCAATCGAAATCTATCAAACCGGTAGCTTCATGGAAATTACGGAACAAAGAATCAAAGAGTGGGATGAACATCATAATATCCCAGGTTTGCTGTTTTATCTGATCACCATCCTGCCGCTATTCCTGATTGGAGCGGCAGCGGCCAAGTGGCGGCTTTTCGAGAACGTTTCTTCAAAAAAGCAAGGAATGGCCAGCTTTGCTGTCGTCATGGCAGCAGCTGGACTTCTGTTAAAGGTGATTCCTTATCTCACAGTGAGGAACATTGTGACCGATTATGCGCAGGATACATTTGGAGGACCGTTGCTCTCGGTTTCCTATGCACTTTGGATTGCGCTTGCATCAGAAAACCGGAAGATGGATCGCCTCTTTGCGCCGCTTGAGGCAGCAGGCAGGCTGTCGATCAGCCATTATCTATTTCAATCTGTCTTTTCGACTATGATCTTTTACAGTTATGGACTCGGATACTTTGGCAAGGTTTCACTTTTTGAAGGAACGATGCTGGCAATCGGGATTTACACGATCCAGCTTGCAGCGAGCGGCTTGTGGGTCCGGAGGTTTTTTTACGGCCCGGTCGAATGGCTGTGGCGCAGCGGGACATATATGAAGAAACAGCCATTAAAGAGAGGCGGCCGGATATGAAAAAAATCATCATCATCGGCAGCGGAGGAGCCGGAAAATCGACACTGGCAAGGAAACTGGGAAAGATGATGGGCGTTGAGGTGCACCATCTTGATGTCCTCTATTGGAAGCCAGGATGGAAAATGACAGACAAAAAAGTTTGGTTTGAAATCCTTTCTAGACTAATCAAAAAAGAGTCCTGGATCATGGACGGCAATTTCGGAAGTAGTATGGACATCAGGGCAAAAGCTTGTGACACTATTATTTTTCTTGATTACCCAACGTCTGTATGCCTATTCGGTATATTGAAAAGAAGGGTCATATTCCATGGAAAAAGAAGGCCGGATATGGCATCTGGCTGTCCAGAAAAGCTTGATTGGGAATTTATTAAATGGGTCGCACAGTATAAGCGGAAAGAAGCTCCTGCCATCCGCGAAAAATTAAAACGCTATCAGCAAGAGGGCAAACAAGTGTATCATCTAAAGACAAGGCGGGAAGCAGATCAATTATTTGAGCAGCTTTCGGCAATAAATGATTAGGAGGAAAAAATGAAATTCGCCACTTTTCAAAACGGATCAAGCACTTTTACCGGGATTGTCAATGAAAAGAACGATTGTGTCCTTCCGCTTGCTGCGGCTTCTGAACGGATGGATGGCAAGGCAGGATTCCCTGCATCCATGCTTGAGGGGATTGCAAGAGGGGAAGACTTTTACAATGAAGCTGTTAAAATCTCAGAATGGGTGAAAGAGAATCAGCTAGAAGAGGAGCTGTTGATTCCTCTGGGGCAGGTGAAGCTTTTGCCGCCAATTCCGAAGCCTGTTAAGAATATCTTCTGTGTCGGCAAAAATTACGCTGAACATGCTATCGAAATGGGAAGCAAGGATGATATCCCTAAGCATGTTATGGTATTCACTAAATCTCCCACCTCTGTCACTGGCCACGACATGAAAGTCATGAACCACAAGGAACTGACAGAGGAGCTCGACTACGAAGGTGAACTTGCCGTCGTCATCGGCAAGAAGGGAAGGGCCATCAAGCGAGAAGACGCTCTGGATTATGTCTTCGGCTATACAATCATCAATGATCTAACGGCCAGGGATCTTCAAGCGCGGCATAAGCAATTTTTCATCGGCAAGAGCCTTGATACGACGTGCCCGATGGGGCCATGGATTGTTCACAAATCGGCTATCGAAAATCCGAACAACCTTGACATCCAGACCAAAGTGAATGGTGAAATCAGGCAGGATTCGAACACAGGAAATTTCATTTTTCCGATAGAGGAAATCATCGCTGTGCTTTCACAGGGAATGACATTGGAACCCGGCGATATCATCGCCACCGGAACGCCAGCTGGAGTAGGGAAAGGCTTCAATCCACCAAGATTCCTAAAGTCCGGGGATGTGATTGAAATTACAGTTGAAAACATCGGGGCACTGAAAAATTCGATCGAATAGAGAATCAACATATAAACCTTGGATACCTTATATTTAGGAATTCATAGGCAAATATGGTATGATGTTTGGGAACTTGACAATAGGAGGACGGATTGAATGATACATGCACATATGACAGCATGGTTTTTAGCAATTGTTTTGTTTTTTGTATCGCTAGGACTACATAAGAGCGGAAAAGAAAAAGGTTCGAAGATTGTCCAGATGGTCTTACGGGTTGTTTACCTGCTGATTTTGCTGACAGGGCTTATGCTTCTGTTTAGCCTCGACAGTATCAGCCTGACATATATTCTTAAAGCAGCTGTTGGGCTGTGGGTCATTTCGTTGCTTGAATTGATCCTCATCCGCACAAAGAAGAACGAGAAGGCATCGATCCTTTGGATCCAATTCATCGTGGCTCTGCTGCTAGTATTGTATCTTGGATTCTCCCTTCCATTAGGTACCGATTTATTCTAAATAGACTGGATGAAAAAGCTGTCGGTTGGCAGTTTTTTCTTTTTTTTGTCATATCCTCAGCCCCCTGAATATGGTATTTTATGAGATAGGGGATGTTGGAGAAATATAAACATTGGAGAATACAATGGCCAGGACAAATTGCTGCGTATTTGAGAACGAACAACAACTGAATCGTTTTATGGAATACCATTCATTACAGGCAT
Source organism: Bacillus sp. REN3 (assembly GCF_017912555.1). Taxonomy (GTDB): domain Bacteria; phylum Bacillota; class Bacilli; order Bacillales; family Cytobacillaceae; genus Mesobacillus. The sequence goes on along the minus strand of NZ_JAERSD010000004.1, from coordinate 110,480 downwards.
GCTCCAATTTGCTTGTACAGATTTTCACGGAAAAGGAAAATGGATTCCTTCTGCTGAATGCGCTGGTCAAGAGATCTCTTCCTCACGCAATCATTATCAGCAGTACAACCGGAAAGAGTCTGGGCCAGGATGTTCTGTCATTTACGTCATTCACCAGCCAGGAACTGGATTTGATCCTTCAGCAGCAGAATCAAAATACCATCAATACCCTGGTAGACTTGGTGGCAGCTTCCAGGCAGGATATCATCCAATTGAATGAAAGCCTGAAGGTATCTGAGCAGCATTATCGCTCGCTTTTTGACAACAACGGCGATTTTGTGTATTCAACCGATCTCGAAGGCAATTTTACAAGTGTGAACCATTCTTTTTTTAAAACATTCGGTTTCAGTGAAGCGGAACTGATTGGCAGTCCGGCTCTTGATTTCATCAGCCAGGATGATATTCCAAGGGCAAGGCTTCATTTTTTGAAAGCAGTGCGAGGCAAAAATCAGACATACAATATCGAAATCAAGATCAAGTCAGGAGAAACCCAGATTTTCGAAATCAAGAATATCCCGATTACGGTCAATGGAAATTGTGTGGGCACCTATGGGATTGGCAGGAATATCACGAGCCAGAAAAAAACCGAAGAAAAGATCATCCAGCTGGCATATTATGACCGTGATACCGGGCTTCCGAATAGGATGAAATTCACGGAGCATCTGGAAGAGATTCTGAAGCAGGCGAAGAAGAAAAAAGAAGTCATTGCCGTGTTAGTTCTTGATATCGACCGGTTCAAGATCATCAACGACAGCCTTGGCCACTATGCGGGGGACATTGTTTTGAAGGAACTCGCTGAGAGGATTCAATCAAATCTTCCGGAAGGAGCCTTCCTCGGCAGGTTCAGCGGCGATAAATTCACATTGCTGTTGACTAAGGATGTCAGTATCGAGAAGGCCACAAGGACTTCAAGAGAGCTGCAAAAAGTCATTGCCAAACCATTGTATTATCAAAACCAGGAGTTCATTGTAACGGCAAGCATCGGCATCAGTTCCTTTCCGGGTGACGGACTTGATGAACAAGTATTACTCAAGAATGCCGATATCGCCATGAACCGTTCAAAGAACGAGGGAGGCAACAAGATTACCTTCTTCTCGAACGACATGAATGACCAGGCAATGATCCGGCTTGAACTGGAGAGCTATTTGCGCAAAGCCCTCCAAAAAAATGAATTCTATCTTTGCTACCAGCCTCTGATGGACCTGAAATCAGGCGAGATCACTTGCACGGAAGCATTGATTCGCTGGAGGCACCCCCATCTTGGTCTCGTATCACCTGCCCAATTCATCCCGCTGGCTGAAGAGACAGGACTCATCGAGGAAATCGGAGCATGGGTGCTGGCAACGGCCTGCAAACAAACAAAAGAATGGCAGCAGAAAGGCCATTCGAAACTCGGCGTATCTGTCAATGTATCCGCCTATCAGTTCCAGCAGCATGCTTTCATTGGACAGGTCGTCAACGCACTTGAGGAATCCCGGCTTAATCCGGAATTCCTTACACTGGAGCTTACCGAAAGCGCGATGCTGAACGATATTGCGTATAGCATTTCGGTCATGAGGGTCCTGCAGAATCTGGGTGTAAAGGTATCGATTGATGATTTCGGAACAGGATACTCGTCATTGAGTTATTTAAGGAGCCTGCCGATCGATACGTTAAAGATCGATCAATCCTTTATCAATAATCTTCATCAAGATCCATCAGACATTGCGATTGTGAAGGCGATCATCACAATGGGACACGGCCTTTCGGTCAAGATTGTGGCTGAAGGCGTTGAAACAAAAGAACAGATCAATATCCTGAGAGACCTTGACTGTCATTATGCACAAGGATTTTATATCCACAGACCGCTCGAATCCACGGCATTCGATGATGGATTCCATACGTTGGAGAAGGCAGTCTATGCCTTGGAATAGAACGGAGAAAGCCTGCATGAAGACACATGCAGGCTTTTTGCACCTTCTAGGATATTTTTTCAATCACAGCCCGTTTGCCATTGCTGAGCGTGAATTCAAACCTGTCCGCTGCAGTTTCGCCGTAATCAAAATGATGCTGCACATTAGAAATTAGCTCTTCATTATCAAAAATCAAAAAATTGACCCCAAACCTTCTGAGGCCCTGGTCCAAGAACGTCATATGGTTATAGCAGTATATACAATCATAGATGGAAAAATTAAAAGAGTTCAGTATATTGATGAATTGGACGAAGGCCTCGTCATTCAGTTCATCGAGCAAACGCTCAAGAGAATATACCAGTTGTTTCCTGACTTTGATCCTTTCCTGGTCTTGTAAAACTAATGTTTCCTTACCCGTCTGGATGCTGCCATCTTCCAGTAAGAAACCTTTTCTCCATTTATCTTTCCGGAGCAGTTCAATCTCCTGGTGAATGAATTCATCCATCAATGCGGCCTCTTCTGTTTCTTCATCAAAAAACACCCATTGTGAATTGATGTATTCTACTGTTCCCGAGAGGAATGCCCGGGGTTGAATTTCAATCATATCGCTTCGTTGTTGTCGGTTCATTTGAATCCTCCGTAAATGATCACTCACCTACTTTGTAGACAGATTTTGGCGAAATTATAACATGGTGGAAATAACCAGATTAAAAATAATTGCATATGATGAGTAATGTTTTACAGATAGAGGGGATCCGGGATTAAAATGGCTTCGCCGAAAGATAGCATGGAAAGCACTGGATTGCAGGAAGGGTTATTAAAGAATCAATATAGCCAGTTTGCTATATTGGTGTAAGATTGATGGACCTTAAAAGTGAAAGGGATCTAGGAGGCATAGATTTTTTGGGTGCTGACAATGCTTCCTTAGGAGTAGGAGAACGAAGAAGGCAGGCCATGCAACTGAGCAAGGGACATAGCCGGCAGCTTATTTACTGTAAAACACCTGTCACACTAACAATCTCTTAAAAACTGGTATTAACAGGATACTCTCCCCGAAGTCATTCTGATACTGGGGTTTCGCCACATCTTGTTAGAAAAGCGCAGGAAGCTTCCTCATTTAAGCTGGCGTTTTTGTTTTGGCATATGAGGTAATATGGGAAGCGGGAAGGACTAGCGACAAGGAGGGGGTTTTTTTGACAGGACCAAGTTTAATGAGCAAGAGCATTACAGCAGCCTAGCTTTGCAAAAAGGTGGATTTAAATCTCCTTGGATAAATAGGCTTGAAAGATCTCCGGCATAAGAAGCGGCCAATCTTACAGCACTTCAACATTCGAAGATGGGAACTTTTAAATGGTATCGAGGTGGCGAGGCTCTTAAACTGCAAATGAGACGCAGTTTCGGTTGCCGATGATTGACTGTGCCCTTAGTGAGGCCATTAAGGTCCAAACGAAAAAGACGAAGTCAACCTGGCAAGTTTTACAGATTTTGCACCACTATTGGTACGACCAATGGAATCGTTTTTCAGAGAGTCAACCAGATCCCCCAAAGGAAGAAGGAAAACCAGGTAAGCCAAGAAGGCATCCGAAAAATTAAAATCCAATCAAAATTGCAGCCAGAACCGAGTTTACTTGCTATGACTTGGTGACCGATAACGCCTACTTAAATGCGGCCTTTTTGGAAAATTGCTTACTAACCGGCCAGCTAACGAAAAACTATTAATTTCTCTTTTTTTTGCTAGCGAAGTGCGATCAAACAGGGTATTCTCCCAATCGGGAGCCGTATTCTCCCAATCAGTTTGCATATTCTCCCAATCGGGAGCTGTATTCTCCTAATCAGTCTGCATAATCTCCCAATCGGGAGCTGTATTCTCCTAATCAGTCTGCATAATCTCCCAATCGGGAGCTGTATTCTCCCAATCAGCCAGCATAATCTCCCAAACGAGTGCTGTATTCTCCCAATCAGCCAGCATAATCTCCCAATCAGGTGCCGTATTCTCCTGTTTGTCCAATTTCTTCCAACCCTCATCACTCAAGTCCGGCAAAAAACTGGAGTTTACTGCGGGAATAGATGTTTTGTCACCAAATAACTGACATGTTGACCGACAACGCCTATTAAACTGCGGTCTTTTTGGAAAATTGCTAACTAACCGGCCAGCTAACGATAGGCAAAACTATTAAATTCTCTTTTTTTTGCTAGCGAAGTGCAATCAAACAGGGTATTCTCCCAATCGAGAGCTGTATTCTCCTAATCAGTCTGCATATTCTCCCAATCGGGAGCTGTATTCTCCTAATCAGCCAGCATATTCTCCCAATCAGGTGCCGTATTCTCCCGTTTGTCCAATTTCTTCCAAACCTCATCACTCAAGTCCGGCAAAAAACTGGAGTTTACTGCGGGAATAGATGTTTTGTCACCAAATAACTGACATGTTGACCGACAACGCCTATTAAACTGCGGTCTTTTTGGAAAATTGCTAACTAACCGGCCAGCTAACGATAGGCAAAACTATTAAATTCTCTTTTTTTTGCTAGCGAAGTGCAATCAAACAGGGTATTCTCCCAATCGGGAGCCGTATTCTCCCAATCAGCCAGCATAATCTCCCAAACGAGTGCTGTATTCTCCTAATCAGTCTGCATATTCTCCCAATCGGGAGCTGTATTCTCCTAATCAGCCAGCATATTCTCCCGATCGGGAGCTGTATTCTCCTAATCAGTCTGCATAATCTCCCAATCGGGAGCTGTATTCTCCCAATCAGCCAGCATAATCTCCCAATCAGGTGCCGTATTCTCCCGTTTGTCCAATTTCTTCCACTAAAGCCTTCCTCTTTTGAAAAAATCGATTCCCAGGGGAAAAATCAGTCATCAATTTCCTTGTCTGTTGTAGGAATAAAGGATTTTTTCACCCAGATTTTGGACTTCCATCGCCAGAGCATCAGCAATCCTCGCAGCCATTCATCTGCGATGAAGGCAATCCACACCCCGACGAGCCCTAGTCCGAGCCATATTCCGAGGAAATACGAAAGGGTGACAGAGACTCCCCACATTGATAGGATGCCCATATAAACCGGGAACTTAACATCACCTGCAGCCCTCAGGGAACTGATGATTACAAGATTGAAAGACCTTCCGGGCTCAAGGATGATCGTCAACAGGATCAGCGTGCTCCCTAGCTCGATGATGTTTCCGTTATCTGTGAAGATCCCCATAAGGTCCTTTGCGAACATGGATACGATTCCGGCAGCAGCAATCGAAATGATGATGGCAAGCTTCAAGCTTTTCATGCAGCGATGGTAGGCTTTTTCAAATTCCTTGGCCCCGACCATATGGCCGATCAGAATCTGGGTGCCCTGGCTGATCGCAATGCTGAACAGGAAGATGAACATCATTAAGTTTTGCGTGTATACTTTGGCTGTCAAAGCTTGGGTGCCTAACGCTGCGATAAAATAAGTGATCACAATCTGAGATCCATTGTAGCTAAGGTGTTCCCCTGCGGAAGGAATACCAATATTCAAAAGATCCTTCAGGTGTTTTTTCGGAAAATGGAAAACCATGCGGATCGGCATTTTTTCGGGAAGCCTCTTATTCATGACATAAAAAGATGCGATCAGGCCGGTGATCCGGCTTGCGGCCGTCGAAATGGCTACGCCTTCAACTCCCAGGACCGGGGTCCCGAACGGGCCGAAAATGAAAAAGTAATTGCCGATTACATTGAGCAGGTTCATGCCAAGAGTCACGTACATGATGTCTCGTGTGAATCCGTAACTGCGGACGATACTGCTGACAGTCATGATCAACGATTGGATGAATGAAAAGCCGCCCACAATCCTTAAGTAAACATTGGCTTCAACCCATAATTCAGGAGGCAAATCCATCATCTTCAACAGCGACTCGCTGAAAATGAGGACAGCTCCGCTAAGGATCAAGCCAAAAACAAGATTGGCGCCGATCGAAACAGCGGATACTTGGACAGCATGGTCATTTTTCCTGGCACCAAGGTTTTGGGCTACAAGGATGGCGGTTCCAGTGGAAATAAACCCGAACATGACGATAATCATGGAAAGAATTTGGTTGGATACTCCAACAGCTGCCACCGAATTATCAGAATACTGGGAAAGCATCAGTGTATCCGCATTCCCCATCAGCATATAAAGTAAAATCTCAATAAAAAGCGGCCATGTAATCGCAAAAAGTGATAGATTAGCAGTTTTTTTCATTAAATGCAGCTCCAGGTTGGATTCTCTTTGTTATTCAGGCTTAGAAGTCTAGTTTCTTGTGTATATTGGCTCCTGCATAGGGAAATTCCGCGAACTTTTGCCGAAATCCCGCAAACCGGAATAAAGGTAATGTGAGGTGTAAAATATCCCATTCGAGCAAATGCCCAACTACCAGTGCCCCTGAATGCCAAACAACAAACCCTTTCCCGACCTGGCAGGAAAGGGTACGGAGTCAAAACTTGATAATAGAGAAGCCGCTTGCGGCAATGCGAGCAGATAAATCGTCACTCTCCGCCGCGAATTCTTCCCCGGTGTACAAATTGGTGATTTTCCTGCCTTTCAGGTTAAAAGGGAGAGGGTAGTCAGCTTCTTCAGCGCTCATGTTCACAATCACCATGATTGTCTCTTCGCTATTTGACTTTGTATAGGCAAAGCAAGTGTCATGGCCATCAGATGGGAGGAAGTGCAGTTCGCCTTCATTCGCCAGAAGCGGATTGTCCTTACGGAGCTTGATCATTTTTTGCACGTGACTGAACAGATCACGGTCCTGGTCTTTCTTATTCCACTTCATGCATTCACGGCAGCCTGGATCCTGTCCGCCTGTCATTCCGATTTCATCACCATAATAAATGCACGGGGTTCCGATATAAGTAAGCAGGACGGTGAAGATTTGTTTTACTTTGTCAACGTCTCCTCCGCATTCAGTCAAGATCCTTGGCGTATCATGGCTGCCGATCAGGTTGAACGCCACTTCATTGACATTTTTCGGATACATGTGGTTAACAGTCGTCATATTTTCGATAAATTCTTTGGCGGTAATGGTGTTGCGGGCAAATAAATTCAAGATATTCGTTGTAAATGGATAGTTCATCACGGCGTCAAACTGATCGCCCTTCAGCCAGGGCATCGAATCATGCCAGATCTCCCCCAGAATATAAAGATCAGGCTTGATCGCCTTTACTTCTTTGCGGAATTTCCTCCAGAAGGAGTGATCAACTTCGTTGGCGACATCCAGCCTCCAGCCGTCAATATCGAATTCATGCACCCAGTAGCGTCCGACCTCAAGTAAATAATCGATTACTTCCGGATTTTCAGTATTCAGCTTCGGCATCGCTTTTTCAAAAGCAAATGTATCGTAGTTGGGACGCGGTTCAGTCACTAGCGGGAATTCACGGATATGAAACCAGTCCTTATAACGGGACTCCCTGCCTTTTTCAAGGACATCCTGAAATTGTGGGAAATAAAAACCACTATGGTTGAAAACCGCATCAAGCATGACCTTGATACCATGTTCATGGCAAACTTCCACAAGGCGCTTCAATGTTTCCTTCGTGCCGAATTGAGGATCGATTTCCAAATAATCAATCGTATCGTATTTGTGGTTTGAATAGGCTTTGAAAATTGGTGTGAAATAGATGCCGCTGATTCCAAGCTCCGCGAGATGGTCGATGTTCTGGATTACGCCTTCGAGGTCGCCGCCGAAAAAGTTTGCCGGAGAAGGATCAGCGCCTCCCCATGGAAGGCTGCCTTCGGGGTCGTTTGAAGGGTCCCCATTCCCGAAACGCTCCGGGAAAATTTGATACCAGACCGTATCCTTGACCCAGGAGGGAGCCTGGAAAACATCTATATTGTTCAGGAAAGGAAAGCAGAAATAATAGGCTGTATCATCCAGTGGAGCTTGATTATAGAAGCCTTTCTCTGTCAGACAGGCAGTTTCCACCCCGTCATTCAAAAGGAAACCATAGCGCAGTCTTCTGTATGGAGGTTTGATAGATACGAGCCAGTAATCAAATAATTGGTCTGAACCGCTTTTGTCCATTTGGATAATTGTTGTATTCCATTTATGATCTGTCCAGTCATAAGGATCGCCATTGATTAATGAAACGTCTTTGATGTCATCTTTCTTGGTACGCAGGCGAATATGCAGCTCTTCATTTGTGCAAGCGTATGCATAGTTATCTTTAGGACGGTGGTAAATCGCTTCTTTGAACAATGTATAACCATTCCTTTCTAGGCTAAGCATGATTAAAACAAGGTTAGAACACCTATTTTCAAATGTCAATCAGGAAAAGTGCCTTCACAAAAAATTAACGGAAAAAGCGGCCAGATTCCAATGAATACGTGGCTGATGAAGGGCTATCTTGATACCATTCCGAAGGAGCTCGATGAATCAGCAAAAATGGACGGTGCAGGGCATTTGCGGATATTCTTCCAGATTGTCATGCCGCTTGCGACGCCAATCATCGCTGTTGTTGCACTATTTGCCTTCATCGCTCCTTTTGGCGATTTCATCATCGCAAGCATCCTGCTTAGGACAGAAACAAAATACACTCTCGCTGTTGGGCTGTACGATATGGTAGCGAAACAGTTCGGTGCTGAATTCACGACATTCGCAGCCGGCGCTGTGTTGATTGCCGTTCCAATCGCGCTTCTGTTCCTGTCATTCCAGAAATACTTTGTATCCGGTTTGACGGCAGGCGGTACAAAAGGATAATCTATAAGGGCATATACTTTTTAAGCAAAGGCTGTTACGAGCCTTTGCTTAAATTATGAAGGAGGAGCGGGGATGAAAAACAAGCTGGCAGCATTCATCTTAATTCCGTTTCTTCTTTTTTACGCCCTCCCTGTAGGCGCTGTTGAAAAAGAAGGACGCAAATGGCAGGATGAAACGATTTATTTCCTGATGGTTGACCGTTTTAACAACGGTGACAATAAAAATGATTACAAAGTAGACACGAAGGATCCCACAGCCTATCACGGCGGCGATTTCCAGGGCATCATCGACGAACTGGATTACATCAAGGACATGGGATTCACGGCCATCTGGCTGACACCGGTTTTTGATAATGTCGATAAAGGCTACCACGGATACTGGATTAAAGATTTCTATAAAACGGAAGAGCATTTTGGAAGCGTTGACAAATTCAAAGAGCTTGTAAAAGAAGCCCACAAGCGTGATATCAAGATCATTCTTGACTTTGTTGTCAACCATGTAGGACCTGAGCATGAATGGCTCAATGATCCTGCCAAAAACGACTGGTTCCATCTGAAGAAGGACATCATGGATTGGAATGACCAGGACGAGCTGGAGAACAATTGGCTATATGGTTTGCCGGATCTCGCCCAGGAGAATCCGGAGACAAGGAAGTATCTGCTGGATGCAGCTAAATGGTGGATTGAAGAGACAGATATTGATGGCTACAGGCTGGATACTGTCCGCCATGTTCCAGTCGATTTTTGGGAAGATTTTTCGAAGGAAGTCAAAAGTGTAAAAGATGATTTCTACTTGATCGGCGAGGTCTGGGCAAAAGACCCGAACAACATAGCCAAGTATGACAAGGCAGGGATAGACGGTTTTGTGGATTATCCCCTGAATGAGCATCTAAGATCAGCTTTTGCCAAACCCGATCAGACATTGGACTGGCTGTTCACAACAGCAGAAAGAAATAAAAAAATCTATGAAAATCCTGAATTGATGGGAAATTTCATGGACAATCACAATACCGTCCGATTCACAAGGGAAGCGGTCCAAAACAGGCAGCATCCGGGTACGAGATGGAAGCTTGCCCTGACGTATCTGTACACTGCCCCAGGTATTCCAATCGTTTATTATGGAACTGAAATCGCCCTTGATGGAGGGAAGGATCCTGATAACCGGAGGCAAATGAGCTTCAGGGCGGATAAGGAATTGATCGATTACATCGCGAAAATTGGTGAACTCAGGAACCAGCTGCCTTCACTTAGCCGTGGGGATATGGAAGTCCTTTACGAAAAAGATGGCATGGCTGTTTTCAAACGGACGTATAAGGATGAAACAGCTGTGGTTGCCATCAACAACACATCGGATACCCGCCACGTCACTTTGAGCGCCGATCAACTGGCCGAGGATATGGAATTGCGTGGTTTGCTCGCTGATGACCTTATCAGGAGCGACAAGGACAAGTACAAACTCACGCTTGACCGGGAAAAGGCAGAAGTTTACGTGCTTGCAGAAAAGACTGGCCTGAACATTCCTTATTTAGTGGTAATGGCTGCTGTCTATGCCGCTTTCTTCTTCTTTATTTTCCTTCTCTTGAAAAGGGGGAGAAGAAGAAGGAATGAGCAATGATGTTTCCGTATAATGGCTGTCCATTCGTTGAGATAACGAAAAAAAAACGATAAAATCCATACTGGTTATTTTATAATAGAGATAAGGAATTTTTCTGGCAAAGGGGGAGGGGAACTTATGGCTGTCACAATAAAGGATGTTGCCAAGGTTGCAAATGTCGCGCCTTCAACTGTCTCGCGTGTAATCGCCAACAGTCCAAGGATCAGCGAAAAAACGAAAGAAAGAGTCAGGGAGGTAATGGATCAGCTTGGGTATCATCCCAACTTCATAGCCAGAAGCTTAGCGAGCCAATCGACACAAGCAATCGGCCTGGTCATGCCAAGTTCGAACGATGTCGTCTTCCAGAACCCGTTCTTTCCAACTGTTTTGACCGGCCTGAGCGAGGGTGCGCACGCCAAGCAATATGCCCTGCATATGACAACTGGAAAGACGGATGATGAAATATTCGAGGGCGTTGTCAAAATGGTCCAGGGCGGCAGGGTCGATGGAGTCGTGCTGCTGTATTCAAAAGTAGAAGACAGGGTCATCTCCTACTTAAGGGAACGGGATTTTCCTTTCGTTGTCATCGGCAAGCCAATCAAGGATGATGACGGAATCAGCTATGTCGACAATGACAACTTCAAGGCGGGGAAAGAAGTGACAGAGCATCTGATCAAGCTGGGGCATGAAAGGATTGGCTTCATCGGTGGAAATCTTGATCTGGTCGTCACAGTCGAGAGGCTGCTCGGATATGAAAAAGCATTGAGGAACGCAGGCATTGAATTGGTGGATGAATATGTCGTCAATGATGAATTCCTTCGAGAGAGCGGGCAGGATGCAGTCAAAGAGCTTCTGTCCTTGGAAAAACCGCCGACAGCGGTGGTTGTAGCCGATGACCTTATGGCACTTGGTGTCCTGAATAAGCTGGATGAAATGGGTATTGCCGTTCCGGATGATATCTCGGTTGTCAGCTTCAATAATGTCCTGATCGCGGAAATGGCTCGTCCCCCGTTGACATCAGTCGATATCAACATTTTCAATCTTGGCTACGAAGCAGCGAAAAGCCTTATCAGACGGATTGAGAATCCAGATGAACCGATTGCCCAGACAATCGTCCCTTTTAAAATTGTCCAGCGATCTTCATGCGCGGAACAGAAGGAAAACTAACATACTATTTCGGGAATTTTAAAAAGCAAGGCAGCGATGCTTTGTTTTTTCTTTATTTGAAACGCCGCTTGCAAAGAGTTTTCTTGATTCACGGGCAGAGCGGGCACAATTCGGCTAAGATGGTTTTCGGGGTGAGGACTTCGAGGTCAGGCGGCAGGGTCAATTGATCCCTGTTATAATCGATGAAGGAATTATGATCATGTTTCATAAGAAAATCGCTCCTTTGGTATGGTGGTTGTGGTGACTGCATTATACAAAAGAAGGGCGATTCTCTTATTTCTTCACCTATTTACCGATAAGGAAAAGTACACTTATTTGATTGGAGCGGAAGGCACGGAGACTCCTCGAAAATGCTTACGTATTTTCTTCGTGCGTGGACAAACTCAAGGAAGCCCATTCAGTGTCCTGCGGGAATACATGGCAGGGGAGATTCCGCAGGCGTTTGCGCGGAGGAGAAAGAAAGGCGGAAGCACTTTGGTCAGCCCCGATAAGCGCTGGGCCACTAAGACCGCCGCGTCCTGCGGCAACGTCGCCACTAGGTCCTGTCCATCGAAGGGCCTGGAGCGCAAAACAACGGGTTGTCTAACAAGAATAAGAAAAGAGGCTGTCCCAAAAGTTATCCTTTTGGGACAGCCTCTTCCTGATCTTTACCCATTGACCACTGTGCCGCCATTGACGTGTATCGTCTGGCCGCTCACATATGCGGAATCATCGCTTGCAAGGTAAACGTAGGCCGGTGCCAGTTCATATGGCTGCCCCGCACGTCCCATCGGGGAATCTTTGCCGAACTTCGCGACTTCGTCTTCCGAAAAGGTTGATGGAATCAGCGGCGTCCAGATTGGACCAGGTGCCACGCTGTTCACGCGGATCCCTTTCGATACCAGGGACATCGCCAATGAACGGGTGAAGGTGACAATCGCGCCTTTCGTAGATGAATAGTCAATCAGTTTAGGATTTCCTTTATAGGCGGTGATCGAAGATGTGTTGATGATCGTACTGCCTTTCTTCAGCTCGGGCAAGACAGCTTTCGTCAAATAAAATATTGAGAAGATATTCGTCCTGAAAGTCTTCTCCATTTGTTCTGCTGAAATATCCAACAGGCTCTCCTGCGGATGCTGCTCAGCAGCATTATTGACTAGGATGTCAATTTTCCCAAATTCATTTAGAGTTTGCTTGACGGCTTCCTTGCAGAAATCATCGCTTCCGACATCGCCGGCTAGCAGCAGGCATTTTCGTCCTTCAGCTTCGATCAGCTCCTTTGCCGTCTGTGCATCTTTATTTTCTTCAAGGTATACAATGGCAACATCCGCGCCTTCCTTCGCATAATAAATGGCTACAGATTTACCGATTCCACTGTCGCCGCCAGTGATCAATGCGACTTTTCCTTCCAGCTTCCCGGAACCTTTGTAGTTTTCATCCACCGATCTCGGTTCAGGTGTCATTTCTGGTTCGGTTCCAGGCTGATGGTCTTGATGCTGGGGCGGGAAGCCTTGCTTGCTTTCTTTTGACATTTCAAACATCACTCCCAAATTAATTTCGGCCTATTTTAATTAATTCCTTAAATGCTCTTTGAAAAAACATGGAAATAAATTCTTTGTGGCGGAAATGGCATCATCCATTGCTGATACGGAAGAGGAAGTGTTCTGGTCTTGAATGGGTTCTTCTATTGCCTTGTATCCGGAGAAATCACGGTGAAGAGATTCGATTCCAAACTTGGGGTTCAGGGTTTGGCTGCTTCGGGCGTTCAGGAAGATGGAGGAAATAGGGAACTACGAGTTCCAGAAGATCAAAGATAAAAAACAGCAGCCTCTATATCAGAAGCTGCTGCATGGACATTTATTTTCTCGACATGGAGTATGTTTTGTAACCTCCTGTGAGATTTTTGGCCTCAAATCCGTTGTGAAGAAGAATTCGGGATGCAAGGTATCCTCTTAAGCCGACTTGGCATGTGATGAGGATCGTTTTGTCTTTTGGAAGCTCATCGAGACGGCTGCGCAATTCATCAAGCGGGATGTTCTTTGTCCCTTCGATTTTTCCGTCAGCAAACTCTTCCTCCGTACGAACATCGATCATGTAGGCTCCATCCCTGACCAAGTCATCGACTTCATGCCATTGGAACGTTTCGATTGTACCATCTACGATGTTGGACGCAACATAACCAGCCATGTTCACTGGATCCTTTGCTGAAGAGAATGGCGGCGCATAGGCAAGCTCGAGCTCCTGGAGGTCATATACAGTCAGACCGCCCTTGATGGCCGTTGCGATAACATCTATGCGTTTATCGGCCCCATCTTTGCCAACCGCCTGTGCACCATAGATTTTGCCCGTCTCCTTGTCGAAGACCAACTTAAGTGCGATTTGCTCCGCGCCAGGATAGTATCCAGCGTGGGACATAGGATGGATATGCACGACTTCATATGGGATACCCAGTCTCTTAAGCAATTTCTCACTATTTCCGGTAGTCGCAGCAGTCAGGTCGAATACTTTTACGATTGACGTGCCAAGCGTGCCTGGGTATTTGATGTTACGGCCATTGATATGGTGTCCGACAATATGAGCTTGGCGGTTAGCTGGCCAGGCAAGCGGAATCATCGTTGGTTTGCCATTGATGTAATCAAGCACTTCGATGGCATCTCCCATTGCGTAAATCGCTGGATCGGAGGTTTGCAGGTATTCATTCACCTTGATGCCGCCTCGTTCTCCAAGCTCAAGGCCAGCTTCGACAGCAAGGGTGTTTTCTGGCCGGACGCCGATAGACAGGATAATCATTTCAGCATCCAGTTCTTTGCCGCTTTCAAGCACAACCTTTGTTCCGTTTTCAATGACGTCGGCGATGCCGTCCCCAAGAATCAAATTGATGCCATGCTTCGTTAACTCTTCTTCAACAATCGCAGCCATTTCAGGGTCGATAGGCCCCATTACCTGTGGCAATTTTTCTATCAGGGTGACGGAAATCCCTGCTTCAACCAGGTTTTCAGCCATTTCCAGTCCAATGAAACCGCCGCCGATCACAACAGCATTCTTCGGATTGTTTTCTTCAAGGTAGTTTTTTATTTTATCCATATCCGGAATGTTTCTCAAAGTGAAAACATTGCTGCTCTTCAGCCCCTCGATTGGAGGGACGATTGGTTTCGCACCCGGTGATAAAATAAGCACATCATAGCTTTCGCTATACTCTTCGCCTGTTTGGACATTCCTTGCTGTGATGGTTTTCTCCTTGCGGTCGATTGAAGTCACTTCAGTCAGGTTGCGGATATCCATATTGTAACGGGCGTTCATTCCTTCTACTGTCTGGAGCAGCAATTTCGCCCTGTCCTCGATGACACCACTTATATGGTAGGGCAGCCCGCAGTTTGCGAAAGATATATATTCTCCTCTTTCAAATAATACGATTTCAGCCTGTTCATCTAGTCTTCTCAGCTTTGTTGCTGTAGTAGCTCCACCGGCAACGCCGCCTACGATCACGATTTTTTTACCCATTTTCCAGTCATCCTTTCGGAGAAAAAATTAATTTATACCCCTACTGGTATATTAACCTGAGAATAGGGGAAAACCAACATATCAATGTGAAGAAATTGTGAATCTTTTTGGGTCGCTAACTATAAAAGTCACTACAACCCTCTTTATTTACTAATTTTAACTTGGAAATATAAAATAGGGGCAGGGGTTTTGTGAAGGATTTATGAAGATTTAGATAGGGGAAAAGCGGACCAATGATGGCCCGCTTCTGCTATTAACGATAGTTCACGAATTGTACGTCTATCGAAAGATCGGCTTCTTTGATAGCAGCAATGATTTTTTGGAGATCATCGCGGCTTTTGCCTGTGACGCGAATCTGGTCATCTTGGTTTTGGCTCTTGACTTTTACGCCGCTGTTTTTGATGATAGTATTGATTTTCTTTGCGTTTTCCTTATCGATTCCCTGGATCAATTTGGCCCGCTGGCGGACAGTTCCGCCAGAAGCGCGCTCCACCTTGCCATAATCGAGATTCTTTACCGGAATCTCCCGCTTGACCATTTTGCTGAAAAGCACGTCCTTTAATTGCTCAAGTTTGAATTCATCGTCTGAAATCAGCACGAGCTCTTCCTTATCCAGGGTAATGTCGCTTTTGCTTCCTTTGAAATCATAACGATTCTGGATTTCCTTCATCGCGATGTTAATTGCATTCGTTACTTCTGACATTTCGATTTTGGATACGATATCAAACGAACTTTCTTTAGCCATAGCTACCTCCAACATGAAAGAATTTTCTTTTTTTTGGCGAAAACGCCCCATCCGGTTTAAGCCGCTTTCGCTTTTCCTTTCATTATAGTAAAATATAGCAGTTCAAACAATGCTCACGATATTTGGTTATACTTTTAAATAAAACCTTTGCAGGAGGAATGAAATGTCTTTACAGGATTATACCGGCCAGGTCTTAAAGATGACGGTCGCAAGGATTGCAGATTATGGTTATTTTTTGACCGATGGCGAAGAAGATGTCCTTCTTCATTCAAACGATACCGCCAGAACTTTTAAGGAAGGCGATACGGTTGAAGTTTTCCTGTTTGTGGATTCACAAGGGAGGCTTGCTGCGACAACAACCATTCCTAAAGTAACGGTTGGGAAATATGACTGGGTCCCTGTCGTTGAAGTCAAAGAAGGCCTGGGTGCTTTTCTCGATATCGGCATCAATAAAGACATCCTTCTCGGGAAGGATGATTTGCCAGTGGTAAAAGCAGTCTGGCCACAAAAAGGGGATTTGCTCTACATCACTCTCAGGGTGAACCGCAATAACATGATTTACGCGAGGATGGCTGCTGACCCGGTCATCCAGGAAATCTCCGTGAAGGCAACAAGACAGGATTTCAATAAAAATGTCCACGGTTATATTTACAGGACTGCGCGAGTGGGAAGCTGGATCATCACCACAGAGGGCTTCAAAGGCTTCATCCATGAATCGCAACGCCGCACAGAACCCAGGATTGGAGAGAAAGTCGAAGGCAGGATCATCGATGTCAAAGAAGATGGCTCAATCAACGTTTCACTTCTGCCGCGGAAACAGGAGGCCCTGGATAAAGATGCCGAAAAGATCATGGACTATCTTGAGTCAAGGAATGGCGCCATGCCATACCATGATAAAAGCATGGCAGAAGACATACAGGAACGTTTTGGGATGAGCAAGGGATCCTTCAAAAGGGCGCTTGGCAGGCTGATGAAGGAAGATAGGATTTATCAGCAGGATAATTGGACATTCAAAAAACAAAAATAGAGCCAAGTGGCTCTATTTTGCATTGTTTTCCCTTATAAATGATCTGTTTTTTTCGAATATTGATGCTTTCCGGCCTTCCGGTTCTTTTCGCGTTCCATGTTCTTTTCGTGACGAAGGGCGTTATTGTCCCTTGCTTTTTTATCGTTATCCGAGGTATTTGGCATAATAAAACTCCTTTCAAGGTCAGGATTGATGTTATTGTTCCTGAAACCCAAAAGGAGTATGTATGATTATGATGGCAGTTTATTCAAAAAGAAAATGGCAATTGTCCCGGGTCCGGTATGTGACCCGATTGCTGCACCGATGGAGGTGATCACGATCTCTTTTGGATTTAGTTCCTGGCTGATCATGTCTTTCATCTCGTGTGCTGTTCCAAGGTCATCTGCGTGGCTGATGCCAACGGTTTGTTGTTCGAAGCTTACCCCGCGTTCCTTCATCACTTCGAGGATCCGTCGGAGCAGCTTTTTCTTGCCGCGGATTTTTTCGATGGGAATCAGTTTCCCGTCTTCCACATTCAGTAGTGGCTTAATGTTCAGCAGCCCGCCAACGAAGGCCGATGCTTTTGAAACGCGTCCGCCTTTTGCAAGATGATCGAGGTCATCCACCGAGAATAGATGCTCCATATGCTGGCGGCGGAACTCTATGTCCTTCAGGATGGCTTCCTTTGATGCATTCTCTTTTGCCATTTTTACAGCTTCCATGACAATCAGGCCATATCCAAGGGAAGC
Organism: Bacillus sp. REN3; assembly: GCF_017912555.1. Taxonomy (GTDB): domain Bacteria; phylum Bacillota; class Bacilli; order Bacillales; family Cytobacillaceae; genus Mesobacillus. The sequence continues at coordinate 93,105 of NZ_JAERSD010000004.1, read as the reverse complement.
GCACTTCGTATCGATGATTGTCAGATTCAAGTCAGGGTATTCTTCTTTTACCTGATCGGCAATCATCACCGCTGTCTGGTATGTACCTGATAATTCAGAAGAAAAGGCTATGTATATTCCATCCTGTTTGTTTTTCGCCAGTTCTGTGAACGCCTCTTTAAAACCAGCAGGGGAAGCCTGGGATGTCTTAGGAAGATTGCCAGCCCTTATTGCATCATATACTTGATCTGGCTGTATCGTCTTGAGGTCGTCATATTCCGACCCATCAATTTGAACTTTTAAAGGAAATAATAGCGTGTCATTTTGCCCATAAAATTCCAATGGCAAATCACACGCACTGTCAGCCATGATTTTTACTGACATGGAACTTTCACCTGCTTTCAACCAGTATATGCTAATAGTTTAAAGGGAATATCGCAAAAAGACAATTAAATGTAGTGATTTTCCGTAAAATAGGGGTAGAGGAAGAATAAAAAAAGGGGGATTCATATGGTCTGGTTGGAAACGAAAAAAATCATTATTGTACTGGTAGGGGCATTCCTGAACGCATTAGCCCTGAATTTCTTCTTGATCCCGGCAAATGTCTATGCCAGCGGCTTCACAGGGATCGCACAGCTCGTTTCAAGCATACTGGGCGAATTTGCGCCATTTAATATTTCAACAGGGATTTTGTTATTGCTCCTGAACATTCCTGTGACGATTCTCGGATGGATGAAGGTAGGCAAATCCTTTACATTATACAGTTTCATTTCCGTGCTGCTGTCATCTTTCTTTCTTGAGATCCTTCCAGTGAAGCAATTATCTGAGGATATTTTGCTGAATGCGGTGTTCGGCGGGGTGATTGGCGCAATCGGAGTAGGGCTGACACTCAAATGGGGGGCATCGACGGGAGGGATGGATATCATTGCGATGGTGCTGTCACGAATGAAGGATCGTCCGGTCGGTACATATTTTTTTACGTTGAACAGCATCATTATAGTAACGGCGGGCTTTGTGTTTGGCTGGGAAAACGCTCTCTATACACTTGTAGCACTCTATGTTTCAACAAGGGTCATTGATGCTATCCATACCCGGCATGAAAAGTTGACGGCAATGATCGTGACCAAGAAGCCTGATGAATTAAAGAAAGCCATCCATGAAAAACTAGTCAGAGGGATTACGATCATTCCTGCAAAAGGAGCCTTCAGTGGAGAGCAAAGAGAAATGCTGGTCATTGTCATCACCAGATATGAGATGTTTGACCTTGAAAGGACAATCAGGGAAGTTGATCCGCAAGCCTTCACCAATATTATCGAGACAGCTGGAATATTCGGATCCTTTAGGAAGGAATAAGGAAAGGAGGCTAGGTATTGAGAAGTATCATTTTGCTGTTGGCAGTGCTGCTGATATCGTCGGCGCCTTCACAGGCAGTTGACGGAAAAGAACAGGATTCCAGACAATCAGGAATTCCCTTCTCCTTTTTTGCAGACCTGGTAGCTGGGCCGGAAAAAGCGGAATTCGAATTAGTGCTGAGGAATGATGGAGGAACACCATTGGCATTCGAATTTCCAACCTCCCAGAAGTATGAAATAACTGTTTATGATGCCAGTAAGCAAAGGGTATATCAATATTCTGAGGGGAAGGCTTTTGCCCAGGCTTTTGAAACATTGAAGCTTAAGCCGCAGCAAAGCATCCGGTGGAAGGAAAGCTGGGATTATTACAAGAATGGAGAACGGGTGGAACCAGGTGAGTATACGGTTGCAGCAAAACTGAAGGCAGTAGGGGTGAATACCAAGCCGATTTCAAAGCAATCTGCACTCATGGATTCGAAAAGCTTGGTCATTCCCGGCATGAATCCAGTCTTCAGGAAGATAAACGTGGAGGGAAGCAACGGGAGTTATATTGTGTATGGGGAAGCAAGGCCGGGAAATGGCTGGTTCCATTATTCACTAGAAGACGGCCATAATGAGCTAGTGAGCGAAACGAAGGTTGCAACCGGATCGAAGTATCCGGAGTGGAAACATTTCACGATCCGTATTGACGTGACAAGGGAAAAACTTCCCTCAAGCGGTTCGCTCATCTTGAATCTGTATGAAGAAGATCAGGCTGGAACCATGCTTAACATTTATCCTGTACTCCTTGAAAGATTCAAGTAACTGAAACAAAGCAGGAGGCATGGCCTCCTGCTTTGTTTTCGTTTAGTTGGTTCCAATTGAATCCAGCTCGTCCTGGAACGATCGCAGCTTCACTTTTTCAGCAATTGCCGGAGTCGCCTGAGCGGGTGGCAAGGCGGCCTGTGCATTCCTGATTGTGGTTTTGTGGAGAACTGGCTGTGCCATCCTGGCCAGGAAGATAGCTTTCTTTGCTTCCCGGAAAAGCCAGTTGCCCATTTAAGCTCCACCTAATGAGGCATTCCTGACATTCTCAAGCTTTTGCGCTTCTGCATCGGCATACGTCGTGTGGTAAGGGATCCGTTCATCGTGCTTGGCGACAGTATCTGCACCTTGCTGTACAAAACGTTTGGATTTATTGCGTTTACCCATTGTTTACCCCTCCATGTACGAGCTAATTTTTGAAACGGGACTAGCCCGTTTCAATTATTATTATGTTCTTTTACAAGGGGATTCAACCTGGAACACAGAAGGGATTTTTTACAGTGCTTTCAGGTTGAGAAGGTCATTGAGGTAAACGCCGATGCCATCTTCTTCGTTTGAAAGAGTAATATCATTGGCAATTGTTTTTACATCATCAATGGCATTTCCCATCGCGATTCCCCGGCCCGCATATTCAAGCATATCCAGGTCGTTATCCTCATCTCCAAAAGCGATGATCCTATCCGCCGGAATCTGGTAATGCTCCGCTGCCTTCTTCAGGCCCACCGCTTTGTTCAAGCCATATCTGACAATTTCAATGACATGGAAGGGTGCTGCCCAGCTTCGATGGTCGATGACCTCGGCATGCACCTCTGACAGGTGGTGGCGGATGTTTTTCAGGTCATTTTCCTCCGTATGGATCAGCATACTTGTAGGGGATGCCTTCAGGAACCTCCGCAAATCGCCTGTGGTGATGGTTGGATTGCCCATATTGAAAATATCAAGCAGTTTCTCATCATGATAATGGATATAGACATCATCAATCACCTCAGCGATGATGTTATGATATTTGAAATCCTCGAGCGCTTCAACGATATCCTGCGCGACATCGATTGACAGCGGAGAATGGTGTACGCCCCATTTTTCATCAAGCGGGTGATGGATGAATGCCCCGTTGAAATTGACGATTGGAGTGTCCAGCTTAAGTTCATGGTAATACATTTCACTCGCGCGGAAGGGCCTCCCTGTCGCAATCATCACAACATGCCCTTCTTCACGCGCTTTTTGGATCACACGTTTGTTGTTCTCCGAAATCTTTTTATCATCAGTAAGTAAAGTACCATCCAAATCTAATGCGATTAAATGTTTTTCAGCCATAAAAACTCCTTCTTAATCATGAATTTTTCTTTTTATTTTAATAATATGCGTATCGTTGGCTCTTTTTTCCCAAGAGTCCTACAATACATATATTGGTTCTTCCTTGAATGCTGTGATTATCATTTTACAGTTAAATTGTTAAAAAATCATTTATCTAAACTTAAAAGGCGGTAAAATTCGGAAACCATCATATCCGCCTTGACAGGGAGGAAGTAAGTTGATTGTAATCGAGAAAAAACGCATAAAACATATTCCCGTTCTCCACGTAGTGAAACAAAAGAAATTTTCAGAAGAATTGCCCCTTGTTGTATTCCTTCATGGGTTTACAAGTACAAAGGAAAGGAACATGCACTACGCCTACCTATTGGCAGAAAGAGGCTTCAGGGTCATCATGCCTGATGCCATATACCATGGAAAACGGGCGAAGGACTTGCCTGAAAAACAGCTTGCACTAAAGTTTTGGGAAATCGTCATCACTTCCATAAAGGAGCTCTCCATCATGAGAGAAGAACTTGCTGCGGAGAGGCTCATAAATCCGTCGCAGATAGGAGTGGCAGGTACTTCAATGGGAGCGATCGCCACGCTTGGAGCGCTCTCTGAATATGACTGGATCAGGACAGCTGCCAGTCTGATGGGAAATCCGGCATTTGGGCAATTCGCTCTCTGGCAGATGGACCAGCTGGAACAGCAGAAGATAAGCCTGAACCTCTCCGATGAGGAAGTCGATCGTCTTTTAAGCCAATTGGAAAAATACGACCTGAGTGCCCAGCCTGAAAAGCTGGATAAGCGGCCGCTGCTCTTCTGGCATGGCAAGAAGGACCCTATTGTCCCCTACCATGCTGCGCATGATTTTTATCAGCAAATCAGGAAAAACTATCTAGGAAATGAAGACAGGCTCATGTTCATCACCGATGAGCAGGCGGGGCACAATGTGACCAATAAAGGGGTCAAAAGTACTGTAAATTGGTTTGAAAAGCATCTGGCAGGTATAAAAGTCAAGTGAAATATAAAATGATATGAGAGGGAGTTAAAACAATGTGAGAAATCTCACATGCATTTACGGCAGTTTCCGCTTTAAATACCCGTCCATCATTGTTATCATTAGATAAAAGTAATTCATAAGGAGTGATCAGCATGGATCAAGAATTGAAAGACAGCATCATGGGTGCGCTCGAAATGGTAGTCGACCCTGAACTTGGAATAGATATCGTGAATCTTGGACTAGTCTATGATGTCGAATTGAATGAAGAAGGACTGGCTACGGTCACGATGACATTGACTTCAATGGGATGCCCCCTTGCCGGCACGATCGTCGATCAGGTAAAAATGGCGCTGTCAGACTTACCGGAAGTCAAGGATACAGAAGTCAATATCGTCTTCAATCCTCCATGGTCAAAAGATATGATGTCCCGCTACGCCAAGATTGCGCTTGGTGTAAGGGATTAAGGATTCCTGGAGGGCTGCAAAATGAAAAATAAAGTTATCTTGGTCAGTTCAGACCAGCTGGGAAGAGGGAATAAGGAACTGGGAGAGGGCGTGCTTGAAACCTTCTTTACAGTCCTCAAGCAAAGGGATGACCTTCCATATGCCATTTTTTTCATGAACAGTGGGGTCTATGCATTGACTGCCGATTCCTTTTCATCCGTCCATCTTAAAGAATTGGAAGATAAGGGTGTAAATGTCCTGGCCTGTAAAACGTGTGTGGAGTATTACGGCGTGGAAGAAAAATTGGCTGCCGGAAAAATCAGCGGAATGGCTGACTTTGTCGATTTAGCCGCAAAATATGAAGTCGTTACGATATCCTAGAAAAGCAGCAGGAGCAGCTCCTGCTGCTTTTTTTGATAACTATGGAAGCAATTTTTTATTTCAATTCGCTCCCTCAGGAACCCATTTTCCGCTTCCCTAGAAAATGTACCGTGAGTGGGCGGTGATGGTGAGACAGGGATAAGAAAATCATAAGAGACAGGTTAGAATTTATGTAATACTGGCAATACCTGATCCTTTGATTGAATCAAATTTCGTTTTTGATTTTGGAACAACCAATATGCTTTAACAAGGAAACTGGATACAGGCAGGACACAAAATTGTCATACAATCCATCGGATGGGATTGCAAAGATGTGAGTTATTTCACTTAATCATGATGTAAATAAATTTATACTTCAGCTATAGAGAAGTATAAGGAGGCGCCATTCGATGTTTTCAAGAGATTTTAATCAGGACCCATTCATAGTAATTTGGGAACTGACAAGAGCCTGCCAGTTGAAATGCCTGCACTGCAGGGCAGAAGCCCAATATAGAAGAGATCCTCGCGAGCTTTCGTTTGAAGAGGGGAAAGTGCTTATTGACCAAATATATGAAATGAACAACCCGCTGCTTGTTTTTACCGGAGGGGATCCATTGATGCGTGAAGATGTATTTGACATAGCTGCCTATGCGGTCAAGAAAGGTGTCCGTGTTTCAATGACGCCAAGTGCCACGCCGAACGTAACGAAGGAAGCAATCGAAAAAGCGAAGGAGGTAGGCCTGTCGCGCTGGGCCTTCAGCCTGGATGGACCGACAGCAGAAATCCATGATCACTTCCGCGGGACAGCAGGATCTTTCGACTTGACGATTGAAAGAATCAAATACCTGCATGAGCTTGAAATCCCGATTCAAATCAATACGGTCATTTCCCGCTACAATATTGATTATTTAGAGGAAATGGCGAAGCTGATTGAAGAACTGGAGTGTGTGCTCTGGAGCGTATTCTTCCTCGTACCGACAGGAAGGGGACAGGAAACAGATATGATTTCCCCTGTTGAACACGAGAAGGTCTTCACATGGCTCTATGAGTTGAGCAAAAAGGTATCATTTGATATCAAGACAACAGCCGCCCAACACTACCGGCGCGTTGTCATCCAGCAAAAAATGAGGGAATCAAAGGAGCATACAGAACAGATCGACTACCTGACTGCGCTGACGAAGGAAGGATTGACAGGTTCGATAGATGGTCTTGGCAGGGCACCTAAAGGAGTCAATGATGGAAATGGCTTTGTATTCATTTCACATATCGGGGACGTTTATCCTAGCGGACTACTGCCGGTAAAGGCGGGAAATATCAGGGAACAGCCTCTTGCTGAAATTTACAGGGAATCCCCGGTTTTCAAATCGCTCCGGAATCCTGATGGGTACAAAGGGAAATGCGGAGTGTGCGAGTTCAGGCATGTATGCGGCGGTTCCCGTTCTCGCGCATACGCGATGACAGGGGATTATTTGGAAAGCGAGCCATTCTGTGTTTATATCCCTGAAGCGTTAAGAAAACAAAAGAAAGCCTAATCAGCAAATACCCGGGTTTACTTGTGCCGCATAACCTTCAGTGCTGCTACTTAAAATGGGTGAAGCCAGCAGGCTTCACCCATTTTCGTTATTCGTTGATTTTTGTTCGATGATCTCGTTCCTGGCTTGTTTTTGCAAAGGAAACGATGGTTGAGGCCAGTGGAAGTAAACGCTTGTTTCCTAATCGATAGAACAAAATACAGCCGGGCAATTTTCACAGCCGATTTCTCTCCGTAAATACTCAAGGTCATGCACCAGGATTTTGCCCTTCTTAATCGAAATGATTCCTTCCCGTTTCAAGTCGTTGAGAATCCTGTTTGTGCTCTCCCTCGAAGTGCCACAAAAGTTTGCCAGTTCCTGGTTCGTCAGCGGCAAATCAATCAGGATTCCGTTCTCTTTCTTAATTCCATAGCTATTCGTCATCCTGATCAGAGTTGAAAATAACGCTCCTTTTTTTCCATTCAGCACAAGATCACGGAATTTCGTCTGGGTCTTACGGAAATGGTCGCTCATCCACTTCATGAATTCAAATGCCAGTGATGGATTCTGGAAAATTTCTCTTTCAATGACATCCTTCCTGATCGCCAGGACCTTCGCGTCTTCCAGTACAAGCGCACTTAAAAGGTACTTGGGTGCGTCGGTAAATAAAGTCAGCTCCCCGCAAATATCATTTTCGCCGCAAATCCTAAGTGCCAGTTCACGCCCATCCTGTGAAACCTTGCTGATTTGCACCTTGCCGCTTAGAATCAAATAAAGTTCCTCTGCTTCCATGCCTTCCTGGAAGATATAACTCCCTTTCTCGGCCTGGATTGTCCGGTCCGCAAATTGAAACAATTCTTTTATCTCAATTGAATGAGTTATTTTGTTCGTGTTCGGCATGGTCATCACCCTTTGTTTTATTTCCCGTGACACTATTTCTATAGATACAATAATAACACCGCCATAGTGTAAAATGTATAAACCAGCAGGAAATGTCAAAATGTCGTCATTTTTACTGTATGGTAATGTTCACAAAAATGCAACAATCGCTTTTTCTATTATAACGATAAAAAAAGCCTTATTTGTTCGAGGTTTATTGATTAACTGTGACGGTTTGTTGAACAAAGAAGTAGGTGTGAAGTTCGTCACATCTTAAAGTGTATGATTTTCTTACGATTTACCCAAGGAAAGCACTACTGGAACATACAAAACCTTACGGGGAAATCACGAAAGGGAGATAAACATGAAAACACAAAAAATCCAATTGCCGCTCCAGACACTTAGCCTTGTTGCAGGGTTCATGGTTTGGGTAATTTTATCGTCACTCATGCCGTTCATCAAAGAAGACATACCGATGTCTGCCAATCAAATCGCGATGGCGACGGCAATCCCAGTCATCCTTGGTTCAGTCTTGAGGATACCGATCGGTTACTGGACAAATCGTTTCGGTGCCCGAAGATTGTTCTTCATCAGTTTTACATTGCTCTTATTCCCTGTTTATTTCATCAGCCTTGCTGACAGCTATACAGATTTGCTGATCGGAGGCCTGTTCGTCGGGATTGGCGGCGCAATTTTTTCAGTAGGGGTAACATCATTGCCAAAATATTATCCAAAAGAACGCCATGGATTCGTGAATGGCATTTATGGAGTCGGGAACATTGGGACCGCGGTTTCAACCTTCTCGGCACCAGTGGTCGCTATCGAGCTCGGCTGGCAAACGACTGTGAAACTGTATTTGATCTTGCTGCTTGCCTTCGCCTTGTTCAACTTCATTTTTGGCGATAAAAATGAAAAAAAGGTCGTTACACCGCTTGGTGAGCAGATCAAAAGCGTTTATAAGAATCAAAAGCTTTGGGCTTTAAGTCTGTTTTATTTCTTGACTTTTGGATCATTCGTCGCTTTCACAATCTATTTGCCGAACTTCCTGGTGACACATTTCGAACTTGATAAGGTAGACGCAGGCCTCCGCACCGCAGGGTTTATTGCGACGGCGACCTTCTTAAGACCGGTAGGCGGCTGGCTAGGGGATAAATTCAACTCCTTCGTCATCCTTATGGTTGTCTTCGCTGGCATGACAATCTCTGGAATCTTGTTGTCATTCATGCCTTCGCTGACACTGTACACGATCGGCTGCCTTGCAGTAGCTATCTGTGCCGGCATTGGCAATGGAACGATTTTTAAGCTTGTCCCGCTTTACTTTTCAAAACAGGCAGGTATCGTCAATGGGATTGTATCGGCGATGGGCGGTCTTGGAGGCTTCTTCCCGCCTCTGATGCTATCTATCCTTTTCAACCTGACAGGGCATTATGCCATTGGCTTCATGGCTCTTTCGCAGGTGGCTCTTGCAAGCTTGATCATCGTCATCTGGATGTTCTACCAAGATAAGCTGAGCCTGGCTTCCGACATCATCGACCATACCGCCGAAGGAATCATGGTTACTGATCTGAAGGGGAATATAGAAAAAGTGAATCCCGCCTTCACTTTGGTTACTGGATATGAGCCTGAAGAGGTAATCGGGAAAAATCCGCGAATCCTTCGTTCGGGTGAACATGGGGAACAGTTCTATTCTGAAATGTGGGAGACAATCAAAAAAAAGGGTTCATGGCAGGGAGAAATCTGGAACAAGAGGAAAAACGGAGAGATTTATCCAGAATGGCTGACAATCAGCCCGGTGAAAAACGATGCTGGGGAAGTAAAGAACTTTGTCGGGATGTTCAGTGAACTAGAGTTTAAAAAGAGATAATCTGGCTAAACTGCATCGTAAACAGGATGCAGTTTTTTCCATCTTCATTTTTTTTGACAACATCATGACAATTAAGGGTAAATAACACTATCCGAGTAGTTTGTATGTTGTAATATACTTACAAGATTGTGAAACGCCTATTTTAAATAGAAGGTTAATGTGTTAGTGTGAGATTATTAACAGTTTATTTGTTTTTAATACTGTTACAATCGCAATAATAAGATCTTCTCTAAATGGAGTTGACGTAAATGGACAAGAAAATCATTAAGGATAAATTAAACAGGCCGCTTCGCGATTTGCGGATTTCGGTCATAGATCGCTGTAATTTTCGCTGCCGGTATTGCATGCCTGCCGAGAAGTTCGGTCCCGACTTTGCTTTCCTGCCAAAGAGTGAGTTGTTATCATATGAGGAAATCGAACGGGTTGCGAAGATCTTCATTGGTTTGGGGGTAGAAAAAATCCGGCTAACAGGAGGGGAACCGCTGTTGCGGAAAGACCTTCCAATCCTCGTGGGGAAGCTTAACCAGATTGAGGGCCTCAAGGATATTGCGTTGACAACCAATGGGGTCCTGCTTCCGAAACATGCCAGGCAGTTGAAAGCAGCCGGGCTCAAGCGGGTCAACATCAGCCTGGACAGCTTGAAGGATGAACTATTTGGCCAGATCAACGGCAGGAATGTCGGTGTAGGACCTGTCCTTGAAGGAATCCAGGCAGCTAAGCAGGCCGGTCTTGGCGTTAAGATCAACACTGTCATCAAAAAGGGGCTGAATGATACTGAGATTTTGCCAATGGCTGAATTCTGCAAAAAAGAAGGCCTTGAGCTGCGCTATATTGAATATATGGACGTAGGGAGCACGAATGGCTGGAAAATGGATGATGTCATCACCAAAAAGCAAATCTATGATATCATTAGCGAACATTATGAACTGGAAAAAGTAGACCCTGATTATTTCGGAGAGGTAGCGAAAAAGTACCGCTATAAAGGAACGGATATCAACGTCGGATTCATTTCATCCGTGTCCGAATCCTTCTGCTCAAGCTGCACCAGGTCCCGTTTGTCTGCCAACGGCCAGATTTTCAACTGCCTTTTCAACGGCAATGGCCATGACATCCGTGATTTCATGCGCAATGGTGCTACGGATGAAGAATTGGAGCAGCGCATTACTGATATATGGAACCATCGGGCGGACAGATATTCTGATGAACGGACTGAAGAAACAGCCGCAAACCGGAAGAAAATCGAAATGTCCTATATTGGCGGATAAGATAAGACTCCCTAGGGGGTCTTTTTCTTTTGCCCTTGGCAAGTTTCTTGCAAAGTCAGGATTTGGGCATACTATGTTTCTGGATAAATCATATTTGGGTATAGTCGTAATGTCGTTACATCATTATACATGACTTGGAGAATGCTGGATGCTGAAAAGAAGATTGGATTTTTTATTTGTATTCATTTTGATTGTTTGTCTTTATATCGTATTCCTGAGCGACTACAGTAAACTGGTAAAAGGATCGGCAATCCTGTTTTACGCGGTGATCATCCTGGTCAGCATCTATTCACTGATCCTGGAGAATCGATCTGCCCAAAATACACTGCTTTGGATCTATGTTATGATCCTGTTTCCTGTGGCTGGTTACTTCTTTTATCTGTTTTCTGGACAGCTTTATTTGAAAGGTTATTTATATAAGAACAAGCGGACAAGGGACCGTGATCAATGGGAAAAGCTGATGAGGAATGAAGAATCCCGTGATTTGTCCTTCCTGATTGAAAATCAGATGTGTTTCGCCAGCTATGCGAAGAACGCTTCACTCACCCCAATTACGACGAGGTCGCGAGCGAAAATCCTCAAGAATGGCCCTGAGACTTTTTCTGAAATTAAAACCGAGCTGAGAAAGGCGGAAAAATTCATCCATCTTGAATATTATATTTTCAGGTCTGACAGGCTTGGGAAAGAAATTATCGACATCCTGATCGATAAAGCGAAGCAGGGCATCGAAGTACTGTTCATCTTCGATGCTGCCGGCAGCATGAATCTTGCGGGGAAGGATATTAAGGAAATGCAGGATGCGGGTATTAAAGTATTTCCGTTTTCTCCCCTGAAGTATGGATTCTTCAATCAAAAGTTCAATTTCCGCAATCACCGTAAAATCGTCATCATCGACGGAGAAGTTGGATTTGTCGGCGGTTTGAATGTTGGAGTCGAATATTTGGGAGAGGATGACAGCATTGGATTTTGGAGGGACACACATATGATGCTGACGGGCGAGGCAGTATATACGCTGCACAATGTATTCCTCCTTGATTGGGAATATGTCAGCGGGGAGCGCGTTTTGGAAAAACACCTTGCCGTGAAGAAACCAGAGGAAGCGGATGAGCTTGATGGTGCCATCCAGGTGGTGGCAAGTGGCCCAGATACCCAGCAAGGGATCATGAGCGACTTTTACTATACGATGATGTCCTGCGCGACAAAGTCCATCTGGATAGCGACACCGTATTTTGTCCCTGATGAAGCAATACGGACAGCACTCAGAGTGGCAGCTGCGAAGGGGATAGAAGTGAAGATCATGGTACCGGAAATCAACGACAGTTATTTTACCCAATATGCCAGCCGCTCCTATTTCGGTGAACTGCTCCGGAATGGTGCTGAAATTTATTCCTATAAAAAAGGTTTCCTGCATCAAAAGGTCATCATCGTCGATGGGAATCTTGCGACAATAGGGACAGCGAATATGGATATGAGGAGTTTCCATTTGAATTTCGAGGTGAATGTATTCCTGTTCGGGACAAGCTCCATCAGGGACCTTGTCGCGCATAATGAGGAGGATATGGAAGAATCGGAAAAGATCAGCCCAGTGCAATATTATAAAAGGGGACTGTGGGAAAGGACGAAGGAATCATTCGCCAGGCTGTTTTCAGGTGTATTATAAAAAGCAGGAGAATATTCTCCTGCTTCCTTGTAAACGATCAGGCTGTTCTATGCTGTATATCTTGGGAACAAAATATTGTTTTCCAGATGCACATGCATGAAGGTATGCGCTTCGAGCAACTCAAGGCGTTTGTACACGAGGCGGTAGGTGCCGCAAGCATCCATCGGCGGGTTGAAGTCCGACGTGATGTCGCGCAATTCCTTCAGGATAGATCCGGCAGCGTCATGTTCTTTTTCAAGTTCCGCGATTTCAGAGAGGATTTCGGTCCGTATTTCTTCCGCGGCATCTTCAAGTTCAAGTAGAAGCGGAAAAACTCTTGCCTCTTCTTTTGCGGTGTGCTCAAGAAGTTCATTCTTTAATTCACGGAAAAGTTCATAGACTTTCACAAGCTCGGGATGGCGCTCGCCATGGACTTTGGAAACCTTTGTCACATACGGGCTCAGCAATGACAGTTCTTCTTCCAGTTCGCGATGGTACTTACTCTTGATATGTTCGATAAGTGCTTTTGAATCTGTATCTGTCCAAGCCTCCATGTTCTCGGCCGAACCGCTATGCTTCTTATAGAGTTCTTCAAGATCTGCCATGATACCCTGCACATCAAGCGCCATTTCCGCAGCTGCATCCGCAAGCGGCCGATTCCCCCCACAGCAAAAATCAAGTCTGTTCTTTTTGAAAAGGTCGCTTGCCTGGGGAAACTGGTTGACGATATCTTTAACCAACGTGTTTTCATTAAAAGGCATGGTCATCACTAATACCTCCAATTTTTTTCTGGCTACAAATTAATCATAAAGGAAATGGGGGTATCACCTGGTGACCTGCATCACACATCGCAAAAATTTTTAGGCAATGTTATTGGCCGGTGGATTTTTGAATATTGGCTGGTTAGGATTTGATGGCATGAGGACTCTTCAAAAAAGCTTGAGCGTTTCCTTCGTGCAAGACTGAGCTCAAGGGAAGCCCGGTCATTCTGCAGGAATATGCGGCTGGGGGAGAACCTGGAGGGGCAAAATCATGAGGCGGTTTCCGGAAGAGAATTATCATTTTTTATGGATTTATGTTGTGAATAATTGAGCATTATAAGGGGAAATTGTGAGGTTTGTTATATTTCCTCTTTTCCATTAGTCTTATAATGTAAGAGGATGATTTCGCAAAAATTTAAGATTAGCCTGCAGTAGGAGCTGATAGTATGTTGGAGAAAAGAAATCCGATCCCGATCGGGGAGGCAGTAAGAAAAATAATGGAGCATAAGAAAACCGGCTCCACTGAGTTCGTCTCGATAAACGAAAGCTATGGCCGCTTCCTTTCCGAAGATTTGAAGGCGACAAGCGATGTGCCTCATTTTGACAGGGCCCCATATGATGGATATGCGATCCGATCTGCCGATACCCAGGAAGCATCTCAGGATAAAGCAATAGAGTTTGAAGTCATTGACCATATCGGAGCAGGAATGCTCACCGATAAAGAACTTGGCCCATTCCAGGCGGTAAGGATCATGACCGGGGCACAAATGCCTGTCGGAGCAGATGCAGTTGTCATGCTGGAGCTGTCGAAAGAGCAGGAACGTGACGGCAAAAAATATATGCAAACGAAAAAGAAGCATAAAAAGGGGGACAATGTTTCGTATCGCGGGGAAGATGCGAAAGAAGGTGAGATTCTTGTCAAGAAAGGAACCTTTATTAACCCAGGAATCCAGGCGATGCTCGCAACATTCGGATATGCACAAGTCCCCGTTGCCAAAAAGCCCGTCATAGGACTCTATGCCACTGGAACCGAGTTGCTGGATGTCCACGAGCCTTTGGAGCCGGGGAAAATCCGCAACAGCAATTCCTATATGATTTCTGCCCAGATCCGGCGCGCAGGAGCGGATGTGAAATATCTCGGACAACTCCCGGATGATTTCGACACCTGCTTTGAGGCTGTCAGCAAAGCGGTCAAAGAGGTGGATTTATTCATCACAACCGGCGGTGTTTCGGTTGGGGATTTCGACTATCTTCCGGAAATTTACGCCAAGCTTGGAGCAGAGGTGCTGTTCAATAAGGTTGCCATGCGTCCTGGGAGCGTAACGACTGTTGCCCAGCTGGACGGAAAACTCCTGTTTGGCCTTTCAGGCAATCCATCGGCCTGCTATGTTGGCTTCGAGCTGTTCGCTCGTCCGGCAGTCAGGGCGATGCTGTTCACGGAACAACCACATTTACGCAAGGAAAAAGCGGTCCTTCAGGCTGACTTCCCGAAAGCCAATCCATTCACAAGGTTTGTAAGGAGCGCGCTGACAATCGAGGATGGCAGACTTGTCGTTTCTCCAAGCGGCCTGGATAAATCCAATATCATCATGAGCCTTGCGGGAGCCAATTCCCTGATGATCCTCCCTGGCGGAACAAGAGGTTTTGAAAACGGCGATGATGTTGAAGTCTTGATGCTTGAGGATCATACAGGCAGTGAATGGCCTTGGTAAAGCCGGTAATCTTCCAGATTGCCGGCTTCCAGGACAGCGGCAAGACAACATTATCCCTGAAGCTGATTGAACAACTTTCACAATCGGGTTTGAAGGTCGCAACGGTCAAGCATCATGGACATGGAGGCAAACCGGATGTAAACGGCCAAAAGGATTCAGGGCGCCATATTACTGCCGGCGCCTCCGCTTCCCTTGTCGAAGGCGGTGGGAGGCTCCTCCTTCAGGCAGAAGATGGCGAATGGACGATCAAGGAAAAAATAGAGCTGCTTTCGTCTCTGGACCCTGATGTCATTTTAATAGAAGGGCATAAACATGAAAGTTTTCCAAAAGCGCTGCTCCTTCGCAATGAAGAGGATTTGTGCCTGCTGGACGAGCTTCAGGCAATCAAGGTGGTTCTCTATCATGATTCCAGATTGGAAAAGTTATTCAAAGAGCTTCCAATGCCCGCATTCCATATTGGTGACGACAGAGGGGAACACCTTATCCTGAGGCTTGTGAAAGAACAGGCAAATAGGTGAAAAACCCCATCTAAGAGAAAGCGGTGTTCATCAAATAGCAAAAAAGTCCTCCGTTAAGGCGGGAAAAGAGACTTTTGTCACTGTATCTCGATCCTTCCCCAGTTAGAATGTTAAAAGGGGTTAATGTTTGTGACATATGGGTCGAGGTGAGGGCAATGGAAATGCTTCAGATCTTTTTGTGGATAGTCTATCCTTATACGGTTGCCGCCATTGTGGTCATGGGGCTGGTTTGGCAGTACGATTCATCCAGGGAAGAAGGTTCACAAAGCAAGGCGGGAAGGCTTTTGGCCTATGCAGTCAAGGGATTGATGATTGTCTGCACAGTGACAGGAATAGCAATTGTATTGTCAGGCAGGCTTTCGAATGAACCGGTGCTCTTGTTGAAATGGCTGATAAGCCTAGCCCAATTGCAGCCGGATAAGGAATTGATCCTGGACATTTCCATCCTCTCAAAGATACATTTCATTTCTGTTTTCTTATTCTTGCTGATCCTGGCTTTCACGAAGGAAATTTCCTATCTGTTGAAACCGCATTTATACTTAAAGAAACTATTTTTGAAACTGCAATTGGAAAAAAGAGGCTGAACCTAACGGGATGTTAGATTCAGCTTTTTGTATTATATGGGAAAAAATCTCCCTTTTTGACAGTTCGGTGTCAGATGGCCTTTGCAGGCGGAAAATGTGATGAGGTTCACTTATTGGGTGTCGCTGCTCATTTATAGTTAAGGTAGGAATCAAAAGGGAGTGTAAATCATGAAATTATTTATGCCAAAACAGCACGGCGCCTGGGCCATGCTTGTCATCCCATTTTGGCTGGGCGCAGCAGCAGGCGGAATAGTCTGGCAGCATATCCCGTTTTTCATTGGCTGGGTATTATTATATCTTGCGACCTATCCAATGCTTTTGATGTTCAAAGGGAAAAAAATCCCGTATTATCGCAAATGGACACTGATCTACTTGGCGCCGGCATTGCTCTTCTTAATGGTACCGCTCTTCACGACGCCAACGATTGTGTATTTCGGTTTTTCAATGATCCCATTTTTCATCATCAATGCCTATTTCTCATCAAAAAATAAAGATCGGGACCTGCTGAATGATCTCAGCGCCATCGTAGTCTTTTCAATAGCAGGACTTGCCAGCAGCTATCTGCCGGCCGCATCGATCGGACGGGAGGCGATTCTCGTATTCGCCGCATCGATCCTCTTCTTCACTGGTAGTACCTTTTATGTTAAAACAATGATCCGCGAAAAGAGGAATGCCAACTATAAGTGGATTTCCTGGGTCTACCATCTGCTGGTTCCAATCCTTTGGGTGTCAGCGGGGGAGGAAGTGGCAGCGATCGCAGCACTCCCCAGCCTGCTCAGGGCTGTCGTGTTCTACGGAAGGCCGCTTACGGTCATCAAGGTAGGCATATACGAAATCGTCAATGCTTCCTTGTTTTTCATCATAATGTTATTTGCTATCTGAACAAACAGAAGCCGCCAGCATTCGCTGGCGGCTTCTGTTTTTCCTATTCTATGCTGCAAATTTCTGCGGAGCAGCCTTCACAATCAATTTCTTTTCGCAAATGGTTCATCGCATGGATGGTAATGAATCCCCTATCAATCGAAATGCTGCCAGCCTTGCGCATTTCACTGAGCAGCCGGTTGACAACCTCTCTTGACGTTCCACAAAAATTGGCAAGCTCCTGGTTTGTAAGCGACACATTGATTTTGACTCCTTGATCCGCTTCTACGCCATAGCTGTTGGCCAGCCTGATCAGCGTCGAATACAATGCTCCCTTTTTGCCATGAAGGACCAAATCCCTGAATCTTGTTTGCGATTTTCTGTGCTGCAGTGAAAGCCACTTGATCATTTCAAGGGCCAGGCCATTATCCCTGGCTAGCTCTTCCTCAAGTTTATCCTTATGGATGACGGCCACCGAACCGTTCTCAACCGCTCTTGCATTAATCATATGCTTGGCAGCAGGACTGAACAACGAGAGTTCCCCCACCAATTCACCAGCCGAACACATCCTGATTGTCAGTTCCCTGCCGTCCGGGACCATCTTGCTGATTTGGACTTTGCCGCTTTGGATAATATACAGTTCGTTAGCGGAATTCCCTTCTTCAAACAGGAAATCCCCCTTTTCGATGTTTTTGACTCTGTGGACTCTTTCAAATAATTTATTCAAATCTGGTGAAATAGCTGTTGCAGCCTGCATGTTATAACCACCTTATCATAGGCTGGGGAGTATACACCTAACCGTATCTTCGATTTTAATATAATTATATTGCAAAGAGTTGAAAATGAGCAATAAATTTGTGAATAGTTCACATATTTTTAATAAATTTGTTGATTTTTCAAAAATGTATTCTTATAATGAAAAGAACTTAAATTTATAATTATTAATCCGGATGAGTATTTATTCAAATGAGCGTTCATCCAAAAGGGGGAGAAAGTTGAAAGCAGCGATTATCGGAACATCTGGTTATGGAGGAGGAGAGTTGATCCGGATCCTGCAGGGGCATCCTGTCTTCGAAATAGATTCCGTCCATACAGCAAGGGATGAGCGGCCAGTATCAGAGGAGTATCCACATCTGACAGGGGTATTTGAAAAAGTCCTTGAAAAAATCGAGATTGATAGGATTGCAGAAGAGGCAGATGTTGTTTTTCTTGCAACACCGTCCAGGGTTTCCGGGAAACTTGCTGAGGGATTTCACGGAAAGGATATCAAGGTGATTGATTTATCAGGAGATTTAAGGTTGAAAGACAGGAACTCCTACAAAGAATGGTATGGACATGAACCCGTTGGGGAGACAATCCTTTCAGAAGCGGTATACGGTCTTAGCGAATGGAACAGGGAAGAAATCAAGAAAGCCAGGATACTTGCAAATCCAGGCTGCTATCCGACAGCTGCCCTCCTAGGCCTCGCTCCTGTCATCAAGGAAAGACTGGTCAACCCAGAGACTATCATCATCGATGCCAAGTCAGGGGTGACTGGAGCAGGAAGGTCCCCTTCAATGGGTACACTCTACTCTGAATTAAATGAAAATTTCAAAATCTATAAAGTGAATGAACATCAGCACATTCCAGAAATCGAGCAGCAGCTCTCGATCTGGGGCGGAAAGGAAGTCAAGGTTACTTTCAATGCCCATTTGATCCCAGTGGCCAGGGGCATCATGGCAACGATGTATGCAGAGCTGGGCAATGAATTGGAGACATCCACGCTGCTTGAATTATATGAAGAATTCTATCGGGAACATCCATTCATCAGAGTCAGGAAGGAAGGGGTTTTTCCCGCAATAAAGGAAGTAAGGGGTTCGAATTTTTGCGATATCGGGCTGCATGCAGATGGCAGGACAGGAAGGGTGACCATCGTTACTGTCATCGATAATTTAATGAAAGGCGCAGCAGGGCAGGCCGTCCAGAACGCCAATATCATGCACGGAATCGAGGAAAAAGCAGGACTTGAAATGATTCCAATATATCCATAAGGAGGTTCTCATGTACCAGGCAATGACAGAAAAACAGTTGATAAAAGAAAAGACCGACGGCGGTATTTTAGCTCCGAAAGGCTTTAAGTGCGATGGTGTCCATGCGGGACTCCGCTACAACAAGCTCGATATGGGGATGATCGTGAGTGAAACGCCTTGCAGTACAGCAGCCGTCTACACGACAAGCCACTTTCAGGCGCCGCCATTGCTTGTGACGCAGGATAGCATCAGCAAGGCGGGCAAAATCCAGGGAATCGTAGTGAACAGTGCCTGTGCGAATGCCTGCACGGGTGACCAGGGATACAAGGATGCCTTGATGATGAGGTCGCTCACAGCTAAGAAGCTGGGAATCGATGAGCATTTAATCGCGGTTGCATCGACAGGTGTGATTGGTGAATATCTTCAGATGGATAAAATCGCAGCCGGGATCGAGATGGCGGATCCAGGAAAAGAGTCCGAAAAGGCAGAAGCTTTCCAAACAGCTATCCTGACAACGGATATGGTCATGAAACGATGCTGTTACACTGCTGAAATTGACGGGAAAACCGTTTCGATGGGCGGGGCTGCCAAAGGGTCGGGAATGATTCATCCAAACATGGCCACAATGCTCGGCTTCCTGACAACAGACGCAGCAGTTTCTCCTGAACATCTTGAGGCTGCACTGAAGGAAGTCACCAACACCACTTTCAATCAAATCACGGTAGATGGAGACGTCTCGACTAATGACATGGTGATTGTGATGGCGAACGGGTCAGCAGGGAATGATCCCCTCCATCCCGGCCATCCGCAATGGGATGTCTTCAAAGGAATGTTGCGAGAAAGCTGTGCGAGCCTTGCGAAGCAAATTGCCCGTGATGGAGAGGGGGCGACCAAATTAATTGAAGTTTCTGTTAAAGGGGCAGTCTCTGATGAGGAAGCAAGGAAGGTCGCCAAGAAGATTGCCGGTTCCAACCTAGTGAAGACAGCCGTCCACGGAGCAGATGCAAACTGGGGGAGGATCATTGGGGCAATCGGCCAAAGTGAAGCCGAAGTGAATCCGAAAACGGTGGATATCTCCCTGGGATCCATCGCCATGCTCGAAGGCAGCAAGCCTGTTGCTTTTGATGAAGGAGAGGCCAAGGAATATCTTTTAAAGGATAATGTGCAAATTTTCGTTAATCTGCACCTGGCAGCTGGTGAAGGTTTGGCCTGGGGCTGTGACCTGTCTTATGACTATGTGAAAATCAATGCTAGCTATCGCACATAAAGGAGAGAATCTTTTGGATATCGTTGTCTTGAAATGTGGCGGAAGTGTTTTGGAAGAGTTGAAGGATGACTTTTTTGGAAGCCTGAGGGAACTGATTGAAAATGGGCATTACCCGGTGATTGTCCATGGCGGAGGACCGGCCATCAACAGGATGCTTGATTTCTTCGAGGTCGAGGCAAGCTTCCGTGATGGCTTAAGGGTAACATGTGAGAAGACGATGGAAATCGTTGAACTCGTTCTTGCTGGTGAGGTAAACCGCAAGCTCTGTGCCTTGCTGGCAAAGCATGGATTCAAGCCGATTGGATTGAACGGTAGCGATGGGGCTTGTCTTGAAGGAGACTTCATAGATCAATCGGCCCTTGGCTATGTAGGGGAGATTTCATCTGTCAACGCAGGACTGATCAAGATGCTGCTGGAGAATGGCTATATTCCGGTGATAACTCCAATTGCAACTGCGAAAGATGGCAGCAAGCTGAATGTGAACGGCGATTACGCCGCAGCCTCGATCGCCAAAGCACTAAATGCGGATCGATGCGCTTTTGTGACCAATGTTGACGGCATTATGGTCAATGGGAAAATCAAAGCCGAAATGACGGATCAGGAAATAGAGGCATCCATCGGAGATGGCAATATATACGGAGGAATGATCCCAAAGGTGAAATCGGCTCTGGCGGCCATGCACGCCGGGATACAAAAAGTGATGATCATTTCAGGGAAAAAACAATTTTATAAAAATAACAGCTGGCAGGGAACTGCTATAGCTGCAAAAGAGAGGGTTTTGAAATGAGCTATTTATTCCCTACCTATCAAAGGTGGGATATCGAACCAGCGAAGGCTGAAGGCTCTGTAATTTTGGGGAAGGACGGAAAGGAATACCTCGACTTTACATCCGGAATCGGTGTCTGCAATCTTGGCCATCGCCCGAAAGGGGTTGAACAGGCTGTCAAAGAACAGCTCGGATTGTTCTGGCATGTCTCCAATCTATTCCCGCAAACAGCACAGGAACAGGCTGCAAAATGCCTGGCGGAAGCCGCAGGGCTCGGCAGTGTATTCTTTGCCAACAGCGGAGCTGAAGCGAATGAAGCGGCTATCAAATTGGCAAGGAAAGCGACAGGAAGAACAAAGATCATTTCCTTCCTCCAATCGTTCCACGGACGGACGTTTGCCGGGATGGCAGCAACTGGACAGGACAAAATCAAGCAGGGATTCGGATCTATGCTGGAAACCTTTGTGCATGTTCCCTTCAACGATATCGCGGGACTTGAAAAAGAACTCGACATTGACACTGCTGCCGTCATGCTTGAAGTCATTCAAGGTGAAGGAGGCATACATGTAGCAGAGCCTGAATTCCTGAAGGCAGTGGAAGCGGCCTGTCGCAAATATGGGGCATTATTGATCATTGACGAAATCCAGACCGGAATTGGGCGAACCGGGAAACCATTTGCTTTTCAGCATTTTAATCTTACTCCCGATTTGGTTACGGTGGCGAAAGGGCTTGGAAGCGGCTTGCCAATCGGGGCGGTTATCGGCAGGGTGAGCCTCAACAAACATTTTGGCCCTGGAAGCCATGGTTCCACATTTGGCGGGAACCCTGTCAGCATTGCGGCAGCAAAGGCAACGATGGAGATTATCTTCGAACAAGGGTTTTTACAGCAAACAATAGATAAAGGACATATTCTTTTCGATTTGCTAGAAAAGGAACTAGCCAGTCTTGAAATTGTTAAAGAAATCAGGGGAATAGGGATGATGGCTGGGATTGAGGTGGAGGCTGAATTAAAGCCACTGCTTGCCGATTTAAGAAAAGCAGGCCTGCTTGCGCTTCCGGCAGGGGAAAATGTAGTTAGGCTGCTTCCGCCTTTGACCGTCAGGGTCCAGGAGATTGAAAAAGCTATGCTGATTATGAAGAATGCCTTCAGCACAGCAGATGCGGTTTCCTGAACTGACTGATTTTTTTGTTTATTTTTGAATAAAAATTAATTTGTATTAATAAAAATACAAATGAGGAGGTGCCTAATGAAAGGATATCTGCATCTATCTGATGGAAAGGCATTTCAGGGAGACTTGCATGGCGAGCTGCCTGAACACGGCATTGCCGGCGAAATTGTGTTTTTTACAGGAATGACCGGATACCAGGAGGTTTTAACCGACCCCTCCTATACAAATCAAATCATCGTATTTACCTACCCGCTTATCGGGAATTATGGAATAAACGCAAATGACTCTGAGAGCCTGAAACCCAGGGTAGCCGCTGTAATCGTGCAGGAGGCCGCCAGGACGGCATACCATTATGAAGCTCGGTACTCATTCCTTGATTATTTAAAGGATTGGAATATTCCAATCCTGGAGCATATCGATACAAGAGAACTAGTGAAGAGGATCCGCCAAAAGGGAACAATGCCGGCTGCCCTATCTGCAAAATCAAAGTTTGACTTGAAGATGGAGCATCCAGAGGGTATGAAGGTCAAGCAAGTATCAAGCACTCAACCAGAAACGATCGGCAGCGGTGATGTCCATATCGTCTTGATGGATTTCGGATTCAAGAAATCGATAGCGGAAATGCTCATTAAGCAAAATTGCCGTGTGACGACCGTTCCATTTGACTATCCATTTGACAAAATCGCTGTCCTTCAGCCAAATGGGGTGCTGTTATCGAATGGACCTGGCGACCCAAAGGACCTCCTCGCCCAGGTGCCTGAAATCAAAAGAGTCATTGAAAACTATCCGGTTCTTGGAATTTGTCTTGGGCACCAGCTAGCTGCCCTTGCACTTGGAGGCAATACGAAGAAAATGCTATTCGGACATCGCGGCGCGAATCAGCCGGTTTACGATACAGCAGGAAAACGGGTATTCATGAGTTCCCAGAACCATAGTTATTCAGTTGAACCAGCAAGCATTGCAGGTACAGGCTTGAAAGTCCGTTTTTATAATCAAAATGATCAATCAATAGAAGGGTTGTTCCATACAAGCTTTCCGCTGCTTACCGTCCAGTTCCATCCGGAAGCAAATCCGGGGCCGGAAGACAGTTCCTTCATTTTCGAGGAATTCATAAGCACAGTCAAATCAATTAAACGGAGAGAAGTCAGCTATGCCTAAAGACATGAGTATTGAATCAGTGTTAGTAATCGGCTCCGGCCCCATCATCATTGGCCAGGCAGCCGAATTTGATTATGCGGGAACGCAGGCATGCATTGCCCTGAAGGAAGAAGGATACAGGGTCATTCTGGTGAACAACAATCCAGCGACTGTGATGACGGACCATGTATACGCAGACGCAGTCTATTTTGAACCTATGACTGTCGAAGGTCTTGAAAAGGTCATCGAACGGGAAAAGCCGGATGGCATCCTCGGGACACTTGGGGGGCAAGCAGGATTGAATCTCGTGTTCAAGCTGAGCGAACAGGGAATTCTCGACAAACACAATATCAAAGTCCTCGGAACACCTGTCGCCAGCATCAAGCAAGGAGAGGATCGTGAAGCGTTCCGGACTTTGATGCATGAACTGAATGAGCCAGTCCCTGAGAGTGAAATTGTCCATACTATAAATGAAGCAGTTTTATTCGCGGAAAAAATCGGCTTCCCCCTTATCATCAGGCCGGCCTATACATTGGGCGGGACAGGAGGCGGGATTGCCGGCTCAATGGAAGAGTTAAAAGCGATTGTCTCAAGCGGGCTCAATGAAAGCCCGATTACTCAATGCCTGATAGAACGGAGCATCGCAGGCTACAAAGAGGTAGAATATGAAATGATCCGGGATGCATCTGGAACTTGTATCGCTGTCTGCAATATGGAAAACATTGACCCAGTCGGCATCCATACCGGTGATTCGATTGTCGTGGCTCCGTCACAGACATTGACCGACCGCGAATACCAGATGCTCCGGACATCTGCGGTGAAAATCGTTTCGGCCCTAGGAATCATTGGCGGCTGCAACATTCAATTTGCCCTGGATCCTGTAAGCAAACATTACTATCTGATCGAAGTGAATCCAAGAGTGAGCAGATCTTCAGCCTTGGCTTCAAAAGCAACAGGCTATCCGATTGCCCGGATGGCGGCTAAGCTGGCAGTTGGATACCAGTTGGCGGAAATTAAGAATCCTGTGACAGGCAATACATTTGCAAGCTATGAACCATCACTTGATTATATCGTCGTTAAAATACCGAAATGGCCATTTGACCAATTCCCGCAAATCGACAGGACACTAGGTACCCAAATGAAGGCTACCGGGGAAGTGATGGCGATGGACCGCAATTTCGAACGTGCTTTTGCCAAGGCAGTGAGGTCGCTGAATATCAAGACGCACGACCTGAAGCTTCCTGCATTATCGGGGCTCACCGTGGGACAGCTTCATGAACTGGCAGGCAAGCAAACGGACCAGCGTATTTTTGTGCTCCTCGAACTTATGCGCAGGAAGGTTGATCTCTATACCCTTCATCAGAGTACGAAAATCGATTTATTCTATCTTGATAAATTAAGGAACATGATTGAAATAGAAACAATGATCTCCCAATTGGACATAAAATCGGTTACTAGGCCAGAACTGAAGCTGATGAAGGAAAAAGGCTTCAGTGACCAATATTTAGCGAATGAATGGCGAGTTCCCGAAGCTGAAATCAGGATGCTGCGCAAAGAACACGGCATCAAACCTGCCTTTAAAATGGTTGATACATGTGCCGCTGAATTTGAATCATCATCCAATTATTTCTACTCTACTTATTCCGGAGAGAGTGAGACACCTGCACAGAGTGGAAAACACAAAGTACTCATCCTTGGGAGCGGACCGATCAGTATCGGCCAGGGGATCGAGTTCGATTATTGCTCTGTCCATGGGGTTTTCGCTTTAAAAGAAGAAAATGTCGAAACCATCATGATCAATAACAATCCTGAAACCGTGAGTACTGACTTTACTATTTCCGATCGATTATATTTTGAACCATTAACAATCGAAGATATTCTGAATGTGGTCGAGGCGGAAGGAATCAAAGAAGCGATCGTCCAGCTTGGCGGCCAGACAGCCCTGAATCTTGCAAAGGGTCTTGAGGAAGCTGGTGTAACGCTGCTGGGAACAAATTCCCAAACAATCGATGTGCTTGAAGATAGGGACCTGTTTTATCAGCTTCTTGACCGTCTTGAGATTCCGAGGGTAAAAGGCGAAACTGCAGAGAATAAATCAGAACTCCTTGAAGCGGCGGCGCGTCTTGGCTACCCTGTTCTTGTCCGGCCTTCCTATGTGATTGGCGGACTGAACATGACAGTCATCAACAGCGAACGCCAGCTTGAAGATTATATTGAACAAGGAACAATGCAATATCCGATCCTGGTCGACCAATACCTTGAGGCGAAGGAAGCCGAATTGGACCTTGCAGCAGATGGGAAGCACATTGCTATCCCAGCAATCATCGAACACATTGAAAAAACGGGTGTCCATTCAGGTGACAGCTTTTGCTTCATCCCATCTCAAAATTTTCCAGCGAATCTTCAACAGCTGATGGCGGAATATGCGAAAAAGATCGTAACAGCATTGAACTATAAAGGGTTGATGAATATCCAGTTCATCGTGAAGGATGAGCAGGTTTATATGCTGGAGGTAAACCCTCGTTCCAGCCGGACGATGCCGATTGTCAGCAAAGTGAGTGGGGAGGACTTAGTGAAAAAAGCGACAAGAATATTGCTCGGGAAATATTATTTGTCGAAGGACGAAATATTGCTTGATGGGAATCTTCCTTTCATTTGTGTCAAGCATCCCGTTTTCTCCAATTTTGCTTTAAAAGGACTGGACGCAAAGACGGGCCCACAGATGATCTCGACTGGGGAAGGGATCAGCATAGCAAAGACAGCTGAAGAAGCACTGTTTAAAAGCTTTCATTCACTTCTCGGAAAGGAACTGAAGAAAACAGTAGCATTTGCCCAAAAAAGTGATTTTGCGGCTGTTAGCATGGATATGGGCGCAGCAGATATATCCCTTGTTGAACTTGGGGAAGTCGAGGATTCCAGAGAAATCTCTGTCCTGTACTCGCCAGGGGATTCAGAAAGGGATGTCCAGATGAGGGAATGGGCAATCAAGAATCGCAAGCTCGTCTTCACGGAAGAAGAGACATTGAATGCATTCCTGAAAAGTTCTTCAAAAGGGAGATGGGACGTCAAGTCATTAGGTGAATGGCATGAATTAATCAATGAGGAAGTGATGGCTAAATGACGGCATTACAGCACGCAGAATTGAATTTAGCAGGCAAGGATTTATTGACATTGGCGGAACTTGAATCCCATGAAATCCGATTGCTTGTTGAAAAGGCTGTTGCTTTAAAAGAAAAGACGGCGCAAAAACAAATCGTCCAGCCTTTAAAAGGGAAGATTCTTGGTATGATCTTTGATAAATCATCGACCCGGACACGAGTCTCATTTGAAGTGGGGATGATCCAGCTTGGGGGGAATGCCCTTTTCTTGAATGGAAATGATCTGCAGCTTGGCAGGGGTGAAACGATTGCCGATACTGCGAGAGTGCTGTCGCAATATGTTGATGGCATCATGATCAGGACTTTTTCCCATCAATCTGTAGAAGAGCTTGCAAAATATGCGGATATTCCGGTAATCAATGGTTTGACTGACCTTTACCACCCTTGCCAGGCTCTCGCTGATCTCTTGACGATTCATGAACATAAGGGCAAGCTGGAGGGATTGAAGCTTGCCTATATCGGGGATGGCAATAATGTTGCACACTCATTGATGATTGCCTGCTCCAAGGTAGGGATCGATGTAGCAATTGCTGCACCCGAAGAGTATGCCCCTGATGAAACCGTAACTGCGCAGTGTAAGGAATACGCAGAGCAAAGCGGAGCAAAGCTTATCATCACCGATTCCCCATACGAAGCAGCAAAAAATGCGGATATCCTCTACACCGATGTTTGGACGAGTATGGGCCAGGAGAATGAAAATCAGGAGCGCTTAAGGGATTTTCATGGCTATCAGGTCAACGAGGAATTAGCAGCCATTGCCAACGAGGACTTTTTATTCATGCATTGCCTTCCTGCCCACCGCGGTGAGGAAGTCTCTTCAGCAATTATCGATGGTGCCCATTCCGTCGTGTTCCAGCAAGCAGGGAACCGTCTGCATGCCCAAAAAGCCCTGCTTGTTGAAATCCTTAAATAGGAAGGATGCCTTGTGCTTCTTTTGCGATCCGTGATCAAGAAAAAGAGCAAGAATCCAGCTTTTTGCACCTTCCGGATGAATTGGGTACTGGCTTATCTGCACAATTCTGATCCTAGAACAGAACAAAAGGAAAAGCCGGCTGGAAACGATGAGTTCCCAGCCGGCTTTCTTCATATATTGACTAAGATAAATTGGCGGCAGCAAGATTTGAGCCGGCAGCCAATTTAGGTGGTATAAAGTTTGTATTCAACCATTGAAAAATCCGAAGAGATGCTTCAATGGCAATGCGCAGCGGAGGCTCGCTTTGATCGCTGGATTTATGAAAAGAAAATTACAAACGGCCCGGCGATGAAGCAATAAATCGCGAAATATTTCAGGTCTCCGCGGGCCATGATATTCATGAACCATTTCAAAGAAAAATAAGATGCCGCGAGTGAAGCGAAAAACGCCATGACATACGGGAAGGCAAGTTCCTCCAGGTACGGGTCCTTAAGGATATCGGAAATGCCAAGGATCATCCCGCCAAGGCTGACTGGAATATATAATAGGAAAGAATACCTTAATGCCGTTTCCTGTTTCATCCCCAGTCCCATGGCAGCTACGATAGTCGCCCCTGACCGGCTTATTCCCAGAATCAGCGCAACAGCCTGTGCAAGTCCGATGATGATAGCATCCTTGAAACGCAGATCGCCGTCATTTTTTCGGCCGCGCAAATTGCGGATGAACCAGAGCGCGAGACCTGTGATTAGCAGCGTGATGCCGACAGTTTCAATGGAAGCTAGCTTATCTTCAATGAAATCCCCAAAAAGGACACCGATGACCCCAGCTGGAATGGTGCCGACGATCAAGTATACGATGAACATGAAATCCGGTTTAGCTTTCGGGTCCCTGTTTTTCAAATAGTCCAATCCATTCCTGGCCAACCTGAGGACATCTTCCCTGTATACAAGCAAAACAGCGAAAAGCGAAGCGGTATTGACAAGAAGGGCAAAACTCATGCCCCTGATTTCCAGTCCGAAAAAGTATTCAGCTATTTCCAGGTGCCCGCTGGACGAAACCGGAATCGGCTCAGTCAGTCCCTGGAAAAGACCTAATAGAACATATTTGATCAAATCATATAAATTTTCCATAAAGTGTTGGAATTCCTCCGTTTTATCTCATGGTTTGATTTCCATACCACCTAATCTAACGTATAACCTTTTTCGATGTAAAGAGATAACCACTCTTTTTAAAAACTGGACGGTGGAATTTCCAACTATTTATCCCGATAGGATAATCCGGGGTGCAAATACTATAATGGCCGGAATACTTTTAAGGAGGAAGGCAAAATGGGACAGAACCGTCAATTTCGACCAGGGCAGAAGGCTCCGAACAATGGTATGTACATTGAAATCGGCGAAACAGGGAGCAATGTCAACAATCCACAATTGTTAAAGCTCAAGGCCGGGGACCGTTTTCCGGAAACCTCGAATCACAACCGTCTTTGGACATACCAGCGGAAACCTTGATGAAAAATGCATGATTGTAATATTAGCCATCCAATGCGGATGGCTTTACTTATTGGGAATTTTTATTATAATAAAAGCAAAAGGTCAAAAAAGGTCAAAGGAGCGCTTGCTTTGGATTTGAATAGAATGACAGAAAGTCTGCAAAATGCTTTTTTATCTGCTCAAAACCTGGCTCTCCAGAATGATCATCAGGGGATTGATGACGTCCATCTCTTTCTGGAACTCCTGGGCCAGGAAGGGAATTTGGCAGCTCAACTGATCGAAGGCAGTGGAGTAAGCACTGAACCCCTGATGGAACAATTGAAAACAGCGATGGCGAAAATGCCGAAGGTCACGGGCACTGGGACTGGCCAAGGAAAATTATACATCACAGCATCACTGCGAAATGTTTTGGCACAGGCTGAAAATGAAATGAAAGTTTTTAAGGATGAGTTCCTGTCTGTCGAACATGTGATTTTAGCCGCTTTAGCGACTGCCTCATCGGAAACAGGGACAATCATGAAGAATCTGGGCTTAACAAGGGACAAGCTATTGATGAAAATAAAACAGGTAAGGGGGAATCAGCGAGTGACTTCACAAAATCCAGAAGCAACGTATCAGGTATTGGAAAAGTATGGCCGGGATCTTGTCGAGGAGGTAAAAGCAGGCAAGGTTGACCCGGTTATCGGCAGGGATGCGGAAATCCGGAATGTCATTCGCATCCTTTCGCGGAAGACGAAGAATAATCCAGTGCTCATTGGAGAACCCGGAGTTGGTAAAACCGCGATTGTTGAAGGGCTCGCCCAGAGGATTGTCAGGAAGGACGTCCCGGAAGGCCTTAAGGATAAGACTATTTTTGCCCTGGACATGAGCTCGCTTATTGCCGGAGCCAAGTTCCGGGGTGAGTTCGAGGAACGTTTGAAGGCCGTATTGAATGAAGTGAAAAAGAGCGAAGGAAACATCCTTTTGTTCATTGATGAGCTCCATACGATTGTCGGCGCCGGGAAGACGGAAGGCGCGATGGATGCAGGAAATATGCTTAAGCCAATGCTTGCACGCGGCGAGCTACACTGTATTGGCGCCACGACGCTGGATGAACACCGAAAGTATATCGAAAAAGACCCTGCGCTTGAACGCAGGTTCCAGCAGGTACTCGTAAAGGAGCCAGATGTTGAAGATACGATCTCGATTTTACGAGGTTTGAAAGAAAGATTCGAAATCCACCACGGTGTCAATATCCATGACCGTGCATTAGTGGCTGCAGCGACCTTGTCCGACAGGTACATCACCGACCGCTTCCTACCGGACAAGGCGATTGACCTCATTGATGAGGCATGCGCAATGATCAGGACTGAAATCGATTCAATGCCGTCCGAACTTGATGAGGTAACAAGGAGGGTCATGCAGCTTGAAATCGAAGAAGCAGCCTTGACAAAGGAAAAAGATGATGCTAGCCGCGAGCGCCTTGATGCGCTTAAAGAGGAGCTTGCCAATCTTCGAGAAAAATCCAATGAAATGAAGGCAAGATGGATAATGGAGA
The DNA here is from genome assembly GCF_017912555.1 of Bacillus sp. REN3. Classification (GTDB taxonomy): domain Bacteria; phylum Bacillota; class Bacilli; order Bacillales; family Cytobacillaceae; genus Mesobacillus. The sequence continues at coordinate 62,831 of NZ_JAERSD010000004.1, read as the reverse complement.
AGGAAGGCATCCAGAAGGTCCGGGAAAAACGTGAATTGCTTGAAAAGCATAGGCGGGAGCTGGAAAAAGCTGAAAATGATTATGACTTGAACAAAGCTGCGGAATTAAGGCATGGAAGAATTCCCGCATTGGAAAAGGAATTGAAGGATCTTGAAGCTTCTGTAAGCGACCATTCCGGGGACAGGCTCTTACGGGAGGAAGTGACAGAGGAAGAGATTGCTTCCATTGTAGCGCGCTGGACGGGGATACCGGTTATGAAGCTTGTCGAAGGTGAAAGGGAAAAGCTGCTAAAGCTTGAGAGTATCCTCCATGACCGGGTTGTCGGACAGGATGAAGCGGTATCGCTTGTAGCGGATGCGGTTTTACGGGCAAGGGCGGGAATCAAGGACCCTAACAGGCCAATCGGTTCTTTCATATTCCTCGGGCCGACCGGAGTCGGAAAGACCGAATTGGCAAAAACGCTCGCGCAATCCCTTTTTGATAGTGAAGAGCATATCATCCGCATAGATATGTCGGAATATATGGAAAAGCATGCTGTATCAAGGCTGATTGGCGCGCCTCCAGGATATGTCGGATACGAAGAAGGCGGACAGCTTACTGAAGCCGTTAGAAGGAACCCTTATTCTGTCATTCTTCTTGATGAAATCGAAAAAGCCCATCCGGAAGTGTTCAACATCCTTCTGCAGATGCTCGATGATGGGCGTATTACCGATTCCCAGGGCAGGACAGTCGATTTCAAGAATACAGTTATCATCATGACATCCAACATCGGATCACATTTCCTGCTTGAACGTCAGGAAGGAGTGGACGAAATAGCAGATGAAACAAGGAACCTTGTGATGTCGCAGCTCAGGAGCCATTTCAGGCCGGAGTTCCTTAACCGTGTAGATGAAATCATTTTATTCAAACCACTTGCGCTAAAAGAAATCAAACAGATTGTCTCAAAATTGATCACAGCACTTCAAGAAAGACTTGCCCACCAGCAGATCCGGTTAGCAATCACTGATGAAGCCAAAGAATATCTCGCGGAACAAGGATTTGATCCAGTATACGGGGCAAGGCCGCTCAAACGATTTATCCAAAGGAGTGTCGAGACTAAGCTTGCTAAAGAAATCATCTCAGGGAGGATCAAAGAGAAGAGCGAAGTGGAAATAGCGGTCGAAGATGGGGAAATCCGATTGGAGATTCGATAGCCATCTTTAGGCAGTGGTGCCTGACTCTTAGGGGAGGCATTCGCCATTCCAGCATGTTAAGTTTTCTCCTTTTCCGGATGAGACCAATTGCACAAAGTGCATTAAAAGAAACTTGATATCGCAAAATTTTTGTTCCGACTGACAAGGTCAAGGATAGAAAAATTGGGAAATTTGTAAAAAGCCAAGAAAAAAGTCATCCAGCTTAGCCTGGATGACTTTTTTATGTAAAAATCTTAGTGAAGGTGTTTTTCTGCCGGTTCATTTGGAAGGATGGATGGAACAACCAGGATGATGATTGTCGCAACAACCCCAAGGATGCTTCCGGTAGCAAAGTCAAACGGAACACCAAGCATGGATCCGGCAACATAATTCAACATTTGAACCAAAAGGAATGTCCAGAAAAAAGTCCAGAAATATTGCATCAGTTTCACCTCTAACATTATTGAATCTTTTTCAATATTACCATATGCTCCCCTTATTATAAATGATATTTTGACAAATTGAAAAGCGTTTTCATCTGCTTTGGTCAACCAGCTCGCGGAAAAGGAGGAAATGAGACAGTAAAGAAGGGGAAAATAGGCAAACTCCCGTTCATTTCTTGTTTATTTTCATACAGTAATATAAATAATCTGTAAAAAGGAGTTGATATGATGGAGAGCCGGAACTTTATATTGGATACCGAATGGAATATGATCCATTATCCTGAAAAACCGAATGGTTTCGGTATCCTCATATTGGGAGATGAACGGAATTTTGTTGACAAAAGCAGCAGCTTTTGGACACAGAATGAAGGAAAGGTTCATTTGCTGGATTTTCTGAAGGCGGAAGGCTATACGATTTTTTACTCGAATCTATACGGCAGGCATTGGGGGAGTGACAAGGCTGTTGACATGTCCAAACGGCTCTGCAGCCACATTGTCCGCAATGAAATCCTGAATGGAACCTTTCATGTAATGGCGGAAGGGATGGGAGCCCTTGCTGCCCTAAAGCTGCTGTCACAGGAAGATGTATCGATCAGGTCTGTCGTCCTCATCAATCCCGTGCTTTCGCTGACAAGGCATCTCGAGCTGGAGAAGGAAAATAAGTTCTTTTATAAAAAGCTGTTGGGAGAGCTGGAGAGAGCGTATGGAGTCGAAAGAAACTCCCTTTTAGCCATTGTAAAAAAAGAGGAAGGAAAGTTAACCTTCCATCCTGAGGTGCCGGTGAAAATCATTCATGTGCTGTCAGGCAACCGCGCCTATAAACAATCGAAAACCATTAATGAATTATCGGCTGTTTGGGAACAAGAAAAGCTTCCTGTACAGGTGACGTATGTACTTCCTGAAAAAAAACAGCAAATTGGCGTACAGGCAGTCCGGTTTTATAAAGATCATGAGCAAGTCCTTTGACTCCAGGCAAATATTTCTCCATTTCAGTTCATAGGATACAAAAGACTGTTTGCAAGGGGGAATCAAAATGGAAAAGGCAGCAATCCTCGGAGTGTATGGTTTCATTGGCTATGGCCTGTGCCAAACATTGCTTGAAACCGGTCTGGAGATTGAAGGAATCGATTTGGCGTATCGGGAAAATCACTATAAAGAGCAGAAACGACTCGAAATCGGAAGGAATGCCAATTTCTGCGAGGAAGACTTCCAGGAATGGGAGGTTGCGGAATCAATCGATATCCTGTTCATTTCCCTGTATGAGAAAATCTTTAGTGAAGGGCAGTATATGGATGAATGGATGGCAAAGCTTGCTTCAATTAAGGGAGATGGTCTCCAGGTAGTGCTAATCCTTCCTGCTGCCCTCGCTGTAAAAGGCGAATCGGCACCTGGAATCCAGCAAAAGATTGCGAACTTTTTCTCCAGGAAAAAAGCAGGCCTTCTTGAGTTTTATCTGCCTACTGTCTACGGCCCCTGGCAGCCTGAAGAATTTCTTTTTCAGCAGTCGTTGAATTACATTGAGAATGGCAGTGAGCTCCCGTTACTCACAGGGCGCGAATGGATCCATGATGCGCTCTATATCGATGATGCCGTTCAGCTTATCCTAAAGACTGCAGAAAAGGAGCACGAAGGGCAATTTATGCTTTCGAGCGGCGAAGAGAACCAGTGGCTGGATTGTGCCAGCAGCCTTCTTGGCCCACAGCTCGATAAAATCATTGGGAATCCGCGCACCAGCCCTGAAATTAAGGAAGGGATCCACATCGTCACCGTGGATAGGAATGAGAGTATAAAGGCTGGCATCCTAAAACAAAAGCAGAGATTTTGTCGGATTCAGGAAAGTAGCGTATAGACGAATTTTGATAAATGGCTTTCAAAGCACACCTTTAAAGAGTAAAATGGAAAATGATTGTTTTTGATGGAAACATTTCTAAAATTAGCGCAACAATCAGCCGAAAACACAGCGCTGCATAAAAGGAGATGCATTGGATGCTGAAACGCTTCGGGCTCATATTGATAAGCCTGTTTTTATTTGGCGGATGCGGACAACCTCTCTCGCCTGGAAAGGTAGAGAAAGTGGGCCTGCTGGTGCCTGAGACCATCTATGACCAGGTATGGGGAACGAAGGGCTATAGGGGACTTCTGCAAATCCAGTCGAGTTTGAATGTCGATGTCTTTTTTAAAGAAGGAATGAATACAGAGACGCTTGTCGAACAAGCGGTTGAAGAATTTGATAGAAAAGGCGTCAACCTGGTGTATGGCCATGGCAATGAATATGCAGCCTTTTTCAACAAGCTCTCTGAGGAATACCCGGATATCCATTTTATTAGTTTTAATGGAGATGCTACCGAGAAAAACACAACCAGCCTTAATTTTAACGCCTATGCGATGGGATTCTTCGGCGGAATGGTTGCCAGCCACATGTCCAAGAGTGGAAAAATTGGCGTCCTGGCGGCATTTGAGTGGCAGCCTGAAGTGGAAGGCTTCTATGAAGGGGCCGTTTATGAAAACAAGGACATTGAGGTAGAGATCCGATATGTCGGGCATTGGGATGATGATGAAAAAGCGCTTGAAGCCCTTGATCAAATGCTCGCTGAAGGGAATGATGTCATCTATCCTGCTGGTGATGGCTTCAATGTCCCTGTCATAGAAAGAGTGAAGGAAAAAGGCAAATATGTAATTGGTTATATTTCCGACCAGTCAGACTTTGGGGAATCGACTGTATTGACAAGCACTGTCCAGCATGTGGATGATTTATATGAATTATCTGCCCGAAGATTCAATAAAGGTAAGCTGGAATCAGGCAACCTATTCTTTGATTTTAAGGACGATGTCATCTCGCTTGGAGCGTTCAGCCCGAAGGTTGATGATGAATTCAGGCAAAGATTGGCCGAATCGATCCAATCCTACAAAGAGACAGGCAAATTGCCCAAACAATAATCACAGCAAAGGAGATTGCAATCATGGAGAGAAACGATAAGACAATGGAGTTCATGCAAATTGCGATGAAGCACCTTCCCGAGGCACAGCAACAGCTGGAGGCAGCTGGAATCGAACTGACAATGGACAATCTTCAGCCATTTTTCTCGCTGTTTACTAAAGTGATGAACGAAGCGTACGAGCTTGGCAAAGCTGATGCTGCAAAAGAATGACAGGAAGTTAGGCAGGTGCGTTAATCCAGGAGATTAACGCCCTTTTAATGAATTTTTGCCCTTGGAAAGTCTAGAGAAAACAAGTGCGATTTGGAGAGATGCAAAATGGTGAACGGCCTGGTTGCCGTTGATGATTTGCATTTCTCCATTTTTTAAAACGGGACGGCCTATGTCATATACGCGGCTAATTATTCCCTGATTGCCTAACCCTTTTTAAAATGGCTGTGTTAAAGCTGAATGTTGTTTTTTTAAGAGTTGATTGGAACGGATGGGACGTCCTCCTTGAAAATGCTAATGCATTTCCTTCGTGCGTGGGCGAATTCGCCGGAGCCATTCAGTGTCCTGCGAAAACAGCGGCAAGGTGGAGACCCCGCAGGCGCCCTTAGTGCCGAGGAGATGGGGAAGCTGAAGCGCTTTGGTCAGCCCCAACAAGCGTTGGCCGACTAAGACCGCCGCGTCCTGCGGCAACGTCGGCACTAGGACGTCCTGTCCGTCGAAGGGCCTGACGGTCAAGTCGCTCTTTGACTTCATTGGCAGGAGCGAAGCGACTCGGACGGGCTAAGCGCTGAAGCTGGACCAGCTCCACTGACGCCCCGCGGAAAGCGTGTCTCTGGAGTGGAAATCACACCAAGGTTTAATAGAGCCTTTAAAATAATGCATTATAACTTCTTGAGCCTTTCGCTCAGCTCTTTTGCTTGTTCATGAATTGATCAAGATAAGGCTTAGCTTTACTGAATAATGGTTTAAGTTCCTGTGCAGATGTTATCAGCGTATCTACATGAGAGAGCAATTGATCGAGGTCTATGTCATCAAGGAACCTCGGCACTCCAGCCTTTTTTATCTCCGGGACAGGCTCCGGCTCCCGTCCGCCGAACATGAAGCGACTGAAAAAATCATCCCTTCCCTCGGTCTCATTCCCATCACTTTTGGCATCCTTCCTCCCAATACCCAGGATATCCCGCAATTCTTCATCAGCCATACCATTCCCGCCTTCCTATATGTTTGTTTATCACTGTTAGTGTATGAAAGATGGACATCAATGGATCAGGGCTGGTGCGGAATTAAGAAATTACTGTTGCAGAATGGAGAGAGGTTCTGATAAAATTAGTACCAAGTCATAATATTTGATATTAAAAATAGATATAGGATAACTTTTATAAAAAGGAGATGGATCCCATGAACGCAGGGATAATTGGGGTTGGACGATATTTACCCGAAAATATCGTGACGAACCTGGACTTGGAAAAGAGGATGGACACTTCTGATGAATGGATCCGCACAAGGACAGGGATTGAAGAAAGAAGGATTGCCGGGGAAGATATCGATACTTCGCATATGGGATATCGTGCAGCAAAGGAAGCGATTGACAAGGCGGGAATTTCGGCGGAGGAGATTGACTTGATCCTGGTGGCAACTGTCACACCTGATCAGCCATTCCCGACCGTATCCTGCATGCTCCAGGAACAGCTTGGGGCGAAAAAAGCAGCTGCGATGGATTTAAGCGCAGCCTGTGCCGGTTTTATGTATGGCATGGTGACGGCAAAACAATTCATTGAAGCAGGCACCTATAAATATGTTTTAATAGTTGGTGTAGAAAAACTGTCGAAAATTACAGATTGGGAAGATCGGAATACAGCTGTCCTGTTTGGTGACGGGGCTGGCGCGGTTGTCATGGGACCTGTCTCAGAAGGCATGGGCGTCCTTTCCTTCGAACTTGGAGCAGATGGTTCAGGCGGAAAGTATCTGTACCAGGATGATTACGTTGTCATGAACGGAAGGGAAGTTTTTAAATTCGCCGTCAGGCAAATGGGAGAAAGCAGTATCAACGTCCTGGAAAAGGCGGGTCTTTCAAAAGAGGATGTGGATTTCCTTATTCCCCATCAGGCGAATATCAGGATCATGGAGTCTGCACGCCAACGACTGGAACTGCCAATTGAAAAAATGTCCAAAACAGTCCATAAGTACGGAAATACATCCGCTGCTTCGATTCCAATTTCGCTTGCTGAAGAATTGGAAGCAGGGAAAATCAAAGATGGGGATGTCATCATCATGGTCGGCTTCGGCGGTGGCCTGACTTGGGGCGCGATTGCAATGCGCTGGGGAAAATGAACTCTTATGTTAAAGGAGATGCAATAGGATGGAGAAACGCAGAGTTGTAGTGACTGGAATCGGTGCAGTCACACCTGTAGGAAATGACGCAGAAACGACGTGGAACAATATCATTAATGGTGTATCGGGAATCGGACCGGTAACACGCCTGAATGCAGATGATTATCCTGCAAAGGTAGCCGCTGAAGTAAAAGAATTCAATATTGAAAACTTCATTGACAGGAAAGATGCTAGAAAAATGGACCGCTTCACACATTACGCTGTAGCTGCCTCCTTGATGGCCGTAAAGGATGCGAATCTTGAAATCAACGATGAAAATGCACCAAGGGTTGGTGTCTGGATCGGATCTGGCATCGGGGGGATGGAAACATTCGAGCAGCAGCATGAAACTTTCCTTAATAGAGGATACCGCAGGGTCAGTCCATTCTTTGTGCCAATGATGATCCCTGACATGGCGACTGGCCAGGTTTCAATCACTCTTGGAGCAAAAGGTTTCAATTCCTGCACGGTGACTGCCTGTGCAACCGGAACGAACTCAATCGGTGATGCCTTCAAGGTTATCCAGCGCGGAGATGCGGATGTAATGGTAACAGGCGGTGCTGAAGCGCCAATAACGAAAATGTCGTTTGCCGGTTTTTGTGCCAATACAGCCCTATCGACCAACCATGACCCTAAGACTGCTAGCAGGCCCTTCGATAAAGACCGTGACGGCTTCGTAATGGGAGAAGGAGCTGGAATCGTCGTGCTTGAAGAACTTGATCACGCCCTCGCCCGCGGCGCAAAAATATATGCAGAAATCGTAGGCTACGGCGCAACCGGAGACGCTTACCATATTACCGCTCCGGCTCCTGAAGGCGAAGGAGGAGCAAGGGCAATGAAAATGGCGCTAGACGATGCCGGCATGGCACCGGAAGAAGTCGGATATATCAACGCCCACGGAACAAGCACGGAATACAATGATAAATACGAAACAATAGCAATCAAGACAGTATTTGGGGAACAGGCATACAAACTGGCGGTAAGTTCGACGAAATCGATGACAGGCCACCTGCTCGGAGCTGCCGGCGGAGTGGAAGCGATTTTCACAGTCAAGGCTTTGAAGGAAGGTATCCTGCCGCCGACCATCAATCTCGTGAACCCGGATCCGGAATGCGATCTGGACTATGTGCCTAATAAAACCCGCAGGCAACAAGTAAATGCCGCGATTAGCAACTCGCTTGGCTTTGGCGGCCATAATGCGACCATTGCATTCAGGAAATATGAAGACTGATTTCACAGGGCAAAGCCCTGTCCTTATTACATAAGTTTATTATGAGAAGTGGATCAATGGATTGTGTTTAAAATAATGCCTGAGACAAGGGTTAAGAGGGCGTTACGAGGCGGGATTGGGCTTGCAAGGGGTCCAATCATTGGCAGACAGTGTTCAATCGGGTTCCCGTGAGAGCTAAAAGGTACCGCAAAGTCGCCTTTCGATCCCAACCGTGCTCCCTGGGAAGCCGAAAGGTAACGCAAGAGGTCTTCTCGTGCCCAAATCGTCTACCGTGAGGGCCAAAAGGTAACGCAAGAGGTCTTCTCGTGCCCAAATCGTCTATCGTGAGGGCCGAAAGGTACCGCAAAGTCGTCTTTCGA